>NZ_RXOZ01000003.1 GCF_003991205.1 Georgenia sp. SYP-B2076 | reverse complement strand
TCATCGAGGCCTGGGCCGAGCGGACCCGGGCGCTGGCCGCGCTGCCCGGCGTCGAGCAGGTCTTCTGCTTCGAGAACCGCGGCAAGGAGATCGGGGTGACGCTGCACCACCCCCACGGGCAGATCTATGCCTACCCCTACCTGACCCCGCGCACGGCCACGATGGTGCGCCAGGCCCAGGCGCACCGCGCGCGCACCGGGCGCAACCTGCTGCGCGACGTCCTGGACGCGGAGCTGCGCGCCGGGCGCCGGGTGGTCGCCGAGTCCGCGCACTGGGTGGCCTACGTCCCGGCCGCGGCCCGGTGGCCCGTCGAGGTCCACCTCGCCCCGCGCCGGGACGTGCCCGACCTGCCCGCCCTGGACGAGGCCGAGCGCGCCGACCTGGCCTCGATCTACCTGCGCGTGCTCCAGGCCGGCGACCGGTACTTCGCGTGGCCCGCGGGCAGCGAGCGCGCGGGCGAGCCCATCGCGCTGCCCTACATCGCCGCCTGGCACCAGGCCCCCGTCCGTCAGGGCCGGGCCGACCTGCGCCTGCACCTGCAGCTGTTCTCCGTCCTGCGCGCCCCCGGCAAGCTCAAGTACCTCGCCGGCTCCGAGTCCGGCATGGGCGCCTGGATCTCCGACACCACCCCCGAGAAGATCGCCGACCGCCTCCGCGAGGTCATGCGCGACCAGCCCGACGAGCCCCCCACACCCCCGGCCACCACCCCCGCGACGGGCACACCCCAGCCCGGCACAGCCCAGCCCGGCGCGGCCGCAGGTGACCGGGCATGAGCGCGCTGCTGGAGGCGTGGGCGGACGCCGACGGCGCGGCCCGCGCGCGCCGGTTGTTCGCCGCCACCTTCGGCGCCGAGCCCACAGGGGTGTGGGCCGCGCCGGGCCGGGTGAACATCGTCGGCGAGCACACCGACTACAACGACGGCCTCTGCCTGCCCATCGCGCTGCCCCACCGCACCTTCGTCGCGCTGCGCCCGCGCCCGGACCGGACCGTGCGGCTGGTCAGCGCCCAGGAGCCGGGCGTGCGCGAGGTCGACCTCGACACCCTCGGCCCGGCGGGCACGGCCGGGGAGGTGGCCGGGTGGCCGGCCTACGCCGCGGGCGTCGCCTGGGCCCTGGAACGCGAGGGCCTCGCGGCCGCCGGGAGCGTGCCGGGCTTCGACGCCGCCGTCGACTCCTGCGTGCCCGCCGGGGCGGGGCTGAGCTCGTCGGCGGCGCTGGAGTGCGCCGTCGCCGTGGCGCTCGACGACGTCGCCGGGCTTCGGCTCGGCGGCGATGACGCGGGGCGGGCCCGGCTGGCGGACGCCTGCGTGCGCGCCGAGAACGAGGTGGCCGGCGCGCCCACCGGCGGCATGGACCAGGCCGCCGCCCTGCGCGCCCAGGCCGGGCACGCCCTCCTCCTGGACTGCCGCGACGGCGCCGTCCGACAGGTGCCCCTCGACCTGGCCGCCGCCGGGCTGACCCTCCTGGTGATCGACACCCGCGCCCCCCACCGCCTTGTCGACGGCCAGTACGGGCGCCGCCGCCGGGTGTGCGAGGACGCCGCGGGGGCGCTAGGCGTTCCCTCGCTCAGGTCGGCCGCCGACGCCGTCGAGTCCGGGCAGACCACGCCGGGCGCGGTGCTTGCCCTCCTGGATGACGACGAGCAGCGCAAGCGGGTGCGGCACGTGGTGAGCGAGATCGGGCGCGTCCGTTCCCTCGTCGCACGCCTCGCGCAGCACCCGGGAGCGCAGCTCGAGGGCTCGGCGCTGGACACGGTCGCGTCGGGGTTGGACGCCTCCCACGAGTCGCTGCGCCGTGACTACGAGGTCTCCTGCCCCGAGCTCGACCTCGCGGTCGAGACCGCTCGCGCGCACGGTGCCCGTGGCGCGCGGATGACCGGCGGCGGCTTCGGCGGCTCCGCCATCGCCCTGGTCGACAGCGGCGACGCCCGGCACGTCGCCGCCGCCGTCGACCGGGCGTTCGCGGAGGCCCACTTCGACGCGCCCGCGTTCCTGAGCGCGATCCCGGCAGCACCCGCCGGACCCGTGCGGGCCTGACCCGCCGCCTCGGTGCGCGCACGAGCCGCGAGGGGCCCAACAGGTGTGCCGCGGACCCAGCGGCGCGACCCGCCTCCGTAGGATGCCGCCGTGACCGCCGAGGAACCCGTCCGCTCCCGCCTGCGGCTGTCCGGCGCCAAGGACCGGGTGGTCCTCGTGGTGTCCCTGGGCATCCTCAGCGCGGTCAGCCCCCTGGCGACGGACATGTACCTGGCCTCCATGCCGCACCTGGCCGACTTCTTCGGCACGACCGCCAGCGCGGTGCAGCTGACCCTCACCGCGTACATGGTGGGCATGGCGGTGGGCCAGTTCCTGCTCGGCCCGATCTCCGACGTCCTCGGCCGGCACCGGCTCATGGTGGCGGGCAACGTGCTGTTCCTGCTCACGTCCGTCGCCATCGTGCTGGCCCCGACCATCGGCGTGGTCATCGCGCTGCGCGTGGTGCAGGGCGTCTCCGGGGCCGCCGGGGTGGTCATCGCCCGCGCCGTCGTCTCGGACATCGCCACCGGGCGGCAGGCGGCCAAGCTGTTCTCGGTCCTGGCTACCATTGCCTCGCTGGCCCCCGTGGTCGCGCCGGTGCTCGGCGGGGTCATCGCCACCGTCGCCCCGTGGCAGGCGGTGTTCTGGGCGCTGGCCGGCTTCGGGCTGCTCATGCTCGCCTGCACGGTGCTCGTGGTCCCGGAGACCCTCCCGCGGGCGCGGCGCCACCGAGGCGGGATCGGCGTCGTCGTCGGCAACTCGTGGGCGGTGCTGAGCAAGCCGGCGTTCATGGCCCACGCCCTGACGTTCGCCCTCACCTTCGGCGCCCTGTTCTCCTACATCTCCGCCTCCTCGTTCGTGGTGCAGAACGTCCTGGGCTTCTCCCCGCTCGCCTACTCGGCCGTGTTCGCGATCAACGCCGGCGGCGCCATCCTCGGCACCCTCGTCAACACCCGGCTGGTCGACCGTTTCGCCCCCGCCGACATCCTGCGGGCGGCGGTGGTGGTCTCCTGCGGGGTCAACCTCGCCGGGCTCGCCGTCGTCGTGGCCGGGACCACGAGCTGGCCGACGCTGGTGCACCTGTTCCTCAACCAGGCCTGCCTCGGCTTCATCATGGGCAACGCCGTCGCCCTCGCCCAGTCGCGGGTGCCCGGGCGTGCGGGCGCCGGCTCCGCCGTCATCGGGCTGCTGCAGTTCCTCATGGGCGGGCTCGTCAGCCCGCTGACGGGACTGGCCGGCCAGCACACCGCCGTCCCCATGGTCGTGCTCATGGCGGTGTGCTCGACCCTCGCCCTGGGTGTCGCGCTCGTCGGGCGGCGGCTCACCCGCTGACGTCCGGCTACGGGAGCCGGGACGCCCGCCGGACGTGGGCCTCACCGGCCCGCTCCGGCTCGAGCGGCACCGGGCTGACGAGCACGGCCGGCCCGCGGTGCAGCACGCCGTCCGACAGCGCCCGGCATCGCATGCCCCCTCGCCCCCGCATCGCGGCGTGCGCCCCGGGGGCGAGGACCCGGTCCATCCAGGCGCAGGGGTTGGCGGGTCTGCCGCCGAGCAGCCGCACGGAGGCGCCCCGCGACTCGAGCGCGAACTCCTCGCCCAGCAGCGGGGCGAGGTGCGCGCCGCGGAGGATCACGTTGCGCCGCGTGAGGAGCGGATCGAACGGGGCGGCGCCAAGCTCGGCGGCCATGGCCTCGAGGCCCTCGACGGCGAACAGCGTCACGGCGGCGTCCATGTGGGCGGCCTTGCCGAAGAACCGGTCGCCGACGATGCCCTTGCCGGCCATCACCTCGACCCGGTCCGCGTCGGTCGTGGGCACGTCCGCGGCGCCGTCCCGGGGGCGCCCGAAGTAGGCGTGCCCCGCGGACACGAGCAGGTGCAGGACCTCCACCTCGTACCTGTAGGTGACCGTCACGCCGCCAAGTCTCCCTCACCGAGACGACGACGGCGGCCGGCCGGGGGAGTGACGGCGGCCGGCCGGCGGCGCTCTGGGCGACACGGCGGCCCGCTCCCGCCAGACTCGTGCCATGGGCAACGGGGCCAGGCCATGGGTGCTGCACGTCGACCTCGACGAGTTCATCGCCGCGGTGGAGGTGCTGCGCCGCCCGGAGCTGGCCGGGCTGCCGGTCATCGTCGGCGGGAGGGGCGACCCCACGGAGCGCGCGGTGGTGTCCACGGCGTCCTACGCGGCGCGCGAGTTCGGCGTCGGGTCCGGGATGCCGCTGAAGGTCGCCGCCCGCAAGGTGCCGGACGCCGTCTTCCTGCCGGTGGACGCGCCGGCCTACGAGGAGGCGTCCGACCAGGTCATGGCCACGCTGCGGGACCTCGGCGGCGTCGTCGAGGTCCTCGGCTGGGACGAGGCCTTCCTCGGGGCGACGACGGACGACCCGGAGGCCCTCGCCCGGCGCGCGCAGGCCGCGGTGCTCGAGGCCACCGCGCTGCACTGCTCGGTGGGGATCGGCGACAACAAGGTGCGCGCCAAGATCGCCACCGGCTTCGGCAAGCCGCGGGGCATCTTCCGGCTGACCGCCGAGAACTGGTTCGAGGTGATGGGGGAGCGCCCGACCGTCGCGCTGTGGGGCGTCGGCTCGCGGGTCTCCAAGCGCCTGGCGGGCCACGGCATCGAGACGGTGAACCAGCTGGCGGCGGCCCCGCAGGAGCTGCTCGTGGGCGAGTTCGGGCCCCGGATGGGCGTCTGGTACAGCGAGCTCGGCCGGGGCATCGGCCCCGCCGTCGTCGACGACGCCCCGTGGATCGCCCGCGGCCACAGCCGGGAGACGACGTACCAGCAGAACCTCACCACCCCGGAGGAGGTGGTGGAGGCGGTGCGCGAGCTCGCCGCCCAGGCCTTCGAGGACACCGCGCGGGAGGGCCGGCCCGTCTTCCGGGTCACGCTCAAGGTGCGCTACGCCCCCTTCGAGACCAAGGCGATCGGCAGGAAGCTCGCGGCGCCCACCCGCGCGCGCGACGACGTCGTCGCCGCGGCCACCGAGCTGGCCGCCCGGATCGACCCGGACCGGGAGATCCGGCTGCTCGGCGTGCGCGCCGAGATGGTCATGCCCGACGGGGGCGACCCGGCCGAGCGCACCCCGGTGCGCGGGCGGCTGTGACCGTTCGGCTCAGGACGCCGGGTCGCCCGGCATGAGAATGGTGGCGAACAGGCGCCGGGTGCGTCCCCCGCCCGGCTCGAGCTCGAGGCGCGGGGCCAGCACGGCGCGGAGATCGTCGAGCAGGGCGTGCATCTCCTCGTCCGTGAGATGCATGGCGTTCACCCGATATCCCACCAGGTCGCGCTCGTGGTCGATATCCTCCCGGTCGAGATAGCGGTCGTAGTCCGCGAGCAGGCCGGCGACGAAGGTGAGGAAGCCCTGCCGGTGCTCCTCCGCCGTGAGGGTGCGCGCCTCGTCCGGACCGACCGACGCGGCGCCCGTCCGTAGCCGGTAGGTGCGCTGCATCGCCCCCCGCACGCGGCTCTCCCCGGCGACCTCGAGCACGCCGCCCTCGGCGAGGACCGCCACCTGGCGGTACAGGGTCGCGGTCGGGACGTCCGGCAGCTCCCGGTGCAGGTCGCCGGTCGTGAGTGAGCGGTCGCCCAGGAAGGCCTGCGCGATCCGCAGGCGGACCGGGTGCAGCAGGACGTCAGCCGCTCGCATCTCGGGCACCTCTCCACAGAATCACACTTGACAACATTCTCATAACTGAGAATGCTACTGCCATGACCACAGCAACGGTGCAGCCCACCGCCCTCCAGATCTCCTTCACCACCCGCGAGAAGGTCGCCGGCCTGATCCGGAACCAGCAGTTCCCGCTCACTTCCGTGCGCTCCGCCGAGGTCGTCGCCGACGGCCTCGCCGCCGTCCACGGGGTCCGCTCGCCCGGCCTGGGCCTGCCCGGGGCGCGGGCCATCGGCACGTGGCGCGGCCGCTCGGGCAAGACCCTGGTCTCCGTCCGGCGCGGCCGACCCGCCCTCCGCGTGCTCCTTGACGGCCAGCCGTACGCCGAGCTCCTGCTCGACGTCGACGACGCCGCGCGCCTCGCGGCCGCGCTCGCCCCGACCCGCTGACGACCGCTGACATAGGGAGACCGACGTGCCCGAGATGCCGCTCCACTTCCGTTCCGGTGACCAGACGCTCGCCGGCACCCTCACGACGCCCGACGGCGAAGGCCCGCACCCCGCCGCGCTGCTGGTGCCCGGATCCGGTCCGGTCGACCGCGACTCCAACCACCGGCGGATGCGGCTCGACATCACCCGGCAGCTGTCCGACGCCCTCGTGGCGGCGGGCATCGCGACCTTCCGCTACGACAAGCGCGGCGTCGGGGAGAGCACCGGGCGCTTCCGCGCCGCCGGCTTCACCGACAACGTCGACGACGCGCGGGCGGCCCTCGAGGCGCTCGCCGCGGTGCCCGAGGTCGACCCGGGGGCGCTCACCGTCGTCGGGCACAGCGAAGGCGCCCTGATCGCCACCGTCCTCGCCGCGCACACGACGCTGCCGGTGGCGGGTGTCGTCCTCCTCAGCGGCTCGGCCACGCCCGGCGAGGAGCTGCTCCGGTGGCAGGCGGCCCGGATCGCCCCGACGCTCCCGAAACCCGTGCGGGTGATGCTGCGGCTGCTCCGCACCGACCTCGAGGCGCGGGTGGCGAAGAACCACGCGAAGGTCAAGGCGACGACCACCGACGAGGCGCGGGTCGACGGCGTCCGCATCAACGCCCGGTGGACCCGGGAGTTCATGGCCTACGACCCCCGCCCGGACCTCGGGCGGATCGCCGTCCCCGTGCTCGCCGTGACGGGGGGCAAGGACGTCCAGACCGACCCCGCAGACCTGCACGCCATCGCCGACCTCGTGCGCGGCCCCGTGGAGACCCACGAGGTGCCCGACGTCAGCCACCTCCTCCGGAGCCAGGACGGACCCGCCTCCGTCAACGGGTACAAGAAGGAGATCCGCCGGCCCGTCGACAAGCGCGTCCTCGAGCTCGTCGTCGCGTGGGTGCGCCGCCATGCCAGCCTCGGCGCCGCCGAGGCGTCCTGACGGTCCAGGGTGGCGGAACTCGTGGGGTCACGCCGCCGCGGCACCGTCCCGGCGGCGCATGACCGCGCTGACCGGGCCGGCGTTCGCGGTCAGTCGTCCTCGGGCATGTCGACGGCCCAGGGCTCGATCGCCTCGATCTCGTCCGTGGTCAGCGGCGCCGCCTCGAGCGCCGCGAGGTTGTCCTCCAGCTGGCGGACCGAGCTGGCGCCGACCAGGACGGACGTGACGCGTTCGTCCCGGAGCAGCCAGGTTATGGCCAGCTGGGCCAGGGACTGGCCCCGCACGGCCGCGATGTCGTTCAGCGCGCGGGCGCGCGCCAGGTACTCCTCGTCGATGCGGCCCGCCTTGAGGAAGTGCCCCACCGAGGCGCGCGACCCCGCCGCCACCCGGCCGTCGAGGTACCGGTCGGTCAGCAGGCCCTGGGCGAGCGGCGAGAAGACGATAAGCCCGATCGCGAGCTCCTCGACCGTCTCCAGCAGCGACCGCGGCGCCCTCCCGGGTGCCCCTGCAGCGTCCCCGCGCAGCCAGGGGTCGCGCATCTCCACAGGCTGCTCGACGTGCCGGTCGAACATCGAGTACGACTCCTGCTGGATCAGGAGCGGGACGCCGAGGCCGGTCAGCGCACGGCTCGCCGCCACCGCCTCCGCGGGGGAGTAGTTCGAGATGCCGACGTAGAGCGCCTTGCCCTGGCGCACCGCGCGGGCCAGGGCACCGGCCGTCTCCTCGATCGGCACGCTCGGGTCCGGCCGATGTGAGTAGAAGATGTCGACGTGGTCCAGGCCCGTCCTGCGCAATGAGGCGTCCAGGGACGCCGTGAGGTACTTCGCGGAGCCGCCGTCCCCGTACGGGCCTGGCCACATGTCGTAGCCGGCTTTGGTGCTGATCACGAGCTCGTCGCGGTACGGCCGCAGGTCCGTGGCGAGGACGCGCCCGAAGGTCGCCTCGGCGGCGCCGGGAGGCGGGCCGTAGTTGTTTGCGAGGTCGACGTGCGTCACGCCGCGGTCGAATGCGCGGAGCAGGATCGCGCGCTGGCTGGCAAAGCTGTGGGCGTCCCCGAAGTTGTGCCATAGGCCGAGGGAGACGGCCGGAAGGTCCAGGCCGCTGTGGCCGGCGCGCCGGAACGTCGATGCCGCGTATCGGTCACCCGATGCCTGGTACTGGCTCACGGCGTCATCATGGCAGCACCGTTGACATCAATGCATTCTGTATACAGAATGCGGAGACTCACGCCACTCCCCGGCGCCAACGAATCGAGGCCAACGATGACTCGTCTCACTCTCCGCTCGCGCACCGCGACCGTCCTCGGCGTCGCCACCGCCCTCAGCCTCACGCTCGCGGCGTGCAGCGGCTCAAGCGGCTCGGCCGCCGGAGAGGACGGTGGAAGCGTGGTGTGGTCGACGTGGGGCACACCCGAGGAGCTCGGCCGCTTCGAGGAGTTCAACGCCGACTTCATGAAGCGCCACACCGACATCCGCGTGAAGCTGGAACCGGTCGCCTCCTACGACGACTATCACTCCAAGCTCCTGTCCCAGCTGACCTCGGACACCGCCCCGGACGTCTTCTACATCGGGGATGACCGCCTCGGCCAGTTCGTCGACGCGGGCGTCCTCCTCCCGCTCAGCGACCGCATGGGCTCCGAGGAGAGCAAGACCAAGCCGGAGGACTTCTACCCCGGGATCTTCGGTGCCGCCGAGTCCGACGGGGAGATCTATGCCGCGCCGAACGACACCAACCCGGACGCCCTCTGGTACGACAAGGTGGCGCTCGAGGCGGCCGGCATCGCCGAGGACCCCGCGGAGCTCGCCGCGAAGGACGCCTGGACGACGGACGCGTACCTTGCGATGAACGACAAGCTCGCGGCGGCCGGCCTGACCGGGTCGATGTTCTGGAACTACTGGGCCACGCACTACAGCTGGATCTCCGCCCAGGGCGGCGCCGCATACGCCGACGACGGCACGTTCGTCGCTGCCGAGGACCCCACCACCGTCGAGGCGGTCGACACGCTGGCGCGCTACTTCCAGGAGGGCACCTTCGCCGTCGCCGACACCATGCCCGAGGGGGCCGGAGCCGACACGATGTTCCTCACCCACAAGGCCGGCTTCTTCGCCCAGGGCCGCTACACGATCGGCACCGTGCGCTCGGCCGGCGAGGAGGACAGCTACGACATCGTTCGGTGGCCCACCCCCGACGGCAAGGCCGCGCCCACCGGTGTGGCCGCGAGCTACCTCGCCATCAACCCCGACGCGTCCGACGTCGACGCCGCCTTCACCTTCTGGACCGAGTTCCTCAGCGCGGAGGGCCAGAGCTTCCGGCTGCGGGGCGGCGGCAACGCCGTCCCGTCGATCAAGGGCGCCGACGAGGTGGTCCTCGAGGACGGCTATCCCGAGCACGCGCAGACCTTCCTGGACATGCGCGACATCGGCTTCGCCAACTACCCCGCCGAGGCCGTCGTCCCGGGCCTGGCCACGGACATCAGCTCCCTCATGCTGACGCTGTACGAGGGCAAGAGCGACACCCCGACGACGCTGGGCGCGGCGGCGGGCCTCGTTGCCGAGAAGACGGCCAAGTAGGGCCGGTGAGCCAGCAGCTGAGGGTCGCGCAAGCGCTGCGGTCCGCCCGGCAGTCACCGCCCGAGCCCCGTGAGGCGGCGTGGCGGAAGGCCGACCGCCGGTGGGGATGGTTCTTCGTCGGCCCTCAGCTGCTCGGCATGGCGACCTTCGTCGTCCTTCCCTTCGTCGTCAGCCTCGTGCTCGCCTTCGCCAGCTGGGACGGGCTCACCAACCTGGAGTGGGTCGGCCTCGCCAACTTCGCCGACCAGCTCACGGACCCGCTCCTCCTGCGCTCCATCATCAACACCCTCCTGCTCGCGCTGGTGACCGTACCCATCGGGCTCGGGCTCGCGACGGTGATCGCCGTCGCGCTCGACCAGCTCCGTTCGCGAGCCCTGTACCTGGTGCTCTTCTTCGCCCCCGTCGTCACGTCCTCCGTGGCGGTCGCCATGATCTGGCAGCAGCTCTTCCGCGCGGACGGTGCGCTCTCGGCCGCGCTGAGCCGCATCTTCCGCATCGCGCCGCCGGACTGGCTCGGAGACCCGCGCCTCGCGCTGCTGGCCGTGTGCATCGTGACGATCTGGGGCTCACTGGGCCTCAACGTGGTGATCATCCTGGCCGGCCTGCAGAACGTGCCGTCCACGGTCGTGGAGGCCGCCCGGCTCGATGGTGCGGGGCCGGTCACGATGTTCCTCCGGATCCGGATGCCCCTGCTCTCACCCGTCCTCTTCTACTCCTCCGTGGTGGCCTTCATCAGCTCGCTGCAGACCTTCGACACCGTCTTCCTGCTGACCGCCGACGCCGGACCCGACAACGCCACGAGGACGATCGTCTACCACATCTACGACTTGGGCTTCGGCCGGTTCGAGTTCGGGCCGTCGAGCGCGGCCGCCGTCATCCTCCTCGTGCTGACGCTGGTTATCACGGCCGCCCAGTTCGCGGTGCAGAAGAAGCTCGTGCACTACGAGGAGGCCGCATGACCGCCGTCGCCACGGCAGCCGGGGAACGCACCGCGGGCGCCGGCACCCCGGCCGTGCGCCCGTCGGGTCGGAGCGGCCGACGGCGGCCCCCGGCCGGCCGGGTGGCCCTGCACGCCGTCCTCCTCGTCGGCGGCCTGCTCATGGTCGCGCCGTTCCTGTGGATGCTCTTGACCTCCCTCAAGACCCTCCCTCAGCTGCTCACCGACCCACTCAGCCTCCTGCCCGCCCCGGCGACCACGGGCAACTTCGCGCAGGCCTGGCAGTCGCTACCCTTCGGCCGCGCCTACGTCAACAGCATCTACATCGCCGTGCTGGTGGTCGCGGGCACGCTCGTCACCGCAGCCATGGCCGGGTACGCGTTCGCGCGCATCCCGTTCCGCGGCGCCAAGGTCCTCTTCCTCGTCTTCCTCGCCACGCAGATGATCCCCAAGCAGGTCACGCTCGTGCCGTTCTACCTCCTGATGGCGAGGCTCGGCTGGGTGGACTCCCACCTGGCGCTCATCGTGCCCGCAGCCCTGGCCAACCCCTTCGCCGTGTTCCTCATGCGGCAGTTCGTCCTGTCCATCCCGCGGGAGCTCACCGAGGCGGCCACGCTCGACGGCGCGGGCCAGGTGCGCACCTTCTTCTCCGTGATCCTGCCCAACCTGCGCCCGGGCCTCGGCGCCCTGAGCATCATCGTGGTGCTGGACACGTGGAACAACTTCCTCTTCCCGCTCGTGCTGCTCAACAGCCAGGAGCTGTTCACGGTCCCGCTGCTCCTTGCGAGCTTCCAGGGTCAGTACGGCGCCGTGAACTACGGCCTCGTCATGGCGGCCTCCGCGGTCGCCACCGTGCCGATGCTCATCGCGTTCCTCCTCGGCCAGCGGCGGATCATCGCGTCCATGGCCGCCTCCGGCCTGGGCGGGCGGTAGGGCGATGGGCGACGTGACGGCGGCGGGGACCGTGACGCCGGCGGCCGGGGCCGAGGCGATGGCGGCCGTCGAGCACCTGCTCGACCTCGAACACACGCCGTTCACCCTCCCCGCGTCGCGGCTGTTCGTACTACGCGCCGACGCGGCCGCGCTTCGTCCGCGCGCTGACCCGCGCTACGGGGCGCTCCCGGGCACCGCCGAGCCGACGGCTGTCGACTACCAGGCGGCGGCCGGTCCACCGGACGCCCTGACCGTGTGTACGGCCGAGTACGAGCGCCCCCCGGCGGAGTGCGTGGTCGTCGATCGCCTCACCGTCCGCGACGGCGGGGGGCGGGTGCTGCCGGTGACCCGGGTGACGCCGGACCGCATCGAGCTCGGCCATGTCACCCTCACCTTCGCCGGTCCGGGGGCGCTCAGCCTCGGCACGACGACGGCCAGACCCTGGTCGGCGTCCCTGGAGCTGCCCGTCGTCCCCACCGGCTGCGGCTGGGTGACCGCCCTGCCCTCGGCGCCCGGCACCGACCTCGTGGCCCACGGCGTCACGGTGAGCGCGCGCGGGCAGCGCCTCGACCTGCGGGCCGACAGCGCCGGGTGGGTCGAGCTCGACGTGGCGGGGCGGGTCGGCGGTGACCACTCGGCGCGGAGCGACGGTGACCACGCCGCGCACCTCGCGGCCACGCGAGCCACGTGGCAGGGCTGGATGTCCCGGTGCCCGGCCGTGCGCCCCGACCTGGCGCCCATGACCGCTCTGTGCTGGTGGGTGCTCGGGGCGAACGCGGTCCGGCTCCACGGCCACGACGACGCCCACGCGGTGGTGCCCTCCAAGATCGGCTACGTGGGGCTGTGGCAGTGGGACGCCTACTTCATCGCCGTGGGCCTCCGCCATGGGGCGCCCGGGCTCGCGCGCCACCAGCTCGACCTGGCGCTGCGGTATCCCACGGCCGACGGTCAGCTCCCCGACGTCGTGCACGATGGCGGCGTGCTCGCCTCGAGTGCCGACCTGCCCCCAGCCGATCTGGCGGCGCTGCGTCGCAAGGGCTCTGGCGTGGCGGGCAGCGACGCCGTCGTGCCCCTGACCAAGCCGCCCCTGACGGCCTGGGCGATCGAGAAGGTGCTCGACGTGCTCGGTGACCAGGACTGGGGCGCCGCCGCGTACGGCGTGGCCGCCCGCTCCCAGGAGTGGTGGTTCGCGCGGTCGGACACCGACGGCGACGGCATGCCCGAGTACGGCCACCCGTACTCCTCCGGTCTGGACGACAGCCCGATCTTCGACTCCGCACCGCCCGTGGCATCACCCGACCTGGCCGCCTATCTCGTGGTCCAGGACGACCTGCTCGCCCGCCGGGCCCACCGCGACGGTGACCTGGCAGCGGCGGACCACCACCGTCGCCGGGCGACCCGGACGCTTCGGCTGCTCCTGGACACCTGGGAAGAGGGACGGGGGATGTTCGCCGCCCACGCGGGTGGCCGCGCCCTCCCTACCTACGCGGTGGTGAGCTTGCTGCCCACGCTGACGGGCCGCCTCCCGCGGGAGGTCGTCGCACGACTGCGGGAGGCGCTCGCGGATCCCGACCTGTTCGGCGCGCCCTGGGGAGTGCCGACCGTCGCGCGCAACGACCCGGCGTTCGACCCCGACGCCATGTGGCGCGGACCGAGCTGGATGAACATCTGTGCCCTGCTCGTCGACGGGCTGGAGGCCTCCGGCTTCCGGGACGAGGCGGACGCGCTCGCCGAGAAGGCACTGGCAGGCGTCATCCGGGCCGGCGGCCCGTACGAGTACGTCAACCCGTTGACGGGGGAACGCGCCCCCACCGCGACGACATCCTTCGGGTGGTCGGCGGCGCTGTTCGTGGACCTCGCCGTCCGGCTCTCGCGCAGCTGAGGTGCCGGCGCACCGTCCGGGGCGGCGTGCACCGACCCGGGGGGCGACGACCGGCGCGTCGTGTGCCGCCGGGCGGTCAGCTGGCGCGGTCGGTCTGGAAGTCGAGGGTCTGCAGCAGCCTGCGGGCGCCGTTGCGCCAGTTCGCCCGCAGTGCGGCCTGCGCGCCGGCGAGGTCACCGTCGACGAGCCGCTGGGCGATCGCCTCGTGCTCGGCCGAGCTTCGGGCGACCATGGCCTCGTCGTGGACGAGGAGCGACTCGTAGCGGTGGAGCGCCAGCCGGACGCTCTGGAGGTGGTCCATCAGCCGGCCGTTCGGGCAGGCGCTGAGCATGAGCGTGTGCCACTCGTCGTCGCGCTGGTTGATGAGCGCGTGCTGGGCCACCTCGTCCTTGAAATCGCGCGCGAGGACGAGCAGGTTCCTGCCGAGCTCGGCCAGCTCCTCGGGCGGGCTCAGCTCGAGGGCCAGGCACTCGAGCGCCGCGATGATGGGGCTGAGCTCCTCGAGCTCGCGGGCGCTGAGCGGCAGGAAGCGAAACCCGCGACCGCTCTCGCTGGCGATCTGCCCCTCGGTCTCGAGGGAGATGAGCGCCTCCCGCAACGGCGTCCGGCTCACGCCCAGCTCCGCAGCGAGCTGGACCTCGTTGATCGTCTGCCCCGGGTGGACGGCGCCGCTGCGCATGCGCTCCAGGAGCTCCTCACGCACCTGCGCGCGCAGCGCGGTCCGCTTGATCACCATGTCGCCCTCCAAGTCCGGATCCGGCATTGACAGCATATTCGTTTTGCGTACTGTATGCAATATTCTTCACAACGACGGAAGGAACGCCATGGCTGTTCGCCGGGCACTGGTCCCCGCGGCCGCAACGATGCTGCTGCTCGCCGGATGTGCCACCGGTGGTGGGACTTCACCCACCGAGCCCGTCACGGTGGGCGCCGACGGTGCCCTCGAGGGTGAGATCACCGTCTGGACGTGGGACGTCGCGGCCGTCGCGCTCGAGCGTCTCGCGGCGACGTTCGAGAAGGAGAACCCCGGCACGAGCGTCGAGGTCGTCGACGTCGGTTACGACAACGCCTACGACAAGCTGTCCGTCGGTCTGCAGGCCGGCAGCGGCCTGCCCGACATCGTGACGATCGAGGTGGACCGCGCACCCGGTTACCTTGCCGAGTTCCCTGACGGCTTCGTCGACCTCGGGCCCGTCCTGGGGGACAAGCAGGCAGACTTCGACCCTTTCAAGTGGTCTACCGGCACGACCGCCGATGGCACGATCGCCGTCGCGCCCTGGGACTCGGGCACCGTCGGCATGTTCTACCGCGCGGACTACCTCGCGGCGGCCGGCGTCGACCCTTCGTCGATCGAGACCTGGGCCGACCTGGTCGAGGCCGGTGAGCAGGTCAAGACCGCCACCGGCAATACCCTCATGTCGGTCGACGTCGCCTCGGGCGCCATCTTTCGCATGATGCTGCACCAGCAGGGGCAGGGCTACTTCGACGAGAACGGCGACATCGCCATCACCTCGCCGGAAGCCGTCGAGGCCCTCACGCTCCTGCAGGACATCAACGCCCGCGGGCTGCTCCAGAACGTGCGCGGCTGGGACGGCCGCGTGGGTGCCACCAAGGACGGAAGCTCCGCGTTCCACCCCGAGGCGGTGTGGTGGACCGGCACCCTGACCGGCGAGATGCCCGAGCTCAGTGGCAAGTTCTCAGTCATGGAGCTGCCCGCGTTCGAGCAGGGAGGAGCCCGCACCGCCAACAACGGTGGGTCGGGCCTGGCCGTCCCGACGCAGGCGGAGAACCCCGAGCTCGCGGCCGCCTTCATCGACTTCGCCCTGGCCGGGACGGAGTCGCAGGTCTCCATGATGGAGAACGAGGGGCTGTTCCCCGCCTACCTGCCGGCGCTCGAGGACGAGTACTTCCAGCAGGAGCTGGAGTACTTCGGCGGGCAGCCCGTGTTCCAGCTGTTCGCCGAGCAGACGAAGCAGATCCCCACCATCACCTACGCCACCGATGACGCCCTCGCCAACGACACCGCCGCGAACGCCGTCGTCGCAGCCGTCATCAACGGCGAGGACCCGGCGGCCGCGCTGCAGGCGGCGGCCGAGCAGATCGCCACGGCCACCGGTCGCGAGATCGCCGGCTGACGTGGCGGTCCTCGAGCGCGGTGCGCCGAGCACGGCCACCGCGCCCGGGCGGGTCCCGGGCGCGGCCGCGCACCGCGCCCGGGCGCCGCGGCCGGTGGGACGCCGCCACCGCATGGCCGGGTGGTGGTTCGTCTCGCCGGCGTTGGCCCTCTTCGCCGTCTTCTTCGTCTACCCGCTGCTCGCCTCCCTCTGGCAGAGCTTCTTCGCCACCGAGGCCGGGGCCGCCACCTTCGTCGGCCTCGGCCAGTACCGACGGATGCTCGACGACCCGCTGGTCGCACAGAGCCTGCTCAACGCCGGGCTGCTGCTGGCGGTGCAGGTCCCGCTCATGGTCTGCCTCGCGCTGGGCCTGGCGTACCTGCTCAACCTGAGCTGGCTGCGGCTGCGCACGGGGTACCGGCTGCTGGCGTTCCTCCCCGCCGTGACGTCGCTCGTGGCCTACTCGGTCGTCTTCCGCGTGCTGCTTGCCACCGACGGCGCGATGAACCAGCTGATCGGCGCGCTCGGGCTGGACCCGGTCGACTGGCTCAACAACCCCCTGTGGGCGCGCGTGGCCCTCATCGCTGCGATCACGTGGCGGTGGACCGGCTACAACATGGTCATCCTCCTCGCCGGCCTGCAGGCCGTCCCGCAAGAGCTGTACGAGGCCGCGCGGCTCGATGGCGCCAACGGCTGGCAGGTCTTCACCCGGGTCGTGGTGCCCCAGCTCAGGCCGGTCCTGGTGTTCGTCACGATCACCTCGACGATCGGGGCGCTCCAGCTTTTCGACGAGGTCGTCATCCTCACGGGCGGTGGACCCACGAACGCCACGCTCACCCCGGTGCTCTACCTCTACAAGGTGGGCTTCGAGCAGTTCGACTTCGGGTACGCCTCCGCCATCGCCTGGGTGGTCGTCGTCCTCACGATGGCGATCTCCGTCGTCCAGCTGCGCCTCACGAGGGAGAAGCCGTGATCTCCGCCCTGCGCCGCGCTCCCGCCTATCTGGTCCTGACCGTCGCGGCGGTCGTCAGCGTCATCCCCTTCGCCTGGATGCTCATCGCCTCCACGCACCAGACCTCCGCCCTGTTCGGCACGCCCGTGCCGGTCCTGCCGGGAGGCGAGCTCCTGGCCAACCTCGCGCGCCTGGCGGAGGAGGTGGGCTTCGGTCGGGTGATGGTCAACAGCGTCGGCATCGCCGCGGTGTACACGGTGCTCAGCGTCGCCATCTCGGTGATGTGCGGCTTCGGCCTGGCCAAGTACGCCTTCCGCGGCCGTGGCGTCCTGCTGGGCCTGGTCCTCGTGACGATGATGGTGCCGATGCAGGTGCTGCTGGTGCCGCTGTTCCAGATGATGGCCTCGATGGGCTGGATCGGCAGCTACCAGGCCGTGGTGGTGCCCTTCCTCGCCAGCGCCTTCGGCATCTTCCTCATGCGGCAGTCCTTCCTGGACTTCCCCGACGAGCTCCTCGAGGCGGCCCGCCTCGACGGCGCCGGCGAGCTGCGGACGTTCTGGCGGGTCGTCGTGCCCGTCTCCAAGCCGCAGATCGGGGCCCTGGTGATCTACACGTTCATGACCCAGTGGAACGCGTTCATCTGGCCGCTCCTCATGCTCAACAGCGAGGAGAGGTACACCCTGCCCGTCGCGCTGAACACGATGATCGGGGCGACGCGGGTGGACTACTCCGGGCTCATGCTCGGCTCGTTGTTGGCGACGTTGCCGGTCCTGGTCGTCTTCCTGCTCTTCCAGAGGCAGTTCGTGGCGGGTCTGCTGGGCGGGGCCGTCAAGGGGTGACCCTCTCGGGGTTGCCTACCGCTGAGGCGTCCGCTACGTTTTGTATACAAAATACAGACAGTATAGAGGGGTGGAGCGGTGACGCAGGACGGTGTCCGGCCCATCCGCCTGGACGGGCTGGCCTACGGCGGGGACTACAACCCCGACCAGTGGCCGGAGGAGACCTGGGCCGAGGATGCGCGCCTCATGCGCGAGGCGGGGGTGAACCTCGTCAGCCTCCCGGTCTTCTCGTGGCCGCTGCTGGAGCCGCGTGAGGGGGAGTACGACTTCGCCTGGCTCGACCGGGTGGTGGACCTGCTGTGGTCCCAGGGGATCCGGGTGGACCTCGCGACCGCCACGGCCACCCCGCCGGCCTGGCTGGTGCGCGCTCACCCCGAGGTCCTGCCGGTCGACCGCAATGGTGTGCGGCTGGAGTTCGGCTCGCGCCAGGCCTACTGCCCGAGCTCGCCCGTCTTCCGCGAGCACGCGTTGCGCCTGACCGACGCGATGGCCCGCCGCTACGGTGACCACGAGGCGCTCGCGCTGTGGCACGTGTCGAACGAGTACGGGGACCACGTCGCCCGCTGCTGGTGCCCGGAGTCGGCGGCCCACTTCCGGCGCTGGCTGCAGGCCCGCTACGGCACCCTCGACGGTCTCAACGACGCCTGGGGCACGAGCTGCTGGGGCCAGCACTACACCGAGTGGGCGCACATCGAGCCCCCGCGCTGCGCCACTGGGCCGATCAACCCCACCCAGCAGCTGGACTTCGAGCGGTTCTCCTCCGACGCCCTCCTCGAGCTCTTCCGCGCCGAGGTCGACGTGCTTCGGGAGATCACCCCCAACATCCCGGTCACCACCAACTTCATGAGCCTGTTCCGCGAGCTCGACTACTGGGACTTCGCCGCCGCCGAGGACGTCGTCACCGACGATGCCTACCCCGACCCGGCCGACCCCGCCGCCCACGTCGGCGCCGCGTTGAACTACGGCCTGATGCGCTCGCTCAAGGGCGGACAGCCCTGGCTGCTCCTCGAGCAGGCGCCCTCCGCCGTCAGCTGGCGAGACGTGAACGTCCCCAAGGCGCCCGGCCAGATGCGGGCGATGAGCCTGCACGCCGTCGCCCACGGCTCCGACGGCGTCATGTTCTTCCAGTGGCGCCAGGCCAGGTTCGGCCCCGAGAAGTTCCACTCAGCGATGCTCGGTCACCGCGGCACCGCGTCGCGGAGCTACCGGGAGACCGCGGCGCTCGGCCGTGAGCTGAGCGCCCTGTCGGCGGTCAAGGGCACCCGGGTCCGCTCCGCCGTCGCCCTCGTCGTCGACTGGGACGCCTGGTGGGGGCTCTCCGCGCCCGACTCGCTCCCCTCGGTGCGCCTCGACTGGGCCACGCAGGCCCGCGGCTGGCATGCCGCCCTCTTCGCCCTCGGCCAGACCGTCGACGTCGTCCGTGCCACCGGCCCGTTCGACGCCTACGAGATCGTGGTGGTGCCGAACCTCTACGCCATGACCGACGAGCAGGCGGACGCCCTCGCCGCCTACGTCCGCGGCGGCGGCACCCTCGTCGTCGGCCCGTTCTCCGGCGTCGTCGACCACACCGAGAAGGTGCACGACGGCGGCGCCCCCGGCCCGCTGCGGGCGCTGCTCGGCGTCGCGGTCGACGAGTGGTGGCCCCTGCCCGACGACGCCCACGAGACGCTGCGCTCCGGCGGCCGCGCGTGGCGCGCGCACACCTGGGGCGAGTGGCTCGAGGTCTCGGGCGACGCCGACGTGGTTGCCACCTACGGCTCCGGCGACCTCGCCGGCCGGCCCGCCGTCGTCCGCCGCGCCGACGGCGGCACCGCCTGGTACCTGAGCGCCGTCCTCGACCACGACGGGCTCGTCGCGCTCTTCCGCGACGTCCTGCGCGGGGCCGGCGTCCCCGCCACGCCCGGCACCACCGACGACGTCGAGGTCGTCACCAGGACCGACGGCGCGACGGACGTCACGTTCCTCCTCAACCACGGCCGACGCACCGTCCGGCTCTCCGACCTCCCGGCGGACTCGCGGGTGCTCACCGGCCCGCCGCCCGCCGATGGGCACGTGACTCTCGGGCCGTTCGACGTGACCGTCCTGACCCACCCGACCACCGACCGACCACCCGCGGTGAGGATCCTCACCACGCTCACCGACGAGAAGGGGCCGAGCGCATGAGCCAGCCATTCGTCCACCCGTACATCCCCAACAGCGACCCCGCCGTGCGTGCCGAGATGCTCGCGGCCGTCGGCGCGAGCTCGGTCGAGGAGTTTTACGCCGACGTGCCTGGTGACCTGCGCGTCCAGGACGGCCTCGACCTGCCCGCGGCCTTCCTCGCCGAGCAGGACCTCGAGCGCCACGTGACAAGCCTCCTCGGGCGCAACCGCTCCACCCGGGAGCGGCTCAGCTTCCTCGGTGCCGGCACCTACAACCACCACGTGCCCGCCGTCGTCGACGAGGTCATCTCCCGCAGCGAGTTCCTCACCGCCTACGCCGGCGAGCCGTACGAGGACCACGGCCGCTTCCAGGCCCTGTTCGAGTACGAGTCCCTCATGGGCGAGCTGCTGAACATGGACGTCGTCACGGTCCCGACCTACGACGGCTTCCAGGCCAGCGCCACGGCGCTCGCGATGGCGCATCGGATCACCGGCCGCGGCCGCGCCCTCGTCGTCAGTGACGTCACACCCGACCAGCTGTCCAAGGTCACCGACTACGTGCGGACGTACCTCGACCTCGTCCCGGTGCCCACCACCGACGGCACCGCGGACCTGGCCGCGGTCACGGCCGCGCTCGACGCCGACACCGCCGCGGTGTGGGTGCAGACCCCGTCCTACGGCGGCGCGCTCGAGGCGGCCCTCCCCGCCCTGGCCGAGGCGGCGCACGCCACCGGCGCGCTCCTCGTGGTCACCACCGACCCGATCATGCTCGGCGTCATCACCGCGCCGGCCGACAGCGGCGCCGACATCGTCTGCGGCGACATCCAGTCCCTGGGGGTCCACCAGTGGTTCGGTGGCGGCCACGGCGGCTTCATCGCCGTGCACGACGACCCGCGCTTCGTCATGGAGCTCCCCTCCCGACTGTTCGGGCTCGCGTCCACCGACGTCCCCGGCGAGTACGGCTTCGGCGACGTCGCCTACGAGCGGACCTCCTTCGCCCTGCGCGAGGAGGGGAAGGAGTGGGTGGGCACCGCCGCCGCCCTCTGGGGCATCGCCGCCGGCGTGTACCTGAGCCTGATGGGCCCGAAGGGCATGGCGGAGCTCGGCGAGACCGTCCTGGCCCGCACCGCCTACGCCGCCGCCCGTCTCGGGTCGCTGCCGGGAGTCGCCGTTGCCGACGGCGCCGTCCACTTCCGCGAGCTCGTCGTCGACGTCCGCGCGACCGGCCGCTCCGCCCGGGACGTCCGCGACGCCGTCCGTGCCCGGGACATCGAGCCCGGGGTCGTCGTCGGGGAGTACCGCCTGCTCGTGTGCGTCACCGAGGTGACCACGCAGGCGGACATCGACCTCCTTGTCACCACCCTTGCCGAGATCCTCCAGGAGAGTGCCGCGTGAGCCTGCCCATCGCCCCCAAGCCCGCCCTGCGCCGCTTCCACCAGGCCCGGTGGGACGAGCCGATCGTGTTCGAGCTGCACGCCCCCGGCGAGCGCGGCGTGTTCGTCTCCCGGCCGGAGCCCGGCGTGCGCGACACCGTCGGCGACGTCGTCGCGGACCTGCCCGCCTCGCTGCGCCGCCCCGAGGCGCCCGCCCTGCCCGAGATCGCCCAGATGCGGGTGCTGCGCCATTACCTGCGCCTGAGCCAGGAGAACCTGGGCGCGGACCTGAACGTCGACGTCGGCCAGGGCACGTGCACCATGAAGTACTCGCCGAAGGTCAACGAGCGGATCATCACCACCCCGCGGCTGGCCGACCTGCACCCGCTCCAGGCCGAGGACACCGTGCAGGGCGTGCTCGAGATCATCTGGGAGACGGAGCGGGCGCTGGCCGAGATCTCCGGGATGAGCCGCATCTCGCTCGCCACCCAGGGCGGCTCCGCCGCCATCTGGACCAACATCGCCATGATCCGCGCGTACCACGAGGCCAACGGCGAGGGCGACCAGCGCGACGAGGTCATCACGACGATCTTCTCCCACCCGTCCAACGCCGCGGCCGCCAAGGCCGCCGGCTACAAGGTCATCACGGTCTACCCCGACGCCCAGGGCTACCCGGACATCGACGCCCTGAAGGCCGCGCTCTCCGGGCGCACGGCAGCCATCATGGTCACCAACCCGGAGGACACGGGGATCTACAACCCCCGCATCCGCGAGTGGGTGGACCTGGCGCACTCCGTCGGTGCGCTGGCCTCCTACGACCAGGCCAACGCCAACGGGATCCTCGGCATCACCCGGGCCCGCGACGCCGGCTTCGACGTGTGCCACTTCAACCTGCACAAGACGTTCGCTACCCCGCACGCCTCCGGTGGGCCGGGCGCCGGCGCCAACGGCGTCTCGGAGAAGCTCGCCCCGTTCCTGCCCGGACCCGTGGTCGAGCGAGACGGGGACCGGTTCTACCTCGACGGCGACCGGCCCAGGTCGATCGGCAAGGTCGCGCCCTTCTACGGGGTCGTGCCCAACATCGTGCGGGCCTACTCCTGGATCAGGGCCCTCGGCGCGGAGGGGCTCCGCGCCGTGGCCGAGGTCGCCGTCCTCAACAACAACTACCTCATGAAGCGCATCCTGGAGATCCCCGGCGCGTCCGCGCCGTACGCCGCTGGACGCCGCCGGATCGAGCAGGTGCGCTACTCCTGGCAGGAGCTCTTCGAGGAGACGGGCGTCAGCTCCGAGGAGATCGGCGTGCGTGCCGCCGACTACGGCATGCACTACTGGACCAGCCACCACCCCTACGTGGTGCCGCAGCCGTTCACCCTCGAGCCCACGGAGTCCTACTCGCGGGCGGAGCTCGACGAGTACGCCGACGTCATCGCGCGGGTGGCAACGGAGGCGCGTGAGGATCCCGAGCTCGTCCGTACCGCGCCGCACCACCAGAGTGTCCACCACACCCACCACGACGACCTCGACGACCCGGACCGCTGGGCCACGACGTGGCGCGCCTACCTGCGCAAGTACCCCCACGCCCACCAGAACGGCGGCTCGGCACGGGAGGCCGACGCTGTGGGCGTGGCGCCGCACGCCCCCGGCGGCCCGGCGGCCGACGAGGCGGTTGCGCTCCGGTGACCGCACGGGCGCGCCGATGAGCACGCGGCCGGCCCGGGCACCGGCAGCGCGCGAGGGCGGCATCGTGGGCCTGGTCGTCAACCCGGTCGCCGGCATCGGCGGCCCCGCCGGGCTCAAGGGCAGCGACGGCCCGGCCGTGCAGCGGCTTGCGCGAGAGCGTGGGGCGCGTGCGCGCGCCGAGGAGCGTGCCGTCCGCGCCCTCGAACGACTGGTCGCTGCCCGGCCCGGCGCCGTGGTGGTCACGGCCGGGGGACGGATGGGAGAGCGCGCCGCGCTGACGGCGGGCCTCGGCGCGGAGGTCGTCTGGGACGGCCCCTCCGCCACCACCGGTGCGGAAGGGGCCACCACCGGCGCGGACACGACCGCCGCCGTCCGAGCCGTCGTGGCGGCCGGTGCCGACCTGGTCCTCTTCGCCGGCGGAGACGGCACCGCCCGCGATGTCTGCACCGGCGCGGGTGCCGGCGTCGCGGTCCTCGGGATCCCGGCCGGCGTGAAGATGTACTCGGGCTGCTTCGCCGTCAGCCCCGCCGCCGCGGGGGCGCTCGCCGTGGCCTGGCTCGGCGGTGAGGTGGCCACGGAGGAGCGTGAGGTCCTCGACGTCGACGAGGACCAGGTCCGGACCGGCCGGGTCGAGCCCCGCCTGCACGGGCTGGTGCGCGTCCCGGTGCTCGCCGGCCGCACACAGGCGCGCAAGGCCCCCACCCCCACGTCCGAGCGCGCGGCGGTCGGGGCGGCCGCCCACGGGGCGGTCCAGGCCATGCAGCCGGACGTCAGCTACCTCCTCGGCCCGGGCGGGACCACGGCACAGGTCGCCCGCCTCCTGGGCGTCCCGTTCACCCCGCTGGGCGTGGACGTCGTGCGTGACGGAAGCCTGGTCCTCGCGGACGCGAGCGAGGAGCAGCTCCGCGCGGTCGTCGCCGGGGGACCGGCACGCGCTGTCGTCACCGTGATCGGCGGCCAGGGGTTCCTCCTCGGGCGAGGGAACCAGCAGCTCTCCGCGGCCGTGGTCGCGGTCATGGGGCCGGACCCACTCCTCGTCGTGGCGACCGAGGACAAGCTCACCGCCCTGCACGGACGGCCCCTCCTCGTCGACACCGGCGACGCCGACCTGGACGCCCGCCTTGCCGGCCACGTCCGCGTCATCACCGGGCCGTCCACCACCAGTCTGTACCCCGTACACGCACCCGAGAACGAAGGAGCATGACCATGCGACTCAAGGACAAGCGGGCGATCGTCACCGGTGCGGCGGGGGGCATCGGCCGGGCCACCGCCCTCGCCTTCGCCGCCGAGGGCGCCCGCGTCGTTGCCGTGGACATCAAGGGGGAGGCCGCTGACGAGGTTGCGAAGGACATCGTCCGGGCCGGTGGTGAGGCCGTCGCCGTGGCCGCCGACGTGTCGTCCGAGGCGGACGTGCGCCGGATCGTCGAGACGACCGTGGCCACCTTCGGCGGCGTGGACGTCGTGTTCAACAATGCCGGCATCATCCGCCGGACCACGGCCCTGGACATCGACGTCGACGAGTGGGACAAGGTCTTCGGGGTAAATGTGCGGTCCATCTTCCTGATGGCGAAGCACGTCGTGCCGGTCATGACCGAGGCGGGCGGAGGGTCGATCATCAACACCGGCTCGGGGTGGGGCCTGAAGGGCGGCGGCCAGGCGCTGTCGTACTGCGCCTCCAAGGGCGCCGTGGTCAACATGACCCGCGCGCTGGCCATCGACCACGGCGCTCAGGGCATCCGGGTGAACTCGGTCAACCCGGGCGACGTGAACACGGGGATGCTGCGCGACGAGGCCCGCCAGCTCGGGCAGGACGAGCAGGCGTTCCTTGCCGAGTCCTCCGACCGGCCGCTCCGCCGCATGGGGCAGCCGGACGAGATCGCGTCCGCCGTCGTCTGGCTGGCCAGCGACGAGTCGAGCTACGTGACCGGCGCGGCGCTCGTGGTCGACGGCGGCGGCATCGCCTGACCGCGGGACGCTCCTGGACACGTGCTCCGCCGTCGCGGCCCACACGGGACGGGACCGACTCAGGCCGCGCGGCCGCCCGGCCGCGCGCGCCGCGCAGTCACGGCGGCGACGACGCCGCCCGTCGCGAAGGTCATCGTGGCGACCAGCACGAGGAATAGCGGGGCGGCCCATCCGCCGGTGGCGGCGTGCAGCGCGCCCGCGACGGGTGGGCCGAAGGTGGCGGCGAGATAGCCGCCCGCCTGCACGCGCGCGGACATCGCGGCGGCCTCCTGGTTGCTGCGGGTCACGCGGGCGATGATGGAGAGGATCACCGTGAAGCCACCGCCCTGGGCGATGCCGCCGACGAGGGCCCACGTCGTGTACGCCTCGGGCGCCAGGAGCAGGCCCACCGGCAGGGAGCACCAGAACAGGCCCATGATGGCCGCGGGCACCCACGCCGGCGTCCGGGCGGCGAGCACCGGCACGCCGAAGGCGCCGACCACCCCGGCGATCTGGAACACCGAGGCGATGGCACCGGACGTCTCCGCACCGAGCCCACGGGTGTCAGCCAGGAGGAGCGGCAGCCACGCGGTGACTGCGTAGTAGGAGAACGACTGGCCGGCGAAGGCGATCATGAGCAGCCAGCCGATCCGGCTCACCCGCCCCGCGGGGCGCGGCTCGTCCGGGCGGGCCGCGACCGGGTCCGGCAGCCTGGCGCGCCGGCGGCGCCGCGCCAGCACCGCCCAGAACGCCGCCCCGACGACCGCGAAGACCGCCCAGCACGCCAGCGCCCAGCGCCAGCCGACCACCGCGGCGAGCGGTGCGGTGCCGACCGACGTGATCATGGAACCGGCGTTGAGCGCCGCGGTGTAGGTCCCGGTCGCCAGCGCGGCGCGCTGCCACGGCACGTCGCGCCGGATCACCACCGGGACGACGACGTTGCCGATGCCGATCGCCGCCCCGATGATCACGGTGCCGACGATGACCACCGGGGCCGGCCCGGCGGAGCGGACGACGGTCCCCAGCAGCACGCCGAGCAGGCAGACGAGGACGGCGGCCTCCGGTCCGGCGCGGCGGATCACCCACGCGGCCAGCGGGGTCGCGAGGGCGAAGCAGAGCACCGGCAGGCCGGTCAGGAGACCGGACGCCGTCGCCGAGAGCCCCAGGTCCGCCTGGATCTCGCCGATCACCGGTGGGGTGGCGACGATCGGGCCGCGCAGGCTCAGCGCGACCAGGACGATGCCGGCGAGGACGGCCCAGGGGAACGCGCGCCGCGCGGGGCTGAGCGGGCGGCTGGGCACCCGAGGATCCTAGGGTGCCCCGGGCCGTGCCACGTCCGCGGTCACCGACTGGGACGGTTCGCCCGGGTCAGGCCCCGGCGACCGCGGTGTTCCGCAGGGTCCCCAGCCCGTCGATGGTCGTCTCCACGACGTCGCCCGGCCGGATGAAGCGCTGCGGCGTGCGGGCAAAGCCCACGCCCGCCGGGGTGCCGGTCGCGATGACGTCGCCCGGCCGGAGCGTGGTGATGGTCGACAGGTAGGCGATGATCTCCGTCGGCCCGAAGAGCAGGTCCGCCGTCGTCGACTCCTGGAGCACCTCGCCGTTGATGACCGTGCGGATGGCCGCGTCGCCGTCGAACTCGTCCGGTGTGACGAGCGCGGGACCGATCGGGGTGCTCTTCTCCCACATCTTGCCCTGCAGCCACTGGTTGGTGCGGAACTGGTAGCCGCGCATCGACACGTCGTTGAGGACGGCGTAACCGGCGATGTGGGACAGCGCGTCGGCCTCGTCGATGCGGCGGCCCGGCGTGCCGATGACGATCGCCAGCTCGGCCTCCCAGTCGATCGAGGAGTCCTCCGGGGGAAGCTCGATGTCGTCGTAGGCCCCGACCAGGGAGTCCGCGTACTTCGCGAACAGCGTCGGGTACTCGGGCAGGTCGCTGCCCATCTCGAGGATGTGCTGGCGGTAGTTCGCGCCGACGCAGATGATCTTGCCCGGGCTCGGCACCACCGGCGCGAGGTCGGCACCTTCGACCGGGTGCGTGGCGCCGTCGGCGCGTGCCGCGACGTCCTGCCAGCTCGGGTCCTGCAGCAGGTGTCCGACGTCCCGGAAACCGTCGATCTCGACGAGGGTGTCGCCGTCCTGGCGGACGACCGCGGTGCGGCCGTTGTGGCGGAGGGTGGAAAGCTTCATCGTGGGGTTCCTTTGTTGCTCGGGTGATTGCTAGAAGTCGAGGTCGTCGCAGCCCATGCCGGACTTGATGTGGCTCACCAGGAGCTCCTGGACCGGGACGTGGTCCCCGGTCCCCACGCCCCGGTCGAGGGCGTCGAGGAGCTCGGCGTGCGCGCCGACGTCTCCGGCGGTGACCCGGGGACGCTCCGGCCCGTGCAGGACCCAGGCGAGGATGATCTGGTCCACCAGCTCGCGGTAGCGGGCCAGCAATCGCTGCTGCCCCGAGGCCACGACGATGGCGTTGTGAAATGCCCAGTCGGCGGCGTCCATCCCCGAGCCGCGCTCGTGGTCCCACGCGCGTCGCATCTCCGCCAGCGCCTCGCGCACCGGGCCGAGGTCCCGGTGCTGGGCGATGACGACCCGTGCCGCCGTCGTCTCGATGGCGATGCGGAGCACCACGAGCTCGTGGAGGTCCTCGCCGTCGAAGGACTTGACCGTGTACGGCTTGTTGGCCGTCTTCTCCACCAGGCCGGACTGCTCCAGGAGGCGGAGCGCCTCGCGCACCGGTGCGCGGCTGATGTTCATCTGCCCGGCCACGACGGAGTCGCGCACCTGGTCGCCGGCGTGGACCTTCCCGCTCAGGATCGCCTCGCGGATCTGTTCGCGGACCTCGGTCACGAGGCTGCCTGCCCGGATCGGGGCAAACGCCGGGGACTGCCCCGCCACATCGCTGGCACGCATGGCGGCAAGTGTGCCATGTCACGAAGGTGATTGACGACTGTCGACACTTCCGCCTAAGGTCGCCACCGCACGGGACCTACGTCCCGGGTCGCAACCCCAGCTGCCGCCGGGCTATCAGCCTGGCGGCTCGACCAAAGGCCAACGATGTCCGCACACGACGCAGTCCTTGACCGGACCGACGCCCGGCAGAGCCCCGGGGTCAGGCGCGCCCTTGTCGCCTCCATGAGCGGGACGCTCATCGAGTGGTACGACTACGCGCTCTATGGGGCCGCGGCCGGCCTCGTGATCGGTCCGCTGTTCTTCCCCGAGGCGGTCAGCACCGCAGCCACCCTCGCCGCCTTCGCGACCTTCGCGGTCGGCTTCCTCATCCGGCCGCTCGGCGGGGTGATCGTCTCTCACATCGGCGACCGCTACGGGCGCAAGCCGGCCATGATCCTCACCATCGTGCTCATGGGAGCGGCGACGGTCGGCATCGGGCTGCTGCCGACCGCGACGCAGATCGGCGTCTGGGCGCCCGTGCTCCTGGTGCTCTTCCGGTGCCTCCAGGGCTTCGGCGCCGGCGCCGAGCTCGCCGGCGCCTTCACGCTGGTGGCGGAGACGAGCCCGGCCAACAAGCGCGGCTTCCACACCGGGCTGGTCAACGCGACCCCGGCGGCCGGGACCACCCTGGCGACGCTGGCCTTCCTGTTCGTCGCCACCCTTCCCGAGGACGTGCTGCTCGGCTGGGCCTGGCGCATCCCGTTCCTGGTCTCCGCGGTGCTGTTCTTCGTCGCCCTGTACATCCGCCGGCGGCTGGAGGAGACCCCGGAGTACACCCGCGTGGTCGACGAGCGCGCCACCGCGGCCCACGAGCAGAAGGTGCCGCTCAAGGAGCTCTTCCAGGAGAGCCGCCGCCCGCTGCTCGCCGGCTTCCTGGCCACCACCGGCCACAACGCCAACCTCTACGTCCTCACCGCGTTCTCCCTCTCCTACCTCACCGGCACGGTCGGGATGACCCGGTCCGAGGCGCTGACCGCGGTCGTGGTCGGCTCGGTCGTCGGCATCTTCTCCGCGCCGCTCGGCGGGAAGATGGTGGACCGGTTCGGCGCGCGCCGGGTGCTGGGCTTCGGCGGCCTGTTCGGCGCCCTCTACGCCTTCCCGCTCTTCGAGCTCATGCAGACCGGCGACCTCCCGCTGGTGACGGTCGGCCTGGCGATCGGCTACGGCGTCACGCTCGGGGCGACCAACGGCTCCCAGGGGGCATTCCTGACGAACCTCTTCCCGGCCCGCTACCGCTTCACCGGGGTCGCCACCGCCCGCGAGCTGAACGGTGCGCTCGTGGCCGGCACCACGCCCCTGATCGCCACGGCCCTCATCGCGGCCGTGGACGGCCAGGTGTGGCTCGCCGCCCTGTTCATCGTGATCTGCTCGCTGGTCACCCTGGGCGCGGTGTTCGTCGTCGGCAACCGGGGCAACCGCCCCGTCGTCGACGCCTGACCCGGCCACCCGCACCCCTGAGAAGAAAAGGTTTGTCATGCACCGTCAGATGCCCCGGTGGGGCGAGCTGCGACCGCTCATGCAGTTCAAGCCCGTCGAGCTCGACCGGACGCGGGCGCGCCTGCGGCAGGCGGCCGACATCTGGGACCTGCGCAAGATCGCCAAGCGGCGCACGCCCACCGCGGCTTTCGACTACGTCGACGGCGCCGCCAACCAGGAGATCGCACTGCGGCGCTCGCGGCAGGCCTTCGCGGACCTGGAGTTCGTCCCCGGCGTGCTCCGTGACGTCTCCTCGGTGGACCTGAGCACGACGATCGCCGGGGGCGCCTCCGCCCTGCCGTTTGGCATCGCGCCCACCGGGTTCACGCGGATGATGCACGCGGCCGGGGAGCGCGCGGGGGTGGCCGCCGCCCACGCGAACGGCATCCCCTTCGCGCTCTCGACCATGGGCACGGCGTCGATCGAGCAGGTCGCCATGGCGAGCCCGCACGGTCGGCGCTGGTTCCAGCTCTACCTCTGGAAGGAGCGGGAGAAGTCCCTCGCCCTGGTCGAGCGGGCGGCCGCCGCGGGGTACGACACCCTCCTCGTCACCGTCGACACCGCGGTGGCGGGCGCGCGGCTCCGGGACGCGCGCAACGGCATGACGATCCCGCCCGCGCTGACCGTCAAGACCGTCCTCGACGCCTCTTACCGGCCGGAGTGGTGGTTCAACTTCCTCACGACGGAGCCGCTCACGTTCGCGTCGCTCTCCGGCCACTCGGGCTCGGTCGCCGATCTCATCACCAAGATGTTCGACCCGACCCTGACCTTCGACGACCTGGCCTGGATCCGCGAGGCCTGGACCGGCAAGCTGTTCGTCAAGGGCATCCAGACGGTGGGCGACGCCGCCCGGGCGGCGGACCGCGGCGTGGACGGCATCGTCGTCTCGAACCACGGGGGCCGCCAGCTGGACCGGGCGCCCGTGCCGCTGCACGTGCTGCCGGAGATCCGATCCGCCGTCGGCCCCGGCGTCGAGATCATCCTGGACTCGGGGATCATGTCGGGCGGCGACATCGTCGCCGCGCTCGCGGCCGGTGCGGACTTCACGATGGTGGGCCGTGCCTATCTGTACGGCCTCATGGCCGGCGGCCGGAGCGGCGTGGAGCGGGCCATCGACATCCTCCGGGACGAGATCCGCGTCGTCATGCAGCTCCTCGGCGTCACCTCGGTGGCGGACCTCAACCCGGACCACATCCGGCTGGACTGGCGCGCCGCCCGCGGCGCGTCGTCCGTGCGGGTGCCGGCGGGCTCCTGAGGAACCGGCGGCGGTCGGCGGCCGACGGCGCGGACCTCGAGGTCCTGCAGCGCCTGACCGTTTCGGCGCTCTCGGCGTCGGCGGCCGGGCCGGGTCTCGCCCCCGTCACCCGCGGAGCTTGTCCAGCCGGGCGCGCAGCGCGTCGACCCGCTTGGCGTTGCCGTGCAGCCCCAGGTACCGGTCGCCGAAGACCTCGAGCAGGGCGTCGTCGAGACGGCGGACGGCGCCCGGCGGGTACCGGTAGCCCATCCGCTCGCTGATCGCGGCGCTGTCCACCGATCGCAGCACGTCGCCGAGCTCCAGCAGCGACGTGACGCCCAGCTCCAGCAGCAGGCCCGAGACCCAGGCGTAGTGGTCGGTCCGGGACCAGCCGGCGTCGGTGAACCGCCCGGCGAGGTACGCGGCCAGGTCCTGCGCGCTGATCCGCGGGTCCTCCTCGTCGGCCTGGGGCTCCTGGTCGGTCACGCTCTCGTGCAGCCGGTCCCGGATCGCGGAGAACTCCCGGTCGGCGAGGTCGAGCAACCCGGCCGCGAGCGTGAAACGCCGGTTGAGGTCCGGGGCGTACTCCTCGGGGAGAGTGCCCTTGTAGCGGATGTCGTGCTCGAACTCGGCCCACGCGTGCTGGAGGACCGTGCGTATCTGCACCGAGGCGGTCCGGTCCCGCAGGTCCGCGTGCTCGGGAGCGGTCGCCCGGGTGGCGTCGAGCGTGACGAGCACGTGCCGGCTGGAGTAGCCGAACCGCCCCTCCCGGGCCGTCTCAAGCCCCATGTCCCGGTCGCCGAGCAGCACGAGCTGGTCGGCGAGCAGATCGACCACGGTCTGGACGTCGCTGAGGTCGTAGGTCACGACCCGCACCCCGATCTGGTCGGTGATCTGGCGTAACGGGTCGGGAAAGGCCGGCCTGCCGTCCACCGTGCGTGCGGCCTTGCCGGCGAACGACTCGACGCTCTTGGTGCGGCCCGTGACCGTCAGGTAGTTGATGCCGGCCTCGTCCAGGAGCGCGGTGATCAGGGCGACGTACTCCGCCGTGATCCGGACGAGCGCCGGGCGCTGTGAGGCGTAGGCCTGCACCGCGCGCCGGACGGGGTCCCCGTCGCCCGCGGCCGGCGCGCTCGGCGCGTTCGGCGCGGCCACGTCGGCATTGGCGGTGGTGCCCGACGCGCCGGTTGCGCCGGCTTCGATGACGGGGGCCGGGGTGGTGGCCCCGCCCGGTGCGGGGGTGGCGGGGGTGGCGGCCCCCACGACCCTCGCCCTGGCGGCCGGCTCCCCGGCGCCTATGGCCGCCCGCTTGTCCGTAGCCGGCTCCCCGATGCTGGCGCCCGGTTTCCCGGTGCTCGCCGCCGGCTCGCCGACGCCCGGCTCGCCGACGCCCGTCTTCGCCGCCGCGCCGGCGCCGGCCTTTCGCCTCCGCGGCGTTGGCGTGAGCCCCTCGGGCAGCGTCGGGGTGACGATGTACCCGGTGTCCAGGTCCCCGTACGTCGTCGTGCGCTCCGGGTGGGCGACGGAGAACCGGGCGACGTACGCACACAGCACCGCGTCGATCTGGTCCTCCGCCACGCGCAGCTCGCTCTTGCGCCGGGCGGACCGCACCCGTGCCACGAGCTCGCGCCAGCCCGCGTGCTCCGTGACCACCATGGCCGGGTCGGCGTCGGCCAAACCCTCGATGTGGGCCACCAGCGTCAGCAGCGCCTCGCGCAGCTCGGCCCTGCTCCGGCCGGTCCGCTGCTTGTACTTCAGGGTCCGGCCCAGCCCGAAGAGCACCACCGTGGCGGGGTGGGGGTAGACCTCGATGGCACGCCGGGCGCGCCCCGAGGTGGGGTTGATGTCCAGTCCCAGCGCCTTGGCCACGCGGGCACCGCGCGGCGTGCCGGCGAACTCGGGCTTGCCGGTGTTCGCCGGGTGGGCGCCGGCGTCGAAGCGGGCGAAGTCCCGGTTCAGGGCCGCCTCGCACGGCCGGTTGCCGGTCGGGTTGGTCACCACGAGCGGCGCGTCGATCGCCACCAGGACGGGTTCCTCGCGGTAGGGCGCGAGCGCGGCGGTGATCGTCTCGTCCGTGGTCTGCGCGGAGACATGAATGAGCGACCCGTCAGCGTCCAGGATCGCCACGCCGGTAGGGTTGCGCTCGCCCCAGGCGAGGTCGATGCCGACGAAGTACATGGGGACACTCTGCCGTGCCGCGGCCGGCGCGGGCGCCGACGGCGTGCGGATCGCGCCACAAACGCGGCCTGGGGCCGGCGGCCGCGCGGCGTGTGGTCGGCGTGTGCCCCCCGTGCCTCGGGGCTTTGTGGCGCGATCCGGCTGGCCCCCACGCGCGCCCCCGATCGGGCCGCCCGTTGCCCCGCGCCGCTTCCGGTCCCGCTACTAGCCTGATCGCATGGTGCGCCTGCCCGAGATGATCCGCCTCGCCCTCGGCCGTGACTCGCACGAGGGCGGAGGCCCGGACTGGGTCGTGATGGACCTCCACGGGAGCTACCCCACCCACCGTTCGCTCGCGCCCGTCCAGGCGGTGCTGCAGCGGAGCGAGACGTTCGAGGGGCTGGCCGAGCGGCTCGACCGGATCGGGAAGACCCCCTGGGTCAAGGGCGTGCTGGTCCGGGTGACCGGGCTGACGGCCGGCCTCGCGACCGCCGAGGCCATCGGGACGGTGCTCGGCCGCCTCGCGGCCCGCAAGCGGGTCGTCGCCTATCTCCCGCACGTTTCGATGCGCAGCCTCCTGGCCACGGCCACCCTGACGGAGGTCGTCGCCCCGGAGTCGGCCGAGGTCTCGGTGCCCGGCTTCGCCGCCGAGCAGGTCTTCTTCGGCGCCTTCCTCGCCCGGCACGGCGTGACGTTCGAGAACCTGCGGATCAGGGAGTACAAGTCCGCCCTGACCCCCTTCTCGCAGGACCACATGGACGAGTTCAACCGCGAGCAGCTCACCGCCTACCTGGGCTCCGCCGAGGAGGGGTGGCTCGCGGCGCTGGCCGGGGCGCGAGGCGTCGGCGTCGAGCGCGCCCGGGCCTGGCTCGACGCCGACCTCACCAACGCGGACCAGCTGCTCGAGGCCGGACTGATCACGCGGATCGCCTACGACGACGAGATCGTCACGCCGGTCGACCCGCACTGGGGCCGCGCGCTCGAGCTCATGAGGCCGCAGCTCTCCGCCAAGAAGCTGACCCGGCATGCCGACGGCGTCGCCGTCGTCCCGGTGGTCGGCATGATCGTCAGCGGCCGCAGCCGCGGTGGGCCGCCCCTGCCCTTCCTGGGCGGGCCGCGGGCCGGGTCGGAGACCGTGGTCGCCGCGCTGCGCCGCGCGCAGCGGGACTCCCATACCAAGGCGGTCGTGCTGTTCGTCGACTCCGGCGGCGGGTCCGCTCTCGCGTCGGACGTGATCTGCCGGGCCGTGGCGACGCTGGGTAAACCCGTCGTCGCGGTGATGGGGGAGATCGCCGGCTCGGGCGGCTACTACGTCCTCGCGCAGGCCGACCGCATCGTCGCCAGCCCGTACACCCTCACCGGCAGCATCGGCGTCGTGGTGGGCAAGCCGGTGCTGACCCAGTTCAACGAGCGCCACGGGCTCAACCCCGAGGTCGTGGGCCGCGAGCGAGCCCTGTTCGCCAGCACCGCCCGCGGGTTCTCCGAGGATCAGCGGGCCTGGGCCGAGCGCATGATGCGCGAGGTGTACGACCGGTTCGTCCAGCGGGTGGCCACCGGCCGCGGCCTCAGCGCCGAGCGGGTCGACGAGATCGGGCGCGGACGCATCTGGAGCGGCCGCGACGCCCTGGGCATCGGGCTCGTCGACGAGCTCGGCGACCTCGACGCCGGCATCGCCGCCGCCCGCCGCCTCGCCGCGCTCGCCGACGACGCCCCCGTGCGCACCGTCGGGGCCGGGCTCGCCCTGCCGGGAGCCCCGACCTTCGCCCGCGAGGGCACCGCCGCGCTCGCGGACCTGTGGCCGTTCGGCCAGGAGCGGGTGCTGACGTGGCTGGACCGGTCGGTCACGATCCGCTGACCGACCACCCGGGGCTCGCCGTCAGGCGAGCTGCTCGAGGCGGATGCTGCCGCTGACCGTCGAGGCGCGCACCTCGACGAAGTCCTGCCCCCGGCCCGGCCGGCCGGCGCCCTCGAGCGTGGAGGCGACGTCGCCGCTGATGCTGCTGGCGTCCGTCCACACCGGGATGCCGCGCGGCACGCCCACCCGGACGTCGCCGGAGACCGCCCGGGCGCGCACGGTGCCGCGCCGGATCGCCGCGACCATGATGCCGCCGGAGGCCGTGGTGAGCCGGACGTCGGTGTGGGCGTCGCCGACGTGGAGGTCGCCGGAGCCGGACTTCACCACGACGTCACGCTCCGTGGCGCCCAGCACCACGTCCCCCGAGCCGGTGACGACCACGGCCGTGCCGCCCACGCGGCCGACGCGGACGTCCCCCGAGCCGGACTTCACGCGCAGGTCCGACAGTGCGGCGGTGATCTCGACGGCTCCAGACCCGGTGTCCACGGCCGCGTGGCCGGCGAGCTCGTCGATGTGGACGTCGCCCGAGCCGGACCGGACGCGGGTGGCACCGAAGCCGCCCGTGGCGAGGAGGTCCGCGGAGCCGAGCTTCGCGGCGAGGGCGCTCCCCGTCGGCAGGGTCACGGTCACGACGAGGTCCGTCGCACCGAGGAGGTCGGTCCACCGCCGCGGCGCCATGATGACCACCCGGCTGCCGCGCTGCTCGACGGCCACCTGCTCGGACTCGCGGCCCTCGACGTCGACGGTGGTCCCGGTGACGTCGTCCGCGTGGATGGTGAGGTGGCCGGCGCCGAGCTCGACGTAGAGGTCGACGGGGCTGGGCGTCTCGAAGACGTGGTGCATGTCGTGCTCCTGTGCTCGTGCACCGAGTCGGTGCGCTGGCGGGCGGGGAGGGGTGGGTCAGACCCAGCCGGTCATGCGGCGCCCGCGCGGGCGGCCGCCGCGGCCCTTCTCGCCGAGGTCGTGGAGGCCGGAGAGGTCGATGTCGATGACCCGCTCGCGGCTGGCGACGCGCAGCGCGCCGACGATCCAGCTGTTGAGCGAGCGCCCGCTCTTGGCGGCGAGGTCCTCCACGCGGACCTTGAGCGACTCCGGGATGCGCAGCGTGATGCGGGCGACAGCGCCGTCCGCGTCGTCGTCCTCCGTCTCCGGTGTCGTGGGCGAGGGCTCGTCGAAGGACGCCGACGTCGGGACCTCGACGACGAACTGCGGCTCGCGGCCCCTGAGCCGGACCTCGACGGAACCGGCCGGCAGCTCGGTGGTGATCTCCGCGGCGGCCTGGGAGAGGGCATCCATGAGGGCCAGGCGCACGGCCGGCTCGAGGCTGAGCAGGAGGCGCTCGGCCGCCGCCTGCGCCTCGTCGCCGCCGGCTCCGGCAGCGGTGAGGAGGTCCTTGCGCAGCGCCTCGACATACGGGGTGATGTCCATGTGCATCAGAGTGACACCATAGTGATGTCACGTCAATGGTGTCGTCGCGTCGGTGTGACGCCACGGTCCGGATGGGGTCGGATTCTGTGCGAACATGTGTTCGAGCGAGGGTGAATCTCAGGACGCGGCCGACGGCGGATCGGGCCCGCCCCGCCGAGGCGCGCGGCCCGCGGGAGAGGGGTGGGTCCGATGGACGTGGACCGCCAGCTCGCGTGGGACGAAGGGCTGCAGCGCATCGTCAACGCCCGTGCCGTGCCCGGCCGGTTCACCGCCGCACGCACGCCGATACCCGTGACCGCACGGCTGGTCTGGGAGAACGCCGGGGAGCAGCTCGTGCGCACGGTCGCCACCGGGTGGACCCGCCGCGTGGTCCTCGTCATCGTCGACGACCGGCGGTCGCACGTCCGCGGCGTGTGGGTGCCCGCCGCCGACGTCAGTCGCCGCTGACGGGTGGGGCGGCGCGTCAGGACTTGACCGGTCAGCGACGGAACTGCGCGTCAGGACTTGACCTGTCGGCGGGGGGTGGGGGGCGACGGCTCGGGAGCCCAGGGCGCCCGGGCCGTCGCCGGGGCTCAGAATTCCGTGCGCCCGTACCCGAACACGTACTCGGCGCCGGTCGCGTCCTTGTAGGCGTACCCGCTCGGCTCGTCCGCGCCCGGGATGTCGGAGTGCTTGCCGAGCACCGCCTGCTGGTCGGCGGGGATGGTGTACGGCAGCTTCCCGCTCGGCGTGACGTCGCCGCGGACGAGGTCCACGAGCGCGTCGGTGAGCGCGCCGAAGGTCCCGACGACGGCGGCCGCGCCGGGCGCCACCTTGTCCAGCAGCCACGGGTTGGAGAAGGTCACCGCGAGGATCGTGGGGAGGGTGCGCTCGATCTCCACGATGCGGTCCGCGTCGATCCCGGTCTCGGAGTCGAGCGCGATCGAGAGCTCCTTGTCGGGCGTGTCGTTGAGCAGGGACATCGCGGGGCGGACCCACAGCAGGGCGTGCGTCGCCTCCTCCACGGAGCCGACCACCTCGACGCCGGCGCCCGAGGCGAACGCGTCCGCGGCCTCGCGGCGGACCTTCGCGGTCTCCTCCTCCGGGTCGGTGCCGGTGAAGGCCTCGACGTAGAGCCGGACCGGCGCTGCGCCGTCAGCGGCCAGCGGCAGCAGGCCGCGGTCGTTGCGCAGCAGCACGAGGGACCTGCGGTGGGCGGAGTCGGCCAGGGCCTGGATCTCGCGGTCCTCGGCGAGGGCCTGCGCCTCGTCCGGGTCGACGTACGGGTTCTCGAACAGGCCCAGGGAGAACATCTCGCTGAGCAGGTAGCCGACGGACCGGTCGAGGTCGTCGGTGGAGACGTGGCCCTCGGCGACGGCGTCGAGCAGCGGCTGGGGGTTGCCGTCCCCGGCGAAGGCGTTGACGCCCGCGTCGATGGCCTTGGCGAAGCGCTCGGACCGGCTCAGGGACTCCACGCCCCAGGGCATCCCGGTGGAGATGCCGGTGTCGGAGTTCACGTAGCCGGTGAAGCCGAGCTCGCCGCGCAGCACCTCGGTGATGAGGTACTTGTCGTAGGCGAACCCGAGCTCCTCGAAGGCGCGGCCGCCGTGGAGCTGGGGGGCCGACATGGCGTTGTTGGTGGTGGCGTAGTACGGCATGATCGACGTCGTCCCGGCCTCGATGGCCGCCTGGAAGACCGGCAGGTGGTAGCGGTACAGGCTGCCCTCGGTGGGGTAGGGCTGGAACCGGCCGTGCTCGAAGTGCGGGTCGTGCCCGCGGTCGCGCGGGCCGCCGCCGGGGAAGTGCTTCGTGGTCATGGACACCGAGCCGGAGCTCAGCGCCTCACCCTGGAAGCCCCGGGTCACGGCGGCGATCATCTTCGCCGCGAGCTCCGTGTTCTCACCGAACGTGCCGCTCGAGCGGGACCAGCGGGGCTCGGTGACGATGTCGGCCATGTACATGTAGCCCTTGGTGATGCCCGCCGAGCGCCACTGCCTCCCGGCCAGCCGGCCGAACTCCTCGACCAGGTCCGGGTCCTGCGTCGCCGCCAGACCCAGCTCGCCGGGCCACTGGGACATCTGGTCGGCGGCCTCGGCGATGCCGAAGAGCTTGACGTCGGAGACGTGGTTGCGCGGGTTGCTCACCATCACCACGGGGATGCCCAGGGGCGTGGACTCCGCGAGCGCCTGCAGCGCGTTCACCCAGGTGGCCAGCTCGTAGGAGGTCGGGTTGTCCCGGATGATGAGGTAGCGCAGGCCGAGCTCCTTGATGGCCTTCTCCGACCCGGCGTAGTCGAGCACCGGCGGGTCGAAGTGGCGGGTCGAGGAGGACTCGGCGGCCCAGGGGTTCGTATCGTTCCACTTCTCGTGGGTGTTCAGCAGGCCCTGGTCCGGGTCGTCGATGATCTTGGACGCGCCCATGTAGTGCGACGTGATCAGCATCATGCCGACCTTGTCCTCGGTGGACATCCGGCCGAGCAGGTCCGCCACGCGCTCCGCGACCGGGAGGCGCCAGTCCTCGTACGGGTCTAACCGCCCGTTCCCGTTCAGGTCCTTGAACTCGAGCCCGTCGACCCGAAGGATCTGGCTCTCCCGGGCCCCGAGGGTCGGCTGGGCGGTGGTCGGCTGAGGCATGCTGGGTTTCCCTTCACGTGTTTCAGACCCAGTCTCCCTGCTGCGGCGCCGGAATGGGCGCGGTTGTCGAGAGTTGTCCCCCGGTCGCAGCCCGGTGATGCTGCAGGACGCCCCGGTCAGTCCGGGTCGGCCATGGCGTCGACCCCTCAGGGCGAGGAGGCCAGCAGCCGCCTGACCTCGAGGGCGAGCGCAAGGGTCAGCCTCGTGCGCGGGTCGTGCAGATCGGCGCGGGTGAGGTCGGAGATCCGCGCCAGGCGGTGCTTCATGGTGTTGTAGTGGACGAACAGGCGGCGGGCCGCCTCGGCGCCGTTGCCGACACCGAGGTACGTCGCGAGCGTGCCGCACAGGTCGGAGTCGGTGACCCGGTCGTGGGCGGCCAGCGGCCCGAGCTCGCCGTCCACGAACTCCCGCAGGAGCGGCCTCGGCAGGGCGAGCAGCAGCCGCTCGAGCACCAGCGCGTCGTGGCGCACGACGTCGCGCCCGGTGCCCTGGGCGATCCGGAGCGTCTCCCGGGCGCCCGTGTAGCTCTGCGAGATCTCGGTGGGTCCGTCCGCGACCGGCCCGACGGCGAGGGCCGCCCGGCGCGCGCCGGCGTGGAGCAGGGCCGCGTGCCAGCGGCTCTCGGCGGTCGGGTGGTCGGGGCTCACCGTCCCTGCCGCCCGGAACGGTGCCGCTGGCGCGATGGCGAGGACCTCGTGACCGCGCGGCCACGCCAGGGAACCCGGCGGCAGGGCCCGCTCGGCCGCGGCGGCGACCTCGGGGTCCGTGAGCTCGGCGTCGCACCGCGCCAGCAGCACCACCAGGTCTCCGGCCAGGTGCCAGCCGAACAGGCGCGAGCGTTGCCGCAGCGTGGAGTCGTCGAGGTGCGGCCCGCTGACCAGCTCCTCGAGGAACAGCACGCGCAACCGCCGGTCCAGCTCCAGCCCGGCCATCGCCTGGGCGATGTGCATGCCGGCGGCGAAGCACGACTGACGGATCAGGCGACGCTGCCCAAGGGTCGGTTCCGCCTTCCCCTCGACCAGGATCATGCCCCGTCGCATCCCCGCGACCGTGATGGGAAACTCCCACGGCGCCCGGGCCCCCTCCACCGGCTCGTCGGGACCGCCCCGCAGCTGAGGCACGGCCCGGCCGAGCACCGCGTGCTCGTCGTCGACGATCGTCACTGACCTGGCGAGGGCGCCGGCCAGGGTACGGGCGATCTCTTCCAGCCCCCCGCCGGAGAGGGCGACGCCGGTCAGTCGTTCCCGGATGGCCTCGGCCCCGCCCGGCTCGGCGCCGTACTCGGCCAGCACCACCGCCAGCACCGCCCCGATGACCTCGTTGAAGGAGGTGTGGTCCGGCACGATCAGCACCGGGAAGCCGAGCCGGTCCGCCTCGGCGGTCAGCCGCTCGGGCAGACGGTCCAGGTACCGCATGGGCTTGATCGCCAGGGCCGCGAGGCCCCGGGCGGCCAGCCCGGGCAGCATCTCCACCAGCCGCTCGGGCCGCTCACGCACGGGGTAGGCGGTGGTCAGGAGGATCTCGCCCCGCTTGACGAACGCCTCGATGTCGGGAACCTCCATGACGTTCACCCCGGTCACCGGCCGTTCGAGCCCACGCTCGCCGGCCACCACGTACGCCCCCGACAGCACGGGCAGCGTCATGATCTCGCCGACGGTGACGGCGCCCATCTCGGGACCTCCTTGTCCGATGAGGACATGCGGACAGCAAAATTGCGTCTGATCTGGACGCTGCGCGCTGGCGGTGCCGCGCCCTACATTCCTCGTATGGGCCGCTGGAAACCTCCAGTTCCGCACCGGGTCCGCGTCGAGCGGGGCCATGAGCCCTGGCGTGGGGCGCCCGCCCTGCACGTCGTCCATGTCGGACGTTCCGCCGCCATTCTCGCACCCCTCGACCAGGACCGGCCGGGGGCCGTGGTGGTCCTGACCGCCGGGCGGCGGGGCCTGGTCCCGGGCGGCGCGTGCCTGCCCGACGCCCGGGAGCTCCGCTCACTCGTCGCGCGCCTGGGCGACGCCGGGCGCGCCGGGTGGGGCGCTGCGGCGACGGCCACCGGGTGGGGCGCCGCCACCACGACGGTCGACCTCACCTCGTGGGAGACGGCGGCCCAGATCGAGCGGGTCGACCTGCGCAGCCGGCCGGTCGTCCCCGACCCCCGGTCGGTCGCGGCGCTCGTCGCGCACGCGAACGCCGAGCAGCGGGAGACCGGCGCAGGCGTCATGGACCCCCGGCCCCTGCGGTCCCTGGCGACCCCGCTCGTCCGGGCCGCCCTCGACGGCGACGGACCCCAGGTCGCCTGGCTGCTCGCCCGCCTCGTCGGGGCCGGCCCGGGCGCCACCCCGGCGGGTGACGACGTGGTCGTGGGTGCGCTCGCGGCCCTGGACGCCGTCGCCGGTTCGATGCCCGCCCCGCAAGAACCCCGCGCGGCCCGCGACCTCATCGCGCGGCACCTGACCGGGATGCTCGACCGGACGACCGCCGTCTCCCGGCATGATCTGGCCGCCGCCGTGGCCGGCCGGTTCGCCGAGCACGTGCACGACGTCATCGCGGCGCTGGGTGATCCCGCGGCGGTCCCGGGGGTCCTCTCCGCGGCCCGCACGTGGGGGGCCACCTCGGGGACGGACCTGACCTGCGGGGTGGCGTTCAGCCTTGCCGCGCTCATCCCCGACCAGGCCGGGCACCGCGACCTGGCGGCGACACGCAGGAGGAGCGCATGAGCGCCGGAGCAGGCACCCTCGCCGCAAAGATCCTCCCCCGCCTCTACCGCGACTCGGTCGCCCTGATGGCGCTTGCCTCGACGATCGAGAAGCGCGACGGGGTGATCCGCGTGGGGGCCATGATGGCCACACCCGCCAACCTGGAGATCCTGCGGCGCTCGGCGATGCTCCCGGCCGACGTGGCGGCCGCCCCGGACGACCTGGTCCTCGCCGTGCGCGCGCGCGACGACGCCGTCGCCGCGGAGGCGCTCGAGGCCGCCGTGGCGGGGCTGACCGCCACGGACAGGGGGAGCGGCTCGCGCGTCGAGACCGCCCAGCAGACCCTCCACGAGGGGCTCGCGGTCATGGGCTCCGCCACGCTCGCGGCCGTCTCCACACCCGGGACCTACGCGCCGATCGTCGTGGAGGAGGCGCTGCGCACGGGGCTGCACGTGTTCTGCTTCTCCGACAACGTGGCGCTGGAGGACGAGGTCCGGCTCAAGCGGATGGCCGCCGACCGGCGGCTGCTCCTCATGGGCCCGGACTGCGGCACCGCCATCCTCGACGGCGTTCCGCTGGGGTTCGCCAACGCCGTCCGCCCGGGCCCCGTCGCGATCGTCGCGGCCTCGGGCACCGGGGCCCAGGAGATCTCCCGCCTCCTCGACGACGCCGGATCGGGCGTCTCCCAGCTGATCGGCGTGGGTGGGCGGGACCTGTCCGCCGCGGTGGGCGGCCTGATGACCGACCTCGCCCTCGACATGGTCGCCGAGGACGCCGCCACGCAGGTGGTGGTGGTGGTGTCCAAGCCGCCGGACCCCGAGGTCGCCGGGCGGCTGCTGAGCCGGCTGGAGCGGCTGGGCAAGCCGGTGGTCGCGTGCCTGCTGGGCATGGACGACGCCGACAGCCCCGTCCTCGTGCGCGGCACCCTCGAGGGGGGAGCCGCCGCCGCGGCGAGGCTGGCCGGGCACCCGCTGACGATCGACGAGACCGCCACGCCCGACGGCGCCGCCGCGGCGGGGGCGGGCCGCGCCCGCGGGCGGATCCTGGGCCTGTACACCGGCGGCACCCTCGCCGCCGAGGCGCGAATCATCCTCGACCGGGCCGGCCTCGCGGCCGAGATCCTCGACCTGGGCGACGACCGGTACACGGCCGGGCGCCCGCACCCGATGATCGACCCCGCCGCGCGGGCCGACCGGGTGGCCGCGGCCGGCGCGCGGTCCGACGTCGGGCTCGTCCTGGTCGACCTCGTGCTCGGCCACGGCGCCGCCGCGGACCCCGCCACGCCGCTGGCCGAGGCCGTCCGGGCCGCCCGGGGTGCCGCAGCCGACGACGGACGCGAGCTCGTCGTCGTCGGTTCGGTGTGCGGCACGGCAGCGGACCCGCAGGGCCTCGACGAGCAGCGCGCCACACTGCGCGACGCCGGGGTGGTCCTCCTGCCGTCCAACGCCGCCGCCGCACGGTACGCCGCGCGGGTGTCCGCGGCCGTCACCACGGGCAGCGCCACCACGGGCAGCGCCGCCATCACGGCCAACCAGGAGCGGGCATGATCCCCGGCGGCGTCCGAGTCCTGAACGCCGGACTTCCCCTCATCGTCGAGGGCGTCCCGGCCGACGACGTCGTCCAGCTCGACTGGCGCCCGCCGGCCTTCGGCGACGCCGAGGTCGCCAGGCTCGCCGTCGGGCTGGACGACTCGGCCACCCGCGAGGCGAACGAGCGGGCGATCGCCGCCGTCCACGCCGTGCGGCCCCGTCTCGTGCGCGTGCGCCCGGCCCGCGACGTCGTCCCGGGGCTGGGGGCCGGCCGGATCCTGCTGCACGCCGCGCCCCCGATCGCCGTGGCGGACATGTGCGGCCCGATGATCGGTGCGCTCCTCGGCGCCATCCTCTCGGAGGGCTGGGCCGCCGGCCCCGAGGAGGCCGAGGCGCTCCTGCGCTCCGGCGGCATCGTCACGGAACCGGGCCACCACCACGGCATGGTCGGGCCGATGGCCGGCGTCGTCGCCCCGTCCATGCCGGTCCTGGTCGTCGAGGACGGCGGCCGGGAGGCGTACGCCACCCTGAACGAGGGCCTCGGCAGGGTGCTTCGGTTCGGCGCCTACGACGAGGAGGTCCTCACCCGCCTCGCGTGGATGCGGGACGTGCTCGGCCCCGTGCTCGACGCGGCGATCGTGGCGGGCGGCCCGATCGACGTCACGTCCCTGGTCGCGCAGGCGCTCGCGATGGGCGACGAGGGGCACAACCGCAACGTGGCGGCCACCAGCCTCCTGACCCGCCGCCTCGCCCCGCACCTCGCCGCGCTGCCCCGGGGCATCGAGGTGCTCGAGTTCCTCGCGGGCAACGACCACTTCGCGCTCAACCTCTCCATGGCGGCCGCGAAGCTCGCGATGGATGCCGCGGCCGGCACCCCGGGCTCGACGCTCGTGACCGCGATGGCGCGCAACGGCGTCGAGTTCGGCCTGCGCGTGGCCGGCACGGGCGACCGGTGGTTCACCGCCCCGGTCGGGCCCGCGGAGGGGTTGTTCTTCCCGGGCTTCGGCGTCGAGGACGCCAACCCGGACCTGGGTGACTCCGCCATCACCGAGACGCTGGGGATCGGCGGCTTCGCCATGGCGGCGGCCCCGGCGATCACCCGGTTCGTCGGCGGGACGCCGGACGACGCGCTCGCCACCACGAGGCGGATGCGGCGCATCACGATGGCCGCGCACCCGGCCTACTCGCTGCCCCCGCTGAACTTCGCCGGCAGCCCCAGCGGCATCGACGTGCTCAAGGTCCTCCAGACCGGGGTGCTGCCCGTGATCAACACCGGCATCGCGCACCGGGAGGCCGGCGTGGGGCAGATCGGCGCCGGCGTCGTCGACGCGCCGAGCGCGGTGTTCCTGCTGGCCGCGCGGGGCCTGGCCGAGGCGCGAGGCGCGCGATGAGCCGCACCGTGCTCGTGGCGATAGGCGGCAACGCGCTCGTGCTCGACGGCGAGGCCGGCTCGGTGCCGCGCCAGCAGGAGCGGGCCGCGGTGTTCGCGGACCAGGTCGCCGACCTCGTCGCGGACGGCTGGACGGTCGTCGTCACGCACGGCAACGGCCCCCAGGTCGGCTTCATCCTCCGCCGCGGCGAGCTCGTCGCCCCGGAGGCCCAGATCGAGGGGTTGCCCGAGCTGCCGCTGTGGCTGGCGGTGGCCGACTCCCAGGGCGGGATCGGGCACATGCTCACCGTCGCGATCGACACGGCCCTGGCGCGCCGCGGGCTGCCGTCGCGCGCGGTCGCCGTCCTCACCCACGCGGAGGTGGACGGCGCCGATCCGGCGTTCGGCAACCCGACCAAGCCGATCGGGTCGCGGCTGACCGCCGAGGCGGCGCGCCTGCGCGCCTCCCAGGAGGGCTGGACCGTCAGGGAGACCGGGCCGGGGACCTTCCGTCGCGTGGTGGCCAGCCCGCGGCCGCGAGCCATCATCGAGGCCGACCAGATCCGCGTCCTGGTCCGGTCCGGCGCGGTGGTCATCGCCGCCGGCGGGGGAGGGATCCCGGTCGTCCGCGACGCCGACGGCTGGCGCAGCGTCGACGCCGTCATCGACAAGGACCGCGCGTCGGCGCTCCTGGCCGCCAGGGTCGGCGTCGACACGCTGGTGCTCGTCACCGGGGTGGACCGGGTCTACGTCAGCTACGCCACCCCCGCGCAGCGCGCCCTGACCGAGGTGGACGTCGGTGAGGTCCGCGCCCACCTCGAGGCCGGCGAGTTCCCCGCGGGCTCCATGGGCCCGAAGATCGAGTCCGCCCTGCGGTTCCTGGACGACGGCGGCCGCCGCGTCGTCATCACGTCGCTGCCCCGGCTGCGCGACGCCCTCGACGGTCGGGCCGGGACGAGCATCACCGTCCGCCATCACGACGATCCCGCACAGTCCGCAGGAGCCCTCGGACGAGCGTAGGAGGCACCATGGTCACCGTCGACGCACAACCCTTCCCGTACACGTTCGACCCCTCCCGGGTGGCCCTGCTCTGCATCGACTTCCAGCGCGACTTCGTCGAGGCGGGCGGGTTCGGCGAGTCGCTCGGCAACGACGTGTCCCGGCTCCGCACCACGATCGGGCCCACCCGCGCCGTCCTGGACGCGGCCCGCGAGCGGGGGTGGGCGATCATCCACACCCGGGAGGGGCACCGCCCCGATCTGAGCGACCTGTTCCTCGCCAAGCGCGACCGGGGCAACCCCACCCTGCGGATCGGCGAGGAGGGCCCGATGGGCCGGCTCCTCGTTCGGGGCTCCGCCGGTCACGAGATCGTCCCGGAGCTGGCCCCCGAGCCCGGCGAGGTGGTCCTGGACAAGCCGGGCAAGGGCGCGTTCTACGCCACCGACCTGGAGACCATCCTGCGGGCCCGGGGCATCACCCACCTCGTCGTCACCGGCGTGACCACCGAGGTGTGCGTCCAGTCCACCGTCCGCGAGGCGAACGACCGCGGTTTCGAGTCGCTCGTCCTCTCCGACTGCACCGGCTCGTACTTCCCCGAGTTCCACGAGTCGGCGCTGGCCATGTTCGCGGCCCAGGGCGGGATCGTCGGGTGGGTCGGCACGTCCGCCGACCTGCTCGCCGCCCTCGACGACACGTCGATCGACGGGGAGAAGGCATCATGAGCGCGACATCGTCTGTGGCGGCGCCCGCTGCGGGTGAGCAGCGCGTCGCCGCGAGGTGGTGGGTCAAGGGCGACTGGAACGGCCTGTTCGGTCTCGGCACGAACGTGCTCCTCAACGTCATCGTCCTGACCGGCCTGTGCCTGGCGGTGGTCAAGATCCCCGAGGGCACCGTCTACGGCCGCATCCTCCCCGCCCTCGGCATCGCCCTGCCCCTCGGGAACATCTGGTACGCGATCCTGGCCCGGCGCCTCGCGCGGCGGGAGAACCGCACCGACGTCGCCGCCCTGCCCTACGGGCCCAGCGTGCCGCACACCTTCATCGTCGTCTTCGTCGTCATGCTGCCCGTGCTGCTGCGCTCCGGCGACGCGGTCCTGGCGTGGCAGGCCGGCCTGGCGTGGGCCTTCATCATCGGCTGCATCGTGCTGCTCGGCGCGGTGTTCGGCCCGTACATCCGCAGGTGGACCCCGCGGGCGGCTCTGCTCGGCGCCCTCGCCGGCATCTCGATCACGTTCATCTCGATGAGGCCGGTCGCGCAGATGTGGCAGGCGCCCTGGATCGCCTTCATCGCCCTGGCCTTCATCCTGGTCGGGTGGCTGGGCGGGCGGAAGATGCCGTTCGACGCCCCGGTCGGGCTGGTGGCCGTCATCCTCGCCACCGCCGTCGGGTGGGTCGCGGTCGCCGCCGGGTGGTCCCACATCCTGGAGCCCGGTGCCGTCGCGGCGTCCATCTCCAACCTGGCCCTCCACCTGCCCTTCCCCACCGGGGACGTGGTCACCGGCCTGGGGGGCATCGCCCCGCTCCTCGCCTCCGCGATCCCGCTGGGGGTCTACAACGCCACCGAGGGCATGACCAACGTGGAGTCCGCCGCCGCGGCCGGGGACCGGTACTCCGTGCGGCAGGTGCTCGGCGCGGACGGGCTCGGTGCCATCGTCGGCTCGTTCCTCGGGTCCCCCTTCCCGCCCGCCGTGTACATCGGCCACCCCGGCTGGAAGCAGGTGGGCGGGCGGATCGGCTACTCGCTGGTCACTGGGATCGTCGTCGCGGTCGTGTGCTTCACCGGTCTCGTCGGGACGTTCCTGGCGGTGTTCCCGGTGCAGGCCCTCGTCCCCGTGCTGCTGTACATCGGGCTGGTGATCGGCGCGCAGGCCTTCAACGTCAGCCCGCTGCGCTACGCCCCCGCCATCGTGCTGGCGATGCTGCCCAGCCTCGCGCAGTGGGGCACCGGGCAGATCGACAACACCCTCGCCGCGGCGGGGACCAGCGCGAGGGGCGTCGGCTTCGGGACCCTCGTGGACAACGGCGTGGTCTACGACGGCCTCCTGCTGTTCGGGCAGGGAGCCGTCCTCGTCGGCATCATCCTCGGCGCGATCGCCTGCTTCGTCATCGACCGGAAGCTGTATGCCGCCGCCCTCACCGCGGGGATCGGCGCCGTGCTGTCCTTCGTCGGCCTCATCAACGCCTACGAGGTGGGCGTGAACGCCTCGCCCGGCGTCACCCTCGGGTACGTGCTGCTCGCGCTCATCCTGGCCGCCTTCGGGTGGCGGGAGCGGGGCGGGGCCGGCGCGCCCCTCGACGACTCGCTCCTGTTCGTCAACGGCACCCTCATGCGGGGCCTGGAGCTGCACGGCAACCTCGCCGGCGCCGAGCTGCTGGGCGAGGTCCGGACGGCACCGAAGTACCGCGTGCACAGCATCGGCGACGTCCACCCCGGCATGTACCAGGTCTCCGACGGCGAGGAGGGCGCGCCAGTCTCCGGGGAGCTCTACCAGGTGCCCATCGAGGTCCTGCTCCGGGTGATCGAGGGCGAGCCCGCCGGCCTCTATCGCGGGCCCGTGGAGCTGGCCGACGGCCGCCTCGTCCCGGGCATCCTCTGCGCGCGCGACCTGGCGGAGCGCCATCCCGACATCACGGCGCACGGCGGGTGGCGGCAGTACCGGGCCGCCGCGACGCGCTGAGCGTGGCCGCCGCGGCGGGAGCGGCCCGCTTCCCGCCGCGGCGTGCCGGGAGCCGCCTGCTACGCCTCCGGGCGGTGGTCCAGCCCGATGTCGAGCACTTGCGCCGAGTGCGTGAGCCACCCGGCGGAGACGAGGTCCACGCCGCTCTCGGCCAGCGCCAGCGCCGTCGTCGCGGTGATCCGGCCGGAGGCCTCGGTGATCATGCGGCCGCCGACGAGGGCCACCGCCTCGCGCAGCAGCTCGGGCCCCATGTTGTCCAGCAGGACGGCGTCGACGGGGTCGGTGAGGACCTCGCGGAGCTGGTCGAGCGTGTCCACCTCTACCTCGATCTTCACGAGGTGTCCCACCCCGGCGCGCGCCCGGTCGATGGCCTCGCGCACGCCCCCGGCGACCGCGATGTGGTTGTCCTTGATGAGCACCGCGTCGTCGAGGCCGAAGCGGTGGTTGATGCCGCCGCCCGCGAGGACGGCGTGCTTCTCGACGGACCGCAGCCCGGGCGTCGTCTTGCGGGTGCAGCACACCCGGGTGGGGGTGTGCGCGATGGCGTCGGCTATCTCCGCCGTCGCCGTGGCGACGCCGGAGAGGTGGCCGAGGAAGTTCAGGGCCACCCGCTCCGCGGTGAGGATCCCGCGGGCCGGCCCGGAGATCGTCCCGATGACGTCGCCGGGGGCCACCCGCGCGCCGTCGGGCCGCGCGATCTCCACGGTGACCGCCGGGTCGATGAGCCGGAACGCCAGGCGCGCCAGGTCCGTCCCGGCGACGACGCCCGCCTCGCGGGCCGCCATCACCACCGTGGCGCGCGCGTCCGCGGGCACGATCGTGTCGGTGGTCAAGTCCCCGGCGCGGCCGAGGTCCTCTAGCAGGGCCCGGCGCACGAGCGGCTCGATCATCAGGTCCGGCAGGGTCCGCACCGCGCCGTCGGTCCGTGCCGGGGTCGGCGCATGTTCGCTCCGCGCCGGGGGCTGCGTGCGTGCGAGGGTTGTCACGAGGTGCTCCGTTCGGTGGCGCGACCAGGGCGTCGGGGCACGGCCGGTCTGCCGACCCTGCTTATGCTGACAATGAGCATTTAATGTGCTGGCGATGAGCATAACCGAGGTGCGTGCGCGTCGCGACATTCCGCCGTTGCCGGTGCGAGTTGCTCCGCGCACGGGTGCGCACGGGCGTGCACGGAGGCGCGCCGGCGCGCGCCGTCCCGCGGCTTGACGGGTCGGGGCGTTTCGCCGGGGCGGGTGTGGGCCGGGTGCCGGCGAGGGGCGTCGTCCGGTGTGGGCCGTGTGACGCCGCACTCAGTGTCGGAAAAATTGTTGATGCGTCAACTAAGTGCGGGTTAGGGTGCGGGTGGCTGGCCGGTGTGGGCGGGACGCGTGCTTCGGCCGGCTACCCGCCGCGGGGCACTCACGGCGTGGTCCGCCCGGCCTGACACGGCCGGCGGCTGAGCGGCGCCCGACCATACGCCGCCTCGCAACGCCCCTGACGGCCAGACGCACGCCCCCTCCCACCACGAAGGACCTCACATGTTCCGCACCACGCCCAACAGCACCCTCGGCGACATCCTCCTGCTCCTGGCCCGCGTGGGCCTCGGGGTGGTCTTCCTCGCCCACGGGCTGCAGAAGTTCGCCACCAACGGCATGGGAGCCACCGCCGAGGGCTTCGCGGCGATGGGCGTCCCGGCGCCCGCCCTCTCGGCATGGTTCGCCGCCATCGTCGAGACGGCCGGCGGCGCGGCGCTCATCCTCGGGGTCCTGACGCCGCTCTTCTCGCTGCTCCTCGCGCTCGACATGATCGGCGCGATGGTGCTCGTCCACCTCCCCAACGGTCTCTGGGCGGCCGAGAACGGGTACGAGCTCGTCCTGGCGCTGGCCGCCGGCGCGCTGGCGGTGGGTGCCGTGGGCGCCGGTCGCCTCAGCGTCGACGCCGTGCTCGCCAGGAAGCTGGGCGGCCGCGACGAGCTCACGCGCGAGACCGACCGCGTCCTGGCGGGCGCGCGCTGACCCTGCCGTCTGCGGGGCCGGTGGCGCGCTGGCGCCACCGGCCCCGTTGCGGCGCGGGTCCGTCACCACTTGCTCATGGTCATGCCGGTCATCACGTAGGTCCGGCCGGCGGCCGCCAGGCCTACCGCGCCCGGGGCGTCGGCAGCTTGGTGCCCACCGCGTCGCGCTCGTCGAGGATCTCTCGGCGGAACCGCACGAGCTTCGCGGGGCGCCCGCCGGTCGAGGGGTCCACGCCCCCGGTGTCCTCGACCAGCTCCTGCTGCTCGACGAGGCGGCGGAAGTTCTGCTTGTGAAGGTGCTGGCCGGCGATGGCCTCGACGCTCTCCTGAAGGCGACCAAGCGTAAAGGCACCCGGGAGTAGCTCGAAGACCACCGGACGGTATTGGATCTTCGCGCGCAGCCGGGCGATGCCGGTGGCGAGGATGCGGCGGTGGTCCCGGTCCATGCGCAGCCCCGGGGCGTCGCCGGCAAGCCCGCCGCGCGACTCGGGCACGAGGCCGGCCTCGTAGAGCAGCTCGTAGCGCTCCAGCGCCGCGCCCGGCAGCCACGGGTGGCCGCCCAGGCCGAACGTTACCGCGCACCTCAGCCGCCGCCGCTCGCGGAACTGCGGCTCGGCCGACTCCGCCCACGCCGCGAGCGCGGGCTCCAGCCGCTCGGCGACAAGGCCGGGGTCGTCGCGCCGGTCCTCCCAGGGAAAATACTCGTACCAGCTGCGCCAGCCGGGCGTCACGTCCGGGACCGTGGTCAGGCCGAGGTAGGACACCTCGAGCACCGGGCTGATGCCCCGGTCGCGGTCCGCGAAGGTGTAGAGCTGCTCGACGTAGCCCAGCTCGTAGCCCGTCTGCCGCTCCACCCAGGAGCGCAGGCCCGCCTGCATCGACCGGTGCTCCGGCTGGAGCGGACCCGCCGGGAGGCGGCGGCCGCCCGCGGTGGTCAGGACGAAGGGGGTGCCCGCGCTGACGGCGATGATGACCGCGACGAGCTGGGCGGTGACGAGCGCGTCGTTCCGTGCGGGCTCGGGCACGACGTCCTCCTGCTCTCCGGGCAGCGGGTGCCGCTGCGTGCTCATCATGTCAAGGTCGGGGTGCGGGCCCGCGACGGCGCAGCGACGCGGTCCGTGAGGGCGCCGCCCGCCGTTTCGCCAACTGTGGTGAGGGTTTGCTGGTGATAGACCAGCGAATCCTCACCGCAGGCGCTTGACACCTGGCCGGCCGACGTCGGAGCCTGGCCGGTCGACGTCGGAGCCGGGCGGGCGCGGACCTCGGCCCCGCGACGCCGGCGCCCACGTGACCGCCGTCGGGGACGCTATCGAGCCCTGACGCGCTCGTAGGTCTCGATGAAGCGCTCGACGGGCATCGCGGCGACCCACCTCGCCAGCAGGGCGTGGTCCACGTCGCCGGGCTTCCTCAGCCGCAGGCAGCTCTTGCCCATGTCGAGGCGCCCGGTGCTGGCCTTCCACTCAGCCTGGAAGGTCTCGAGGTCCTCCGGCACCGAGTACAGGCCCATGAGATAGACGGACACGTAGCTCTTCTGCGCCGCGACGGACGCGTACGCGAGCGGGTGGCCGTTGTACGTCTCGGGGAATCGCTCGAGCGGGACCACCCACCCCGGCATCCCGAACTGCATGCCCAGCGCGTACCCGTCCGGCACGGCCGCGCGGACGGTCTCGAACACGGGCAGCAGCACCTCGCGCCGCGGCTCGGGCGCGGCGTCGAGATAGGCGGCGACGTCGTCGGGAAGTTGCTCCATCCCTCAATCCTGCACGGCCTGGCGGCGCTCGAGGGCCTCCAGCACGCCGGGCACCTGCCGCGCCAGGTCGAAGCCGTCCTTGCCATGGACCGTGGGCACCCCGTGCTCGGCGTTGGCGTTGCGCAGCGGGTTGGGCTGCTCGATGGCCTCGGTCGTGCCGTGGGAGAGCACCTGCTCCGCCGGCGTGAGCTCGCGGATCGCGATCGCGGCGACGTGGCCGGGGTGCTCGCGGGCGACGTCGTCGTAGATCATCGGGTCGTGCTGGCCGTCGTCGCCCACCAGCAGCCAGCGGATCTCGGGGAACGTGATCATGAGGTTGCGCAGCTGGGTGCGCTTGTGCTCGATGCCGGAGCGGAACCAGCCGGTGTTCGTGGGGCCCCAGTCGGTCATGAGCATCGGCCCCTCGGGGAAGCCGTGCCGCTCCATGAAGCGGCGCAGCGTCGGCACCACGTTCCAGGCCCCGGTGGACAGGTAGAAGACGGGCGCGTCCGGGTGGTCGCGCAGCACGGAGCGGTACAGCTCGGCCATGCCGGGCACGGCCCGGCGGGCGCTGGTGTGGCGCACGAACGTGTTCCAGGCGGCGAGCAGGGCGCGCGGCAGCATCGTCACCATGATCGTGTCGTCGATGTCCGAGACGATGCCCCCGCGCGCCTCCGGGTCCACCACCAGCACCTTCGCGGTGGTCGGCGCGGCCGCCCGCGCCTCGATGGTCACCTCGTGCCACCCGGGCGGAAGCCCGTGGTCACGGACGATGACGTCGATGTACCCGCCGCGGTCCGTCGTCGTGCGCACCTCCTGGCTGCCGGCGCGCACGACGACGGGCAGGAAGCCCACCTGCGCGGTGAAGAAGGAGCGCCAGCCGCGCTGCGCCTCCGCGGCAAGGTTGATGGGCCCGACCGGGGTGACGTCCTGGTCCACGGGCGTGTCCGGGTCGGCCATGACCACCCGGCCGAGCACGTGCAGGCTCTGGGCCGAGCCGTAGCCGGTCAGGCCGATGGTCCGTGGCCGCCAGCCGCGGTCACGCAGGTAGGCGACGCTGCGGCGGTTGATCGTGTCGTCGAGGTAGAGGCCGAACCGGGACAGGGGCATGGGCCACAGGCTAGTGGCGGGCGCGGCGGCGGGCGCGGGCAGGTGGTCGCGCCGGGTCCGGCCGGGTGGCCGGGGCCCGGCCGGATGGTCGCGCCGGGTCCGGCCGGGTGGCCGCGCCAGCGGGCCGCGCGGGCCGGCCCCCGCCGTCCGGCCCGCGGGCGCGCCCGGGTCAGCAGGTCTCGGCGACGAAGCCGGCGTCCGGGGCGCGGTACACGCGCCAGACCCGCACGTCCTTCCCGGTGCCGTGCGAGTGCTTCTGGTGCACCCGCACCGCGTCCTGCACGGCGGCGCCCTCGCCGTCGATGACCTGTCGCCCGGTGCGGCCGGCGACGACGAACGTCGTCAGGCCGAGGAACTCGTCGAGGTCGCCGGGCGCGTGACCGTTCACCTCGGTGACGGCGTAGGGCACGCCAGAGATCACCGTTTCGGGCGCTGAGCTGGTCATGGCGGCTCCTTCGTTGTGAGCATCGGACGGGCGGGAGAGAGAACCTCGCGCCCGGCCGGCGACGCCGCCGGCTCCCTCCTAGCGTCGGGCCGGCCCGTGTTGGCGTCAAGCGTCGAACAGGGTGATTCGCGGTCTGCGGGCGGGAGTCCCGTGGACACGGCACCGGGCCGGGACGCCGCGGCGTCCCGGCCCGGGAGGTCCGGCCGGACGGCGGTGCGCCGCCCGCCCGGTCAGTGGATGCGGCGGTCGTCGTGCCGCTCCACGTACTCCGTGTGGCTGGTGTTGGTGCGCTGCTTGTTCATCGCCAGGACGACGACGAGCGCGATGACGCCCGCGGCCATGCAGATGTAGCCCACCATCGTCAGGTCGACGCCCGAGAACACGTCCGAGACCGCGAACGCGAGGATCGCCCCGGCGACGATCAGGAAGATGCTGCCTCCGATACCCATGTGCCGTCCCTTCTGTCGGGACCCGCAGCGCGGGTCGCTGGCGACAGTGTGGTGGCGGCCACGGGCGTCCGCATTTCGGGCGGCTAGAGGCCGGGGATGCCGACGGCGCGCCCGGAGGTCCGGGCGAGGTGGTCGAGGTGGTCCGCGCGCGCCTCGACCGTGCGGTGGTAGTGCCCGAACAGCTCGAAGCTCACGGCGCCGAAGAGCAGCGTCCAGGCGTCGATGACGGCGACGACGACGATGGGCTCCACGTCCGTCAGCACCGCCGCCACGTCGTCCGGCATGGTCGCCGCGGCGTCGGCGGCGCGGTCCCTGGCATCGGCGCGCAGCGCCGCGCTCAGCGGCGGTGCCGGGGCCGGGTCCAGGCCCGGGCCGCGGCCGGCGTCGACGGCGATGCGGGCCAGGCGCAGCACGACGCCGGTCGCGGGGACGACCGTGTCCTCGGGCGCCCGGTACCCGGGCACCGGCGAGCCGTAGATCAGCGCGTACTCGTGCGGGTGCGCCAGGCCCCACTGGCGCACCGCCCGGAAGACGGCGAGCCACCGGCCGGCGTGGTCGTCGCGCGGGCACGGCTCCTCGGCGACGCGGGCGGCCTCGCCGACGCCCTCGTAGGCGTCGATGATCAGCGCGGTCAGCAGGGCGTCCCGGCTGGGGAAGTAGCGGTAGACGGCGGACGGGGCCATGCCGAGCTCGCGCGTGACCGCCCGGACCGAGAGGCCGCCGGCGCCGTGCTCGGCGAGGTGCCGGCGGGCGACGTCGGTGATCTCGCGGACCAGCTCCTGGCGGGCGCGCGCGCGAATCCCGAGGGTGGAGGCCATGGGTTGAGTCTGCCACCACAACGTGAGCAGCGCACATCAATGTGAACAGTGCTCTTGACAGCGTGGTCCTTCACGAAGACAGTGATCACGTCAGAGAACACCGTTCACACATTGGAGCGCATCATGTCCGTGCACGTCGTCGTCGGAGCGGGGCCGGTCGGTTCCGCCCTCGCCACCCTGCTCGCAGACCAGGGCCACGGTGTCCGCGTCATCACCCGGTCCGGGCGGGGGCCCGTGCACCCCGGCGTCGAGCGGCTCCGCGCCGACGCCGCCGACCCCGCGGCGTTGGCGAAGCACGTCGCGGGCGCAGCCGCCCTGTACAACTGCGCCAACCCCCCGACCTACCAGGCGTGGGAGACGCAGTGGCCGCCCCTTGCCGCCGCCCTGCTGCGGGCCGCAGAGGGCAGCGATGCCGTGCTCGTCACGATGGGCAACCTCTACGGGTACGGCCCGGTGGACGGGCCCATCAGCCGGGACCACCCCCTCGCGGCCGCCAGCCGCAAGGGCCGCCTCCGGGCGCGCATGTGGCAGGAGGCGCTCGCGGCCCACGCAGCCGGGCGCGCGCGGGTGACCGAGGTCCGGGCGTCGGACTATCTCGGGCCGGGCGTCACCCCGGCCACCGGGCTCCTCGCCCGGTACGCGCAGACGGTCCGCGCCGGCAGGCCGACCTGGGTCTTCGGCGACCCCGACGCCCCGCACAGCTGGTCCTACGTGCCGGACATCGCCCGGACGCTGGCCGTCGCCGGGACCGACGAACGGGCCTGGGGCCAGGCGTGGCACGTGCCCTCCGACCCGCCGGTCGCGGTGCGGGCGGTGCTGGCCGACCTGGCGCGGCTGGCCGGCCGGCGGCCGCCCCGCGTGCACCGGGTGCCACGCTCCGTGCTGCGCGCCGCGGGGCCCTTCGTGCCCGTGCTCCGCGAGCTGGACGAGATGCTCTACCAGTTCGAGCGGCCCTTCGAGATCGACGCCGCGGTCACCACCTCGACCTTCGGGATCCGCCCCACCCCCTGGCCGGAGGTGCTGGCCGGCGTGGCCGCCGGCTGGTCCCCGGCGGCCGCCTCGCGCCAGGCGTGACGGCGGCGGTCGCCCCAGTCCGGGCGGTCCCGCAGCCGGCGGTCGCCCGAAGCCGGGCGATCGCCCCAGTCCGGGCGGTCCTGCGGCCGCGGTCGCCCGGGCGCGGCGGCAGGCCCGCGAGCCCCGCACGGTAGTGTCGATGGCCGCCGCGGCGCTCCACGAGCGACCCGGCACCACCTGGCAGGGCGACGGAAGGCACGACGTGGGATCGGCAGCGGGTCTGCGCACCTCGGCGGGGGCGCCCGGCAGGGCCGACCTCGAGACCCTCCCGGAGGCCGGCGGGCCGGCGCCGCGGCCGCTGCGGGTCCGGCTCGCCGCCTTCGTCGTCACGCTCGGCGGCCTGCTGTTCGGCTACGACACCGGCGTCATCGCCGGCGCGCTGCCGTACATGGCGCGCGGCCCGGAGGCCGGCGGGCTCGGGCTGACCCCGGCCACCGAGGGGCTCGTGACCTCCTCGCTGCTCGTCGGCGCCGCCTTCGGCGCGCTCCTGTCCGGCCGGGTCTCCGATCGGCACGGACGACGACGCACCCTCCTGGTCCTGGCCGTCATCTTCCTCGTCGGTGCCCTGGGCTCGGCGCTCGCGCCGGACCTGGCGGTGATGGTGGCCGCGCGCGTCGTCCTCGGGCTCGCGGTCGGCGGCGCCTCGGCCACCGTGCCGGTCTACCTTGCCGAGCTCGCGCCGAAGGAGAGCCGCGGCAGCTTCGTCGCCGTCGACCAGCTCATGATCGTCACCGGTCAGCTGCTGGCCTACACAGTCAACGCCGTCCTCGCGAACACCCTCGACAGCCCGCACACCTGGCGGTACATGCTCGTCATCGCATCGGTCCCGGCCGTCGCCCTGTGGGTCGGGGTGCACGTCGTCCCGGAGACCTCCCGCTGGTACGCGGCCGGCGCGCGCTACGGCGAGGCGCTGACGACGCTGCGGCGCACCCGCCCGGCCGGGCACGACTCCGTCGGCGAGGTCCTCGAGATGGCCGAGGTGGCCGCGCGGGAGTCCGCGACGCGGCGGCTCGGCCGACCGGACCTGCGGGCGCCCTGGATCAGGCGGCTGATGGTGGTCGGCATCGGCGTCGCCGTCATCCAGCAGGTCAGCGGTGTCAACACGATCATGTACTACGCCCCGACGCTCCTGGAGATCACGGGTCTGGCCACGGACGCGGCCCTGACGGCCACTATCGCCAACGGCGTGGTCTCGGTGCTCGCGGCGGTCCTCGGGCTGCACATCGTGCGCCGGCTTCGCCGCCGCGCGATGCTGCTTGCCGGGCAGGGCGGGATCCTCGTGTCCCTGGTGGCGCTGAGCGTGACCTTCGGGGCGGTCATCCAGCCGGCCCTCGACGTCGGCGCCGTGCCGCCGGCCGCGGCCAGCTACCTGGTGCTCGGCTTCATGCTGCTGTTCCTGCTCTTCCAGCAGGCGGCGCTCTCCCCGGTCACCTGGGTGATGCTCTCGGAGATCTTCCCGCTCCGGATGCGCGGGCTCGGGATCGGAATCGCCGTGTTCATGCAGTGGATCGTCAACGCGGCGATCTCGTTCAGCTTCCCCGTCCTCGTCGCGGCGGCCGGGGGCGCGGTGACGTTCCTGGTCTTCGCCCTCGTCAACGTCGGGGCGATCGTGTTCTCGTGGCGGATGATCCCGGAGACGTCCGGGCTCTCGCTCGAGGAGGTCGAGGGGGAGTTCCGGCGGTCCGCGTAGGCGCCGCCGGGCGGCCGTCCGGTTGGGTGCGGCCGTCAGACGACGTTGCGCGGCCGCCGGGCGGGCCGGGCAGCCGCGACGTCGGGCACGTCAGGCGACGTTGGGCGGCTCGGGGACCGCCGCCGCGGGGGCGATCGGGAACCCGGGGTCCTTCTCGACGATGTCGACGATCTCCCCGATGTTGGTGACCTCGAGGAGGAACCGCACGACGTCCGGCGGCTCGATGATCTGCATCCTGTCCGGCAGCCGGTACGCCACCCGCGCGAGGACCGCGATGACGGAGGAGTCCATGAAGACGAGGTTGCGCACGTCGACGTCCACGGGAAGGCCGGACCGCTCGATCTCCCGGGCGGCCTCGGTGAGCTCCTCGTTCATGCTCACGTCCAGCTCACCGGCCAGGATCAGCCGGTTGCGGCTGGGGGAGGTCAGCAGCGCGACCGAACCCTCGTCGCCCGCATACTCCTCGCGAGGGGGCGCCTCTACCGTGCTGTCAGCCATGGCGCCGCCCCTCTGCGTGAAGTCGCAAACGACCGGCGGGTCCCGGTCGTTTACAGTGTAAGGCCATGGAGGTCTCCGTGTGACCAGGCGGCATCCTACGATGGCAGGACGTGACCGGCCCCCGCCGCGCGCACGCCGTAGGCTGGAGTGCGCAGGATCCGCCGTCGGAAGGCAGGATCCGCCGTCGGAAGCAGGGATCGGGCCATGGACGAGAGCGCCACCACCGATCGCGCGAGCCGCGCGGTGCTCACGCGGGAGCGGATCGTCGCTGCCGCGCTCGATTTGGTGGACCGGGAGGGGCTCGAGGCCCTCAACATGCGCCGGCTCGGCGCCGAGCTCGGCGTCGAGGCCATGGCCCTGTACCGCTACATCAACGGCCGCGAGGACCTCCTCGAGGCGATGGTCGACCACCTCACTGAGCGCCTGCAGCTCTCGCAGGAGATGGACCTCAGGCCCGACGGAGGCTGGCAGGCGTACCTCCAGTGGCTCGCCCACACCGTCCGGGACGTCGCCTACGCGCACCCGCAGGTCTTCCCGCTCATGGCGACCCGCAACCCGGCCGCCCCGTGGATCCGCCCGCCGCTGCGCAGCCTCGAGGTGGTCGAGGACTTCCTCATGTCGCTGACCACCCGCGGGTTCAGCGACGACGAGGCGGTCGCGGCCTACCGCGCCTTCTCCAGCTTCCTCATCGGCCACCTGCTCCTCGACGTGGCGCAGCGCGGGGCGCCGACCGCCCCCGCCGATGAGGTTCTCGACGAGGGCGGCGCGTCGGTGCCGAACAGCTCGCGGTCCCTGGCGGAGTACCCGAACGTCGAACGGCTCGAGGCCAAGCTGTCCGAGGACCACGCTGACGAGGAGTTCGAGAGCTCGCTGGAGAACCTCCTCGAGCGCATCGCGGCGTTGGTCAGCGCGTAGCGCGGCCGGCCCTCGGCCCGCCCGCGCGCCGGGTTCGCTCCGGTCCCCGTGCCCGCCCGCCGGGCTCGACGCCGTTCCCGTGCCCGCCGGTGCTTCCGCCGGCTGTGCCGTCGCGGGGCGGCCACGCGACGTCGCGGCCCCCCGCCCGCGGGCGATGGCGCCCAGGGTCATTTGACTTCCACCCGCGGGGCGCTACGTTGTTCCATATAACGGAACTACGTTCCGTTAATGGGACCCCAACATTGTCGTTCTGAAGTCCAGCAGCACAGACCACCTCGCCGGGTGCGCGGGCCCACCGCGTCACCACGGGCCCGCACCAGCGCGCCCGGCGGCGGCACCACCCTCTTGCGCCCGCGACCCGGGCGCACGGCCGGAAGGATCCTCATGGAACAGCGCTACGCCACGAGCCCGGAGCAGGTCCCGGGGATGACGACGGAGGAGCTCCGCCGTCGGTACCTCGTCCAGGACCTCTTCGTCGACGACGCGGTCAAGGCCGTCTACACCCACCACGACCGGATCGTCCTGGCGGGGGCGAGCCCGCGGACGAAGGCCCTCACCCTGGAGACCTTCCCGGAGATCCGCAGCGACTTCTTCCTCGAGCACCGCGAGGCCGGGGTGGTCAACATCGGCGGCCCCGGCACGATCACCGTGGACGGGACCGAGTACGCCCTGGGCAAGGGCGCCTGCCTGTACATCGGGCGCGGCGCCCGCGACGTCGTGCTCGCCTCCTCGGAGCCCGACGGAGAGCAGGGCGCGGCCGCGTTCTACCTCTTCTCCGCGCCGGCCCACACCGCCTACCCGACCACCCTCGTGGAGGCCGGCCAGGGCAACGTCCGCGAGCTCGGTGACCCGCTCACCTCGAACCGGCGCACCCTGAACCAGTACATCCATGAGAACGGCATCAAGAGCTGCCAGGTCGTCATGGGCGTGACGACCCTGCACCCCGGCAGCATGTGGAACACGATGCCTGCCCACACCCACGACCGCCGCACCGAGTGCTACGTCTACTTCGACGTGCCCGAGGACGCCCGCGTCGTCCACATCATGGGTGACCCCTCCGAGACCCGGCACCTGGTCATCGCGGACCGGGAGGCCGTCATCTCGCCGAGCTGGTCCGTGCACTCCGGGGTCGGCTCCGCCAGCTACTCCTTCGTCTGGGCCATGGCCGGGGAGAACCAGTCGTTCGACGACATGGACGGCTTCGCCATCGCGGAGATGCGCTGATGCCGTGGACCGCGTGACGGGGCGGCGATGGGTCGGGACGCGGCGGCGGCCGGCGGGACGGGCCACGGCGTGACGAACGCGAGCGAGAAGACGCTGCTCGTGCTGGAGGCGGCCCTCGCCCACACGCGGTTCACCGACGTCGTCGAGGCGACCGGCCTGGCGAAGGCCACGACGCACCGGATCATCGCGACCCTCATCGACCACCAGTTCGTCGTCGCAGACGCCGACGGCCGGTACCTGCCGGGGCCCAAGGTCCTGGCGCTGGCCGGCCGGGCGCTGGAGCACATCGACATCTCCGCGATCGCCAAGCCGTTCGCAGACGCCCTGGTCGGCCGCGTGCGCTGCACCGTCCATGTCGGGGCGGCGGCCGGCGACGAGGTCATCTACCTCGTCCGCACCGACTCGGACAAGCCCTACCAGATGCCGTCCCGGGTGGGGGCCACCATCCCGATGCACTCCTCCGGGATCGGCAAGGTCATCCTCGCGGCCTGCACCGACGAGGAGGTCGACCGCTTCGTGGCCCGGGCCGGCCTGCCCCCACGCACGGAGCACACCATCACCACCCCCGAGGCGCTGCGCGCGGAGATCGGGCGCGTCCGCTCCCGCGGCTACGCGCTCGACCGCGAGGAGAACGTGCCCGGGGTGCGCTGCGTCGCGGCCCCGATCCGGGACCACACCGGCACAGTCCGCTACGGGCTGAGCATCTCCACCCTCGCCGTCGAGCACACCGAGGACCAGGTCGAGGCCATGTCGGCCGAGGCGGTCCGCGCCGCCGACGCGATCTCGGCGGCCCTCGGCCACCACCCGCGCTGACCGTCCACCGCTGACCGCCGCACCGAGCGGCGCCCATCCACGAAAGAGAGCACCCATGTCCCCCCAGTCACCCGCACGACTCACCGAGCGCCTGTTCGGCCTGGACGGCCGTCTCGCCGTCGTCACCGGCGCGAGCCGCGGCATCGGCCTGGCCATCGCGCAGACCCTGGCGGCCGCCGGCGCGGACATCATCGCCGTCTCCGGCTCCCTTCCCGACGGCGACAGCGACGTCCGCACGGCGGTGGAGGCGACCGGCCGCGCCTTCACCCCGCTCCGGGTCGACCTCGCCGACCGCGGCGCCGTCGCCGCCCTCGCCGCAGACCTGGCGGACCGCGACGTCGACATCCTGGTCAACAACGGCGGCACCATCCGCCGCACCCCCGCCGCGCACCACCCCGACGAGGACTTCGACCACGTCATGGACGTCAACCTCCGCGCGGCCTGGGTGCTCTCCCGCGAGGTCGGCCGCACGATGATCGCGCGCGGGCACGGCAAGATCGTCAACACCGCGTCGATGCTCAGCTTCCAGGGCGGCATCACCGTGCCCGGCTACACCGCCTCGAAGTCCGCGATCGCCGGCCTGACCCGGGCGCTGGCCAACGAGTGGGCCGCCCACGGCGTCAACGTCAACGCCGTCGCGCCCGGCTACGTCGCGACCGACAACACCCGGGCGCTGCGCGAGGACGCCGAGCGCAGCGAGGCCATCCTCACGCGCATCCCCGCCGGCCGGTGGGCCGAGCCGGCCGACATCGCCGGCGCGGTGCTGTTCCTGTCCTCCCACGCCGCCGACTACGTCAACGGGGCCGTCGTGCCCGTCGACGGCGGCTGGCTCGCCCGCTGACCTCCCACCAGGAAGAACCCCCATGCGCATCACCATCACCGAGTGCGACCACGACAACTTCGCCGCCGAGAACGCCGTGGCCGGCGCCGCGGGCGCCGAGCTCGTCCTGACCCAGTCCCGCGGCGCGGACGAGCTCATCGCCAACTGCGCGGACGCGGACGGCATCCTCGTCCAGTACGCGTCCATCACGGCGGAGGTCATGGACGCCCTGCCCGGCCTGCGGGTCGTCGGGCGCTACGGCGTCGGCGTCGACTCGGTCGACGTGGCGGCGGCCACCGAGCGCGGCATCGCCGTGTGCAACGTGCCCGACTACGGCACCGAGTCCGTCTCCGACCACGCGATCGGGCTGACCCTGGCCGTCGCGCGGGGCATCCCGCTGCTCGACCGCGGCGTGCGCGCCGGCCGGTTCGACCTGCCCAAGGTCCGCCCCCTGTACCAGAGCGCCGACCGCGTCTTCGGGATCATCGGGATGGGACTGATCGGCACCGCGACCGCGCGCAAGGCCGCCGGCCTCGGGTACCGGGTCATCGGCCACGACATCAGGGCCGAGCCGGGCGCGGACACGTTCCGCGGCTTCCCCTCCGTGGGTCTCGAGGAGCTGCTGGAGCGCTCGCAGGTGATCTCCATGCACACGCCGCTGAACGAGGAGACCCGCGACCTCATCGGCGCGGCGGAGCTCGCCCGGATGCGCCCGGACGCGATCCTCGTCAACACCAGCCGCGGGGGTGTCGTCAACACCCCCGCGCTGGTCGAGGCGCTGCGGGCGGGCCGCATCGCCGGCGCGGGCATCGACGTCCACGAGCAGGAACCCCTGCCGGTCGACCACCCGCTGGTCGCGCTGGACAACGTCGTCCTCACGCCGCACCTCGCCTGGTACACGGAGGAGTCCTACGACGAGCTCAAGCGGCGCACCATCGAGAACGTCGTCGAGGTGTGCGCCGGGCGGCCGCCGCGCAACATCGTCAACCCCGAGGTCCTCGGCGCCCCCGGGCGCAACGCCGCGACCGCCAGGGGCTGAGACGCGGGCCGGTCAGGGGGCGGCCCGGGTGCGCAGGAAGTCCTCCACCTCGAGGAGGTGGGCGGACATGCGCACCCGGGCCCGGTCCGGGTCGCCGGCGACGACGGCGGCGAAGATGGCCTCGTGCTCGGTGTGGGAGCGCTCGGCGGCCCCCTCCTCCGTGCGCCCGCGCCGCAGCCGGTGCCGGCTCGTGCGGCCGGCGAGCGCCTCGACGAGCGCGGCGAGGACCGGGTTTCCCGAGGCCCGGGCGACCGTGCGGTGGAACGCGATGTCGGCCTCGATGAGCCCCTCGTGGTCCGTCTCCGCCCCGGCGGCCGCGGCCAGGAGCGCCGCGGCGGCGTCGAGGGCCGCGCGGGCGCCGGGCTCGAACTCCGCCGGCGCACGGCGGGCCGCGAGCCCGGCCGCCTCGGTCTCCAGCAGGCGGCGGACGGCGTGCACGTGGACTGCCTGGCCGGCGCCCTGGAGCTCCATGAGCAGGCCGACGGGCCCGACCAGGAGGCTCGAGTCGAGGCTCGTGACGTACGTGCCCGCACCCTGGCGGCTCTCGACGACGCCGAGGGCGGCCAGGGCGCGCACGCCCTCGCGCAGCGACCCGCGCGAGACGCCGAACCGCTGCGCCAGGTCCTGCTCCACGGGCAGGCGGTCGCCGGGGGCGAGCTCGCCGTCGAGGATCTGCTGCATGACCCCGTTGACCACCCGGTCCGTGCGCGAGACGCGCCGCGCCGGCCCGGTCCCTGCCCCGCCGGCCCGCCCCGCGGCCCCTCGCTCCTCCACCGGCTCAGTGTGCCCCGGCGGCGGCCGCGACGTGCGAGGCCTCCTCCCGCGCCCGGGCGGCCCAGTAGGCGCCGTCGGGGAAGCGGTACTCGGCGACCGACGCGGGCTTCATCTCGGTGGAGTAGCCGGGCCGGGTCGGGGCCCGGTAGGCGGCGTCGCGGACGACGACGGGGTCGGTGAAGTGCTCGTGCAGGTGGTCGACGTACTCGGTGATGCGGCCCTCCCGGGTCCCCGAGACGGCGACGAAGTCGAGCATGGAGACGTGCTGGACCATCTCGCACAGGCCCACCCCGCCGGCATGGGGGCACACGGGCACCTCGAACTTCGCGGCCAGCAGCAGCACCGCGACGATCTCGTTGAGGCTCGCGAGCCGCCCGGCGTCGAGCTGGCAGAAGTCCATCGCGCCGGCGGCGAGGAACTGCTTGAACATCACCCGGTTGTGGCAGTGCTCGCCCGTGGCGACCTTGACGGGGGCGACGGCCCGGGCCACCGCGGCGTGCCCGAGGACGTCGTCGGGGCTGGTGGGCTCCTCGATCCACAGCAGGTCGAACGGTGCCAGGGCGTTCACCCACTCGATCGCCTGGTCCACGTCCCAGACCTGGTTGGCGTCGATCATGAGCTTCCGGTCCGGGCCGATGACCTCGCGGGCGATGGCGCACCGGCGGATGTCCTCCTGCAGGTCCGCGCCCACCTTGAGCTTGACGTGGTCGTAGCCCTCGTCGACGGCCTCCTGGCACAGGCGGCGCAGCTTCTCGTCGCTGTAGCCGAGCCAGCCGGCGGACGTGGTGTAGCAGGGGTAGCCGGTGTCCTCGAGCTCCGCGATGCGCTGGGACTTGCCCGCCTCCTGGGCGCGCAGCAGGGCGACCGCCTCCTCCCGGGTCAGGGCATCGGAGAGGTAGCGCAGGTCGGCGACGTCCACCAGCTGCTCGGGGGTCATGTCCGCGAGCAGGCGCCACAGCGGCTTGCCGGCGAACCGGGCGGCCAGGTCCCAGGCGGCGTTCATCACGGCGGACAGCGAGAGGTGCACGACGCCCTTCTCCGGGCCCAGCCACCGCATCTGCGAGTCGGCCGTGAGCGAGCGGTACACCTCGCCCATGCCCGCGGCCATCGCGGCGACGTCGCGGCCGACCAGCTGCTCAGCCTGCTGGCGTGCCGCCGCGGCGACGATGTCGTTGCCCCGGCCGATGGTGAAGGTGATCCCGTGGCCGACCAGCGGCGCCCCGGTGCCGTCGAGGGCGTCGGTGCGCAGCACGACGTACACGGCGGAGTGGTCGCCGTCCTTGTTCATCGCGTCGGAACCGTCGGCGGTCAGCGACGTCGGGAACCGGACGTCTTCGATCTCGATACTGGTGATGCGCGGCATGGCGCCCTTCTTCCTTGAGGGGGACGCGACAGAGCGTAGCAGTCATCAGATGAATGCCGCAGACGGTCCCGCTCTCATCCAGTAGGGTGGCGCTCTGGCCTGTAAACATCGGATCTATCACTCTCGGGAGACCCCGCATGAACCAGTACGTCGTCGGGATCAGCGCGGACCTGGCCGCGCCGGACGGGCTGACCGTCTTCGGGGACATCGGCCTGGACCGGCTCACCGACGCCGGGCTGCGCTGGGAGGTCTTCCCCGACGGCGGCGCTCCCCACGCGCCCACGCCGGAGATGCTCGCGCCCTACGACGCCGTCCTCTCCCTGGGGCACTGGCCGTTCTCGCGGGACCTGGTCGCGGCCGCGCCGCGGCTGAAGCACGTCGCCCGCTTCGGCGCCGGCTACGACGGCATCGACGTCGCCGGCCTCGCCGAGGAGGGCGTCATCGTCACGAACACGCCCCTGGCCGCGCGCCGGCCGCTCGCCACCGCCGCCCTGACCTTCCTGCTCGCCCTGAGCCACCGGCTCGTCGAGAACCACCGGCTCGCGGCCGGCGGGGACTGGGAACGCCGCGGGCAGCGCCGCGGGATCGGGGTGGCCGGCCGCACCGTGGGCATCGTCGGCCTCGGCGGGGTGGGCTCCGAGGTCGCGCGGCTGATCGCCCCGCTCGGTGTGCGGATCGTGAGCGAGGACCGCCCGAGCGCACGGGCCCGGGCGGCCGAGCTCGGCGTCGAGCTCGTCTCCCGCACGCGCCTCGCGGCCGAGTCCGACTTCGTGGTCCTCACCGCGGCCCTGACGCCGTCCTCGCGGCACCTCGTCGACGCCGGCTTCCTCGCCGCGATGCGCCCGACGGCGTACGTGATCAACGTCGGGCGCGGGCAGCTGATCGACCAGGCGGCGCTCACCGAGGCGCTGCGCGCCGGGCGCATCGCCGGCGCGGCCCTCGACGTGCTCGACCCCGAGCCGCCCGCCCCCGACGAGCCGCTGCTGCGCATGGACAACGTCATCGTCACCCCGCACTCCCTGTGCTGGACGGCGGACTTCGTGCGTGACGGCTCGGGCAGCGTCGTCGAGGCGCTCGTCGACGTCGCCCGGGGGCGCCGGCCGGTCCACACCCTCGACGCGTCGGTCTATGAGGGCGGCTACCGCGCACGCCCGCGCGCCTGACGCCGGGCGCGTGCGGTAGCGCCTCGCGCCGTCGGCTCAGGCGATGTGGGAGCCGCCGTTGACGTCGTAGGTCACGCCGGTGAGGTAGCCCGCGTCGCGGCCGAGGAGGAAGGCGATGACGTTGGCGACGTCGTCGACGGTGCCGACGCGTCCCACGGGCAGGTCCCTCAGCATGGCCTCCTTGCGCTCGTCGGTGAGCCGGCCACCCATGATGTCGGTGTCGATGGAGCCGGGGGACACCGTGTTCGCGGTGATGCCGTAGGGGCCGAGCTCGCGGGCCAGGGTCTTGGCCAGGCCGATGACGCCCGCCTTGGAGGCGGCGTAGGCGGCGAGGCTGTAGACGGCGCCGCCGCGCTCGGCGGAGGTGGACGAGATGTTCACGATCCGGCCGAGCCGGTTCGCGGCCATCACCCGTGCGGCGGCCTGGGACATCAGGAACGTCCCGCGCAGGTTGATGTCGACCACGCGGTCCCACTCCTCGGGCGTGACCTCGAGGAAGGGGACCGGGGAGCTGACGCCGGCGTTGTTGACGAGGCCGACCAGCTGGGGCAGCTCGGCCACGATGCGCTCGACGGCGGCGGTGACCTGCTGCTGGTCGCGCACGTCCAGGCCGATCCCGAGGGCGGGGACGCCGTGCTCGGCGGCGATCTCGGCGGCGACCTTGTCGGTCGCGGCCTGGTCGAGGTCGACGACGGCCACGGCCCAGCCCTCGCGGGCGAGCCGGTGCGCGGTCGCGCGGCCGATGCCGCGCTCTGACGCCGAGCCCGTCACGATCGCCGTGGGCCGGTCGGGGAACGGTGCTGCGGGGTAGGGGGTCAGCATGGGATGCCTCCTTGCATCGCGGGCGGTACGCGCCGCCCTCGTGTCGGTGTTGACCAGCGCCGTGATTGATATTACCTTCTCACTCATCAACCGGAGATTTTCCTCCGCTAGCCGCAGACCTCAGGACAACGACGCCCTCCGCCCGCGGAGCGAAATCGGCCGTCCCAGCCCGTTTGCAGCAGCGCGGACCGGGCTGACGAGTTCCCCGCGACGGCCAGCGGTGCCTGTCGCAGACGTTTTCCTGCATGCATGGCGCTCGCGAGCCGAGACCACGAGAGCCCACCCGGGCACAGAGGAGAAAGACCAGATGAAGCGTACAAAGATGTGCACGGCCGCCGTCGTGGCCGCGGTCGCGGCACTGTCGCTGGCAGCGTGCGGCGGGGGAGCCGCGGAGAGCCCCTCCGCGGCCGGCGAGACGAGCGGCTCGGCCACCGAGGCGGTCGACGTCTCGGATGCCGAGACGATCTTCAAGCTCGCGTTCAACCAGACCGATCAGCACCCCCAGTACATCGCCGCGAAGCAGCTCGGCGAGGACCTCTACGAGGCGACCGACGGCCGCTACGCCATCGAGGTCTACCCGAACGAGGAGCTGGGCACCCAGTCCGACGTCGTCCAGAACCTCTCGGACGGCAGCGTCGAGATGATGTACATCGGTGGGCCGGTGCTCGAGTCCTTCAACGAGGACTTCATCGTCTTCAACCTGCCCTACGTGTTCGACAGCCCCGAGAAGCAGGCCGAGGTCTTCGCCGACGAGGCCGTGACGGGTGAGCTCTTCTCCTCGCTCGAGGACTCGAAGAACATCTCCGTGCTCGCCGCCCTCCACGCCGGCGTCCGGAACGTGTACAACTCCAAGAAGGCGATCGTGGAGCCCTCGGACCTCGACGGTCTCAAGATCCGCGTGCAGCAGTCCGACTCGCAGGTCGCGATGATCGAGGCCATGGGCGCGGTCGCGTCCCCGATGGGCCAGGGCGAGGTCTACAGCGCGCTGCAGACCGGCGCCCTCGACGGTGCCGAGAACAACGAGACGGTCTTCGACGCCCTCAAGCACGACGAGGTCGCCAAGCACTACTCCTACACCCGGCACCTGATGATCCCGGACTACCTCCTCATCAACGCCGAGACCCTCGCGGCGATGCCCGACGCCGACCGGGAGGCCTTCCTCGAGCTCATCCCCTCGACCGTCGAGTCCGCCAACGCCGGGTTCATCGAGTTCGCGGCGGAGTCCCGCGCGGCGGCCGAGAAACTCGGCGCGACCTTCAACGACGACGTCAACGTCGGTGCGTTCAAGGAGCTCGTCGCCCCGCTGGTCGAGTCCTCGGTCAACAACCCGGTGCGTCAGAAGCTCTACGACGCCATCCAGGCCGCCAACGCCAGCTGATCTGGCGGCTCTCGGTCCGAACGCAGGAAGCATCCGGGACGTGCTGGGCGTGAGCCCGGCACGTCCCGGACCTGACGTGGCCTGTTCTGCCGCGGTTCCACGATCGATGCGACTAATGAAGGAACTAAGAACATGAAAGCCATTCACAGGTTCAGAACCGGGTTGGACGCGTTCCTCCGCTGGTTCTGCGTGACCCTCTTCGCCGTCATGATCGCGCTGGTCCTGTGGCAGGTCGTGGCCCGATGGACGGTCGGCGGCAACGTCTGGACCGAGGTGACGGCCCGCATCGTGTTCATCTGGCAGGGCCTCGTGGGCGCCGCCTACGTCATCGGCGAGAAGGAGGACGTCGCGATGGACTTCCTCGTCAAGCGCTTCAAGCCGGTCGTGGTCAAGGCCGTCGAGATCTTCGCGCACCTCGTGGTCGGCGGCTTCGCCGTGTGGGTCATGATCTACGGCGGCTCGAAGTTCATCGAGAGCACCTGGGACGACACCGTCCAGCTCCTCCCGTTCTCGCAGGGGCAGGTCTACCTCGTCCTGCCGATCACCGGGGCCCTCATCGTCCTCTACTCGATCCTGCACATCATCGAGGTCATCCCCAAGGAGATCGCGGCGCCGGCTGACCCGACGGACATCGATCCCTCGAACATCCTGGAAGAGGGGATCTGACCATGAACGACGCAACGATCGTCGGCATCATCCTCATCGGGGGGATGTTCGGCCTGATGGCCCTCGGAGTCTCCGTCTCCGTGGCCATCGGCCTCCCCTCCGCCATCTCGCTGCTGTTCCTCCTCGGGCCCGACAAGGGCATCTTCACTGCGGCCCAGAAGATCTTCAACGGGATCGACAGCTTCGCGCTCCTCGCGATCCCCTTCTTCGTGCTCGCGGGGACGATCATGAACCAGGGCGGGATCGCCGACAGGCTCATCAACCTGGCCAAGGTGCTGGTCGGCCGGATGCCCGGTGCGCTCGCCCAGACCAACGTCGTGGCCAACATGCTCTTCGGCTCGATCTCGGGCTCGGCCCTGGCCGGCGCGGCCGCCGTCGGTTCGTCGATGGCCCCGGCGCAGCGCAAGGACGGCTACAACATGGGCTTCGCTGCCGCGGCCAACGTCGCCTCGGCACCGTCGGGGATGCTGATCCCGCCGTCGAACACCCTCATCGTGTACGCGCTCGTCTCGCAGGCCTCGGTTGGCGCGCTGTTCCTCGGGGGGTACATCCCCGGCATCCTCTGGGGTGCCGCCTGCATGGTGATCATCTGGCTCTACGCCCGCAAGCGTCCCGAGCTCCGGGGCACCGGGCGTCCCACCTTCGCGCTGGCGGCCAAGGCCTTCCTGCAGGCCGTGCCCTCACTCGGCCTGATCGTCGTCGTCATCGGCGGCATCGTCCTCGGCTTCTTCACCCCCACCGAGGGCGCCGTGATCGCCGTCGTCTACGCGGCCGTGCTCTCCCTCATCTACCGGACCGTCACGGTGCGCGACTTCCCCTCGATGCTCCTGAAGTCGACGCGCACCAGCTCGGTGGTCATCTTCCTCATCGCGCTTTCCTCGATCATGTCCTACGCGATGACGTTCTCCGGGATGCCGCGGCTCATCGGCAACTGGATGACGGGGATCACCGACTCGAAGATCGTCTTCCTGCTGATCATGGCGCTGATCCTGCTCGTCGTCGGCATCCCGCTCGACGCGACGCCGGCCGTGCTGATCTTCACGCCCATCTTCCTGCCCATCGCCGTCGAGTACGGCATCCACCCGGTGCACCTCGGCGTGATGATGGTGTTCAACATGGGCATCGCGGTGATCTCGCCACCATCGGCCCCGGTGCTGTTCGTGGGCGCCAAGGTGGCGGGCGTGCCCGTCGAGAAGGTCATCGGCAGACTGCTCCCGTTCTTCCTGTCGCTCATCGCGATGCTCCTCATCATCCAGTTCGTCCCCGCGCTGACGATGTGGCTGCCGGAGCAGGCCGGGCTCATCTACCCCTAGCGCGACCCTGCACGGGTGGCTCCGGGACCGTGACCACGGCCCCGGCGCCACCCGTGTCCACCCACACCCGAACGTCCAGAAAGTGGCCGACGCACCATGACCGTCCTGTCAGCACCCACCCTGCAGCTGAGCACCGGAGCGAGCATCCCTCAGGTGGGGATCGGGACCTTCCAGGTGGATCCCGCCATCACCCGCGACGTCGTGGTGGACGCGATCGCTTCCGGATACCGCAGCATCGACACGGCCGCCCGCTACCTCAACGAGGACGGCGTTGGTCGGGCGATCGCCGAGGCGGGGGTCCCGCGCGGCGAGCTGTTCGTGGCGACCAAGCTCGCCAACACGGACCAGGGCTACGACGCCACCCTGCGCGCGTTCGACGCCTCCATGACCCGGCTGGGGCTGGAGCAGCTCGACCTGTACCTCATCCACTGGCCGTGCCCCGCGCGCCGGGAGTTCCAGAACACGTGGCGCGCGATGGAGCTGCTGCGCTCGGAGGGGCGGGTCACGTCGATCGGGGTGTCCAACTTCCTCGTCCACCACCTCGAGGAGCTCCTCGAGAGCTCGCCGACCGTCCCGGCCGTGAACCAGGTCGAGCTGCACCCCTACTTCCAGCAGCGGCAGCTCCGGGAGTTCCACGCGGCGCACGGCATCCTCACGGAGGCCTGGAGCCCGTTGGCGCAGGGGGCCGTCCTCGACGACTTCACCATCGTCGACATCGCCGAGCGTCTCGACCGTTCCCCCGCGCAGGTGGTGCTGCGCTGGCACGTGCAGCTCGGCAACGTCCTGATCCCCAAGTCGGTGCTGCCCGAGCGCCAGGCCGAGAACCTCGCGCTCTTCGACTTCGAGCTCGACGACGCCGACATGGCGGCCATCGAGGCGCTCGATCGCGGGGAAGAGGGGCGGACCGGGTTCCATCCCGACCGGTTCAACGGCTTTCCCGCCGACTTCGAGGCCGCCACCCCGAAATGGAACATCCCGCCTGCGAGGTAGGGCTGGGCGGGTGCTGGGCCGGCGGGGCCCGGTGAGCAGTGTCGGCGGCGGGGAGCGAGGAGCAGCGTGGCTCAGGCATCGGTGTTCACCAGGGTGGTCGACGTTCTCGGGCACCAGATTGCCGCGGGGGAGCTCGGCGAGGGCGCGGTCCTCAACCTGACGCAGCTCGAGACGAGGTTCGAGGTCTCGCGCACGGTCGCCCGCGAGGCGATGCGCCAGCTCGAGGCGCTAGGGATGATCACCGCGAAGCGTCGCGTCGGCATCATCGTCGGACCGAAGGCGCGGTGGGCGGTGCTCAACCCGCTGGTGATCCACTGGCGGCTCGCCGGGCCGGGGCGGGACGAGCAGCTGCTCTCCCTCACCGACCTCCGCTCCGCCGTCGAGCCGACCGCCGCAAGGCTCGCCGCGACGGAGGGGACGCCCGCCCAGCGCGCGCGGCTGGTCGAGCTCTCCGCCCAGCTCGTGCGCCTCGGGCGGCAGGGCCTGGGAGACACCGCCGAGTTCCTCGAGATCGACGTCGAGTACCACCTGCTGCTCCTCCGCGCCAGCCACAACGAGATGCTCATCGCGTTCGAGCCGGCGATCGAGGCGACCCTGGTCGGCCGCAACGCGTTGGGACTCACGCCGGGCATCCCGGCGCCGCTCGCCATCGACAACCACCGGCAGGTCGCCGCCGCGGTCCTCGCCGGTGACGAGGACCTGGCCGAGGTGTGCTCGCGCCGCATCGTCAGGCTCGTGCGCTCCGAGCTTCCCCTTCAGGGGCGCGCGGAGTCCCACGCACCGCACGTCTCCCGGTAGGGGCCTGCTCCTCCGCAGGCCCCCGCGCCGGGACCGCGACGCGCGCCCGGGGTCCCGCCACGCGCGCCCGGGGTCCCGCTACGCGCGCACCCGGGGTCCCGCTACGCGCGCACCTGCGTGCCGTGCCCGGCCCGGAAGTCCCCGGGGGAGCCGAGCACCCACGCTGCGACGGAGTGGCCGAGCGCCAAGCGCTCGTCGGGGCCGTCGCCGCGCAGCAGCGCGGCGAGGTACCCGCCGCCGAAGGCGTCACCGGCCCCCACGGCCTCGACCACCTCGACCCGCCGCGCGGGCCGGCGTGTCACGGTCTGGGTCCCCGCGGCGCGGTGGAACTCCACGGCCTCCTCGGCGCCGTCCTTGACCACGACGTACTCGGGGCGCGGGAAGAGCGCGGCGACCTCCTCGGACGTCGGCGTGCCCCACAGGCGCTCCGCCTCGTCGCGGCCGACCAGCACGAGGTCCGCGCGGTTGGCCAGGGGCAGGATCGTGGCGGCGGCCTCGTCCTCGGGCCACAGCGCGGGCCGGTAGTTGACGTCGAAGGAGATCCCCACGCCGTTGGCCCTGGCGACGTCGAGGATGGCGGGCAGGAGCGCGCGGCACGACTCCGAGAGCGCCGGGGTGATCCCGCTGACGTGCACCCAGCGGGCGGTACGGATCGGCCAGGACGCGACGTCGGCGGGGCCGAGGCGGCTGGCCGCCGAGCCCTTGCGGTAGTAGTAGACCGCGGCGCCGGGGTCCTTGACGTACAGGCCGGTCAGGGCGTCCGGGTCGCGGCGCACCCAGCGCGTGTCCACGCCGCTCGCGGCGACCGTGGCCAGGACCCGGTCACCGAGGGGGTCGGCGCCCAGGGCGGAGACCCACGCGGTGCGCACGCCGAGCTCGGCGAGGTGCTGGGCGAGGTTGGACTCCGCGCCGCCCTGGGTGATCGTGAACGTCTCGGCCGACACCAGCGAGCGTGCGTCCGCCGACGTGACCATCGCCATCGTCTCCCCGATGCACAGCACCTCCGGGGCGTCGGCGACGGCGTCGGCGACGGCGGGGGCGGGCTCGGAGGTCGGGATGGTGGCCGGGGCGGCGCTCATGCCGGGCTGCCCGCGCGGCTCACGAGGGCCGTGGCGGCGGCGGTGAGCCGCGCGACGGCGCCGAAGTCCTTGGCGGCGATGGCATTCGCGGGCACCATCCAGCTCCCGCCCGCGGCGCGCACCGCAGGGATGGAGAGGTAGTCCAGCACGTTGGCCTCGTTGATGCCGCCCGTCGGGACGAACCGCATCTGCGGGAAGGGGCCGGTCAGCGCCCTGATGGCCGGGGCGCCGCCGGAGGTCTCGGCGGGGAAGAACTTGACGGTCCGCAGCCCCATGGCGAGGGCGGCCTGCACCTCCGTCGCGGTCGCGGTGCCGGGCAGGGCGAGGACGCCATGCTCGGCGCAGCGTTCGACCACCGCCTGGCTGAGGCCGGGCGACACGACGTAGCTCGCGCCCGCAGCGACCGCCTGGTCGACCTGGTCGGGGCCGGTGACGGTCCCGGCCCCCAGCAGCATCGGTGCGGAACCGTCGGCCGGCGCGGTCAGCCCGGCGTCGACGATCGCGCGGATCGCGTCGGCCGCCGCGGCGGTACGGAACGTGACCTCGGCGACGGGCAGCCCGCCGGCCGTCAGCGCCCGGGCGAGGGGGACGGCGTCGCCGGCGTCCTCGAGCACCACCACGGGCACGAGGCGGTAGGCCTCGAGAGCGGCGAGGAGCGCCTCGTGGCCGTCGGGGCCCGGCGCCGCGGATCCGCCGCCCGCCTGCGCGTGCGCGGTCATCGGGAGCCCGCCTTCGCGTCCGCCCGGCGGCGGAGGGGCGCGAGACGAGTGAGGACGGTCTTCATGACGGTGTTCTCCTCCGTGGTGGCGTGGGTTGCGGTGTGGCTCAGGCGGGGGTTCCGCCGTCGTCCGTGGTGGTCTCCTGCCACAGGGAGATGATGACCTTGCCCGAGACGGCGGAGTCCTTCGCGACGGCGAAGGCGTCGACCGCCCGGTCCGCCGCGAGCTCGTGGGTGATGACGGCCTCGATGGCGGGCGTGGCGTCCAGCATCGTGATCGCCTCGTCGATCTCGTCGTTGAACCGGAAGGTGCCCCGCAGCTGCAGCTCCTTGGAGACCAGCGGTGCGAGGTTGATCGGGCGTGCCTCGTTGGGGACCATACCGACCTGCACGACGATGCCGGCGCGGCGCGCCCCCACCAGCGCCGGGCTGATCGCGGCGGTGACGCCCGAGCACTCGAGGACGACGTCGAAGGCCATCGGCGGGATCTCCTCGACCCCGACCTGGACGGTGCCGTGCACGCCGAGGGCGCGGGCGCGCTCGAGCGGTCCGGGCAGGACGTCGGTGGCGACGACCTCGGTGGCGCCCTTGGCGAGCGCGGCGGCGGCCGCGAGGAGGCCGATGGGGCCGGAGCCCGAGACGAGGACGCGCTTGCCCTCGACGCCGCCGGCGATGGCGATGCCGTGCAGGGCGACGGCGAGCGGCTCGGCCAGGGCCGCGCGGCGCAGGGGGAGGGTCTCCGGCAGCACCCGCAGCATGTCGCGGCCGACGACGAGGTACTCGCTCATCCCGCCCTGGGTGTGCGGCCAGGTGGAGGCGCTGCCCAGGTAGGAGCCGCCTGGCCAGAGGTGGCGGTGGTCCTCGAGCCCGGGCTCCGGCGTGCCGAAGGTGGCCGGGTGGATCGTCACGGGCGTCCCGGGCGCGAGCTCGCCGGAGGGGTCGAGGTCGACGGTGCCGGACATCTCGTGGCCCGGGACGAGCGGCTCGCGCACGACGTACTCGCCGTTGGCGCCCTCGTTGTAGTAGTGCAGGTCGGAGCCGCAGATGCCGCCGAACGCCATCCGCAGGCGCACCTGGCCCGCGGCCGGCTCGGGCGTGGGGACCTCGGCCTCGTGCAGGTCGAGCTTGCCGTTGATGACGATCGCCTTCATGACACTTCCTCGGGTCGTTGTGCCCGGCTGACGGCGAGGTGCCGGCGCCGGGCGGTGATGGTGCGGGTGTGTGGTGCGTGAGCGGGTGTGTGGTGCGTGAGCGGGGTTTGGTGCGTGAGCGGTCAAGTACGCGCGTGTGGCGCGTGCTGGACGGTGTGTGGGTGCGTGAGCGGTCAAGTCCTCACGCTGCTAGGACTTGACCGCTCACGGCCGGGGGGGGGTTAGACGACGGAGGTCATGCCGCCGTCGACGAAGACGTTCTGGCCCGAGACGAAGCTGGACGCGTCCGAGGCCAGGTAGACCAGGGTGCCCACGAGCTCCTCGAACTTGCCCCACCGCTGGGCCGGGGTGCGGCCCACGACCCAGGCGTTGAACGCCTCGTCCTCGACGAGGGCCTTGTTCATCTCGGTGGCGAAGTACCCGGGCGAGATCGTGTTGACCTGGATGTTGAACCGGGCCAGGTCGGCGGCCATGCCCTTGGTGAGCATGACGACCCCGCCCTTGGTGGCCGAGTACGGCGCGATGGTCTGGCGCGCCAGCATCGACTGCACCGAGCCGATGTTGATGATCTTGCCCGAGCCGCGCTCGGCCATGCCGCGCGAGACCTGCTGGGAGACGTAGAACGCGCTCGAGAGGTTCGCGGCGACGATGTCGTCCCAGTCCGCCGGGTCGAACTCGTTGAACGGGGCGCGCCGCTGGATCCCGGCGTTGTTGACCAGGATGTCGGGGACGCCGTGCTCGGCGACCAGGGCCGCGACCCCTGCCGTGACGGCGTCCTTGTCGGTGACGTCGAAGGACACGGTCGCGGGCACGGTGCCGCTCGCGCGGCCGATCGCCTCGGCCGCCGCGGCCAGGGCCGCCGCGTCCCGCCCGTGCAGGACGACGCGGGCGCCGGCCTCCGCCAGCCCGGTGGCCAGCGCGTTACCCAGCCCGCGCGACGAACCCGTCACGAACGCCAGCCGACCAGCGATGTCGAAGAGAGAGCTGCTCATGATGCTCAACCAATCCAGAAGATGACGAGGGTGAGGGCGAAACCGAGGACGGACTCGATGGTCTGCTGGACCGTCCAGGTCTTCAGCGTGGTCTTGACGTCCATGCCCATGAGACGGCCGACGAGCCAGAAGCCGGAGTCGTTGACGTGGCCGGCGAAGACCGAGCCGGCCGCCGTGGCCAGCGTGATGGCCGCGATCTCCACGACCGAGAAGTTGCCCGCGGCGACGGCCGGGGCCATGAGCCCGGCCGCGGTGACCAGGGCGACGGTGGCCGAGCCCTGCGCCACGCGCATGACGACGGCGATGATGTAGGCCGCGAGGATGACCGGCAGGCCGAGGGCGTCCAGCGAGGACGACAGGGCGTCGCCGATGCCCGAGGCGCGCAGGACACCACCGAACATGCCACCCGCGCCGGTGATGAGGATGACCGAGCACACCGGGCCGAGGGAGGAGTCGATGATCTTCTCCAGGGCGCTGCCGTGCTCGCCCCGGCGGGTTCCCAGGACGACGGTGGCGACGAGGACGGAGATCAGCAGGGCGATGGAGGACTCGCCGAGCGCGGAGAGCACCTGGAACCAGGTCGCGCCGTCGTCGAGGACCCCGGCGGAGCGCAGGAAGTCAAGCCCGGTGTTCATGAAGATCAGCAGCAGGGGCAGCAGCAGCATCGCGATGACCGTGCCGACCTTCGGCGGGTTCTTGGGCTGGTCCTCGTCGATGGTGCCGAAGAGCGCGGGGATGGGCAGGACGTGCTTCTCGCCCACGCGCAGACCCCAGATGTACCCGGAGACGTACCAGAGCGGGAAGGCCATGACCAGGCCGATGAGCAGGACGAGGCCGAGGTTGGCGCCGTAGAGCTCCGTCGCGGTGACGGGGCCGGGGTGCGGGGGCACGAAGACGTGCATGACGGAGAAGGCCGCGGCGGCCGGGATGCCGAAGCGCAGCACGTTGTTCCCGAGGCGGCGCGCGACCGCGAAGATGATCGGGAGCATGACGACCAGGCCGGCGTCGAAGAAGATCGGGAAGCCCATGATCAGGGACGCGAGGCCGAGCGCGAACGGCGCCCGGCGGTGGCCGAAGACCTCGACCAGCTTGTCGGCGAGCACCTTCGCGCCGCCGCTGTGCTCGACCAGCTTGCCGAGCATGGCGCCCAGACCCACCAGCAGGGCGACCGAGCCCAGCGTCCCGCCGAAGCTGCCGACCATCGTGTCCACGATCGCGTTCGACGGGATGCCCGTGGCGAACGCCGTGAGCAGCGAGACGAGGACGAGGGTGAGGAACGCGTGCATCTTGAACCTGATGACCAGGACCAGCAGCAGCGCGATGGCGCCCGCCGCGATCCCGAGCAAGGGCCCTGCCCCAAGGGTTTGGGTCCAGTTTTCCATCGATAATCTCCGTTGACGTTACCGGCCAAGGTCGGCCGAAAGGTGCAAGTGTCGGGCGCCACAGGACCGCCCCAGGGGATAGCCTGACATAAAGGTCACACCATTGGCAAAAATCCGCGAATCTTCACGTCCGCTGCGGGTGTGTAATGTCCTGGCGCACAGCGCCGCGCGCCAGCGCCGCGCGCCCGGCGGGAGCGGTTGACGGTCGAGGTGGAGTGACATGACGACGGCACCGGTGCTGCACACCGACGTCCTCAACAGGCTCGGGCGCGAGATCGTCTGCGGCGTCCATCCGCCGGGCAGCGTGCTCACGCTCGCCGGGCTCGCGGTCGACTTCCGGGTCTCCCGGACGGTCGTGCGCGAGACCGTTCGCGTGCTCGAGTCGCTAGGCCTGGTCGAGTCACGTCGGCGCGTGGGGGTCACGGTGCTGGCGCCCCGCGGATGGAGCGTGCTCGATCCCCGCGTCATCCGGTGGCGCCTGAGCGGGCCCGGCCGTGACGCCCAGCTGCACGCCCTCACCGAGCTGCGCCTCGCCGTCGAGCCGACGGCGGCGCGGCTCGCGGCGCACAAGGCCGCGCCCGGGACCGGTGCGCGGCTGCTCGAGCTGGCCGCCGTCATCCGCCGGCTCGGCGAGACCGGCGGCGGGGCGGGGCAGGAGTACCTCCAGGCCGACATCGCCTTCCACACGCTCCTGCTGGAGGCGAGCGGCAACGACATGCTCATGGCGCTGGAGGGGGCCATCACCGAGGTGCTGTCCGGCCGCACCACGCTCGGGCTCACGCCGGCGTGGCCGGTGGCCGCCTCGCTCCACAACCACGAGGAGACGGCGCGCGCGGTGGCCGACGGTGACGAGGACCGCGCGGAGAGCTACGCCCGGGCCGTGGTGATGGAGGTCTGGCACGAGCTGCGCGACGTGGACTTCACGCCGCCGGTCGACGGTGCGCAGCCCTAGTCCCGGCGCGTGCCGGGCTCAGCGCGGGCCGGGGCTCCGGCGCCCCGGTGCCGGTCACGGCGTGATGAGCATGGGGTTGGTCAGCGACTCGCGCGCCTGGAGCAGGTGGGCGAGCACCTGCTCGCGGTACTGGGGAGTGGCCTGCGCCGTCATCAGCGACGCACCCAGGGCGTAGGGGTCCTCGCTCGCGGACCGCGCCGGGACGACGACGGCGAGCCCGTACACCGACGGGTGCGTCTCGCCGTCGTCGACGGCGTAACCCCGCTCTCGCGTCGCCCCGAGCTTGGCCAGCAGCCCGTCGAGCGAGGCCACCGAGCTGTCGGTCCACCTGGGCAGGGTGGCCGGGTCTCGGAAGCGGTCGCGCACGACGGCGTCGTCGAGCTGGGCGAGCAGCGCGTTGCCGACGGCGGTGATGGCGGCGGGGAAGCGGTCGCCGATCGTGGCCGAGAGCCGCAACGGCGCACGGCCCTCGTTCCGGGCCAGGTACAGCACGTGGGTGCCGTCGAGCACGGCGATCTGCAGCAGCTCGCGCGAGAGCACCGGGGAGGCGGCGCACGCCCGGTAGAACTCGCGGACGAGGTCGAAGCCGCGCAGGTACGCCCCGCCCAGGGCCACGAGCTTGCGGCCCAGGACGTAGCCGTCCTCGCGGCGCACGACCAGGCCGGCCTGCTCCAGCGCCAGGCACAGGTTCAGGGTCGAGGACTTCGCCAGGCCGAGCGCCCTGGCGATCTCGGTCAGGCCCATCGCGACCCCGGACTCCGCCAGAACGTCCAGCAGCGCCGCGGCGCGCGTGACGGCGGGCGCGGGGCTGTTCTGAGCAGGGTCGGTCACGGTGCTCCTTCTCCTCGGTCCGGGCCGCCGGCCGTGCCGCCCCGTCGGGCGGAGGCCTGGACCGATTCACTGTACGGAACGCTGTTCGCTATCTTGATCGTACGGCCCGCCGGGCCCACGCGTGTCAACGGGGATGGAAGGGGCCGGGACCATGGAGGACATCGGGTTGATCGGGCTCGGCGTGATGGGCAGACCCATGGCCGGCCACCTGCTGCGCCGGTGCGAGGAAGAGGGCTGCGAGCTCGTCGTCACCAGCCGCCGCAGCGCCGCCGCGGCCGGGCTGCTCGACGCCGGTGCCCGCTGGGCGGAGAACCCGCGGGAGCTGGCGGGCCGCTGCGGGATCGTGATCGTCATGGTCCCCGACCTGCCCCAGGTGCGCGAGGTGCTCGAGGGGGAGGACGGCCTGCTCGCCGGGCTGGCCGGCCCGACCGTCCTCGTCATCTCCTCGACCGTCTCGCCCGAGGGGGTGCGCGAGCTCGCCAGCGAGCTGGGCGAGCGGAGCGACGGTCGCCTCACGGTGGTCGACGCGCCGGTGTCCGGCGGTGAGGAGGGGGCCGTCGCGGGCACCCTGTCGGTCATGGTCGGCGGCGCGGACGCCGACGTCGCCCGCGTGCTGCCGTGGCTGGCCGCCACCGGCACCGCCGTGCATCTCGGCCCGCTCGGCGCGGGCCAGGTGGCCAAGGCCTGCAACCAGCTCATCGTCGCCGCCGAGGTGGTCGCCCTCGCGGAGGCCTCGGTCATCGCCGAACGTGCGGGGCTCGACGTCGCAGCCCTGTTCGCGCTGCTGCAGGGCGGGTACGCCGGGTCGCGGATCATGGAGGTCAAGGCCCACCGCTTCGCCCAGCACGATCACACGCCGTCGGGGCCCGCGAAGTTCATGATCAAGGACCTCAGCTTCGCCCTCGACGAGGCCCGGCGCACCAGCGTCGGGGCCCAGCAGCTGCCCCTCCTGCGGCAGATCTTCACCGAGCTCACCGAGCAGGGCCTGGGGGACTACGACACCTCTGTCACGCAGGAGTACGTGGAGCGGCGCTCGCCGGCGGCGCCCGCCTGACCGCCGGGCGGCGCGCACGGGGGCTGGCGCCCGCCTGACCGGCGGCCGGTGCGCCGGCCGGACGGCGCCCGCCTGACCGGCGGCCGGCGGAGCCCTCAGGCCGGGAGGTTCGCGATGTACGCCTGGACGACCGCGGTGTCCTGGTCGCCCAGGCCTTGCGCGGTCAGCTCGGTGAAGGCGCGGTGCAGCGCCTCCCCCTGCACGCTCGGGGTCCCGGTGCGCTCCGCCTCGGCGAGGTAGGCGGCCAGGTCCTTGACCCAGAACTTCGCCGCACCCGAGACCGAGTAGTCCTTCGTGGCGTAGCGCGGCCCCTTGTCCGCGAGCACGCGGCTGCCCGCGTAGCCGCCCTGGAGCAGCTCGAAGAGCCGGCCGACATCCAGGCCGGCGCGCTCGGCCACGACCGACGCCTCGGCGATCGCGGTGATCTCCGCCGCGCAGATGAGCTGGTTGCAGGCCTTGGCCACCTGGCCCGCGCCGAGGGGCCCGAGATGCAGCGGGGTGCCGGTGTGCGCGAGGACGGGAAGGACCCGGGCGACCGGCTCGTCGTCGCCGCCGACCATGATCGACAGCGTGCCGGCGACCGCGCCGGCCTCCCCGCCCGAGACGGGGGCGTCGACGACGCGCAGCAGGCCGTCGCTCCGCCGGGCCAGGTCGACGTCGAGCTCGCGCACCCCCTCGGGCGAGACGGTCGAGCTGACCACCAGCACCGTCGGCGCGCTCACGCCGGCGACCAGCCCGTCCGGTCCCTCGCAGATCGCCCGGACGTCCGGGATGTCGGGGACCATGACGATCACGACGTCGGCGGCCTGCGCCACCTCGCGGGCGTTCTCCGCCCAGGTCGCGCCCCGCTCGAGGAGGTGCGTCACCCGCTCGCGGTCATAGTTGTTGATGACGAGGGAGCCGCCCTCGCCGATCCCGTCGAGGATGTGCCCGGCCATGGGCCGTCCCATCACGCCGAGCCCGATGAATCCGATCCGGGTCATGCCTGCCTCCGTGCGTCGTCGAACTGCGATCGCGCGTGAACGATGTTCACCGCTCCTCCACTGAATGTGCCGCAGGTGGGCAATGTAGCCGCAGGACGTTCGTCATGTTGAACACGGTTCAAAAATCGTTATGGTTCGTTCGTGCGCAGAGCTGCGCGTGGCCGGACCGCACCAGCCCAACGCACTGGTGCTCCCTCTTTCGGAGTTGAAACATGAGCAACGGAGCGACTGCCGTCCCCGAGGGGTCGGAGGACAAGGAACACGCGGAGGCTCGGAGGTCTCCGGGAAGGTTCTCGTCCACCTGTGGACCGAGGGGGATGAGCTGATGCGCCTCGCCCGGATCGCGACTCCCGCGGGCCCGCGCCACGTCGTCGCCGACGGCGCAGACTGGGTCGTCGTCGAGGATGTCTTCGCCCGCCCGCTCGTGCGGACCGACGAGCGTCATCCCCAGGCGGGCGCCCGGCTCCTCGCGCCGGTGGAGCCGCGCGTCGTGCTGGGCATGGCGCACAACTCCGGCCCCGCCGACCGCCAGCTGCCCCCGCAGGCGTTCATGAAGTCCGCCCGCACCGTGGTCGGCCCGGGCGACCCCGTCCGCATCGACCCCCGCCGCGGCGAGGTCAAGGTCGAGGGCGAGCTCACCCTCGTCGTGCGCCGCGAGTGCCGCAACCTCACCCCCGAGGACGTGCCCGACGCCGTCCTGGGCTGGACCGTCGGCAACGACGTCACAGCCGTGGACCAGACGCCGCTCGACGAGAAGATGACCCAGGCGAAGAACGGCGACGGCTTCACCCCGATCGGGCCCTGGATCGAGACCGACCTCGACCCGCGCGACGTCGCGATCGACGTCGACGTCGACGGCGTGCGGGTCGCCTCCTCCTCGAGCGCGGGACTGGCGTGGGACGTCGTCGAGCAGCTCGTCTACCTGACGTCGCACCTCACGCTCGGGCCCGGGGACGTGATCCTGACCGGCTCACCGGGTACGGCGGCGACCGTGCGCGCCGGCGACCGTTCCGACATCACGCTCAGCGGCATCGGCACGCTGAGCAACCCGATCGTCTGAGCGGCCGGCCGTGACCGACGATATCCTGACCCTGCACCGCCTCGCCCTGGAGATGGGGGAGGCGGAGTCTCGCGGCGACCGCCGCTACTTCGAGGAGCTCCTCAGCCCTGAGTTCGTCATGGGGCGGCCGAGCGGTGCGGTCGACCGCAAGGAGGCGTTCCTCGCCGGGCTGCGCGCCGACGCCGAGCGCACCACCGAGGTCCAGGACATCACCGTCCTGCCGGTGAACCGGGCGCTCGTGACGTGCGTGGTCGTCAAGCGCCCGCTCGGCGACGGCGCAGCTCCTGCGCCCGACGGCGCACCCGGGTCCCCGGCCCGCTTCCACAACCTGCGGGTGTTCGTCCGCCAGGACGAGGCAAGCCCGTGGCGCCTCATCGCCTGGCTCAACGAGCCGTCGCGCACCACCGCCTGACCACGAAGCCCAACGACAAGGAACATCACCATGAGCCCCACCTCCGACCGGCTGAAGGTCGTCGTCGCCACGCCCCTGACGGACGCGCTCTGCGACCTCATCACCGAGCTCGAGCCGCGCATCGACCTCGTCGTCGAGCAGGATCTGCTCCCCCCGATGCGCTGGCCCGGGGACCACGAGGGCGACCCGCGGTTCACCCGGTCCCCGGCGGACCAGGCCCGCTTCGACGCGCTCGTCGACTCCGCCGACGCGCTCTACGGGATCCCCGACACGAACTCCGAGGCCCTGCACCGCGCGGTGCGGGCCAACGCGAACCTGCGGTGGGTGCACACCATGGCCGCCGGCGGCGGCGGGCAGGTCAAGGCGGCCAACCTCGACCAGGCCGATCTCGAGCGCGTGGCCTTCTCGACGTCCGCCGGACCGCACAGCGGACCGCTCGCCGAGTTCGCCCTGTTCGGTGTGCTCGCCGGCGCGAAGTCGCTCCCGCGGCTGCAGGCGCAGAAGTCGCGCAAGGAGTGGACCGGGCGCTGGGCGATGAAGCAGATCTCCGAGATGACCGTCCTCGTCGTCGGCATGGGCAACATCGGCCGCGGGACCGCGGCCCGGTTCGCCGCCCTCGGCGCGCGGGTCATCGGCGTCAACCGGGACACGATCGAGGTCCCGGGGGTCGAGCACGTCTTCCTCCCCGGCCAGCTCGTCGACGTGGTCGGCCAGGCCGACGCCATCGTCAACACGCTGCCCGGGACGGAGAGCACCCACAAGATGATCAGCCGCGAGGTCCTCGCCCTGGTGAAGCCCGGCGTGATCCTCGCCAGCGTCGGCCGCGGCACGGTGATCGACGAGGAGGCCCTCGTCGAGGCGCTGCAGGACGGGCGTGTCGGCTTCGCCGCCATGGACGTCTTCTACGCCGAGCCCCTCGGGCCGGAGAGCCCGCTGTGGACCATGGAGAACGTCCTGATCGCCCCGCACACGGCCGCGCTCAACGACGCCGAGGACCGGCTCATCGCCGAGCTGTTCGCGACGAACGCCACCCGACTCCTCGACGGTGCGCCGCTGGTCAACCGCGTGGACACCGTCGAGTTCTTCTGACGGGACCCTCGTGCGGGGCGGCGCCGCCGCCCCGCACACCCCGGGCGAAGGAAGTCGACGGCGACCGGACCGGGGGACGGCCCGGGGTCCGCCGTCGTGCCTCTAAGTCACCGCAGGTGCAGGCGCTCCATGATCTCGTCCGCGATCTCCTCGGGGGTTCCCGAGATGTCGACGACGATGCCGTTCTCGTCGGCGCCGAGATCCTCGAGCGTCTCGAACTGCGAGGGCAGGAGCGACGCGGGCATGAAGTGTCCCTGACGGCGGCTCAGCCGCTCGGCGATGAGCTCGGCGGAGCCGGCCAGGTGCACGAAGGTCGCATCGTGGTTCGGTCCGGCGAGGACGTCGCGGTAGGACCGCTTGAGGGCGGAGCACGTGATGACCGCGTTGCGCCCGGCGGCCTCCGCTGCGTCGAGCCAGGCGCGGATGGCGCGCAGCCACGGCCAGCGGTCCTCGTCCGTCAGCGGGGTCCCGCCGGCCATCTTGTCGATGTTGGCCTTCGGGTGGAACTCGTCGGCCTCGGCGTAGCTCCAGCCCAGCCGGTGCACCAGGAGCTGGGCGACCGTCGTCTTGCCCGAACCGGCGACCCCCATGAGCACCAGATGGTTCGTCGCGTTCTTAGTCATGGTTCCCGACCCATCGGCGAATATGCGGCCCCCACGGTCTCACCGGCCGGGACAGCGCGGCAAGTACACCGGAACGCCCGGCCGGGGCAGGCCCCGTCAGAGGACCTTGGACAGGAACGACCGGGTCCGTGGCTGCTGCGGGTCGGTCAGCACCTGGCGCGGGTCGCCCTGCTCGACGATGACGCCGCCGTCCATGAAGATCAGCCGGTCGCCGACCTCCTGGGCGAAGGGCATCTCGTGGGTGACGACCATCATCGTCATGCCCGACGTGGCCAGGTCGCGCATGACCGCGAGGACCTCGCCCACGAGCTCGGGGTCCAGCGCGGACGTGGGCTCGTCGAAGAGCATCATGTCGGGGTTCATGGACAGCGCCCGGGCGATCGCCACGCGCTGCTGCTGCCCGCCCGAGAGGTGGGCCGGGTAGGCGTCCGCCTTGTCGACCAGCCCGACGCGCTCGAGCATCGCGTGCGCGACACTGGTGGACTCCTCCTTGGAGCGCCCCAGCACCCGGCGCTGCGCGATGGTCAGGTTCCCGAGGACGCTGAGGTGCGGGAAGAGGTTGAAGCTCTGGAAGACCATCCCGATCCGCGTGCGGATACGGTCCAGGTCGATCTCGGGGTCCATGATGTCCACCCCCTCGATGCGGATGGAGCCGCCGGTGGGCTCCTCGAGGAGGTTGACGGTGCGCAGCAGGGTCGACTTGCCCGAACCCGAGGGGCCGATGACGCAGACGACCTCGCCGGCGTTGATGGTCAGGTCGATGCCGCGGAGCACCTTGTTGTCGCCGAAGGACTTGTGTAGGCCGCGGATGTCGATCGCCGCCACGCCGGGTGCGGCACGTCCGGCCGCGGCCGGACCGGCCACGGCGGCCGGCTCCGCTCCGGCCGCTGGTGGGGTGTGGCTCATCGGGCCCTCGCCAATCGTCGTTCGAACACCGCGACCAACCGGGTCAGCGGGATGGTGATGAGCAGGTACAGCATCGCGGCCATCACCAGGGTGGTGCCGTTGTTGTTGATGCTCAGGCCGTCCCGGGCGAAGGTCGTCAGCTCCTTCGTGAAGACCGTCGAGCCCGCGATGAACAGCAGCGACGTGTCCTTGATGAGCAGCACGAACTCGTTGGTCATGGGCGGGATGATGATCCGGAACGCCTGCGGCAGCGTGATCCAGAACATCGTGCGGCCCGCGGACATCCCGAGCGACCTCGCGGCCTCCGTCTGCCCCTTCGGCACGGCCTGGATCCCGGAGCGGATCGTCTCGGCCATGTACGCCGAGGCGACCAGGATCAGGCCGACCAGGCCGGCGCCCACCTGCCCGAAGGGGACCCGGATGCCCAGGCCGATCGGCAGCACGTACGCCATCGCGAAGATCGTCAGCAGGGCGGGCAGGCCGCGGAAGAGCTCGACGTAGGCGGTGGCGAACCAGCGGTACGGGCCGATCGACGAGAGCTTGAGCAGGGCCATGACGATGCCGAGGATCAGGCCGCCGGCGAACGCGATGATCGTGAAGAGGATCGTGTTCCTCAGCGCGATCGTGATGATCTGGGGGAACTGCTCCCGCGCGATGTCGATGCGCAGGTACTGGTCCTGGATGCGCGCCCAGTCGGTGAAGACCAGCACGATCACCACGGCCGCGATGAAGATCGCGTAGAGGACGCCCCGGGTCAGGCGCCGCTTGGTGGACTTGCGCATGGTGCCCCTCGCGTCAGGAGGCCTTGATGGCGAAGTAGGAGTCATAGATCTTCTGGTAGGTGCCGTCGTCCCGCAGCGTCTTGAGCTGGGCGTTGACGGCCTTGAGCAGCTCGGGCCTCTCGCCCTTGCTCATCGCGAAGCCGTACTGCTCGTCGGTCTTGTACTCCTCGACGACCTTGTACTTGGCGTCGGCCTTCTCGTGGACGATGTTCACGGGCAGGTCCTGCAGGATCGCGTCGATCTGGCCCGCCTGCAGGGCCGGCCACAGCTCGCCGTCGGACGGGAACTCGTTGATGCTCGCGCCCTTGGCGTGCTCCTCGGCGTAGTGCTTCCCGGTGGTGCCCTGCTGGACGCCGACCTTCTTCCCGGCGAGGTCGTTGATGGACTTGATGCCGGAGTCGACCGGGACCAGGAGCGACTGCAGGGAGTCGTAGTACGGGTCCGTGAAGTCGAGGTTCTTCTGGCGCGCCGGGGTGATGGTCATGGCCGACGCGGCGATGTCGCACTGCCCGGACGCGAGGACGGTCCCGGACTGCAGGGCGTCGAAGCTGACGTCGTTGACGACGAGCTTGAGGCCGAGGCCGTCGGCGATCTTCTGGAGCAGGTCCATGTCGAAGCCGCTGTAGCCGCTGGGCGCCGAGGCGTCCTCCACCTCGAAGGGCGGGTAAGGCACGTCGGAGCAGGCGGTGAGCGTGCCCGCCTGGACGAGCTTGAGGTCGTTGCCGGCGGCGGGCGAGGCGGTGGAGGAGCCGCCGTCGCCGCTCGAGCCGCAGGAGGCCAGGAGCAGTGCGGCGGCGAGGGCCGCGAGGCCGGTGCGGAGGGAATGTGCGCTCATCTGTGACTCTCCCGGAGCTGGCGAGGGGTGACGGGTACGACTGGTGTGACAGGGCACTGGTGTCGGCAGACTTCACCCACGTTGCCGGAGTGTCGCACGACCCCCGTCACTGTGCCAGCATTTCCACCGCGGCGCGCTCACGGCCGCGGGATGTTGCGGAGGTTCGAGCGGGCCATGGCCATGACCTCGCCCATGCCGCCCCCGAACACCTGCTTCGTGACGGCGGTGGCGAAGCCGCGGATCTGGCCGCCGGTGATCGACGGCGGGATCGAGAGGGCGTTGGGGTCGGTGACGATCTCGATGAGGGCCGGCCCCCTGCGCCGGAGCCCGTCCCTCAGCGCCTTGCGCAGGTCCTTCGGGTCCTCGACCCGGACGGCCGGGATGCCCAGCGCCAGCGCGACCTGCCGGTAGTCCACCGGCGGCGAGTCGGTGCCGTAGGAGGGCAGGCCCTCGACGATCATCTCGAGCTTGACCATGCCGAGCGTCGCGTTGTTGTAGACCACCACCTTCACCGGCAGGTTGTAGGTGCGCAGCGTGATGAGCTCACCCAGCAGCATCGAGAGGCCGCCGTCCCCGGCCATCGCCACGACCTGGCGGTCGCGGTCGGCGAACGCCGCCCCGATGGCGTGCGGCAGGGCGTTGGCCATCGAGCCGTGCAGGAACGACCCGACCACCCGCCGCCGCCCGTTGGGCGTGATGTAGCGGGCGGCCCACACGTTGCACATGCCGGTGTCCACGGTGAAGACCGCGTCCTCGGAGGCGGCCTCGTCCAGCAGCACCGTCGCGAACTCCGGGTGGATGGGCCGCATCTTCTCCACGTTCTTCGTGTACGCGCCCACCACCTTGGTCATCATGTCCTGCTGCTTCTTGACCATCCGGTCGAGGAACTTGCGGTCGGTCTTGCGCCGGACCTGCGGGAGGAGCAGCCGCACCGTCTCCCTGACGTCGCCGTGCACCGGCAGGTCCAGCCGGGTGCGACGGCCGAGGTGGCCGGCGTCGACGTCGACCTGCGCGGTGCGCACGCCCGCGGGCAGGAACCGGTCGTAGGGGAAGTCCGTGCCGACCAGGACGAGCAGGTCCGCGCCCTCCATGGCGTCCTGGCACGCGCCGTAGCCGAGCAGGCCCGACATGCCGACGTCGAAGGGGTTGTCGTACTGGATGACCTCCTTGCCGCGCAGCGAGTGCCCGACGGGCGCGGCGGCGAGGTCCGCGAGCTCGAGGAGGTCGTCGTGGGCGCTGCGCGCGCCGGCGCCGACGAAGAACGTCACCTTCTTGGCGTCGTTGATGGCCTCGGCCAGGGCGGCGACGTCGGCGGCGTCGGGCACCAGCCGGGCGGGCCGCGGCACCGGGACGAGCGCCTGGTCGTCGCCGTCGCTCACGGGAAGGTCGGCGACGTCCCCGGGCAGGGTCAGCACCGCGACGCCCGGCGAGGCCACCGCGCGCTGGATGGCGCTGCGGGTGACGCGGGGGACCTGGGCGGGGGACGAGATCATCTCCGAGAAGACCGAGCACTCGGTGAAGAGCCGGTCCGGGTGCGTCTCCTGGAAGAACTGCGTGCCGATCTGGTCGGTGGGGATGTGCGAGGCGATCGCCAGCACCGGCACGCGTGAGCGGTTCGCGTCGTAGAGGCCGTTGATCAGGTGGAGGTTGCCCGGCCCGCAGGAGCCGGCGCACACCGCCAGCTTGCCGGTGACCGCGGCCTCCGCGGCCGCGGCGAAGGCGGCGGCCTCCTCGTGGCGGACGTGGACCCAGTCGAGGCCGGCGGTGCGTCGGACGGCGTCGACCACGGGGTTGAGCGAGTCGCCCACGATCCCGTAAATCCGTTCGACCCCGGCGGCCGCGAGCTGGTTGACGAGGTGCTCGGCGACGGAAGTTGCCACGGTGTGCTCCTTCGGGAGGAGGCGGCTGTCGGTGCCGATCCTTCCTCTGTCGTGGGGGACGCGCAGCCCGAGCGCCGCGCTAGGCAGGGGACCAGACGCCCAGCTGGTTGCCGCTGGGGTCGCGGAAGTGGAACCGGCGGCCGCCCGGGAAGTCATAGGGGCCGTCGACGACGAGCCCCCCGGCCGCCGTCACCGCCGACAGGGTCCCGTCGAGATCGTCGGAGTACACCAGGACCAGCGGGCCGCCCGTGGTCACCTCGGCGTCCAGGCGCAGGCCGCCGGCCTCGGGACCGGACTCCCCGCCGGGTCCGTGGATGCCGGCGTACTCCGGGCCGTAGTCGGTGAACTGCCACCCGAAGGCCTCCGCGTAGAAGCGCTTGGCCTCCTCGACGTCGGTGACCGCGAGCTCGACGTAGTCGATGGCGTGATGGTGGTGCGCGTCGGCCATGCGGCCCATTGTGGCGCGCGCCCACGGCGTCGAACAGGGGAGCCGGGAAGCTGCGCCGGGTGCTCGTGCCGCGGCGGTGTCAGGACACGTGGGCGGCGACGTCCTGGCCGCCGCGGCGCAGCACGGGCGCCACCAGCAGGGCGGTGACGACCGCGAGGACGCCGCAGGCCAGGACCATGAGGAAGCCGGAGTGGGAGCCGCGGGCGTCGATCATCACCCCGCCGACGGACGCGCCGATCGAGACCCCGAAGTTCATGCCGGTGCTCAGCCAGGTGAGGCCCTCGGTGAGGTGGTCCTTGGCGACGATGCGCTGGACCATGGAGTTGCCGTTGATGATCGTCGGAGAGATCGCGAACCCGGTCACGAACATCACTGCGGCCATCACGCCGAGGGTGCTCGCCAGCTGGAAGAGCGAGGTCCCGACGGTCAGCGCCACCACGCCGACGAGGAACCGCAGCCATGCCGGGCCGGTCCACACCTTCGCGCCGTAGAGCAGCCCGGCGATCACGGAGCCCGCGGAGAAGATGGCGAGCAGCACCCCGGCCATGCCCGGGCGGCCGTGCTCCGCGGTGAACGCGACGATCGAGACGTCCGTGGCCCCGAAGATCCCGCCGACGAACATGAAGACCGCGACGAGCCCGATCATCACCCCCGAGCGCATCACCGAGCCGCCGCGCCCGGTGTGGCTCACGCGCACGACCGTGGGGGGCTCCGTGCTCCGCTGCGCGAGGAACGCGTAGCCGCCGACGAGGACGAGGACCAGCGCCACGGCGACCCCCGACCACGGGGCCACCGACGTCGCCAGCGCGGTGGCCACCACGGGGCCCAGGACGAAGGTCGACTCGTCGAGCGCCGACTCCAGGGAGAACGCCCGGTGCAGCTCTTTCGGGGTGCGCGCGACCCGGCTCCACCGCGCGCGCACCAGGGCGCCGAGCGAGCCGATGGTCGCGCCCGCCAGGGCCGCGGCGGCGAAGAGCGTCCACGTCGGCGCCCCGGCCACGGCCGCGACCACGAGGCCCAGCAGGCCGAGCGCGCTCACCGTGACGGACGGCGCCATCACCTTGGCCTGGCCGTGGCGGTCCACCAGCCGCGCGAGCTGCGGCGCGCAGATCGCCTGGGCGACGACGAAGGTCGCCGACACGGTGCCGGCCATGGCGTACGAGCCGTACATCTCCGAGAGCATCAGGACGATGCCGATGCTGATCATCCCGGTCGGGAAGCGCGCCAGCAGGCCGGCGGCGGAGAAGGCCAGGGCGCCGGGAAGGCGGAGAATCTGACTGTAGGGCCCGGGCACCAGGCGATTCTGCCGCAACCGGCCGGGAAGGGGCAGGGCCGCGGACCGGCCCGGGCGGTGAGGTTGGACACGCGGGGTGCGATGATCGCCGCCATGGAGACGGACGACGGAGGCGCACGGACGCACGACGGCGGACCCGTGGGCGGCGGCGGGCACGTGGGCGACGCCGGAGCGCTCGCCCTGGCCGTGGCCGAGGCGCGGGCGGGCCGGGCGGAGGGCGGCATCCCGATCGGCGCCGCCCTCGTCGTGGACGGCGAGGTGCTCGCCGTCGGCCGTAACCGGCGCGTGCAGGACGGCAGCGCCATCCGCCACGGCGAGACCGACTGCCTGGAGAACGCCGGGCGCCTGCCGGCGCGCGTCTACGCGCGAGCCACGATGGTCACGACGCTCTCACCGTGCGACATGTGCACCGGCGCGATCCTGCTGTACAACATCCCGCGCGTCGTCATCGGCGAGAACCGGACCTTCTACGGCGGCGAGGACCTGCTGCGCGCGCGGGGCGTCGAGGTCGTGGTCGTGGACGACGCCGGCTGCGCGGCGATGATGCGCGAGTTCATCGCCGAGGAGCCCGGCCTGTGGAACGAGGACATCGGCGAGCAGGACTGACCGGTCGGTCGCACGGCCCGCCCCGCCGGCGCGCTACTCGCCCGGCGCCGCGTCCCCGCTACTCGCCCAGCGCCGCGTCGACGACCTTCTTCGCCTCGGCCTGCACCGTGGCGAGGTGCTCGTCGCCGCGGAAGGACTCGGCGTAGATCTTGTAGACGTCCTCGGTGCCGGAGGGGCGCGCGGCGAACCACGCGTCCTCGGTCGTCACCTTCAGCCCGCCGATGGCGGCGCCGTTGCCCGGGGCGTCGACCAGGCGGCCGGTGATCGGCTCGCCCGCCAGCTCGGTGGCGGTGACGTCCTCCGGCCGCAGCTTCGCGAGCTTGGCCTTCTGCGGCTTGGTGGCGGCGGCGTCGATGCGCGCGTAGGAGCTCGCGCCGTACTTCTCCACCAGCCCGGCGTGCAGCTGGCTGGGCGACTTGCCGGTGACCGCGAGGATCTCCGAGGCCAGCAGCGCCAGGATGATGCCGTCCTTGTCCGTGGTCCACACGTTGCCGTCGGTGCGCAGGAAGGACGCGCCCGCGGACTCCTCGCCGCCGAACCCGACCGAGCCGTCGATCAGGCCGGAGACGAAGTACTTGAAGCCGACCGGCACCTCGATCAGCCTGCGTCCCAGGCCGGCTGCGACGCGGTCGATCAGCGCGGAGGAGACCAGGGTCTTGCCCACGGCCGCGTCGGCCGGCCAGTCCGTGCGGTGCGAGAACAGGTACTCGATGGCCACGGCGAGGTAGTGGTTGGGGTTCATCAGCCCGGCGTCGGGGGTGACGACGCCGTGCCGGTCCGAGTCGGCGTCGTTCCCGGTGGCGATGTCGTACGGGGTCGAGCCGTCCGGACCGGCCTGCATCTTCTCGCGCAGGGACGCCATCGCGTAGGGCGAGGAGCAGTCCATGCGGATCTTGCCGTCCCAGTCCAGGGTCATGAACGACCAGCGCGGGTCCACCGACGGGTTGACCACCGTGAGGTCGAGGCCGTAGCGCTCGCCGATCGCCCCCCAGTAGTCGACCGAGGCCCCGCCGAGGGGGTCGGCGCCGATGCGCACGCCGGCGTCGCGGATCGCCCCGAGGTCGATGACGTTGGCGAGGTCGTCGACGTAGGCGGTGATGTAGTCGTTTTTCCGCGTCGTCTCCGCGGCCACGGCCCGTTCGAACGGGACGCGCTCCACCTGCCGCCACCCCGAGCGGAGGATCTCGTTGGCGCGCGCGGCGATCACCGACGTCGCGTCGGAGTCCGCGGGGCCGCCGTGCGGGGGGTTGTACTTGAAGCCGCCGTCACGCGGGGGGTTGTGCGAGGGGGTGACCACGATGCCGTCGGCCAGGCCCGGGCCGGTCGTGCGCACGCCGCCGGTGGTGCCCGCGCCGTTGTCGCGCAGGATCGCGTGCGAGACCGCCGGGGTGGGGGTCCAGGAGTCGCGCGCGTCGATGCGCACCTCGACCCCGGCGGCGGCCAGCACCTCCAGCGCGCTGCGCCACGCCGGCTCGCTCAGCGCGTGCGTGTCGCGGCCGATGTACAGGGCTCCGTCGATGCCCTGGGACCGGCGGTACTCCACGATCGCGGCGGTGGTGGCGACGATGTGCGCCTCGTTGAAGGCGCCGTCGAGGCTGGAGCCGCGGTGCCCCGACGTCCCGAACGCCACCTGCTGGGCGGGATCGTCGAGATCAGGCGTGCGATCGTAGTAGGCGGAGACGACCTCGTCGACGTCGATGAGGTCCTCGGGCAGGGCTCGGGTACCGGCGCGCTCGTGCATGTGCCGATCCTGCCACCGGAAGCCGCGCACGGCAGGGCAGTTAGCGCCCCGGCCCGGGCACGTAGGCTGGGCGCATGGCTCTTCCCGACGTTCCCGGCTCCCAGATCGCCGTCCCCGACCTCGACCCCGCGCGGCCCGTGCCCGACGGCTACGTGCTGCTCGACGTGCGCGAGGACAGCGAGTGGGAGGCGGGCCACGCCCCCGGCGCCGTGCACATCCCCATGGGGGAGCTGCCCGAGCGCATCGACGAGCTCCCCGAGGGTGACCTCATCGTCGTGTGCCGCTCCGGCGGGCGCTCCGCGCGCTCGGTGATGTGGCTCAACCAGGCCGGCTACGACTCGTACAACCTCGACGGCGGGATGAGGGCCTGGCGGGCCGCCGGCCTCCCGCTGGCCGCCGACGGCGGCGGCGAGCCCACCATCATCTGAGGGCGCGACAAGCGCGGCGCCCACGCCCCGTACTCTTGGGCGCCATGGGTAAGAAGAGCCGCGCCAAGCGCCAGTCCATCGCCGACAGCCCCGAGCGCACCCCGAAGGTCAAGCGCCCCCAGGTGGCCTACGTCGAGCGCCCCTTCGAGGGCCTGCCCGGCGAGACCGACATCGTCGCGATGCGCGAGGTCATCCCGGCCGCCACGGCGACCGTCCGCACCACCGCCGAGCACGGCGCCCGCGAGGTCCAGCTCGTCACGCTGCTGCCGGACATGCTCCCCGCGCTGCACCGCGCCGACGGCACGGTCCTCGTCGCGCTCCAGTCCGGCACGCACTCCGGGGACGCCTCCCGCGACGTCGCCGCCGTCCTGCTCGACGCGCTCGAGCTCGAGCCCGGCACGCCCCTCACCGTCGCCGGGCTGCCCGAGCCCGGGCCGCGCCTGCAGGACGTCCTCGACACCGCCGTGCCCTTCGAGGTCCAGGTCAAGGACACCTTCGACTACTGGCTCGACGCCGACACCGAGCGCGACGAGGACGTCCAGCACGCGCTCGAGCACGCCAGCGAGGAGATCGCGCCGACCCAGAAGGTCGAGGGCGTCGACTCCGCCTACTGGGTGCGCCTGAACAACCGCGAGTTCCTGCGCTGGGCGCGCCCGGAGGACCAGGAGCTGGTCCTCGACGCGATCGCCCGGCTGCACGCCGCCCGCGACTCCGCCGTCGACGAGGGCGCGAAGTTCGTGGGCGCCTTCCGGTCCTGCGGGATCCTCATCCCCGTGTGGGAGCTGGCGCCGGGCACCGAGGCCGAGGAGCTCGTCGGGCCCGTCAAGGCCTTCGAGAAGAAGCTCGACGCGGCCCTGGCAAACGGCGAGCCGCTGAACGCCGACGAGCGCCGCGCCCGCGCCGGCATCGTCTCGCGCCAGGTCAGCCTGCGCTGACCGGCGGCCCGCCGGCATCGTCGCCAGGTCAGCCTGCGCTGACCGGCCTCACCGCGCCGGCGGGTCAGGGGCAGGTCAAGGGGCCGCCGGGCGCCGGTGCGCTGGAGGTCGGGTTCGTGGATAGGCTTGGACAGATGAGGCAACCACCGAAGTCCCAGAGGGTCGCCGTCATCATCCCCGCGAAGGACGAGGCCGAGCGTGTCGCCGCCACCGTCCGCGCGGCCCGCGCCATCCCGCACGTGGACCTCGTGCTCGTCGTCGACGACGGATCCGAGGACGACACCCAGCACGCCGCCCGCGGCGCCGGCGCCGTCGTGGTGCGCCACTCCGTCAACCGGGGCAAGGCCTCCGCGATGGAGACCGGCGCCTCGGTGGTCGCGATGCGGGACGTGGTGGGCGCCCCGCCGCGTCTCCTGCTCTTCATCGACGCCGACCTCGGCGAGACGGCGGTCGCCACGTCCCCCCTCGTCCCGCCCGTGCTTGAGGGCCGCGCGGACTGCACGATCGCCGTCCTGCCCCCGCAGCCCGGCGCGGGCGGGCGGGGCATCGTCACGGGGCTCGCGCGCCGCTCCATCGCCAGGGCGACGGGGTGGAGCCCCGCCCAGCCGCTCTCCGGCCAGCGGTGCCTCACCCGCGAGGCGTTCGAGGCGGCCAGCCCCCTCTCGCGCGGCTGGGGCGTGGAGACGGGCATGACGATCGACCTGCTCGTCGCCGGGTTCACCGTCCAGGAGGTGCCCTGCGACCTGCGGCACCGGCCCTCGCGCAACGATCTCGCCGGCCAGCTGCACCGGGGCGCCCAGTACCGGGACGTCGCGCTCGCGGCCAACGCGCGGCGCCTGCGCGGCGTGAAGGTCCCCGCCTCGCAGCGGCCGGACAACAGCGCGGGTCAGAAGCCGGGGCGCCCCTACCGCGCCTGGGCGTCCGCCCCGGAGGCCTGAGGTCCGGAGGCGTCGGCCCCGGGGGCCTGAGGTCCGGACACTCCGGCCCCGACCGTCCCCTGCGCCTCCGTGCGGGGCGCGCCGCCCGACGCCGGGCCCGTCGCCGTGCCGTGCTCGAGCAGCCAGCCCGCCACCACCCCCACCAGCAGCGGTACCGCAAGGGCGATGCCGATCGCGGGCAGCACGATGCCCGAGTCGTTGACCGCGAACGCGATCGCGAAAGTCGTGCCGAGCGCCACGAGGGTCGGGCGCAGCATAACCGCGTCGCGGTCGATCCGCCCGAGCGTGTCCGCACCCACGAGCCAGCCGTAGCTCGACTCGCTGCTGGCCCGGGCGACGCTGCGCAGCGGTCGCGTGAGCAGCACGACCACGACGACGACACCTCCGATGGCCAGCAGCGTCAGCGTCGAGCCGAACAGGTTCGTCAGGTTCTGCTGCAGCTTCCGCCCGATCACCGAGAGGAGGCCGCCGTCGAGCACCGTCTCGACGAACCGGCCCAGGTGCGAGCGCTCCGCGGGCGGGCGCAGCCAGTCGATCACCGAGAAGCTCAGCGCGAGCACGGCGGAGGCGCCGAGCACCAGGGCGATGCGCCGCCACGTCAGCCGCACGCCGAGCGCGAGGAGGGCGAGCACCAGGAATCCCGGGATCAGCGCCGGCGGGCCCCCGAAGTCCGCGCCGATGGAGGGGGAACCGTCGAGCGCCACGGCCACGAGGCCGATCGCCCCGATCCCGACGGCGGCCCACACCCGCCGCCCGCGCCGCACCAGCGGCTCCGCGAGGCACATCGCCACCAGGATCGTGGAGGCGGCGAAGAGGGAGAACGAGGAGTTGTTGAAGCCGTAGAAGCGGCCCCCGACCTGCGGCTGGACCCCCATGAGGGAGGAGAGCTGGAGACGCGCGCCGGTGATGACGTCCACCGTCAGGAGCGCCGCCGTCAGCCCCGCCACGATGAGGACGGGGGCGAGCAGGTGGCGCCGCCACGGCCCGAGCAGCGCGACGGCGGCGATCGCCCCGGCGAAGACGGCGGTCGCCGTGTAGAGCACGGAGCCGGGACTGTCCGCGCGCCACCAGGGCAGCAGGTTGGCCAGGTAGCTCGCCACGGGGATCGCGCCGATGACGACGGCGGCGGCGCGCAGGACGCGCAGCACCGCGGCCGGTCGGCGCGAGCGAAGCGCCCGGGCGAGGGCGGCCGCGGCCGCCGAGCCGCGCGCGCCGCGGCCGGCCCGCGCCTCGAGCTTGGCGGCTGTCGCGTCGAGGACCCGCCGGTTCAGGCCGAGGGTGACCACCCCGAAGAGCAGCAGGTCGATCAGGACCAGGGCCGAGTAGAACGGGCCGACGAGCGGGCGGATGGCCACGGCGTGGTTGTTGACGTCCTCGAGGTGGGCAACGCGCGCGGGGCCGGAGCGCCCGTCGGGCAGCACGGTCAGCGGCGCGCCCGCCAGGCCGGCGGGACCCTCGACGCCCAGCGCGGCGAGCACCGTGGGGGTCAGGTCGGTGGACTGGACCATGCCCGGCTGGCGCGTGGAGCGGGTGTCGAAGAGGGCGCCCGTGGCGGGGAGCCCGGCCAGGGCCGGGCCGTCCGCGGTGAGCAGCTGCATGTACGGCTCGGTCCCGGAGTTCGCCAAGGAGGCGACGACGACGGTCGCGCCCGGCGCCGTGGAGCGGACCGCGTCGAGGACGTGGCCCACGCGCGCGTCGATCGCGGCGACCTGCTCGTTGCGCTCGGGCGAGGTCAGCAGCCACGCCTCCGTCGGCGGCGTGACGGGCGTCTCGGCGGGTCCCGGCGCGGGGATGACCTCCGGCGCGGGCGTGGCGCCCGGCGGGGGGACGCCCACCAGCGGGCGGTTGCGGTCGCGGACCGATCCGACGTCGACCACCGCCAGGGCGTGGCCCGGGAGTGCCTTGGCCACCTCCCGGCCAAGCCGCTCGCCGCTGGTCGGCGCGCGGACCTGGTCCCCGGCGACGACGCCGCCGGAGGTGGCCAGCGCGATCGCCGCGCCCGGGCCGACGGCGAGGGAGGCCACGCCGTGTTCGTCGACGAGGTCCCCGAGCAGACCGGGGGTGGCGTCGTACGAGGCGTCGGCGGCGGCGTCCAGGTAGTCCGGCCAGCCGGGGACGACGCCGGACTCGCCGACCTCGTGCAGGTCACGGCAGGTGCCGTAGTCGGCCATGGGCACGTCCGCGGCGCGGCGGCCCGCCGAGAGGGCGAGCCAGCCGTCGGCGGGGCAGGTGCTCGAGCGCACCGAGCGCACGACCATGTTCGCGGAGGCCCCCTGCTGGGCGAGCTCCCACAGGTGGGGCGTGGACAGGCTCGACAGGTCCTCCCAGCGCACACCCGACATCCCGAGGATGACGAGGGGGGCGTCGGCGCTCGCGGCCGTGCCGGCGTCGGGCGCGGCGGTGTTCGCTCCGGCGGGTGCTGCGCCGTCCGAGCCGCTGTTCACCCCGGCGGGCTCGGCGGCATTGACGGTCGAGGGCGTCGCGGCGCCGGCGGGAAGGAGGGGCAACGCGAACGGGAGCACCAGGCCGAGCGCGACGAGCAGTGCGAGCACCGCGACGATCCGGCGCTGCCGCTTTCTTCGTCTGCTGGTCACCGGGGAAGCCTACGTGCCGGGTCTGGGACGACGGAGGCCAGGTCCCGGACGGTGCGCGATCGCGCCCCGCGGTGACACTAGGCTCGCCGCGATGACTCACGCTCAGGAGGACCTCATGCACGACGACGCGGGCGACGTCGGGCGCCCGGACGGCGGACCCGAGACGGTCGCTCCGACCGAGACGGCCGCCCAAACCGAGGCGGCGGCCGGGACCGAGGTGGTCGCCGAGACCGAGGTGGCGGCTCCGGCCGAGGCGGCCGCTCGCAACAACGTGGTCGCGGGGACACAGGTGTCCGCCGCGTCCCCGGCGGCGTCCGGCGAGTCCGGGCGCGCGCGCTACGCCTACCTCGGTCCCGAGGGCACGTTCACCGAGGCGGCGCTCCTGCAGGTGACCGACGCCGACGAGTCCGACCTGCTGCCCTGCCTCGACGTGGTCACCGCGCTGGAGCTGGTCCGCGGCGGTGGCGCCGACTTCGCCGTCGTGCCCATCGAGAACTCCGTGGAGGGCGGGGTCAACGTGACCCTGGACACCCTCTCCACGGGCAGCCCTCTGGTGATCGTGGGCGAGATGCTCGTGCCCATCGCCTTCGTCCTCGCGGCCCGCGCGGACATGACGCTCGACCGCGTCCGGCGCGTGTCCACCCACCCCCACGCGTGGGCGCAGTGCCGCGGCTGGGTCGCGAAGAACCTGGACGGCGCGGTGCACGTGCCGGCCACGTCCACCGCCGCGGCCGCCGCGCTCCTGGCGGCAGGCGCGCCGGACCCCGGCTTCGATGCCGCCCTGTCCGCGCCCCTCTCGGCCCAGAAGTACGGGCTGACGGTGCTCGCCGAAGGCGTGGCCGACAACGCGCACGCCGTCACGCGGTTCGTCCTCGTCTCCCGCCCGGGCTACGTGCCCGAGAAGACGGGGGCGGACAAGACGACGCTTCTGGTGCACCTGCCCGACAACGAGGCGGGCGCGCTGCTGAGCATGCTCGAGCAGTTCGCCACGCGCGGGGTGAACCTCTCGCGCATCGAGTCGCGGCCGATCGGGGACTCCCTGGGCCGCTACTCCTTCTCCATCGACGTCGAGGGGCACGTGGCCGAGGAGCGGGTCCAGGCGACCTTGATCGGGCTCCACCGCGTGTGTCCGATGGTGCGCTTCCTCGGCTCCTACCCGCGTGCCGACGGCCAGAAGCCGCACGTGCATCCCGGGACCCACGACGCCGACTTCCGCGCAGCCCGCGCCTGGGTGGCAGACCTGCTCGCCGGCGTGACCGTCTGAGCCCTACACCGTGCGGACGATGAGCCCGCCCTTCTCCACGCGGGCATAGATGGTCGTCGCGAAGCCGACGAGGTCGCCGTCGACCTGCACCCGCTCGGGCTCCTCCGTGCGCACCGTGACGTCGTGGCTGCGCCGGAACTCGATGGACCCGGTGCTGTAGGGCATGAGGTCCTTGCGGATCCCGAACCCCTGCATCGTGACCTTGCGAAGCAGGTCGGCCCAGCCGATGAGCCCGCCGCGGGTGTCGATGGCCGCGATGTCGAGCCAGCCGTCGTCGAGCTGGGCGTCGGGGAAGAGGACGACGCCGCCGGGCAGGCGCCCGACGTTGGCGAACAGGATCGTGCGCGCGGTGATCGGCTCGGAGCGCCCGGAGATGCCCATCTCCACCGTGGCGTGGATCTTCCGGCCGGCCAGGTGCTGCACGCCGGCGACGAAGTACGCCATCCAGCCGAGCTTCGCCTTGAGCTCGTCGTCGGCGCCGGCGACCATCGCCGCGTCGAAGCCCAGGCCCGCGATGACGAGGAACACGTGCTCCTTGTCCGGGTCCTCGTCGGCCAGGAGGCCCTCGGTGAGCACGCCCCCGCGCCGCTCGTCGTCGGCCGGGACGGCGGGGTCGTTGAACCGGCCCTCGGCCGCCTCGCCGGAGTCGGTGCGCTCGGAGGAACGCGCCGTCGAGGCGTCCTCCCGGCCGCGGACCTTCTCGGCCTCCGCGGCGGAGAGCGGCTCGGTGCGCAGCCAGCCCAGGTCCATCGTGCGGTTCCGGCCGGTGAACGCGGTGGCGACCATCTCGCGCTGGTCGGCCATCGGGAGGTCCAGGTTGCGGGCCAGGAGGTTGCCGGTCCCGAGCGGGAGCAGGCCCATGGGCACGGCGGTCCCGGCGAGGCCCTCGGCCACGGCGCGCACGGTGCCGTCGCCCCCGGCGGCGATGACCACCGAGGCGCCCTGCTCGAGGGCCGCGCGGGTCTGGCCGAGGCCCGGGTCGTCGACCGTCGTCTCGAACCAGAGCGGCTCGTCCAGCCCGACGTCGGCGGCCGTCTGGGAGACGAGCTGACGGAGCGCCTCGCCGTCGGCGCTCTTGGAGGGGTTGAACACCACCGCGGGCGGGCCCACCGGGTGCTTCGCGTCGCCGTTCCCCGGGGTCGCGTGCTCCTCCAGCGAGAACGTCGGGGTGCGGTTCCGGACCGCGTTCCACGTCATCAGCCCGATCCCGACGGCGACGAGCGCCAGCACAAGGGCGGCCAACGCCACCCACGCCTCCCATGTCATGGAGGCAACCTACCCAGGCTCGCGGCTCGCGGCGTGCGCGGGCGCCCGTGGAGGGCGGTGTCGGCCGCCCATTAGGCTCAGTGACCATGATCGACCTGCGAGCACTGCGTGAGGACCCGGAGAAGGTGCGCGCCAGCCAGCGCGCCCGTGGCGAGGACGTGGCCCTCGTGGACACCCTGCTGGACGCGGACACCAGGCGGCGCTCCGCCCTGGCCGCGTTCGAGGAGCTGCGCGCCGAGCAGAAGCAGGTCTCGAGGTCCGTGGGCAAGGCGTCTCCGGAGGAGCGTCCCGCCGCGCTGGCGCGCGCCAAGGCGCTCGCCGACCAGGTCAAGGCCGCCGAGGCGACCTCCAACGAGGCCGCGGCCGCGGCGGAGGCCCTGGCGTACCGGGTGCCCAACGTCGTAGCCGACGGCGTCCCCGCCGGGGGGGAGGACGACTTCGTCGTCCTCCGCCACGAGGGCGCGGTCCGCGACTTCGCCGCGGAGGGCTTCACGCCCAAGGACCACCTCGAGCTCGGCGAGGGCCTGAGGGCCATCGACACCAAGCGGGGCACGAAGGTCTCCGGCGCCCGCTTCTACTACCTCACCGGCATCGGCGCCCGCCTCGAGCTCGCGCTCCTGACGGCGGCGCTGGACCAGGCCACGGCCGCCGGGTTCACGCCGATGATCACGCCCACGCTCGTCTCTCCTGAGACCATGCGCGGCACCGGGTTCCTCGGCTCCCACGCCGACGAGATCTACTACCTGCCCGCCGACGACCTCTACCTCACCGGCACCTCCGAGGTGGCCCTGGCCGGCTACCACGCCGGCGAGATCCTGGACCTCTCCGATGGGCCCGTGCGCTACGCCGGCTGGTCCACCTGCTACCGCCGCGAGGCCGGCTCCTACGGCAAGGACACCCGCGGCATCATCCGCGTCCACCAGTTCAACAAGGTGGAGATGTTCTCCTACGTGCCGGTCGAGGAGGCCGACGCCGAGCACCAGCGGCTGCTCGCGTGGGAGGAGGAGATGCTCGCCAAGGTCGAGCTGCCCTACCGGGTCATCGACACTGCCGCCGGCGACCTCGGCACCTCCGCCGCCCGCAAGTTCGACTGCGAGGCGTGGCTGCCGACCCAGCAGCGGTTCATGGAGGTCACCTCCACCTCCAACTGCACCACCTTCCAGGCCCGCCGCCTGGGCACCCGCCAGCGCACGGCCGCCGGCGAGACCCGCCCCGTGGCCACCCTCAACGGCACGCTCGCGACCACCCGGTGGATCGTCGCGATCCTGGAGAACCACCAGCTCCCGGACGGTTCCGTCCGGGTGCCCGAGGGGCTGCGGCCGTATCTCGGTGGTCTGGAGGTCATCGAGCCCGCATGATCGGGGATGTGGACGGAGCGGGTCGCGTGACCAACGGCGTGCTGCCGCTGACCGAGCGGGCCCGGCGCTGGCGCGCGGCGCTGCCCGCGACCCTGCCCGGCGCCGGCGAGGACCTCCTCGTCGCGCTCGACATCGACGGGACCCTGCTCACCCACGACGGCGAGCTGAGCACCGCCGTCGCCGGCGCCGTCGCGGACCTGCGCGACGCCGGCGCCCAGGTGGTCCTGTCCACGGGACGCTCCGTCCAGGCCGTCACCCCGGTGGCCGAGCGGCTCGGGCTCGAGCGCGGGTGGGCCGTGTGCTCCAACGGGGCCGTGTGCATCCGCCTGGACCCCGAGCTCGACGGCGGCCACGAGATCACCGACGTCGTCACCTTCGACCCCGCGCCGACGCTGCGGCTGCTGCGCGACGAGCTGCCGCAGGGCCTGTTCGCCGTCGAGGACCTCGGCCGGGGCTACAAGGTGACCGCGCCGTTCCCCATGGGCGAGCTCACCGGCGAGGTCCAGGTCGTCGACTTCGAGGAGCTCGTCGCGGCCCCCGCCACCCGCGTGACGCTGCGCGCCCCGGAGCTCAGCGCGGCGGACTTCGACGCGCTGGTCCAGCGCGTGGGCCTGCACGGGGTGGGCTACGCCGTCGGGTGGACGGCGTGGCTGGACATCTCGCCGGACGGGGTCAACAAGGCCAGCGCGCTGGAGATGCTGCGCGGGCGCATGGACATCGCCCCCGGCGCGACGGTGGCGATGGGCGACGGGTCCAACGACCTGGAGATGCTGACGTGGGCCGCGCACGGCGTCGCCATGGGCAACGCGGGCGCCAACGTCCAGGCCGTGGCGGACGCCGTCACCGACACCGTGGAGCACGACGGCGCCGCGGTGGTCCTGCGCGCCCTCCTGCTTTTCAATCGGTGAGCGGTCAAGTTCTCGCAACGCCCGCCCGCGCGCGCCTTGTCGCCCGGCCTGTGCGGCGAGTGGTGCCCGACACGTTTGGTGCGCCCCACCTCTAGCGCGCCTCTTCGCCGATCTGTCTCACGACCATCCTGGCAACGGACGTCGCGAGTACCGCACTCACGGTGTCGAGCAGCACTCGACGTGATCGGGCCGTGCTCCGCCGTGATCGGCCTGCCTGCGAGGACTTGACCGCTCACGCCCGAGGGGGGGCGCGAGGACTTGACCGGTCACCAGCAAGGGGGGAAAACGGGGCGGCTGTTGCTGAATCGTTACAGCGAACCGGGACGTTTGTGTCTGAAATCACCTGTGACCTGTGGTTGGGTTCCGGTGGGAGCGCTGACGCGCTGCTCACGACGTTGTGAGGAGAGAACTGGCAATGAAGAAGACGATCAAGCGGCGTGGCGCCGCGACCCTCGCTGGCGCGGCCGCGCTGGCCCTGACGCTGAGCGCCTGCGGCGGGGCGGACGACCTCGGCGGCGGCGCCGACGCGGCGGGGACCAAGGACAGCAGCGCCGACTGCACGGCCTTCGAGGACTACGGGACGTTCGACGGCGAGACCGTCTCCCTGTTCTCCTCCATCCGCGAGACGGAGGCCGACCAGCTCCAGGACTCCTTCGCGGCGTTCAGCGAGTGCACCGGCATCACCGTCGAGCACAACGGCTCCGGCGAGTTCGAGCAGCAGGTCGTGGTGCAGGCGGAGGGCGGCAACGCCTCCGACCTCGCGATCTTCCCCCAGCCCGGCCTGCTCGCCCGCATGGTCAATGACGGCTACGTCGTCCCGGCGCCCGAGGCCGTCGAGGCCAACGTGGACGAGGGCTGGTCCGAGGACTGGAAGGCGTACGGCACGGTCGACGGCAAGTTCTACGCCGCGCCGCTGATGGCGTCCGTGAAGTCCTTCGTCTGGTACTCCCCGACGGCGTTCGCCGAGGCGGGCTACGAGGTGCCCACCACGTGGGACGAGCTGATGTCCCTGACCGAGAAGATCGCCGCCACCGGCGCCAAGCCGTGGTGCGCGGGCATCGAGTCCGGCGGGGCCACCGGCTGGCCGGCCACCGACTGGATCGAGGACATGGTCCTGCGCGAGGGCGGCGGGGACCTCTACGACCAGTGGGTGAGCCACGAGGTCCCCTTCAACGACCCGCAGATAGTCGCCGCGACGGACCGCGCCGGCGCGATCCTCAAGAACGACGCCTACACCAACGGCGGCATCGGCGACTCCCGCTCCATCGCCACGACGTCCTTCAACGACGGCGGACTGCCGATCCTCGAGGGCGAGTGCTCCCTGCACCGCCAGGCCTCCTTCTACGAGGCGCAGTGGCCCGAGGGCACGAAGGTCGGCCCCGAGGGTGACGTCTTCGCCTTCTACCTGCCCGGCGCGACGGCGGAGGAGAAGCCGCTGCTGACCGGCGGCGAGTTCGTCGGCGCTTTCAACGACGAGCCGGCCACGCAGGCCGTGCAGGCGTTCATGTCGTCGGGCGAGTGGGCGAACACCCGCGTGAAGATCGGCGGCGTGACCTCCGCGAACAAGGCCGTGGACCCGGCCAACGCGTCCTCCGACGTCCTGCGCCTGGCCATCGAGCTGCTCCAGGATGAGAACGCCGTCGCCCGGTTCGACGGCTCCGACCTCATGCCCTCCGAGGTCGGCGCCGGCTCCTTCTGGACCGGCATGACGCAGTGGATCGACGGCGCGGACACCAAGACCGTGCTGGACCAGATCGAGGCGTCCTGGCCCGCGAGCTGATCGGTTGACCGCCACGGCGCGGGGGAGCGGCCGCCCGGCCGCACCCCCGCGCCTTCACCGATCCCGCGTCTAGGAGCCCGTGATGGATTTCTTCCTGTACTCGAAGATGGGCCAGATGGTGCTGGCCGTCCTCGTCTTCGCCGTGGTCGTCGCCGCACTCATGGTGGTGGCGCGGCTGGCCGACCGGTTCGCCGGGCGCAGCCGCACCTTCTGGGCGCTGCTGGTCTTCGCCGGCCCCGCGGTGCTGCTGCTGGGCGTCGGCCTGGTCTACCCGGCGATCCGCACCCTGGTCATGTCCTTCATGGACCGGCGGTCCGAGGCGTGGGTGGGGCTGGCCAACTACGAGTGGGTCTTCACCAACACCGAGTCGATCCAGTCCTTCGTCAACACCTTCTGGTGGGTGACGCTCGTCCCGCTGGTCTCCACCGCCGTCGGGCTGCTCTACGCGATCCTCGTGGACGGCAAGCGGTTCGAGAAGGTCGCCAAGTCGCTGCTGTTCATGCCGATGGCCATCTCCTTCGTGGGCGCCGGCATCATCTGGAAGTTCGTCTACGAGTACCGCGGCGCCGAGCAGACGCAGATCGGCCTGCTCAACGCGATCCTCACCGGCGTCGGCATCGAGCCGGTGCGGTTCCTCCAGGACGGGCCCTGGAACACGTTCTTCCTCATCGTCATCATGATCTGGATCCAGGCAGGGTTCGCGATGGTGCTGCTCTCCGCCGCCATCAAGGGGATCCCGACCGACATCGTCGAGGCCGCGCGCCTCGACGGCGTGAGCCCGTGGCAGATGTTTCGGTCGATCACCGTGCCCACGATCCGCCCGACCCTCGTGGTCGTGCTCACCACGATCATGATCGCGACCCTGAAGATCTTCGACATCACCCGCACCGTCACCGGCGCGCGGTTCGGCACGCAGGTGCTGGCCAACCAGATGTACGACCAGTCGTTCACGTTCGGCAACAACGGCGTGGGCTCCGCGCTCGCCGTCGTGATCTTCGTGCTGGTCATCCCGATCGTCGTCTACAACGTCCGCCAGATGCTGCGGAACAGGGAGGTGCGTGGCGCATGAGCGGAATGATGCCCGCGAACCCGGCAGTCGCCACGGCCGAGCCCGCCAGGGCCACCCGCCTGCCCGACCCGATGCGGCGCACCACGCGCGCGCCGCGCGTGCCGGCCGCGACGCGGACGAAGGCCATGCTCACCAGCCAGGCCGGCTCCGCCGTCGCCATCATCATCGCCGTCGTGTGGACCCTGCCCACGGTGGGGCTGCTGATCAGCTCCGTGCGCCCGGAGGGGGAGATCCGCACCACCGGGTGGTGGAGCTTCCTCACCAGCCCGTCGTTCACCCTGGAGAACTACCAGACCGTCCTGTTCGGGCGCGCCTCCACCGGCCAGCTCATGAACTTCTTCATGAACTCGCTGACGATCGTGGTCCCCGCCACGGTGATCCCGCTGGTGGTCGCGATCATGGCCGCCTACGCGTTCTCGGTCCTGCAGTGGAAGGGCCGCGACACCGTCTTCGTGATCGTCTTCGCCCTGCAGATCGTGCCGCTCCAGATGGCGCTGATTCCGCTGCTGCGGATCTTCTCCGGCACCGCCGTCGCGGAGGCGTTCCCGTTCCTCGCGATCTGGGTGGCGCACTCCTCCTTCGGGCTGCCCCTGGCGATCTTCCTGCTGCACAACTTCATGGCCGAGGTGCCCAAGGAGCTCATCGAGGCCGCCCGGGTGGACGGCGCCGGGCACGTGACCGTCTTCTTCAAGGTGATGATGCCGCTGATGGTCCCGGCGATCGCGAGCTTCGCGATCTTCCAGTTCCTGTGGGTGTGGAACGACCTGCTCGTCGGCCTGACCTTCTCCGGCGGCAACAACGCGATCCAGCCGCTGACGGCGCGGCTCTCGGAGATGGCCGGCTCCCGCGGGCAGGACTGGCACCTGCTGACCTCCGGCGCGTTCGTCTCGATGATCGTGCCGCTGATCGTGTTCCTGGCGCTGCAGAAGTACTTCGTCCGCGGGCTGCTCGCCGGCTCCGTCAAGGGCTGACCAGGGGGAGGCGTCCCCTACGCTGCGAGACGTGCGACGTCGCCGCGGTGACGCCGACGTCGTCGCGGTGACGCCCACGTCGCCGCAGCGCCGCGGTCGGCCCCGGCCGTGGCACCACCGGCCCGGACAGGAGCCCCATGCTCACCCCACCCACGACCGACTGGCTCGACGCGGAGGGGGACGCCCTCCTCGACTTCGCCCGCGGCTCCCGCACCCCCCTCGGCTTCGGGTACCTCGACGACGCCGGCACCGTGCCGGACCCGGGCCGCACCGAGCTGTGGATCACCAGCCGGATGACCCACGTGTTCGCCCTCGGCGCGCTCCGCGGCCGCGACGGGTGCGCCGAGCTGGCCGACCACGGCGTCCGAGCCCTGAGCACCACCTTCGCCGACGGCGAGCACGGCGGCTGGTTCAGCGCCGTCGAGGCAACCGCGCCGGGGGCGGGCGGGGATGCCGCGGCGCCGCAACAAGGCGGTGCGGCCCCGGCGCGCCCGGCCGGCGAGGCCGGCGCCCGCAAGGAGGCCTACCCACACGCCTTCGTCCTGCTCGCGGCGGCCTCGGCGACGGCGGCCGGCCGGCCCGGCGCCGCGGACCTCCTCGCGGAGGCCGTCCGCGTGCACCGCGAGCGCTTCTGGCGCGAGGACGAGGGCATGGTCCTCGAGGGCTGGGACCGCGCCTTTACGACGCCGGAGGACTACCGCGGCGCCAACGCCAACATGCACACGGTCGAGGCCTACCTCGCCGTCGCGGACGTCACCGGGGACGACGTGTTCCTGGACCGGGCGCTGCGCATCGCCCGGCGCCTGATCGACGGCTTCGCGCGCGAGCACGCCTGGCGCCTCCCGGAGCACTTCACGCCCGCGTGGGAGCCGCAGCTCGACCATCACCGCGACGAGCCCGCGCACCAGTTCCGGCCGTTCGGGTCCACGGTCGGGCACTGGCTGGAGTGGTCGCGCCTGACGCTGCAGCTGCGCGCGGCGCTCGAGGCCCGAGGGCGGGCCACCGAGCCGTGGATGCTCGAGGGCCCGCGGGCGCTGTTCGCCGCGGCCGTGCGCGAGGGCTGGGCGCCCGACGGCGCGGACGGGTTCGTCTACACCGTCGACTTCGACGGCCGCCCGGTGGTGCGCGAGCGCATGCACTGGGTGGTGTGCGAGGGCATCGGCGCCGCCGCCGCGCTCCACGCCGCCGGCCAGGACGCCGCCGGCGGCGGCCAGGACGCCGCCGCCGCGCTCGACGTCGAGCACTGGTACCGCACCTGGTGGGCGTACGCCCGCACCCACTTCATCGAGGCCCCCGGCCGGTGGCACCACGAGCTCAGCCCCGCGAACGCGCCCAGCTCGGGCACCTGGTCGGGCCGGCCCGACGTCTACCACGCCTACCAGGCCACCGTGCTGCCCCGGCTGCCGCTGGCCCCCGCGCTCGCCGTCGCCCTCGCCGCGGGGCTGCTCGAGGGGTAGGCCGGGCGCCGGCGTCAGGGCAGCAGCAGCACCTTGCCGAAGACCGTGCCCGAGTCGAGGAGCTCGTGCGCCCGGGCGGCGTCCGCGAGGGGGAGCCGCTCCGCGACGACCGGGCGCAGGCGGCCGTCGTCGAGCATGGGCCAGACGCGCGCGCGGACGTCCGCCACGACGGCCGCCTTCTCCGCGAGCGGGCGGGCGCGCAGCGTCGAGGCGTGGATGCTGGCCCGCTTCGTCATCAGGCGGCCGAGGTCCAGCTCGCCCTTGCGGCCCTTCTGCGTGCCGATGACGACGAGCCGCCCGCCCGTGGCGAGCATCGCGACGTTGTCGGTCAGGGCGCCGGCGCCGAGGACGTCGAGGATGACGTCCACCCCGCGTCCGTCCGTCGCGTCGCGCACGGCCCGGGCGACGTCGCCGGCGCGGTAGTCGATCGCGACGTCCGCGCCGAGCTCGCGGCAGCGGGCCGCCCGCTCGGGTCCCCCGGCCGTGGTGAGCACCCGGGCGCCGACGGCGGCGGCGAGCTGGATCGCGACCGACCCGACGCCGCCCGACCCGCCGTGGACGAGCACCGTCTCGACGGCGCCCAGGCGGCCGGAGTGGATGAGGTTGGCCCAGGCGGTGCAGGCGGCCTCCGGCAGCGCGGCGGCGTCGACGAGGCTCACGGAGCTGGGCACGGGCAGCAGCTGGGTGGCCGGGGCGGTCACGAGCTCGGCGTAGCCGCCGCCCGCGAGCAGCGCCGCGACCTCGTCGCCGACCTGCCACCCGGTGACGCCGTCGCCGAGCCCGGCGACGGTGCCCGAGACCTCGAGGCCCATGAGGTCGCTCGTCCCGGGCGGGGGCGGGTAGTGGCCGGCGCGCTGGAGGATGTCGGCCCGGTTGACGCCCGCCGCGGCCACCTTGACGAGGACCTCGCCGGGGCCGGGCCGGGGGTCGGGGACGTCGGAGAGCTCGAGGTCGTGGTCGTCGGTGATCGTGATCGCGCGCATGGGCCCATCTTGCCCGGGGTGGCTCGCCCGGGCGCTGACCAGCCGTTCCGGCGTTGCGGTCACCGTAGACTGGTCGCCGCTGCGCATCTCGGCCCCGGCCGCGCGCGGCAAGGAGGGCTGACAGAGCGGCCGAATGTGACGGTCTTGAAAACCGTTGTGGGGCAACCCACCAAGGGTTCGAATCCCTTGCCCTCCGCCGTCGGGTACCTCATGCCGTTGCGGTAAGTCGGGCGATACGGGTGTGACCTGTGGGACGCTGGGGACGACCGATGTCCGTCTCCCCCGAAGAAGCGCAGGAGATCTCGTGACCTCTCGTGCCCTCACGCGCCCCGCCACCCTCGGGCTGGCCCTGGCCCTGCTCGTCGTCCCCGCCTCCGCCGCTCAGGCCGCCGCACCGCCGACGCGCGACACCCGTGCGGCGGCCACGTCCGACGACGGCGCACCCGCCGTGGCGGCGGCTGCACCGCCGGCCAGTACGACGGCGACCGTCGAGGGCGCCGTCCCCGTCACCGCCGGCCTCCAGACCCTCGAGATGGCCCGAGCGCCCCGCGCGGCCATCGCCGCTCCCACCACCGAGCGGGTCTCGGTCTCCGGCCGCGCCGGTGACCTCGTCGTCGTCGGTGTGACCTGGGCGGGAACCGAGGCCGGCGCAGGCATGACCGCCTCCCTGCGGAGCAGGGAGGGAGAGACGTGGTCCGGCTGGACGGACCTGGAGATCACCGCCGCGACCGGCGCCGAGGAGGCCGCCGCGGGGATGCGCGGCGGCACCGAGCCCATGGCCGTCCTCGACGCCGACGAGGTCGAGGTCACCCTCACCGGGGCGCCCGGCACCGTGCCGTCCGACCCGCGGCTGGTGATCGTCGACCCGGGCACGAGCCCCGCCGACGCCGCCGCCCCGGTCGGGGCGCCGGAGACGTCCGCCATCACCTCCGACGTCCCCAGGATCCGCACCCGCGCCGACTGGGGTGCGGACGAGTCGATCCGCACCTGGGCGCCCGAGAAGGGCAAGGTCACCGGTGTGGTGGTGCACCACACCGCCGGCGCCAACGGCTACGCCCCCGAGGACGTCCCGGCCATCATCCGGGGCATCTACACCTTCCACGCCAAGTCCCGGGGCTGGGGGGACATCGGCTACAACGTCCTCGTCGACGCCTACGGCCGTGCCTGGGAGGGCCGCTACGGCGGCCTCGACAAGGCCGTCATCGGTGCGCACGCCAAGAGCGTCAACCGCACGACCTTCGGCATATCCGTCCTGGGTGACTTCGACGCGGCCCCGGTGCCCGAGGCCGCCTTCCGCACCGTCGCGCAGGTGACCGCGTGGAAGTTCGCGGTTCACGGCATCTCGACCTCCGGCAAGGCCAAGGGGCCCAAGGGCAAGGCCATGAACCGGGTGGTCGGCCACCGAAGCGTCGGAGAGACAGCCTGCCCGGGCAACCAGCTCTACCCCCGGATCAAGACCGAGCTCGTCGACCTCATCGACGACTACCAGGCGGTCATCCCCGACTGATCAACCCATGGCAGAGAACCGCCCGCCGTTCGCGGCGCTGGTCAGGCCGCGTGGCCGAACGCGTTCCTGAGGACCGCCCGCACCTCCGCGCTCCCGACCGGGCGGGGGTTCGCGATGGGCAGCGCGGCGCTCACGCGGTCGATCGCCTCCTCGAGCTGTTCGGCCCGCAGCCCCAGGTCGGCCAGCGTCCGAGGGGCGCCGACGTCGGCGTAGAGCCGGCGCACGCCCGCCACCGCGTCGTCCGCGCTCAGGGCGCGGGCGATCCGGTCGGTGACCGCCGGTATGGCGGGGGCGTTCAGGGCCAGCACGTTCGGCAGGACGACGGCGTGCGTCGCGGCGTGCGGGAGGTTGAACTGCCCGGCGAGGATCTGGCAGATCTTGTGGTGCAGCCCGGTTCCGGTGACCGCGAACGTCGAGCCGGCCAGGAAGGCGCCGTAAAGAAGCTGTTCGCCCGCGTCCGCGAGGGTGCCCGCCCACGCGCCCACCGGGTCGCGCAGCGCCATCTCGGGTGAGCCCGCCCGGCTGAGGCTGTCCGTACCGATCGCCCGGAGCCCCGTGGCGAGCGCCTTCGTGGCCTCGTCGGCGAGGGCGGAGCTCACCGGGTTGGCGCGCGGCGCCCAGTGCGCCTCCACGACGTGCGCCATGGCGTTCAGGCCCGACGCGACGGCGAGCCTGGCCGGGAGCCGGTCGGTCACGTCCGGGTCGAGGATGACCGTGCGGGGCTGGACCGCCGGCTCGGTGCCCGTCTCCAGGCGTCCCGCCCGGGTGAGCCCCCAGACCGGCGTCATCTCCGAACCGGCGTACGTGGTGGGGACGGCCAGGATCGGCACGCCGGTCTCCCGGGCGACGATCTTGGCGGTGCCGGTGGTGGAGCCACCGCCGATGCTGAGGAGACCGTCGGCCCGTGACCGCCGCGCCAGGGCGACCGCACGATCGGCGACCTGCACGGGCACATGAGGTTCGACGTCGGCGAACCACGCCGCCGTGGCCTCGGCGAAGGGGGCGGTCACCCTCCGGGCCAGGAGCTCCCACGTGCTGTCGACGACCACCATCAACCGCTCGACGCCGAGGCGTTCGACCTCCGCCTGCAGCTCGGACGTGACGGCACCGCGACCGAACACGACCCGCGCGGGAGAGGTCTCGAAGGAGAACTGCATCGGATCCTCCGTGTCTCGTGACGGTGAGCTCCACCGGCCGGTGGCCCGGCCCCCTGCCGGCGAGGCGTCCGCTCTCATCATGAACCTCCCCGCCCCGCGCGTGCGGGGCATCCGTCACGAAGGTCTGGGCAGGTGCCACTGTGACGACGTCGCCCGCCGCCGCGGGTCGGGCCGCTTTTGGCCGGACGGCCCCGGCCAGGTAACGTGGGCACCGACTTGGAGACGTCGCATAGTCCGGTCTAGTGCGCATCCCTGCTAAGGATGTGACGGGGCAACCCGTCCGTGGGTTCAAATCCCACCGTCTCCGCCACGGTCCCGACAGGGTCCTAGGACGCCCCGAACCTCGTTCGGGGCGTCCGTCGTTCCTGGCAGCGCGCCCGGCCGCGGCATGGATGGGCCGGGGCCTCGTGATCACCGTCACGGGCGCAGGATTGGATCGCGCCGGGCGGGCGCGCTAGAGTCCTTCTTGGCCCAAGCGGCCATGCGCCCGTAGCTCAATGGATAGAGCATCTGACTACGGATCAGAAGGTTGGGGGTTCGAGTCCCTTCGGGCGCACAGCACAAGCGGCGTCATCCCTGCGCGAGTCGGGATGGCGCCGTTTTCTCGTGTGGGGATGCTTGGCCCACCTCGAGTCTCGGGCCCCGTGCCGAGGCCTGGGTCATGGGAGCCGCCGACAGCAGGTCAGCGGAAGTACTTCACCGTCTCGTTCGGGTGGCTGGGGTCGCCCCGGGGACAGTACTGCGCCCGGACGCCACGACGCCCGCGGCGAACGACTGATCACCCATCCAGGCAAACCACGCCTGGTCCGCCGGCAGAGACAGGGCGAGGACGAGCCCCCCGACGAGGAGCACGAGGCCGCCAGTGGCGAGGATCGGGGGGAGCGTCACGGGCGCTGGTCCGCGCGCGCTCGACGCTTGTGGATGAGCCAGGCGCCGCCCAGGACCACCAGTGCGGCCACGGCAAGCAGTGCGCCGGTCCACATCAGGACGGACTGGATGACGTCCGGCAGGGTCACCACGTCGGCGCGATCAAAGTCTTCCGTGGCGGGCCCGTGGAACGTGTCCGATGCTGTCGTCATGGCGGTCACGGTAGCGGCGCCGCGGCCCGCGTCGTTTCGGTCGTTCCCGCGACGGTTGCCGCCCAGGACTCGAGCAGCTTGAGGCCGTCGTCGGAGGGGGAGCCGGGGACGGCGGTGTAGACGTTGAGCTGCAGCCCGGCGTCGGCCTGCGGGCACGCGACACCGAGACCAGCGCACCCGCCGACGCCGCGCAGCTGGACGACGAGTACACCGAGCTCCGCCTCGCGCTCCTCGCCCGGAAGCGCGCCACCGTGATCCGGCTCCGGGACGAGCGGCACATCGACGACACCGTGCTCCGGCAGGTCCAGGCGCACCTCGACGTCGAGGAGCTCCGGCTCGACCGCACCGCCGGGCTCAGCGAGTAGCCCGCCACGTCACACCTGGGCGAGCGCCTCGACGTCCTCGGCCGCGTCCGTGCTGCGCGGTCGGGCGAGGACCGTGCGGAGCGCCTCGTCGAGCGCGGCCGCCGGGTCGTCGACGGCGGTGACCGACCGCCACCCGACGTGCATGTCGGGCCGCACGAGCACGACGCCGCCCTCCTCGACGCCGCTCAGGCGCGCCCAGTCGTCGTAGAGGTCGGTGAGATCCTGCCCGGGACCGATGACGTAGGCGGCGATGTCGAGACCGAGCTCGGCGCCGACGGCCCGCGCCGCCTCGACCCACGCCCGGCCGCCGATGCCGGTCAGGACGGTGAAGCGGCCCTTGCCGGCGAGGTCGTGGGTGGAGACCTTGTGCCCGTCCCTGCCGAGCCACGCGTGCGGCAGGCGCGCGCCGGGCCAGGTGGTCGGGTGGTAGTACAGCTCCGGGTCGCGAGTGTACGCCGGCTCCGGGGTGCCGTCCGGGACGACGGCGGTGGAGGCGTAGCGCTGGCCGAGCTCGACGCCGTGGGCGTTGAACTCGTAGTTCTTCAGCTGCATGGCCTCACGGAGGAGCTCGCGCTTGTGGGCGCCGGCGGGGGTGTCGTCCTTGCGGGAGTCGATGGCCGCCTGCATCTGCTCGGCGTCCTGGGTCTCCTGCACGCCCAGCGCCTCGAGGAACGAGCCGAACTCGTCGATCGACTTGTTGGCGCGCAGCACGATCTGCTTGCCCACCGGGGCGCGCTCGGCGTCGTAGCTGGCCAGCAGCTCCTCGCCGGCCAGACCCCCCAGGACGTGGGCGATCTTCCAGGCGAGGTTGTACGAGTCCTGGATGGAGGTGTTGGAGCCGAGGCCGTTCGACGGCGGGTGCCGGTGGGCGGCGTCGCCGGCGATGAAGACGCGGCCCTTGGCGTACTGGGTGGCGTACATCTTGTTGTTACCCCACAGCGACAGCGACCGGATGGTCACCGGGACGGTGTCGTCGCCGATGAGGCCGTGGACGATGTCGACGGCCATCTGCTCGTCGAGGTCGGGCGGGGGCTGGTTGATGTCGTAGCCCCAGGTGATGAGCCACTCGTTCCAGGGCCGGACCATGCGCACCAGGCCCAGGCCGATGCCGCCGATCGTGGCGCCGGGCTGGAGCACCCAGTACAGCACCGAGGGCCGGTGGGCGACGTACTCGGACAGGTCCACGTGGCACACGATGTTCATCGAGCCGGCGACGTCCATCTGGCCCTCGAACGGCAGCTCGAGGTCCCTGGCCACCTGGGAACGGCCGCCGTCCGCGGCGATGACGTAGCGGGCGCGGATGTTGTACTCGTGGCCCGAGAGGCGGTCGCGCACGCGGACGGTGACGCCGGTGCCGTCCTGGGTCAGGGACAGGTACTCGGTGTCGAACCGGAACCGGCTGCCGCGCGAGGCGGCGTTGGAGACGAGGATCGGCTCGAACAGGGTCTGCGGCAGGTCGCAGTTCAGCGAGGGGCTGGCCTCGACGTAGTCGGCCTCGCGCTGGGGGTGGGTGCCCCAGGTGCGGACCCGGCCGATCTCGTCGCCCGCCAGCGAGGAGCAGAAGACGGTGTCGCCCATGAGGTGGTGCGGGGTGGCCTGGGCGTTGAGCTGGTCCTCGATGCCCATGTCGCGCATGATCTCGACGGTGCGCTGGTTGGTGATGTGCGCACGTGGGGTGTTCGCCGTCCACCGGTACTTCGTGATGGCGATGTGGTCGATGCCGTAGGTAGCCAGGAACAGCGCCGCGGAGGCGCCGGCAGGGCCGGACCCGATGATCAGGACGTCGGTGTGCAGGTCCTCCGGCTGCTCGCCGCTGATCTTCTCCTGGGCGCCGGGGCTGACGGCGGTGGTCTCGTCCTCGAGGGGCCGGGTGCTGGTCAACTCACGCCTCCGTGGTGCCGGTCGCGCGCGGCAGGACGACGTCGAAGGTGACGTCGGTCCAGGTGCCCTCGACGGTGCGGCCGTCGGGGGTGGGGGTGCCGGCGGGGTGCTGGGTGAAGGTCTTGACGAGGGAGTCCTTGACACCGAAGACGGCGTCGGAGGCCAGGAGGGGGTCGCCGTCGACGAAGATGTGGGTCACGAGGCGCCGGTAGCCGGGGGCCGTGACCATGAAATGCAGGTGGGCGGCGCGCATGGGGGAGCGGCCGGTCGCCGCGAGCATCTGCCCGACCGGGCCGTCGTGCGGGATGGGGTACGGGGTGGGCGTCACGCCCCAGAACCGGTAGGCCCCGTGCTGGTCGGAGAACAGGTGGGCGCGCCCGGCGGTGCGTCCGTCGGTGTACTGCACGTCGTAGAAGCCGTCGTCGTCGGCCTCCCACACCTCGATGCGGGCGCCGGGGATGGGGGTGCCGTCGGTGCCGCGCACGGTGCCGCTGACCCAGCACGGCTCGCCGGCGGCGCCCTGGGCGATGTCCCCGCCCTGGGGGATCTCAGGGGCGTCCTCGACGAAGAAGGGCCCGAAGACGGTGGCCTCGGTGACGTCGCCGGTGGCGGGCTGGTTGACGCAGATGGTTTCCATGGAGACGCCCAGCACGTCGGAGAGCAGGATGAACTCCTGCCGGGTGTCGGTGGTGATGTCGCCGCTCCGGCGCAGGAAGTCGATCGCGGCCTCCCACTCGGCCTCGGTGAGCCGGACCTCGCGGATGAACGCGTGGGCGTGGCGGGTCAGGGCCTGCAGCACCTCCTTCAGGCGCTCGTTCGGTGAGCCCTCGAAGCTGGCGACCACCTGGGTGGTCACCAGCTCCTCGCGCGCCTCCTGCTCCGAACCGGCCGGCGGGGCCGGGACGATGCCCGGGCCGTGGGTGGTGGTGGTCATGCGGTGCTCCTTTCCAGGGGCGACGGCGCTGTCGCGGTGGGTCAGGCGAGGGGGACGAGGACGGGCCGCCGCCCGGCCTGGGCCCGGCCGATCAGGTCGGCCAGGTCGGCCTCGGTGACCGGGCGCGGGTTGGAGGGTGGGATCTTCTCCAGCGCGAGGGCCGCGGCCTCGGGAACCTGCTCCGCCGCGAGCCCGAGGTCGCCGAGGCTGGTCGGGGCGCCGAGGGCGGCGTACAGCCCGAGCAGGGCGGTCAGGGCGTCGTCGCCGTCGCCGTCGCCGAATCCGGCGCCGGCCAGGGCCCCGGCGATCCGGTTCGCGGCGCCCGGCGCGGCCGGGGCGTTGAAGCCGACCACGTGGGGCAGGACGACGGCGTGCATGGCGGCGTGCTCGAGGTTGTAGGCGCCGCCCAGGACGTGGCAGATCTTGTGGTGCATGCCTGACCCGGCCGCCGCGAACGCGGCGGCGGCGAGATAGGTGCCCTGCTGGCACCGCTCGCGCGCCGCCACGTCACCGCCGTCGGCCAGCACGGCGGGCAGGCCGGTGGCGAGCTGACGGATGCCCTCGACCGCGAACGCCGTGGCCGGTGGGCTGGCGGTGGGGCCCCACAGCGAGTCGACGCAGTGGGCCAGCGCGTTCAGGCCCGAGCTGGTCGACAGCGCCGGGGGCAGCGTGACGGTCAGCTCCGGGTCGTAGACCACGGTGGCCGGCAGCACGGCCGGGTCGACGCCATTGGTCTTCCGGCTGTCCTCCGTCAGGCCCCAGACGTCGGTGGCCTCCGACCCGGCGTAGGTGGTGGGCACGGCCACGATCGGCAGCCGAGCGGTCAGCGCCACCGCCTTCGCCGTCCCGGTGGTGGAGCCGCCGCCGACGGACAGCAGCACGTCGGCTCGGGAGGTCCGGGCCAGGGCCCGGGCCGCCTCGGCGACCTCGACGGGCACGTGCGGGCGCACCCCGGTGAACTCGGCGACGACGCCCAGCCCGGCCACGAGCCCCCGGGCCACCGGCAGCTCGTGCTCGGTGGCGATGAGCATCACCCGGCTGCCGCCGAGCCGCTCGATCTCGGCCGGCAGCACCCGCCGCGCCGCACCGGCCCCGGTGATCACCCGCTGGGGCCGGGTCTCGTAGACGGCGGCGTTCACGTCCGCGTCGATCATCTGCGTCTGCTCCCTTGCTGACACGTCAAGCCATGTCGCCGTGGCGCATGGTCGTGGCCCCAGCCTGGCGGCCACGCCCCTATACGTCCAGTTCCACTTACCTTCGGTTCCCATACGCTTGGGATATGGAACTACGGCAGCTCCAGTACTTCGTCACGGTCGTCGAGGAACGCTCGGTCTCCCGGGCGGCCGTGCGCCTGAGCATGACTCAGCCGCCGCTGTCGACGTCGATCCGGCTGCTCGAGAAGGAGGTCGGCGTCTCGTTGCTTCGCCGGCACGCGCGAGGCGTCGAGCCGACCGAGGCGGGGGCGTACCTCGCCGACGAGGCCAGGCGGCTCCTGCGTCACCTGGACGACGTCGGCACGAGGACCCGCGCCCTGGGCACCGGCTCCGTGGGGCGACTGGCGATCGCCACCGTGACCCCCGGCGCGTGGAGCCTGCTGCCGTCGATCCTGCGGACCTTTCACCAGCGCGCACCCGACGTCGAGCTCGACGTCGTCGACACCGCGCCGGACGACGTCCTCGAACGTGTGCGTGATGCGCGCGCCGGCGTGGGGCTGGTCTACTGCGCCGACACCCAGACGCTCGCCCGGTCTGCCGCGGCCGGGCTGCAGACCGCCGTCGCCCGCCGCGAGCCGCTCGTTGCCGTGGTGCCCCGGGACCACCCCGCCGGCTCCGCGAGCGTGATCGACCTGCGCGACGTCGTCGACGAGCCGTGGATCGTGCCCGCGACCAACGCCACGTTCCCCGGGCTGCAGGACCTGCTCCGCCAGGCGTGGCAACAGGCGGGTGTCTCCCCGCGGCGGCAACAATCGACGGCGACCCTGGCCACCGCGCTCGCGCTGGTCGTGGCCGGCCAGGGGGTGACGGTGCTGCCGAGCTCGGTCAACGCCGTCGCCGGTCCGGAGGTACGGGTCGCGCCCCTGCACCAGCCGGTCACGCCGCTGGAGGCCGCCGTGGTGTGGCGCGGCGAGACGCCCTCGCCCGTGCTCGCGGCCTTCCTCGCCGCGGCGCTCTCCACACCCGAGCCAGACCAGCTGGGCCAGGGGCTGGCGCGCCGCCGGCTCGACGCCGGGACGGACGTCGACGTCCTGTCGGCGCCGTGGCGCTAGGCGGCTCCCAGCGGTGCTTGCCGCACCACCGAACCGCCGACCACTACGGTTCGTGTGGCGGGCACGTGCTTGCCGCTCACGTGCAGTTTCCGCTGAGGGGAGTGGTCATGGCCGGCCCGCTGCTCGGGACCAAGCTCCACGTCCCCCGGGGAAGGCCCGGCCTGGTGGCGCGTCCGAGGCTGACTGGGCGCCTGGGCCGGGCGGGGGAGTCGGCGTTGACGCTCGTGTCGGCCCCGGCCGGATTCGGCAAGACGACCCTGCTGACGGAGTGGCTGGCGGCCGCTCCGGCCGGCGGGCGTGCCCTGGCCTGGCTCTCCCTCGACGCGCGCGACAACGACCCGGCGTCGTTCTGGACGTACCTCGTGGCCGCGCTCCAGATGGCGGAGCCCGGGACCGGCGCGGGTGCGCTCTCGCTGCTGCAGTCGACGCAGTCTCCGATGGAGACGGTCCTCGCGACCCTGATCAACGAGCTGGACGCCCTCTCGACGGACGTCGTGCTCGTCCTCGACGACTACCACGTCATCGACTCGCGGGAGATCCACGAGCAGATGGCGTTCCTGGTCGAGCACCTCCCGCCGCAGCTGCGCCTGGTGATCGCCACCCGCGCCGACCCGGCGCTGCCGCTGGCGCGGCTGCGAGGACGTGGCGAGCTGGTCGAGATCCGCGCGAGCGATCTGCGCTTCACGCCCGACGAGGCGGCGGAGTACCTCAACGGGACGATGGGGCTCACGCTGACGGCGCGGGACGTCGCCGCGCTGGAGGGACGCACCGAGGGGTGGATCGCCGCGCTGCAGCTGGCGGCGCTGTCCATGCAGGGCCGCGACGACGCCGCCGGCTTCATCGCCGGCTTCGGCGGGGACGACCGCTACGTCGTCGACTACCTGGTCGAGGAGGTCCTGCAGCGTCAGCCCGACGACGTCCGCGGCTTCCTGTTGCGCACCTCCATCCTGAGCCGGGTGACCGGCTCCCTCTGCGACGCCGTGACCGGTCAGGACGGCGGCGCGGCGATGCTGGCCGCGCTGGAGCGAGGGAACCTGTTCCTGGTCCCGCTGGACGACCACCGCCGGTGGTACCGCTACCACCACCTCTTCGCGGACGTGCTGCACGCGCGCCTGCTGGACGAGCAGCCCGACGGCGTCGCCGACCTCCACCGGCGGGCGAGCGACTGGTACGAGCACAACGGCGAGCGGTCCGAGGCGGTCCAGCACGCGATGGCCGGCGGGGACCTCGAACGGGCGGCGGACCTCGTCGAGCTCGCCCTCCCGGCGCTGCGCCAGGGCCGGCGTGAGGCCACGCTGCGCCGGTGGCTCGAGGCGCTGCCCGAGGAGCTGCTCCGGGCCAGGCCCCTGCTGAGCCTGGCTCACGCGGGCACCCTGCTCATGTACGGCGAGGTCGACGGCGTGGAGACGCGGCTGCGCGACGCCGAGCAGTGGGTGGCGGCCACGGCGGCCGCGCGCTCCTCGGCTGCCGACGTCGACGACACGCTGATCCGCAGGGTCCGCGGCGAGGCCGCGCTCTACCGCGCCGCCCAGGCCAGGATGCGCGGGGACGCGGCCGGCGCCACGGCCCACGCCCGGCGCGTGCTCGACGTCGTCGGCGACGACGCCCCGCTCGAGCGCGGGGCGGCGGCCGGGCTGCTGGGTCTTGCGTCCTGGATGACGGGCGACCTCGAGCCGGCGCACCGGTGGTGGGCCGACGCCGTGACGAACCTGGAGAAGGCGGGGCACTACGCCGACATGCTCGGGTGCACGATCGCCCTGGCCGACATCCGGATCGCGCAGGGCCGGCTCCACGAGGCGATGACCAGCTACGAGCAGGGGCTGCGGGTGGCCATGGCGCACGGGCCGGCCGTGCTCAGGGGCGCGGCGGACATGCACGTGGGCATGGGCGGCGTGCTGGCCGAACGCGGCGAGCCGGGTGCCGCCCTCCAGCACCTGCTGACCAGCAAGGAGCTGGGCGAGCAGGCGGGCCTGCCGCAGAACCGGCACCGCTGGCGGGTGGCGATGGCGCGGCTGCGGGAGGCCGAGGGCGACCTCGACGGCGCGCTCGACCTGCTCGACGACGCCGAGCGCGTGTACACCCCCGACATGTTCCCCGATGTGCGGCCGATCCCGGCGCTCAAGGCGCGGCTGCGGCTCGCGCGGGGCGAGCTGGGCGCGGCGCTCGGCTGGGCGCGTGAGCGCGGTCTGTCCGCCGACGACGACCTGTCGTACCTGCGCGAGTTCGAACACCTCACCCTGGCCAAGGTGCTCCTGGCCCGGCACACGGCGGCCGGGGACGACCACTCCCTCTCGGAGGCGACCGCGCTCCTGAAGCGCCTCCTGCGAGCGGCGGAGGACGGCGGCCGGACCGGCAGCGTCATCGAGACCCTGGTGCTGCAGGCGCGTGCCCGCCAGGCCCAGGGCGACCTGCCCGCCGCGGTGACCTCCTTGCGACGCGCGGTGACCCTGGCCGAGCCGGAGGGGCACGTGCGTGTCTTCGCGGACGAGGGCCCCTCACTGGCCGCCCTGCTGCGGGCGGTCGACAAGGCCGGGACCGCCCGCACCCATGTCCGTCGGCTCCTGGCCGCCGTGAGCGCGACCGAGGGCGACGCGCCCGCGCACCAGGGCCTGATCGAGGCGCTGAGCGAGCGTGAGCTGGGCGTCCTCCGGCTGCTCGGCACCGAGCTGAGCGGTCCGGACATCGCCCGTGAGCTCATCGTGTCCCTGAACACGGTGCGGACCCACACCAAGAACATCTACGCCAAGCTCGGCGTGAACAGCCGCCGGGCAGCGGTCCGCCGGGCCGAGGAGCTCGGCCTGCTGCCGCGCAGCACCGTCCGCGGGCGCGCCGCTCATCCCGACCGGTAGCCGCCCGGCCCCGCCGGGTACGCGGTCGTGAACCTGCCCGGCCCGCCAGCATGAACGTGCCCGGCCTGCCAGCACGCCGTCGTGACTGGCGGGACCACCACCTCAATCACCACATGTGGTGATCACCGCTCACCACATCCGCTCCTAGTTTTCCCGTCAGCCGGACGTCTCACCGTCGGCCGCGACCCGGGAGAACAGGAGGAGACCATGAGCCAGGCATCAGCCGCGGACCACGACGGCCCCCGGGGGTACGAGATCCGCGTCAAGGGCCACCTCGGCTCCCGGTGGGCCACCTGGTTCGACGGGCTGAGCGTCACCACCCAGAGCGACGGCACCACCACCATTCACGGCCAGGTCGTCGACCAGGCGGCCCTGCACGGCGTCCTGCAGCGAGTGCGGGACGTCGGCCTGCCGCTCATCTCCGTCGCCCCGGCCGAGCTGGACGAGGCCGACACGCCCACCACCACCCCCGACCACACACCTCCAAGGAGACCGACATGACCGCCACCGCCCTCAGCACGCCCACACGGCAACGAGCCCCGATGAGCTCCTTGAGGAAGACCGCGCTCCTCGCCGGCGCGCTCTACGTGCTCACGTTCGTCTCGATCCCGACCCTCGCTCTCTACGGTGCCGTCAAGGGGCCGAGCTACATCACCGGCCCCGGGCCGGACACCGCCGCACTCCTCGGCGGTGCCCTGGAGATGGTCGTGGCCCTGGCCGGCATCGGCACCGCCGTCGTGCTGTTCCCCGTGGTCAAGAGGCAGAACGAGGGGGTTGCGCTCGCCCTCGTGGGCACACGGGTCCTGGAGGCCGCAACCATCTTCGCCGGCGTCGCGAGCCTGATGACGATCGTGACCCTGCGGCAGGCCGGGGCCGGCGCCGAGGCGGCCGTCACCGCCCAGGCGCTGGTCGCCCAGTACGACTGGCTGTTCCGCCTCGGGCAGGGCACCATCCCCGCCGCCAACGCCCTGCTCCTCGGCTCCCTGCTGTACCGGTCCGGCCTGGTGCCGCGCATCCTGCCGCTGCTCGGCTTCGTCGGGGCGCCCCTGCTGATCGTCTCCAACGTGGGCACGGTGCTCGGCCTCTGGGGCCAGGTGTCCGCGCTAACGGCGCTCGCGGCCGTGCCGATCGCGCTGTGGGAGTTCTCCCTGGGCGTCTACCTGATCGTCAAGGGCTTCAAGCCCTCGCCCATCACCGCCGGCCTGGCGACCCCGCGCTCCGCGGTCTCCCGAGGCGACGTCGCCTGACCGGCCTAGGCGCGGGCGGAACGGCCCGCTGCGGCTCGCGCGCCGATACGCGAGCCGCAGCCGACCAGCGGGGTCGGGAGGGCTTCGGCTCTCCCGACCCCGCTCGCCGACGTCGGGCCAATCCGTAGGGTGCCGCTGGTCAATGAGCACGGCCTGACGAACCTCCCGACCGGCATGAGCGGCGATATCGGTGTGATGGGGGTCATGGCTGGGGGGTTTGACCGTGGGGTTTCGGGGAGGTTAATGTTCTGGGGTCCCGCGGGACCGGACACCGAGATGGTGGCCGGTCCCGCGGGGCTAAATCCCTGGGGTGTCGTCCGGTGGCTGTGGTTGCCGGTGTTTTGTGGTGCCTTTGGGGGGCCGGGTTGTTTCCGGGGTTGGTCGGATTCGCTGGGAATGGCGGGTTTGACAGGCCGGGATTGCCGGGTTTAGGCTTGAGAGGTTGCCCCGGGACGGGTTCGGGCGAATGTTGCCTGGGTTTCGTGCGGTGTGTGTCTGTTCTTTGAGAACTCAACAGTGTGCCAAGTTTTTGATGCCATATGGCTCTTGGCTGTTCGCCCGTGTCTGGTCTGCTTCTTGTGGGCTGGCGGGGTGGGGGCTGGGGGTTTTTGTTTTGTTTTGGTACATGCCGGGTGCCCTGTCTCGTCGGGGTGGTTGGTGTGATGCCTGGATTGCCCCTTTTGGTGCTTTTGGGTGCTGGGGGGTTGTCTTCGTATGGTTTGTCTGCCTGCGT
>NZ_RXOZ01000002.1 GCF_003991205.1 Georgenia sp. SYP-B2076 | reverse complement strand
ACGCAGGCAGACAAACCATACGAAGACAACCCCCCAGCACCCAAAAGCACCAAAAGGGGCAATCCAGGCATCACACCAACCACCCCGACGAGACAGGGCACCCGGCATGTACCAAAACAAAACAAAACCCTCGACCCCCACCCCAACCAGCCCACAAGAAGCAGACCAGACACGGGCGAACAGCCAAGAGCCATATGGCATCAAAAACTTGGCACACTGTTGAGTTCTCAAAGAACAGACACACACCGCACGAAACCCAGGCAACCCACACCCGAACCCGTCCCGGGGCAACCTCTCAAGCCTAAACCCGGCAATCCCGGCCTGTCAAACCCGCCATTCCCAGCGAATCCAACCAACCCCGGAAACAACCCGGCCCCCCAAAGGCACCACAAAACACCGGCAACCACAGCCACCGGACGACACCCCAGGGATTTAGCCCCGCGGGACCGGCCACCATCACGGTGTCCGTGCCTCCCTGGCGGGACCCCAGAACATTAACCTCCCCGAAACCCCACGGTCAAACCCCCCAGCCATGACCCCCATCACACGACGAATGCGCCAGCGACGGCCGCGGCCACGGCCATGCGTGGCAGCGCCGCGCGGCGCCCCCACCCACCGACCGGCGCCTCGTACTGGCCGCGCATCGGTCCTGAGCCGAGGGCCGCGCCGTCGGCCGTCTCACCGCTCGATGCGGGTGGCCCAGTACGGGGTGTCGGGCGTCGGCGTGGTGCTGAAGCGGGCGTTCGTCAGGTAGAGGAAGTCGTCCGATGCCGCGACGGTCGACGGGAAGTCGAGGTCGGCGCTGGTGAGGTAGCCCTTGAGCGACCCTGCCGTGCCGGAGCTGTTCAGGTGGAACACCGCCACACGGTTGGATGAGCCCTCCACGACGTACAGCGTGCGCCCGTGCCTGAGCATGCCGTCACCGTCCTTGACGGCGACGCCTCCGAGGTCGACGACCTTGGCGTTCCCGGTGTCCGGGTCCACCCGGTACAGCAGGCCCGTCGCAGTCTGGACGACGAGCAGGGCACGGTGGTCCGGCGTGCGGGTGATCCCGTTGGCGTTGAAGCCCGCGACCTCGCGCCACTCGCCGCCGAGGGGCAGGGCGGTGACGTCGTCGGCGTCGCCCGGCGCCCCGCCACGTTCCAGCGGTACGCCGTAGAGGGTCGCGTTGCTGGAGTCGGTGAACCAGGCCGTCCCGCCAGCCAGCACGACGTCGTTGACGAAGGACGTGGCGGTGGTGAACTTGTACGAGGCGAGCACCTCCCCCGTGCGGGTGTCGAGGACCCGGCCGTCGCCGCCCGAGCCGCCGGCCACGAATAGCCTTCCCCGGTGGTCGAGCTGCAACCCCACCGACGGGGTGCCGGGGCCCTGTGCCAGCACGGCCCCCTTGCCCGTGGCGAGGTCGACCTCGTAGATGTCGCCGTCGACCAGCGAGCTGAACCATGCCGTCGCACCAGAACCGATGGCGATGCCCTCGGGTTGGAAACCGTTCGGCAGGTCCACCCGGGCCTGGAGCTTCTCGTCCTGGTCCGCCGTCGCCGGTGCGGCGGCGGTACCGGCGAGCGCCAGGGTCATACCGAGGAGGGCGAAGGAGCGGCGCATCATCACGACCACCTGCCTGTGACGCCGGCCACGCGGCCGGTCGGCCGATTGGACGGGAACAACGGTAGGCCTGTGCGCCTCATACCTGAAGGGGCAGGACAGCGCCGCGCAATCCCGCGCGTATATTCCTTGACTCGTACATGCCAACGCTGGAATATAGACGTTGTGCCCGTCGATGCGTTCGCCGTCCTGGCCGAGCCCACACGGCGTCGAATCCTTGACGAGCTCCGTCGGTCCGAACGCTCCGTCGGCGAGCTCGCCGAGTCGCTGATGATCAGTCAGCCGAGCGCGTCCAAGCATCTGAAGGTGCTCCGCGACGCTGGGTTCATCTCCCGCCGCACCGTGGCCCAGCACCGCATCTACAGGATCGAGACGCCTCCCCTCGAGGACGTCGACGCCTGGCTGGCGCCATATCGCTCGCTGTGGAGCCGCCACCTCGACGCCCTCGAGCGTCACCTCGACAACCAGGAGAAGCCATGAGCACGGAGAGCACCGCAGGACCCATCGACCCCGGCCCCCTCGCCGAGGTGGCGGGTCGGCCCGAGGGCGGCCGTTGGATCCTCGTCCTCGTCCGCGACCTGCGTCACCCCCCGGCCGCGGTGTGGGCGGCGCTGACCGACCCGGCCCAGGTGAGCCGGTGGGCGCCATACACGGCCGACCGGAACCTCGATGCGGTCGGTGAGGCCACGCTGACGATGCTCGACGGCGGCTCCCCCGTCGAGCTGCCCTCGTCGGTCCGCCGCGCGGAGGCGCCCCGCCTGCTGGAGTACACGTGGGGCACCGACCTGCTGCGCTGGGAGCTGACCCCCACGGACGAGGGCACGAGGCTGACGCTCTCGCAGACGGTGGAGGGCCGCGACTGGATGTCGAAGGTGGCCGCCGGCTGGCACCTGTGCCTCCTCGTCGCCGAGCGGCTCCTCGACGGTCGCCCCATCGCCCCGATCATCGGCGAGGACGCGATGAACTACGGGTGGGGAGCGCTGAACGAGGCCTACGCCGAGAAGCTCGGCGTCGGCCTCCGCGCGGGCGAGGACCGCTGAGGCGGGCCGGCCCAAGCCCAGACCGGCCAGGTCCGTCCGGCCCGCGGCGCCTGTGCGCCCAACCGCACGCCTGGCGGCTCAGCTGCTCGACCGACCGAGACGCTTGAGGCTGTCCAGGGCCACCGCGATGATGATGACGATGCCCTTGATCAGCAGCTGGTAGAAGAACGGGACGTTCATCAGGATCAGCCCGTTGGACAGCACGCCGATGATGACCGCGCCGACGAGCGTGCCCTGGATCCGGCCGCGCCCGCCCATGAGCGAGGTGCCGCCGAGGACGACGGCGGCGATCGCGTCGAGCTCGTACCCGGTGCCGGCGGTCGGCTGCGCGGAGAGCACCCGCGCGGAGAAGATGACGCCGGCCAGGCCCGCGGCGGCGCCGGCGAGCATGTAGACGCGCAGCAGCACCCACTTCACGTTGATGCCGGCGAGCCGGGCGGCCTCCATGTTGCCGCCCACCGCGTAGATGTGACGGCCGAACTTGGTCCGCTCGAGGATGAACCAGAAGAGGGCGTAGACGAGCACCATGAGCACCACGGGGGACGGGATGCCCGCGATGGTGCCGTTGCCGAGGCCGCGGTAGCCCAGCTCGCTGGCCACCAGAGGCTGCCCGTTGAGCAGGGAGTACGCGAGCCCGCGCAGGTACGTCATGGAGCCGAGCGTGACGATGAAGGCCGGGAGCGCGAGCCAGGCCACGAAGACGCCGTTGATGGATCCCGCCGCCGCGCCGATGACGATGCCGCCGAGGACTGCGAGCGGGGACGGGATCCCCGCAGTCCACAGCAGGACGGCGCCGACGCCGGAGACCGCCAGGATGGAGCCGACCGAGAGGTCGATGCCCCCGGTGAGGATGATCATCGTCATCCCCGCCGCGAGGATCGCGTTGATGGACACGGCCCGCGCCACGTTGAGCGCGTTGTCCAGGGACAGGAAGTGGGGCGCCATCACGGCCATGAGCACGATGAGGAGCAGGAGGACCAGGGCGATGCCGACGCGGTCCCACCAGTAGGCGAAGGCGAAGTCCTTCCGGACGGCCTTGGCGTCTGCGGCGGCGTCCGGCGCAGCAGTCGTGTTCATCTCGTTGCCTCCGCGGTCTCGTTCTGTCCTGTGCCGTTGCCGTACACACCGGTCGCGTGCTCCATGACGGACTCCTCGGTGGCGCCGACCGCGTCGAGCGTGGCGACGATCCGGCCGGCCCGCATCACCAGCAGGCGATCACTGATCCCGAGCGCCTCCGGCAGGTCGGAGGAGATCACCAGGATGGCGGTGCCTGCCTTGGCGATCTCGTTGATGATCCGGTAGATCTCGCTCTTCGCGCCGATGTCGACGCCGCGGGTGGGCTCGTCGAGGATGAGGAGCTTGGGCGCCTGGAGCATCATGCGGCCCAGCACCAGCTTCTGCTGGTTGCCCCCGGACAGCGCCCGCGACTCGAGGTCGACCGAGCTGGTCCTGACCCTGAGCTGGTCGACGATCTTCCGCACGGCCTTCTGGATCCCCCGGCCCCGGATCACCCCCGCCGTGCTGAAGTCGCCCAGCGTCGAGACGGTGATGTTGTCCTTGACGGACATCTCGAGAAAGAGCGCCTGGTCCTTGCGGCTCTCCGGCAGCAGGCTGACGCCGTTGGTGAGCGCCCGCCCCGGGTCGGTCGCGCGCAGCGGCGCGCCGTCGAGCGTCATGGTGCCGCCGGTCGGGCGGTCGGCGCCGTAGATGAGGCGCGCGACCTCCGTCCGGCCGGCGCCGATGAGCCCGACCATCCCGACGACCTCACCCGCGCGGACGTCGAAGGACACCGGGCCGATGTCATCCGGGCCGGTCAGGTCCTTGACGGCCAGACGGACCTCGCCCGGCACCCGGTGGTCCCGGACGTACAGGTCGTTGACCTCGCGGCCCACCATCATCCGGACGATGTCACCGGGGTTGACCTTGTCGGCGCCGCCCGCGCGCATGTCCCGCGTGCCGACCAGCCGGCCGTCCCGCAGGACCGTGACGCGGTCCGCCAGCTCCCACACCTCCTCCATCCGGTGGCTGATGTAGATCAGCCCCATCCCCTCGTCGCGCATGGAGTGCACGATCGCGAAGAGCTGGTCCGACTCGGTGCGGGAAAGGGAGGCCGTCGGCTCGTCCAGGACCAGCACCCGCGCGTTCTCGGCCACAGCCCGGGCGATCTCGACCATCTGCTGCATGCCGACACTCAGGCGCCCGATGGCGCGGTTGGGGTCGATGTTCGCCCCCACCCGGGCGAGCTTCTCCTTGGCCTGCCGCACGAGCTCACGCCGGTCGAGAATCCCCATCCGGACGGGCTCGTTCCCGATGGCGAGGTTCTCGGCGACGCTCATCTCCGGGATCGTGGCCAGCTCCTGGTGGATGATCGCGATCCCCGCCTTGATGGCGTCGCGGGGCGAGGCGAGGTGGACCTCGTCGCCGTCCACCCTCATCGTGCCGGCGTCCGGGTGATAGTTCCCGGAGATGATCTTCATCAGGGTGGACTTGCCGGCCCCGTTCTCGCCCATGAGGGCGTGCACCTCGCCGCCGTAGAGGTCGAAGCTGACGTCCGACAGCGCGTGGGTCGCTCCGAAGCGCTTCGTGATGCCCTCGACCTCGAGCAGCGGGACCCGACCGTTCGACTCGTTCACGCGGAATCCTCCTCGTCTCAGCCGGTGCGCGCAGGATCACCAGCCCTTGTAGTCGGCCACGTTGTCCCGGTTCACGAGCGAGGGCGTGAGCAGGGTGACCCGCTCGGCCGGCGGCTTGCCCGCGGCGATCCCCTGGCCGACCTCTAGCGCCTTCAGCGCCATGCCGCCCGGGTCCTGGGCCGGGGTGGCGAAGAAGTTGGAGTTGGGGTCCTTGAGCGCCTTCACGGCCTCCGGCGACCCGTCCACGCCGGTGATGATGATGCCCTTGCGCCCCGCCTGCTGGACCGCCAGGTCGGCGCCCAGGCCCTCGGGGTCGTTGATGGCGAAGATGCCCTGGACGTCCGCGTTGGCGGTCAGCATGTCCGTGGCCAGCTCGAGCCCGCTCGCGCGGTCGTTCTTGCCTGCCTGTCGCGCGAGAACCTTCACGTCCGGGTTCTTGCCGAGGACCTCCTCGCAGCCCTTGACCCGGTCCTGCGGCGCGGTGGTGGGCGTGCCCTCGATGATGAAGATGTTGCCCTTGCCGCCCATCCCCTCGACCAGCGCCTGGCAGGACTGCCGCCCGGCCTCGACGTTGTCCGTCGTCACCGCGGCGTCCGCCCCCTGGGCGTCGACGTCGACGGCGACGACGATCACGCCCTGCGCCTTCGCCCGGGCGACGGCGGAGCCGATGCCCGCGCTGTCCACGGCGTTGATCAGGATCAGGTCCACACCCTGCTGGATGAACGTGTCGACCTGGTCGTTCTGCGTCCCGAGGTCCTGGCGGCCGTCCTGGACGTTGAGCTTGAAGCCCTGGTCCTTGGCGGCCTTCTGCATGCTGTCCTGCATCGAGGCGAAGAACGGGTTCGAGATGTCCTGCAACATCAGACCGACCTGCTCGACCTTGACGGCGCCCCCGCTACCGGAGCCTCCCGCCGCGGGCGTTCCTTGGTCGCCGGTCGTGCACGCCGCCAGGGCGAGTGCTCCGGCCGCGGCGAGCGCAGCGGCACCTCGAGCTCGCGAGAAAGACACCATCGTTTCCTCCAGTTGACCGAGTCACCGTCGACAACACAGGTCTGCCATGACCAAGGGTGCGGACGGTGGGCGGCCCGCGCAATCCGGGGCGCGACATTCTGGCGACGGCTTCGCCAAACCAAGCAGACTAGCCAGATCGCAATTAGAAAAGTGCATTTGCGCAAATGAAATGCAAATATGCTGCGGCGTGCGCACATGCCCGCGCGGCGCGGGGGCCGGCTACTTGATCGCGGAACCGTGCCGGGCCAGCGGCGTGACGGTGATCGTCATGAACGGGAAGAGCGGCAGGCTGCTGAGGATCTCGTGGAGCTCGTCGTTGCTCTCCACGTCGAAGACCGAGTAGTTCGCGTACTCGCCGACGACGCGCCAGATATCGACCCACTTCCCGCTGCGCTGCAGGTCCTGGGAGTAGGCCTTCTCGCGGGCCTTGATGGCGTCGGCCTCCTCTTTCTGCACGGTGGTGGGGATGTCGACGATCATGTGGACGAGGTAGAGCACGGTTCCTCCTGGGTTGCCGGCGGTGCCGGGACGGTGGGGCGAATCAGGGACGGGGACGGCGTCAGATCGTGAGCGTCGCGTCGGTGTCCTGGCGGTAGTGCGCGAGCTTGTCCTCGTCGATGTCGACCCCGGTGCCGGGGCGGTCCCGGACGGCCAGCGTGCCGGCGGAGATCTGCAGGGGCTCGGTGAGCAGGTCGTCGCTCATGTCCAGGAAGTTGGACAGCTCCCCGGCGCGGGCGGAGGTGCCCCTGTACGCGGCGCCGAAGACGACGGTGCACATGGTGCCGACCTGCCCGTCGATCTGGTTGCCCATGACGTTCTCCACGCCGAGGGACTCGCACTCGAAGTACACGCGCTGGGAGTACGTGAACCCGGTACGGGCGGTCTTGATGCTGACGGCCGTCGCGGAGCCGCCGAGCAGCTCGCGGGTCACCTCGCCGGGGCGGGACGCGGACTCGTCGGCCACGAAGGGGACGGGGCTCTGCTGCACGAGCCAGCGGCGGCCGAGGACGTCGTCGGCCGGGTTGAGCTCCTCCGCCAGCGTCAGGTCCAGGTCCGCCATGGCGCGCAGGGCGCGGGCCGCCTCGCTGGCGGTCCAGCCGCGGTTGCCGTCGATGTAGAGCTCGATGGTGTCCCCGAAGTGCTCGCGCAGCGCCCGCACGACGTCGACGTCGAGGGTGAAGGGCCTGCGGCCGACCTTGACCTTGTAGGTCGTGATGCCGTAACGCTCCTTGTGCTGCGCGACGACGTCGACCATCTTCGCCGGGGTGTCGAAGCCGACCATGTGGGAGACGCGCATGTGGTCGGTGTACCCGCCGAGCAGCTTGGTGACCGGCTGGCCCAGGACCTTGCCGATGACGTCCCACAGGGCCATGTCCACGGCGGCCTTGGCGCAGGGGTTGCCCACGGTGCGGTTCAGGAGCGTGTGCACCTTCTCGCGGTCGAGGATGTCCAGCCCGACGATCTGCGGCGCGAACACCTTCTCCACGATGGACCTGATGGAGTCCTGGGTCTCGCCGTAGGTGAAGGGCCGCGGCGGGGCCTCGGCGACGCCGACGACGCCGTCCTCGCCGTGGACGCGCACGAGGATGTGCTCGGCTACGCGAACCTCGCCGGACGCGAAGCGCAGGGGGTGCGTGTACGGGATCGCGAACGGGATGGCCTCGACCCTGGTGATCTTCATCGTCACTCCCTCGTCCGGCCGGCATGCGTTTCGGGGAACGCTAGATCGGTATGCCGCGCCGGACAAACACCGTCGGCCGCCCCGTGGGTCCCGGGCGGCGCGCCGTCGGTCGGCGCCCGCAAGAATCCGCGGATCGCGCGGCATCCGGTCGTGGTGGCACCCGGTCGGGTCGCGACCGGTCCGGGTGCGACTGGTCCGGGTGCGACGGGCCGGGTCGGCGCCTCCGGGCGGTGGGGTGGCTCGGGATGGTCGGTCACTCCGGCGGGATCAGCCCGTCGCCGCCGTCAGCTCCGTCAGGCTCCGGACGACGACGGCGCTCCCGTCGCGTGCGCCGTCGCGCACCTCCCTGTCGCCGAGCGGTGCCCGGAGGCGCACGGTCTGGAGCATGGGGGTCGCCTCCGCGGGGCAGGCAAAGCCGGCGCGGGTGCCGTGGCGGGCGACCGTGTAGGCCGAGATGACCACGGCGTGGGCGCTCTCCTCGACGTCGATGTGATCGGGATCGCCGCACCCCGGCCTCCCGCCGATGTACTCGACGACGAGGTCGTGCCCGTCTCCCGTGACCGCCACGCCCTCGACCGACGCCCCCGTCACCCGGTCGAAGCCGATAAGCGCGGCGTAGATCGCCACCAGGACGCCGACGAGCACGATGGAACCCACGAACCACAGGGTCATGGCGCGCACCCGGGTCTTCGCCGCGACAGGTAGGTCGCCCATGCCTGCATCCTGGCCTGCCCGGCACCGATCACGCCAGGTCGGGCCCACGCGGACGCCGACTCGCCTGCGGAAGTGGGGGGTTGACGGGTGCGCGGGACGCGCGTATGACCGGTGGCAACGTGCCGGGGCACGCCTGGCCGCCGAGGGAGCCGGAGCGATGAGCCAGCCGCTTGAGCAAGTGTCGTTCGACAAGCCCGACGAGGTCCGCGAGGGCGGGAACTGGCCACTCGAGCTGGTGAACCTCGCCGGCGGGGCGCAGGTCGGGAGGATCACCCTGCAGCCCGGCTGGCGGTGGTCGCAGGACGTCAAGCCGGTCGCCGGCACCGAGCTGTGCGAGGCCCCGCACCAGCAGTACCACCTGGCCGGGCGGGTCCACGTCGTCATGCAGGACGGCACGGAGATCGAGGCGGGGCCCGGCGAGGTGACCTCGCTGCCCCCGGGTCACGACGCCTGGGTGGTCGGGGACGAACCCGCCGTCGCCGTCGACTGGCAGGGCGCCTCGGTCTGGGCCGTCGCCCGGTAGCCGTGCGCGTGCGCGTCCCGGGCCGGTGAACCACGCTGAAGGCAGCCGCACGGACCTGACGCCGAGTCCCATGACGCCCGCATGGGAGGGAGAGTTCGATGCCGAAGACGAACAAGGACGGCTCGGCGAAGAAGAGCGAGCTGCCCAGCACGCTCGAGAAGTCCGAGCCCAAGGCGCAGCGCACGTTCGCCAAGGCCCATGACTCGGCCGCCGAGTCCTACGGCGAGGGCGAGCGGGCGAACCGCACGGCCTTCGCCGCCCTCAAGCACTCCTACGAGAAGGTCGGCGACCACTGGGAGCCCAAGGAGGAGAAGGGCCCCTCGGACAAGAAGGCCGAGGGCGGGCGTGGCTCGTCGGGCGAGACCGCCGGCGGCGTGAACGCCAACGCGTCCAAGGAGCACCTCTACGACGTCGCCAAGCGCCTCGACATCCCCGGCCGGTCGTCCATGAGCAAGGAGGAGCTCGTCGACGCCATCCAGAAGGCGAACGACAGGGAGACCCGGAAGAACCGCTGAGGCGCCGGCGAGCCCCGCGCTAGTGTCGGTCTCGGTCCAGGACCGGGCCGTGGACGATACGAGCAAGGAGGCTTGACATGAAGGCTCAGCTCAACCCGTACCTGAATTTTCGCGACACCACCAAGCAGGCGATGGAGTTCTACCAGACCGTCTTCGGCGGCGAGCTGGCGACGAGCACCTACGCCGAGTTCCATGCGAGCGAGGACCCGTCCGAGGCGGACAAGATCATGCACGCCCAGCTCAACACCGAGGGCGGCCCCCTGCTGATGGCCGCGGACACGCCGAACAGCATGGAGTACACGCCGGGGAACAACATTTCCGTGTCCCTGAGCGGCGACGACGAGGCCGAGCTGCGCGGCTACTGGGACAAGCTCTCCGACGGCGGCACCGTCACCATGCCGCTCGAGAAGGCCCCCTGGGGCGACACGTTCGGCATGTGCGTGGACAAGTTCGGGATCAACTGGTTGGTGAACGTCGCCGGTCAGCCGGCTTAGGGTCGGGCTGACGGCGGCCGTGAGCCGCCGTCGGCTCAACCACACCTCTCCGGGCGCCGGCGACGCCGCAACGACGCGGCCGCCGGCGCCCTGGATCGTGCGCGTCGACACCGCGTCGACGCGCCGCGTCATGCCGGGCGCGTAGTGGGCGTTGTCCATGACGCCGAGGACGTTGCCGAACGGGTCGACGACGGCGGCGGTACCCGCGGAGGCGCGCCCAGGCCCGGCTCGGCGGGGCGGCGGGCAGGGCGAAGCACGCTCGATGCCGCTCCGGCTCGCGGCAGCGAGACCCTCGGCCCAGCAGCTGACGATGCTGACGCCATGCCGGTCGTCGTCGTGCTCATCGCTGACACTCCCTCCCGTGGGTGACGCCTTGACGTCTCGACGCCAGGGGACGGTGAAGCGTGACGTCGCAGGCGGCTACCGGGCGCCGCGTGCATGCGGTCCGCACTGCGTGTTCCTCGACTGCTACGGACCAGCCGCGCCGCCGGTGTTAGCGCTATCAAGGGGCGGCTCACGAGGTGACGCAGCCACGGGTGGCAGCCTTCCGTGCGCGTTCGGCTTCGCAGTTATCGACTCAATACGGGCTGGAACCAGCGCGCCAGGGCGGGTGACAGACGTGGTTGACATCACTCGTGAGAGCGCTAACACTGATTGACAAACGTTGGGATGGCGACAGAGCAGTCCCACCTCGGCGGTTCGGTCGGTGCAGCGCCAGAACCCCGCCAGCCCGGCTTACCTACATCGCGGCCACAAGGCTGTACCCGCAGCTCACGTAGGGAGAACACACCATGAGCCTGGACGAATCCACGGCCTCGACGGCATCCAGCGGGTCGATTGCGCTGACGTTCCTGAGCGACTTCGAGGCACGCACCGTCGAGTCGGTGGCCGAGAGGATCATCCCCGACGACGGGACCGGTACCGGCGCCACCGCGGCCGGCGTCGTCTACTACATCGACCGCACGCTCAGCGGCTTCAGCACCAACCTCCAGCACGTCTACCGGGTGGGCCTCCGCGAGCTCGAGGCCTTCTGCCAGGAACGCTTCTCGGCGGCGTTCGTCGACCTCTCCCCCGACCAGCAGGATGACGTCGTCCGCGAGCTCCTCGGCCCGGAGGTCCGCACGGACCGGCCCGCGCTCCTCGCCGCGGAGGACCGCCCCCGGGTGGACCGCGACGACGAGACGACCGCCAAGCTCAGCGAGGAAGACCGCTCCCAGGTCGGCAGCGAGGAAGACACCGTGGGCAGGGGCGCCGGACGCCGGCTCCTGGCCCGGCTCCTCGCGGTCATCCGCGAGCACGCCGTCGAAGGCTTCTTCTGCGACCCGGCCTACGGCGGGAACCGCAACGGCGTGGGCTGGAAGCTCGTCGGGTTCCCCGGCGCGTACTGGGGCTACACCGCCAAGCAGATGGCCAGGGGCTTCGACGGGACGAAGCTGCCCATCAAGACGCTGTCCGACCTGCGCGCCCAGCTCAAGGAGCTTCCGGACAACTCGACCTACTACCGCAACGAGGAGGAGTAACCGTGTCCCCCAAGATCGACGTCATCGTCGTCGGAGCCGGCGCCGCGGGCGCCATCGTGGCATCCGAGCTGGCCCAGGCGGGGCAGAAGGTCGTCCTCCTCGACAAGGGCCCGAAGCACACCACCGAAGAGTTCAAGATCAAGCAGGACGAGATCCGCTACTACGCCCGCGGCTCGCTGGTGCCCTCGATGGACACGGACCCCATCACGTGGCGCGAGACGAGCGCGACGTCGGAGTCCGAGCTCGCGCCGTGGGCGGCCGGCCCGCTGGGTACCGCGAACCCGCTCCACCTCCCCCCGTCCCTCGGCGCGGGAGGCGGGACGATCCACTGGGGTGGCGCGTGCTGGCGGTTCCGTGAGAGCGAGTTCCGGATGAGGAGCACGATCGAGGACCGGCTGGGCACGGAGGCCCTGCCCGAGGACCACACCCTCGTGGACTGGCCGATCAGCTACACCGACCTCGAGCCGTACTACGACAAGACGGAGTGGGAGCTGGGCATCTCCGGCCGCGGCAGCAACATCGCCGGCAAGCCGGAGCAGAACGAGAACCCGTGGGAAGCACCCCGACAGCGTGACTACCCCATGCCGCCGCTGCGGCACGGACCCGCCGACGTCGACTTCTCCGACGCGTGCCAGCGGCTTGGCTACCACCCCTTCCGCACCGCCGCGGCCATCGCGTCCGAGCCCTTCAAGGGCCGTTCGGGGTGTGTCTACTGCGGGTTCTGCCACGGGTACCCGTGCCACGTGGACGCCAAGACCTCCACGCACATCGCCGCCCTGCCCTACGGCGAGGCGAGCGGCAACCTCGAGATGCGCGACTACAGCAGGGTCTACAAGGTCAACAGGAGCCCTGACGGGAAGCGGGTTCTCGGGGTGTCCTACTTCGACACGGACGGACGGTCCGTGGACCTCGAGGCCGATCGGGTGGTCCTCGCGTGCTACGCGCTGGAGAACGCCCGACTGCTGCTCGCCTCGGGCATCAACGCCAACGGGCAGGTCGGCAAGCACCTCATGACCCACGCGTTCGGGTTCTTCCTCGGGCTGACCAAGGAGCCGTCGAACCCGTTCATGGGCACGCTCGTCGCATCGACGTCCATCGAGGACTTCAGCGGCGAGCTCGTGCACGACTACGACCCCACCGTGCTGTGGGGCGCACCGATCATCAGCTGGCCCGGCGACTACCAGCCCATCGAGATCGCGCACGCCATGCCCGACGAGGCCCCCCGCTGGGGCGCCGGCTTCCGCGACTGGATGCGGGACAACTACGCCCACGTGTGGTCCATGTACTCCCAGACGGCGAACATCCCGACGAAGGACACGTTCGTCGACCTCGACCCGCACCGCAAGGACCCGTGGGGTCAGCCGGCGCTGCGGATGACCCACGGCTGGGGCGAGTGGGACCAGCGCGGCGTGGAGTTCCTCCTGACGATCAAGCGCAAGATCGCCCACGAGATGGGCCTGACGTACTGGTGGGAGGAGACCACCAAGCCGGACTACCACCTCTCGACGCACGAGGTCGGCACCCATCGCATGGGCGAGGACCCGGCGACGTCGGTCGTCGACGTGTACGGCCACTCGCACGAGTGCCAGAACCTCTTCGTCATCGGCGGCGGCCAGTTCCCCAGCTATCACGGGTACAACCCCACCGAGACCATCTGGGCCATGGCGTACATGACCGCCGACCACATGCTCGACCGGTCTGCGCCGACCGCGCGGCCGACCACCCACGACGTGCACGCCGGCCAGCACGGCGCACGCTGACACGGACAGGAAGAACAGTGGAAACACGACCTCTCGGCAGGACAGGCCTCTCCGTCACACCGGTGTGCGTGGGCACGAGCCCCCTGGGCAGCTTCCCCAGCCAGTACGGCTACGAGGTGAGCACCGAACAGGCCCTCGCCACCCTGCGCCGCGTGCTCGAGGGACCGATCACCTTCATCGACACCTCGAACAACTACTTCGACGCAGAGCGCCGCATCGGTCTCGCGCTCAAGGAGGCCGGCGGCCTCCCTCCCGGCTTCGTCCTCCAGACGAAGGCCGACCCGGCCCACGACAGCGACGACTTCTCCGGCGCCCGCGTCCGTGACTCGGTGCACGAGAGCCTGGAAAGGCTCGGGCTCGACCGGTTGCAGGTGCTGCACCTGCACGATCCTGAACGCCTCACCTTCGAGGAGGCCACCGGGCCCGGGGGTCCCGTGGAGGCGATGGTCCAGCTGCGCGACGAAGGGGTGGTCGAGAACCTTGGTGTCGCCGGTGGGCCGATCGACCTCATGCTCCGGTACCTGGAGCTGGACCTGTTCCAGGCCATCATCAGCCACAACCGCTACACGCTGGTCGACCAGTCCGCCCTCCCGCTGATCGAGGACGCGGACGAGCGCGGGGTGGCGTTCATCAATGGAGCCCCGTACGGCGGGGGGATGCTGGTGAGGGGTCCGGACGTGGAGCCCAACTACTGCTACCAGCCAGCACGCCCGGAAACCCTCGACCGGGTCCGCGCCATGCTCCGTGCCTGCGAGGCGCACGGCGTACCGCTGGCCGCCGCCGCGCTGCAGTTCTCGCTCCGCGAGCCGCGCATCGCCTCCACCATGGTGGGGATGTCACGTCCGGAGCGGATCGACCAGACCCTCGAGCTGGCCCGGTGGCCGATCCCCGACGACCTCTGGGACGACCTGGTCCCGCTCGCCGCCGTCGGCCGCACCGGCGTCATCTGAGAACGGACCCTCCGGTGGCCACGCCCAGTCGGTTCGGCATCATCGGCACCGGGTGGCGGGCGCACTTCTTCGTGCGGATAGCCGCGGCCCTCCCGGCACGCTTCCGGGTCGCCGGCGTGGTCACGCGCTCCGACCGGCGGCGCGGCGAGATCGAGGAGGCATGGGGCGCGCCCGTCTGTTCCTCGACGAGCGAGCTCGCGCGCCACAGCCCGGACTTCGTCGTCGTCGCGGTGCCGCGCGAGGCCGCCCCGGCGGCAACCGAGGAGCTGGTGGGCCTGGGAGTGCCGGTCCTGGTCGAGACCCCACCGGCACCCGACCTGCAGGGCCTGCGGGACCTGTGGGCCTCCGTCGGCTCCTCCGGCCTGGTGCAGGTCGCCGAGCAGTACATGCAGATGCCCGGTCATGCGGCCCGTCTGGAGGTGATTCGCAGCGGCATCCTCGGTGATGTCTCGTCCGTGCACGTGTCGTCGACCCACCTGTACCACGCCGCATCGATCATGCGGTCGATGCTCGGGGCGGGCTTCGCGCCGGCGACTGTCACGGCGAGATCCTTCACCGGGCCGCTCGCCGACCCGGTCTCCCGTCAAGGGTGGTCGGGCGACGCGACGGCCAGGCCGGCCGAGACGACCCTGGCGCTCATCGACTTCGGCGGCCCGATGGGCCTGTACGACTTCACCGACAACCAGTGGCACAACCCGCTGCGGACCGGGCGCCTCCTGGCGCGTGGCAGTCGCGGCGAGCTGGCGGACGACCGGGTCGTCAGGCTCGTGGACGCCCGGACGGTCGTCGAGTCGAGGTTGGAGAGGCGACAGACGGGCCTCGACCTGAACCTCGAGGGCTTCGACCTGGACCACATCAGCTTCGAGGGCCGGCCGGTCTACCGCAACGCCTTCCCCGGAGCGCGGCTGTCCGACGAGGAGATCGCCATCGCCACGATGCTCGCCCGCACGGCCGCGTGGTGCCAGGGCGAAGACCCGGGCCCATATCCCCTGGCAGAGGCGTGCCAGGACCACCTCATCGGCCTCGGGATCGAGGAGGCCGTGACGACCAGGTCCGACGTGAGCGTCGGCACCGAACGCTGGGCAGGCCGCGTCACGGCGGCCTAATCCCGGCTCGGCCCCTGTTAGCGCTCTCACCCGAACGCCGGGCGCGTGAATCTCAGAGCCGTTCGCCGGCGGGCACGGCGGCCTGGCCGGGCGCACGATTGCGGCCGATGACGAGGGTTTCTGCGCTTCCGCAGATCGAAGAAATCGCACTTGTCACCGCGACCCACACGACTTACGATTCTCATGTTGGCGCTAACAACACGGCAGTGCAGCGGTCAGAGAGGACCGTCACAGACCTGGGCGCGACGTCGCCCCTCAGGCTCGGACCCCCGAAAGGTTGGCCGACGTGAATGCAAGCGATCAGTCCCCGGCGCACCGGGCCACCGGCGTGACAGACCATCAGGCCCCGGCACTCCGGGTCACCGGTGTGACCAAGAGGTATCCGGGCGTCACCGCGCTCCAGGACATCGACCTCGAGGTCCACGCGGGCGAGATCGTGTCGCTCTCCGGCGCCAACGGCGCCGGCAAGTCGACCTTGGTCAAGATCTTGTCCGGAGCCGAGCACCCCGACAGCGGGCACATCTTCATCGGTGGCCAGGAGGTCAACCTCGCGACCCCGCACGCGGCACGCCAGGCTGGGATCTACACGATCTACCAGGAGATGAGCCTCGTCCCGACGATGTCCGTGGTCGAGAACATCTTCCTCGACGAGTTCCACCACGGCGCGGTCGTCCGCCGTCGCCCCCTGCAGCGTCGGGCGCGGGCACTGCTCGACCGCCTGGGAGCGAACATCGACGTGGACGCCACCGTGGGGTCCCTCCCGCTCGCGAAGCAACAACTCGTGGAGATCGCCAAGGCGCTCAAGTCCGAGCCGCGGGTGCTGCTCCTGGACGAGCCCACCACCACCCTCCCTCCCCGCGACGTGGGAGGGCTGCTGGACCTTATGAGGGACCTGGCCTCCACCGGCGTGGGCCTCATCTTCATCTCCCACCGCCTGGACGAGGTCCGCGCGATCTGCGACTCCATCGTCGTCCTTCGCGACGGCCGGCGGGTCGCCCGCTTCGACGAGGTCCCGGAGACCCACCAGATCGTCAAGGCCATGGTCGGGGACCGGTACGAGAACTCCCTCGCCGCGGCGGCAGAGGAAGGCTCGGAGGGAAAGCTCGGCGGCCGGGCGGCGGAGGAGGTCGTGCTGCGCGTCTCCGGCCTGACCGACGGCCACCAGCTGGCACCGTGTTCCTTCGAGCTCCGACGCGGCGAGATTCTCGGCGTGACGGGGCTCCTGGGGAGCGGCCAGACCGAGCTCGCCGAGTGCCTCTTCGGGATGCGCGAACCCACCGGCGGCAGCTTGTGGATCGACGGGAAAGAGGTGCGGGTCCGGTCTCCGCGGCAGGCCATCGCCGCAGGACTCGGCCTCATCCCCGAGGACCGCAAGTCGCAGGGCCTCGTGCTCGACATGAGCGCTCAGAAGAACATGACGCTCGCCTCCCTGCCGCAGTTCACCAAGTTCGGCCTCCTCAACGGCCAGTCCGAGGCCAGGCACGCGCGCAAGCAGGTGGATGAGCTCAACATCAAGTGCCACAGCGTCGGCCAGGCCACCGGCACCATGAGCGGCGGCAACCAGCAGAAGGTCCTGCTGGCCCGCTGGCTCACCCAGAACAGCAAGATCCTCATCCTCGCCGAACCGACGCGGGGCGTGGACGTCGCCGCCAAGGAAGAGATCTACCGGCTGGTCCGGGCGTATCTCCGCGACGGCGGCTCGGCCATCTTGGTGACCTCCGAGGTCGCCGAGGCCGCACTCTGCGACCGCGTCCTGGTGCTCTCCGCCGGGCGCGTCGTCGCCGAGGCCACGCACGAGGAGATCCAACAGGGCCAGGACCGCTTCCTCGCCCACCTGAGATGACCAGCGCGCATCTACGCGCACACCAATCTGGAGGAACCCATGTCCGTCAGGTCCCCGGGCGTTGCTCCTGGCTCGCAGGACGCAGGCCCTCCCCTCAATGAGGACGAGGCGAAGAAGACTCGCTGGCGCCTTCCCACCGGCAAGATCGGTCCGCAGGGCTACCTGATTCTCGTCTTCGTCCTCGTCGCCGTGGTCGGCTCCCTCATGTCAGAGTTTTTCCTGACGGGGCGGAACATCGAGAACATCGTCGTCGCCGCCTCCGTCGTGGCCGTCCTCGGCATCGCGCAGTTCATCGTCGTGGTGACGCGAGGCATCGACCTCTCGGTCGGCTCGGTCGCGGCGCTGTCCACGGTGATCACCGCGGTGCTGCTGCGCCAGGGTCAGGGCGTCTTCGTGGCGGTCGTCGTTGCGCTGGTCGCGTGCGCGTTCGCCGGGTTGATCAACGGCGTGCTGGTCGTCTATGCGCGCATCGCGCCGTTCGTGGCCACGCTCGCGATGCTGAGCATCGCGCGCGGCGTGGCATTCCTGGTCCAGGTCGGCACGCTGATCGTGATCAGCAACACCACGTTCCTCAACCTCTTCGGCGGCAGCACCTTCACGATCCCGAACGTCGTGCTCATCGCCCTCGTCATCACGCTGATCGCTGCCTTCGTCATGAGGTTCTCCCCCCTGGGCCGGCGGCTGTACGCCCTGGGCGGCAACCCCGAGGCCGCCCGCCTCTCCGGGCTGCCGGTCAATCGTGACCAGCTCATGGCCTACATCACGAGCGGCCTCCTTGCCGGCGTCGCCGGCCTCATGCTGGCCGGCCGCCTCTCTCAGGGCAGCTCCCTCGTTGGCCAGGGCTACGAGCTCGACTCCATCGCCGCCACGGTCGTCGGTGGCACCTCGTTGTTCGGCGGGACCGGTGACCCGATCAGCACGGTCCTGGGCGCCCTGATCATCGGGATGATCGGCAACATCATGAACCTGGTCGGGATCCAGTCGGAGCCGCAGCTGGTGATCCGCGGCCTCGTCATCGTCCTCGCCGTGTTCCTCACCTCCGGCGGGGGCATCCAGCGCATCCGCTCGGGCCTGTCCAGCAGGCGCGCGAACCGCGGCTCCACCGCTCAGGACGTCGGAGTGAGTGAGGCCTCGAACGTCTAGCAGTCGTCCACCATGCATGTTCTCAGAAGGGAAGCACGATGCGTGCCAAAGCAATCAGGAGCGCCCTGACGGGTGTGGTCGCGGTCAGCCTGCTGGCGACCGCGTGCGGGCAGGGAGCCGGACCAGCATCCGGCGGTGGCAGCGAGAGCGCCTCACAAGGCAAGGGCGTCCTCATCGGGTTCTCCCAGCGGCGCCTCGCCGGCAGCGACTGGTGGGCAACGCTGCTGCAGGGCGCGAAGGACAAGGCCAAGGAGCTCGGCGCCGAGGTCATCGTCACCGACGCCGGTGGGGACACCGTCAAGCAGAACTCCGACGTTCAGACCCTGCTGACCCGGGGAGCCCAGGTCATCATCCTCAACCCGCAGGACCCCACCGGTGTGGCGCCCGCGGTCAACGCCGTGACCCAGGCCAAGGTCCCGCTCGTCGTGGTGAACAGCAACCTCTCGGAGGAGCTGGCGAAGAAGCAGTTCTGCTACGTCGCCGAGAACCAGACCGAGGTGGCCGCCGGGCTCGGCGCCGAGATCGCCAAGAAGGCGAAGGACAAGTTCGGCACCGAACCGGTCAAGGCCGTCGTCATCGGCGGGTACTCGGGCGAGACGGTGACCACGCTGCGCAACGACGGGGTCGTCGAGGGCTACAAGAAGACACAGGGGGCACCCCCCATCGAGTACCTGCCGATCCGGTACGGCGAGTGGCTGCCCGACCGGGCACTGCCGCCGATCCGGGACGTCGCGACGGCCAACCCGGACCTCGACATCGTCTTCAGCCTCAGCGACGTCATGCTGCCCGGCATCGAGCAGGGCCTCAAGGACGCCGGCATCCTCGACAAGGTCATGATCGGCACCTATGACGGTCAGATGGCGGTCCTCAAGGGCATGATCGACAACCCGAGCGGGCCGGTCCAGGCGGACGCCTCGAACGAGCCCTACAAGCAGGGTCAGGCCGCCGTCGAGAAGGCCGTGGCCGCGGCCAACGGCGAGACCCAGGACAAGGCGTGCCCCGGCGGCCAGTTCTGGATCGACACCTTCCTGGCCACCCCGGAGAACGCGAAGCAGTACTACGACCCGAAGCGCCAGTTCTGAACCACGGGACGTCGTACGCGAAGTTCACACACCTGGCCCGGCGGCGCCCATCAGCCCGCCGGACAGACGCACCAGAACAGGGTGTCCGCCGACGTGGGCGAGACACACAACCCGAAGGAGTACCACCATGGTTGAGCCTTTCTCCGTCGTCGCGCTGTCACCGCGGACCATCAATGTCCGCAGCAGCAAGGACTGCCTCGACAACGTGAAGCGGATCAACGCGTTCATGGACACCGCGGTGATGGTCGGCGCCTGGGAGGGCGCCCCCGTCAAGCTCGTGGTGCTTCCCGAGATGGCGATCCAGGGAATGATCGACAACACCCCCGGCAACCGCGAGGCAGAGGCAAACTTCGCGGTCACGATCCCCGGGCCGGAGACGGACGAGCTCGGCAAGAAGGCGAAGCAGCTCAACGCGTACATCGCGGCTGAGCTGTACATGGTGCGGGACGACGACTTCCCGGACCGGTACTTCAACGTCGCCTTCATCATCAGCCCCGAGGGCGAGGTCGTCTACAAGCGGTACAAGGCGACGAGCGACGCCTACGAGGGCGGCATGCTGGGGAACATGAACCCGCACGACATCTTCGACGAGTTCGTCGAGAAGAAGACCGGCGGGGACGTCATGAACGCGATCTTCCCGGTCGCCCGCACCGAGATCGGCAATATCGGCATCGCCATCTGTCACGAGGGCGTCTACCCCGAGATCGCGCGCGGGCTGGCGCTCAACGGCGCGGAGATCATCATCCGCCCGACCCTGATCGAGCCTGCAGTGATGACCGGGATGTGGGAGATCCAGAACCGCGCCCACGCCCTGTTCAACTCCGCGTACGTCGTCGCGCCGAACCTCGGCCCTGAGGTCCGGCCCGACGGGAGCATGCAGGACCTGTTCGGCGGACGCTCGATGATCGTCAACCCGCGGGGCCAGATCGTCGCCCAGCAGACCGGGTGGACCCCCGGTGACTCGTTCGTGTGCACCACGATCGACATCGAGGCCCTGCGCCGCCAGCGGATCGCGAACGGTCTGTACAACCAGTTCAAGGACCTGCGCACCGAGCAGTACCGCGCGATGTACGACAAGCCGATCTACCCGAAGAACCAGTACGCGGACGAACCCCCGACCGAGAACTGGCTCGCTCGTGAGGACGCCACGCGCGCCCGAAACATCAGGACGCTCGTCGAGCGGGGCGTCCTCACCCCGCCGACGGGCTACCAGACCCATGAGGACGGCACCGTGGAGACCATCACCGAGGAGGCGAACAGGGTGAGCCACACCTCACCCGACACGCACCACAAGGTGCCCGCCGAGCCGTAGGCCGGCGCCGGGGCCTGTGCCTGTGGCCCTCCGCGGGCTACTGGCACGGGCTCCGGGCCCTCTCGTCCTGGCGCAGGTGGCGGGGGCGGCGGCGTGGGCAAGGAGGACCGGTGAGACAGCTCTCTGTGCTTGTGCTCGGTGTCGGCCGATGGGGACGGCAGTGGCTCGAGGTCCTGGCGGGCCGTGACGATGTCACGGTGGCCGGCACCGTCAGCAGGCACCAGGAGGTTCCCGGGCCCCGTCACTACACCGACTACCGGCAGGCCATCGCGGAGTCGGACGCGGACGCCGTCCTCGTGACGCTGCCGGTGCACCTCCATGCGGATGCCATCGTCCGCTCGGTGCAGGCCGGGAAGCACGTGCTGTGCGAGAAGCCGGCGGTCCGCAGCAGGCAGGGACTGGCGGCGGTCCTGGCCGCGGCGGAGAAGCGCCCGGACCTCGTGGTGATGGTGGCGCAGAACTACCGCCGTCGCCCCTGGGCGATCGCGATGCGGAGCCTGCTGGCGGACGGCTCCCTCGGCGCCGTCGGCCACATCGGCCTTCGCTTCAGCCAGCCGGAGCTGCTGGAGGGCGGCCGCACCGACATGCAGAACCCCCTTCTCGAGGACATGAGCATCCATCACCTCGACCTTTTGCGATATCTCACGGGCAGCAACGCCGCAGAGGTTTATGCGCGCGAATATCGACCGCTTTGGAGCAGGTATCGCGGGGCCCCGTGCGTGGACGCCATCGTCACGCTCGAGAATGGCCTCCTGGTCAGCTACACCGGCTCGTGGGCGGCGCGCGGCCGGAATACCTCGTGGGACGGTGACTACACCATCGAATGCGAACGTGGCGTGCTCACCATGACCGACGGCCTGTTCTCGTTCGACCCCGCCACGGGCGGCGATATTCCCCAAATGCCGGGCACGGGTTCGGCCGCAATTGCTCCGGTGAGCGACCTGGAGCGCGTACTGGACGTGTTCCAGAATGCCGTGGTCACCGGCGGCGAACCGGACACCAGCATCGCGGACAACTCGCATAGCATGGAGCTGCTGTTCGCTGTGCAGGACTCTGTACGACTCCGCCGGCCCGTGCATGTCGGACCATGAACGCGCTCGCCTCCTGCGGCCTTTGACAGCTACTCAATCGGGAATGGGGGATCGGATGAGCGAGACGAGATATCGCGCGCCGAGAATGGTCGATGTCGCGAAGCTGGCCGGCGTCTCGCCGCAGACGGTCTCGCGAGTGGTCAACGGCAGCCCTCATGTCAGTGACGAGTCGCGCGACCGGGTCGAGCGGGCCATCTCGCACCTGGACTACCGCAGGAATACCGCCGCACGCGCCCTCGCTACGCGCAGAACGATGAACATCGGTGTGGTCAGCGTCGGGACGAGCCAGTTCGGCCCCGCCCAGACACTCTTCGGCATTGCCGAGGAGGCGCGAAAGCTTGGGTACGGCACCAGCCTCGTGTCCCTGGGCCAGATCGACCGCGAGAGCATGCGGGCGGCGATCGAGCACCTGGCCGCCGACGCGGTTGACGGCGTCATCGTGCTCGCGCCCATCGCCGCGGCGGCGACGGCGGTCGCGGGCATCTCGTCCTCGCTGCCGCTCGTCATGTTCGAGCCCGGCGCGGAGGACGGACCGGTCACCGTGGCGCAGGACGAGGAGCTCGGGGCGCGCCTCGCGACGCGGCACCTCCTCGAGCTCGGGCATCGCTCCGTGCATCACCTGGCGGGGCCGGACGGATGGCTCGGCAGCGAGGCGCGCACACGTGGATGGGCGCGGGAGCTGTCGATGTCGGCGAGGGTGGCGCACCCGGTCCGCACCGGCGACTGGAGCGCCGAGTCCGGATACACCATCGGGCTCGAGCTCCTCCGTCAGCCTGACGTCACCGCCGTGTACGTCGCGAACGACCAGATGGCTCTCGGCTGCCTCAAGGCCGCGCACGAGCTGGGGATCGAGGTGCCGGAGCAGCTGAGCATCGTCGGGTTCGACGACATCCCCGAGGCGCGGTTCTACGTGCCCGCGCTGACGACGGTGCGGCTGGACTTCGCGCAGGTGGGACGGCGATGTGTCAGCCGGTTGCTCCACCTCATCGGCGTGGACGGCGACGAGCTCAGACCTGTCGATCCGCCGACGCTCGTCGTCAGGGCGAGCACGGCGCCGCCGCCCGCGGCGGGCTGAGCGCGGCCGCACCCGCCGGGTCGCCGGCCCCGCACCGCGCCCCCGACGGCGGAGCCTGCCAGAATCGGCACGTGCTGCTCGCCCAGCTCGTCGAGACCTCCGCCGCCGTCGCGGCCACGCGCTCGCGCCTGGAGAAGCGGGCCCTCCTGGCCGCCGTCCTGCGGGCCACCGGCACCGACGAGGTGGAGATCGTCGCGTCCTACCTCTCGGGCCGGACGCGGCAGCGCCGGACCGGCGTGGGCTGGCGGTCGCTGACCGAGCTGCCGGACCCCGCCGAGGTGGCGACGCTCACGCCGACCGCCGTCGACCGCGCGCTGGAGGAGGCCGGCGCCCTCGCCGGGACCGGCTCCCAGGCCACCCGCGCCGCCGCCGTCACCGCCCTGTTCCGGGCGGCCACCGCCCCCGAGCAGCAGTTCCTCCGCGGCCTGATCCTCGGCGAGCTGCGGCAGGGCGCGCTGGACTCGCTGCTCCTCGACGCCATCGCGGAGGCGGCGCTGGTGCCCGTCGCCGCGGTGCGCCGGGCCGCGATGTTCAGCGCCCTGTCCGGGCCCATCGCCGCCGCCGCCCTGAACGGCGGCGCCGAGGCCCTCCTGGCGTTCCGGCTGGAGGTCGGCCGGCCGGTGCGCCCGATGCTCGCCTCCGCCGCCCCGGACGTGCCGGCCGCGCTGGAGAAGGTGGGCGGGCGGGTCGCCGCCGACGGCAAGATCGACGGCATCCGCATCCAGGTGCACCGCACCGGCGGCGCGGTCTCCGTGTTCACCCGGTCCCTCGACGACATCACGGACCGGGTGCCCGAGGTGGTCGAGGTGGTCCGCGGGCTCGACGTCGGCGCCGTCGTGCTCGACGGCGAGGCGGTCGCGCTCGGCCCGGACGGGCGGCCACGGCCCTTCCAGGAGACCGGCTCCCGGACGATGAGCCTGGACGGCGCGTCCCTGCGCGAGCAGGTCCCGCTGACCACCTACTTCTTCGACGTGCTGCACCTGGGCGGCGACGACCTCATCGACTCCCCCGCCGCCGAGCGGTTCGCCGCCCTCGCCCGGGTGGTGCCCGAGCCGTTGATCGCCCCCAGGCGGATCACCGCCGACCCCGACGAGGTCCGGGACTTCTTCGGGGAGATGCTCGCGCGCGGCCACGAGGGGCTCGTGCTCAAGAACCTCGACGCCCCCTACGACGCGGGCCGGCGCGGCTCGGCGTGGGTCAAGGTCAAGCCGCGGCACACCCTCGACCTCGTCGTGCTCGCCGTCGAGTGGGGCAGCGGCCGGCGCAGCGGCTGGCTCTCCAACATCCACCTCGGCGCCCGCGACGGCGACGGCTTCGTCATGCTCGGCAAGACCTTCAAGGGCATGACCGACGAGATGCTCGCCTGGCAGACCACGCGCTTCCTCGAGCTGGAGACCGGACGGGACGGCCACGTGGTGGCGGTGCGGCCCGAGCAGGTGGTCGAGGTCGCCTTCGACGGCATCCAGCGCTCGCGCCGCTACCCCGGCGGCATGGCGCTGAGGTTCGCGCGGGTGCTGCGCTACCGCGACGACAAGACCGCCGCCGAGGCGGACACCGTCGAGACGGTGCGGTCCCTCGCCGGGCCCTGACCGCGGCGCCCGCCCCGGGACCGCGGCGCCCGCCCCCCTCGGGGCTGCGGGCGGGCGCCGCGGTCGGCGGGTGGGCCCCCTAGCTCCCGAAGGTCGCCTCGAGGCGGAACTGGTCGTCCGCGCCGATCTCGAGCGCGGTCAGCCGCGCTCCGGCGAACGTCCGCGCGGACAGGTCGACGCTCTTGCCCCGCCACGGCTCGATCCTCGGGCGCAGCAGGCCCTCGGCGACCTTCCCGACAATGCCGCCCGCGTCGAGCTGGAGCTCCACCACACGCAGGACCAGGGCGTCGTCCACTTGGACGTGGCCGCCGACCACGACGCGGCTCGACATGAACCCCTTCGCGGCCTTGGCCTGCACCTCTCCCCGCACCGCGTTGTGGCCGGCCGGCTGGGGCCGAAGGTGCAGCTCCTGGAGGGTGACGCCCTTGCTCCTGGCCACCTCGGCCCCGATGGTGCGGGCGGCGGCCTCGAGGTCGCTGACCGCCGCGGTGACCAGCACGTGCCCGGTGGTGGGCTCCGCCGTCGACGCCGCGTCCTTGGGCACGAGCCACAGGTCGCCGCCCTCGGCGCGGACCCACTCGGCGACGACGTTCACGGCGTCCGCCCGCACGGTGACCGGGGCGCCGGCGACCAGCACCGGCAGGGCGCGCACGTCCAGCGAGCGCACGGTGGTCTCCCCCTCGCGCCTGCCCGCGGGGGCGTGCCACGCCGCGGCCCGCGGGTGCAGGTGGGCGGCGTCGATCGACGTGCCGGAGATGTCGATGGCGATGCGGTCGACCTCTCCCTGGGCGGAGACGTCGGCGTCGACGACGGGGGTGCCGCCCAGGTGCCACGCGTGGCCGAGCGCGCCGCGTGCGCGCGCGGCGAGCTCCTCCCCGGTGGTCGGGACGGGTCCTGGACCCAGCGGAATCATCGTCGTCCTTTCGTCGGTGGGCTCGGGTCATCGCCACCCGGCCTCTCCCAGCAACTATGTCAAGTCGCGTGCGACGTCGTCCCGGTTCGGCTCGCCGCCGGGCGCGTCGCTACGGCAGCACGTGGCGCAGCGCCGCCTCGAGGGTGGGATGGCGGAAGCGGAAGCCGGCCTCCTGCAGCCGCCGGGACGACACCCGCTGGCTCGCGTACGCCAGCTCCTCGGCGCCCTGCCGCCCGACCACCAGGCGCGGGCCGAAGGCCGGGACGGGCAGGAGCGCCGGCCGGTGCAGGACGTGCCCGAGGGTGCGGGCGTACTCCTCGCCGCGCACGGGCTCGGGGCCGACGGCGTTGACCGGGCCGCGGACCCGGTCATCGAGCGCGGCGTGGGCGTAGGCGGAGACGATGTCGTCGATGGAGATCCAGCTCTGCCACTGGTCGCGGTCGAGCGGGCCGCCGAGCCCGACGGCGAAGAGCGGGAGGAGCCGCGCGAGCGGTCCCTCCACGGGGGTCTGGACCAGTCCGGTGCGCAGCGAGACCACGCGGACCCCGGCCTCCGCGGCGGGGGTGGTCGCGGCCTCCCAGGCGCGGGAGACGTCGGCGAGGAAGCCCGTCCCCGCCGGGTCGTCCTCGGTGAGCGGCTCGGGGTCGGGGACGGTGTGCGGGCGGGCGCCGTAGTAGCCGATGCCCGAGGCGCAGACGAACGCCCGCTCCCGCCCGTCCTCGGCGATCCGGGCGAGCGCCCGGGACAGCAGCGTGGTGCCGTCGACCCGGCTGTGCCAGATCTCGTGCTTGGCCGTCGGCGTGAGGTGGCCGCCGATGAACCGGCCGGCCAGGTTGACGACGACGTCGACTTCGCGCAGCGCCTCCTCGTCCAGGGTCCCGGCGGCCGGGTCCCAGGAGACCTCGTCGGGGGCGGTGGCGTCGCGGCGGACGAGCCGCAGCACGCGGTGCCCGCCGCCGGTGAGCAGCGCGCACAGCTGGCGGCCGATGAGCCCGGAGGCGCCGGCGACGGCGACGGTCCGGGTCCCGGCGGCCGCGTGGGCGGCGTGGAAGACGAGGTCGTCGCGCAGCTGGGCGGCCCGGTAGGCGAAGATGCGCCGCAGCGTCGGCTGCAGCGGCCGGGCGGCGGTCTCGGCCACCTGGTCGGGGAGCCGCCCCTCCCCCGGGACCCCGAAGTCGATGTGGTCGACCATCACGGTGCCGCCGTCGGGGGCCTCCTCGAAGCGGTGCGTGTGCTGCCAGTGGCCCAGGGGCCCGCGCTCCATCGTGTCGCGGAAGCCGTGCGGCGGGTCGTAGGCGTCGTGGCGGGCGGTCCAGTCCAGCTCGGGCCGGCGCAGGCGCGCCGGGACGACGCCGGGCCACGGCACCGCCCGGGCCAGCGCCCCGAGACCGGCGCCCAGCACGCCGGGGGCGCCGATGCCCAGCCGGGCGGTCGAGCCGTCCCGGATCCCCCGGTCCGGCTCCGCCTGCACCGAGCCGCCGAAGGGCGGGCTGAGCCGGACGAGCGCGCCCGGGCGCTCGAACCACGCGAAGACCTCGTCGCGCGGGTACGGCAGGACCGTCGTGTGCTGGAAGTGCGCCATCGGCCCATGGTCGCAGGCGCGTCACGCTCGCACCTTCCGGTCGGGCGCGGCGACCCGGCGCGCCGCCGACGGGCGTGGCGGCCCCGGCGGCGGCTCCGCCGCCGGAAAGCCGGACGTCAGCCGCCGTACGGCCGGGTGAGGATCTCGAGGTTGTGGCCGTCCGGGTCGCGCCAGTAAAGCCCGCGGCCGCCGTCGTTGGTGTTGATCTCCCCCGCGCGCCGATGGTACGGGTCCGCCCAGTAGGTCAATCCGAGGCCGGTGATCCGCCCGAGGATCTGGTCGAACTCCCCCTCGCCCACGAGGAAGGCGTAGTGCTGCGGGCGGATCTCGCCGGAGTCGTCGGCGAAGTCCAGCGACACGCCGTTCTCGACCTGGACGACGACGAACGGGCCATACGTCGTCGGCGCGGGCAGCCCCAGGATCCCGGCGAGGAACACGGCGGAGGCGTGCTTGTCGCGCGCGTTCACGATGGTGTGGTTCAGCTCGATGCTCATCGGCGACCTCCGTGTGCTGCCACTGCGGCGGGGCGGGTTGCGAGGCGACGCCAGGTGACGCGTCGCGTCGCGACGTCTGGGTGCGCGAGCCCCATGGGACCTGATCCTCCCCCGCCCCGTCGACGGCGGCCACGGAATGGCCGGGTGTCATCCGCCGGGGCTTCGACACCGGTAGGACCGTCGCGGTGGCCTACCGCACCGTGGCCAGGTGCCGGGCGCGCTGCCACCGCGCGTCCCGGCCGAACGACCAGCACAACGCCACGAGCGCCGGCGCGACGACGACGTCCGGGGCCGCCGGCGGCAGCCCCGGGACCAGGGGGCACAGGAGCGCGGCGAGCAGCGCGACCCCCTGGGCGACGCCGACCGCCTTGCGGGCCGTGCTCTCGGGCAAGGGCGCCCGGAGCCACGGCCACCGGTACGAGCAGGCCAGGTAGGCGTAGCGCATGAGGCCGACGGCGAGAGCCCACCCGCCCACGACGTCGAGGAGGCCGACGGCGAGGCTCAGGACCAGCACCAGGGCCGCGTCCGTCTCCATGTCGAACCGGGCACCGAACGGGCTCGCCCCGCCCCACGCCCGGGCCACGCGCCCGTCCACGCCGTCGAGCAGCAGCGAAAGGGTGCCCACGCCGATCACGAAGAGGTGCGTGGCCGGTGACCACGGGCCCAGCACGGCCTGCGGCAGGGTCGCGGCCACCCACGAGACGCCGACGAGACGCACGAGGGTGATCTGGTTCGCCGGGCCGAGGGACCGGCCGGGCCAGTGCCAGGCGACGAGCCCGGCGCCGGCCAGGTACACCAGCGGCCCGGTAAGAGCTGCCGCCCCGGTCCCACCGGCGGACATCAGGACGAGCGGGGCCAAGAGGCTCGCGAGCAGCCCACGGATCAACGACGGCCAGGGGAAGTCAGCAACCGGCGCCAGCGTGCTCGCACCGCGGCCGGGAGCCATGGCGCCAGCCTAGGCACTGCCGCGCGGCCGCAGGGCGCATGACCGCGGCCTGCGCGCCGCGGGCACCACCGCGGCCGCGGCGCGCTGTGCAGGTGGTACCTACCCGCGTTCGACGATCTGCGTCTCGCCGGCCGGGGGCGCCTGCCCGCGGTCCACCGCGGTCTCGTGGCTCTCCTTCGCCCGCTCGAGCAGCTCCATCAGGGCCGGCTCGTCGCGGACCATCTGGCGGTACTTCGGCCCGAGCGCGATGATCTGGTCACGCTCGGTAAGCAGCATCCGGAAGATCCGCTCCCGCTCCGCCGCGTCGATCGTGTACTCGGAGTCGAGGTAGTGCGTGGCGTGGCGTCGCGCGTTGGCGATGGCGTTCTGAGCCTTGCCCTTCTTGCTGACGAGCGAGCCCACGACGGTCACGACCAGGACCCCGAGGATCACCGTCAGGGAGAGGCTTGTGCTGATCTCCACGACCGGCACGGGCTCGCCGCCGTTGATGAACGGCACGTTGTTCTCGTGCAGGGCGTGGAGGATCAGCTTGACGCCGATGAACCCGAGGATCGCGGCCAGCCCGTACGACAGGTAGACCAGTCGGTCCAGCAGCCCGTCGATGAGGAAGTACAGCTGCCGCAGCCCGAGGAGGGAGAACGCGGTCGCGGTGAAGACGATGAAGACGTTCTGGGTCAGCCCGAAGATCGCCGGGATGGAGTCCAGGGCGAACAGGATGTCGGTACCGCCGATGGCCACCATGACCAGCAGCATCGGCGTGAGCGCCCGCCTGCCGTCAACCATCGTGAACAGCTTGTCGCCGTCGTAGTGGTCGGTGGTGTGGAAGAGCTTGCGAGCGATCCGGATGATGAAGTTGTCGGCGCCGCGGGAGTCGTCGCTGCTCTCGGGCTTGAGCATGTTGCCGGCGGTGAGCAGGAGGATCAGGCCGAAGAAGTAGAACACCCAGGCAAACGAGTTGATCAGCGCTGCGCCCACGAAGATGAGCCCGGTCCGTGCGATGAGGGAGAAGACGATGCCGAACAGCAGCACCTTCTGCTGGTCCTCACGCGGCACCCGGAAGCTGGTCATGATGATGAGGAAGACGAACAGGTTGTCGACCGAGAGCGCCTTCTCGGTGACGTAGCCGGCGAAGTACTCCGACCCCGCCGCCGCGCCTCCGAACACGAGCACGCCGACGCCGAACAGCAACGCCAGCCCGACGTACAGACCGGACCACAGCGCCGCCTCGCGCAGCGTGGGAACGTGGGCCTTGCGGACGTGGAAGATGAAGTCGAAGGCCAGCAGCCCGACGATCCCGGCGATCGTCAGGCCCCAGACCAGGGGTGGTACCTCCATGTGGGGACTCCCTTCAGAAGCTGGCGCCGGTGGCCGGGTGCGTTGCGCCGATCTCATGGAGCGCGCGCCCAGGGCGTTCGCGGCGTGCCACCAATGTAGTTGGGTGGCTAGAGATGATTCAGGCTCGGAAATTTGTCATTTCCGAGCCTGAAACCCGTAGCGGGGGCAGGATGTGAACCTGCGACCTCCGGGTTATGAGCCCGGCGAGCTACCGAGCTGCTCCACCCCGCGATGAGTCGTCAATGTTATGGGGTCGCCGGCCGGTGGACGAGGCAGGTCGGCATGCGCTTGATCACAACGCCCGACGGGTGCCCGGTGTTCGGCACACCTGTTCCTCGCCCCACGCGCCGACGAGTTCCACCGCGCAACCTGTTCGGCACGCTCCGCGTGCCGTCGCGGGTGAGCCGGTGCGGCTGCCGCTGGGCTGACGTCACCCCGGGCACGACTCCTCGACCCGCGAAGGACGCATAGCCAAGAATGGCGTCTTGACCGGGACCAGCCAGAGACTTACCTTCGAGCCGCCGACCAGCCGATGTACGTCTGGCTCGCATAGGAGGTCGCCATGCTCTCCAACCTCACGGCCATCCCGGCGCTCGCGGTCAAGGACCTCGCCGCCGCGCGGGAGTTCTACGAGAATGTCCTCGGCTTCTCGCCAGGCAGCGAGACGGTGGGTGGTGTGCTGTACCAGGCGGGACAGAGCCAGTTCCTGGTCTACCCCTCCGCCTACGCCGGCACGAACAAGGCAACGGCGTTGTCCTTCATGGCGTCGGATGAGTCCTTCGACGCCGAGGTCGCCGCGTTGCGCGACAAGGGCATCAAGTTCCAGACCTTCGAGTACGAGGGCACGGAGTGGCAGGACGGGGTCGCGACCATGGGCGATTCGAAGGGCGTCTGGTTCACCGACCCCGACGGGAACATCCTGAGCGTCGCGACCGGCATGTCCTGAGCGGCGGGGCGTCCGCCGCAGGCGGCCGGGTCTGATGCCGGCTCGGCCGCCACCTTGAGAAGGAACTGCACCGCCGTCGATGCCAGCCTGCGCTTGACCTGGGAAGTGCCGCGTAGAACTCGGCCGTCGGCTCAGAAGAGGGCGGGCTGAGCGGGTCCGGTCGCCTCCGGTGCCGGCTCCGGTGCGGCGGTGCGCGCCCAGCGGAACGGGGCCCGCCGGTCGAACCCGTGCATGCGGTGCGCCCGCGCCGTGCGTTCACCGAGCCACTGGCGGTACTCCTTCGGGGCATAGGCGCCGGAGCCATACAACCGGCGGTACCGCGGCACGAGGCCGGGGAACTCACGCTGGAGCCACGCCAGGTACCACTCGCGGGCACCGGGGCGCAGGTGCAGGGGGCCGGCCGTGACGTCGGTCGCCCCCGCGTCGGCCAGGGCGGCGTACAGGTCGTCGAGCTGGTCCTCGGAGTCGGTCAGCCACGGCAGGATCGGCATCGCCAGTACCGAACACTCGAGCCCGGCGTCGGTGATAGCCCGGATGAGGTCGAGGCGTGCCTTGGGCGTGGACGTGCCGGGCTCGACCCGCTGCTGGAGCTCGGGGTCGACCAGGGCGAGGGACACGGCCACGGAGACGGGCACCGTGCGTGCCGCGTCCACGAGGAGTGGGAGGTCGCGCCGGAGCAGCGGGCCCTTGGTCAGGATGGAGAACGGGGTCCCGGACTCCGCGAGCGCGGTGATGATCCCCGGCATGAGGCGGTAGCGGCCTTCGGCGCGCATGTAGGGGTCGGAGTTCGTGCCGAGCGCCACGTGCTCGCGCCGCCAGGACGGGCGGCCGAGCTCCTTGCGGAGCACCTCGACGATGTTCGTCTTGACGACGATCTGCGTGTCGAAGTCCTGGCCGGCGTCCAGGTCCAGGTACTCGTGGGTGCGGCGCGCGAAGCAGTACGTGCACCGGTGCAGGCACCCCCGAGTTGGGTTGATCGTCCACGTGAAGGGCATCGAGGACTGTGCCGGCACCCGGTTCAGCGCGCTCCTGCACAGCACCTCGTGGAAGGTCACCCCGGCGAACTCGGGCGTGCTCACGCTCCGGACCAGCCCGGCCAGCGGCAGCAGCGCAGTCGCGTCCGCGCCCTTCAGCTCTCGAGACTCCCATCGCATACCCCCATTCGAACATGCATTCGATACGACGTCCAGCGGTGGGACTGCTCCCCGAGCGGGCGGTCGCGGACACAGCAAAGGCCCGGTCGCAGTGACCGGGCCTCGTGCCAACGAGATTGGTAGCGGGGGCAGGATTTGAACCTGCGACCTCCGGACGCCATCAGGGGCATCGCGACTACTACGGTCTCGGGCCGGAAGCTACCGATTCGCTCGGTTTGGTGAGGGATCCGCCCTCGCTTCCAGTCGCCAGGATACCCGTTTGCTGCGGTGTGCGACGGACCCAATGTGGACACTAAGTGGACCCAGGTGAGGATCCGGGTTGCATGCGCGGGATCACCGGTTGCACGTCGTGGGCGGCAGCGTCGAGACTGTTTTAGACGAGTTCGATGACCGCCTTGATCGGGTCGTTCTCGTGGCCTCGTCTCTGGACGAGGTCGTCGTCGTCCTCAAGCTGCATGTGCGGCACGTTCACATCCTGTCAGCGACGACCGACAGATAGCCCCAGCACGCCCGTCGATCACGAGAGCGCCAGTCCCCCGAAGTCCGCACGAAGGCTCTCCACGTCGTCCTCCAGCTCGCTCTCCAATCCGTACTGGTAGCTGACCATCCGCACGCTTGTCCCCTCGGTGCGGTTGTAGAAGTACGTGGTGAACTGGGCGCTGCTCGGGGCCGCGCGCAGCTGCACGAAGTGCCCGAGGCGCAGCGGCGACTGCGATCCGTCCCGCACGAGGTAGAGCTCGTCGTCGTACATGTGCTCACCCACGGCGAACTCCCGAGCCGCGAACGGCGTCCGAGTCCCCACTGCGACCTCCGCCGTCTGGACGAGACCGTCACGACGGCGCTTCGCGCTGCCAGGGCGGACCAGCACGAGCTGTGCCCAGACGTTCCCGAGGAGCCCGCGGAGCTCTCTGAGGTCTGAGACGAGAGAGTCGACCTGAGTCCTCAGCTCCTGCTCCGGGGTGTACCCCGTGTGGCCGGACCACCGGTTGCGCTTGCCGTTCAGCTCGTTGAACTTTTTGACGACGTCCTTCGAGATCAGCCGTTCGATGCCGGCGCGGCCGAGGTCGGCGAACGCGCGGCGAACGCGGGCCACGTCATCGGCGTCGCCGTTCTCGAGCGCGCTGCGCAGGCTCTTCGACGTCTTCTCGACGATGACCACCCAGGTGCCGAGCGAGGCCTTCTCGATGCCCAGGTGCTGTTCATGCAGGGTCTGACGGATCGCGGCCTCGGTCTCGCTGCTGCTGCCCGGATCGCTGCGGCTCGCGGAGAGCAGGACCGTCGCATGGAAGGTCACGATCGCCTCCCAGGCGTGGAGATAGGCGCGCTGCTGCTCCCCCACCGAATGGGCGGACTCCGCGGTCCACAATGCCGATGCGATCGGGTACGGCAGCTGGTCGAGCCAGGACGTCAACGAGTCGTCGAAGGCACCAGCGACCTTGCTCACCACCTCCTCAGCGCTCTCCGGTGATGACCAGATGCTCGCTCGCCGAGTGCCGAGGTCGGCCTGGAACGAACTGAGCCGTTCGTCTGCAGAGGCGAGGGCCAGCTGGACACTGAGGTCCGGCACCGGAATCAGCAGCTCATCGGCCCACCTCATCAATGAGTTGGCGTCCGACCGCAATGCCTTGAGGTGGTGGCCCGAACTGGCGTTGTCGATCGCACGAAGCCGACTGGCGACGCCCTGCTCCGAGTTCAGCCACGCCGCCATGAAGGGCGGGTACACCGAGTCGTCGTCAAACTGCATCGCCAGGACGCGACCGCCGGCGTTCGTCTCGGACAGCTCGGTGGCGGCTCTGCCACCCCAGCTGGTGGGCACGAACAACCGGCGCTCGCCCTTCTCGTGATTCGGATCAGGGGCAGCGTCGGGCTCTCGGGCGAGAAGGCTGCTCAGACGTCGGCTGGGCCAGCCTTTCGCGGCCATGTCCCGCAGCAGCTCGCGCGCATCCTCCCTGAAGACGCGGCTGGGATCGAGGTCGACGGTCTCGCGCGGCTCCTCGGTCAACGAGACTCCGGAGTCCGGCCCATAGCGTGCCTCAAGGAACCGACCATCGATCGCTGTGTCGTTGTACGTTGTGACGCGCCACGAGAGCTGAGTGCTTTCGCTCGTGGTGCGCGACAGCCGTGCGTCCCTGCGCGTGAACTGGCGAGTGCTGATGGTGCGGTTGCGCGGGCCCGACTTCTTCGTCCTTAGCCCAGACTCGAGCTCGTGGAACGCCTCGACCGGGATCGACCTCCGGCCTTGCTCCGTGGTGAACATCGTCTGCAGGTCGGCGATCATCGCCGTGTCCCGGCCGACGTCCTCGGCTCTGTTGGAGAAGGTCAGGAGGTACAGGGGGATCTCGGTGTTCGGCGCGAGGCCGTCGGGAAGGCGGGTGACCGACTCCAGCAGGCCGGCGTCGACGATCCGCTGCCGCACCCCGCCGGTTGCGCCGCCGGAGCTCAGAGCGCCCGGGTTGACCAATGCCGCGACACGTCCACCGCCCTGCTTCGCCGGACGCAGCTTCTCCAGCGCCAGAGAGATGAACAGCCAGGTGCTGTCGGAACGCTGGGGAAGGCCGAACCCGAACGCGCCGGCGCGATGCCGGGCCTCGACAGCCGTCGCCGACTGCCTCCAGTCCATGCCCCAGGGCGCGTCGACGATCACCAGATCCGCACTGAAGTCCTCAAAGGCGTCGTGCGCCAACGTGTCCGCATGGGCGATTTCGGCGTCGTGGACCGCCTCGAACCGACGAAGGCTCGCGGACGCCGCGGCTTCGTTGATGTCCTGACCGCGGTAGCGGACCTCCACTCCCGACGACTGCAGCGCTTCGACCAGGAGGAAACCGGCGAATCCCAGGCCGGCCGCAGGATCCCAGACGTCGACGGCCGTGAGACTCGGCTCGAGGCGGCTGAGGCCGCCGACGGCAAGAGCCCGCGCCAAAGACACGCTCGTCGCGTGCTCCAGGCCAACCGGGCCGCGGCCCATGTCGGAGTACGGCACGGGCTCAGAGTCCTGGAGCACCGCGCGAATCGCCGGGTGCGGAGCGCTCTTCGTCGCCATCGTGCTACACGCCCTGGTCGGAGGCACCGGCGTCCTCAGAATCCGTCTCGTCCGCCATCCGCATCCGGCGCGACTGGTACAGGTACTGACCGATCAGGCGGATGAACTCGTCGGCGCGCTCGTTGTCGCCGGTCAGCGCACCGGTGAGCTTGCCGAACGCCCCCTCGTTCAGCACAGCGGCGTCGGTCAGCGTCTCGCGCAGCTCGGGCGAGGCCAGGAACTGGTCGACGGCGTTGTGGTCGATCTGGTCGGCGATGCGCTGGTCCTCCTCGGCCATGCCGGCCGCGGCTATCACGAAGCCCTCGATCTGCGGGTCCGCGAACTCCGTGCCGAACAGCGAGTTGATCCGGGCGACGACCTCCGACAGCAGCTCCTGCTGAGGGTCGGGACGCGACACTCCCGACCCGACGCCCGTGATGCCTGACAGACCCGGCGTGTCCTGGTCGCCGGAGAGGCCGATGTCGGCCCTGCCCTGGTCGATCTGGCGGACGCGGCGCAGCTCGAGCCCGGACACGTCGGCGTCCCCGCCCGTGTCGTCGGACGGGAGCAGCCGCACCAGCTGCCTCAGGAACTCGGCGAGCTTCTCGAGATCGCTGGTGCCGTAGTCGACCACCTGCGACATGAAGTCGTATAGGCGCACGTAGGAGCCGCAGTCTTTGCGAAACGTGCGCAGCTCGTCGAGCGCCTGGCTGTCCTGTCCCTCCACGGCCTCGGCCCACCGGCTCGCGAACCCGTCGCGCGCCGGTGTCACCGCGGCGGCCAGCGCCGCGTGCGACTGCGTAGGCGTCCACCACGCCTCCGCGTAGCGCTCGACGTCCTCGGGCGAGTAGATCCGTGTCTGGGTCAGCTTGGTCGCGAGCCGGTGCACCAAGTTTGGGTCGGTCTCGGTCTCGACGTGAGCCTCGAGGTAGTAGGTCAGGAAGGCCTCGCGGATCTCGGCCGGGTCGTTGACGAAGTCGAGCACGAATGTGCGGTCCTTCACCTCCCCCGACGGCGCTCGGTAGGTTCGGTTGAGCCGCGACAGCGTCTGCACCGCGTGCACGTCGGGGAGCTTTTTGTCGACGTACATCGCGCACAGCAGCGGCTGGTCGAACCCTGTCTGGAACTTGTCGGCGACGAGCATCAGCCGGTACTCGGGCCGGCGGAACTCCCGCGCGAGGTCGGAGCCGAGACCGGGGTTCATCGACGCCTCAGTGACGTCGGTCAGCCCGTACTCGTCGTCGCTGATCTTGTCGGAGAACGCGACGATCGACTGGTACCCGTAGCCCTTCTGCGCGAGGTACTTGTCGACCTCCACCTTGTACCGGACCGCGGCCTGCCGGGAATCCGTGACGACCATCGCCTTGGCGTGCCCGTCGAGGAGCTGGGCGACGTTCGCGCGGAAGTGCTCGACGATGATCTCGACCTTCTGGCCGACGTTCGTCGGGTGCAGGTTCGCGAACCGCATGATCTTGCGGGCGGCGACCTTGGGGTCCACCAGGCGGTCGTCGCCGCCCTCCACGATGCCCGTGACGACACCGTCCTCGCCGCGCTGCTCGATTTCGAACGCGGTCCGGTAGGTCTGGTAGCCGCGCAGCACGTCGAGGATGAAGCCCTCCTCGATCGCCTGCCGCATCGGGTAGACGTCGAACGAGACCGGCAGCCCCCCGTCGTTCTCGCGCCCGAAGAGCGTCTTGGTCTTCGTCTTCGGCGTCGCCGTGAAGGCCAGCAGCGACACGTTCCGAGCACCGGCCCGGGCGGCGGTCTCGGCGGCGATCTGCTGCTCTCGCGCGTCGTCGGCCTCGACCAGCTCGTTGACGACGTCCTGCGCGTCGAGCTCCTCATCGGTCGCGATCTGCCCGCCCTCGGTGAGGACCTTCTTCAGGTCGGCGGCGGTCTTGCCGGACTGCGAGGTGTGCGCCTCGTCGACGATCACGGCGAAGTTCTTGTCGCCCAGCGTCGTCTCCAGCAGACCCTTGACGTAGGGGAACGTCTGGATCGTCACGACGATAATCAGCGCCGAGCCGGTCAGGGCGTCCAGCAAGGCGCGGGACTTCGAGCCGCCTGAGCGGCGCACGGCCGCCGAGTCGATGACGGCGACCGTGCCGACGGTGTCGTCGACCTGCTCTACCGCCTGCTGCAGTTGCGCGTCCAGGACCCGGCGGTCCGAGACGATCAGGACCTTGTCGAAGACCTTCGCGTTCGCCTGGTCGTGGAGCCGCGCGAGCCGGTGCGCCGTCCAGGCGATGGTGTTCGTCTTCCCCGAACCGGCGCTGTGCTCGATCAGGTAGCGGCGGCCCGGGCCCTCGTCCGCGATCGAGTCCACGAGCTTCTTCACGGCGCGCCACTGGTGGTAGCGCGGGAACATCAGCGTGGTGGACCGCTTGATTCTCCCGGTGGCGGGGTCCTCGTGGGCCTCGGTTTTGAGGAACATCTGGGAGCCGAGGATCGCCAGCCAGTTGTCGCGCTGCAGGACCTGCTCCCACAGGTACGACGTGGCGGCCCCGTGCGGGTCCTGCGGGTTGCCCGCTGCGCCGGTGTCCTCGTGGCCGCGGTTGAAGGGCAGGAAGTGGGTCCTCTCCCCCGCCAGCTTCGTGGTCATGTGGACCTGGTCGTCGTCGACGGCGAAGTGGACGAGGGCGCGCGTGCCGAAGCCGAGCAGCGGCTGCCCGGCCGGTTCGCGGTCCTTCCGGTACTGGCTGACGGCCGTGCGCCACTCCTGCTTGAAGAACGACTTCAGCTCGATGGTCGCCACCGGCAAGCCGTTGACGAACAGGACCAGGTCGATCGAGCGGGAGTCCCCGCGCTTCGGCGAGAAGTGCAGCTGTCGGACGACGCGCAGCCGCACCTTCCCGTAGTGCTCGGTGGTCGTCGGGTTCTGGGTCGTGGCCGGCCTGAACTGGCACATCCGCAGGTGCGCGGTGGCCCCGCGGGTGTGGGAGAACTTCCGGCGCAGCACGTTCAGCGTGCCGCCGCCGGAGCTCATCGGGGTGTCCAGCCGGGCGACGAGGGACGACAGCAGCGCCTCGCGGTCGGCGGCCTCAGCTGCGGTGCCGACGCGGACGACCTTCGCGTACTGGCTGGGCTGCGTCTCGCTCAGCCACCAGTGCACGTCCTCCGGCCAGACCGCCCGCTCGGCGTCGTAGCCGTCGTCGGTCTCGCTGTACTCCCAGCCGTGCGCTGCGAGGTGCTCGGCGATCTCGGTCTCGAACGCCTCCTCGCGGGTTCCGTCGGGTGCCGCCATGGTTCAGCTCGCCTTCCGTGCCGTGCGTACGTCGATCTGCCCCGTCACCGCCGCCGTGACCAGCGCCGAGCGCCGCTCCTTGGCGAGGACGATGTGCTCCTCGGCCTTCGCGATCAGGGCATCGATGCGGGTGGTCTGCTCGTTGATGTGCTCGACGATCGCGTGCTGCTCATCTATAGGCGGACGTGGCAAGACGATGGATTTGACATCAGCAGCTGAAACCTTGAAGGTTCCCACTGTCGTCCGCGCCAACAGCTCGATCTGTGCTCGACTCGCGGGCGCGTCGAACGCAGCAACGAAGAACTCGGGAAGCATGTCGGGAGTTGTGCGGATTCTGATCAAGAGGTCGGGATAGATGTACTCCTGTTGGCCGAATTCGTCGCCGACCAGCCCCGCCCGTCCGACCAAACTGATGTTGCCGTTGCCGCGAACGATGAGCACGTCACCAGGTTCAAGGCGCAGACGCGAAATGTCACTCACCGCGGCTCGGTCGACGTACTTCGTGACGTCGTCTGCGAGTCTCACCCGCCCATTGCGGACCGCACCGATCGACAACGAGCGCAGATCGCCGACGCGGCCTGCCTCGGGTGAGACGCCATTGGAGGGCCCAAGTTCAAGCAGGCGTCGCGTGGGAACGGCCCGCCAGCCACGCGGCAGTTCCGAGAGCCAGGCGCTTCCGGTTGCTTCGACGCTCCGACCTTGCACGACACCAGCGGTCATCAGTTTGTCCCGGACAGCACCTCGGCGCTCTTGCAGCAGCCCGACGAACTCCTCCTGCTTGGCGACGAGCACGTCGATCTGGGCCGTCTCGTGGTCCAGGTAGTCGGCGATGGCGCGCTGCTCGTCGGGCGGCGGGAGCGGGATCGTAACCTTGTTGAGGTCGGTGCTGCGGATACCGACACGAGTCACGCCTGCGGCGGTGACACTCCACTGACGGGCGATGGGCTCCGAATCAAGCGCCCAATAGAGGAACCTCGGAACGACCTTTCGCCCGTGGGGCCGGATGATGGCCAAGTGGTAGCCGCAGACGAGGTCTTCGGCTTCGTACTCGACGAAGGCCGGGACGCCGATGTCGTCCGCAGTCTCGGAGTCCTTGGTGATGAGGGTGTCACCTTGGCGGATTCGAAACTTCCTAATCTGGTCATGCGTCGCGGAAGCGGCCATGAAGTCGAGTGAGTCGACGATGGAGTCGTTCTTGTAGACGTCCACGTAGTTGCAGAGCCGGACCGAGGGCTGCCCCTCGACTGTGTGTTTGTCTACGTTGCTCGTCCACGCGTCTGCGACCTCGAACAGTCGAGCCCCGCTCCAACCGGCCGGAATGTCTCCAAGCCACTTGTGAACGCGCTCGGCAACGGCATCCGGGACTACGACGCTCACGCTTCCACCTCGCGGAGCAACGTCATGATCTCGCCGACGACCCTCTCGAGATCGGCGTCGATCTCGTCGAGCGGCCTTGGCGGCTCGTAGGAGTAAAAGTGCCGGGTGAACGGGATCTCGTAGCCGGTCTTCGTCTTCGACCAGTCGATCCAGGCGTCGTCGACGTGCGGCTTCACCTCGGCGTCGAAGTACGCCTGCACGGTCTCCTCGAGCGCCTCGTGGGTCTTCGGGTGGCCCCCCCATCCGAAGGGCACGTTCTCTGTGTCACGGAGCGCCGCGTCCGGCTCCGGCTCGCCCCTCTGCGCACCCGAGGCGTACACGCAGACGTCCGCGGTCTCGTCGTGGACGCCGATGGTCTGCCACAGGGTCTTGCGCCGCGCCGTGGTCAGGCGGAGTCCCTGGTCACCGAGGTGCTTGCCGAGCTCGCGGTTGAACTTCTCGCGGTTCAGGTACGGCTCGTCGCCGAAGGACTCGAGGGCATCGGTCAGCCCGGTGATCTTGCCGAGCGTCCTGTGCTCAGACACGGCGCTGATCGCCTCTGGGGTGCACGCGAAGCGCAGCTGGAGCGGGCGCTCGACGGTCACGCTCCAGTAGGCGAAGTCGAGGTTGTCGAACACCTTCACCGGCACCGTGGTTTCATCGTCCTCGCTCTCGGTCCCGGCGAAGGCGCGCACGATCGCCTCGCGGCCCTTCTCGGCGATCTCGACGCGCTTGGAGCCGATCGACTTGCGCAGCTTCGACCCCAGCCCCGTGGCGTCGATCAGCTGCAACCTGCCCACGCGCTCATCGGGTTTGGCGTTCGACAGGATCCACAGGTACGTGGCGATGCCGGTGTTGTAGAACATGTCGTTCGGCAGGGCGACGATCGCCTCGACCATGTCGTTCTCAAGCATGTGGCCGCGGATGTCCGATGGCCCGGAGCCCGCGCCGCCGTTGAAGAGCGGCGAGCCGTTGAGGACGATGCCGGCCTTGCCGCCGCGGCCGCTGTCGTCGACGTCGCGCATCTTCGACGCGACGTGCAGCAGGAACAGCATCGCGGCGTCGCCGACGGCCGGGAGCCCCGGCATGAAGCGCCCCTGTCCCCCACGCGCGTGCTCGTTCTTCACGTCCGACTCGACGGCCTTCCAGTCGGTCCCGAATGGCGGATTGGAGAGCACGTAGTCGAAGCGGCGGTCCTCGAACCGGTCGACCACGAGCGTGTCTCCCTGCCGGACGTTCGACGGGTCCTGGCCCTTGATCAGGAGATCCGCCTTGCAGATCGCGTAGGTGCGCGGGTTGATCTCCTGCCCGAACAGGGCCGTGGAGGCGTCCGGGTTGAGCCCGTGCAGGTGCTCGTCGGCGACGGTCAGCATGCCGCCGGTGCCGACGGTCGGGTCGTAGATCGACCGCACGGTACCGCGGTCCCGCAGCGCCTCGGTGTCCTCGGCGTAGACCAGATCGACTAGGAGCCTCACGACGTCGCGGGGCGTGTAGAACTGGCCGGCACCGTCGTTGGCGGACTCGGCGAACCGGTAGATGAGGTTCTCGAACAGGTCCCCCATGTCCGCGTTCGAGACGGCATCGGGAGACAGGTCGATCCTGTCGAAGTGGCGGACGACCTGGGCCAGGCGGTCGCGCTCGTCGAGGGTGCGGATGACGTTCTCGAAGCCGAAGGACTTGAACACGTCGAGGTTCGCGGAAAACCCGCCCACGTAGTCGATGAGGTTCTCGGCCAGGTTGTCCGGGTCCTGCAGCGCCTTCTTCAGCGTGTAGGCACTGGTGGTCCAGAACGACAGTCCGGCGCTGTCCTCGGTGCGGGTGGCGATCTTCAGGTGCGTGCGCCGCTGCTGCTCGCCGGGGTACTTCGCGACGATCTCGGCCATCGCCTCGCGGTGCGGCTCCATCACGCACTCCAGGCGGCGCAGCACCGTGAACGGCAGGATCACCGAGCCATACTCGGCCTCGGCGTAGGGACCGCGCAGGGTGTCGGCGACACTCCACACGAAGCTCGAAAGGACTGACACGGCTGGTGATTCTCCGGATCTGGTCGGCGCTGAACGTGCCGGCTAGACCGGCGATTTCTGTACGTTCCTCACCCTATCGGCGAGCACCGACACGCGTTCGCGTAGACCAGACCGAGGAGATGGCCGAATTCCGCTACCGATCCGCCTCCTCGCCGAGCCGGTAGAGCAGGCTGCAGGCGAACATCAGAGCCTGCTCCGCGTTTCGCCGGCTGTACTGGTGCGCGCTCACCGCGTGCGCCGTCGCGTGGCGGCTGAAACGGGCGGGCACCTTGTCGCCGTTGGTGGCGAAGAACTGCTGGTATGTCTGCCACATCGGGGCGAAGGCGATGTACTCGCGGACGGTGAACTCGTCGTTGGCGACGGTCGTGGTCGTCTTCTTGTTCGGTACGAGCACGCCTACTGCGCTGCCCCCACCCCTTCGCCGGCGACCGCCGCCGAAGCACACACAACTCTCCACTGAACCCGGCGCGGTTCATCTTTGCGAGCTGATGGGTGTGGGCGAGGGGCGTCCGACACGGTGATCAAGCGTCTCGATGTCGGATCGCTTCGATGTAGCCCTTGCGCGCATCATCACTGCGGGAGCGGTTGTAGCGGGCGCCGATGGGAACTCCGCCATCACGTCGTGTGGGCCGGCTCTTCCACGCCTGTGACATCGCCTTGCCGCCTTCGGCTCGCGCCGCGGACACCAGCGTGCGGTATGCCGTGCTGATCTCGGAGTGCGCGTGGATGTCGAGCAGGGCGCAGTAGTAGGACAGCCTGGATTGGATTTCGCTGATGTGGGTGGTGATGGTCTGGCGTGCGGAGGTGGACCCGTCGCGGCGGCGCACGAGGTATGGCGCTTCCAGGTAGTCCTCAACCGCGCGCAGCGCTTCGCTGTAGATCACGGCCCGGCGCTCCTTTCGCGCGATCCTTTGCTGGATGCTGTAGCCGAGGACGGCGACGATCGCGGCAAGGACTGCGGCGAGGACGGTTGCGATGCCGTCCCAGCTGAGCGGCTCGATCGCGAGGGTCGCTTCGGTAGCGGGCAGCTGGGTCGGCGTCATGGCCTGCCACCTTGATAGCCGTGCGGTGCTTCCGGCGCCAGCCACGTGCCGCCTTGGTGGCCTCCGGTGTGGCGCCAGTAGGTCTCGAAGAACAGGTGGTCGCCGGCGAGATTCAGGAGAGCGAGCAGCCCGTCGTCCGCCATCCATCTTCGTTCGCGTGGATCGCCGGGGTAGAACAGGCAGAGGCTGTCGTCGGGCATGCGGTGGGGCGAGGCCAATCCGGGGTCGGCGAACACCCGTGGATAGTCCTGAGGCGAAAGCCCGTAGGTGTCGTAGAGAGGCCGGGCTTCGAATCGGACCTCTACGGGGACGGGTCCGTCACGCCCTGGGATATGGAGTCCCTCGTGGCGGTAGAGGAGGTTGTAGGGCCGCAAGGTGACGGTGACCGCTGGGCCGTAGTGGCGTCTCGCGTCGCGCTGGAACGGGAGTGCCCACGCCGGGTCGGCCCCGTACCACCGTGGGCTCAGGCTCCCCATGAGCGTACGTTTCCGCGTTCGCGGCCCGCGGAGGCGCCGGTGCCGGTGAGGAGGGCGGGGGTACCGAACGTCTTGCTGTCCTTGGCCTTCTGCGCGGTGATCCGCCGGGCTTCTTCCTGCATCACCGCAATGGGGTCCGGGGCGGGCAGCATCTTGGGGTCGTTGAAGAACTTGGCGAGGTCGTTGTGGGCGAGGGCGATGTAGCCGGTCTTCTCGTACTCGATCGCGCGGTCGAGCTTCTCCAGTGCGCGCGTGAGCCGACGGATCACTTCGGTGCGGATGCCGTTGAGCTTGATGGGCTTCTCCGCGACCCCGGCAGGATCAGGTGTCTCGCCGCGAGAGAGTTCCTTGATCGCGAAGTCGAACCATGCGCGTAGACCCGGGATTAGCGCAGTGGGGGCATCGACACAGTTGAGTGCGAGGGCCTTGATGTTCCAGGAGCACAGCGGCTTGCCGTTGCTCCGGTTCCAGTGCTTCAGCAGTCGCACGATCCGGGCGAAGCAGGCGTCGGTGCTCGTGTTCGCGATTCTCACGAGTTCGGTGTGCTTCTCGGGGTGCGAGCGGTCCCAGCTATCGAATCGAGGGATGTAGAGGCCGGCGCCGTCAGGGTTGTCGATGGCGACGATCACGTCGGCGGTGAAGTCGGGTTGTCCCGGGGCAACCGGGTCGCGGAATCGCACGAGGATGGAGCGCTTGCGGCCCTTGACTTCGACGGCGAGATCACCGTATTCCTCTTTGAGGCCGGCACGGATAGCGTCTGCGGCGCGCTCCTTGAGGTCCTTCGGCCCGCGCTTGCCCGGACCGTACTCGTGGTCGGGATTGGGCACCACGACGCCGAGGTCGACGTCTGTCAGTGGGGTCAGCGCATCCCCGTGAGCGATGCTGCCGTTGACGTAGGTGCGGCTGCCGCTGAACTCGTTGCGGAGCGCAGCGCCGATAGCAGCGCGGCGCTTTCGTGCTTCGTCGAGTTCGGCGTCGGAGACCTCGATCCTGCGGCGGGCCTGGTTGACGATTTGTTCAAGGGTGATGGTCGGGCTGATGGTTGTCATGATGTTCTTCTCGCCGGGAGCAGTGAGCTGGTGACTCTCCCGGCGTCGAGTCCCGCGCGAAGCATCACTTCGATGCTCTACCGAGGGCAGACGACGTATTTCGCTTTCAGCCGCCGCCCTGTTCAGGAGCAGTCTTGGCAGGCTCCGGTGGTGTCGTCGAAGAGATGGGCGGCTTTCACCAGGTAACACGACGGGCAGGTGCGTTCCCGCAGCCGGAAGCCGCAGTTGCACTGTCCGCATTCTGGACACCTCGGGACACTGCACTGCTCGCATGGGCGCTCAAACGTGCGGAACTCGTGTCCACACGCGCCATGTTCACAGATTCGGAACACGCCTTTGGGGCCGTTGTCCTTCCGTGGCAAGGACAGCTTCCGCCAGGCCGCCCGTTCGGTCACGGAGACGATGACGGTCATGCCGCCCATGTCGGCTGCCTGCGCATACAGTGCCTGACCGCGGATGCCGTCGCGGTAGAAGAACTCCGCCTCGCCGTCGAGGATACGCATGGGCGCCTGTCGTGCGGCGGCCACGATGCTCACTCGAGATTGGTCGCTGCCTCGATGCAGCGGGGGAAGCTCGCGGGAGGAGGAGAAGACGACGACGCCGTTCTCGTCGAGGAGCGTCACGTGACCCGGGGTCTGGAGCGTCAGGGCAGCACGGACGCAGACGGCCGCCCGGGAGACTTGCGGCGCGGCGTGCCACAGCGACAGCGCGGTGTCCGCTGACGGGCCTCGGTCCCCGATGTGCTTCTTGACCAGCTCTTTGGGCAGCAAGATGGCGGAGGCGAAAGTGTCACAGGCCGCGTCCTCCAACGCGAGGCCGCCGTCGGGTTGCTGTGTTAGGCCTTCCATGAGGTCGAAGACACTCTGCTGGAGGTGATGGCCGTACTCGTGCAACGCGGTGAAGGCCCGTCGACCACGGCTGGCTGATTCTGAGATGACGAGAACGGGCGGCGTGTGGTCGGCGAGGTACCCGCCGGCCACACTGCATCCAGATCCGTCGACTTCCTGATCGGGGACCAAACGCACATCGATCTCGTCTCTGCTTGCCAACGTGCTCAAGACGTCGTCGAACAGCCGCGAGCGGATGCCTGGGTCGGATGCGTCGATGTAGTCGAGCATGGCCGTCACCTGTGCGATGACCTGGTTCCTGGGCACACTGATTGGGCGGTGACGGTCAGGGTTCATCGAGCACCGCCGCAAAGAGGGTGTCGAGCCGAAGGTTCCAGTTCGTCGTCTTCTGACCGGTCTGCCGCGCGGCGAGAGCCCAGGTTTGGTACGCGAGGTCTCGGTAAGCGGTAGGGACCTTCACGCTGCGCCTGGCGGCGTAGGCCAGAACCAGGCGATGACGCACCGGTTGTTCCAGGGAGGCGACGAGGTCCGCTGGTGGCGCAGGGTTCGCCGCCAACAGGGTTTCGGCTGACTCGCCGATCAACGGAGCGACCTTCTCCGCCTCCTCGTGGCTCAGCGCCAATTGGCCACGCCAGATTGCCAACGCCCTCTGCGGTGTCGCTCCGAGGGCTGCTGCGACGTCCTGAACCGTCAGGTCGGCCCGGTGCAGTATCGCACTCAAGTCACCCGACCCGCTCTCGTACCAGCGCGCAGCCGAGAGTTCCCCCATCGCGTCTTCGAGCAACGCTCGATACACGCGTACCGGGTGCGGCAGTGAACGATCCTCGGCGGATCGTGCCGGCTCCGAGGCCAGCGAGGCGGTGACCTCTGGGGACAGCTGACCGGCGAAGCGGTCGAAGACGACGAGGGGGAGGGCCTGGGCGAGCCCGGACCAGACGATCACCGGAACGTTGAACGGGTTGGCCGCAGCCGCGATCGGCGTCGTGGTGGAGTCGGTGTAGTCGAGGTCGAATGACAGAGGGATTGCTGTGGGGCGCCGGTCGGCGCCGAGGATGACGACGAGTTGGACCTGGTCGTCCCAGCGTGCGCGCCAGATTTGCCCAACAGTCAGCCCCGGCGCGACCCCGGTCCACGCCGCGCGCACCTCGGCCGGAACAGTGACGCTTGAGGCGGCTACTTCAAGCTTCGACTGCGGACGTGCAGCATCACCAGTCACCTCAACTCCTCTCCGGCTGACCCCGCTAGGTGCGGTCCCACCTGGGACAGACGACGTGATTCATTGTTGGTGCGTGCGAGCGCTGCCAGGTGCAGAATGATGTCCTCGCGATGCCGGTCATCAACGGTGGCCAGCCTTAGCCGATCAGTCAGAGCCGCGCTCAGCGCTTGTGTCGCCGCGCGTCCCATGCCGGTGGCGGCCTGCCGGGAGTCCAGGCTCTGCCCCAGTACAGGCAGCAGATCTTGTTCTTCCGCGCTGAGCGTGAGCCAAAGATGTTCAGCTTGTTCTCGCACCGTCAACTCCGCAGTTGGGTCGTCACTGGCGGTGAACCCGGCGAGCGCGGCCGCGGTGAAGGAACCGTCGGGAATCTCAATGAAGACCGGTGGTGCAAGGAGTGCGAATCGGCGCTCGATGACCGCGGCGAGGTCCTGGTCTCGGACGGCACCGTCGGCGTGGTCGATTACGCCGTAGGAGACCTCCGTGAGTGCTACCACCGTGTGCTTCGGGGTTCGTCCCGCCGTGTTCCAGGCAAGAATCTGGTAGCCGCGGACCCGCGCCGCGGCTTGATGCAGTTCCTCCAGGTCACCTTGCCACAGGCCCATGGCGCGATGGAGGAGCGCCCAGGCCCAAATGTCCGCAAGTCCGGGTGGTCGCGCGAAACGAGCATCATCGCTGAGGAGAGTGTCGAGACGGCGGCGGAGTTTGCCGCGCTCGGTTCCCTTGGCCTGATCGATCAGGAAGTTGCGGATGCTGGCCAAGATGAGCCGCTCGAGTGATGCCTGGTCCGTCGCTTTCAGATAGCAGGCGAGGACGAAAACCTGGCCGCGGGGCGAGGCCTTTGAGAACATGTCGGCAAGCAGGTCATCGACTGCTTCGGCGCTCCAGCTGCGGTGCCCAGTCGGGGGTGGAAAGGACGAGGTACGCGTGACCTGAGCGCCAAGCCGACGGAGCAAAGCGATGGTTTGAGGTCCACCCGCATCTGCGCGCTGACCTATCTCATCGAACGCGCTCAAGCGGACTCCTACCGACGAACGTGGATCACGTCATCATCTTCTCACTATGACCAGGTAGCGGCCGTGCGACACGCAGCGCAAGGGCTCAGCTCACCGCCAGCGAGTGGGAAGCGTCGGCCGGAGCCTCCTTTGTGCCCGCTGTGAGCGGTGCCGGGCGCTCTTCCGCCGCGCCCGTCGTTCGCGAGGGCGCGAGGGCGCGCGGGCGCGCGCGCTGCTGGCGGCGGCGTTGCAGGCCGAGGTCGCCGCCTACATCGAGACCCACTCCGGCGAGGTCGACGAGTACGGCCACCGGCTGGTGGTGCGCAACGGCTATCACGGCGAGCGGGAGGTGACCACGGCGGCCGACGCGGTGCCGGTACGGGCGCCGCGGGTCAACGACAAGCGCACCGATGAGGCCACGGGTGAGCGGCCGCGGTTCGCCTCGGCGATCCTGCCTGCGTGGGCGCGCAGATCCCCGCGGGTGGCGGAGGTGTTGCCGTTGCTGTACCTGCACGGGCTGTCCAGCAGTGACTTCGCTCCGGCGTTGGAGCAGTTCCTCGACTCCGCCGGGTTGTCGGCCAAGACGATCACCCGCTGGCCGAGCAGTGGCAGGAGGAGGCGGCCGCGTTCAACCCGCGGTCGCTGGCCGGAGTCGATTAGGTGTACGTGTGGGTCAACGGGATCCCCTCAAGGTGCGCCTGGCCCAAGACAAGGTGTGCCTGCTGATGCGTGCGATCCCGGTCGAAACCTGGGCGGTCTCAGAGGCTGCGCCCGAGGTTGCGCGCACCACTCGGTCGAGTCCTCCGGGTTTGGGCGATGGCCGCGGCGCGGCGCAGGGCTTCGGCGGCTCGGCGCCGGTCGCGTTCCTGGGCGAGGGTCTGGGTCGAAGCGCCGAGTGGCGCGGCGGAGGTGATGGCGTACCGGTCGCGGTAGGCGGCGACGACGGTCAGCTCGGCGAGCCACTGCTCGCGGTCGCTTGCGCCGGCTGGCCGCTCACCGATGCGGTACACCCAGGGCGCCCGATCGCGGATCGCAGCCTCGGTGAGGGTGCGGGCGCGGGTCTCGATGAGCTCGCGGCGTTCGGTCAGCGCGCGGGCGGCGTCGGCGGGCAGTGGGCCGGTGGCGGCCGGGAGGAGTCCGGCGACGAGATCCGGGGTCGTCCCGCGTGGGGGCCGTCGCGTGGCTCGGGCGAGGCGGGCGGTGAGGACGGCGGCGATGTCGTCGGCGTCGAGCAGCGTGCGCTGGGCGACCAGGCGCGGCAGCAGGGTGTCGACGTCATGGCGGTTGGCCTCGGCGCGGCGCAGCCCCCCTGCGAGGACGGCGAAGGCTGCGGAGGCGATGACCTGGCTAGCGTCGGCGATCGTGAGCCCGCCCTTTCCGACGAGCGCGTCGGTCACGAGCCGCGTCCAGCGACCTTGCTGGGCGGTGGCGACGATGGTCTCGTACTCGGCCGCGAGCTGCCCGATGCTCGTCCACCGCTCCTGCTCGGCGGCGATGGTCTGGCGGGCGGAGAGCTCGAGCCCGGAGTGGTTGAGCACGCCGAACAGCACTGTGCGTGCGGAGGTCTCGGTGTCGGCCGGGGTGGTGTGCAGCGGGTCGGGCTTGTCGAGGGCGACGTAGGCGGTGTTGGCGCGTCGGCCGCGGGTCATGGACACGTACAGGTTCTCGCGGGTGGTGGACGGGGAGACGACCACGTGCGCGGTGTCGACGGTCATGCCCTGGGCGCGGTGGGCGGTGACGGCGTAGCCGAGGTCGACGTGCCGGGCGACGTAGCCGGCCGGAAGCGTCACGCTCACCCCGCTGAGATCGCCGACTCGGCGGACGTCGATCGTCTCGCCGCGTCCGACGGCGGTGACGGTCCAGCGGTCGCCGTTGCAAACCCAGGTGCCTTCGCCGGTGCGCAGCCGACGGTCGTTGCGGCGCGTGATGATCACATCGCCCACGGACGCGCGGGCCTCGTCGCGCAGCGCGACCTCGCGCCGTGTGAACGTCAGGCCGGACTGGATGCGTTCGGCACGGGCACGCTCGTTGAGCTGCCGTACCGATTCCGCGGCCTCAGTCACCAGGATGGACGACCGGCCGGCGGACAGGTCGTCCTGCCACGCCTGGTAGGCGGCGTCGATCATCGCCTCGGTGGTGCCCTCGCGGACGCGCCCGTGGGTCTCGTACGTGTCGATCGCGGCCACGTCGCCGTCGCGCAGGGCGAGGGAGGCGTCCTTCTCCCACTCGTGGACGAAGCGCCGCACCTCGACCAGCCGCGCCAGTTCGCCGACGCGGTCCTGGACGAGCATGGAGAACGCGCCGCCGGCGTCGACGGACTGGAGCTGGGCGGGGTCGCCGACGAGGACGACCTTGGCGCCGACCGCGGCTGCGCGGGTGGCGATTGTCTCCAGGGTGCGGGTGGAGGCGAGGGTGGCCTCGTCGAGGATGACGAGCTGGCCTGGGCGGAAGTCTGCCTTGCCGCGGTGGTGGTCGTGGAGCCACTTGGCGGTGTTGTCGCAGCCGATGCCGAGGTCTTCGGCGAGCACCTGCGCGGCGGCGGCCGACGGCGCCATGCCGACCACGGACCCGGGCCCGTGCCGGGCGGTCCAGGCACCCAGCAACGCGGCCATCGCGGTGGACTTGCCGGTGCCGGCCGGACCGACCAGCAGGTCCAGGCGCCGGCCCGAGGTGAGGACCTGGCCGATCGCGGCGCCCTGCTCACCGTCGATCACCACGCCGTCGCCACGGGCGCCGGGCATGGTCTCGACGATGTGCGGCGGGACGACGAGTTGCGCGTCGTGGTCCTGGGCCAGGGTGAGCAGCCGGTCCTCCGCGGCGAGCAGTTTCTCACTGGAGTAATAGATAGAGTGCCGGGGGCGCAAGATGCTGGTGCCGTCGTCGCGCCGCATCGTGGCCGGGGTGGTGGCGACCTCGCCCGGGGTGAGCTGGACCGACCGGCGGGTGGCGGCGTCGGTGACGAGGGCGACGACGCGTTCGCGGTCCGAGGCGGTCGCGAAGCGCCAGCCCATCGTGCGGCGCGTGGCCTCGGCCCACAGGTTCCAGTGTCGCCAGGTCGACCGCTTCTCCGAGACGGCGTCGACGACCTGGGCGGCGGCCTGGTCGATCAGGTGCATCGGCACCGACTCCGCGGTGAGGGCCTGCGCCGGCTGCGTGGTGGTGAGCTTGCGTGCCCATTCGGTGGGCTCGCCCCCGACGATTACACGCGCGCGTGCACGCCACTCGGTCGTCAGGTCGGCCAGCGCGCGGATGGTCTTCTCGGGCCGGGTCTCGAGGGTGGCCTCGGCGCGCAGCTGCACGATCCGCCGGTCGGAGGGTCGGTGGCCGTGCTCAATCACGTAGGCGGCGATCTTCGCGTCGGTGGCGACGTCGATCGCGCGGGCACGGCTGGAGAACTCGGCCACAAGGTCCTCACTGACGCCCTGGATCTCCCACTGCGCAGTGCGGTCCTCGCCACGTTCGCGCCGCTCCCAGGTCAGGCCGAAGGCTCCGGTGAGCCGGTCGGCGAGGGCGGCGTTGTAGTGCTCGGACAGCGCGACGATCGAGTGGTGGACGGCCCTGCTGTCCAGGGTGCGCCACTGCCCGTCGTGGGCGGTCATGACCTTGTTCGACACGACGACGTGGGTGTGGAGCTGTGGGTCGTTGGCGCGCGAGTCCCAATGGTCGTACGCCATCGCAGCGACCCCGACGACGGGCACCTGCGCGATCCCAGCATGGCCCGTACGGGTGGCGGCGACCTCCCGCTCAAAGAACTCGAGCACTTGGGCGACGGCGGCGTGGTGCGCCGCGACGAGGAGCTCCTGGGTGTTGGCGTCGGCGACGCCCCACAGCACGGAGACCGACTTGGGCACGGAGAACGTGAGGTCGAACCCGGCGGTCGCCGTCTGCGGCCCCCGCGCGGCCTGCGCGGCCTGGATACGGGTCACCTCGGCGTCGAACTCCTCGCCGGGCAGGCCCCGGTCGACGCGAGCGGCCAGCGCCGCGGTGCGCTCGGCCACCGTAGGGTACTCCCGGAAGGGCTGACCGAGGTTCGCCCCCGTGACAGGGTCGTTGCCGCGACCCAGGAGCGTCTGAAGCTGCTGGGATGTCGCCGTCATACCGGGGCGCAGCTCGCCAGCCCCGAAGTACGCGACCCCGTTGCCCATCCACACCCCCGGCGGGGTGCCGGCCTCGGTGAAGTACCGCGTGAACGCGGTCGCCTGGGCGGCGTCCCCGTCGCCCTGCACGACCGACCGGAGCAGGTACCCGTAGCCCTTGCCGGCCGAGATCACGCGCATCGAGACCGTCACACCCACCCGGTGCGCCTCGGGTGCCAGAGGTGTGAGGACCACAAACGACGACTGCCGCGGCCTGCCCGGGGATGGCTGGGCGGGTGCGACCGTTCACGGGGCGGCCTTCGCCGATAGTGCCCCCGGTCCGGTCCGGACAACACGTTGGGGTCCTCTGGCGTAGCCTGCACACCTCGTAGTCGAACGGGCCTCCTCCGGAGTTCGTCGCCGGCATGGGCAGGCTGGTCGACGAGCTGCTGAAGGAGGGCTCGGGAAGGAGGGAGCTGGGCACGGTCGCCAACACGCGGCGACCTTCCCCCGTACGCACCCTGACCTGTGCTGATGTGCGCCGTCATGGTGCGTACGGGGTGCGTACGGGGTCAGGCGCCCCGTACGTTCTCCGTAACGCACCCGCGCGAGAGTGAGTCCCATGGAACCCGCGATCGCACACGTGAGCTGGACGCCGGCAGCAAGGAGATGCACGTCGGTGACGACGGCAACCGTGGGGACGAGTGCGGTGGTGAAGAGTCATCACGACCGGGGATGCGCCGTCGCCAGGCGATGCGCTTCGGTTGGAATCGGCAACTTCGGGGAAGGGAGCGGTGGTGCGGAGTCCGCACCACCGGCGACGTCCCTTTCACTTCTGGTCGTCTCGCTCGCGCGGAGCGAGTGATTCGAGGATCTCGGCGGTCACCGGGTTCACCATCTCGTCGGGCTCGATGTAGTGCTCCTTCGTGATCTTCGACGAGGTGTGACCGAGCATCTCGGCCGCAAGATCCGCACCGCCGGCCCGGTCGATGACCGTCGCGACGGTCCGACGGAACGAATGTGGCGTCACGCCCGAGATCCCCGCGCCGTCCAGGACGGTGCGCAGACGCCGGCGAACGTTGTTGGTCGTCAACGGCGTGTGGTTGCGGGTGAAGAAGATCAGGTGCTCCGGGTCCTCCGCGACGATCGCGACGAGCCGCTGACCCAGCACCTCGGCGGTGAATCTGGGTACCGAAACCGTCCTGGTTGACTTCGCCGTTTTGGGGTGCGGCTGTCGGTGCGTGGGCTTACCTGCCGGTGACACGATGGTTCCGCAGATGCGCACGGTCGCGGGAGAACTGATCACGTCGACGTCGCACCTTCGGATCGCGAGCACCTCGCCGATGCGGGCCGACGTCCCGAGCATGATCTCGATGATCTGCTCCAGTTGGCCGTCTGGCGGTGGCCCGGGAACGCCCGGGCCGCGCCGCCAACCTCGAGTTGCGTCGCGGATCGCCTCGACCTGCGTGGCCGTCAGCGCCATCGCCTGGGACGGCGGCTTTCGGAGCCGGGTCGTGTCGCGGACCGGGTTCTTGGCGATTGCGTCGTAGCGGACGGCAAGACCGAGGGCGAGGCTCAGGACAGTCCTCGCCTGCTTGGCCATGCTGTAGCTCTTGGTCGTCGCCAGTGTCTTGATGAACTGGTCAACCTTGCGAACAGTGATCTCCCGCAGGACGTAGTGCTCGAAGGCAGGCATGACGAGCTGACGCATGTTGCGCTCGTAGAGAGCACGCGTGCTCGGCGCGAGCTTGGACTCCGCATCGAGGTCTTCCAGCCAGGTCTCGACGAGTGTGGCAAAGGAAGTGTCCCCAGTCCCCTCTCCCCTGGCGACGTGACTCGGCCTCCGTGCTAGCACTTTCTTGAGGTTGCGCTCGGCGTCCTTGTTCGAGGTACCGGTGGCCGAGACTCGGCGAATCTGGCCGTCGTCATCGCGATAGCGGGTGCGAGCTCGGACCCGGCCGCCTGCGACCTTGACGTAGGTGATGTCACCGAAGGTGCCGATCGGTGTTCGCGGCCTACCCATCGCTGGTCACCCCGCCTCCGGCGCCCGCCCAGGCTCGGCCTCGCGCTGCTGCCGTAGCCAGCCGTGGATGTCGCTGACCAAGTAGCGGAGCTGTCGGCCGATGCGAACGGCACATGGCCCTTTGCCGGCGAGGCGCCAGTCGTACAACGTCCTGACCGGCACGTCGAGGTACTCCGAGAGTTCCTCGATGCTCATCAGCGGCTCCAGGCCGCCACTCAATCCTCGTGCTGTGCCTTCCATGCCCGGTAGGTGTGCCGCGGTCGCCGCACCACTCCGTGCAGGACGTGGCGACTCCGTACCCAAGCCGGACATCCGGCCAGCAGAAGGTTCCTGGACCGGGTTTGTGGACACTAAGTGGACACCCGATCATGTCTCTAAACGCCTCCAGGCTCGGAATCCGTAGATTCCGAGCCTGGATCTCGTAGCGGGGGCAGGATTTGAACCTGCGACCTCCGGGTTATGAGCCCGGCGAGCTACCGAGCTGCTCCACCCCGCGTCGGCTCAACAAGACTACGACGCCATGGGACTGGGGCGCGCATCGGGGCGGCATGCCGTCCGTCACACCTGCGCGGCCGGGCCGGGTGCGGGAGTACACCCCGCACCACCCGCACCACCGGAACCGCCGGCACCACCCGCACCGCCGGCGACCCGTCCGCGGGAGAGTGCGTAGGGGTGAGGCGGGCCCGGTCGGTGCGGTGGGCGCGTGGATCGCGCCACAACCGCCGCCCCACGCTCGTCGCGACCTGGCCCTTTGGCGCGGGACGAGCCCCTCACGGCCGGGGTTGTGGCGCGATCGCGATCCGATCAGTGTGCGTGGGCGCCGGCACGGGCCTCAGCTGACGAGCTGTCCCTGAGGGGCGGGAACGCCGGGCGCGGGCGCCCTCACCCTCCTCGCCCGAGCGGCGTCAACCGCCAGGATCACGAGCGCGCCCCACACGAGGCCGAACCCACCCGCCGCGCGAGGGGCCCCTTCAGCTTGCGCCGGCCCCGCCGAGGCCCCCCTCACGGGCACGGACGATCGCCGCCGACCGGTTCGGCACAGCCAGCTTCGCCAGGACGTTGGCCACGTGGTTGCGAACCGTCTTCGGGCTGAGCACGAGCCGGCGGGCGATGGCGGTGTTGTCGTGCCCGCGGGCCATGAGGTCGAGGACCTCGCGCTCCCGGTCGGTCAGCTCCGGGAACGGCACCCGCACCGCGGTGCGGCCTGAGACGAGGGCCGACATGGCGCGCGCGGCCACCTGGGGCCCGAGTATCAGCTCCCCGTTGGCCACCGCCCGCACCGCCCGCTCCACCTCCTCCGGCCCGGCCGTCTTGAGCAGATACCCCCGCGCGCCCACCCGCACCGCCGCGACGACGGACTCGTCGTCCTCGTTCATCGTCACCACCAGGACCGCGAGCCGCGGGTCCCGCGCCACCAGCTCGCGTGTCAGCTCGATCCCGGAGTCGGTGCCGAGGTGCAGGTCCATGAGGACGACGTCCACGCCCGGACCGACGGCGTCGCGCGCCTGCGCAGCGTCCGCCACCTGGCCGGCCACCTCCACCCCCGCCAGCGAGGCGAGCAGGGCGACCATGCCGAGGCGGAACACCGGGTGGTCGTCGACGACCACGACGCGGATCGTCATCGCGCCCCCACCGGCAGCACAGCCTCGACCGCCGTCCCGCGCGGCACCAGATCGCGGATCTCGAGCTCGCCGCCCAGCTCCTCGGCGCGCTCGCGCATGGCGCGGGTGCCGACGCCGGCCCGGGCGTCGGCGGGGTATCCCACGCCGTCGTCGCGACAGGTGATCCGGATCGTCCCGACCTCGTCGGCGACGTCGAGGTCGCAGCCCGCCGCGCCGCTGTGCCGGGCCGCGTTGAGCACCGCCTCGCCGGCGATACCGTAGGCGGCGGTCGCCACCGCCCCGGGCAGCGTGGGCTCGAGCCGGCAGGTCAGCCGCACGTCGAAGCCGTTCTCCGCGTGGCGGGCCACCAGCTCGCGCAGCGCCGGTTCCAGGCCCAGCTCCTCGAGGACGGGCGGCAGCAGCGTGCGCGCCACCGTGCGGACGTCCTCGACACGGGTCTCGAGCTCGGCCTGCAGCGCGCCGAGCATCTCCCGGGCGGCAGCCGGGTCCGTGGCGAGGAGGTTGGCCACGCCCCGCAGCCCCAGGCGCAAGCCGGCCAGCCATGGGCCGAGCCCGTCGTGCAGCTCGCGCCGGATGACCCGCCGCTCCTGCAGGCGGGCGGTGGTCAGGCGCTCGCGCGTGCGCTCCAGCTCGCTCGCGGTCCGGGTGAGCACGAGGCCAGAGGCCACTACCGCCGCCAGCTCCGTCAGCGCCCGCAGGGTGCGGACGTCCAGCGCCTCGCCGGGGCGCGCCGTCACGGACAGCGTCCCGATCGGCTCGCTGCCCGCTACGAGGGGTACCCGCGTGGCCCCGGCCGACGGCGTCCCCCACCGGGTTACGACCTGCTCCCCGCCGGGGGCGCCGGCGAGGAGGGTCACCGACTCGAGCCGCAGCGCGGTGCCGACGCTCTCGGTCAGCGAGCCGAGCAACGCGTCCGGGTCCGCCGCCCGGCCCAGCTGGGTGCCCATCCGGCCGGCCACGCGCCAGGGGTCGTGCGCGGCGCCGTAGATCATCAGGCGCAGGCGGCGCTGGAGCCACAGGCGGGTGGGCTGCACGGCGACGACCACGGCCGCCGCAGCGAGCGCCCGCGCCACCCCCTCCCCCGGCACAAGCCGGGCCAGGACCACGCTCGCGGTGAGGTAGATCGCCGCCAGCCCGAGGGTGAGGGAGCCCGCGAGCAACGCCCGCGAGACCGCCAGCTCGATGCCCCACAGCCGCTGCCGGAGCACCACGGAGAGGATCGCGGCCGGGAACAGCGCCTGCGTCCCAAGGTGCACGGCCGGGGTCAGCCACGCGGGCACGATGGCCTCGGGCAGGAGGATCGGGACGAACGACACGGCGAGCACCGCCGTCCCGGCGACGAGCCAGTCCAGGCCCACAGCCTCGGGCTCCGGCGAGCGCCGCCGTCGGACCTCCACGCCGACCGCGGTGACCAGGCCGAACACGACGGCCGCGGTGAGCACGAGCGTGAGGACCGCGAAGGTGCCGGCGACCGAGGCGGCGAGCGCCGCGGTCACCACGACGCCGCCGAGCGCCGGCCCCCACCAGGCCCGTCCGAGCGGCCGCTCCCGCACCATCCACGGCACCACGAGGAAAAGCGCCAGGGTGCCGGGCACCCACGCCCAGCCGAACGGGTCGGCGAGCGCGCCCGGCTCGAGCCCACGCGCCGTCGCGAACGCCCGCCACCCGCCGGCGAGGGCGGAGACCGCGCCACCGATGCTGGTGAGGGCGAGCAGGTACCCGACGGGATGGCGCCGGCGCGCGAGCACAAGGGCCGTGACCGCCCCGTACACCAGCCCGACGGTGACGTCGACGAGGAGGAACACGTCCTCGGGGGCGACCTGCGGACGCGACGCGACGAACAGCACGAGGCCGCCGAGGGCGAGGAGCCACGCGGCGGCACCCAGGACGTACGCCGGGACCCCGGACGCGGGGCGCCCGGGGTCCGACGGCTCAGTCATAAGGCAGGAGATCGGTCATGAGGGGACTGTAGAAACGATCAGGCCGCGTGGTCGGCGTTATCGCGCGGCACGTTCGCCGCGGAGCATCGTCAGGGCGGTGACGAGCAGCCACACCGGGCCGATGAAGCCGGCCATGTACTGCAGCGGCGACACCCCGAAGAGCACCATCAGGCCGCCGAGCACCAGGCTCGTCACGCCGAGGGCCCTCCCCGCGGCGCCGTGCCGGATTGCCGCGATCCCCAGCGCCAGGGCGCTGACCCCGGCGGTCAGCCAGAGCCAGGAGATGGTGGCGATCCAGTGCGAGTAGAACGACACGTCGCTCGCGACCATCAGCTCCGGCTCGCCGAGGCCGAAGACGAACTCGGTGTCCAGGCCCGAGCCGAGCACCAGCACCGCAGAGAGGACGCCCAGGCCCAGTGCGGCCACCGCGGGGAGCAGGGAGTGGGCCGGGGCCTGGCCGGCGAGACGGCGGTGCAGCCCCGCCGCGAACGGGATGAGCAGGAGCGCGCACACGACAGTGGCGACGTGCAGCCCGATGAGCTGCGGGACGAAGCCGGACAGGTGGTCGGTGACCGACTCGACCGTGGGTGGGTCGGCCCTGTCGTAGACGGGGCTGACACTCATGGACAGGAAGATGCCCGTCCCGCCGGCGAGGGCTGCGGCGACGCCGGACGCGGCCCAGCCGCGGCCGGCACGCGCCCCGCGGGGCTCGGTGGTGGTGGAGGCGGAAGTCAGGACCGGTGATGCGGACACTGTGGGCTCCTCTTGCCCGCGGCGCGCCGGCCGCCGTGGCCGGTCCCGTTCGGGCTCAGGAGTGATCCTGTGGCGCCCGGCATCCCGGGCGGCAGGGCCGGATGTCCCGACCTCCCGGGCAGTTCTGGGGTGTGGACGGCCGAGGGTGGCCCCCGTCACGCCGGGGCAGCCACCGATGCCCGCAGCTCACTCCCCCGCGCGATCCTGGTCCAGGACCTGGGAGGGCTGCGCCGTCTGCCGCATGGCTCCAGCGTCCGCCGCCGGGGTCGTCGCGCTCGACGCCGCGTCCGCGATGACGGCCGCGAGGTCGGCCGGCCGGCTGAACATGGGCCAGTGGCCCGTGGGCAGGTCCACGAACGTCAGGACGTCGGGGTTGGTGGCCACGAGCTCGCCGGTCCACGCCTGCCCCTCGTCCATCACCGCGCGCAGCCGGGCCGCGGGCACCGAGGAGCAGATGACCGTGACCGGGACGTCCAGGCGCCGCTCGTCGGTCAGGTGGACCGCCGAGCGGGCCACGCCCGCCGGCTCCGGCACAGCTCGTTCGCGGAACCGGGCGAGGCCGGCCTCGTCGATGCCCTCGAGGCTGTTGCCGTCCGCCTCCATCTGCTCCCAGCTCGGCAGCGGCAGGTCGACCTGGTCGGCGGGCAGGTCGAAGATGGCGTCGCCGTCGGCCGACGGCCACGCGTCGACATAGACCACCCCGGCGATCCGGCCCGGGTCGGCGTCGACGATGCCCTGCACGACGAGCGCGGCGCCGCTGTGCCCCACCAGCACCACCTGGCCCGTGAGGTCGGCGACCACGTCGCGCACGGTTGCGACGTGGTCGGCCAGCGTCAGCCCGGCGCGGTCCTCCGATGACGAGGCGAGGCCCGGCAGGGTGACGGGGTGCGGCTCGAGGCCGGACCGCTCGAGGTGCGGGACGACGTCGTCCCACGCCCAGCCGCCGAGCCAGAAGCCGGGCACGAGGACGACATGGACGGGCCCCGCCGTGTCTTCGGTTGTCATGGGCGACAGCCTGCCGGAGCGCAGCGGCCTTGTCTCCCGGACCGGTGGGTACCATGGTGCGGGCCGGCCGGTGCTTCCTGCGGCGGTCCGGCCACGCGTCGGGAAGCAGTTGGAGTAGACGGTGAAGGCGGCCCTTGCCCTCGTCCTGGCGACCTTGATGTGGGCGGGCAACTACATCGTCGGTCATGCGGCCGTCCAGACCATGAGCCCGCTGTCGCTGACGTGGCTGCGCTGGCTCCTCGCGGCCGTGCCGCTGCTGGTGCTGGCTCAGGTGCTGGAGAAGCCGGACTGGCGGCGGGTCGCCAGGGCGTGGCCGCGTCTCCTCCTGCTCGCCGCCCTCGGGCTGGCCGGGTACAACCTGCTGCTCTACGCGGCGCTGCAGCACACCTCGGCGCTGTCCGCCTCGCTGATCAACGCGGCCAACCCGGCCGTGATGGTCCTGCTCGCCGCGTTCATCCTCCGCGAGCGCATGGGCTGGCGGGGCGTCGCCGGGCTGGCCCTGGGCCTGGCCGGCGTGCTGCTCATCCTGACCAAGGGGGACCTGGCGTCCGTCCTGACCCTCGGTCACAACGCGGGCGACCTGCTCATGGTCGGCGCGATCGTCGTGTGGAGCCTGTACACGATCTTCGGGAAGGGCCTCACGTCCGTCCCACCCATCACGTCGACGGCGGCGCAGGCCACGATCATCGCGGTGCTGCTGGCCCCGGTGTCCCTCACCCTCGGCGTCGACTGGCCGGCGGACCGGGTGACGCTGAGCGCCCTGCTGTTCATCGCCCTCTTCCCGTCGGTGGGCGCCTACGCCCTGTGGAACGCGGCGCTGAAGACCATCCCGTCGGGGCGCGCGGGCCTGTTCCTCAACCTCATCACGGTCTTCACCGTGGTCATCTCGCTGGTGATGGGTGCGTCCCTGACCGCGGCGCAGGCGGCGGGCGGGCTCCTGGTGTTCGCCGGCGTCGGGCTCAGCGCGATGCGGCCGAGGCGGCCGGCTCTCGATATGCCGGCGGCCGGCGCGCCGGCGGCCGCGGACGCCGCGGACCGAGAGGACCCCGAGGGCCCCGCGAACCGCGCACACCCCACGGTCACCGGTCGAGGTACCCGTCCGACAGCCGGGGCGGCGCGCACGCCAGCCAGCCGTCCGTGATCGCCTCCTGCAGCGCCGTCGCGGAGACCTCCTGCAGCTCGATGAGCACGGCCGGGTACCCGTCGAAGTGCGGGATGGTGAAGAAGCCCGGCCGCCGCGCCGCGAGCACCGCCTCCTTCTCGCCGAGGTCCTCGACGCGGACGGCCAGGATGGGCCCCTCGGGCGGGGTCTGGTCCCCGAACCGGCGGAGATCGGCCTTGGTGAACGGACGCTCCCAGGCGAACGCCTTGCCCGCGACGGACCACGCCCGGTGCCCGCGGGACTCCCCCTCGGTCACCTCGGGCAGCTGCTCGGCCAACCGGGACACGTCCTCGTAGGTCGCCACGCGGGCCAACCTACGGGCCGACGGCGCGCGGCGGGTCCGCTACGACAGCCGCGCCGTCACAGGACCTGCCGCGCCGTCACACGACCGGCAGGCTCGTCACACGACCTGCAGTGTCGTCACGCAGGTGGCGCCGTCGGCGTCGGTGGAGAACCGGGCCTCTCCGGTCCGACCGTCGTGCGTGACGGTGATCGTGCCGTCGATGCCCCGCGGCAGCCAGAACCCGGTGAAGCCGTTCTCGAACGTGGTCCGCGCCTCGTCCAGCAGGACCTCGCCGGTGGCGTCGTCGACGATCCGCACCTGGACGTCCTCGCCGCCGAGCTCGCCGTGGCACGTGGTGAGGCTGTGGTAGAAGCACTCGTGCGTCTGGTCGGCGTACGGCGCGACGGACAGGTAGAACCGGTCCGCGGGCAGCTCCAGGCTCAGCTCCCGCGTGCCGTCGGAGAGCAGCAGCTCGTCGGTCCGCACGGACGCGGTGAGGTCGGTGGGGCGCTCGTCGTCGCCCAGGCGGTCCAGCCGGTCGATAACCTGGGTCGTGTCCAGGCCGTCGAGGTCGTGCTGGACGAGCATCGGGTCCGCCTCGGGCGCCCCCGGTCCCGACGAGCAGCCCGCCAGCACCAGTGCGAGCCCTGCGGCGGTGGCTGCCAGCCTTCTTGCCATCGTGGTCCCCCTTCACTACCGGCCGAGAGCGGCCGTATCTTTGGCCAGCATGCCAGGGGGCGAGGGACACCGGTGGGCCCAACGGCCCAGGGCGACCCGCCGGCTCAGCCGGCGGTTACGGGCGCCGTGGCCTCGCGGTGGATCGGGGTGTCGACGGCGGACAGGCGCCGACCGGACCCGCCCCACCGCTGCGCGACGATCTCGGCGGCGATGGACACCGCCGTCTCCTCAGGGGTGTGCGCGCCGAGGTCGAGCCCGATCGGCGAGCTCAGGCGCGCGAGCTGCTCCTCGGTGATGCCGTGCTCGCGGAGCTCGGCGTTGCGCTGGGCGTGGGTGCGCCGGCTCCCCATCACCCCGATGTAGGCGGCCGGTCCCGACAACGCCTCGACGAGGAGCGGGATGTCGAACTTGGGGTCGTGGGTGAGCACGCAGAGCACGGTGCGCCGGTCGACCTCCACCGACCGCAGGTAGTCGTGCGGCCACTGCACGATGAGCTCGTCGACCTCGGGGAACCGGGCGCGCGTGGCGAAGACCGGCCGCGCGTCGCACACCGTCACGTGGTAGCCGAGGAAGGAGCCCATCCGCGCCACCGCGGCGGCGAAGTCGATGGCACCGAAGACGATCATGCGCGGGGCGGGTGCGAAGGACTCGACGAAGACCGACACCTCGTCCATGCGCCGCTCGCCGTGGCTGCCCAGGTGCACCATCTGGTTGCGGCCGTGCTCGAGCAGGCCGCGCGCGGCGTCGACGACCGCCTCGTCGAGCCGCGCGTCGCCGGTGCCGCCGCGGGCCTCGTCGTCGACGAGGAGCACGTGCCTGCCCACCAGCCCCTCGTCCGCCGCGGCGGCCACGGTGGCCAGGGCGGTGGGGCGGTGGGCGTCGACGGCGGCCAGCAGGTCGGCCAGGTGCTCCGGCGCGGCGGGGTCGATGCGCTGGACCAGCAGCTCGATGGTCCCTCCGCACGTCAGGCCCACCTGGAAGGCGTCGTCGTCGCTGACCCCGTAGCGGACCCGCTGCGGGCGGCCGCTCTCGAGCACCTCCTGGCACGCCTCGTACACGGCGCCCTCGACGCACCCGCCCGAGACGCTGCCCACCGCCTCGCCCATGGCGTTGACCGCCATCGACGCGCCCGGCCCGCGCGGGGAGGACTTCCACGTGCGCACGACTGTGGCGACGGCGAAGGGTTCGGTCCAGTCGTGGATGCGGTCGAGGATGTCACGCACGATGTCGTCTCCGGGGTCAGGTGGCGATGGGTCTAGGCGGTGATGCAGACACGTCCAGGGTCACCACGGCTGCGTGAGACCCCTCGTGGGGAGGATGTCGGCCGGACGGGGCTGCGTCCGGCTACGATGGCGAGATTCTTCGATGTAGTTGATCACATGTCAACCGTGGCGCGCGGATGTGCGCGCGTGCCGGTCTGCCCCCGCGGGGCGGAGGAGGACAGATGTCAGACGACGTCCCTGCCGACCGGCTCGGCCGGCCCCTGCGTGACCTGCGGATCTCGGTCACCGACCGGTGCAACTTCCGGTGCGTCTACTGCATGCCGAAGGAGGTCTTCGGGCGCGACTACCCCTTCCTGCCCAAGGCGGAGATCCTCACCTTCGAGGAGATCGTGCGGGTGGCCCGCGTCGCGGTCGCGCACGGTGTCGAGAAGGTGCGCCTGACCGGGGGTGAGCCCCTGCTGCGCCGCGGCATCGAGGACCTCGTCGCCGCCCTCGCGCAGCTCCGCACGGCGGAGGGCCGGCCGGTCGACATCGCCCTCACCACCAACGGGTCCGCACTCGCCGTGATGGCACGCAGCCTGAAGGACGCCGGCCTGTCACGGGTGAGCGTCTCCCTCGACTCGCTCGACCCGGACCGGTTCGCCGCCATGAACGACGTGGACTTCCCGCTCGCGAGGGTGCTGCGCGGGATCGAGGCGGCCCAGGACGCCGGCCTGGCCCCGGTCAAGGTCAACATGGTCGTCAAACGCGGCACGAACGACGCCGACATCCTCCCCATGGCGCGGCACTTCAAGGGCACTGGCGTGATCGTCCGGTTCATCGAGTTCATGGACGTCGGCGCGACGAACGGCTGGAGCATGGACGAGGTACTGCCCTCCGCCGAGGTCGTGGCGCGGATCGACGCGGAGCTCCCGGTCGAGGCCGCCGCCGCCAGCCACCGCGGCGAGACGGCCACCCGGTGGCGCTACCGGGACGGTGCAGGCGAGATCGGCGTCATCTCCTCGGTCACCGCGGCCTTCTGCGGCACCTGCACCCGCGCCCGGCTGTCCACCGACGGCAAGCTCTTCACGTGCCTGTTCGCCTCCGAGGGGCACGACCTGCGGGCACTGCTGCGCGACCCCGCCAAGGACGACGGCGACCTCGCCGCCGCGCTCGGCGGCATCTGGGCCGCGCGCGGCGACCGGTACTCGGAGCTGCGCTCCTCGCTCGGTAGGCGCCGCGCCGGGCGGATCGAGATGTCCTACATCGGCGGCTGAGGCGCCTCAGCCCACGGGTTACCGCCCGGTGAACCGCCCCGCCACGGCATCCGCGCCGCGCGCGAGCGCGGCGGCACCGGCCCGCACGCCCGACCGCGCCCGGGTGCCCAGCCCGGGCGCAGGGCCGAGGAGCAGCTCGGCGCACAGATAGCCCGACAGCGCGTTCGTCCCGGCACCGGGCCACGTCGCCGCCCCGATCTGGTACAGCCCCGGAACGGCGGTGGCGTAACCGGAAGCGCCCAGCCAGGGGCGGAAGAGGAAGTTCTGGGCCACGTGGTGGCTGCCGGCCACGCTGTCGCCGCCGACAAGGTTGGGGTTGGACCGCTCGAGGTCCAGCGGGGAGAGCACGGTGCGGGCGCGCACGAGCGCGCCGACGCCCGGGGCGTACTCCTCCAGCTTGGCGAGGACCCGGTCGGCGACCGCCTCCTTCGCCTCGTCCCAGTGCCGGGCGGTGATCTCCCCCGCGGCGTCACCCAGGATCGTTGACGGCAGGCTGCGCACCTGCACCCAGACGACCTGGCGCCCGTCGGGGCTGCGGGTGGGGTCGACCTGGCTCGTCTGGCCGACGACGAGCAGCGGGCTGTCGGGGATGAGTCCGGCCAGGGACTGCGTGTAGGTGCGGGCCAGGTCGTCGACGTACGGGCCGACGTGGACGTAGGCGAAGGATGCGAGGTCGGGGTGGGCGGACCACGGGACCGGGGCGTCGAGCGCGAGGTGCACCATCATGGTGCCGGGGCCGTAGCGGAAGCGGCGGGCGTGCTCCCGCTCCTCGGCCCGGACCCCGGGGGCGCCGTCGAGGAGCTCCCCGAAGAGGCGGCGCGGGGACGTCCCGGCGACGACCGCGCGACGGGCGGCGATCGGCTCGCCGTTCGCCACGACGCCGGTGGCCCGGCCGCCGTCGACGGTGACGCGCTCGACCCGGGCGCCCGTGCGCACCTCGCCGCCTGCCTCGCGGACCAGGGCGGCGAGCGCCTCCGGCAGGCTCGAGACGCCGCCCCGGGCGATGGCGATGCCCGCCTCCATGTCGCCGAACGTCTCGACGAAGGGGAACATCGCGCCGAACGAGACGTCCGGGCCGTAGTCCAGGTGCATCCCCCACGCCGCGATGAGCGCCCTGGTCTCGGGGGTCTCGAACCACGTCTCGCCCAGCTCGCGGGTCGAGCGCGCCAACAGCTGGGCGAAGGTCAGCAGCTTGCCCACACCGGCGCGGCGCACGGCGCGGGCGAGGTGCCGCAGGGCCGCCGCGCTCGGCAGCCGGGTGCCGTAGAGCGGCATGAGCGTCGCCATGAACTCGTGCTGCATCTCGCGCAGACGGCGCCAGCCCGCGAGGTCGGCGGCGCTGTGCTCGCCCAGCTCGCGCTCCGTGCGCTCGGCGTCCTGGTAGACCCGCAGGCTGCCCCCGGGGAAGACGCTGGCGTACGGCCGGTCGGACACGACCGGCCGGAAGCCGGTGCGTGCGAGGTCCTCGCGCAGCTCGGCGTAGACGGGGCTGGCGAGGAACAGGTTGAGGTTCGTGGCGTAGAGGTCGTGGACCAGGCCGGGCTCGGTGACCTCACCGCTGCGGGTCGCGCCCCCGACGTCGTGGTTCCCCTCCAGCACGAGCACGTCCCACCCGGCCCGGGCCAGGTAGAGGGCGGTGACCAGGCCGTTGTGGCCGGCCCCGATGACGACGGCGTCGACGGTGCGCACGGATGATCCTCCTGTGGGTGGGTCGGTCAGCTCTCGGGGCGCGGCCGCGTCACGTGGAAGCGGCCGTCGTGGAACAGCAGCGGCTCTCCGCCGGTCGAGGAGTAGCGCTCCACCTGCCCGACGTGGATGTCGTGGTCGCCCGCGTCGTGGACGGCCACGCGCCGGCACTCGAAGGTGGCGACGGCGTCCGCGAGGACCGGCGCGCCGCCGAGCCCCTCGACCGTCTCCACGCCCTTGAACTTCTCGGCCGAGCCGGACACCGAGAACTGCCGGGACAGGTGGTGCTGCGCGTCCGCGAGGACGTTGACGACGAAGTACTCCGACGCGGCGAACACCGGCCGGCTCGTCGACCGCTTCGACGGGCACCACAGGACGAGCGGCGGGTCGATCGAGACCGACGTGAAGGAGTTCGCCGTGAGGCCGTGGTAGACGCCCGCACCGTCCGTCGTGGTGATGACGGTGACGCCGGTCGCGTACTGGCCGAGCGCCGAGCGGAGGTCACGCGCGTCGAGCGGACCCCGCGCCTCGGCCGCGCTGCGGGCGATGAGGGCGGCGGCGTCGGCCTCCTCGAACCACCATCGATAGCTCGTGCGGGGGTCCTCGAGGCTGTTGGCCACGGCCTGCGCCACGCCGGGCACCGTCTCCGCGGCCTTGAGGAGGGTGCGCTGGTGGGCGGTGAGGTCCTGCAGGATCGAGTTGGTCCAGAGCACCGACCACTTCGACCAGCCGCGCCAGAACGCCTCGAACGTGCGCCTCTGCCACGTGGCGTCGAAGTCGCGGTCGCCGCGCCGCAGGATGGCGTCGAGGTAGAAGTCGGCCGCGAGCGTCGCGTTGTTCGACGGCTGGGAGGCGATGGGGTCGGTCGCGACGACGGCGGTGCCGAGGCCCAGCACCGTACGGCCCGAGGGCAGCACGCCGACAGGCTGCCGCACCGTCGGGGTGACCCGGCCGCGGGCGACGGAGGTCTCGTCGAGCAGCCGGGCGCCCGCGAACCGCGCGGCCTCCGAGGGGAAGTGCTCGGCGAGCAGCTCCAGCCCGACGGCGAGATGGTCCGCGGCGTCGGTGATGGCGTCGAGCCGGCGCCCCAGGCCGGAGCCGGGCCGCCCCTCGAACATCATGACGTGGGCGGTGCCCCGTTCGGTGAGCATGGGGTAGCTGAGGAACTCCCCCGCCGCGGGGTCGACCGCCAGGTGCAGAGCCTCGCCGTCGGCGTCCGGCTCCACCCCCGTCACCAGGGCGACGGCGAGCACCCGCTGAGGGGCGTCGAAGGTGGTCCGGGACGCGTCCGTGGGGAACAGCGAGCCGACCTCGCCCTTGCCGGTGGCGACGATGGTGAGGTCGTGGCTGCCGGCGAGCTCCTCGGTGGCGCCCACGGTCATCGACTGGATGCGCAGGTCCCCGCCGCGGGCGACGAACAGGTCGAGCCAGGCGCTGTACTTCAGCCGCAGGTCCACCGACCGCGCCGGGGAGTCGAAGGAGGTGCGCCAGTGGACGGGCTCGCCGCCCGCGACCGTGAGGTCGAGGTGGGGGATGGACGGCGCCTCGTCGTCCCACGTGGGCAGGTCCGAGTTGTCCTCGACCTCGAGCGCGGGGGCGAAGAGGCACGACGTGGCCATGACCGCGCCCGAGCGGATCTCGGCGGGGCCGCGGTCGGTGACGAGGGTGACGGTCACGCCGTGGTGCTGGAGGCCGAGGGCGAGCTGGATGCCCGCCTGCCCGGCACCCACGATCGCGATCCGCCGTTCGGTGACGGCATGCGTCCTGCTGGCCACGGCGGTGTCAGTGCGTGCTGCCGGCGGCCTGACGCTCGGCGAGGGTCTCGCCCGCGATCATGAGCTGCTCTGCGGGGATCTCGACGATCCAGGCGCGCACGGCGGCGAGCGGCGTGCCCGTGGTCTCGTGGGCGGCCTGGGTGATGGCCGCGAGCAGGTCCCGCTTCTGCTCGGCGGTGCGACCTGCGCCCATGGTGATCTGGATGAGAGGCATGAGTGGTGCTCCTTCGGATCAGCTGGTGGCGTCGGCCTTGACGGCGACGACGGGGCAGTCGGCGCCGAGCAGCACCCGCTGGGAGTTCGAGCCCAGCACGAGCTTGCCGACGGGCGTGCGGCGGCGCAGGCCGATGACGATGAGCTCGGCGTCGACCTCCGCCGCCACGGCGAGGATGTCCTCGGCCGGGTCGTTGCCGCGGACGAGAAGGCGCACCTGGACGTCGACGCCGGCGTCGGAGACGACGCCGCGCGCCGCGGCGAGCTCGGCGTCGAACCGCGCCGACTGGGCGCCGTCGAGACGGTGGTCGCCGTACTGGGAGCTGACGACGACCAGCGGGAGCCCCGACGCCCTCCCCCACTGCGCGCCGCGGCGCAGCGCGGCGTGCCCCTCGGGGGTGGGGACGTAACCGACGACGATCGTCATCTGTGCTCCTCTGGGTGCGGGGGGCGGCCGGCCCGGCGAACCGGCCGCCCTCGCTCAGGCGTGAACGGTGAGCTCGGCCGAGGCGTGGCTGGTGAGGTCGGACCGGCGGAGGGTGTTGCGCAGCTCGCCCAGCCCGCTTCCGCGGGTGACGACGACGTCGCCCTCCGTGAGGAAGATCTGCGGCTCGCGCGCGTTGCCGATGCCGGCTGGGGTGCCGGTGAGGATGACGTCGCCCGCCCGCAGCGTCATCCCCCAGCTCAGCTCGGCGATGATGTCCTCGAAGCGGAACGCCACCTGGCCGGTGGACGCGTCCTGGAGCACCTGGCCGTTGAGCTCGCAGGTGAGGCGGATGTCGTACGGGTCGGCGACTTCGTCCGGCGTGGTGATCCAGGGCCCGAGCGGCGAGCCTGCGTCGATGCTCTTGCCCTTGAGCCACTGGCCGCCGTGCGCCCGCTGGATGTCACGCTGCGAGACGTCGTTGGCGAGGCAGAAGCCGAACACGTGCTCCATCGCTCGCTCCGCAGGGATGGAACGCCCGGTCTTGCCGATGACGATGGCGACCTCCGCCTCGTAGTCCCACTTCGCGCTCAGGCGCGGGTCGTACGCGATGTCGTCGCTCGGGCCGATGATGGAGTCGGGCCCCTTGGTGAAGAAGGTCGGGTGGTCGGGGCGCCCCGCAGGGTCCTGCCCCTCACGCTTGCCCTTCGACTCCTCGAAGTGGTCCCAGTAGTTCCACCCGGTGCACAGCACGTCGCGGTTGAACCTGCTCAGTGGGGCGCGGAGGTCGGCGCCCGGCAGGGCGACGACCTCGCCGTCGCCCGCGCGCGCGGCCACCTCCGCGAGGGCGGCGGCCCCGCCGCGCACGACGTCGTCGAGGGTCCCCGCGCCGGACGGCAGCACGGTCACCGTGCCGGCGGCCACGTCGACGATCCCGACCCGGAGGTCACCCTCCGCGCGGACGGACGCGAGCCTCATCGGTCCTGGCCGACGACGGCGATGGCGTTGATCTCGATGAGGTAGTCCTTGTTGACGAACTTCGACACCTCGACCAGCGTCGAGGCCGGTGCGACCCCGGTGAAGTACTGCTCGCGCACGGCGTGGATGGCCTTGAAGTCCTCCATGTTGCGCACGTACACGTCCACCCTCGCGATGTCGTCGAGGGTGCCGCCCGCCTCCTCGACGGCGGCGCGGAGGTTCTGGCACACCTGGTGCGTCTGGGCCGTGACGTCCCCGACGCCGGTGACCCCGCCGTCGCGGTTGCGGGCGGTCATGCCGGAGATGAACACCATCCGGCCGGTCAGCGGGGCGGCGGTGGCCTGCGCGAAGTGCCCGTTGGGCTCGGCCAGCAGGTCGGACCTGATCTCGGTCTTGGGCATGTCGTTCTCCTAGTCTGGGGCGCTCAGTGCGCGTCGGCGGGGTCTGTGTACCAGCTGGGCTGGGTCGGGTAGTGCGGGCCGTCATAGATCTCGAGCAGCACGGTCTCCTCCTCGGCCCGGGTGGGCCCGTGCAGGGAGCCCTTGGGGTTCCAGTAGAACGAGCCGGGCGTGAGCGTCACGTCGGTCGGCACGTACGTGTAGCGGCCGGAGAGGCAGAACATGAACTGGTTGGAGGCGTGCGAGTGCCGGCTCGGGATGCCCGAGCCCTTGAGGAAGCGCACGAGGGTGATCGACGCGCCCGTCGCCTCGTCGCGCCACAGCGCCTTCTGGCTCAGCCCGGCCAGGGTCTTCTCGACCCACTCGAGGTCCCCGGTCTGCACCAGGATCTCCCGGAAGCGGTGCGTGAGCTCGCCGTCGACGACGGGGCCGGCCGCCTCGCGGGAGCGGTCGGGGGCGACGCCCCCGTAGCGGGCCGGGTCAGAGAGGTTCTCGGCCCACTCCTCCTCGGCGACCCCCTCGGGCCGGGGCGGGCGGGCGACGAGCGGCAGGGCGACATCCTGGTGGGTCATCATCGGTCCTCTCGGGTGCGGTGGGTGAGGTAGTCGAGCGCGACGACGAACCACGTGCGGTCGTGGTCGGCGTCGTTGGTGAGTCGGCGCGGGCCGCCGTCGTGCTCGGTCACCGACGCGGCGAGGTCGTCGCCCTCGAGCGTCGCGTCGAGCTCGGCCACGACGTGGCCGACGGGGTCCAGCACCAGGTCGGCGGCGGACCGGGCGGGCACGGTCACGGTCCACACGCGGACGTGGTCGGTCGCGATGACCGGGACGCGGCCGTCCGCGGGCGCGGGGACGCCGACGGGAGGCTCGCCCTCGACGCTGCGGGCGCCCGCGCCGACGTCCAGCACCCCGCCGGGGCGGTTCTCCCCCAGGTCCTTGAGCTCGACGAGGCGGTTGCGGTAGCGCGTACCGCCGGTGTTCGTCAGGCAGTGCACGGGCGAGACCGGCCGGAACACCGCCCCGCCGGTGTACTCCGAGATCTGCCTGGAGGGCGCGCCGTCGAGCCAGTCCATGCGGCCGCTCGACCCGGCCACGGACAGCACGACGTAGGGGTTGTGGTGCTGGTGCCACGGGTGGCGCCCGCCGGGTTCCAGCGCGACGTCCCACACCCGGACGACGTCGGTGTCCAGCAGCCGGGTGCTGCCGACGTCCACCAGGGTGACCTTGGACCCGTCGGGGGTCTCGACCACGTCACCGAACATTGCTCTCCTCCTCCAGGGGGCGGGCCGGCAGCTGCGCGCCGACCAGCTCCGCGGCTTCCAGGATCCCGTCCATCACGCTGCCCTCGAGAGCGATCCCCTCGGACAGGGCGCGCTCGCGTCGTTCCTCCTCGGGCTGCCCAGGGAGCAGGATCCGCTCGACGCCGGGGCGGGGCCGGGAGCCGGTGACCTCGCCCGCCAGGGCGGCCGCCCGCTCCTCGAAACCGTCGCCGAAACGCGCCGGGTCGATGGCCAGGAAGAAGTGCGCGCAGTCGTTCGGGACCGTGGGGTCCTTGTACAGGGGCTGGACCCCGCTGCCGAACGCGCCGCCCGCGAGGACGCCGGTGAGGACGTCCACCACGAGCGCTAGGCCGAACCCCTTGGGACCGCCGGTCGGCAGCAGCATGCCGGCGATCGCGGCCGTGGGGTCCGTGGTGGGCACGCCGTCGACGTCGGTCGCCCACGTGTCGGGGATGGCGCGTCCCTCCGCCTCGGCGAGGCGGATCTTCCCGAGGGCGACCTCCGAGAGCGCCATGTCGAGCGAGATGCCCGGCCCGTCGCCGGACGGCACGGCGATAGCCAGCGGGTTGTTCCCCACCACGGGCTCCGCGCCGCCCACGGCCGGCATGAGCGGACGGGTGTTGGACGTCGCGAGGCCGATGCACCCCCGCGCGGCCGCGAGCTGGGCGTAGGCGGCGGCGCGGCCGAAGTGGAAGGCGTGCCTGACGGCGACCGCCCCGATGCCGAACCGGTGTGCCTTGTCGACCGCGAGCTCCATCGCCTGCCTGCCCGTGAGCTGGCCGAAGGCGTGGCCGCCGTCGAGCACGGCGACGGCGCCGAAGTCGCTGACCACCTCGGCGCTCTCGCGGGTGGTGACGGAGCCGCTGCGCAGGCGTGCGACGTACATCGGCAGCAGCATGCTGCCGTGCGACGCGACCCCGCACATGTCCGACTCGACGAGGCTCTCCGCGACGACGTCGGCCGCGCCGGCGGAGAAGCCGGACGCCCGGAACACGGAGCTCAGAGCCGCGCCGAGCCAGTCGACACTGACGTGGTAGCTGGCGCCCATGGGAGCCTCCTTTGATCTGTGATATCTGATATGCACTATGCCATGTCTTGCCCGCCCAGGGAAGGGCGAGACGTCGGCGCAGGACCGCCTCCCCCGCCGCCGGCGATGGTCCGGCGGCGGGGGACGTGTCAGGCGCTCACGTCGTCGGTCCGGGGCGTCGGCGCCCCCGCCGGCGCAGCACCGCCGGAGGGCGCAGGACCGCCCGTCGACGCGCCCGCGGGCACCGGTGCCTGCTCGGCCACCGCGCCACGAGTCCGGGCCACCGGCCCGGACGAGAAGAACCTGCGGCGCGCGAGCAGGTCCACGGGCCGCGGCAACGCGAACTCCCGGCCGCCGGTGATGCCCTCGGGGCGCAGGAGCAGCATGAGGACGAGGACCGCGCCCAGCACGATGAGCCGCGCGCCCTCGGGGATCGAGACGATCACCGGGCCGAGGGTGACGCCGCCTTGGAAGACCTGCAGGGCCGAGTCGAGGACCGAGTAAACCATGGTCCCGACGACGGCCCCCCACATGCTCTGCCGGCCCCCCAGCACGAGCATCGCGATGAGCGCGAAGGTGAAGCCGATGCCGAGCTGGGACGCCTGGACCACCCGGTTGGTCTCGGCCCACAGCGCCCCGCCCAGTCCGGCGACGGCGCCGGAGAGCACGAAGGCCACGATCCGGTGCCAGGTGACGTTGACGCCCGACGCCGGCGCGGCGATGAGCGACTCGCGGCTCGCCCGCAGCAGGCGGGCGCTCCTGGTCTGCTGGTAGAGCCAGGAGACGACGATCGCGGCGATGGCGAAGAAGAGGAGCTGCTGCAGGCCGATCTGGTCCGGGATGCCGACCATGGACTGACCGCTCGGCGGGGCCACCTTGGTCCAGTACGTCAGCACCTGCCCCACCATGAGGAGCAGCGCGAAGGTGGCGATGCCGGCCTGCAGGCCGTTCGCGCGCATGAGGAACGGCGCGACGATCGCGGCGAACAGGCCGCCGCCGGCCACGGCAAGCGCCACGGCCGCGCCGAAGGACAGCTGGGTGTCGACCAGCGCCGGGAAGGCGTCGGCCAGAAGGTTGGCCTTGAGGACCGGGTCGATGACCATCAGCCCGAAGATCCAGGCGCCGACGGCGACGAAGGCGACGTGCCCGAAGGACAGCACCCCGGAGTTGCCGACGAAGATCTGGAGGCCGACGACGATGACGAGGTTGACCAGGGCGTAGCCGGCCTGGACCGGCAGGGCCCCGCCCAGGAGGCTCGCGCCGAGGATCCACACGTAGACGACGACCAGCGGACCGACGAGGCTGACGAGCCGGGCGCCCAGGGCCGGCCTGGCGGGCGTGGTGGCGCGCCCGCTGGGGGTGGTGTCGGTGTTCATGCGCGCTCCAGGACGGGGCCGCGGACGAGCAGCCCGGATGGCTTGAGGATGAGGATGACCATGACGGCCGCGAAGACGAAGGCGTTGCGGAAGTTCACCGTCTCGCTCGGCAGGTAGCTGGTGAGGAGCGAGGTCGCGAAGCCGACGAGGAAGCCGCCCACAAGGGCGCTGCCGAGCTTGTCGATCCCGCCGATCACCGCCCCGATGAGGGCGAGCACCGTGATGTTGACACCGAAGGTCGGCCCGACGGCGCCGGTCTGCACGGTCAGGACGAAGGCGACGACGGCGGCGAGGGCGCCGCTGATCCCGAACGTCAGGGCGATCACCTTGTTCGCGCGGACGCCGAGGAGCCGTGCGGTGGCGAAGTCGGTCGACGCGGCCTGGACCTGGAGGCCGAGGCTGGAGCGGTTGAGGAACTGGTGCAGCCCGACGAGCAGGACGGCCGCGGCCAGGATCGTGACGAGGGAGAGCATCTGGACCCGCATCCCGGCGACCTCGACCGAGCGGGCGAGCGCCGGGGCGACCGCGGCCGAGCGCACGGTGTTTCCGAAGGCGATCTCGTAGACGCGCTGGAGGAGGAAGCTGAGCCCGAAGCTGGCGATGAGCAGGGTGGCGGAGTTGGCCCGGCGCATACGGCGGAACACGGCGAACTCCAGCAGGAGGGCGAGCAGGACGGAGGCGGCGATCGCGAGCACGATCGAGACCACGGCACCGAGGTGCCAGGTGAGCACGAGGGTGTACGCGGCGATCGTGATGAGCTCGCCGTGGGCGAAGTTGGCCAGGCGCATGACGCCGAAGACCAGGCCGATCCCCAGCGCGGCCAGTCCGTACAGGGCGCCGGTGGAGATGGCGTCGATGAGTGCTTGGAGGTTGCTCATGATCCGAAGTACGCCTTCGTGAGGAGGTCTTCGTCGCCGGCGGCCTCGGGCGAGAGCTCGAGGGTGATCTCGCCGTCGTGGAGCACGTAGGTGCGGTCCGCGAAGGCGATGGTGAACTCGGCCCGCTGCTCGACGACAAGGACGGAGGTGCCCTGGGCGCGGACGGCCTGTAGGGCCTCGAAGACCGTGTCGACGGCGGTCGGTGAGAGTCCGAGGGACGGCTCGTCGAGCATGAGCACGTCGGGGCGGGCGAGCAGGGCGCGGCCGATGGCCAGCTGCTGCTGCTGGCCACCGGAGAGCAGCCCGGCCGCCCGGCTCTCGAACTCGCGGAGGATCGGGAAGAGCTCGAGCACCCCGTCCAGGTCCTCGGTGCTCCCGGCGCTGTCGCGCCGGCCGACGAGCCCCAGACGCAGGTTGTTGCGCACGGAGAGGTCCCCGAAGATGTGCCGGCCCTCCGGCACCAGGGCCAGGCCGCGGCGGATGACGTTCTCCGGGGCGAGCCCGGTGATGTCGGTGCCGGCGAGGCGCACGGTGCCCGTGCTCCGCACCGCTCCCATGAGCGCCTGAAGGGTCGAGGACTTCCCGGCCCCGTTCGGGCCGATGAGACCGACGGTCTCACCGCGCCCGACGGTGAAGGAGATGCCCTTCACCGCGGGGACGCCGCTGTAGCGGACCTCGAGGCCGGTCACCTCGAGCGCGGGATCATGCTGCGTCACGTCCGCTCCTTCCCAGGTAGGCCTCCGCCAGGGCCTCGCTGCGCTGGACCTCCGCGGGCGGGCCCTCGAGGAAGCTCTTCCCCTGGACCACCACGTGGATCCGGTCGCAGACGGCCATGATGAGGCGGATGTTGTGGTCGATGAGCAGCACACCGGTCCCGGCGGCCGCGATCGACCGAACGACCTCGCCGAACTCGCCGATCTCGCCCTCGTTCAGGCCGGCGGCCGGCTCGTCGAGGAGGACGTAGCGCGGCTCGACGGCGAGCGCCCTGGCGACGCCGAGGCGGCGCTCCGTGCCGTGCGGGAGCGTGGCAGCGAGCTGGTTCGCCCGGTCCGCGATGCCGAGCCGTTCCATCAGCTCGTCCGCCCGGCGGCGGGCCTCCGCCCGCCGCCGGCCGGTGCCGAGGGCAGCCACCTCGATGTTCTCCCGCACCGAGAGCCCGTGGTACGTGTGGCCGTGCTGGAAGGTCCGCGCCAGCCCCGAGCGCGCCTTGGTGCGCGCGTCGGTGCGGGTGACATCCTGCCCGTCCATCGTCACGGTCCCGGTGTCCGGCCGGTCGTACCCGCTGATGATGTTCACCAGCGTGGACTTCCCGGCTCCGTTGGGGCCGATGAGCCCGAGGACGGCGCCCTTGGTGACCGAGAGGTCGACGCCGGAGAGCGCCTTGACCCCACGGAAGGACCGGGTGATGCCGGTGGCGGTCAACGTTCCCGAGGTGGCTGCCTGCTCGCTCATCCCGCGAAGGTCACCTTCTCGGGCGTCCGCTCCTCGACGAACGCGAGCTTGCCGTCCTTGACCTCGAGGACCCGCATGGGGCGCTCGACCGAGATGTGCAGGTCCTTGGAGAACTCCGTCGGGCCGGCGAGGAGGTCGAGGCTGCCCATCGTCTCCAGGGCGGCGGTGAGCTTGTCGCCGTCCCAGCTGCCCGCCTTGTCGTAGGCCGCCTTGATGGCCTGGAGGGTGGAGTGGCCGGCGACGAAGGCGCCGACGGAGGGACGCTCCTTGTAGGCCTTCTCGTAGGCGGCGGCGGCCTCGTTGACGGCGGGGTCGGGGTCGTCGCCGTTCTTCGCGGCGTAGGTGACGACGTAGTAGTCGCTCAGGCCGGGGATGCCGCCGGTCCAGAAGTCGCCGTCCATGCCGAAGCCGGAGATGATCGGGGCCGTGACGCCGCCGTCGCGCATCTCCTTGGCGACGGTCGCTCCGCCCGGGGAGTAGCCGCAGTTCGCGATGACGCCCGGCGCCTCGCCGGCCGCGACGGCGGAGACGGTCTCCCGGACGGAGTCGCCCTGCTTGTAGTCGTGCTTGGAGATGATCCGGCCGCCGAGCTCGGTGAAGCGCTTCTCGAAGATCTCGCACTGGTTCTGCGTGTACTTCAGCGTCGTGTCGGTGAGCAGGACCGCGGTGGTCCAGCCCTTCTCGTAGGCGAACTCGGCCTGGATCGTGGCCTCGCCCGGCGTGCCGCTGCCCATCGAGAAGCCGTTCTTGAGCCCGCCGGCCGGCCCGTAGATCGGGTCACCGATGCACGGGGCGATGTTGAGCATGTTCGCGCCCTCCGCGACGAGGGCGGCGGGCGAGGACACGTCGTAGTCGCACGTGACGACGAGCGCCTTCGCTCCGGCGTCGATCACCTCGGTCGCCGCGGAGGCGTACCGGTCGAGCTTCGTGCCGGTGTCGATGATCTTCAGCTCGACCTGCTGGCCGCCGATCCCGCCCTCGGCGTTGATCTTGTCGGCCTCCAGCTTCATGGCGTTGAGCGGCGGGGTGTCGATCGGCCCCATGAAGCCGGAGCTGGCCATGACGACGCCGATGGTCACGTTCCCGGCAGCGGTCGAGGCGTCCGGGCTGCCGGCGGCGGAGGCGTCGTCCGTCGGTGCACTGGAGACGCAGCCGGCGAGCGCGAGGGCTGCGCCGAGAAGACCCACGAGGGGAAGGGCTTTGCGAGGGAGGGACATGTCACCACCGGGTTTCGGTTGAGGTCCGCAGACCATCTGGAGGGACTGGGCGCCGCGACCTTGCGGCGGTGTGATTGGAGATCTTGCCACTGTGATCACAGATATGACCAGCCCTTTGCATCACGAACTTGTTAAGTTTCCGGATCACGGCCGTGAAGCCGGGCCAGAGGCGTGGAGGCCGTGGGGCGCGCGCCATCGCGCGGGCGGCACGTCGGCCGCCCGCGCACGTCGGCCGCCCGCGCACGTCAGCCGCCGCCCGGGGGCGGGCGGCGGCACGGCGCCTCAGGTCGGGCTGAGCACCGGCTGCCCGACGATGCCGACGTACTTCGCGGTGACCTCCTCGGGGGTGCCCGCGGGGAGGATTGCGGCCACGTGCGCGTCGGGGCGCAGCAGCACCACGGTGCCCTCCCCCACGCCGAACCGGCGCCTCACCCGGTCGGCGGGGTCGAACAGCGCACGGTCGCGCAGGCCGGAGTCGTGCGGGGCGTCCCAACGGCTGACGACGTAGTGCCGCAGGCCCGGGACCGTCGGGGCCGGGATCTCCGGCTGGCGCCGGGCGTCGGTGAAGTGCAGCGCGACGAAGGAGTCGGCCACCAGGTCGTGGAGATAGGTCAGCCCGTCGGGACCGAAGACCGGCAGGTCGGGCGCGCGGTCCCCCGCCACCACGGGCACCGGTGCGTCGCCGGACTTGGCCATCGACCAGTCGCCGTCACCGTCCACGTCGAGCCGGACCCCGAGCAGCGCGCGGGTGAACGCGTTGCCCCAGTTGCCCGCGCCCATCAGGGAGACGCCGTCGGTGCGCCGGCCCATGTTGGCGCGCGCCGCCTCCGCGAGGGCACCCGAGCCCTTGATCGCCACGGGCGCCTGCTCCTGCTCGTACCCGGCGAGGACCTTTTCGTCCGCCCAGCCCCGGAACAGCCAGGCCAGGCGCCAGGGCAGGTTGGAGGCGTCGAGGATCCCGGTGTTGAGCCCGAGGGCCCACATCGGGGTGATGAGGTGCGCGGCGTCGCCCATGAGGAAGACCCGGCCCACGTTCCACGTCCCGGCCACGCGGTGGTGGACGGAGTAGACGTTGGTGCCGAGTACCACCACCGTGTCGGTCTCCCCGATGAACCGGGCGACCTTCTCGGCCAGCTCTTCGCGCGTGGGCTCCGGCTTGCCCGGGCCCAGGGGGAAGAGGAACCGCCAGCAGTGCGGCTGGCGGACCAGCACCATCCACTCCTGGGGGTCGCCGAAGTAGGCGAGGTAGGGGTAGTCGCGGGGGTTGGCGAGATCGAGGTCCACCTTGAGGTCCACGAGGGTGTAGCGCTCCTCGAGCGTCTTGCCCTCGACCGTGATGCCGAGCCTCTCGCGGACCGTCGACCGGCCGCCGTCGCAGCCGAGGAGGTAGCTCGCCTCCTGGCGGACCTCGCCGGCGGGCCCGTCGAGGACGAGCTCGACGCCGTCCCCGTGGTCGGTGAACTCGCGCAGCCGGTGTCCCATGCGCAGCGAGCCGGGCGCCTTGCGCTCGAGGGCCTCGCGCAGGAGCGGCTCGAGCTCGTGCTGCGGGATGTTGATGACGAACGGGTAGCGGGTGTCCTCGGTGAGGTCGCCGGTGCGGACGGACAGGGTGGAGGTGTTCGTGGCCCGGTCCAGCTCCCCGATCTCGTCCACCCGGACAGCGTTGCGCAGAACGTCGTCCAGCGCGCCGTAGCGATGGAGTACCTCGAGGGTGCGCGTGAGGATCGTGCCCGCCTTCGTGTCCAGCGACAGCCGGTCGTCCTCCTCGAAGACGACCACGGGCACTCCGTAGTGGGCCAGGCCGATGGCGGTGACCAGCCCGATGGGGCCGCCGCCCACGACGGCGACAGGATGTTCGTTGCTCACATGTCCTCCTTGCTGAACACCCGGTCGCGGGTGAGGGTGGAACCGGTCATGGTGGCGGCGTCGGACAGCAGGTACATCAGCGGCCCGACGACGTCGTCGGGGACGCCGACGCCGGTCGAGCGCATCCAGCGGTCGTACTCGGGGCCGGGCGGGTTCGCCGCCCGCATCTGGGGGGTGTCGATGACCCCGGGGAACACGGCGTTGACGCGCACGCGGTGCTCCGCGACCTCGGCGGCCAGGGACTGCAGGAACGCCACGATGGCGGCCTTGCTCGCCGCGTAGGCGGCGGCCTCGGGGTGGCCGGTGCGTGCCAGGCCGGAGGCGAACGCGAGCACCGACCCGGAGCGCCGGCGCACCATGTGGGGCACGACCGCCTGGCAGGCCCACACGACACCGTCGAGGTTGATGCCGAGCGTGCGCCGCCAGGTCTGCGGGTCCGTGTCGAGGACGGGAACCCGGGGCTGGACCGCGGCGCCGGCGACGAGACCGTCGATCCGGCCGTGGCGGGCGACGACGTCGTCCGCGGCGGCCACGACGGCGTCGCGGTCGGAGACGTCCACGCGCAGGTGCTCGACGCCGTCGGCGGGCTCGCCCTCGGCGAGGTCGAGGACGACCGAGCGCCCCCCGGCGGCGGCGAAGGTCCGCGCGAGCGCGGCGCCGATGCCGGAGGCTCCCCCGGTCACGACGAGGACCTCCCCGGTCGCGTCGAACGTTGCCCTCATGCGTGGACCCTCTCCTTCACGGTGCGCGGAGCCGGCCGGCTCACGCGTGCGCGCCGGGCCAGCCGGGTGGCCGCCCGGTAGCCGGACCCGGCGCCGAGGCCGGGCCCGGGGTGCACGGCCGCGCCGATGTGCACCAGCGCGTCCACGCCGGTGCGGCCGGCGCCGTCGGGGAACGGGCGCCACCACAGGTTCTGGTCAAGCTCTGCGGAGCCGCCGTACGGGTCGCCGGCCACCGCGTTGGGGTTGCGCCCGACCAGGTCGAGCGGCGTGGTCACCCGCACGTCGCGGACCGAGGCGAGCAACCCGGGCGCGTGCGCGGCGACGCGGCGCAGGACCCGGTCGGCGTAGGCGCGCGCCAGCTCCGGGTTCCAGCCGCCGCCGGTGGGCAGCTCCCCCGCCGCGTCGCCGAGGGGGGCGAACGGCACCTCCTGGAGCTGGAGCCACAGCGCCCCGGCCCCGGCGGGCACGCGGGAGGGGTCGAGCACGTGCTGGCGCCCCACGACCACGGTGGGGCGCCGCGGCAGCAGGCCGGCCTCCGCCTCGGCGCAGGCGATCCCGGTGGACGCCGACCCGTCGCTCACGTGCACGAGCGGGACGTCGGCGAGGCGTTCGTCGGTCCAGGCGAGGGGACTGTCGAGCGTGACGTGGACGTGCATCGCGGCCCGGCCGGGCCGGTAGGTGGCCGCCGCCGCGCGGTGCGCGGGCGGCGCGGCAGGGCCGAGGAGGTCCCCGTAGAGGGCCTGCGGGGAGACCGACGCGAGGACGGCACGGCGGGCCGGGATGCGCTCGCCGTCCGCCTGGACGCCGACCGCCCGCCCGGCACGGACGAGGACGCGGTCGACGCTCACGCCGGTGCGCACCTGGACGCCGAGCTCGGCGAGCAGGCCCTCGAAGGCGGCGACGAAGTTGCCGGCGCCGCCCTCGACGACGGGCAGCCCCGCCAGGTGGGTGGAGGCGGCGAAGACCGGCAGCATGAAGCCTCCCGAGGCGCTGTCCGGGGACAGCCCTGCGTGCAGCAGCCACGGGACCCACAGGTGGTCGACCTCGCCGCCGCGGAAGGTCCGCGCGGCCCAGGACCGGCCCGAGGCGAGCAGGTCGCGGGCAAGGGCCTCCGAGCCTCGACGGCCGAGGCGACCGCCGAGGCCGAGCGCCGCCAGCGCGCCGCCCGGCGAGCGCAGGTCGGCACCCATGAGCGCGCCGATGCGGTCGGCGCTGCGGCCGAAGCCCTCGACCATGGCGAGGTAGGCGCGGCGGTCCGCCCGGTCGGCGAGGCCCCGGGCGGTGAGCTCGGGGTCGCGGTGGGCGAGGGCGACGCGGCCGTCGTCGGCGATGCTGGCAGTGAGGGGCCCGTCGGTGTTGCGGTACGCCAGGCCGTGCCGGGCGAGGTCGGGGCCGAGCTCGGCGAACGCGGGCGAGGTGACGAAGAGCGGGTGCCAGGAGGAGTACAGGTCGTCGACGTACCCGGGCGTGGTCGCCTCGCCCGAGGCGATGAAGCCGCCGATGCGCTCGTTGCGGTCGACCAGGACGACGTCCCAGCCCGCCCTGGCGAGCACGGCGGCGGCGACCATGCCGTTCACGCCGGCCCCGACGACGACGGCGTCGGCGCCGTGCGGCGCGCTCATGCGGCCCGTCCCGCGGTGCGGGCGGCGGCGGCAGGTCTGGTCATCGGGGCTTCCGCACGCCCTTGCGCTCCAGGCGCGGGAGGACCTCCTGGGCGAAGTACTCGAGCTCGGAGACGTAGTCGACGAAGGCCATGGTCAGGCCGGAGAAGCCGGCCCGGTAGTAGCGCTCGAGCTCGTCGGCGATGTCGTCGGGCGTGCCGTACAGGGGCACGGAGCCGTGCCCGGCGGCGAAGCGGGCGCGGTAGGTGGCGAGCATCTCCGGGGTGAAGGACTTTGCGTGGAGGTTCTGCAGGCGCATGAGGTTGTCGACGGCCGACCAGTCGGCGTTCTCCTGCGCGTAGTAGCGGAGGTAGTCCTCGGCCTCCTTGCGGGTGGGCCGGCAGACCACGTGGGCGGGGGTGAACACGCCGAACTTGCGCCCGTAGGCGTCCTTGGCGTGGGTCGTCAGCTTCGAGACGACGCCCGCGCCGTCGTCGGGCCCGAAGACGTTGGTGAAGACGTAGTCGGCGTTGCGGGCGCCGAACTCCCGGCCCTGGCCGGACGAGCCCGCGTTGAGGATGGGCATCCGGCCCGCGAAGGGCTTGGGGCTGCCGATGATGTGCTTGCCGGAGTAGAACCTGCCGTTGTGGTCGAAGGGCTTGTCCTCGGTCCAGATGCGCTCGACGAGGTCGAACCACTCCTGCGCGAGGGCGTAGCGGTCGTCGTGCTCGGTGGGCAGGTCGACGCCGAAGATCTCGTACTCGGGCTGGTTCCAGCCGGCGACGACATTGAGGCCGGCGCGGCCGTGGCTGATCTGGTCGATGGTGGCCAACTGCTTGGCGACGACGACCGGGTGGTTGAAGGCGGTGTGCACGGTGGAGAAGACGGTGATGTTTTTCGTCTTGGCCAGCAGCCCGGCCGCCCAGGTGACGGTCTCCAGCACGCTGCCGTGGAAGTCGGTGTCGCCGCCGTAGCCGATCCACCGGGCGATCGGCAGGAGGAAGTCGATGCCGACCTCGTCCGCGAGCAGCGCCATCCGCTCGTTGTCGTCCCAGCTCGCGGACCAGCGCTCGTCGATCTTGGTGACGGCGAACCCTCCGGAGCAGTTGGCGCTGAAGATCCCGAGCTTCAGGCCCGTGTCGGTCAGCATCGGGCGCGTCTGGATGGTGTCGAGCGTCTGGGTCATCACAGGTCTCCTCGCGTGTGGAAGGTCAGGCGGTCTGGGTGGCGCGCCGGCCGAGGGCGGCGGCGGCGTTGTCGACGGCCGCGCGGCGCTGCGCCTCGGCGCCGCGGTGGGCGATGAGGGCCAGCGGGTCGGACGAGCCCATGGGGAAGGGCCAGTCGCTGCCGACGAGCAGCCGGTCGGCCCCGAAGACCTCTACGGCGAGGTCCACGACGGCCGGGTCGTGGGCGAGGTCGTCGACGTAAAGGCGCCGGACGGCCTCCCGTGGGGGCAGCTCGAGGCGCGCGACGCCGGGACGGTCGGTGTCGTAGCCGCGCTGCCAGCGGCCGACGACCGAGGGCACGACGCCGCCGCAGTGGGACAGCACGACGCGCACGCGCGGGTAGGTGCTGAGCACGGCGCCGAACACGAGCTCGGCGGCGGCCATCCCCGTCTCGGCGGGGTTGCCGAGGAGGTTGGCGAGGTAGTGCCGGTCGAGCCGGGCGTCGGCGCTCGTGCCCGGGTGGAGCAGGAGGGTGCGGCCGTCCTCGTCCAGCATGCGCCACAGCGGCGCGAGCGCCTCGCCGTCGAGCGGCTGCGAGCGGCCCCCGGCGGAGGCCGTGACACCCGCCCAGCGGGCGTCGCCGCGCAGCGCCGCGTACTCCGCGACGGCGACGTCGGGATGCTCGAGCGGGAGGTAGGCCAGCGGCAGCAGCCTGGTCCGTCCGGCCACGGAGCGCAGCACGCCGTCGTTGAGGGCGCGCACCCAGGCGGCCGCGGCGGCCGGGTCGAGCTCCTGGCGGAAGAACGGCGGCGGCGGCGAGACGACGGCGGACTCCAGACCGGCGTCGTCGAGATAGGCCTCGAGGGCGTCGGGGCGGTACAGGCCCAGCGGCCCGACGGCGTGCCCGTCGACGACGAGCCGCTCGCCGTCCGCGGCCACGCCGTCGGCCCCGTCCGGGAGCACGGGGGCGAGGTGGGTGTGCACGTCCACCGAGCCGGGTAGCGTCATGCGGGCACGCCCGCGCCGGCGGCCGCGCCTGCCGCCGCCCGGAGCACGTCGTCGATGGCGCGGGTGACGATCTCGGCGCCCACGCGCTGGCCGACGCTGGCGGCGGTGCCCCCGAGCATGACCTCGGCCTCCCAGCGCACCCGCGAGCCACCGTCGGCTGCCTCGAAGGTGAGCAGGAGGTCGGCGTCGACGAGGTTGCTGCCGCGAAGCGCGCGGACGGCCACCTCGGCCGTGGTGTCGGTGACCTCGCCGGCGGTGATCGTCGTCACGAACCGGATCGGGCCGAGCGAGATCACCGGGTAGTACGCCACCCTCAGGGCGCCGTCGTCGGCCACCTCCACGTCACGGAAGGCGGGGACCGCGGCCAGCACCTCCGGCGAGGTGGCGAGAGCGCGCAGCGCGTCGGGACCGGCGGGGGTGTCGAACGTGCCGTCGAGCTTCATCGGACCACCTTCACGTGCTCGGAGTTCGCCCCGGCGAGGAGCTCGAGGACTGACTCGGCGGGGATGTGGGAGTCGATGACGATGCCCGTGTCACCGAGGGCGTTCTGCACGGCGGCGCCGATGGTGTGCTGCGGGGCGCCGCCGCCCTCCCCCATGCCCTTGGCGCCGGTGGGCGTGAAGGGCGAGGGGCTGATGACGTTGTCGTACGCGAACTGCGGCAGGTCGTAGGCGGTGGCCGCGTGGTAGTCGTAGAAGTTGGCGCCCAGGAGCTGGCCGTCCGGCGTGTAGTGCATGTTCTCGAAGAGGGTCGCCGAGATGCCGTGCGCGGTGGCGCCGTGGACCTGCCCCTGGACGATGAGCGGGTTGATGGGCGTGCCACAGTCGTCGACCATGCCGTAACGGAGCAGCTCGATCTGGCCCGTCTCCTCGTCGATCTCGACGACGGCCGCGTGGACCTGGGTCGAGTACGTGAGGGTGAGGTTGCCCTTCTTGGTCTCGACGTCGGGCACGGTGAAGGGGGCGGCGTAGACGCCGCGACCGACGAGCGTGACGACGTCCTGCACCTCCTTGGGCAGCTCCGCCGGGGACATGTGCACGAGCCAGCCGACGGCCTTGAGCGGCATCTGCCGCTCCGGGTCCGCGGCGACCCTGACCATGTGGTCCTCGAGCACGAGCTCGTCCGGCTCGGCGCCGAGCACGGCGCCGGCCACGAGCTTGATGTCGGTGATGAGCTTGTTGGTGGCGTCGATGAGGGCGCCGATGCCGGTGACGGCGAACTGGGAGGCGTACGAGCCGGAGAAGCCCGTCTGGGTCCCGAGGATCGAGTCGCCGCCGCGGTGGGTCACGAGCTCGTCCGGGGTCACGCCGAGCATGTCCGCGACGACCTGGGCCATCGTGGTCTCGTGGCCCTGCCCGTAGGCGACGCCGCCGGTGACGACGTACACGGAGCCGTCGCTGCCCATCCGGACCAGGCCGGCCTCGGTGTTGCCGCTCATGCCCGAGTTGGGGTTGATGAACCGGGACTGACCGAAGTTGTTGGTCCCGGAGTCGAGCGTGGAGCCGATGCCGATGCCGATGCGCCTGCCCGTACCGACCGCCTCGGCCTGCAGCCGCTTGGCGTCCTCGTAGTCGATGAGGTCGAGGGCCTTGCGCAGGCTCAGCGGCAGGTTGCCGGAGTCGTACACGCACTCGTTGACGGTGGTGTACGGGTACTGGTCCGGCTGGATGTAGTTCTTCAGGCGGAACTCCACCGGGTCCATGCCGAGCTTGGTGGCCGCGATGTCGAAGAGCCGCTCCATCGCCCACAGGTGCTGCATGCGGGAGTACCCACGGACCGGGAGCGTCGGGCCCTTGTTGGTGTAGACGGACTTCCAGTTCACGCGCAGGTGCTTGATCTGGTAGCAGGCGTTGGTGACCTGGGACCAGATGGGGGCGCCGAGCGGCTCGTACCGGGTGTAGGCACCGTGGTCGTCGAGGGCGTCGTAGGTGACGCCGAGGACGGTGCCGTCGTTCTGCACGGCCATCTTGAGGTTGGTGAAAGTGCGCTCGTTGGAGTGGCCGCCCTCGGAGTGCGCCTCCGAGCGGGTCTGCACCCAGCGCATGGGCCGGCGGAACTTCCGCGCCATGAGGCACAGCGCCACCATCGGGATGAACATGCCGACCTTGACGCCGAAGGAGCCGCCGATGTCCTTGCTCAGCAGGCGGATCTTCTCCACCGGGTGGCGCAGGGCTGCGCCGATCATCAGCAGGCTCAGCTGGGGCTGGGCGCAGCCGCTCTGGATGGTGAAGGTGTCCATGCCGGGGTCGTAGTCGACGGAGATCACGAAGGTCTCCAGCGGCGTCGGGGAGAAGCGGTGGAAGTGCAGCTCGTCGACCTCGATGACGTGGTCGGCGTTCTCGAGGGCGAAGTCGATGTCGCCGAAGTCGAACTGGCCCTGCCAGGAGACGTTCTCCCCGATGGCCTCGTGCAGGAGCGGGGCGCCCGGCTCGACGGCCTTCTTCGTCTCGACGACCACGGGCAGCGGCTCGTACTCCACGACGACGGCGGCCGCCGCGTCGCGGGCGGCCTCGCGGCTGTCGGCGGCGACGGCGACGACGGGCTCGCCGGCGTAGCGGACCTTGCCCCCGCTGGCGAGAGGCCGGTCGATCTCGGCGGCGCCCGGGCCGGCCTGGTACTCGATGAACGGGTCTGAGAGCTCCTCGACGTCGTCCGGTGTCAGGCACCCGACGAAGCCCTGGACCTTGCTCGCGCCGGAGACGTCGATCTTGGTGATCCTCGCGTGAGCGAACGGGGAGCGCACGAACTGGACGTAGGCGAGGCGGAAGACCGGGGTGTCGTCGGCGAACTCGCCCTCCGCCCGCAGCAGGCGGTCGTCCTCCCGGCGAAGCATCGCCTGGCCCTCGTACTTCTGCTGGGCCTGGGGGCGCGCGTCCGTCGCGGTCATGCCGTCACCTCCTCGTGGCCGGCCTCGCGCCCGTGGGGCAGCGGGGCGTCTGCGCCGCCGGCGGCGCAGATGGCGTTGACGATGTTCTCGTAGCCGGTGCAGCGGCAGATGTTGCCCTTGAGGGCCCGGCGCACGCTGGCGTTGCTGACCTCCTCGCCGGAGGCGAGGAAGTCCGTGGCGGTCATGAGCATCCCCGAGGTGCAGTAGCCGCACTGCAGGGCGTGGTGCTCCTTGAAGCTGCGCTGAAGGTCGTTGAGGGTGCCGTCCTCCTCGGCGAGCGACGCGGCGGTCTCGACCTCTGTGCCGTCCGCCTGCACGGCGAGCACCATGCACGACTTCACGAGCGTGCCGTCCCACTTGACGGTGCAGGCGCCGCAGTTGCCGGTGTCGCAGCCGATCTTCGGCCCGCGGCGGTCCAGGTCGTCGCGCAGGAAGTGCACGAGGAGCTTGCGCGAGGACACGGTGCCGGTGTGCTGCTCGCCGTCGACGGTGACGGTGATGGCGTGGACGTCGGGGCCCGCGAGCAGGTCCTCCACGGTCTGCTGGGTCATGCTTGCTCCTTCTCGATGAGGTCGACGAGGGCGCGGCGCACCTGCACGCGCGCCATCGCCCGCCGGTAGTGGGCGCTGCCGTGCGCGTCCGAGATGGTCTCGACGGGTTCGGTGTCGAAGGCCTTGAGGGCGCCAGGGATCACCGCGGGGTCGCGCGGGCGGCCCTCGAGCACGGCCTCGACGGCCGCCAGGCGCAGCGGCGAGCCGGGGACCGCGCCGAGGAAGACCCGCGGGCCCGTGAGCGTCCCGCCCGAGACGTCCGCCCGGACCACTACGCGGGCGAGCGCCCAGGAGTCGCGGGCGAGCTGCAGGTGGCGGTGCACGACGACGTCGGTCGCTGGGAGCGCCGGGACGTGGACGGCCGTGAGCAGGCCGCCGCCCGTCACCGCGGTGAAGAGCGCGCCACGGAAGAACTGCGCCGCCGAGAGGGTGGCCGCGCCGTCGGCCGTGATGACCTCGAACGAGGCGCCGAGAGCGGAGAGCAGCGGCGGGAAGTTGTTGGTCGGGTCGTTCAGGGAGACGTTGCCCCCGATCGTCCCCCGGTTGCGGACCTGACGGTCCACGAGCCCCGCCGCCATCTCCGCGACGGAGGGCAGGACCTCCCGCACGAGCGGATGAGCCGCAAGCTCGGCGTACGTCATGGCGGCGCCGATGCGGAGGCCGCCGGCGGAGCGCTCGACGCGACGCAGCTCCTCGAGGGCGTGGACGTCCACCAGTGCCGTGGGCGAGACGAGGTCGAGCTTGAGCGCGTTGACCAGGGTCTGGCCGCCGGCGAGGACCGTGGAGCCGGGCACCTCGCGCAGCAGGTCGGCCGCGTGGCTGACGCTGTCAGCCCGCAGATAGCGGAAGGGCGGAAGAATCATGGAGGGACCCTCCTTCGAGCCCGAACGGGCTCGGATAGTCGTCGTCGACTCGAGTGATCGGAAGCCTGTCGAATCTGTGATCACATGTCAAGAGGATCAGATACACGCGTTCCGCACGCTTCTCTTCACCGTCGCAGCGGCGTAAGGCTCCCCCTGCTGGCGCGTCAACCCGCGGGGCGTCCAGGCTGCGAGAAGCCCTCGGTGCAGGCTGCGAGGAGCCGCCCAGGCTCGCAGGAGCGCCCACGGCCCGGGTGCCGGGGGCGTCCACGGCCGCGAGGTGTGATCACACCTTGTGTAAACTCCAGACACGCCCGGGATCCCCGGGGTCTCCTTCGTTGCACGCCGCTCCGGGGGTCGGCGCACATGACTTCGATCGATCACGACCTGTTCGAGCTCTCACCCGACTCCACCGCCGGCATCCAGCGCACCATGGCGGACAGGGTCACGGTCGAGATCCACCGGCTGATCATCATGGGCGAGATCGAGCCCGGCTCCGCGCTGCCCATCCGCGACCTCGCGGACCGCTTCGGGACCAGCGCGATGCCGGTACGCGAGGCCCTGCGCCGGCTCGGTGGCCTCGGGCTCGTGGAGATCACGCCGCACCGCGGGGCGCGCGTCGCGGAGATCTCGGTCGAGGACCTCGAGGACACCTACCGGGTCAGGCTCGTCCTCGAGCCGCTCGCGGTCGCCTCCGCCGCCGAGGTGGTCGACGAGGCGCAGCTCGAGCGCGCCGCGGACGCCCTCGCTCGGCACAACGCCGCGATGGACGCCGGCGACCTCGACCGGGCGCGCACGGCACACACGGAGTTCCACTTCCTGCTGTACCAGGGTGCCGGCTCACGGTGGCTCCAGCGGGCCATCGAACCCGTCTGGCAGAACAGCGACCGGTACCGCTTCGCCGCGCCCGGTGGCGAGAAGGACCGGAGCCGCGCCGAGCACACCGAGATCCTCGAGGCGTGCCGAGCGCACGACCCGGCCGCCGCCGAGGGAGCAATGCGACGTCACCTCGAGGGCGCGCTCGGCCGGATTCGCACGGCGATGCTGGCCCACCGCGACTGAGCGCCCGGGCGCCGGGACGGAACGCCTCGTGAGCGAACGTCGGCGCCGGGCACGGGCCTGTTCGTCGCCCATGCTTGACATGTGATCACAGATTCTTCACGCTGGGTGACGTCGCCCCATTCGGGACGACGAGCGGCGCGCATCAGCGCCGCCACCGGCCCGCCCTCGGGCAGCGCTGCGACCAACGTGGGGGACCTTGTGACCATCGGCTTCGAGCTCTCCCCCAATCGGAGCGCTGGCCTGCACGACACGCTGTCGGACAGGGTCACCGCCGAGCTTCACCGCCTCATCCTGATCGGCGTGCTGCCGGCCGGCTCCGCGCTCCCGATCCAGGAGCTCGCCGAGCGCTTCGCCACGAGCGCCATGCCGGTGCGCGAGGCGCTGCGCCGCCTGGCCGCCCTGGGCCTGGTCGACATCGCGGCGCACAAGGGCGCGCGCGTGCGCGACCTGACACTCAGCGACCTCGAGGACACCTACCGGATGCGGCTCACGCTCGAGCCGCTCGCCGTGTCGCTCGCCGCCGACCGGAGCGACGAGACCGTCGCCCAGCGTGCGCTGGAGGCGCTCGACCGCCACGAGCGGCACCTCGACGCCGGCGAGCTCGAGCAGGCGCGAGGGGCACACAGCGACTTCCACTTCGGCCTCTACCGCGCCTCGGGCTCGCGCTGGCTCGTCCGGGCGATCGAGCCCGTCTGGCAGAACAGCGAGCGGTACCGCTTCAGCGCCCGCCGCGGCGACTCGGACCCTCATCGCAGCCACGACGAGCACATGCGAATACTCCAGGCGTACCGCGCGGGTGACCCCGCCGCCGCGGAGCGCGCCATGCGTGAGCACCTCGAGGGCGCGATGACCCGCATGCAGGCAGCCATCGGGCCGGGCTGAGCCTGGGGCCGGGTGACCGCCGGGTTCAGCGCCGCGGCCGGGAGGAGCATCGTCTCGCCCGCGAGTCGGCCGGCGGCGCTGCGGGTGACTTGGCGTTCCGGGCGGACATCACTGGCAGGAGGCCACCCAGCCGCCGACGCATCTCGCCCCGGGTGAACCGGTCGAAGCCCCGGGGCCGCGTGGCGCCGCGACCCGCTGGCCCCGCCCAGACGAACCCCTCGGGCGGCGCGAGGACCTGCAGCGCGGTGAAGGGCCGCCACCGGCCGACCAGGATCTCCCCGTGCATGGCCAGGAGCGCGGTGCGCAGCAGCGGGGGGTGATCGCGAACCGCCGCCACCGGGCGACCGGGGCGGGCGGGTGCTCGACGTCGGCCGTGCGGCGCCCGTTCGACGTCGTCGTCGTCCATGCCTCCAGCCTGGCCGCGGGGGCGGCGGGCCACCCGGGCCGAAGGTCACCGCCGTCGGCGCGGTGCCGACGCCGCCGGGGACGCACACACCTTCTCCCCTGACCATCCGGCGCGGCGTGGCGTGGCTGAGGATGCCGCGCCCTCGCTTCCTTCCTAGGCTCGGGTCACAACGACGCGAAGGAGGGTCGTCTCATGACCGAGACCCGAAGTGGCGGCCAGGGCCGGGATGTCGTCGACATCCTCACCGCCGACCACCAGGAGATGCTGGAGCTGCTCGGCCAGATCGAGGGCACGCCCGACGCCGGCCGGCGCCGGGACCTGGCCGACACCGTGATCGCGGAGGTGATGCGTCACGCCGTCGCCGAGGAGATGTACGTCTACCCCGCGATCAAGGAGCACGTGCCGGACGGGGCCGCGGAGGTGGAGCAGGACAAGAAGGAGCACGACGAGATCGTCCAGCTGATGAAGCGGATGGAGGACGTCGAGGCCGGCGATCCGACGTTCATGGGGCTCGTCAGGGAGCTGGAGGCGCAGCTGCGCCACCACGCGGGCGAGGAGGAGGCCGACCAGTTCCCGAAGCTCCGGGCCAGCATTCCCGCCGAGAAGCTGGTCAAGCTGGGCGAGAAGGTGGAGACGGCCAAGAAGCTGGCACCGACCCGCCCGCACCCCCACGCCCCGCACTCCGAGCTGTTCCACAAGACCCTTGGGCCGGGCGTCGGCATGGTCGACCGGCTCCGCGACAAGCTGACCGGACGGCACACCGGCTGAGGCGGAGCGCGGGCGTGGCGAGGGTCATCTACAACGCCGCGGCGACGTTGAACGGATTCATCGCCGACGACGAGGACTCGCTGAGCTGGCTGTTCGCCGTCGAGAGCGCGGGCGCCCCCGACAACGCGGCGTTCCTGCGCGGGATCGGCGCGCTGGTGATGGGCTCGACGACGTACGAGTGGGTGCTGCGCGAGGAGCGGATCCTCGAGCGGCCCGGGCGGTGGCAGGAGCTCGAGTACGTCGGCGGCCGCCCGGCGTTCGTCTTCACCACCCGCCGGCTGCCGACGCCGGAGGGCGCCGACGTGCGCCTCGTCCGGGGCGCCGTCGCCGACCGGCTGCCCGACCTCGCGGCGGCGGCCGGGGACCGGGACCTGTGGCTGCTCGGCGGCGGCGACCTGGCCGGCCAGTTCCTGGACGTCGACGCGCTCGACGAGATCCAGGTGTCGGTCGCGCCGGCGACGCTGCCCGGCGGCGCCGCGCTCCTGCCCCGGCGGGTCGGGCCGGATCGGCTGGCGCTGACGAGCGCGGAGAGGCACGGCCAGTTCGTCCATCTCGTCTATGCCGTGCAGCGCCCCGCCGGCGGGTGACCACCAGGTACCCCTTCCGGCAACAAAGGTTGACGCGGTCGCTCCGTCAACCTAGGCTGACGATTGTGAATGAGGAGAGCGACCTCGTCGCGAGTGGCACGGACAAGGACCCAGCCGTCGGCCTGCGCGCCGTCGCGGCGTTGCGCCGGCTGGTCGAGCAGCTGGAGGACCTCCAGGTCCGCAACGCGCGGGAGCAGGGCTGGTCCTGGGCCGAGGTCGCCGCCGTGATGGGGGTCTCGAAGCAGGCGGTCCACAAGAAGCACGCCGGGCGGGTCGGTCCCGCCGCGGACGGGAGGCGATGATGTTCGAGCGGTTCACCGAGGCGGCACGCACCACGGTCGTCCGGTCGCAGGAGGAGGCCAGGCGGCTCCGGCACGACCACATCGGCGCCGAGCACCTCCTCCTCGGCCTCCTGGCGAACGACGACGACCTCGCGCCACGGGTGCTGGCCGAGCTGGGCCTCGACCGGGCGGCGCTCGAGCGCGAGCTCGCCGTCCTCGGCCACGCCGACGGGGAGGCGCTCGCGAGCATCGGGATCGACCTCGAGGCGGTGCGCCGCCAGGCCGAGGCCACCTTCGGCCCCGGCGCCCTGGACAAGCCGCGCGCGCCGCGCCGCGGGTTCCTCCGCAGGAAGGGTGACCGTCTGCCGTTCACCGCGAGCGCGAGGAAGGCGTTGGAGCAGTCCCTCCGCGAGGCCCTCGCGCTCGGGCACGGCTACATCGGCACCGAGCACCTGCTGCTCGCCCTGGTGGCCGACGACACCCCCACGGCCCGCACCCTGCAGTGGCTGGGCGTGGCGCCGGCGGACGTGCGGGCGAGGCTGCACGAGGAGCTCGGCCGCGCCGCCGGCTGAGTCCCGCTGCCCAGCTGATCGGCCTGTCCAGCCGATCTGCCTACCCCGCCAGTCGGCCCACCCGGCGGATCTGCCGCCCGCCGAAGGAGCCGAACGGCCTCTTGACAGTCGTACTTGCTTTTTGCAAGTGTAGTTCTCGTCCGCACGAGCGGTCAGGTTCAAACAGTCAAGGGAGACATGTTCATCATGACCACTGACATCTTCGTCAACCTGCCCACCTCCGACCTCGAGCGAGCGAAGGCGTTCTTCACCGGGCTCGGCTGGCACATCAACCCCAACTTCACCGATGAGAACGCCGCCTGCGTCGTCATCGACGAGCACCTGTACCTCATGATCCTCACCCGCGAGTTCTTCGCGACGTTCACCGACAAGCCGATCGCCGACCCGCACACCTCCGCGCAGGTCGAGGTGGCGCTGAGCCGGGAGAGCCGCCCGGAGGTCGACGCGCTCCTCGAGAAGGCGCTCGCTTCCGGCGGCACCGAGCCCCGCGAGGCCCAGGACTACGGGTTCATGTACTCGCGCGACTTCGAGGACCCCGACGGCAACAACTTCAGCGCGCTGTGGATGGATCCCGTCGCCGCCGAGAAGGGCCCCGAGGCCTACATGGCGCAGCAGGGACAGCAGGAGGCGGGCGCCTGACGGATGGGCGCACGTAGCTACGGGCAGTACTGCGGCGTCGTCACGGCCCTCGAGCTGGTCGGCGAACGATGGGCCCTGCTCATCGTCCGCGACCTGCTCGTGGGGCCGCGGCGCTACACCGACCTCAAGGCGGGCCTCCCCCGCATCCCGACGAACATCCTGGCCGCGCGGCTCAAGGAGCTGCAGGCGGGCGGCGTCATCCGCCGCGTCCCGCTCGCCCACGGCCTGGTCTACCAGCTCACCGAGTTCGGGCGCGGGCTCGAGGACGTCGTCCTGGCGCTGGGGCGGTGGGGCTTCCGGGCCATGGGCGAGCCCGACCCGGCCGACGTCGTCACCGCCGACTCGCTGACCATCGCGCTGCGCACCGCGTTCCGACCAGGCGTTGCCGCCGCCCTGCCGGCCGCCTCCTACGAGGCACGCATCGGCGACGTCGTGCTCGCGCTCGACGTCGCCGACGGCGCCCTCACCGTGACGCCCGGACCGCGGCCCGGCGCCGGCCTCACCTTCGCCGCCGGGCCCGGGATCCACTCGGTCATCTCGGGCGAGGTCTCCCCCGCCGAGGCGATCGAGCGGGGAGTCGTGGAGGTGCTCGACGGCGACCCGGCGTTGCTGGACCGCTTCGCCGCCACGTTCCACCTCGCAGCGGAGCCGGCGCCCGCCGCGTGAGGTTCCGGTCAGGGTCGTCCGCCGTCGGTCATGGGACGGCATGGGTGTGGGCCTGGTGCCGAGGTCACCTCGGCACCAGGCCCACACCCTGGGCTCGTCTACGTCCGCGCTACGGCGACGATTGGGCCGCCCGACGTCGCGGGGCGCATCAGGCCACCTGCGCCTCGTGCTTGCCCTCGGCGAACTCCTCGACGATCTTGGCGTTGAACGCGGGCAGGTCGTCGGGCTTCCGGCTGCTCACCAGCCCGGCGTCGACGACCACCTCCTCGTCAACCCAGGTGGCGCCGGCGTTGCGCAGGTCGGTGCGCAGGCTCGGCCACGAGGTCATGGTGCGCCCCTTGACCACGTCGGCGTCCGTGAGGATCCAGCCGCCGTGGCAGATCACCCCGACCGGCTTGTGCTGGTCGAAGAAGGACCGGGCGAACGCGACCGCGTCTTCGTCCATGCGGATCGTGTCACCGTTGGCGACGCCGCCCGGCAGGACGAGTCCGTCGAAGTCGTCGCCCTTCGCCTGGCCCACGGCCGCGTCGACCCTGGCCTCGTGCCCGTTCTTGCCGGTGATGCTGCCCGGCTCGGGCGAGACGAGGGTCGCCGTCGCGCCGGCCGAGGTCACCGCCTCCCAGGGCGACGTCAACTCCGAGTCCTCGAAGCCGTTCGTGGCGAGGAAGGCGATGCGCTTGCCTGTGAGGTCCGTCATTCTGTGCTCCTCTCGTTCGGTGGGATCTCTTCGACCGTACGAGCCCCGCGCGCTCCCCGCCTCCCGGAAGCGCCCAGGGAAACGTTCCTGTGGCGTCCGCGCGTTGAGCCGGGCGCCTAGAGGACGTGGTCCCCGATGAGCCGGTTGAGACCCCGGATGTCGACGCCGCGGGTGAACTCGAGCTTGATCCGGCCGAGGCCGCTGAACCACAGCTCGATCTCGGAGTCGAGGTCGAACGTTCCCGCGGTCTCCACGGAGAACGCCTGGATACGGCTGTACGGCAACGAGGTGTAGTCCTTCTTCTTACCGGTCATGCCCTGCACGTTCAGGGCGATGATCCGCTTGTTGGTGAACGTCACCGAGTCCCGCATGCCCTTGAATGCGAGGTGGACCGTCTCATTCTCGATGAGAATCTCCGCGAGGTCGGACTGCGCTTTAGTGGTCTCCCACGGCCCGAGCTTGATGTACGACGCGTTCTGGAAATCGATCATGGTGAAACCCTTCTGGCTGGACGACGGGTTTCGACCCTATCGGTCCATAAACGCGCCGCACATAAGGCTGCAGCCATCTGCCCCACTTCTGCGAGGCAGGCCCTGTCCGTGGGACGGCGCGCGCGACGGCGGCCGCGGGGCGGCCGCCCCACGAGCGCCGGGGCCGGGCGCCCACGACCGCCGGGGCGGTCAGCTCCGGTGGAGACCGGTGAGCGGCGCGACGCGGTCGGCGAAGGCGTCGACCTTCTCCTCCCACCCGGCCTCCAGCGGCCCCTTGAGCCCGGTCACCTGCACGGTGTCCTCGGCGACCTTTCGCAGGCCCTTCGCGTCGAGCAGCTCGGTCATGATCGGCCGCACGCGGCGCCACCGGGCCATGCTCTCCTCGCTGGGCATCTCGCCGGTCTTCTTGTCCGGCTGGGGCGTGGACGCGGTGGTGAGGAGGGCGTAGGGCGTGCCCGGGGGAAGCTGCACCTTCCGCAGGAACCGCCGCGCGGCGCCGATCGGCCTGCCCATCCGGCCCGGCGAGCTGAATATGTACAGGTCCGCGCGCGGCAGGTGCCTGGGATCGGCGTCACGCACGTGACTGACGTCGACCGTGATGCCTTTGGCGGCCATGGCCTGGGTGAAGTGCTCGGCGACGGCGGCGCCGTTGCCGAACTTCGAGGCGTGGCAGTAGGTGATGCTCATGATCTCGTCCCTTCACGGTCGGGTTGCGCGTGGGTCTCGGCGCGGACCAGGGCCGCGGCGAGAAGGAGGAGCCACAGCATCGTGGCGTAGATGTTCACGCGTTCCAGGGCGCCCAGGCGGGCGTCGGCATCCCACGTCGGCGGACACATAGACCAGGGGCGCGGCGATGCCGCACGCCAGCAGCAGGGTGGGCGTTGTGCGCGACGCCGAGGACCGTACGCGCGGAGGAGCGGTGGCCTCTGCCATCTCCCTCACCTCCGACGAGCGCGGAGCGGTGCCGACGGGCCCACCCGGGGCACCTGCGCTGAACGCGTGCGCTCACCTCCACTGTGGCGCCGGCCTCCGCCAGCGAACAGCGACCAAGGTCCCCGCCCGCCGCACCATCCGTGCCCGGGGCGCTCAGCTCGGCCGGATCGTCACGTCGGCCTCGCCGGTGACGTTCTCGACGTCGTGGCCCGCCCTGGCGAGGAGCTGGTCCGCGAGGTGACGCAGCGCCCGCGCCAGCGCGACCTCGTCGCCGATCCGCGCCACCGCCGGGTCGTGGGCGCCGCGGTGGCTCGCCCCCTGGGCGTCCAGCTCACCGATCGCGTCGCTGATCAGCGCGACCCGCGCGGTGGTGTCATCGCCGGACGGGAAGAGCGAGACCCGGATCTGCCACTCCTGCACGGGCCGGGCCTCGGCCGGCCGGTCAGCTCCGGCCGCAGCGGCCTCCTCGCGGGAGTGCGCGACGCGCAGCTCGGCGTCGGGACCGGGGAAGATCAGCACCTCCCGCCCGTCGCTCCAGCGCACCAGGTACGGCGGCGCCCCGTCCTCGCCGCGCACCTCGATGATCTCGCCGTCGGGCACCGTCTGGCCGACGTGCCCTCCGGCGAGCACGATGTGGTCTCCACGCTGAGCCCGCATGGTCCGCTCCTTCGCGTATCCGTGGTTGCCGTGTGGCTCCACTCTGGCGCGGCGGCGAGCGCGACGGAAGGGGCTTTGGGCCGACGACGCTCGTGCCGCGACGGCACGGCCGGGCCGCGCGGACGCGTGGCGAGTCGCTACCTCAGGTCTCGAGCTTCTTGACGATGCGCTGGACGGTGAGCCAGGTGCGGGTGGTGATGTCCTTGCCGTAGGTCTTGTCCAGCCAGGCCATGAAGTCCGGCGTCCTGCCGAGGACGCTGTTGTCGATGATCGCGAGGAAGACGCGGGCCGCCGGGTCGTACCCGACGATCCGGGTCAGCGGGTCGGGCTGCTCCGGCAGCCGCCCGGGGGCCCTGGCGCCGTCCTTGAGGAAGGTCACGGTCAGGTAGGTGCCGCGGCCGTGCGTGAGTCCGGGGAAAGGATCGGCGTCCAGGAGAGCGCGCAGCTCGGAGTGCTCGCGGACGATCGTGCCGCCGGCGATGCCGAGCTCGCTGGCGAGCGCGCGCTGGATCCGCCGCTCCAGCGCGGGGACGTCGGCCTCGGCGCTGCGAAACACGATGTTGCCGCTGGCCAGCACGGAGGCGACCTGCCCGAACCCGAGCGCCTCGAACACCCCGCGCAGCTTGTCGTTGGTCATGGCTGGGTTGCTCGGAGCGATCCCGCGGAGCAGGGCCGCGTACCTGGTCACGGCGCCGAGCGTAGCCAACCGCGACGTCTGCGTCGCCGGCACGGCGATCGCGCCACAACCGCGCGCAATCGAGGCGCGACACGCCGGGAGTGCCGGCGTTCCAGCGCCACGGCCAAGGGCGATTGTGGCGCGATCCGCACGACGGCACGATGCCGGGGGCGCGAGCGGCGCAGGTCGGGTCCCCGCCAACGGTCAACGCGGGCAGGATGAGCTCCATGGATCTGCTGGATCTCGCGGGCAAGGTCGTCATCGTCACCGGCGCGTCCTCCGGCATCGGCGAGGCGACAGCGCGACTGCTCCACGCCAACGGCGCGCACCCGGTCCTTGCCGCTCGCCGCGGGGATCGGCTCCGGCGGCTGAGCGGCAGCCTCGATGGCGCGCTGGCGCTCGAGACGGACGTCAGCGACCCCGACGCCGTCAGGAGGCTGGTCGACGCCACCCTGGAGCGCTTCGGCACGATCGACGGGCTCGTCAACAACGCCGGGGCTGCTCTGCACGCGCCGCTCGACCAGCTCGATCTCGAGGAGTTCACCCGGGTTCTGACCGTCAACGTGGTCAGCGTCGTGGCGCTGATGCAGGCGGTCCTGCCCGCCATGCGCGAGCAGGGATCGGGCCGGATCGTCAATGTCGGATCCGGGACGACGAGGCGTCCGATCCCCGGGGTCGGCGCCTACGCCGCAACGAAGTCAGCAGTCAACATGCTCACCGCGGTGGCTCGCGAAGAGCTCCGCGGCGACGGCATCCTCGTCTCGCTGGTGACACCGGCGATCACGGCGACCGAGTTCGCCGGGCGGCACCTGGCTCCCGGCCAGGAGGTCGCGCCTGGAGTGGTCGTGCACAGCGCCGACTACGTCGGAAAGGTCATCCTGCGGGCACTGCGCACCGGCGAGGAACGCATCGAGATCCCGCCCGGTCCGGAGCGGGCCGACCTCGCCGAGGTCCCGCCCGCATGACTCCACCGGCTCGGCCGGGAGCACGACGAGGGAGGCAGTGCGCCTCCTGCCCCGACCTCACGCGGTGCCCGCGGCCTCCTCGGGCGGCGGCGCGTCGATGGCGCCGGCGATGCGCTGCTCGAACGCGTCGGTTGTCGCGGTCGGCAGCACCACGAGCCCCTCGAGCTCTCGCGTCGCACGCAGGTAGGCGGACTGCCGCTCGGCGTGGGTGGCCGCCGGGTCGTCCGCGAGCGCGATGAACTTCTTGGCGCGGACCAGCGCCTGCTGCTCGGCCACGGTGAAGTCCGACGTGCGGCGCCGCCGCGCCTCCTGCTCGGCCAGGTCGAACGCGGTCTCGTAGCGGCGCACGGCGTCCCGGTACTCCGCCAGCAGGCCCGGGTCCTTCAGCTCCGCCGCGTCGTCCGGCCGCAGGGCGTCCGCGTCCCGCTTGGCGCGGTGGAAGTCGAGCGTGAGGGGCTCGCGCATGTCGGTCATCAGCGGGTAGTCGATGAGCTTGGCGACGTCGAGCTCGTAGCTCAGCCACCGCTCGCTGACCGCGTGGTGCCGGGCGAGGGTCCGCTCGATCTCGTGCTGCGTGGCCTCGGCCTGCTCGGCGGCGACGGCCCGGGCGCCGTACTTGATCCGGGCGAGCTCGATCTTGTCCTGGCGACGGCGTTCGTCCCACTTGCGCGCGTTGTACGTGAAGGCACGGACGGACCCACCGAGGGCGCCGCCGATCGGGAAGACGAGCCACCAGTAGTTGCCGATGAACTCGAAGGCATTCACGGCCCGAAGTCTAGGTGGCGGCCCTGCCTCCGCTGCGTGACCGGCGCGGGCCGCGTCGTCCAGGAGCCGAGACGTCACCAGAGCCGGGGCCCGGCCCGACGGGGCCGTTCCGTAACGTGGGAGCCATGACTACTCTGCCGCTCCTCGTCGACACCGCCTGGCTCCAGGCTCGCCTGGACGACGCCGACCTGATCGTCGTCGACGCCACCACGTTCTCGCCCAGCCCGAGGGCGACGGCTACTACGACGTCGCGTCCGGCCGCGACGCCTACCGCAAGGGCCACATCCCCGGCGCGGTCTTCGCCGACCTGCTCACCGATCTCGCCGACACCGGCGCCCCGACCACCTTCACCGCGCTCGACTCCGAGACGTTCGCCGAGCGGATCGGCGCCCTTGGCATCGGCGACGGCGCCCGAGTGGTCGTCTACGACCAGGGCGCCAACATGTGGGCGACCCGCCTGTGGTGGAACCTCCGCCTCGAGGGCTTCGACGACGTTGCCGTGCTCGACGGCGGCTTCAGCGCCTGGCGTACCGCCGGCCGCGCCGTGGCCACCGGCGAGGAGAACCTCCCGCCGGCGCGGTTCACCGCCCGCCGCCGCCCCGAGCTGCTCGCCCTGAAGGACGACGTCGTCGCCGCGCTGGGCCGGGACGACTTCAGCTCGTCAACTCCCTCGACCGCGCCACCTTCGAGGGCACCCGCGTCACGTACGCCCGCCCCGGCCGTATCCCCGGCAGCAGCAACGTCTTCGTCGGCGAGCTCCTCTCCCCCGACGGCGGCGCCCGCGACGCCGAGGAGCTCCGCCCGGCGTTCGCGGCGGCCGGCGCGCTGGAGGAGGACACGAAGGTCGTCACCTACTGCGGCAGCGGCATCGCCGCGACCTACCTCGCGTTCAACCTCGCCCGCCTCGGCCGCGACGACGTCGCCGTCTACGACGGGTCGATGACGGAGTGGGCCGCCGACGAGTCGCTGCCGCTGGAGGTGGGCGCGCCGAAGCGGGGCTGAGGACGGACCCCGCCAGAGCGGTCCGGGCGACGCCGTCGCCCGGCATGATGGCGACCATGGCCGACTTCACCGGCTTCCCGCTGTGGGGGCCGCAGTTCTACGCCCAGCTCGAGCGTCACAACACGCGCGAGTTCTGGGACGAGCACAAGGCACAGTGGGAGCGCGACGTGCGCGAGCCGATGCTCGCGCTCGTCGCCGCACTGGAGCCGGAGTTCGGCCCGGCACGCGTGTTCCGGCCGTACCGCGACCTCCGGTTCAGCGCCGACAAGTCGCCGTACAAGACGCACCAGGGCGCCATCTCGGGCCCGGCGCCGGGGTTCGGGTTCTACGTCGGCCTCGACGCCGACGGGCTCCTCGCCGGCGGCGGCTTCCGCACGCACTCGGCGGAGCAGACCGACCGCTTCCGCCGGGCGGTCGACGCCGACGACGACGGCGTCCTGCCGGGCATCGTCGCGACGCTGCAGCAGCAGGGCTTCACGATCGAGGGCGCGTCCCTGAAGACGCAGCCGCGGGGCTACCCGGCCGACCACCCGCGCATCGTCCTCCTGCGCCGCAAGGAGCTCATGGCCATCACGAACGTCGGCACGCCGCCGTGGCTGGCGACACCCGCCGCCCTCGACCACGTGCGGGCGATGTGGGAGCAGATCCGCCCGCTGGCGGACTGGGTGACCAAGAACGTCGGCGCCGACTGACGGCAACCTGCCTGACCGACGCCATCGGCCGATGGTAGTGGCGCGTGCGGCTCACCGGGGCCCGGGTGCCATCGCCGCGCGGGTCGAGGTCGCCCGTGACACCTCCGGCCGTGGTCCTCAGGCCGGACGGCGGGCCACGGCCAGGAACACGGAGTAGGTGACGCCGTCGCGGACGAACTCGGTGCAGTCCCGGACCGAGACGTCGACCAGGCCGGCGTCCGTCAGCTGCCCGGCCAGCTCCACGCGGTCGAAGCCGTGGTGGCCGTCGAAGTCGTGCCCATGGAAGGAGCCGTCCTCCCGGTCCAGGTCGGCGATGCACAGGTAGCCGCCGGGCTCCAGAAGCTCGGCGAAGCCGGCGAGCACCCGCTCCAGCGCACGGATGTGGTGCAGCACGAGCGAGGTGACGATGAGGTCGAACCGCTCGTCCGGTGCCGGCTGGGCCTCCAGGTCCAGGTCCCACACCCGCGCGCCGGGCAGCACGCCGGCGGCGACCTTGTCCCGGATGACGCCGCGCATCCCCGAGGAGCTGTCCGCCAGGGTCGCCGGGCCGATCTGCCCGACGAGCGCCTGCGTCACCAGCCCGGTCCCGGCGCCGTAGTCGAGCACACGCGTGCCCTGGCTCAGCGGCACCGTCGTCGCCACCGACCGCGCGACCTCCTGCGCCCGGACCACCTTCTGCTCGTCACGGTCCCAGTCCGCCGCCGTCGCGTCGAAGTGCTCGGTTCCCATCGCGCCACCTTGCCAGGAGTCCCGCACCTGAGAGAAGCCGCCGAGATGACGCGCGCTGACCGGCCGCGCGCGGTCAGCCCGTGTGCCGTCCCGCTACCGTGGTCGCGGACGAGAGGCGCGCCCTCACGTCAGAGGTTCCGTGGCGTGCGGAGCCGCGACCGACCGATGGTCTCGCCCCGTCCGGGACGGAGCAGGAAGGGCCCGAGAGTGCCGACGCACGAACCCCTCGTCGTCGCGGTCCGCCGCGTGCTCGGCGACGCCGCCGACCCCGCCCGCGCGGCCGGCCAGCAACGGTACATGCGCTCGGAGATGCCGTTCCGTGGGCTGCGTTCCCCCGAGCTCCGGGCCGTGCTGCGGCCCCTCCTCACCGATCCCGCGCACGCCCTTGGCGACGCCGGAGCCTGGGAGGCCACCGTCCGCGCCCTCTGGGACGGGGCCGGGTACCGCGAGGAGCGCTACGCCGCGATCGCCCTCGCCCGGCACCGCGCCTACGCGGTCTGGGCCACCGACCCGGCGGCGCTGCCGCTCTACCGGCACCTGCTCGTCTCGGGCGCGTGGTGGGACTACGTCGACGACGTCGCCGTCCACCTCGTCGGACCGGTGCTGCGGGCCCACCCGGAGGAGGCCGAGCTCATGCGCTCGTGGGCGCGCCATGAGGACATGTGGGTCCGGCGGGCCGCGGTCCTCTGCCAGCTCGGCGCCCGCGGGCGCACCGACACGGGTCTGCTCGTCGACGTCGTGGAGGCGAACGTTCTCGGCAGCGCGTTCGGGCGCGAGTTCTTCATCCGCAAGGCGATCGGGTGGGCGCTGCGCGACTACGCCCGCACCGACATGCCCTGGGTGCTCGCCCACGTCGACGCCCTCGGCGACCGGTTGTCGCCGCTGTCGCGCCGCGAGGCGCTCAAGCACCTGCCTGCCTGACGACGGGCGGAGCCGCCTCCCGGGCGACCGCGGGGGCCCGGACAACCTGCGCGCGCCATCGCGCCGGAACGACGCCTGCCGCCACGATGGTCGAGCGTCGCGCCTACTCGCCGTCCTCGAGCACCATCTCGGCGGCCATGTGGCCCAACGCCATGGTGGGCGCGGCGGTGCCGCCGGAGGGTTGCGTCGGGAACACGGACGTGTCTGCCACCCGAAGCGCTCGCACGCCGCGCACCCGCAGCCGCGTGTCCACCACCGACTCCGCCGAGCGACCGACGGCGCAGGACCCGACGGCATGGAAGATCCCGGCCCCGGCATCGAGCGCGTGCCGCACGGCGTCCTCCCGGCTCCGCACCCACGGGCCGGGCACCTCCTCGCCGAGGACGAGGTCGGCCAGCGGGGGCGAGGCGAGCACCTCGCGCATGCGTTCCAGGACCGCCCCCGTCAGGCGCCGATCGTCCGCGGTGGCGAGCGACGCGGCGTCGATGCGCGGCGGGTCGCCCGGGAGGGGGCCGCTGACGTGGATGGAGCCCGCGGTGCTCGGCCGCAGGGGATAACCCTGCAGCATCATGCCCGCGTGGTCGCCCACACGCAGCCCGCTGTCGTCGGTGGCGAGCATCGTGGCGAGGAGCTGGAGATCCGGCACCTGCCCCGTGCTCGCGGCGAGCGCGGCCACCTCGTACGGCCCGGTGGCGATCGGCCCACCCCGGGTGAGGAGATAGCGCACCGCCTGCGCGGCCACCTTCGTCCGGCTGTCCAGCAGCGGGCCCGTCCCCGTTCCCGGGCGCAGCCGCGCCTTGACGATGACCGAGCGTTGCTCGACCAGGCCTTCGCCCACGGCCGGGGACTCGACCAGCGGCTCGATCCCCGCCCGGCGCAGCACGGCGGGGTCACCGATGCCGGATCGCTCGAGCAGCAGCGGCGTCTCGAGCGCTCCCCCGCACACCACGACCTCCCGCCTGGCGCGGTGGAGCACCGCCCGGCCGTCGTCGGCGACCACGACGCCGGCCGCCCGCTTGCCCTCGAGGTGCACCCGGACGGCGGGAGAACCCGTCACGACGCGGAGGGTGGCGCGCCGTCGCGCGTGCGACAGGAACGCCGTGGCGGTCACCCGTCGTCCGCGCCGGATCGTCGTCGGGGTGGCGCCGGAGCGCTGCCCGGAGGAGCCGTTCAGGTCGGCGACGCTCGGCATCCCGGCGGTGGCGAAGGCGCGCAGCACGGCCGTCGCGACGCCGTCCTCCATCGGTGTCGGGCTCACCGGAAGACGCCGTTCGACGGCGTGGAAGGCCCGCGCCCACGCCGGCCACGCCCACCGATGGCCGAGCTCGGCAGCGAGCTCGTCGTAGTGCTCCCGCTCGCCGCGCAGGTACATGGACCCGTTGATCGCCGTCGAGCCGCCCAGGGCGCGCCCCCGGATCCAGCTCTGCGCCTGCCCGTTGGCGAGGGGCTCCGTGACGTACCGATAGGTGAGCCGGGGGGACCGCATCGTGACGATGAAGGCCTTGGGCACGGCGAGGAGCGGGTGCCCCGACCTCCCCGCCTCGAGGAGGAGGACCGTCCGCGTCCCGTCCTCGCTCAGCCGCTGGGCCAGGGCGCAACCCGCCGCGCCGGCTCCGACGACGATGTAGTCGGCCGTGATCCCCTCACGCACAGGCTCTCCTAGCGGGCATCGTCGGTCCCTCCGGAGGCGCGGTCGTGGGCGGCGAGCGCACGCTCGACGAGCTCGCCGAAGAGCTGGGCGCCCTCCTGCGCGGTCGCCCCCCGCGGGTCGCCGAGCACCCCGGTGGGGCTGACGGCGCGCACGCCCTCGGCGTGCAACCGCGGCAGGAGCTGGCGGAGGGGTTGCGTCACTCCCGCGCTGATGCGGTCCGGCCGCACCAGGTCCGGTTCGAGGTGCAGCATGAGGGCCGTCTCGGACCGCCCGGCGTGGCCGTCCATGCCCGGCAGGCCCACGTGATGGATGCCGAGGTGCCGCCCCTCGTACGTGCACAGCTCGCGCGCCCGGGCCAGCGCCCGCGCGTTCCCGCCGTGCGCGTTGATGACCAGCACCGCCCGCCAGACCGGGGAGACGTGCCGGACCAGCTCGACGACGACGTCGTGCAGGGCCCGCTCGCCGACCGACATCGTGCCGGGGAAGTCCGCGTGCTCGCCGCTGGCGCCGTACACGATCGGCGGCGCCAGCCCGGCTTCTGGCCGCTCGGCGGCGAGAGCGGCGGACACCCGCTCGGCGATGAGTGCGTCGGTGCTCAGCGGCAGGTGCGGGCCGTGCTGCTCGATCGACCCGACCGGCAGCACGAGGACGCCGCGGCCGCCCTCCTCGACCTCCGGCCAGGTGAGGTCGGCGAGCCTCACTCGCGGTCCTCGTGGACGGACACGGAGGAGGCAGTGGGACCCATGAGCTCCAGCATCCGGAACGCCTCGTCCATGAGGGCGGACAGGTGGGCGCCCTCGTCGACGAACCACCGCCGGTAGGCGGCCACCGACGCTCCCAGGGCGCACTCCCCCACCACCTGTGGGAACAGGTCCGTCGGTTCCTGACCGAGCCGCCCACCGGCGAACTCGGCGATCACCTGCCGCCAGCCCGCGAACTTGACCATGGAGCGGGCGATGAGATCCGGTTCGCCGAGGATGAGCCGGAGCCGGGCGCGGTGGTGCTCCGTCTCCTCCGGGGGCACGCGGTTGAAGTCGACGACGGCGTGCCGCAGGGCCGTCATCATCGGCACGGTCGCCGGCACGGCCTCGAGGGACGCGCGCAGTCGCTCGATCTCGCGCTCGAAGTCGCCCCAGACGACGTCGGCCTTGGTCGGGAAGTACCGGAAGAAGGTCCGACGGGAGATGCCGGCGCTGCCGGCGATCTCCTCGACGCTCGTCTTGGCGTAGCCGAACCGCGTGAACATCTCGATGCCGAGGCGCTCGAGGTCGTGGTGCGTCGTCGACGGCGGACGGCCGTGCCGAGGCCCGCTGTCCCCGTCGTCGTCCGCGGGTGGCATGAACGGCATGCGCCCATCTCACCAGAAGTCATTGCATTTGGCACCGGGTGCCATATAACGTGCGTCGCACCTCGTGATCGGCACCGGCGCCGAGCGACTTGCAGTCCAAGGGAGGACAGCATGAGCAACCCCATCGAGAACCAGGACACGGAGACGGTCCAGGCCGAGGACCTCCTCGAGGACGTCTCGATCGACGGTATGTGCGGTGTCTACTGACGCGGGCACCGATGGCAGCCCGGCGGGCGTCGCGTTCGACCCCCGGGCGAGGTGGCGGCTGGATCCCTCGGTCGCCGTCCGGCCGGAGCCGTTCGGCGCGCTCCTCTACCACTTCGGCACACGGCGGCTGACCTTCCTCAAGGACCGGCGACTCCTCACCGTCGTCACCACGCTCGACTCGTATGGCTCCGCCCGCGAGGCCTGTGCGGCCGCGGGGATCGAACCGGCCGAGCAGCCGGGGTTCGACGCCGCACTGCAGCGGCTCGTCGACGTCGACATGCTCGCCCCTGCCGAGACCGAGGTGCTCGCTCGATGACCATCGCCCCCGCCCATCCCGGCGCGCCGCCCCGGCCCAGCCTGATCGACCACTTCGAGAAGGGGCTGGACTCCCCCATCTGCCTGACCTGGGAGCTGACGTACGCCTGCAACCTCTCGTGCACGCACTGCCTCTCGGCGTCCGGCCGGCGCGACCCGAACGAGCTGAGCACCGAGGAGTGCAAGGCGATCGTCGACGAGCTGCAGCGCATGCAGGTCTTCTACGTCAACATCGGCGGCGGCGAGCCCACGGTCCGGCCCGACTTCTGGGAGATCGTCGAGTACGCCACCGCCCACGACGTGGGGGTCAAGTTCTCCACGAACGGAGTGCGGATCACCCCCGAGGCCGCCCGGCGCATCGCCGACAACGGCTACATCGACGTGCAGATCTCCCTCGACGGCGCCACGGCCGAGGTCAACGACGCCGTCCGCGGCCGGGGTTCCTTCGACCTCGCCGTCCGGGCGATGGAGAACCTGCGCGAGGCCGGGGTCGAGGGCTTCAAGATCTCCGTGGTCATGACCCGGCACAACGTCCCCCAGCTCGACCGGTTCAAAGCCCTCGCCGACGAGTACGGCGCCACGCTGCGGATCACCCGGCTGCGCCCGTCGGGCCGCGGCGCGGACGTGTGGGACGACCTCCACCCCCGCCCCAGGCAGCAACGCGAGCTCTACGAGTGGCTGGTCGCGCACGGCGAGGGTGTCCTCACCGGCGACTCGTTCTTCCACCTCTCCGCCTACGGCGAGGCCCTCCCCGGCCTGAACCTGTGCGGCGCCGGGCGGGTGGTCTGCCTCATCGACCCGGTCGGCGACGTCTACGCCTGCCCGTTCGCCATCCACGACGAGTTCAAGGCCGGCAACATCACCACCGACGGCGGCTTCCAGAACGTCTGGCGCGACGCGGAGCTCTTCGCCGAGCTGCGCACCCCCCAGAAGGGCGGCGCCTGCGCGAGCTGCCACTTCTTCGACTCCTGCCGCGGCGGGTGCATGGCCGCGAAGTTCTTCACCGGCCTGCCCCTCGACGGGCCGGACCCGGAGTGCGTGCGGGGCTTCGGGGAGCAGCTCCTGGGCGCCCGGGACGACTCCGATCGGCCGCCCAGGCCCACCGGCGACCACAGCCACCTCACCTCGCCCCCGCGCCCCAGGGCGACGAGCCGCCCGGTACCGGTGACGATCGGGCGCGCCAACCCCGGCCGTCCGCCGGTCAGCGCGTGCGAGGAGAACCCGCTGGCGGGTTTCGTCCCAGACCGGCCGCCCGTGGGCGCGCCCACGGCCGACCCGGCGGCCGGGACGAGCACCGGCCAGTCCGGCGGCGGCTGCGCCTGCGGCGCCGGCGGTTGCGGCTGACCCGCCGCCCTCTTGAATGTCCGCCTGGGCAACGAGGCACAGGCGGCTGGCACATCCGAGTCAAGGAGGACGAGGACCATGGCAGGACGACTCGAGGGCAAGGTTGCCTTCATCACCGGCGGAGCCCGGGGCCAGGGGCGCAGCCACTGCATCCGGCTGGCCGAGGAGGGCGCCGACATCATCACCGTCGACGTCTGCGAGGACGTCGACTACGTCCCCTACCCGGGGCCGACGGAGGAGGACCTCGCGGAGACCGTCAAGCAGGTCGAGGCGCTGGACCGGCGGATCGTGGCGACCAAGGCCGACGTCCGCGACTACGCCGCCCTCAGGGCGGCGGTGGACGACGGCGTCGCGCAGCTCGGCCGGCTCGACATCGTCAGCGCGAACGCGGGGATCTCCGGCCAGATGGCCCCGGCCCACGAGCTGGACGAGGACGCCTGGTCGACGATGATCGACATCAACCTCACGGGCGTGTGGCTGACGTGCAAGGCGTCGATCCCGCACATCAAGGCCGGCGGACGGGGCGGGTCGATCGTCATCACGAGCTCGGCCGCGGGTCTCCAGGCCTACGGCAACATCGCCCATTACGTCGCCGCCAAGCACGGCGTGGTCGGCCTCATGCGCACGCTGGCGCTGGAGCTCGCACCGGACAGCATCCGGGTCAACAGCATCCACCCGACGCAGGTGGACACCCCGATGATCATGAACGAGGCGACGTTCAGGCTGTTCGACCCCGAGGCGGTCAACCCGTCGCGGGAGACCTTCGCGCCCGTCTCCCAGTCGATGAACGCCCTGCCGATCCCCTGGGTGGACTCGGTCGACATCTCCAACGCGATCGTCTTCCTGGCGTCGGACGAAGGTCGCTACCTCACGGGCGTGACGCTGCCCGTCGACGCCGGCGCCACGATCAAGTAGCCCGTCCCGCGCTTCCCGCACGTAGTTCCATCCACGCTTCCCACGACGACGAGGAGAAGACCATGGCAGGACGACTCGAGGGCAAGGTCGCGTTCATCACCGGCGGCGCGAGGGGGCAGGGCCGCAGCCACGCGGTCCGCCTGGCCCAGGAGGGCGCCGACATCATCACCGTCGACATCTGCGAGGACATCCCGCACATCCCGTACGCGGGTGCGACGCAGGAGGACCTGGCGGAGACCGTCAAGCAGGTCGAGGCGCTCGACCGGCGGATCATCGCCACGAGGGCCGACGTGCGCGACCACGCCGCCCTCAGGGCCGCCGTGGACGACGGCGTCGCCCAGCTCGGCGGGCGGCTCGACATCGTCTCGGCCAACGCCGGGATCTCCGGCCCCATGGCCAAGGCCCACGAGCTGGACGAGGACGACTGGCGCCAGATGATCGACATCAACCTCACGGGCGTGTGGCTGACGTGCAAGGCGGCGATCCCGCACATGATCGCGGCCGGCAACGGCGGCTCGATCGTCATCACGAGCTCGCTGGCGGGGCTGCAGGCGAACGAGAACATCGCCCACTACGTCGCCGCCAAGCACGGCGTGGTCGGTCTCATGCGGACGATGGCCCTCGAGCTCGCACCACACTCGATCCGCGTCAACTCGGTTCACCCGACGACGGTCGACACCCCGATGATCATGAACGACGCCACGGTGCGCCTCTTCCGGCCCGACCTGGAGAACCCCACCGTCGACGACTTCGCCGAGGCGTCCCGCACCATGAACGCCCTGCCGGTGCCCTGGGTCGAGGCCATCGACATCTCCAACGCCGTGCTGTTCCTGGCCTCGGACGAGGCCCGGTACATCACCGGCATGACCCTGCCCATCGACGCGGGCGCGGGCACGAAGTGACGACCTCGACGGCGCAGGCCGGCGCGACGACGCACAGAGGGGACGTGTAGCCATGACAGGACGCCTCGAGGGCAAGGTCGCCCTCATCACCGGGGCCGCGCGGGGCCAGGGCCGCAGCCACGCGGTCCGCCTCGCCCAGGAGGGCGCGGACATCATCGCCGTCGACCTGTGCGCGCCGGTCGCCAGCGTCGAGCCGTTCTACGAGCCGGCCACCGAGGCGGACCTCGCCGAGACCGTGCGTCAGGTGGAGGCGCTGGACCGGCGCATCTACGCACGGACGGCGGACGTCCGGGACCTCGAGGCGCTGCGCGCGGTGGTCGACGCGGGAGCGGCCGAGCTCGGCGGGGTCAACATCGTGGTGGCCAACGCGGGCATCTTCACCTTCGGCGACGAGACCCACAAGATCGCCGAACAGTCCTGGCAGGACATCCAGGACGTCAACACCACGGGCGTCTGGCACACCTACGCGGCCGCCGCCGAGCACCTCCTGGCCGCCGGGCCCGGCGGGTCGGTCATCATCATCTCCTCGCTCGCCGGCTTCAAGGGGCTGGCGAACGTCGCCGCCTACACCACGGCCAAGCACGCGATCGTCGGCCTCATGAAGGTGCTCGCCAACGAGCTGGGACAGCACGGCATCCGCGTCAACACCATCCACCCCAATTCGATCGACACCCCGATGGTCAAGAACCGAGCCACCTACCGGCTCTTCCGCCCGGACCTGGAGAACCCGCAGGCCGACGACGCCGAGGCGGCCTTCGCCGGGCTCAACCCGATGGGCAAGGCCTGGATCGAGCCGGTGCACGTCTCCAACGCCGTGGCCTGGCTGGCCTCCGACGAGTCCTACTACGTCTCCGGCGGCCAGATCCCGGTGGACGGCGCCGCCGCCGTCCACTGAGCACCACCGCACCACCGCACCACCGCACCACCGCCCATATCACTTCACCACGAAGTCGCTCCACCACGTAGTTGCTCCGCACACGACATCGCCCCACCACGTAGTTGCTCCGCACACGACATCGCCCCACCACGTAGTTGCTCCGCACACGACATCGCTCCACAACGAAGAGGAGAGAGCTCATGACTGGACGTCTCGAGGGCAAGGTCGCCTTCATCACCGGCGCCGCGCGGGGGCAGGGCCGCAGCCACGCGGTCCGCCTCGCCGAGGAGGGCGCCGACATCATCGCGATCGACATCTGCGAGGGGATCCCCGGCCCCCACTACGCGCCCGCCACTCCCGAGGATCTTGAGGAGACCGTCCGCCAGGTCGAGGCCCTGGACCGGCGCATCATCGCCGAGCGCGCCGACGTCCGCGACCTCGCGCGGCTCAAGGAGGTCGTCTCGGGCGGGATCGCCCAGCTCGGCCGGCTCGACATCGTCGTCGCCAACGCCGGCATCGACATCCTGAAGAACTGGGACGACATCTCGGAGGAGGACTGGCACAACACCATCGGCATCAACCTCACCGGCGTGTGGAACACCGTGATGGCGACGGCGCCGCACATGGTCGAGGCCGGCAACGGCGGGTCCATCGTCCTCATCAGCTCCGCCAACGGCATCAAGGCGGGCCCGTTCAACGTCGCGTACAACGCCGCGAAGTTCGGCGTGACCGGGCTGGCGAAGTCCTTCGCGATGGAGCTCGCGAAGGACCGGATCCGGGTGAACAGCATCCACCCCGGGCCCGTGCGGTCGGGGATGACCGAGGGCGGGGTCGAGGAGATCTTCGCGAAGTTCGCTGAGGTCAACCCGCGTCTGATGGGGATGCTCGGCGTCTGGCTGGACGTGGACCTCATGGACCCGCGGGAGATCTCCAACGCCATCGTCTACCTCGCCTCGGACGAGTCGCAGATGACCACGGGGCTCGAGATGGCCGTCGACGCCGGCATGAGCATGTACTAACCGGCCCCGGAGGGGCGACCCGGTCCGGGTCGCCCCTCCACACCGCTCCCGGAGGACGCGCATGACGACCACAGAAGAGACACCAGCGATGACGACCAGCAGCGACCGCCGGCACGTCGCGCGCACCCGCGAGCGGGTCAGGGACCTGGTGGTCGGCCGCGAGCACGAGCTCGACCTCATCCTCGCCGCCGTCGCCGCCGGCCGCGACATCCTCCTCGAGGGACCGCCCGGCACGTCGAAGTCGACCCTGCTGCGGGCGATCGCCGCGGAGTGGAACATCCCGCTCGTGCTCGTCGAGGGCAACGCCGACCTCACACCGGCCAAGCTCCTCGGCCACCACGACCCCGCGCGCGTGCTCAAGGAGGGGTACCGGGACGACAACTTCGTGGACGGGCCGCTGCTGCGCGCCATGCGCGAGGGCGGCTTCCTCTACATCGAGGAGTTCAACCGGGCCCCGGACGACGCGCTCAACGCGCTCCTGACCGCGATGGCCGAGCGCGAGGTGGCTGTCCCGCGCCTGGGCAGCGTCGTCGCCGCCCCGACGTTCCGGGTCATCGCCTCGATGAACCCGCACGACAACATCGGCACCTCGCGCCTGTCGACCTCGGTCCACGACCGGTTCAACCGGGTCGCCGTGACGTACCAGGACGCCGCCGCGGAGCGGGAGATCGTCGCGATGCGCACCTCGTTGACCGACGGGCGGGTTCCCGCGGCGCTCGGCGAGGCGCTTGTGGCGGACGCCGTCGCCCTCACCCGGGCCACCCGCGAGCACCCCGACCTCCGCCAGGGCAGCAGCGTGCGCGGGGCCATCGACCTCGCCCTCGTCGCCGCCCAGCTGTGCGAGATGCGCGGCGTCGACCATCCCGGCAGCGGCCGGGTCACCTCCGACGACGACGACCGGCGGCGGTACGCACGCAGCGTGCTCGACGCCGCCGGTGTGGCCCTCTCCGGACGCATCTACCTCGACGAGTCGGTCCCCACCTCGCCCGAAGCCGTCATCCGGGAGATCTGGGAGCAGTACTTCGTCCTGGACCGCGCCGTCGCGGAGCCGGGATGAAGGGACGTCGGGGCGGACTCCCCGCTCACGCGGCGCACGGACCGCGCCACGCCGCTGCGCCGTCGCCCCAAGCAGCTGACCGCCGAGCCGGCGGTCTACCAGCCCGCCGGGAACGGCGGGCCGGGGCCCGTGCTCACCGCCGGCGGTGGCGGCCGTGACCGGGCCGTCGGCCCCCAGCGCGGCGCGGGCGGGGCGGGCGAGACCGACGAGCCCGCCCGCGTCCTCGACCTCGAGGACCTCGATGACGAGGCCGACGTCGACACCCTCCGGCGGTCACGGGAGATCGCGGCCGCGCTGTCGATCCCGCGTCCGCCCCGCGACGCCGACATGCGGCGCGGGTTCGGCGACCTCGCCAGCGTGCCGTACCGCGGCACCGCCGACGACATCGACCTCGACGCCACACTGGACAACATCGCCGGCAAGCACGTGCCGGAGACGGCCGACGTCGTCGTCCGGGAGCGGGCCAGGACCCGGCGGTCCGTGGTCCTGCTCGTCGACGTCTCCGGGTCCATGCGCGGCGAGCGGGTGCGCTCGGCCGCCGCGACGGTCGGCGCCCTGGCGGCGGAGCTGTCCCGGGAGCACCTCGCCGTCGTCGCGTTCTGGTCCGACGCCGCGGTGCTCGCGCCGCTCGGGAGACCGGTGGCCGGCGACGAGATCCTGGAGCTCCTGGTGCGGGTCCCGGCCCGCGGGCTCACCAATGTCGAGCTGCCCCTGCGCGTGGCGCGTGAGCAGCTGGCACGCGTGCCCGCGGGGCAGGGGCGGGTCCTCCTGCTGTCGGACTGCGTGCACAACGCCGGCCCCGACCCACGCCCCGCCGCGGCCGCCCTGCCCCGGCTCGACGTCCTCCTCGACACGACCGGGGAGAAGGATGTCGACCTCGGCCGCGACCTCGCCCGGCACGGGCGCGGGCGCCTCGAGACCGTTCGGACCTACCGAGACATCGCCCCGGCCCTGTCCCGGATTCTTGCCCCTTGACCCACCGGGGCCGCGAGGCCCCGCCCGTACGGCACTGACGTAGGAAAGGACCACCCCCATGGCCAACCCCTGGTTCGAGAGCGTGATGGAGGCCCGGCGCCGCGCCGAGCGCCGGCTGCCGAGCTCCGTCTACAAGGCGCTGGTCGCCGGTTCGGAGCGTGGGATAACGCTGAAGGACAACGTCGAGGCGTTCGCCGAGCTCGGGTTCGCCCCGTTCGTGACGAACCTGCCGACGGATCGTGAGCTCGCGACGACGATCATGGGCCAGGAGGTCTCCTTCCCGGTGATGATCTCGCCCACCGGCGTCCAGGCGATCCACCCCGACGGCGAGGTCGCCGTCGCGCGTGCCGCCAACAACCGTGGTGTCGCGATGGGGCTCGGCGGCTTCGGGTCCAAGCCGATGGAGGAGGTCATCGCCGCCAACCCCAAGACCTTCTTCCAGACCTACTGGACCGGCACCAGGGACGCGATGCTGTACCGCATCGAGCGCGCCCGGACCGCCGGGGCGAAGGGCCTCATCGTCACGCTGGACTGGACCTTCGGTTACGGGCGGGACTGGGGCAGCCCGGAGATCCCCGCGCAGATGGATCTGAAGACCATCGCCAAGTTCGCGCCGGAGATCGTCTTCGGGCGAAAGTTCTCCTACCTCATGGACTTCGCGAAGACCATGCGGCCGCCGGCGCTGACGGTGCCGAACATGCAGCTGCCGGGGCAGCCGGCGCCGGGGTTCTTCGAAGCCTACGGCGAGTGGATGCAGACGCCGCAGCCCACCTGGGACGACATCGCCTGGCTGCGGGAGCAGTGGGGCGGCCCCTTCATGATCAAGGGCATCACCCGCGTGGACGACGCGAAGGCCGCCGTCCAGACCGGCGCCACGGCGATCTCGGTGTCCAACCACGGCGGGAACAACCTCGACGGCACCCCGGCGACGATCCGCCTCCTGCCCTCCATCGCCGACGCGGTCGGGCACGAGGTCGAGGTGCTCATGGACGGCGGCATCCGCCGCGGCTCCGACGTCGCCAAGGCCCTGGCCCTCGGCGCCCGCGCCGTGCTCATCGGCCGCGCGTACCTGTGGGGCGTCGCCGCGAACGGCCAGGCCGGCGTGGAGAACGTCCTCGACATCATGCGCGACGGGCTCAGCGCCGCGATGCTCGGCCTGGGCAAGAGGTCCGTCCACGACCTCGAGCCGGCCGACCTCCTCATCCCGCCGAACTTCGCCCGGACCCTGGGCACCCCCGAGGGCCACCTGTACGGCGCACCCTCGCTCGGCGCGTACGAGATGCACGCGGCCGCGCGGGCGCACTGACGGGACCCACGAGCGAACGGAGGACGACGCGTGCACCTGGCGGAAAAGCCCCGGACGGCGGCGCAGCCCGCGGCCCGGCCGACGACGCAGCCCGTCATGCGGCCGACGACGCCCCTCCCGGCGGCCCGGCCGGCGGCGAGCCGCGCGCCGGACCCGCGGGTCGCCTGGGACAGACGCGCCCGGCTCCGGCAGGGCGGGGCGTTCGTGCTGGGCGGCGCGCCCTGGGGCGTGGTCCGCCTCAGCGCGCCCGCCCAGCAGTTCGCCCGCCGGGCGCGCGACGCCGGACCCACCGGCCTGGTGCCCAACGGCCCCGTGGAGCGCCGCACCGCCGACCTCCTCCTCGAGCGGGGCATCGTCCACCCCGTCGTCGCGGCCCGTCCCCGGGCCCACCGCGTGACGGTGATCGTCCCCGCGCACGACCGCCTCGACCTGCTCGACGCCTGCCTGAGCCGGCTGCGCGGCCTGGACGTCGTCGTCGTCGACGACGCCTCCCGCGACGCCGACGGCGTCCGCCGGATCGCGGACTCCCACGGCGCACGGCTCGTGCGGCACGCCGCCAACCGGGGGCCGGGAGCCGCGCGCAACACCGGGCTGGAGCACACGGAGGCCCCGGTCGTCGCGTTCCTCGACTCCGACTGCACCGCCGAGCCGGGCTGGCTGGACGCCCTGCTCCCCCACTTCGACGACCCCCGGGTCGGCGCGGTGGCCCCACGGGTGCGCCCGCACCACGACGGCGGCTCCCTCCTCGCCCGCCACGAGGAGGCCCGCTCCGCGCTCGACATGGGGCGCCATCCCGAGCTCGTCCGGCACGGCGCCGCCCTGGGCTTCCTGCCCTCGGCCGCGCTCGTCGTCCGCCGCGAGGCGCTGGCCGGCGGGGCGTTCGAGCCGTCGCTGCGGGTGGGCGAGGACGTCGACCTGGTGTGGCGCCTGGTCGACGCCGGCTGGCTGGTGCGCTACGACCCGGCCGTCGACGTCGGGCACGAGGCGCGGGTGCGCCCGGTGGAGTGGGCGCGGCGCCGGTACGAGTACGGCACGTCCGCCGCGGCCCTCGACCGCCGCCACCCCGGCCGGCTCGCACCCGCCCGGGTGTCCGCCTGGAACGTCGCGGCCGTGGCGCTCCTCCTCGCGCACCGGCCCGGTGCCGCGACGGCGGTTGCGGCCGCCGCCACGGGGCTGCTCGCCAACCGGCTGCGCCGCACCGGCGCCCGCCCGGACCTGGCGGCGCGCATCATCGCCAAGGGCCTCGCCGCGGACACCCTCGCGGTGGGGCACGCGCTGCGGCGGGAGTGGTGGCCGGCGGGATGGGCGGCGCTGGCGCTCGCGCCGCGCTCCCGGGTCGCCGCCGCCGCATCCGTCAGCATGCTCGCACCGATCATCCTCGAGCTGATCACCACCCGTCCGGGCGTCGACCCGCTCCGGTACACCCTCCTGCGCCTGGTCGAGGACGCCGCCTACGGCAGCGGCGTCCTCGTCAGCGCGGCCCGCGCCGGGCGCGCCGGACCCCTGCGACCCGATATCCGGCTGCCGTTCCGGAACACGGGAGGGCGCCGCTGACTCCCGTTCATGGCCCGCATGGTTCGACATTGCCCGACATGGCCCGGCACGACCGGGCCGCACGTCAACGATCCGACCGCAACGGAGCGGCGGCAGACGGCGGAACCGTCCTCCCGCTCCGCACCACCAAGGTGAGGGGAAGTGCGATGACCGACGACGACCAGCTGCGCGAGATGTACCGCCGGATGACCCGCATCCGGCAGTTCGAGAACACCACCAAGGAGCTCCTGCTCAAGGGCGACCTCTACGGCGCCTTCCACACGTCCACCGGGCAGGAGGCATCCATCGTCGGTTCCTGCATGGCGCTGCGCCCGGACGACTACATGGTCGGCACGCACCGCTCCCACGGGCACCCGATCGGCAAGGGCGCCAAGGTCGACCGGCTGCTCGCTGAGCTCATGGGCAAGGAGACGGGCATCAACCACGGCAAGGGCGGGTCGATGCACCTGTCCGACTTCGGCATCGGCTCCCTCGGTGAGACGTCGATCGTCGGCTCCGGCCTGCCGGTGGCCACGGGCGCCGCGCTGGGCTCCAAGATGCAGGGCAACGACCGCGTCACCCTGTGCTTCTTCGGCGACGGCGCCTCCTCCGAGGGCACCTTTCACGAGTCGCTCAACCTCGCGTCGCTGTGGACCCTGCCGGTGGTCTACGTCTGCGAGAACAACGGCTACGGCGAGATGACCGCCACCCGTGACGCGGTGGCGATCGAGCACATCGCCGACCGCGCCGCCGGCTACAACATGCCCGGCGTCACCGTGGACGGGCAGGACGTCCTCGCCGTCTACGAGGCCGTCGACGCCGCCGTCCGCCGCGCCCGCGCCGGGCAGGGCCCGTCGCTCGTGGAGACGAAGACGTACCGCTTTGAGAACCACGCGATCGGGCTGCCGATCGAGAACTACCGCCCGGCCGAGGAGGTCGAGGACTGGAAGGTCAACCGCGACCCGCTCGAGCTCTACCGGGCCGCCCTCACCGAGCGGGGCTGGGACGCGATCGAGCTCAAGGAGATCGACGAGGAGGTCGCCGCCGAGATCGCCGCCGCCGTCGAGTTCGGGCGCTCGAGCGCCGCTCCGCCGCTGGACGCGGCCTACACGAACGTCTTCACCAACCCCATCCCGATCGCGCGCTGAGCGCCGGCTGAGAGGAGTACACGATGCACACCGTGACCTACCTGCAGGCGCTCAACGAGGCCCTGCACGAGGAGATGGCCCGCGACGAGAAGGTCTTCATCATGGGCGAGGACGTCGGGTGGAACATGCTCGGCGCCACCGGCGGGCTCAAGGAGGAGTTCGGCACCGAGCGGGTGCGCAACACCCCCATCGCGGAGGCCGGGTTCGTCGGCGCGGGTGCCGGCGCCGCGATGGTCGGCATGCGGCCGGTGGTCGACATGCTCATCGCGCCCTTCCTGTACGTGGCCTTCGACCAGATCGCCTCGATCATCGCCAAGTCGACCTATCTCTACGGCGGCCAGTCGAAGATGCCCATCACGCTGCGCGCCCCGATGATCTACGGCGCCGGCAACGCCGCGCAGCACTCCGACCGCCCGTACTCGACCTTCATGTCCATCCCCGGGCTGAAGATCATCGCGCCCGCGTCGCCCTTCGACGCCAAGGGCATGCTCAAGGCGGCCATCCGGGACGACGACCCGGTGATCTCCTTCGAGGACTTCGGCCTCGCCGGCCTCCGCGAGGACATCCCGGACGAGGACTATATCGTGGAGCTGGGCAAGGCGGCCGTCCGCCGCGAGGGCACGGACCTGACGATCGTCGCCGTCGCCGGTGCGGTGCCGCACGCCGTCCGGGCCGCCGAGCAGCTCGACGGCGACGGCGTCTCGGCGGAGGTCATCGACCTGCGCTCGATTGTGCCGCTGGACCGCGAGACCATCCTGGCGTCGGTGGCCAAGACCGGCCGGCTCGTCGTCGCCGACCCCGCGCACGAGATGGGCTCGGTGGCCTCCGAGGTCTCCGCCGTCGTCGCACAGGAAGGCTTCTGGGACCTGCAGGCGCCCATCGTCCGCGTGACGACCCCGCACACACACATCCCGTTCAGCGCCCAGCTCGAGCGGCCCCTCTACCCCAGCGCCGAGCGGATCGTCACCGCCGCCCAGCGCGTCATGGCCTGAGGAGGCGCCGTGGCCACGGAGATCCGGATGCCCATGTGGGGCATGGGCATGCTCGAGGGGACCATCGTCGAGTGGTACAAGCAGGAGGGCGACGCCGTCGAGGAGGGTGAGGCGCTCGCCGAGATCGAAGCCGCCAAGACCGTCGAGGACCTGGTCGCCCCCTTCGCCGGGGTCCTGCAGAGGATCGTCGTGCCCCAGGGCGCGACGGTGCCCGTCCAGGAGGTGCTGGCCATCCTCGCCGCCGACGGCGAGGGCGCTGACTCGTCCGCGGCGGAGGCGCCCGAGGGCTCGGCGGAGCCCGGCCCGGTCCCGACGGCGGCCGGCGGCCTGGTCCCGGCGGCCGCCGCCGTGGGAGGTGCGGCGGAGGCCCCGACCGGCGGCACAGTGCGCAATGTCGTCCCGCGCGCCCGGCAGCGGGCGAAGCAGCTCGACGTGGACCTGGCCATCGTGACGGGCACCGGGCCTGGCGGGCGGATCGGGGTGGAGGACGTCGAGCGGGCCGCCGCTTCCTCCGCCGCGACCGCTGACGCCACGACTCCCGCTCCCGCTCCCGCTCCCGCTCCCGGCGACGGGACCACCATCGCGCTGACGGGCATGCGCGGCACGATCGCCCGGCGCATGCGCAGCTCGTTGCAGTCGACGGCGCAGCTCACGCTCGTCACGACGGCGGACGTCACCGACCTGGTCGAGTATCGCGAGACGCTGGAGGCGAGGCCGACCTACACCGACTTCGTGGTCAAGGCCGCCGCCCTGGCGCTGCGCGAGCACCCGGGGCTGAATGCCACGATCGACGGCGACCGGATCCACCTGCTGCCCGACATCCACGTCGGCGTCGCCACCGCCGTGCCAGACGGCCTCGTCGTACCCGTCATCCGGCACGCGGACGCCGCGCCGCTGGCCCGGATCGCCGAGGAGTCCGCTGCCCTGGTGGCGAAGGTGCGCGCCGGCACCTTCGGCGCCGAGGACGTCACCGGCTCGACCTTCACGGTCACGTCGCTCGGCGGCCAGGGCATCGACGCTTTCACCCCGATCATCAACCCGCCGGAGGTGGCCATCCTGGGCGTGGGCCGGATCGTCGACCAGCCCGCCCGCGACGGCGACGGGCTTCTCTGGCGCAAGGTGGTCACGCTCAGCCTGACCATCGACCACCAGGCGGTCGACGGCGCACCCGGTGCGGCGTTCCTGGAGACGCTGGATGAGTTCCTCGCGAGCCCGGAGATGCTGGCTGAGTGATCCCGTGGCGCACCGGCGTGGCAACCCGGCATGTCGTCACCCTCCGGGTCGCCGTCGACGGCGGCACGGCAAGGGCCACGGCGTGCAGAGTCGACGCTGGACGGTCGTCGCCACGCACTGGTCGACCTATCCTGCGTCACGTGCGCCGCTACTACGACCTCACTGTGACGCTGGACCACGTGGACACCCCACCGTGGCGACGCTTCCTCATCGACGCCGAGGCGACGCTCGCTCACCTGCACCGGGCGATCCAGGACGCGTGCGGGTGGGAGGACCGCCACCTCTTCGAGTTCTCGGCCACGTCCGGGGTGCCCCTGGCCGGGTTGCCAGGCGACGAGAGCGACGCGCCGGTGCGCGATGCCTCCACCGTTTGGCTGAGCACGGTCCTCGGCGCGGACCTGACCGAGCTGCACTACGTGTACGACTTCGGCGACCACTGGCGGCACACCGTCCGGCGCGAGGCCCTCGTGGAGTCCGACGAGGTCTACCACCGCCGCCTGGTCGGCGGCGCCCTGGCCTTCCCGCCCGAGGACTGCGGCGGCGTCTCCGGCTACGAGGAGTGCGTCGCCGTCGTCCGTGGCAAGGATGACGACGAGAACGTGCGCACGTGGCTCGGCAGCTGGACTCCGGAGCGGTTCGACCTCGACGCGACCCGCCAGGCCTTCGATGCCGATCGGGCCCCCACGGCCTTCCTCCTGCCGGGCTTCCCGCACCCGTCACACCTGGGCGGGCTGGAGGTGCCCGCCGCCGCACAACCGGCGTTGAGCGCGGCGGCCGAGGGCGTCGAGCTGCTCGACCGCCTCCGGGTGTTCACCGGGTGGGCGGGCGGCGGTCGCAAGCTCACCGCCACCGGCAACCTGACGATGGCGGCCGGCAGGGAGCTGATCGGCCTGCTCGGTACCGACGACCGCCTCGACGAGCAGATCGGCGACCGCGTGTTCAAGACCAAGAGCACGGTGGAGCTCCCGGGGGTCGATTTCACCTTCCGCCTCGCCCGCCAGGCCGGGTTCGTCAAGGTGCGCAAGGGCGCCGTGTCGGCGACGAAGCACGGAACGCAACTCGGACGCGACCCGCTCGCCGACTGGCGGACCACCCTCAGGGGACTGCTCGACCTCGGCGTCCTCCAGCACCGCTATGCCCACGCGACCTGGATGGACCCCTACTGGAAGGAGCTCGTTGACGGCGAAGTCCCCGGCCTGGTGGCCCACCTGCTGGTCGTCGGCCAACCCGTTCCGCTCGTCGACCTCCAGGAGCGGCTGTGGCAGCTGGTCGAGGCGTCGTTCGTGCTCGACGACCTCGACGAGGAGCAACTGCTCCAGCACCGTCGTGTCCTCGACAGCGACGTACGGAGGATCTGCCAGGTGCTCGCCGATCTCGGCGCCGTCGAGGTCACCGGCGTGGAGACGACCACCGATGCCTACGGGTTGACGGTTCAGCGGGGCGGGGAGGTAGCGGTGACCCCGTTGGGCGCTGCGGCGGCGCCGGACCTCGCGGCCCGGCGATAGGGAGCAGCATGGCGTCGATCGAGGAGCGGGTCGTCCGCGCGGCCGAGGCGCAGTTGCGTGAGCAGGGCTACGTCGCGCCGATCGATGTGCTCGTCGGCATGGGCTGGCTGCAGCCCGTGCACCGGGACCACTGGCGGCAGGGACGCGTGCCCCATCTCGAAGGGGTGGTGCAAGCAGGCTCGGGCAAGGTCTCGACGGCGATGGCGGCGTTGCGGCGTTGGGCCCGTGAGGAGGGGCTGCAGCCGAGCGAGACGGCCTACGTGGCACGCACCCGCGACCGCAGGGACCTGCAGTTCTCCGCCAGTGGCGAGCCGGACGTAGAGCTGGCGTACCGCACGCACTGGGTCTCTCCGGCCCTGTCGGAGGCCAAACGGGCGCGTCTCCAGGAGAAGGCCAGCCGCCCGCCGGATCTCGTCATCATCTCTCCGCTCGGAGACTGGACCTGCGCGGGGTGCGGCGGCACGGGCGACCTGCTGCTGATGGAGGACGACGCCCCGCTCTGCCTGGTCTGCGCCGACCTCGAACACCTGACCTACCTGCCCGCGGGCGACGCCATGCTCACGCGCCGGGCAAGGAAGGCGAGCCGCCTGTCGGCGGTGGTGGTGCGTTTCAGCCGCTCCCGCCGGCGCTACGAGCGCCAGGGAGTCCTCGTCGAGGAGCGGGCGCTGGTTGAGGCCGAGGCGTCCTGCCTCGCCGATGCCGAGGCGCGCGTCCGCCGCCGTGACCGTGACGAGGAGCGGCGGCGCGACGCCGACAGCCAGCTCACCGACCGGCTGGCCGAGGAGATCAGACGGGTGTTCCCGGGATGTCCGCCCGAGCGCGCTGCCGCGGTCGCCGCCCGTGCCAGCGCCCGGGGCGTTGGCCGTTCCGGTCGGACCGCCACGGGCCAGCACCTGGACTCCCACGCCGTCGAGCTGGCGGTCACGGCCTCCGTCCGCCACGAGGACACTCCGTACGATGAGCTGCTCATGGCCGGCGTCCCTCGCGACGAGGCCCGCGAGCGCGTCCGGGCGGGGGTAGCGGCGGTGCTCGCCCGCTGGCGGACGACGTGAGCGCGGGCTACCGGCGTCCCCAATGCCATCGGCCGGCCGGCACGGACATGTCGGTCCTACCGAGACCCGGGACCGCGCTCGCCATACCCGGAACGTCCCGGGCCGGGGCTGGCGCCAGGCGGGCACCGAGTAGCCACGGTCCCACGGGAACCGACCCGACTCGAACGTCACGACCTCACCCGGCATCAGCCGCCGGGGCGGGTTCGGTCCCGACCTGCGGACCCGCGTGCGGGACGGCGCGGCCGTCAGTGCCGCTCGCCCCGCCACGTCTGCGCGACGGCGGCCAGGCCATCCCGGGCGCTCGGGTACGCCGGCGCCCAGTCGAGCTCGCGCTTGGCCTTGGCGGTGACGAGCCGGATGCTCGCCCGCGTCATGAGCGCACCGAGGTAGGGCGAGACGAGGAACGCGGCGTTCGGCACCCGCCACGGGCGCGGCGCGCCGGCGGCCTCGGCGAAGGCGTCGAGGTACTCCGTCCAGGACAGCGGGTGGTCGTCGGCGACGTTGTACGCGTGCCCCGCCCGGCCTTGCTCGAGGGCCGCGACCGTGGCGGCCGCGGCGTCGTCGACGTGGACGGCGGACATCATGGTCCCCCGCCGTGGCGCGGGCATGCGGCGCCTCGCGGCGAGGTCGAGGAGCCCGTAGGTCCCGGACTCGGGCCCGTAGAAGAACCCGTACCGGAGCGCCACGCCGTCGAGGCCCGCGGCGTCGAGCACGTGCCGCTCGTTGGCCTGCATGGCGGCCGCGTGGACGTCGAAGCGATCACCCCCGCCGGGGCTGAACGGCTCGTCCTCGGTCAGCGCCCGCTCGCCGTGGTCGACGAAGCCGTAGACGTACAGGAACGACTGGGTGACGAACCGGCGGGCACCCACCCCACGGGCGGCGGCGAGCAGGTTGGCCGTGCCGCGCGTGCGCAGGCGGTCCGTCGGGTAGAGGTCGCGGTGCCGGGTCGGCGTCTTGCGAAGCGCCGTGCCCTCGTGGATGACGGCGTCGGCCCGCACGCCGGCCAGCGCGCGCAGGAGCGCGTCGCGGTCGAGGACGTCGGCGACGATCCCCTCGGCGCCGACCTCCCGCAGCCAGCGCACACCGTCCGCGTGCCGCGTGAGTCCGACGACCGCGTGCCCCGCGGCGCGCAGCCGCCGCGTGAGCGGCCGACCGATGGCGCCGGTCGCCCCGGCGAGCACAACCCTCATGGCATCTCCTCGGATCGGACGTCGCCGCCAAGTTAGCGAAGGTTGGCAGCTGGGTGTCCAGAATTGTTGTGGCGGGAGCGCGGGCACCCGACCGCTCCGGTCGCGGCCCGGGACCGCGTTGACCTGCGCCGGCGCGCGCGCCAGCATGCCGGGGTGACCTACGAGTTCGACGCGCCGCTGTGGGTGTGGGACGCCCGCCAGGCCGACACGTGGATGTTCGTCTCCGTCCCCACAGACATCGCCGACGAGGTCGACGAGCTCACCGCGCCGTTCTCGCACGGCTTCGGCTCGGTGCGGGTTGAGGTCACGGTGGGTGCCACGGTGTGGCGGACATCGATCTTCCCGAGCAAGGCGGAGCGCACCTATGTGCTGCCGATCAAGAAGGCGGTGCGGCGCGCCGAGGGGATCCAGGCGGGCGACACCGCTCGGGTGAGGATCGAGCTGCTCGACGTCGGGCGGCGCTGAAGCCGTAATCGGCCCACCTCCCCGCCGCGCGGACCGCCCGTCAGGCCGGTCGACGGGCGACGGGCAGGAACACCGAGTACGTGGCACCGTCACGGACGAACTCGGTGCAGTCCTGGACCGAGACGTCCTCACGGGCTCCTACATCCCGGTGGACGGCGGCTACCTCGCTCGCTGATCCTGGTACCCCGGCGGCCACCAGAACCACTTCACGGTCCCTGGTTGTCGCCCCGGCGGCGCGGCTGGCGACCGGTAGTCACGTCCACGTCGCATGCCGTGGTGCGATTGTCTGGTGTCGGTCGGCGTGGCCTTCACCCCGTCTTCGCAGGCTCCGCCGGCACCTCCACATAGTTGATGGCGAAGTACTCGGCCGGGACTGCCCACTGCGCACCGTCGTCATCCTGTACGACCCAGTCGCCCGCGACGGCGACGTACCCGCCCTCGAGAGTCTCGATCCGCTCACCAGCAAAGGCCGGTCGCGCGAGAACGGAGCCGACGCGCGCCCAGGTCTCGCCCTCGACGTACGTGTACGTCGCGCGCAGCTTTACGTCGGTGATGGACCACTGCCGCCCGTCAGGCCCCGTGACCAACCAATCCCCCGCGCGGCCCTGAAGTCGCTGCCCGTCGTCCGTCCGCCATGCGAAGTCGGTCGACTGTCGCTGAGCCTTCACCCGGCCGCTTCGGACGAACCGGCGCCATGGCCCCGCGGCAGCCTGGTGCGGCCGGTAGCCGAAGGCGTCCAACATGACGAGTGCGTCACGGACGCCCTTCTCGGCCTTGTCTCTGGCCTCCGGCGGAAGTTCCGACCAAGGCACGAGTGCGGGGTGCGTGCGCATGGCGTCGTCACGGTGCATTGCCGCCTTCCAGCCGTGCCGTAAGTAGTACGAGCACCAGGACTCGTGCTCTGTCTCCGCCAGCGCACGGATCTGCTCAGGCGTCACGACGGCAACCCCGGCCGGGCCTTCCTGGACTGGCCCCCACGAGATCCCCACCTTGGCGGCGCCGCCCAGCACGGTGGTGACTTGACGGATGTTGCTCCCGCGGTAGAAGGGGCTCAGCTCCGCCCACGGCCGAGCGGCCGTCGAGTGGCCAACCCCGTACCGAGCTAAGTACAGCTTGTGCGCCCGCTCCGCGAGCCGCGCCCAGGTGTCGGAGGCATCAGCGTCGTCGTGCCACAAGGCAAGTCCGAAGTATCGAACCTGCCCCACGAGTGCCCGCTTGGCGATTCCAGTGGCCGCGGAGCTGTAGGCGTAGATGGCCCACGGATACCGGGCGCCCAGCTCGGCGGGGAGCGTCCCTGCCTCCTCGGTGAAGATCACGACCGGTGACCGCGCCCCGGAGACCGCCCGCTCCACGCTCGCGCGGGTGACGGGTGTCTCCATGACAACCAGCGTCTCGGACGAGTTGCCATAGCGTCGCTGATGAACCGCGTGGTTATCGGTAAGGTCGCCCGCTTGAGGGCCAAGCACCGTCAACCGCGCCGTGTCGGTCGTCGTCCCCTCGTCCGCGTAATCGTCAGTGACGAGGTCGCGGATGGCCTTGCGTTCGCGCATCGCCTGCGCCGCTGCGGCGCAAAGTGCGAGCGCGAGCGGACCCGAACCACTCACGACGATGTGGTCGTGATCTGCGCCAGCCGTCTGCCTGAGCAGGGCGCGCGCCGTGACCTCGTACGTGCTGAGACTGTCCACTACCCAGCCGTCGTCAGAGAGCGCTCCGCGGCGCCACTCCTCCGCCGCCCACGGGTCGTCGATCCGCACGACTCCGCGCAGCGCCTCACCTCGGCGAGGAGGCGTGACGATGGTGCGGAGCACGTCCAGTCGGCGGAGGTTTGTCTCCGGGTCTGGGTCCACCAAATGGACCGACGAGATCCGTGACGCTCCACGTAGCGGCAGCAGCCGCTCAAGGAACGACGGATCGTCAACGGCTCCGTCAATGGCTAGTACTTCCTGCGAGCGCTCTAACAGCCCGGTCGGCGGCTGGTCGATGACGGCGGCGGTCGTCGTACCCGGACCGGTTGCCCGGCCCACGGCGCTGACGTAGTCGCCGGCGCTCTCCGCGCCGAGGACAAGGACCAGGTCCTGGGCGGATCGGATGCGCATGCTCGTCACGTACCGGCGTGAGAGGGAAAGGACGAGTTTGGCAGCGCCCAGGAACACCACGCCGAGCGCGAGGCTCCTCGCCAGGAGCAGGGCCAAGGGCTGCTGGGCGGGGCAGCCCGGTGCGCTACCGAACGGATTCTCCGGGGCACCGAGGAAGAGCTGAGCGATCCATACGGTCTGGGTGAGCACCGGCAGCTGTCCCGCAGAGCAGTGCCAGTACGCTCCGGCGGCGAGGATCGTCGTTCCGGCGACGCCGAGGCCGGCGGCGAGTACCGACAGGTGCCGTTCCGATCCCCGAGCGAGATGGCGGTACGTGGCGAGCGTGATCGCGATCGTGCCCCCATAGGCGAGCGCGACCGCAGCCGGTAACGCGCCGGCGACCAGTCCGTTGGCCGCAGCGATGAGACCGGTGACGACGACGAATGTCGCCACCGCCAAGATGAAGGGCCAACGGCGCCTGACGACCGTCCGAGTCGAGCCCCGCCCGCGCCCGGAAGTCATTCCTCAGTTCTCCTGACTGGCGAGGGCCCGGGAAATCGCATCCTCCACCCGATCACGCTGAACGTCGGTGCCCAGGTCCTCTGCGCGCACCCGGACGTAGTGACGCCGCCCTTGCTTCCGCTCGAGCTCGCCGATGCCCTCCGACATCAGCACCGCCGCGTCGGCTTCCCACATGGGGATGGAGATGGACGACCGCTTCACGTAGGCGCTCACCGGGCCACCGCGCTGTGGGTGCAGCGTCAGGTACTTGGCTGAGGCCAGATATCGGTGATGCATGGTCGCTCTGACGGCGAGCGTGCCGAGAAGCTCCGCGATCGCCGGTGCGGCCCGGAGCTCCTTGAGGGACTCTGCCAAGGTCAGACGCTGGTCGACCGCACGTGCGGCGGCCGCCGCCGCGTCGCCAGCGACGCTGGCGAACACGTTCTGATCGGGTTGGCCGGTGGACGGAACCTCGCTCGTCGCTGCGGGCCCCGCTCCCGGCAACGACGTGCGGGCTCCTGGAAGCGCCGCCGCCATGACGCCGGCAGCCAATTGCGCGCTCGTGAGAGGAGCGATCTGGGCGACGGCGAGCATGAACTGCCAGTTCGGTGGCAGCGATGCGTAGTTCACCGTCGATCGGTCGGTCGCAAACACGAACAGTGGGCGGTGATTCGCGACCGCTACGGTGACCTCCCGCAGCACGTGAGGGGACGCCACGGCGTCGGGAGAGAGGATCACGGCGAGCGCGTCGCATGCACCGATGGCGTGCATGATCGAGGTCATGAAGTCCGCGCCTGCTGGGACATCTCGCGGCGCGACCCAAGCCGGCACGCCGGATGCCTCGAGTGCCTGGGCCGTGGACAGGGCTACTTCCGCGTCCGTGCTGCTGTGGCTGATAAAGACGCGATGCTTCGGCAACGTGAGCTCCTTCGGTTGGCTGCTGATACGCAGGTTAGGGCCCGAGAACCTCCGTAGGCTCCAACTGCTCGGGAATCGCCACCGATGTCGCGATTGCGAGACAAGACACCGAGATGAGAAAGCCGCCGATGCCGACGAACACCGCTATCGCGCTGGACAGGCCCTACCTGCCGGACCCCGGGATGGGAGGACGACGGATTAGCGCCTACGCGATCGTCCGACATCTGCTTGAGCTCCCCAGCCAGGTGTCCGTCGCCCACCGCCGCCACATGCTCACCATCGCGTTGTGGAAATGGACCGAGGCGACCGGCGTTTCGCCGTATTCGAAGTACCACATCAGGTACCGGTCGAGAGCGGCGATGGAAGTCTGGCGCACAGCCGATGTTCATCACGAGCACGTGTGGCCGCGTGCCTGGTTGATCGACCAGCTGCTCGCGCGCACCGCATGGTCAGAGGGCGATCTTTGGGCATTTCTGGACACCTACGGCGTGGGCTGTGTCGTGACGGTCGAAGAACATGGCCGTCTCGGCGACGGCCGAGGATGGGACCGCTACACGGAGGCCGGGATCGAGGTGGTGGATGTGCTGAGCGAGGAGCCTGCCCACGCGCCCGGCGCGCCGTTCAAATCTCCTTGGCCACGAGCGGAAGCGGGGCCAGTGACTCAAACCCTCCAGCCGCGGATTGCAGACACTCACCCGATTCCTTCGATGACAGAACCTGCGGCGGCATCCGTCCGTGAGCTGATCGATCAGCACGCCCGACCGATCGCGGCCCTCCTGCGCGAGCTCATCGATCGATATGACGGCGAGGAGGTCGTCTTCCTCCCCGGGAAGCGTCGTGACGGAACCCCGACGGATTATCTACGCGTCCACGACCTCACGGTCGACGGCCAATCCTCCGCCATCGCCTATGTGCATTGGTCCGGCAAGGTCTCCGTGCGCCTTGCCGGACCACAGATTCCCGGTCATCTCCGGGATATCGCAACGCTCTCGGCTCACGCGCGATTCGGCGTCGAGTGCCGTATCCGCGACCGTCAGACCATCGATGTCGCCGAGGGGCTGATTGACGCGGCCCTCGAAGTCGGGCGCACCCTCGAGCCGGTCTGACTCATCCGAGGCGATCGCAGGCCAGCGAGGGCCACCGGTATCGCGCATACCGCAGGCACGACGTCGGCGCCTATCAGCCGCCCCGAAATCAAACGCAGCTCCCGCCCGGTCACCGGCCCCGTCCTCCAGCCACTCCGGCCGTGCGGTCCGGCCGCCGTCTCCGGGATGGACGAGCGGCGCACAACGAGGCGGCCGAAGCCGCGGCGCGCTCAGGCGAGCGACGCGTCATACTCCCGCTGGGCCGCGTAGTAGTCGTCGAAGCTCACGAGCGGGCGCCCGTGGCGCGCGGCGAGGTTGTCCAGGTAGTACTCCCAGCCCGGGCCCACCTCGCGCGGGTCCGCATCACCGGTGAGGTGGTGGACGAGCTGGAGCACCGTGCCGCCGTCGGACGGCGGCACGGTCACCTCGAAGCGCCAGCCGCCGGCGGCCTCATCCGTACGCACGTCGGGCGACGCGGTGCCTCGCACGCAGGATCCCGACGTCGGTGGTGGCCTCGCCCTCCTCGTGCGTGAACCCCACCTGCACGGTGTTGCCGGCGCCCGGCGTCCCCGTCCACGGGCCGAACCAGATGGCCGTGCGGTCGGGGTCTGTGAGGGTGGCCCAGACCGCCTCGGGCCGGTCGGCGATCGCGCGTCGAATCGCCAGGTCGCGCCGCTCTCTGGCCCTGGTGCGCGCGCCGGTGGGCCCGGGTGCCATGGGAATCTCCGGCGATCCTTCGGGGTGGGCGTCCTACCACCGGCACGCCGCGCGATCCCTTAGTCTGCCGGAGGCAGCCGCCTTGACCCGAAGGCGGGCACTGCACGCCGTTCACAAGGAGAAGCCATGCCCCGTCCCGTGCACTTCGAGATCCACGCGAGCGACGTCGCTCGCGCCCAGGCGTTCTACGGCGCCGCGTTCGGCTGGGCCTTTGAGGACTGGAGCGAGTACGCCGGGACGCCGTACATCGGCGTCAGGACCGGCGAGGAACAGCCGGGTATCGACGGGGCCATCATGCGGCGCCAGGGCGAGGCTCCGGCCCCCGGCCAACCGGTGATGGGGGCGGTGCTGACCGTCGGCGTCGACGACTACGACACCACCGAGGCCGCGATCCTCAAGGCGGGCGGCACGGAAGCGCTCGGCAAGCACGCGCTGCCTGGCATGGCCTGGCAGGGGTACTACCTCGACACCGAGGGGAACGTCTTCGGGATCCACCAGCCCGACGAACAGGCGAAGTAGCCTCGCCCGCACCTGGCGCGGTCCGCCGTCGACGGTCGCGCAGGCCGTCGACGGCACGGGCTCGCGCGGCTCGGCAGCCATGGCACGGTCGCGCCGGCGTCGATGGCCACGGCGAGTCCGGCGGTGCCGTCGGGGTTCATCATGACCATGACCCAGCGGCCGGTCGCGAGGTCGGTCACCGCCGCCCGGGGCGCCGGGGCCGGCCGACTCGACGAGCCAGATGTCCGAGTCCGCGGGGCTCACGCTCGGCGCGCCGCCGTCCGTGGCCGACCCACCGCCGTAGCGAGCCGGTGCTGGTCTTGCCTCCGGGCGTGGCAGCACCGGCAGATCCCGCTGACGAAGGAGGCCTTCGCCGGCGCCCGGCTGACCGGGCTCGAGATCGACGTGGACGTCAACGGCCCGTTCCGGTGGCGGCGACGCCGGGCGGCTGACCGGGCGAGGTCGCGCCCGCCGGCGCTACTGCGGCAATGAGCTCACGCGCGCCCGCAGTGCCGCCAGGCTGCTCGGCCAGTCGTGCGCGGCAGGTCGAACCCGTGGTCCCGGAGGGTCGCGAGGTCCTCCCCGACGCGTTCGAACAGCACCGGTGCCGGCAGCCGCCTGTCCTCGCCCGCAAGGTGGGCGCCGAGGATCGCGACGATAGGGCCGGCGTGCTGGGCGCGCGCAGCAGGGACCAGGCCGGGCTCGCCTCGGAGAGCCGCTGAGCGGTCAGCGCCGTGCGGAGCATGCTCACGCCCGCGACTCTAGTTCGCGGGTGTGACAACCGCCGTAGGCCTTCCGGGGAATGGCCGGCGGTGTCCATGGGCGCAGGTCATCACGTCCACGAGGCCGCAAACAGGAGCGCCCGCCGCGGCATAAGCGGCCACGTCAACGCGCCCGCCGCGAGGGCGAGGGGCCGTGCAGATCAACGCCCGGTCAGGTCGGGTGAGCCATGACCGAGTGGACGTCGGTCGCGGAGAAGTCTTTTCCTTTGAAGAGCAGCGGCTCACCGGTGACGGCGGTGAGTGCGTAGGCGAAGCAGTCGCCGAAGTTCAGGCCGGCAGGGTGGCGGCCCCTGGCGTAGCGCCGGTACGCGGCTCGGGCGAGCTGGGCCTGCTCGGCGTCGACCGGCACGAGTTCGACCTCGGCGCGGTGCATCCACAGATCGAGCTCGCGTCCGCCAAGCTCGCCGAAGCGACTTTCGACCACGATTGCGGTCTCGAGGAACGATGCGGTGGACATCACTCGCACCGAGCCGGCTTCGACAGCAGCCTCGAATGCCTCCGCCTCGGGCTCGTCGCTCAGCATCGCGACCAGGGCGGAGGTCTCGATCGCCATCAGCGCGGCAGGCCATGCACGTCGTAGCCGAGGATCTCCTCCGGCGTCCGGCCGTCGAGCACCGGCAGGGCGGCGCAGCGGCGGCGGATGGTCGCCAGCTCTGCGGCGAGCGGCAGGGACTTCCTCGTCCTGCTCAGTCTGTCCAGCCGCTCCCGGAGCGCCGTCACCACGGCACCGTTGAGCGACTAACCGGTCCGCGCCGCAATCTCCCGCGCCAACCTGTCCGCTTCGGGGTCCTTGATGCTGAGCGCCACGATCCCGACTCTAGACGGGCGTCATACTTCCATACCACCTAACTTCGCCGTCCGCCGTACCTCCGAGCGTGGCGGCTCCGGTAGATCCCGCTGACGAAGGAGTCGTTCGCCGGAGCCCTGCTGACCGGGCTCGAGATCGACGTCGACGTCAGCCCCAGGGTCGCAGCTCCCCTGGGGGCTGATGGGGGCCGCGGCCGACGCTGCTCGCCCGGCCGCTCCTGCCCGAGGCGAACTCGCCGGCGGACCTGCGTAGGCCCAGCGCCTCCGACAGGTGGTCGCGTACCGCAGCTCGCGCCGACCGGAACTACGGTCCAGGGGCACGGCATTCGAGGAGCAGGGAGAGGCGCGGCAGTGAGCGAGAACATCCGGATCGGCATCGTCGGGTACGGCAACCTGGGACGCGGCGTCGCGCTTGCGGTCCGGCAGAACCCGGACATGGAGCTTGTGGGAATCTTCAGCCGTCGCGCACCGGCCGAGCTCGACGCGCCCGACCCCGGCACACCCGTACTGCCCCTCGACGGCCTGGCCGACCGGCGCGGCGACATCGACGTGCTCATCCTGTGCGGAGGGTCCAAGGACGACCTGCCCGAGCAGGGCCCGGCGCTGGCGGCACACTTCAACACCGTCGACAGCTTCGACACCCACGCCCGCATCCCGGAGTACTTCGCCGCGGTGGACGGGCCGGCTCGCGCGGGCGGGACGACGGCGCTGATCTCGACCGGCTGGGACCCTGGCATGTTCTCCCTCAACCGCCTGTACGGCGAGGCGTTGCTGCCGGACGGGGACACGTACACCTTCTGGGGCAAGGGCCTGAGCCAGGGCCACTCCGACGCGCTTCGCCGGGTGCCCGGCGTCGCCGGCGGCGTGCAGTACACCGTCCCCTCCCCCGCGGCGATCGACGCCGTCCGCAGCGGCCGGCGCCCCGTGCTGACCACGCGCGAGAAGCACCGGCGCGAGTGCTACGTCGTGCTCGGGGAGGGGGCCGACGCCGCCGCCGTGGAGCAGGCCATCGTCACGATGCCGGACTACTTCGCCGACTACGACACCGAGGTGCGTGTCATCAGCGCGGAGGAGCTCGAGCGCGACCACGGCGCGATGCCTCACGGGGGCTTCGTCATCCGCTCCGGCACCACCGGCGGCGGCCACGCGCAGGTGGTGGAGTACCGCCTGCAGCTGGAGAGCAACCCAGAGTTCACCGCCAGCGTGCTCGTCGCCTTCGCCCGGGCCACGTACCGGCTCAACGCCCGAGGCGAGGTGGGCGCCCGGACGGTCCTCGACGTGCCGCCGGGGCTGCTGTCCCCGAAGTCGCCGGAGACGCTGCGCGCCGAGCTTCTCTAGGCTGTCGGCCGCCGGGCGGCGAGCGCGCCGAGCTTCGCGACCGGCGCCGAGACGTCCCGCAGGCCGCCCTCCCCCTGTTCGGCCGGAGAGGCGCGGGACGTTCGCCCGTTGCGCCCGGATGCCGCCCGAGGGCACGGGGAGGCAACCGGCGAGCGGAGGAGCGATGACCACGGCGACCAAGCCGCTCCCAGCCGTGACTCACGCCGCCCGGTCCGACCGGGACGACATCGCGCGCCCACTCGGAGCGACTTTCACCGGGTTCACCGTACCCACGCGGCTCGTGGCCGGATTCGGCGACGACTACGCGGCCAGGGCGCATTCATCCGCCTGGCGGTCGACGACGTCGTCCCCCGCTGAGCCGTGACGAAGGCAGACATGACCATCCAAGTCCCCGAGCGAAGCAGCGCCCCGACTGCGCGGCGAAAAGAACTGACGGTCCGCTCGCTGGGGACCTACTTCCTCGCGACCTTCGGGCTGTCCTGGGGTGCGGGCATGTTCTACGTGTTCTTCCAGGAGCAGGTCGACGCCGTCCTCTGGCCGATGGCGTACACCAACCCGGTCTTCATCTTCATGGTCTACTCCCCTTGCATGGTGGGCGTGTTCATGGTGACCCGTCACTACGGACTGCGCGGACTAGGGCCGTTCTTCCGCCGCTTCGTGCTGTGGCGGATGTCGCAGGCGTGGTGGGTGCTGCTGGTCGTCGGCATGCCCGCGGTGTTCTACGCCGGCGCCGCGGTCAACGGCATCCTGACCGACCCGTTCCCCTTCACGCCCTGGTACACCGTGCTGCCCGCCCTGCTGCCGATGCTGCTCATCGGTCCCATCGAGGAGCTCGGCTGGCGCGGGCTGGCGCTGCCGCTGCCGCTGCCGCTGCTCCAGCGACGGCTGGCCCCGCTGTGGGCGAGCCTGCTGCTCGGCCTCGCTGTTGCCTTCTGGCACACCCCGTCGTTCCTACTGAGCGGGACAAGCAGTCTGCCTGGGACTTCTGGCCGTTCTTCTTCGGCGTCGTCGCGATCAGCGTCATCCTTACGCCCATGTTCAACACCGCCCGGGGCAGCCTGCTGGTCGCCTTCCTGTTCCACGCGCAGATGAACAACCCCGTCTGGCCCGACGCCCAACCCTGGGACATGTGGCTGTTCGTCGCGACGGCCGTCGTGGTCGCCGTTGTCAACCGCAAGGCCATGCTCGATCGCGGCACTGCGGCGACGGCGATCCTCGCTCCGCCGTCGTCGCGCGCGGGCGGGCAAGGCCCGATTCCAGCTTAGGGATTGGTTACAGACCGGAGCATCGCCTGGGTCTCCTCGTCGGTCGAGTAAAGCAGGGTCCCTCGCAGGCCGCGCGTCATCAACACCTTGTATACGTGCCGAACGAGACGGTCGAAAGTGGCGTCGTCAACTGTCTTGCGCGACCTAAAATCCGGATCTCTGTTGAACTCGCGTCGCGAGACCCATCGGTCGTCCCGCCACACCAAGTCCGGACCGATGATGACCCCGTTCCACGAGTACTCGAAGCCCTGCGCGGTGTACACGCACCCGACCTGCTCAAAGCCGGCGGGGTCGTATGCCCACAACCAGGACGGCGGCGCGCCACCGATCGCCCGATCACTCTTGACGTTCCACGGCTTCGACCACGAACCGATCTGCACGTCTGGAACCAGCGACCCATCCTTGTTGGGGTTGCTCCACGGCCAGCAGTAGCCGGCCGTCATCCGGGCGTTCTCGCCCGCATGGAAATGGGCGCGCAGCCGTGCCTCAAGTTCTCCAACCGAGTCGACGACGTCCACCGAGAACGTGGGCTCGTCGCGCCAGACAGGCGGCGTGCTCTCGCCGTCAGTGGCCACTTCATTCCGGAGCCCGAGGAGCACGTGCACCCACTCGAGGTACTTGTCGCTACCACCCGACCGAAACTGCCCATTGAGATCGACCTGCGTGACGGGGATGCCACGGGCAGCTGCATGCGCCTTGATGTCCGCAACGGTCCCCATCTCCCCGGGCCGCACCACTTGGTGTTCATCCAGCAGGAAGACCGGCACCCGCGCGACGTCGAGCAGTTCCTCCACCTGGGGGCGGGCGCGTTCCCGGATCTGCTTGGGCGTGTATCGGTTCACCGACTTCTCACGGATCCGGTGGGCCTCGTCGAGGACGACCACGTCGAGGTCGTTTGGCTCGGCCTCCATGAAGGAGTTGAAGTACTTGAAAAGGCTCTTCGTGCGAATCGAACCCTTGCCGGCGACCTCACGCATCGTCTGCGTAAACGACTTGGACCCTGTCGCGTGCAGGACAGTGCGGCCTTGCCGGGCGAGCTCACCAAGCAACGACAGTGCGATAACGCTCTTGCCACTCCCGGGCGCGCCCGTCACGACGACGACATTCTTCTGGTCGGCCCGTCGTGCTCTCTCCACGGCGCGCGGGACGAGTTCATACGCCACGCGCTGCTCATCCAGCAGGGTGAACTGCTCGCGTTCCTGGATCTCCTTTGCCGCGACGCTGAGCAGCTGCTTGGAGGGAGCGATCGAGGATGAGAGCAGAACGTCGGCTGCGCTGCGTCCCGACTCGGGTGCGAGCCGCGAGCGGAGGAACTCGATGAAGTCACCCCGTCGCTGTCCTGTAAAGACGCGGCTGAGAGGTGTCTGGGGACGCCCCCACAGATCGGCGACCGTGCCGTCCGTGGCGTTGTGCAGGTACGCGACCCCGGCAAGCGGATCCGGTTCGTCGGCCAGCACGCGCACAAAATCGCGCAGATAGTCGCCATAGCCGGCCACCTGCAGCCCCGGGTGCAGCGAGGGCCGGTAGGGCGCCGCCGTTACGTCTACGAGGGTGTCACTGTCCTCCCAGCGCGTAGCCGCGCTCCACTGCTTAAGCTCGACGACGACGTAGCTGGGGCGTCCGGTCTTGGGATGGATGCCGGCGAGGATCGCGTCGGCGCGCTTGCTGGACAGAGGAAGCCGGTACTCAAGGATGACTTCAACGTCGGAAAGCCCCGCGTCGGCGAGATCCCGAGCGAGAACTGGCAGGCTACCGCGCCAGGATCGGCGCTCCCCTGGACCGGGCCGCCCTGCACCCTCGACCACCAGGTAATTCTCCAGCGCGTCCTCGATCACTGAGAAGCCACTGCGAGTGCCCTCATCGAGCGCTCGAGCAGCAAGACGGACGTTGCCCACGATTGTCCCTTACGCAGCACGAATCAACGTGCGGAGGGGACATATCTGCGATCAGAAGTCCGTCGAACCGCTTTCGGACCAGGTTATCGCCTTTCAGACGCTTCCACGGCGGCCGCGAGTCCACCTCGCGTGCAGGGCTGACTCACGAGCTGTACCTCACCGTTCCCGCCAGAGCCTCGCGTGACCTGTTGATCCTCGTGCCGAATCGAGCTGTCTCCCAGACCTTGGCGACGGCATCCTCGATGAGGGCGGAGATCGATCGACCCGTCCGCGCGGCCTCCGCGACGAGGAGACGCCGGTCCGCTTCCGTCAGCGAGATCTGGGTACGAACCATGATGTAACGCCACATCATGCGGGTAGTCGGATCATGGCCGTACGTCGGCTGGGCCCCGGCTCACCGGCAGGCCAGCGGCACGCCAAGCCTGCACCCAGCCGATCAGGTCGGTGGCCCGGTGCAGACCGACCGCCCGCAGCGACGCGACCGCCAGGCTCGAGCTGTACCGTGGCGGCAGGCCACCACGACCTGCGGGTCGTAGCTGGTGGCCTCGGGGATCCGCGACGCAGGCCGAGTCCAGGCGCCACTCCAGCACCGTGCGGTCGATCACCAGCGCCCCCGGGAGCTCGCCCTGCTTACCTCGCTGAGACTCCGTGCGGGTGTCGACCAGCAGCGTTCCGGCCGCGACCGCCGCGATCAGCTCCCGCGGCTCGAGCCGCTTCACGCCCGCTCGTGCGGCCGGCCAGCACGTCGTCGATGCCCACCCGCACAAGCATCGCGCCTGCACTGGTGAAGCGCGAGATGGCAAACGTTCGGTGAGGTCCGGCGCCGCCGTCGTCGCCGAGGGGTGCACCCGCCTCGCCCTCGCCGTGCTCCGGCCCCTAGGGGCCGCTACGGTCGTCACACCGGCACCGTCGCCGGTGCGCCGCACGAGCGGAGACCCCCATGCTGCCCGGCACCGCAGAGTCGTACTGGATGCGCACCACCCCCACCACGGCCTACCCGCAGCTCACCGAGGACCTCGAGGTCGACGTCGCCGTGATCGGCGCCGGGATCGCCGGGATGTCCGCGGCATGGGAGCTCGCAGCCGCCTGGCGCAGCGTCGCGCTGCTCGAGGCGGGCCGGATCGTCGCCGGTGTGACCGGGCACACCACCGCCAAGCTGTCGGCGCTGCACGGGCTCAACTACGCGCGGATCCGCGCCGCCTTCGGCCCGGACGGCGCCCGCCTGTACGCGCAGTCCCAGCAGGACGCCGTCGAGCACGCCGCGAGCGTGAGCGCCGAGCTGGGGATCGACTGCGACCTCGAGCGGTTGCCCGGGTTCACGTACGTCGAGGCCGAGGACGGTCTCGGGGAGATCCGCGAGGAGGTCGACGCCGCGGCCGAGGCCGGGCTCGACGTCTCGTTTGTGACCGCGACCGGGCTGCCCTTCCCCGTGGCCGGGGCCATCCGCATGGAGGACCAGGCGCAGTTCCACCCGCGCAAGTACCTCCTCGGCCTGGCCGAGGACCTCGTCCGCCGCGGTGGCCGCATCTTTGAGCGCACTCGGGCGACGGAGCTCGACGAGGGCGACCCCTGCCGGGTGACCACCGAGCAGGGGCGCGTCGTGACGGTGCGTGACGTCGTCGTCGCCACGCACTACCCCGTCTTCGACCAGGCGACGATCTACTCCGGGATGGCCCCGAAGCGTGAGTTCGCCGTCGCCTGGCCGATCCCGGCCGAGCACGACCCGCACGGAATCTCCCTCACCCGGGAGCAGGACATCCGCTCGGTGCGCACGGCCCCCTACGACGACGGCCGGCGGCTGCTGATCGTCACCGGCGAGCACTACCGACCGGGCGCCGGTCGCACCACCGCCCGGTACGAGCGGCTCACCGCCTGGACCCGCGGGCACTTCCCCGTGGCCGAGATCGCCTGCTGGTGGGCGACCCAGGACCACAGCACCCCCGATCACGTCCCCTACGTCGGGCCGTTCCACCCCGAGGCGAAGCACCTGTGGGTCGCCACCGGGTTCGGCGGCTGGGGCATGAGCACCGGGGTGATGGCGGGGCAGCTCCTCACGGCGTCGATCGCCGGCGAGGAGCTGGAGTGGGCGCGGCTGTACGACCCGCGCCGGCTGCACGAGCCGCGCAGGGCCACGCCGACGGTGAAGACCGAGCCGAGACCGGCGGCGCGGAGCACGCCCGCCGCAGGCGACGGCGACGGCGCCGGCGACGGCGAGCGCCCGCCCGTCGCCGTCGACGACGTCGCTGCCGGCACGGGCGCCGTGCTCACGCTCGACGGCGGGGACTGCGCCGTGTACCGCGACGAGGACGGCGCCGCGTACGTCCTCTCGGCACGGTGCACCCACCTCGGCTGCACCGTGGGGTTCAACGACGCCGAGGTCGCGTGGGAGTGCCCGTGCCACGGCTCGCGGTTCGCCGTGGACGGCACTGTCATCCAGGGCCCAGCGACCCGGCCCCTCCCCCACATGGAGCCGACGGTCGCCTAGCCGACACGTCGACTTGGCACGTCGATAGGGACCGGCATGGCGTCGATCGAGGAGCGGGTCGCCCGCGCGGCCGAGGCGGCGTTGCGGGAGCACGGCTACATCGCGCCCGTCGACGTGCTCATCGGCATGGGTTGGCTGCAGCCCGTGCATCGGGACCACTGGCGGCGCGCGCTCGCCGTCACGACCGCGACGAGGAGCGGCGGCGCGCCGCCGACAGCGAGCTCGCCTACCGGCTGGCCGAGGAGATCCGGCGCCTGCTAGCGGGATGTCCGCCGGAGCGCGCTGCCTCGATCGCCGCTCATTCCAGCGCCCGGGGCAGCAGCCGCATCGGTCGGACGGCCGCGGGCCAGCGTCTGGAGGTTCACGCCGTCGAGCTGGCGGTCTCAGCCAGGACGGCACGATCACCGGTCATGCAGATCCGCGCGGCTCATTCAGTAAGGATGTAGTCCTCGGCAGCGTCGTCCCACCGCAGGGTCACGAGCTCATCGAGCTGCGCAGCCTTGCAGAACTGCAGGAAGTTTCGGTATCCGAGGGCCTTCTCGCTGAAGTCCGGGCGCCGCTTGCGCAGGCTGTTCTTCAGGCCGGAGAGCAGCACGGGCCCGTCTGCGCTTGCGACGACCTCCCGGAGCAGCACAAACGCACTGTCGCGCTCGCCGCGCTCCGGCAGGGACACCTCCGGGTCACCAGCCGCAGGGCCGGGCGAGAGCTCGACGATGCCACGCTCGGCGAGATGCTTGAGGATCTCACCGAAGGACCGGAAGCCGAAGTCGGACTCGCTGAACGTCGGGTCCTTGCGCAGCAGCGTCCGCTTGAGGACCGAGGCGCTGACCGCGCCCGATGCTGACGCGAGTCCGGCCAACGTCTGCGCGACAAGCACCTCAAGGGACTGGGGCTCCGCTGGTGTCTCAGCCTCGACGGTGTCCGGCTCGGTCGGCGTGATCGGCTTGACGGGCACCGGCTGGCCCCCGGGCTGCCCCACCGGCGCGGAGGATGTCGTGGGTGCGGGCTCGCGAATCGTCGCGACGGCCCTCCGGGAGCCCCGGGGCCGCCGCTCGCGCGGCTCGACCTCCTCGGGGACCTCGACCCCCTCGAGCCGGTCGTAGAAAAGGAACTCGTCGCACGCCGGCGGCAGCAGACGGGACGTGGATTGCTCGACCCCGACACCGATCACCCGCTTGTTCAGCTCACGGAGCTTGTGCACGAGGGGCGAGAAGTCGCTGTCCCCTGTGCACATGACGAACGTCGAGACGTACTCGCGCTCGAACGCCATCTCGATCGCGTCGACGACCATCTTGATGTCCGCGGCGTTCTTCCTCGACGCCCCCATCCGCTGGGGCATCTCGATGAGCTCGACCTGGTGGCGTGTCAGGGCGCGCCGATCCTCGTCGAAGTAGGACCAGTCCGCGTAAGCACGACGGACAAGGACCCTGCCCCGCACGGCGAGCGCGTCAGCGATCGGCCCGAAGTCGAAGGTCATCCCGCCCAGGTGCTCACGGGCGCCGAGTGCGAGGTTCTCGTAGTCGAGGAAGACGGCCAGTCGCTCTTCAGTGTCCATCCAGCCAGCGTAGGAGAGCCGGTCGCCATCGCGTCGACGGGGGCCGTCCTCGCTCGGCGAGATGGCCGGTCGGGGATGGTCCATCGACAGCCCCAAAGGTTGCTCTCGTGCCGGACCCCACCGCCGCCATCCTCGTCATCGGGGACGAGATCCTCTCCGGCCGCACCCGCGAGGCGAACGCCTACCACCTCGCCGGCGAGCTGACCCGCGTCGGGATCGACCTGCGCGAGATCCGCGTCGTGCCCGACGACCACGACGTCATCGTCGACACCCTGGGCGCCCTCCGCTCCGCGCACACCCACGTGTTCACCTCGGGCGGCATCGGGCCCACCCACGACGACATCACCGCCGACGCCGTCGCCGCGGCCTTCGGCGTCGGCATCGACGTGCGCGACGACGCCCGCAAGCTCCTAGAGCACGCGCTCGCCGCGCGCGGCATGACCGTCACAGCGGACCAGCTGCGGATGGCCCGCATCCCCGACGGCGCCACCCTCATCGTCAACGACCTCTCCGGCGCGCCGGGCTTCAGCCTCGGCAACGTCCACGTCCTGGCCGGCGTGCCGAGCATCTTCGTCT
>NZ_RXOZ01000001.1 GCF_003991205.1 Georgenia sp. SYP-B2076 | reverse complement strand
CTTAAAAACTTGACCACAAAAGATCAAAGATGCTCGCGTCCACTGTACAGTTCTCAAGCTACCGGGCGAGGCCGGCGAGACGGGCGGGGCTGGCGCGGCGGGCGGGGCTGGCGCGGCGGGCGGGGCCGGCGCGGCGGGTGGGGGCGGGCAGGGGTCGTCCGCCGGGTTGGCGGCGGCCCGGAGGGCCTGGTTGGCCCGGTCGGCCCGGTGGGCGCGGCGCCGGGGCTCGGGGGCCGGCCGGGGCCCGGGGGCCGGTGGGCTCAGCTCCGCCAGCACGTCCTCCAGGAGGCGCCCGCAGACCAGCGCGCTCGGGGGTCGGTGGGCCGGGTCCTTGGCGAGCATCCGCTCGACGACGCGTCGCAGCGGGGCGGGCACGGACGTGGGCAGCGGCGGCAGGGGCGTGTTCACGTGCGCGAACGCGATGTCCACCTGTGTGGGGCCGGTGTACGGGCGCCGTCCGACGAGGCACTCGTATGCCACGATCCCGAGCGCGTAGACGTCCCCGGCGGCCGTCGCCACCCTCCCCATGGCCTGCTCCGGCGGCAGGTACTGGGCGGTGCCCATGACCATGCCGGCCGAGGTCATCGGCGGCTGGTTCGCACCGAGGGAGATCCCGAAGTCGGTGAGCTTGACCCGGCCGGCGGGCGTGAGGATGAGGTTCGCGGGCTTGACGTCGCGGTGGACCACGCCCGAGCCGTGGACCGCGTGCAGGCCGCGGCACGCCTGGACGAGGATCGGCAGCAGGGCGAGGGGCCCGATGGTGCCCTCCCGCTCCAGGCGCGCGGCGAGCGTCTCGCCGCGCACGAGCTCCATGATGAGATAGCCGGAGCCCTGCTGCTCGCCGTGGTCGAGCAGCGCCGCGAGGTTGTCGTGGCGCAGCCCGGCGGAGTTACGGGCCTCGGCGCGCAGCCGGCCGAGGAAGTGCTCGTCGCCGGCCAGCTCGGCCCGGAGCACCTTCGCGGCGACCGTGCGGCCGATCCGGCGGTCCTCGGCCTGCCACACCTCGCCCATGCCGCCGACGGCGATGAGCTCCGTCAGCTCGTAGCGCCCGCCGAGCACCAGCCCGGCGCGCGGCTTCACCGCCACCACCGGGTCACTTGCCCAGCACCGCCTGCATCACGGCGCGGGCGATGGGGGCCGCGGTGGCGGAGCCGGAGGCCCCGGCGCCGTCATTGCCGCCGTTCTCGACCACGACGGCCACGGCCACCTCGGGCTTGTCGGCGGGGGCGAAGCCGATGAACCACGCGTGCGGGGCGATGCCCTTGGCGATCTCCGCGGTGCCCGTCTTCCCGGCCACCTGGACGCCGTCGATCTGAGCCTTGACCCCCGTGCCGTTCTCGACCACGTCGACCATCATCTGCGTCAGCTGGTCCGCCGTGCTCTCCGAGACGGACCGGCGCAGCTCGTCGGGCTTGGTGGTGGAGACGACCTCGAGGTCGGGGGTGAGCTCGCGTGCGACGAGGTAGGGCTGCATCTGCACGCCGCCGTTGGCGACGGCCGAGGCCACCATCGCCATCTGCATGGGCGTGACCCGCACGTCCTTCTGGCCGATGCCCGTCATGCCCAGCTCGGCCTGGCTCTGCGGGTCGCCGAAGCGGGACGGCGAGACCGTCAGCGGCACCTCGAGGGGCTCGCCGAAGCCGAACGCCTCGGCCTGCTTGCGCAGCGCGTCGGCGCCCATGTCCATCGAGAGCTGGACGAAGGGCGTGTTGCACGACTGGCGCAGGGCCTGGGTGAGCTCGACCTGGCCGGACCCGTTGCCGCACGGCAGGCCGCCGGGGTTGTTCACGATCTGGGTGGACTGGGGCAGCTGGAGCTCGGTGGGCGCCGGCACCATCGAGTCGGGGGTGTAGTTGCCGCTCTCGAGCAGGGCCGCGGCGGTGATGACCTTGAAGCTCGAGCCGGGCGCGTACTGGTCCCCCGCGATCGCGCGGTTGACCAGCGGCTTGCTCTTGTCCGCGCTCAGGGCGTCGAATGCCGCCTGGGCGTCGGCGCGCGAGTGGGTGGCCAGCGCGTTGGGGTCGAAGCTCGGGCTCGACGCCATGGCGAGGATCGCGCCGGTGGTCGGGTTCATCGCGACGACGGCGCCGCGCTGGTTGCCCAGGCCCTCCACGGCGGCGAGCTGCGCGGCGGGGTCGAGCGTCAGCTCGACGGCGCCGCCCTGGGGCTGGTCGCCCGTGATGAGGGTCTGGATGCGCTGGAGGAGCAGCGAGCTCGACGTGCCGTTGAGCACGTCGTTCTCCGTCTTCTCGAGCCCCGTGATGTCGTTGAAGGCGGTGGAGAAGTACCCGGTCACCGGGGCGTACAGCGGGCCGTGCGCGTAGGAGCGCTGGTAGCCGTAGACGTCCTCGACCGGGGCCGAGGAGGCGATCGCCTCGCCGGCCACGACGATGGGCCCGCGGTCGCGCCCGTACTCGCGGTAGATGGTGCGCACGTTGCGCCCGTCGCTGTTCAGGTCGGACGCCTGGAAGAACTGCACCGACGTCGCGGAGATCATCAGCGCCAGGAACATCAGCGCCACGATCGTGGCGAGATGGCGGACCTGGGTGTTCACTGCAGCGTCACCACCTCGGTGGGCTGCCCGTCCGTGGGCTCGGCGCCCTCCGGCCGGCCGGGGTGGCCCGCGGCGCGGACCGGGTGGGGCGCGGGCTCCGGGGCGGGCGGCGCCGGGCGGCGCGCGGCGTCGGAGATGCGCATCAGCAGCGCGACGATGATCCAGTTCGACACCAGGGAGGAGCCGCCCAATGCCAGGAACGGCATGGTCAGCCCCGTCAGCGGGATGAGGCGCGTGACGCCGCCGACGACGACGAAGCACTGGAACGCGATGACGAACGCGAGGCCGGAGGCCAGCAGCTTGCCGAACCCGTCGCGCGCGCCGATCGCCGCGCGCATGCCGCGCTCGGCCAGCACCAGGTAGAGGGCGAGGATGGCGATCAGGCCCGTCAGCCCCAGCTCCTCGCCGAGGGAGGCGATGATGAAGTCGGAGTTGGCGTACGGCACGAGCTGCGGTTCGCCGGCCCCCCAGCCGGTGCCCATGAGCCCTCCGGAGGCCATGCCAAACAGGCCCTGAACCACCTGGCCGGAGCCGCCGGGGTCGCGGTTGTAGACCGCCGGGTCCAGCGCGTGGAGCCAGACGTCGAAGCGGGCGCCCACGTGGGGGAAGAGGGCGGCGGCCGCCAGCGCCCCGCCGGCGAAGAGGACCAGGCCGATCAGTACCCAGCTCAGGCGTTCCGTCGCCACGTAGAGCATGGCCACGAAGAGGCCGAAGAAGAGCAGCGAGGTGCCCAGGTCCCGCTCGAAGACGAGGACGGCCAGGGAGACGGCCCACGCCAGGAGGATCGGCCCGAGGTCGCGGGGGCGCGGCAGCTGCAGGCCGAGCACCTTGGGGCCCGCGAGGGCCAGGTTGTCCCGGCTGCTGACGAGGTACCCGGCGAAGAAGACCGCCAGCACGATCTTGGCCAGCTCGGCCGGCTGGAAGGAGAGCAGGGAGCCGAGATGGATCCAGATCCGCGCGCCGTTGATGCTCACGCCCAGGCCGGGGACCAGGGGCAGCATGAGGAGCAGGAGGCCGAGGACCATGGCCGTGTACGTGTAGCGGCGCAGCACGCGGTGGTCCCTGAGGAACCACAGCACGGCGACGGCGGCGGCGATGCCCACCACGGTCCACACCACCTGCCGGTCGACGTTGTCGCCGGAGCGGCCCGCCGCCTCGTAGGCGACGTCGATGCGGTAGATCATCGCCAGGCCGATGCCGTTGAGGGTCAGGACGACCGGCAGCATGACCGGGTCCGCGTAAGGCGCCCGCCAACGCACCAGCAGGTGCGCGACGAGCGCGAGGAGCGCGAACGCGCCGCCCTGCGTCCACAGCGCGGCGGGCAGCTTCCCGGAGGTTGCGAGCCCGATCTGCGCGAACGCGCTCAGCGTCAGCACCAGGGACAGAGCGAGGAGCACGAGCTCCGAGGCGCGGCCGGTGCGGGCCCGCTCGTGGCTGACGATCGCCATCAGGCGGCGCTCCCGGCGGGGGCCGCCGGCGCTGCACCCTCCGCCGCCGCGGTCTCCCCGGCGTGCGCGGGCGGGGTCGGCGCCGGGGTCGGCGTCGGGGCGACGACGGGAGGCACCGACAGGCGCAGGTTCTCCACCACGGAGCGCGCGTCGGCGAGGGAGCCACGGGTGATGGGGCTCTCGAGCCGCGCCTGCGCCACCTGCGGCAGGTCCTCGACGCGCAGGTCGGTGCGCTCGTGCAGGCGGGCCAGGTGGAGCGGGCCCACCTCCTGCGGGATGCCGCGGTAGATGGCCACGTACTGGCCGGCGGGGGCGACGAAGTACTGCGTCTGGGTCCAGGAGTAGCCCGCGTACCCGGCCCCGGCCAGCGCGGCGAGGACGAGGACGGTGGCCACGAGCCACCCCACCCACCGTCGCCCGCGGGTGGGCACGGGCTCGTCGTCGGCGAGGACCTCCTCGGGGGAGGGGGCGCGCGAGGAGCTGACCAGCGCAGCGGCGCGGGCGGCCGAGCCGTTCCCGCCGCGCGAGGCGCGCAGCCGGTCGACGGCGGCGCTGCCGACCACCTGAGGGTTCGTGTCCGCGCGGATGCCGGGCTGGTCGTCGGTGGAGAGCATGTCGGCGATCACGCACGTGACGTTGTCGGGACCGCCGCCGCGCAGCGCCAGGGAGATCAGCTCCTCGGCGCAGGCGCCGGGGTCGTCGATGGAGGTCAGGGTCTCGGCGATGGTCTCCTTCGAGACCACGCCGAAGAGGCCGTCCGAGGCGAGCAGCCACCGGTCCCCGGGGACGGCCTCGCGCAGGGACTCGTCCAGCTGGACGTCCCCGTCGCTGTCCCCGAGGGCGCGGAGGATGACGTTGCGCTGGGGGTGGTGCTCCGCCTGCTCGGGGGTCAGCCGGCCGGTGCTGACGAGGTACTGCACGAAGGTGTGGTCCTCGGTGACCTGGGTCAGGACCCCGTCACGCAGGAGGTAGGCGCGCGAGTCGCCGATGTGGACCATGGCCAGCTTGTTGCCGGAGCGCAGGATCGCGATGCACGTGGTCCCCAGGCCCGCGAGGTCGGCGTCGGCGTCCGAGCGCTCCATCAGCTCGGCGTGCGCGGCGGCGACGGCGTCGCGCAGCAGGTCGAGCATGTCGTCGGCGCCGTGGGCGTCGTCGAGGACCGCCAGGTGCGCCACGGCCACCGAGGAGGCGATGTCGCCGCCGGCGGGGCCGCCCATGCCGTCGGCGAGGACGAGCAGGTGCGGGCCGGCGTACCCGGAGTCCTGGTTGCCCGAGCGCACGAGGCCGACGTCGGAGCGGGCGGCGAAGCGCATCTGGATGCTCATGGGCGCGCCCCGGTCACCGACGCAGCTCGATCAGCGTCTGGCCGATCCGCACCGGGGTGCCCGTGCTCACCTCGATGGGCTCGGTGATGCGCGCGCCCCCCACCATGGTGCCGTTGGTGGACCCGAGGTCCTCGATCCACCAGGTGCCGTCCTTGGGGAAGAACCGGGCGTGCCGGTTGGACGAGTAGTCGTCGTCGAGGACGAGCGAGCAGCTCGGCGAGCGGCCGACGAGGATCGAGGAGGGGCCCAGCGGGATGGTCGTGCCGGCGAGCGGGCCCTGGGTGACGACGAGCCGGGAGGGCCCCGTCCGGTCGGGTGCCCGGGTGTGTGGCGCCGCGGGACGCGGCGCGGTCCGGCCGCGCGGGCGGTCGCGGCCCGGGCCGCGGGGGGTGACGCGCGTGCCGAAGATGTCCTTGCGGAGCACGCCGAGGGCCGCGAGGACGAAGAGCCACAGCAGGGCCAGGTAGCCCAACCGCAGGAGGGTGACGACGAGCTCGCTCAACGGCCGGTCACCTGCCGCCGTCGGCGTCGTCGCCCTGCTCGTCGGCACCGGTCCAGAACATGATGCGGGTGCGGCCCACGGTGATCGTGTTGCCGTCCACCAGGGTGGCGGCGTCGATGCGGTGACCCTCCACGAAGGTGCCGTTGGTGGAGCCGAGGTCGGTGGCGATCACGCCGCCGGGCGTCACCCGGACCTCGAGATGGCGGCGGGAGACGCCGGAGTCGTCCACGACGATGTCGGCCTCGCTGCCGCGGCCGATGACCGTGACGGGGCCGGTCAGCAGGTAGCGCTGGCCGTCGATGTCGACGATGGGGTGCCGGGCGGAGGCGACGGCGGACGTTGCGGGCGCGACGGCGCCGCGGCGCGTCGCCGAGCGCACGTGGAAGCGGCCGGTGGTCAGCGCCTCGTCCTCCTCGAAGCCGACCTCGACCGGGCCGACGAAGGAGTAGCGCTGGGAGGTGGCGTGCTCGGTGGCGGCGCCGACCATCTCGTCCGCGAGGGCCTCGGCGCCCCACTGCTCGATGTGCTGGAGGTCGCTCGGCGCGAGCTCGATGACGAACTCGTTGGGCACCACGGTGCGGCCGCGGGAGACGGCGGCGGCGCGGTCGTCCATTTCGCGGCGGACGGCGGAGGCGATCTCCACGGGCTTGACCTCGCTGCGGAACGCCTTGGCGAACGCGGCGCTCACGACCTGCTCGACGCCCTTCTCGAAGCGGTCCAGGACACCCATTGCGCACCTCCTTCCACCTCGAGCGGTCCGACGCCCGGGCGGTCGCCGGGCGCGGTCGCCGGGCGGGTGCCCGGCCGCCGGAGCACAGGCCCGGCACACTGATCGTAACGACGCGCCGCCGGAATGGGCGCATCCGGGCGCCCGGCGCGTGCCGGGACCGCCGCCGCGACGCCGCTGGTGGGCGGCCCGGGGCGGCCCTGCCCGCCTGTGACGGGCGGCGTCCCGGCGGCCCCGGCGTGGGCGGGCGACCCGCCTCCGGCCGCTCGGGTGCGGGACCGCCCGCCGTGGCGGGCGTGTCGCGGATCACCATGGGCAGGGTCCGGAACGGTGCGAGGAGGGCCGCCGGCGCGTGCTAATGTTGCCAGCGCTGTTCAACAGCAAGCGCGAGTGGCGGAATAGGCAGACGCGCACGGTTCAGGTCCGTGTGCCCGAAAGGGCGTGGGGGTTCAACTCCCCCCTCGCGCACGACCACAGATCCGCAGGACCCCACCGAGAATCCGGGGCCCTGCGGATCTTTTTATCCCCCCACAGAGGGAGGTCCTGGCACCAGCCGCCACGAGAGCGTCCACCCGCAGATGTAAGGGCGCCGGCGGGCCGCGGGCCGGCCTGCGGCTACGGCTTGGCGGGGACGGCGAGGTTCGGGCCGATGATCGTCGACCCGTCTTCGAGCTGCCCGGTGAAGTCGTCGGGCAGGAGGGTCGCGGTCACACCCTGACCGGCCCCGCGGCCGATGCTGACGGTGATGCCCCGTTGGGTGAAGTCCTCGTCGTTGGCCCAGCTGCCGCCCGCGACGGCGTCGTCCTCGGCGGGTCCGTCGAGAACGATGACCATCCACCAGGGGTGTTCGGCGGTGCCTTGCGCGGCGTAGACGAGTGCGCCGTCGACCTCACCGATGCGGCGGAGGTTGCTGTACTCCTCAAGAGGGAGCTCCCGTCCGTCGGGGAGTACGTCCTCGGCGGTGGCGAGCCGGTCGAGGGCGGCGAGCTGGGGTGGGGCGGCGGGTTGGGAGCTGCCGCAGCCGGTCATGGCCAGCCCGGTGATCACGGCGGCAGCCGCGGTCCTTCTGGGCGGGGCCCTCATGGCCGGACGGTACCGGTGATTCGGGTTCGGATGGTGGTCGTCCTGCTCATGCCGTGCGCGACGGGGCGGGGTACTGCCGGCGGTGGCGCCGTTCGCTGATGTCGCGCACGGTTTTCTCCGCGGTGCCACCGTCAAGAACCACCTCTGGGGCCGCTGCGCGTGGCCTCACGGCCGGGCGTCCCGGCCAGGTCAGCTGTACGGCTGACAGGCCCCAACGTGCGCGGAGCTCCTGCATCACCAGCCGGCGGTTACTCCCGCCATCGCTGGCGGATCTGCGCCATGCTGGCGGCACCAGTGGACAGGCAGGAGGAGCCATGACCGGATCCGGAACGGGGACCAAGGATGATCCGTGGGTCTTGCGCACGCCTCCCGGGACTTCCGAGTACACGATGTACCGCGACGAGGACGCGGATCCGCCGACCCTCGTGTGCGTCGTCGGCACGACCACACTCACCTATCAGGCGCGGGCGGTCGAGGACCTGCACGCCATGCTCCGCGAGGCCGGGGACTGGGTGCCGCTTGGCGCCGCCGACGAGCAGAAGCCGGCCAAGGACGGGACCGTCGAGGCCTGGGGGCGGTCCGAGACCAATCCCGTGAGCGGCTGGTACGGCCTGCGGAAGGGCTACCGCGGCCGGTTCGGGATGTACCTGCCGCCGCTCCTCGAGGCCCTGGGCCTCGCCGAGGTCGAGCACAACGCCCGGAACAACCGCATGCGCGCCCTCTGAAGCGCGTGGCCCTGACCGGCGCGCTCGTGGGCGCCGGGCAGGGCGTCACCCGCGGCACGAGCGCACTTGCCCACCTGCACGATCGCCTGCGCCGAGCGCATTCGTGGCCGACCTCACCCGCCAGTTTCGGAACATTCAGCTCGGGAAAGCGGTTGAGACGAGTGCCGGAGATCAGACCGCTGACGGGCTGACGCTCCACGGCAGAACACCACGGAACATGGCCCGGGGCGAAGCCTTGCCCGCACCCGACCTCGAGGGAGATCACACGATAAACAAGCGAACTCACACGGTTCCCTGCCCGATGTGCGACACGGTGGGCCCGACCCGGGAGGCCTCCAGCCTCATCGGCACCGCCATCGGGATCCCGTCCTACCGGGCGCTGTCCCGGGAGTGCTCGGCCTGCCGCGGCACCGGCCGCATTCGGCCGGCGCGCCGGCAGCGATCGATGGGCGACGTCCTGATAGGCCTGCGAGCGCGGTTCTCGCTCGCCAGCTGACCAGGCCTCGCTCCGGGGAGCGCCCCCCGACGTTGCCCCCGACGGCCGGTCACGGACCAGGTCCTCGATGCGTGTGCACGGGCCGAGCTGGGGCTGGTCGTGGTCCACCTGGTCCGCGGGCGTGGTAGACGGAGCCCACGTCAGCGACGGTGATGGTGGTGCCTGCAGCGCCGGTGCCCGGCCGGGGCGACTCGACGGTGGTGCGGCATTCGAAGGTGGTGTCGCCGGCCCTGTTGCGTGTCAATCCTCACACTGGTGTCAGACTCCATCGAGGAGCCCGCAGCCGGCGGGGGAGCCCCGCCGTCACTGGGAAAGACCCCGCCGGGACCAAGGTCGTGGGACCAACGGCCGGGGGACCCAAGGCCCCCGACTTGGCGACAGGTGGCTGCCTAGCGTGGGTCATCGGCACCATCCTGGTGCCCGACCCAGGAGCCAGCAGTGAACACCTCCGCCATCGACCAGCTTGTCGCCCGGGCCCAGGAGGCGCTCGCTGCCTACGACGCCCTCAGTCAGGACGACGTCGACCGGATCGTCAAGAAGGCGTCGGTCGCCGCCCTGAACCAGCACGGGGTCCTCGCCAGGGCCGCCGTCGAGGAGACCGGGCGGGGGGTGTTCGAGGACAAGGCGACGAAGAACATCTTCGCGTGCGAGAACGTCACCTACTCGATGCGCGGGCTGCGCACGGTGGGGGTGATCGGCGAGGACGAGCTCAGCGGCATCGTGGAGATCGCCGAACCCGTGGGCGTCGTCGCCGGCGTCACGCCGGTCACGAACCCGACGTCCACGGCCATCTTCAAGGCCCTCGTCTGCCTCAAGACCCGCAACCCGATCATCTTCGCCTTCCACCCCGGCGCGCAGGAGTGCTCCGTCGCCGCGGCCCGCATCGTCCGGGACGCGGCCGTCGAGGCGGGCGCCCCGGAGCACTGCGTGCAGTGGGTGGAGGAGCCGTCCATGGCGGCCACCGGCGCCCTGATGAACCACCCCGGCGTCGCGCTCATCCTCGCCACCGGCGGCAACGCCATGGTCCGCGCCGCCTACAGCTGCGGCAAGCCGGCCCTGGGGGTGGGCGCCGGGAACGTGCCGGCCTACGTGCACGCCAGCGCCGACCTCGGCCGCGCGGTCACCGACCTGGTGATGTCCAAGGCGTTCGACAACGGCATGGTGTGCGCGTCCGAGCAGGCGGTCATCCTCGACGAGGAGATCTACGACGAGGCCCTCGCGGGGATGGAGCGGCTGCACGCCCACTGCGCCACGCCGGCGGAGAAGGCGATGCTCGAGGAGTTCATCTTCGGCGTCGGCGCCGACGGGGAGAGCTGCGGCGAGGCCAAGCTCAACGCCGCCGTGGTCGGCCAGTCACCCGTCTGGATCGCCCGGGAGGCCGGGTTCACCGTGCCGGAGGACACCTCGATCATCCTGGCCGAGGTCTCCGGGGTCGGGCCGCAGGAGCCGCTGACGCGGGAGAAGCTGTGCCCGGTGCTGGCCGTGCTGCGGGCGACGTCCACCGAGCAGGGCATCCGCTACGCCGAGCAGATGGTCGAGCTGGACGGCCTGGGTCACTCCGCCGTCATCCACGCCACCGACGGCGAGCTCGTGCGCGAGTACGGCTCGCGCGTCAAGGCCGTGCGGATCATCGAGAACTCACCGTCGTCCCTCGGCGGCATCGGCGACGTCTACAACTCGTTCCTCCCGTCCCTGACGCTGGGCTGCGGCTCGTACGGCCACAACTCGGTGTCCAACAACGTCTCGGCGGTGAACCTCATCAACATCAAGCGGATCGGCCGCCGCACCAACAACCTCCAGTGGTTCAAGGTGCCGGCGAAGACCTACTTCGAGCCCCACGCCATCCGGTACCTGTACGACATGGAGGGCATCAGCCGGGTCACGGTCGTCACCGACGCCACCATGACGCGGCTGGGCTACGTCGACAAGGTGCTCGACGTCCTGAGCCGGCGCGGCAACCGCGTCGCGCTGCAGATCATCGACGACGTCGAGCCGGAGCCGTCGATCGCCACCGTGCGCCGCGGCGCGGAGAGCATGCGGGCCTTCCGCCCGGACACGATCATCGCCCTCGGCGGGGGCTCGCCCATGGACGCGGCCAAGGTGATGTGGCTGCTCTACGAGCACCCGGAGATCCGCTTCGCGGACCTGCGGGAGAAGTACCTCGACGTGCGGAAGCGCGCCTTCCGGTTCCCGCCGCTGGGGGAGCTGGCCAAGCTTGTGTGCATCCCGACGTCCTCGGGCACCGGCGCGGAGGTGACCCCGTTCGCCGTCATCTCGGACCCGGAGACCGGCTACAAGTACCCGCTGGCCGACTACGCCCTGACCCCCTCGGTGGCGATCATCGACCCCGAGCTCACGGCCGATATGCCCTCCACGCTCGCCGCCGACTCCGGGTTCGACGCCCTCACCCACGCCACCGAGGCGTACGTGTCCGTCTACGCCAACGATTTCACCGACGGCCTCGCCCTGCACGCGATCAAGATGGTCTTCGAGAACATCGCGGCGTCCGTCAACGGCAGGCGGGACGGGCTTCCCGGCGTCGAGCTGGGCAAGGCGCGCGAGAAGATGCACAACGCCTCCACGATCGCGGGCATGGCGTTCGGCAACGCGTTCCTCGGCATCGTCCACGCCATGGCGCACACCGTGGGCTCGACCTACCACCAGGTCCACGGCCGCACGAATGCGGTGCTCCTGCCCCACGTCATCCGCTACAACGGGCAGGTCCCGACCAAGCTCACCAGCTGGCCCAAGTACGAGCGGTACGTCGCCCCGGAGCGGTTCCAGCAGATCGCCGCCCACCTGGGCCTGCCGGCCGCGACGCCGGAGGAGGGCGTGGAGTCCTACGCCGCCGCCGTCGAGCGGCTGCGCGCCGCGCTGGGCATGCCCGCATCTTTCGCGCAGATGGGCATCGCGGAGGTCGAGTTCATGCCCAACCTCGACGCGCTGGCCATGCGCGCCTTCGAGGACCAGTGCGCGCCGGCGAACCCGCGCCTGCCGATGCTGGCCGACATGAAGGACATCATGCAGGCGGCCTACTACGGCGTCGGCGCCGCGCAGGTCCGCGCGGACCGGGCCGCGGCCGGGGCGGCGGCCGACGGCGGACCCGAGGCCGAGCCCGGCCCGGTCACGGCGGTGGCGCCCGCGGCGGGGGGGTGACCGGCCGGCGGCCCGGCGAGCCGGCCGGGCCGCTCCGGGGCCCGGCGAGGCAGCCGGGCCCCGGAGCGGCGTGGGGCCGCTGAGGCTGACTCGGGCTGCTCAGGCGGCTCCGGCCCGCTCCGGCCGGCGCGCAGCGATGGCGTCCGCGACCACGGCGGCGTCCTTCGGGAAGCCGAGGAAGTTTGCGGAGCATCGCCTGGTCAGCCACCGCAGCCCCACGTACCAGAGCCCCTCCACGCCGGCGACGCCGTCGTGCCGGGGGGTGCCGTCCGGGTGCGTGGCGCCCTCGGGCAGCCAGCGGAACTCGCCGCCGTAGCCGGTGCACCACACCACGCTGCCGATCCGGCCGAGGCTCACCTCTCGTGGGGGCTCCAGCGTGACGGGCAGGTCGGCGTCGTCGTCATCCAAGGGCCGGGCAGGATCCCCCCGGGCGGCGATGAACGCATCGAGGTAGGCGCGGATGCGGGCCGCGAAGGCGTCCCCGTACGCGACGGAGGCCGCGACGCTGTCGTCGAAGGACAGCGCGGTGGGCTCGACGCCGGTCAGGCGCCCCACGAGCGTGACGCCGGCCCGCGCGAGGGCCTGCAGGCTCAGGCTCCGACCGCCGGGCAGGATGAGCGGCTGGGGCGCCCGGAGCATCGCCGGGTCGGGGAGGTCCGCGGGCCGCTGGTCGAAGAACCCGGCCGCGACGAGCAGCTCGAGCCCGAGGCGTCCACGGTGCACCGCGGGCACCCGGCCGACCGGGCTGACCGCGAGGTAGACCTCACGGCCGGCCACGGCCAGCTCCTCGGCGATCTGGCAGCCCGACTGTGCGCTGCCGACCACCAGCACGCCGCCGTCGGGCAGCCGGGCGGGGGTGCGGTAACCGGCGGAATGGAGCTGGAGGACCCGGGAGGGCAGGGACGCGGCGGCGGCCGGTGCGCGCGGCACGTTCTCGCCCCCGCCGGCGGCGACGAGGGCGCGGGCCGTAACCTCGCCCGCCGAGGTGCGCACCCGCCACCGCCCGTCCTCGCGGGTCGCCGCGCGCACCTCGACGCCGGTCAGCACCGGCGACCGGCTCGCGAGCCGCTCCAGCCGGTCGACCACCTCCGCGGCGCCGAGGTACGTGTCCGGGTCCTGGTCGCCGAGCATCGGGTTCATCCAGCCGGGGTTGTTCAGCCGCAGCGAGTCCCAGCGCCTGCTGCGCCAGCTCTGCCCGACCTCATCGCGCTCGAGCACCACGTGGTCGATGCCGCGCCTGGTGAGCGCCTGGCTCGCGGCGAGACCGGCCGGCCCGGCGCCGACGACCAGGGCGTCCACGCGCGCGGGGAGCTGTGTGCCCCTGGACCCAGCATCCACTCGTCGGGCGCGGATGTCAGGAGCACCTCGGTGGCACGGGCGACGGGCGGCGGGACGCCTCGGGCGCCGCAGCAACCTCCATGCCCCGGGTTGCTGGCGGGCGTGGTCGCCCGGACGGCCCGTACGATGGCCGCCACCCGTCCGAGGGAGAGGTACGCGATGCAGCGGATCAGCCCGTTCCTGTGGTTCGACGACCACGCAGAGGAGGCCGCCGAGTTCTACGTCTCCCTGTTCCCCAACTCAGGGATCCGCCACGTCTCGCGCTACGGCGCGGGCGGCCCGGGTGCCCCCGGCTCGGCGATGTCGGTGAGCTTCGTGCTCGACGGCATGGAGGTCCAGGCACTCAACGGCGGGCCGCAGTTCAGCTTCACGGAGGCCATCTCATTCTTCGTCCGGGCCGAGACGCAGCAGGAGATCGACCGCCTGTGGGACGCGCTGACGGCGGGCGGGGAGCCCAGCCAGTGCGGCTGGCTCAAGGACCGTTACGGGTTGTCCTGGCAGATCGTCCCCCCGGCGCTGGACGAGCTCCTCGGGGACCCCGATCCGGACCGGGCCGCGCGCGCCATGCGGGCGATGCTCGGGATGTCCAAGCTGGACATCGCCGCGCTCCGGGCGGCCGCGGACGGGTGACCCGACGGGCGCGGCGCCCGGCAGGGCCGCGGGACGCGCTCCCGACCGGGCCACCGGCGCTCGCTGGTGCGCCCGTAGCCTCCCACTGCCCCGATCACCGGCTGACCGCAGCGGGCCCCAGTGCCCTAAGTGCCCGTGAGCACGACCGACCCGCGCTCACGCAGCGGATCGACCTCAGAGACTTCGGTAATCCACCAGCTCGTAAATGTCGATCCGCGGCTGTGGCAGGCCGCCCCGCTCGATCGCGTGCTGCACCTCGGGCTCGCTCAGGGCGTTCGTGAGACCGTCGCCCGTCTCCCACACGTCTACCACGAGTACGCCGTCCGGCGTCTTGGCGAGCGCGTGCCACAACGCCCCCCGCGGCGGACTCAGCTTGTTCATCACGGGGGCCAGGTGCTCCTGGATCTGACCGGCCAGCTGCTCCGGGTCCCCGTCGAGCCTCGCGATGACCAGGACGGCCATGGGATCGCCTTCTTCGGAAGGGTCTGCGGATGGGCGAAAGAGTATCCCGGTCTAGTTCACGTCATCAGTGCCATCTCGGGGGGCAGGCGGCGCCGGCGCTGAGGAGGTTGAGGGCGATCGCCGAGTGGAACGACGTCGCGGACGTCCCTCCGGTACCTGAACTTCGGCGTGCGACCAGCGGGGTACGCGACCAGCACCGCTGCCCCGGTGGTCGCACACCCGGGCTCCGGCGCCGTGTTCCCGGAGCCACGAGACGTATTGCATAGCAAGATACTGTTGTCCACAGTTTGGGCATGGGCGTACCTTCTTCTGGTCCTCTTTCATGATCAGGAGATTTCTGTGAGCACGGTGACCCGGCACGATCCCGCCGTTGAGCAGCCGAAGAACCTCGACGAGCACCACGTCCCCCGCAGCCGCATCATCGTGGCGAGCCTCGTGGGCACGTCGATCGAGTTCTACGACTTCTACGTCTATGCGACGGCGGCCATCTCGGTCTTCCCGCTGCTGTTCTTCCCGACCTCCGACGCCGGCGGCGCGCTGCTCGCGTCCCTGGCGACGTTCGGCGTCGCGTTCGTCGCCCGCCCCATCGGCTCGGTGGTCTTCGGTCACTTCGGCGACCGGACCGGGCGCAAGGCCACCCTGCTCGGCTCCCTGCTGACCATGGGCATCGCCACGGTGCTCATCGGCCTCCTGCCGACGTACGCGCAGATCGGCCTGTGGGCGCCCGCGATGCTCGCGATCATGCGGTTCTGCCAGGGCCTGGGCCTGGGCGGCGAGTGGAGCGGCGCCGCGCTGCTGGCCACCGAGACCGCCGAGAAGGGCAAGCGCGCCCGCGCGGCCATGTGGCCCCAGCTCGGCGCCCCCATCGGCTTCTTCTTCGCCAACGGCTTCTTCCTGCTGCTGACGATCTGGATGGGCCACGACAGCACCAACCCGGCCCACGACGGCGCCTTCCTCACCTGGGGCTGGCGCCTGCCGTTCCTGGCCTCGGCGGTCATCGTGGTCCTGGGCATGTACGTGCGACTCAAGCTCGAGGAGACCCCGGTCTTCGCCCGCTCCGTCGCCCGCGGCGAGAAGGTCAAGACCCCGCTGGCCACGGTGTTCAGGACGAGCTGGCGCCAGCTGCTCCAGGGCACGTTCATCATGCTGGCCACCTACACGCTGTTCTACCTGTTCACCACGTGGATCCTCAGCTACGCCATCGGCGCCGTCGAGAACGGGATGCTGGGCATCGGCTACCGCGACTTCCTGGTCCTCCAGCTCGCCGCGATCCTGTTCTTCGCGGCCTTCGTCCCGGTCTCCGGCCGGCTCGCCGACAAGGTCGGGCGCAAGCCGTTCCTCATCGTGGTCACCACCCTGATCCTGCTGTTCGGCCTCACCTTCAACATGTTCCTCAGCCCGGCCGTCATGGGCACCGGCCAGGACGCGAACATGGGCCTCCTCCTGCTGTTCCTCGTCATCGGCATGACCCTGATGGGCCTGACCTTCGGCGTGCAGAGCGCGATCCTGCCCGAGCTCTTCCCCACGAACGTGCGCTACACGGGCTCGGCCATCGCCTACAACTTCTCCTCGATCCTCGGCGCGGCCGTGGCCCCGTTCATCGCCGCCTGGCTCGTCCAGAGCTACGGCGTGGGCTGGGTCGGCGTGTACCTCGGCGCGATGGCGGTGCTGACCCTCGTGGCGCTCTTCACCACCAAGGAGACCCGCGACAAGGACCTGGACGGCCTGGACGACGCGCCGGCCCTCGAGCCCACGACGGCGCGGTAGGCGCCCGCGGGGCCCCGTCGCGCTGCGGCCCGGCGGGGCTCAGAGCCGGTGGAGGGTGACGTCCACGGCGCGGGGCCCGGGCTCCAGCGTGGCGGTCATGAAGGTGCAGAAGGGCTGACGCCGCCGGTCCGTGGGCGAGCCGGGGTTCAGCAGCCGCATCCCCGCGGGCGTCGTCGTGTCCCAGGGGATGTGGCTGTGCCCGAAGACCAGGACGTCGACGTCCGGGAACCGGTGGTCCATCCGCCGCTCCCGGCCCTGCGCCGGCCCGGTCTCGTGCACCACCGCGAGGCGCACGCCGTCGAGGGTGGTCCGCGCGACCTCCGGGAGCCGGCGCCGGAGCCCCGGCCCGTCGTTGTTGCCCCAGCAGGCGACGAGGCGGCGGGAGCGCGCCTCCAGATCGTCCAGCACGCCCTCGTCGATCCAGTCACCGGCGTGCACGACGACGTCGGCCCCCTCGACCTGCGGCCAGAGCGCGGCCGGCAGCGCCTTGGCCCGCTTGGGGACATGGGTGTCGGAGACGAGCAGCAGCCGCGTCGTCATGGGTGACTCCTCCCGTCGGCCGACACCGGGCACTCCGTGCTGAGGGCGCGCCCGGCACCTCTTACCTTCTCAAGGAAGACCGCCCCAGACCACGGCGGACCAGACCACCGAGACTCCGGTGGCGAACTCGCGCGCCGAGGAGAGTCTTAGATGCGGGGCGCGTCGACACCATGCTCGGGGCCCTCGCGTCCCGGGTGACGGGGGTCCTCGGGCTGGCCGGCAGCGGCGTCACCCTCGCGACCGACGGGGCGCTGCGGTTGGTCACCGCCGTGCCCGACGACATCGCGGAGCTGGAGCGGTGCCAGGAGGAGTTCCAGCGCGGCCCCTGCGTCACCGCCTACCTCAGCGGCCGGGTTGTGGCGGTACCCGACCTGCGGGCCGAGCCCGGCCGGTGGCTGGAGCTCGGCGCCGCCGCGGAGGCCCACGGCGTCGGCGCGGTCGCGGGCATCCCGATGCGGCTGAACGAGGACACCTTCGGCGCCCTGAACCTCTACGCGGCCGGGCCCCGCGAGTGGCCCGAGGAGGACCTGGCCGCCGCCGTCGTGCTCGCCGACATCGCGACCAGCTATCTCATCAACGCCTCGAAGTACCACCAGCAGCAGGCCCTCAACGAGCAGCTCCAGCAGGCGCTCGAGGCGAGGATCGTCATCGCGCAGGCCCGCAGCATCGACGTGGAGCAGGCGTTCCAGCGGATCCGTGAGCACGCCCGCAGCCACAACGCCAGGGTGCGGGAGGTCGCCGAGGCGATCGTGCACGTGGGCCTGCGCGTCTGACCGCCCGGCGGGGACCGCCTCAGGCGGCGCCCGATCGGTCACCAGGGAAACCAAGACCGTGCCACAGTGGTGCCTCGTCGGTCGCACAGAACGTGGGGACCCATGAAGATCGTCGACGTCCGCGCGACCACGGTCGCCGTCCCGCTCGAGGCGCCGCTCCTGCACGCCAACGGCGCGCACTGGGGCCGGTTCATCCGCACCATCGTGGAGGTGGAGACCGATGACGGCCTGGTCGGGCTCGGCGAGCTGGGCGGGGGCGGCCAGAGCGCGGAGGCGGCGGTCGCCGGGCTGAGGCCCTATCTCCTCGGGCACGACCCCTTCCGGCTCGAGGCCCTGAGGTTCGCGATCGCGAACCCGACCGCGAGCCTGTACAACAACCGGACCCAGCTGCTGGCCGCCGTGGAGTTCGCGTGCCTCGACCTCATGGGCAAGCGCCTCGGCGTCCCCGTCTCCGAGCTCCTGGGCGGCCGGCTGAGGGACGAGGTCGGCTTCGCGTCCTACCTGTTCTTCCGCTACGCCGACCCGAGCACCGGCCGGGGCGAGGTGCGCACCCCGGACCAGCTCGCCGACGAGGCCAGGCGGCTCAAGGCCGAGCACGGGTTCGAGGTGCACAAGCTCAAGGGCGGTGTCTTCGACCCGGACTACGAGCTCGAGTGCTACCGCGCCCTGGCCGACGCCACCGCCGGCGACCTGCTGCGGTACGACCCCAACGGGGCGCTGTCGGTGGGCCGCGCGCAGCGGTTCGGCCGCGCCATCCTCGACCTGCCCAACGACTACTTCGAGGACCCCACGTGGGGGCTCAACGGCATGCGGCAGCTGCGCGGGCTCGGGCTGCCCCTGGCGACCAACACGGTGGTGGTGGGCTTCGAGCAGCTGGCCAGCAACGTGCGCGACCCGGCGGTCGACGTGATCCTGCTGGACACCACCTTCTGGGGCGGCATCCGGCCGTGCATCAAGGCCGCCGGTGTGTGCGAGACGTTCCAGCTCGGCGTGGCGGTGCACTCCTCCGGCGAGCTCGGCATCCAGCTCGCCACGATGCTCCACCTGGGCGCCGTCATCCCGAACCTGGACCACAAGGCCGACGCGCACTACCACCACCTCACCGACGACATCATCGAGGGCGGCAAGATGCCCTACCGCGACGGCGCGATCCGCGTCCCCACCGGCCCGGGGCTGGGCGTGGCGCTGGATCACGAGAAGGTGGCCCGCTACGCGGACCTCTACCGGGAGACCGGTGACTACCCGTACGACCGTGACCCCGGGCGCCCGGGCTGGTACCCGCTCGTGCCCAACGAGAGGTGGGCCGACCCGGCCGCGGCCCAGCCGGCCGACCTCACCTCCTGGTGAGGCTCAGTCGTCCTCGCGGGTCTCCCGTACCCGGGCGACGAGCTGGGTCGGGTTGATGTAGCGCAGCGCGACGACGAGGATGACCAGCATCGTCGCGGTGTAGATGAACGCCATCGCCGACACCAGCTGGCGTGCCTCGCCGCCGCCGGCCGCCGTCATCGCCCGGTAGATCGCCACCACGAGGGTGTCGCTGGGCGGGCCGGAGACGAGGAACGTGAGCTCGAACATCCCCACCGTGCGCACCAGCACCAGGATGGCCGCCGCGAGGATGCCCGGGACCAGCAGCGGCGCCAGGATCCGCACGAAGACGTCCTTCAGCGTCGCCCCGCACATCCGCGCCGCGCTCTCGATGGACGGGTTGATCTGCTCGATGAACGGCGTCATCGTCAGGATGACGAACGGCACCGACGGCACGAGGTTCACCAGGATCACCGCGGTCACCGTCCGGCCGAGGCCCACGTTGTACATCACCGTGGCGAGCGGGATGCCGTAGGTGATGGGCGGGATGATGATCGGCAGCAGGAACAGCAGGGTGACGAGCCGCTTCCCCGGGAAGTTGCGCCTGGCGAGCATGTACGAGGCCGGCACGCCGATGAGGACGGAGATCACCACCACCGCCAGGGCCACCCCCACGGTGACGCCGATGACGTGGGTCAGGTCGAACCGCTCCCAGGCCCTGCTGTACCACTGGGTGGTGAACTCCGCGGGCAGCCAGCCGCCGAACCACTGCTGACCGAAGGAGTCGATGACGACGGACACGAGGATGCCGACGAGGAAGACGAAGAACGCGGCGACGAGGGCCCAGACGACCCACGTGCTCGGAGCGGCGACGATGCTGCGGCGGGGGGCGGGCCGGCCCGCCGTCGTCGTCGGCGGTGCTGCCTGGACGGTGGCCATCAGCCCTTCCCTCCGGTCGAGCCCTTGTAGAGCGTGGAGCGCCACAGCATCACCAGCGCGATGACGACGAGCTCGATGACGCCCATCATGACCGCGATGGTCGACGCCATCGGGTAGTCGATCTGCTCGCCGAACGCGCGGTAGGCCATCAGCGCCATCACCCGGGTCTCCCCGCCGGCGTCACCGACGAGCCGGGCGGAGGGGAAGACGCTGAACGCCAGGACGAACGTCAGGATGAACGTCGTCGCGAGCCCGGGGGCCAGCAGCGGCAGGATGATGCGGCGGAACCGCTGGAACCAGCTCGCCCCGAGCGTGGTCGCCGCCGCCTCCAGGGACGGGTCGATCCCGGAGAGGTAGGAGGAGATCAGCAGGAACGCGAACGGGAACCCGGAGATGACCAGGGACAGGAACACGCCGGTGTAGTTCATGACGAACGCGACCGGCTGGTCCACCAGCCCGATGTTGACCAGGAAGGTGTTGAGCCACCCCTGCCGGCCGGCGAAGATCAGCAGGCCCTGCGCGGTCAGGACGGTGCCCAGGGTGATCGGCAGCACGAGCAGGGTCTGCAGGAACCGCTTGCCGCGGAACCTGCCGCGCAGCTTGAACGCCACAGGGATGGCCGCGAGCACGTTGAACAGCGCCACGGGCAGGGCCAGGCGCATCGTGATCCAGATGGTGTCGAAGATGAACGGGTCCCGGAAGAACGCGGCGTAGTTCGCGAACACCCCACCGCCCCAGCGCTCCTGCGTGGCGGCCGTGGGCTGGATCGTGAGCCCGATGCCGTAGGCGAACGGGTAGATGAACAGGGCGATGGCGAACACCACCGCCGGCAGCAGCAAGAGCAGGCCCTTGTCGATCCCCCGCTCGGCCAGCCGGTGGCGGAGGCTGGCCGTGCTGCGCGGCGGCCGCCTCCCGGCGGGCCGGTCGGCGGTCATCCCCGGGCCTCCTCGAGCTCGCGGTCCTCGGGGGCGAGGTCGGCGTAGTCCTCGAGCGTCGTGCGGTAGACCAGCGCCCGGGCCGGCTCGACCGTGAGGGTCACGTCGTCGCCGACCTTCGGCGGGTAGTCGCTGCGCACGTGCAACGTGTTCCCGCTCGCGGTGAGCACCCCGACCGAGAACTCCCGCCCGTGGTACTCCACGACGGCGACCTTCGCGGGCACGGCGTTGCCGCCGACGGGCTGGTCCCCGGGCGCCACGATCCGGAAGTCCTCCGGGCGGATCGCCAGGCGTGCGGTGTCCCCGACGGCGACGTCCTCCACGGCGGTCGCCGTCAGGTTCGCGAAGCCCGTGCCCTCGACGGCCACGGTCCCGGCGCTCGCCCCGGTCACCTGCACGTCGGTGAGGTTGCGGTAGCCCATGAAGTCGGCGACGTGCCAGTTCACCGGGTTGTTGTGCAGCTCCTCGGGCGTGCCCACCTGCTGCACGCGGCCGGACCGCAGCACCACCAGGCGGTCCGCCATCGACAGGGCCTCCTCCTGGTCGTGCGTGACGTAGATCGTGGTCAGCCCGAGGGTGTTGTGCAGCCGCCGGATCTCCATGCGCATCTCCAGCCGGAGCTTCGCGTCGAGGTTGGACAGCGGCTCGTCCATGAGCACGAGCCGCGGCTCGAGGACGACGGCGCGGGCGATCGCCACGCGCTGCTGCTGCCCGCCGGAGAGCTGCCCGGGGAGCTTCTTCGCGTGCTCCTCGAGCTTCACGAGCGCGACGGCCTCGGCGACCCGCCGCTTGATCTCGGCCCGGGGGACCTTGCGCATCTGCAGCCCGAACGCGATGTTCTTCTCCACGCTGAGGTGGGGGAAGAGCGCGTAGTTCTGGAACACCATGCCGAAGCCGCGACGCTCCGAGGGCAGCGTGTCGATCCGTTCGTCGTCGATCGTGATCGTGCCGTGCGTGAGCGGCAGGAGGCCGGCCAGACAGTTGAGCGCGGTGGACTTCCCGCAGCCTGACGGTCCGAGCAGCGCGATGAACTCGCCCGCCCGGATCGTCAGGTTGAGGTCGGCCAGCGCGACCTGACCGCCGAAGCTGCGCCCGACACCGCGCAGCTCGAGCGTCTCGAAGGCACCAGCTGAGATCGCCATGGTGTGTCCCTCAGATTCTCCGGGAGGCCCTCAGAACTTCCCGGCGCCGATCTCCCGGTCCCAGGTGTCGAACGCCTTGACCAGCTTGTCGGCGGGGAGCGGGGGCTGCTTGGGCTTGGACTCGATGAGGTCGTCGTACCAGTCACGGCCGAACTTCTTGACGACGTCCTGGCTCGCCTGCGGCGCCTTGTCCAGCGTGGCACCCTCGATCGACGGGCCGGGGTAGAAGTAGCCGTTGTCGTACGCCTTGGCGTTCTGCTCCGGGGTCAGCATGTCCTGGAGCAGCAGGAGGATCGCGGAGATCTTGTCCGGGCTCTGCCCCTTGGGCACGACGGCGTAGTGCGCGTCGGTGACCCAGGTGAAGTCGTCGAACGCGGCCGCCTGGATGTTCTCGGGCTCACGGCCGTCGGCGCGCGGCTCGATGTCCCAGCCGGTCGTGGTGGGGATCATCGCCCAGGTCCCGTCGGCCATGTTCGTGATGACCTGCCCGGTGCCCGTGGGGTAGGTGTCGATGACCTGGTTGAGCTCCTTGAGGTACGCCCAGGTCTTCTCCCAGCCGTTCTCCGGGTCGGACGGGTCCTTGTCGCCGAGCATGTAGGGCAGGCCCTGGAGGAAGGTGCGGCCCGGGCCGGAGTTCGCCGGCCGGGCGTAGCCGAACTTGCCGGGGTTGGCCTTCGCCCAGTCGAGCAGCTCCTGGGGGTTCTTCGGCACGTCGGCGTCCTTGACGACGTCCGGGTTGTACTGGATGAGCGGGCCGGACGGGTAGTAGGTCGTGACCGCGCCGAAGCCCTCCGCCAGCTCCTGCATCTTGGCCGCCGGCTCGAGGTAGTTCTTCTGGTTGCTCAGCCTGTCCCCGTAGTCGGTGACCAGCGGGATCCACAGGTCCTGGTCGATGCCGGCCGAGAGGCCGTCGGTGCCGGTCATCACGAGGTCGACCTGGAGGCTCCCCGAGTCCACCTGCGGCTTGATCGTGCCCACCAGGTCCGGCGCGCCGCCCGACTCCCACGTCACGGCGGAGATGACGTCGGGGTTCTCCTGCACGAACGCGTCCACCATGCTGGTGGTGAGCTTGCTGTTGCCGGCCACGTCCAGGATGTTCAGCGTGACGGGGGCGGACGGCTTGTCCGGGACCTCGCCCGACGCGGCGGGGCTGCCCCCGCTGCCGGTCGCGGTGGAGGTCCCGCCGCCCGTGTCCGGCGCGGAGCACGCGGAGAGCAGGAGGCCGAGCGCGGCGGCCGCCGTGGCGACCTGCAGTGTGGTGCGGCGCATGTGTCTTCCTCTCTTGTCCGCCGGCGTCGTTACCGGCGGGAGACTGTGTCGACGACGGTCCGGCACCGTGGTGCCGCGGGCCGTGGGGTCCGCGGGAACGCCCCGCGGGGACCGTCGTCGTCGGCGCGGGAGCCGCGCCCTGTTCCCGCGCGGGGCGGGCGGGACCGGCGGGCCTCCCGGGCGGTCAGGGCGCGCGGGAGCGTCCGGGCCGAGGCTCCGGCCAGGCCGGCGACGTGACAGGTCGTGGCGCGCATCACACCCCCTTGTGGACTGGCCGCAACTCTTGAGGGGACGCCACCGTACGTCAATCGTTGTGACCGCATTGTGACTTTCGCCCGGCCCGGGCGCGCCGGCCCCGCGGGGGGACGGCCGAGGCGTCTACGCCGGCCCGCCCGCCAGCCGGCGGGCCGTCGCGCCGACCTGAGCGCGGATCTCTGCCTCGTCGAGAGTCGTCACGACGCCGTCCCGGACGACGAGCCGGCCGGCGACGACGACGTGGCGCACGTCGTCGCCCCGCGCCGCGAACCCGAGGAACGAGGCGGGGGCGCGCATCGGCGTCGCGCGGGTGCTGTCCGTGCCCACGACGACGACGTCGGCCCACCGGCCCGGCGCGAGGACCCCGGTCTCGGGGAAGCCCACCGCCCGCGCCCCGGCGGCGGTGGCCATCCGGAGGTACGCCTCCGAGGCGACGACGTCGGCCGCGCGGTGGATCCCGCGCTGGAGGATCGTGCCCGTCTTGACCTCCTCGAACATGTCGAGGGTGTTGTTGCTGGCCACGGAGTCCGTGCCGAGGCCGACGGTGACGCCGGCCGCGAGCATGGCGGGCACCGGTGCGGCGCCGGAGCCGAGCTTGAGGTTGGAGACGGGGTTGTGGGCCACGGCCGCGCCCGCGGCGGCCAGGATCTGGATGTCGTCCTCGGTGGCGTGGACGGCGTGGGCCACGAGCGTCGGGACCTCCAGCAGCCCCAGCCGCTCGACGTGCGCGACGGGGGTCAGGCCGTGCAGCGCCAGGGAGTCGGCCACCTCGGGGGCCGTCTCGGAGACGTGGATGAGCACGCGCAGGTCTCGGCGCGCCGCCCGGGCGGCGACGTCGCGCAGCACCTCGGGCGGTGACGTGTACGGCGCGTGCGGACCGAACGCGATGCGGACGTGGCGGTCACCGGCGAAGTCGGCGGCGAGCCGCTCCGTCAGGTCCAGGGTGGCGCGGCCGTCCCGCGGGTCCGCGCTCGGGTAACCGACCGACTCGTACCCGAACACGGTGGGGGCGGCCATGACCCGCATGCCGGCGGCGGCGACGTCGCCCAGGAGCCCCGCGTCCCACAGGAACATGTCCGCGAAGGTCGTCGTGCCCGAGCGGAGCATCTCCACCAGGGCCAGGCGCAGCCCCCAGCGCAGGTCCTCGGCGGTCAGCCTGAGCTCGGCGCGGCGGATCTCCCGGAGCCAGCTCGCCAGGTCCAGGTCGTCCGAGACGCCCCGCAGGGACGTCATCGCCGAGTGGGCGTGCGCGTTGACCAGTCCGGGCATGACGATCGTGCCGGTGACGTCGAGGTCTCCCGCGCCGGCCGGTCCGCGGCGCGGCCCGACGTAGGTGAGGGTGCCGCCGTCGTCGTGGGCGACCTCGCCGTCAGGGTGGATCGACCCGGCGTCGTCGAACGTCATGACCGTGCCGCCGACGATCCGACGCTCAGCCACGGGCGGCCGCCCGGTCGAACGGTGCGCGTGCCTGGGTGTCGCGGAGACCGGGGACGTCCGTCATGGCGGCAACCTTACGGCGGCCGCCCGAGCGACCGGGCGAGGTACGTCTCCGTCACCGCTGCATCCGGATCCGGGCGCGCGCCGGAATACCTCTTCGACAGCACGCCCCGCCCCGGGGCACGATCGAGGAGGAGCACGATGCGCAATCGAGCAGCAGCACTCGGCGGCATGCTGGGCCTGACGGCCCTGGCCCTCGCCGCGGCGCCGGCCCAGGCCCAGACGGGGGACGACGCGTCCCTGTCGGTCCTGCACGGCGTGCCGGACCTGGTGGTGGACGTGTACGTCAACGGCGAGCGGACGATCGACGACTTCGCCCCCGGCGACCTCGCCGGCCCGCTCGCCCTCGCGCCGGGCACGTACTCCGTGGCCATCACCGCTGCCGATGCCGCGGACGACAGCGCCCCGGTGATCGGCCCCGTCAACCTGCCGCTCGAGGCCGGCGGCAACTACACCGCCGTCGCGCACCTGACGGCGGACAAGACGCCCACCGCTACCCTGTTCACGAACGACACCAGCGCCGCGGCGGCGGGTCAGGGGCGCCTGACCGTGCGCCACGTCGCGGCGGCCCCGGCGGTCGACGTCCTGGCGGGCGGGCAGGCGGTCATCACGAACCTCGCCAACCCGGACGAGTCCTCGCTCGACCTGCCGGCCGGCACGGTCTCCGCCGCCGTCGCCGCGACGGGCACGACCGACCCGGTGATCGGCCCGGCCGACGTCCCCGTCCAGGAGGGCGCCGCCACCATCGCGTACGCGTGGGGCAGCCTCGAGGACGGCAACCTGGCGCTGGCCACGCAGACGATCGACGGCCTGCACTCGGCACCCAGCGGCGTCCCCACCGGTCAGGTCGAGGTCCGTGACGGCGTCGCGCCGGCGCTCTACGTCGGCACGGCCCTGGTGCTCGGTTCCGCGACGCTCCTCGGCGTCCGGCGCCTGGCCGTCCAGCGCTGAGCCGGGAGACGACGTGGGCGCCGGCCTCGCACGCCTCCTCGCCACCGCGGCGGCAGGCGTCGCCCTGACCGCGGGCTGCGCGGCCGGGCCCGCGGGGCCGGCGCCCACCGCCGTGCGCGACTCCCGGCCGGGCGCGACGCCGGCCACGGCGCGGGACCAGGGGCCGGGCGCGGCGCCGGGCGCGGCCGGTGTCGGCACCGCAGGCACGCCGGCCCTCGGCCCGGTGGCGGTCCGGGACGCCGGCCTGGAGGCCGGCGTCCCACCGCCGGCCATCCCGCCCGTGCGCCTGCTCTACGCCCGCCTCGGCATCGACATGCCGGTGGACGCCGTGGGCGTCGCCGCCGGCGGCGCGATGGAGATTCCCCCGGACGCGGCGCGCGCGGGCTGGTACCGGTACGGCCCGAGCGTCGGGCAGCGCGCCGGGACCGCGGTGGTCGCCTCCCACGCCGGCTCCGTCCTCACCCCCCGCGGCCCCTTCTACGACCTGCGCGGCGCCGCCGTCGGGGACCGTGTGCGGGCCGTCAGGGAGGACGGCGGGACGGCCGCGTACGAGGTCGTCGACGTCCAGCGCCTCAGCAAGGCGACCATCGACCTGTCCGTGTACTTCCGCCGCGACGGCGACCCCCGGCTCGTGCTGGTCACGTGCGGGGGACGATGGATCGAGGCGAGGCGGAGCTATGAGGACAACATCGTCGTCACCGCTATCCTCGTCGGTACGTGACGGCCGCGTCGCCCCCGCCCGGGTGACGCCGGCCGGACCACCGGCGGCGCTGCTGGAGGTGAGAGAGGTCGACGACGACGAGTCCGCGCAGGCCCGCGCCTTCCGCGACGGGCAGCCCGACGCCATGCGCGCCGCGTACCAGCGGTGGTCGCCCCTCGTCTACACCATCGCGCTGCGCTCGCTCGGGTCCGTGAGCGACGCGGAGGACGTCACGCAGCAGGTCTTCGTCGCCGCGTGGCGCGGCCGGGCGCGGTTCGACCCGGACCGCGCGCCGCTGGCCTCCTGGCTGGTGGGCATCACCCGGCACGTGGTCGCCGACACGCACGAACGCCGGACCCGGGAGCGCCGCGCCCAGGACGCCGCCACCGCCACGGCGGGCGAGGAGGGCGTCGTCGGGTACGAGGACCCGTCACGGGTGGTCGACCGGGTGATCGTGGCCGACGCCGTCGCGGGCCTGGGCGACCCGCAGCGCGAGATCCTGACGCTGGCGTTCTACGACGACCTCACGCACGTCCAGATCGCCGAACGCGTCGGGCTGCCGCTCGGCACGGTCAAGTCGCACATCAAACGGAGCCTGCAACGCTTGCGCGCACGGCTGGAGGTGGCAGATGAAGCATCCCGGTGAGGAGACCCTCGCCCTCCTCGCGCTCGGCGAGCACGTGGGCGGCCACGACATCGCGGAGCACATCGCGGGCTGCCCGACGTGCCGGGCGGAGCTCGCCGCCCTCAGGCGCGTGACCGACGCGGGCAGGCAGCGGCCGGGACCCGGCGCACGACCCGGCACGCTGGAACGACCCGGCGCGCTGGAACGGCCCGCCGACGCGGTGTGGGACCGGATCGCCGCCGAGCTCGGGCTGGGGGACGCCCCGGCTGCCGCGCCACCGGCACCCCTCGCGCCTCCACGTCCCGCCGCTGCACCCCTCGCGCCCCCACGTCCCGCCGCTGCACCGCGCGAGCCGGCCGTGCCGGCGAGACCGTGGTGGCGCCGCCGGACGGCGTGGGTGGCCGCGGCGAGCTTCGCCGTCGGCGTCGCGGGCACGGTCGCAGCGCAGAACCTCGCGTCCCCGTCGCCGCCGCCCGTCCAGACGCTGACCCGTGCCGAGCTCGAGCCGCTTCCGGGCTGGCGGCAGGCCGGCACGGCGTCGGTCACGGAGGTGGGCGGCGAGCGCGTCCTCGCCGTGAAGCTGCCGACGGACGTGGAGGGCGGGTACCGCGAGGTGTGGCTGATGGACAGCGGCCTCAAGCGCCTCGTCAGCGTCGGCGTGCTCGCCGGGTCGGAGGGCCGGTTCGTGCTGCCCGCGGGCCTGGACCTGGCCCAGTTCCCGGTCGTCGACGTGTCGGACGAGCCCTACGACGGCAACCCCGCGCACAGCGGGGACAGCATCGTGCGCGGGAAGCTCGCCTGAGACCGGCTCAGGCCCGCGGCCGGTCCTCCGGGGTGCGCGGCCGGTCGTCCGGACGGTCGCGGCCGGCGTCGTCCTGGGCGCTCGGCGAACGCCGCTCGTCCGGCACGCCGTCGCCGGCGTGGGAGCCCCCGGTCTGGTCGGTCCCGCGGCGGGGGTCGGCCGGGTCGTAGTCGGGGTCGAGGGCGTCGGCGTCCTTGAGGTGTCCCTGCGCCTCGGCGCGGACGGTCGCCGCCTCCTCGGTGCGCTGCCGCGCCTCGCGCTCCAGCCGGTCGGCCTCGACCCGGACCTTCTTCGCCTGCGCCTCGGCCGCCGCCGCGTCGGCCTCGCGCTGGCGGGCGGCGAGGTCCTTCTCCTCGCCCTGGGAGCGCAGGTCCGCGGCGTGGGCGCGGTTCTCGCGCTGCCGGGCGATCTCGCGGTCCTTCTTGCGACGGCTGGCGGCGACGATGGCGAGCACGATGACGGCCACCACCACGATGGCCAGCACGACCCACATCCAAGTCTCCACGGGACTGCCCTCCTGGCTGGATCGATCCTTCCGTACCCACATCGAACGCCATCGGCGCTGGTCCGGCCACCGGAGGGACCGGACTCAACCGGCCGCAAGCGGGTACCGACGGGTCAGCGGCCCTCGCGCTCGAGGACGAACAGGGGGATCTCCCGCTCCGTCTTCGCCTGGTAGTCCGCGTACGGCGGGAAGGCGGCGACGGCGCGCTCCCACCAGGTCCTCTTCTCCTCGCCGGTGGCCTCGTGTGCCACCATGTCCCACTTCTGCGGCCCGTCCTGGAGCTCGACGTGCGGGTTGGTGACGACGTTGCGGTACCAGACCGGATGCCTCGGCGCCCCGCCCATCGAGGCGACGAGGGCGTAGTCGCCGTCGTGCTCGACGCGCATGAGCGGGACCTTGCGCAGCTTGCCCGACTTCGCGCCGAGCATCGTCACGACGACGCACGGCCGGCCGTGCAGGGTGGTGCCCTCGGTCCCGCTCGAGCTCTCGTAGACCTCGACCTGGTCCCGTGACCGCTTGCTCGTGCTGGGCTCGTACTCGCCTGTCAGGGTCATGCGTCCAGTCAAGCACGGTCCACCGACACCCGGCGTGGCACCGCCGCCGCCCGCGCGCCTACGCCCTGAGCACCGCCAGCACGACGTCGGCGGCGCGGGCGGCCACCTCGTCCACGGCCATGTGGAAGTCCTGGTCCGCGGCGGGCCCGCAGAGGTCGGAGATGCCGCGCACGGACAGGAACGGCACGGCGTAGGCGTGGCACACCTGGGCGAGCGCCGTGGTCTCCATGTCCGTGCTCAGCGCCGCGGGGAACGCCTGCCGCACCTCGGCCACGTTCGCGGCGGTGATGAACGAGTCCCCGGAGACCATCTCGCCGGTGCGGAGCGCGCCGGCGGCGGGTGCGACCGCGCGGGCCGCGCCCAGCAGGACGGGGTCGGCGTCGTAGGCGGCGGGCATGCCCGGGACCTGCCCGCGGGCGTAGCCGAACGCCGTGGCGTCGGCGCTGGCGTACGTGTACCGCTCGCCGACGACGACGTCGCCGACGGCCACGTCCGCAGCGAGCCCGCCGGCGGAGCCGGTGGAGAGGACCGCGCGCGGACGCACCCGCGCCAGCGCGGCGACCACCGCGGACGCGGCATTGACGAGCCCGATGCCGCTGCGCACGACGAGCACGTGCCGGCCGTCGAGGAGGAGGAGCCGAGCCGCGGCGAACCCGTGCTCGAGCACCGGCCCCACCTCGGTGGCGCGCTCGGTGTAGGGCCGCACCTCCTCCGCCATCGCGCCGATCACGAGCGCGTCGACGGCGGGCACGGCAGGCGTCGGGGTCGGCACCTCCGAGGTCTCCGGGCCCTGCGTGCCCAGCGTTCTCATGCGGTGACCTGCGCCCACTCGCCCCGGCGGGCGAGCATGGTGCGGGCGGCCTCCTGCGCGCCGGCCAGGGTGTGGCTGGCCGCCCAGCCGCACTGGACCTCGTTGGCGGCGGGTACCTCGGTGGCGTCCGCGACGTCCCGCAGCGTGGTCTCGACCAGGTCGAGCACCTCCTCCAGGGAGTGCTCCCCGGCGAGGAGGAGGTAGAAGCCGGTCTGGCAGCCCATGGGGGAGAAGTCGATGACGTCGCCGGAGTGGTTGCGCACGTGCTCGGCGAAGGTGTGCTCGAGCGAGTGCACCACAGGCATCTCGAGGTGGGCCACGTTCGGCTGGCAGAAGCGCACGTCGTACTTGGTCAGCACGTCCCCGGCGGGCAGCCGCTTGGTGTCGGCGACGCGGACGTACGGGGCGGCGACGGCGCGGTGGTCCAGGTTGAAGCTCTCGACGTTCATGGGCATGGGGGCTCCTCAGGCACGACGGCGGATGCGGGTCCATCATCCACCTTGCGGTGGCGGCGTCCCGGGTTCCGGCGGTCGGCCGGCCGGAGGCGGTGGGGACGGGCAGCCCGGCACGCCGTCCGAGGGTGTGACGGACCCGGCATCCACACGGTCTGGGAGGTCTGTTCCCGACTTTATCCACCGCTGTGCACAGCTTGTGGACAACTATGGGTCTTCCCGTCCACAGCCGCCCTCAGATCGCGCGGCGGGGCGCCGATGTCAGTGGTGGGTGGGAGCGTGGGCGGTGTCGGGAACGCGACGGCAAGCCTGGTCCGCGGGATGTCCACAGGTCGTCCCCAGGGCGCCCCGGAGCGCTCCACAGAAGGAGGCCTGTGCTGTGGAGGACACGCCGCCGCGCGACACGCCCGGCACATCATGTTGGGGTGCTGCCCTCGGGTCACCACTAGGTGTAGTGTTTGGAGGCAGAGGAAAGCGCGGCTTTCCGCCAAAATCACACGACTGTTGTTACAGCGATGTCGAGACGCTTCGCGCCCTGTGACGCACCGAGAGGAGACCGGCTCAGATGAGCATCACCGTCTACAGCAAGCCTTCCTGCGTCCAGTGCGACGCGACCTACCGTGCGCTGAACAAGCAGGGCCTCGAGTACGAGGTCGTCGACATCACGACGGACCCCGAGGCGCTGGAGAGCGTGAAGGCGCTGGGGTACCAGCAGGCGCCCGTCGTCTTCGCCGGTGGTGACCACTGGTCCGGCTTCCGCCCGGACAAGATCAAGGCCCTCGTCGCCCAGCAGGCAGCCGTCGTCGCCTGAGGCGCGCCACAGACTTCAGCCGGGCCGCCGCGATCCGGCGGCCCGGCTGAAAACCAAGAACCGGTCGTCATAGCGCCGCCAGCGGCGCCGCAACGGCCGACGCCGTCGTCCAAGGAGGCGGGCATGGGCACCATCGTGTATTTCTCCTCCGCGACCAACAACACCCACCGCTTCGTCGAGAAGCTGGGCATGCCCGCGCGGCGGATCCCGCTGCGCGGCGCGGATCCCGCGCTGCAGGCCGACGAGGAGTACGTGCTGTTCGTGCCCACCTACGGCGGCGGCAACGGCCGCGGGGCGGTGCCCAAGCAGGTCATCAAGTTCTTGAACGACGAGCACAACCGCTCGCTCATCCGGGGCGTCGTCGCGGCGGGGAACCGGAACTTCGGTGCGGCATACGGGATCGCGGGGGACATCATCGCCGCGAAGTGCCACGTGCCGTACCTCTACCGATTTGAACTTCTAGGAACGAGCGAGGACGTCACGGACGTTCGCGAGGGATTGGGGCAGTTTTGGCAGCAACGCTCACTGATACCGGCGTAGAGATCGCCAGCACGCCGGAGGCGGACTACCACGCGCTCAACGCGATGCTCAACCTCTACGACGCGGACGGGAACATCCAGTTCGACGCCGACCGTGAGGCTGCGCGCCAGTACTTCCTGCAGCACGTGAACCAGAACACCGTCTTCTTCCACAACCTCAAGGAGAAGCTCGACTATCTGGTCGAGGAGAAGTACTACGAGGGCGCCGTCCTGGCGAAGTACTCGTTCGAGTTCCTCGAGAAGATCTGGGACTTCGCCTGGTCGAAGAAGTTCCGCTTCGACACCTTCCTCGGGGCCTTCAAGTACTACACGTCGTACACGCTGAAGACCTTCGACGGGAAGCGTTACCTCGAGCGCTTCGAGGACCGGGTCGTCATGGTCTCCCTCGCCCTTGCCGACGGCAAGGAGCAGGCCGCGCTGGACATGGTCGAGGAGATCCTCTCCGGACGCTTCCAGCCCGCCACCCCCACGTTCCTCAACGCCGGCAAGGCGCAGCGCGGTGAGCTCGTCAGCTGCTTCCTGCTGCGCATCGAGGACAACATGGAGTCGATCGCCCGCGGCATCAACTCCGCCCTCCAGCTGTCCAAGCGCGGCGGCGGCGTGGCGCTGTCGCTGACCAACGTGCGTGAGTCCGGCGCGCCGATCAAGAAGATCGAGAACCAGTCCTCCGGGATCATCCCCGTGATGAAGCTGCTGGAGGACTCGTTCTCCTACGCCAACCAGCTCGGGGCCCGTCAGGGCGCCGGTGCGGTGTACCTCAACGCCCACCACCCCGACATCATGAAGTTCCTGGACACCAAGCGGGAGAACGCGGACGAGAAGATCCGCATCAAGACCCTCTCCCTCGGCGTGGTCGTCCCGGACATCACGTTCGAGCTGGCCAAGAAGAACGAGGACATGTACCTGTTCTCGCCCTACGACGTCGAGCGCATCTACGGGGTGCCGTTCTCCGAGATCAACGTCTCCGAGAAGTATCACGAGATGGTCGACGACGGCCGGATCCACAAGCGCAAGATCAACGCCCGCGGGTTCTTCCAGACCCTCGCGGAGATCCAGTTCGAGTCGGGCTACCCGTACATCGTGTTCGAGGACACGGTGAACAAGGCGAACCCGATCAAGGGCAAGATCACGATGTCGAACCTGTGCTCGGAGATCCTCCAGGTCTCCACGCCGTCGACGTACAACGAGGACCTGACCTACGCCTCCGTGGGCAAGGACATCTCCTGCAACCTCGGCTCGCTGAACATCGCGAAGACCATGGACTCCCCGGACTTCGGCAAGACGGTCGGCACCGCGATCCGCGCGCTCACCGCCGTGGCCGACCAGACCCACATCTGGTCCGTGCCGTCCATCGAGCAGGGCAACAACGACTCCCACGCCATCGGCCTGGGGCAGATGAACCTGCACGGCTACCTCGCCCGCGAGCGGATCTTCTACGGCTCCGACGAGGGCCTGGACTTCACGAACATGTACTTCTACACGGTGGCGTTCCACGCCATCGACGAGTCCAACAAGATCGCCATCGAGAAGGGCACGGCGTTCAAGGGCTTCGAGGACTCGAAGTACGCGAGCGGGGAGTACTTCGAGAAGTACGTCGACCGCGTCTGGGAGCCGCGCACCGAGCGGGTGCGCCAGCTCTTCGCGGACTCGGGCGTGCACCTCCCCACCCAGGAGGACTGGAAGGAGCTCGCCGCTTCCGTCAAGAAGCACGGCATCTACAACCAGAACCTCCAGGCGGTCCCGCCCACCGGCTCGATCTCCTACATCAACAACTCCACCTCCTCGATCCACCCGATCGTGTCCAAGGTGGAGATCCGCAAGGAGGGCAAGCTCGGGCGCGTGTACTACCCGGCGCCCTACATGACGAACGACAACCTCGAGTACTACGAGGACGCGTACGAGATCGGCCCCGAGAAGATCATCGACACCTACGCCGAGGCCACGCAGCACGTGGACCAGGGCCTGTCGCTGACGCTGTTCTTCAAGGACACCGTGACCACCCGCGACCTGAACAAGGCGCAGATCTACGCGTGGCGCAAGGGCATCAAGACCCTGTACTACATCCGGATCCGCCAGCTCGCCCTCGAGGGGACCGAGGTCGAGGGCTGCGTGTCCTGCATGCTCTAGGACCCGCCAGGGCCGCCGGTGGACCGCCGGCCGGCCCGGACGCGAGGATGGGCGACGGCGGAGCCAGGCCCCACCGTCGCCCCCTCACCACCGTGCCGGCCCCCACGGGCCGCGACCCAAGAACCGCAAGGAGAAGCACCCCGTGTCGGAGAAGCTCAAGCTGGTCAGCAGTGTCCAGGCGATCAACTGGAACCGCGTCCAGGACGAGAAGGACGTCGAGGTCTGGGACCGTCTGACGGGGAACTTCTGGCTGCCCGAGAAGGTGCCGCTGTCCAACGACATCCAGTCCTGGCACACGCTCAAGCCGCACGAGCAGCTGATGACGACGCGCGTGTTCACGGGGCTGACGCTCCTGGACACCGTGCAGGGCACGGTCGGGGCGGTCAGCCTCATCCCCGACGCGGTCACCCCGCACGAGGAGGCCGTCTACACGAACATCGCGTTCATGGAGTCGGTGCACGCCAAGAGCTACTCCTCGATCTTCTCCACGCTGATCTCCACCAAGGAGATCGACGAGGCGTTCCGCTGGTCGGAGGAGAACGAGAACCTCCAGCGCAAGGCCCGGATCGTCATGGACTACTACCGCGGCGACGACCCGGAGAAGCGCAAGGTCGCCTCCACGATGCTGGAGTCCTTCCTCTTCTACTCGGGCTTCTACGCGCCGATGTACTGGTCGAGCCACGCCAAGCTGACCAACACCGCGGACCTGATCCGGCTGATCATCCGCGACGAGGCCGTGCACGGGTACTACATCGGCTACAAGTTCCAGAAGGCCGTGGAGAGGGCGACACCCGAGCGCCAGAAGGAGCTCAAGGACTACACCTTCGAGCTGCTCTTCGAGCTGTACGAGAACGAGGAGCAGTACACCGAGGACCTCTACGACCCCCTCGGCCTCACCGAGGACGTCAAGGCGTTCCTGCGCTACAACGCCAACAAGGCCCTGATGAACCTCGGCTACGAGGGCCTGTTCCCCAAGGACCAGACCAACGTCAGCGCCGCCATCCTCTCCGCGCTGAGCCCCAACGCCGACGAGAACCACGACTTCTTCTCCGGGTCGGGCTCCAGCTACGTGATCGGCAAGGCCGTGAACACCGAGGACGACGACTGGGACTTCTGAGGATGTCGTGCGGCGTGACGCCCTGACTGGCGCTGAGTCCTCGGCACCTCGGCACTGTGGCGCGAGCCGGCCCAAGTGCCAGTGAGGGTTCATCCCACCGGTGGCTCGCCGATCGGTCAGGCGGACCGGTACAGGTTGGGTGCGATCTGCTCCCACCCATCGGTCATCGGCGATGGGAAGTCGTCGGGAACGAACAAGGTCTGCGACCCACCAGTTCCGATCCCGACGCCGCCTCGGTTGAAGTCGTGAGCGAAGGTGCAGGACGCTCCCCAGTCGTCACTCCCGCCGCGCTCCAGCACGACGCACACCTTGTTGTCAGTGGTGAGCGCAGCCCAGTAGCTCATGTCGTCGACCGAGGTGATGAGCCGCGACGTGCCGCCGTCGACGGAAAGAGCGTCGTCGCCCCCGACTACTCCCGCGGGGAGCTCATCACCGGCGGCGCGTTCCCGTTCTAGCAGGTCGAGGTCGATGTCTCCGCGCACGTCGACGGAGCAAGCGGTCGCTACGACGGCGCCGAGCACGACGGTCGCCACCGCGGCGATCCGCTCGGTCCTCCTCATGGGCCGCAATCTAGCCACCAGGGGTCATATTCGGTATGGATTTGGGGCCGCGAGCAAACGCTCCCTGTCGCGAGACCTCGCTGACATCGAAGTCCGACTAGCCCAGCAACGGGCTTGGCAGGACAGGGGCGACAGTCGCGGGAACGCCGGCGGCGTCCAGCAGGCCGTCGACGCAGGAAACCTCTGTCTTCCGATCCCTCGAGCGCGGTCGTCGGCGGGGTCGCGCTGACAATGCGGGCCCGCCGCACCCGTGGCACGCTGCCGGAGTTATGAGCAGCGCCGGCTCCGGCCGGCCGGCCGAGGAGGCGTGCGATGGCCGCACCACACCGCGTCAAGTCCGTCGAGGACTCGATCCGTGACACCGAGGCACCCGAGCACCGCCTCAACAAGAACCTCTCCGCGCTGGACCTGACGGTGTTCGGGGTCGGCGTCATCATCGGCACCGGCATCTTCGTGCTCACCGGCGTGGTCGCGAAGACGCAGGCCGGCCCGGCGGTCGCCATCTCCTTCGTCATCGCGGGCGTGGTGTGCGGCCTGGCGGCGCTCTGCTACGCCGAGTTCGCCTCCACCGTGCCGGTGGCCGGCTCGGCGTACACGTTCTCCTACGCCACCTTCGGCGAGTTCATGGCCTGGATCATCGGCTGGGACCTGGTCCTCGAGCTGGCGCTGGGCGCCGCGACGGTCGCGGTCGGCTGGTCGGGCTACTTCAACCAGCTGCTCGGTGACCTCGGCGTCCCGCTGCCCGAGTCGATCGCGGGGGAGACCGCGACGGTGAACATCCCCGCGATGGCCATCGCGCTGGTCATGACCGGCATCCTCGTCCTCGGCATCAAGCTGTCGTCGCGGATCACCGCGGTCATCGTGGGCATCAAGATCGTCATCGTCCTCCTGGTGATCGTGCTCGGGCTCTTCTACGTGAAGACGGAGAACTTCACGCCCTTCGTCCCGCCCGCCGAGGCAGGCACGCCGGGGGGCACCGCGTGGACGGCCCCGCTGATCCAGCTGATCGCCGGGTTCACCCCGAGCACCTTCGGCGTGGGCGGGATCTTCGCCGGCGCCGCCATCGTCTTCTTCGCGTTCATCGGCTTCGACATCGTCGCGACGGCGGCTGAGGAGACCAAGAACCCGAAGCGGGACCTCCCACGCGGCATCATCGCCTCGCTGGTCATCTGCACGGTGCTCTACGTCGCCGTCTCTCTGGTCGTCGTCGGCATGCAGAAGTACACCGAGCTCTCGACCGACGCCCCGCTGGCCGAGGCGTTCCGCAGCGTCGGGCTGCCGTTCGCCTCGGGGTTGATCTCGGTCGGCGCGCTGGCGGGTCTGACCTCGGTCGTCATGATCCTCATGCTCGGCCAGTCCCGCGTGCTGTTCGCGATGAGCCGCGACCACCTGCTGCCGCCGGCGCTCGGCGTGGTGCACCCCCGCTACCGCACGCCGTACCGCATCACCATCGCCACCGGCATCATCGTCGCCCTGCTGGCGGGGTTCGTCCCGCTCGGGACGCTGGCCGAGCTGGTGAACATCGGCACCCTCTTCGCGTTCGTGCTGGTGTCGATCGGCGTGATCATCCTGCGGCGCACCCGCCCCGACCTGCCGAGGTCGTTCCGGGTCCCGGGCGTGCCCGTGCTGCCCATCCTGTCCGCGGCGGCCTGCCTGTGGCTCATGCTCAACCTGCCCGCCGAGACCTGGCTGCGGTTCGCGATCTGGATGGTGGTCGGGCTGATCTTCTACTTCCTCTACGGCCGGCGGCACAGCCGGCTCGCCCTGGGGTCCGGCGACCTGGCCGGACCGCGCGCAGGCTCCCGCTGACCTAGCGCAAGATCTCCACCATCAGCACCCAGGCGTCAAGCGTGGACCCGATGATGGTGAGGATGATCCCCGCGGCGACCCAGGCGACGCCGGCGTCGGAGCCGACCAGCAGCAGCCCGGCGCCCGCCAGCAGCGGCAACAGCTGGAGGGCGGTGAGGGAGACGCGGAGGATCCGGCTGGACGGTGCGACGTCGGGGAGCCGGCGCGACTGCCGGAGGTAGGCGAGGTGCGTCAGCGCCGCGACGCACGTGCCGGCCAGGACCTCCGCGCCGAGCAGCACGGCGGGCTGCCGCGGGACCAGCGCGAGACCGGAGATGACGACCACCAGGACCAGGGAGGCGACGGCGGCACCTGCGCGCGTCGGCACCGAGGGCAGCGAGAGGATCGCCTTGATGTTGACGGAGATCGCCACCATGACCAGGCCTGCCAGGGCGGCCGAGCCGCCGGCCATGGCGACGAAGAAGTCCTCCCAGCCCGCGGTGAACGGCTCCGTCATGGGCGCACGCTAGCGCGGGCGGCGCCGCGCGACCATGCCGGCCGCGCGTGGGCCCGCCGCTCGCAGACCGCCGCCGTCGGCTGGCGTGCGGCCGCGGGCTGGCGCGCGGCCGCCGGCTGGCGCGCGGCCCCCGTCCGCCTACCGTGGTCGCGTGCGACGCACTCGCGTTCCCCCCGCTGCCCGCCTGAGCTTCGGCGGGCACATCGCCGGGCTGGGGACGGCGGAGGGGACCCGGATCGTCCTCGGCCACTGGCCGCGCTCACCGTTCGGGCCCTTCGCGGACGTGATGGCCGAGCGGGCCGACGGGCACCGGATCCTGTTGGCCCCGGACGCACGCATCGGAGCCTTCGTCTCCGCGACATACCGCTTCGACGAGGTCCGCACGGTCCCCGTCGTCGTCGACAGCACCGGCCCTCGCTGGCACGCGCGCGCGGGTCCGCTCGATCTCGTCTTCACGGTCGGGAGCCGGACCTGGCTGGGCCGGCTGCTGCGGTGCGTCCCCGGGCCGCTCGCGGCCAGCCCGGCCTGGGCGCGCGCCGTCGGGCCCGCCGCCCGGGTACTGCTGCCCGGGGTGAGCACCATCGGCACGGCCGGCGGTGGACGGAGGGAGTGGTACGGCGCACGCGACGAGCGCAGGGTGGTCGACGCCCGCACGACCTGGGGCGGCACCGATCTCGGGACGCTGACCGCGGTCACCCCGCCGCCCCGGTTCGGGTTCAGCTCCACGCCGTCCCGCCCCAGCCTGGTCACCGTCGTGAGCACCGTGGAGCTTCGCGGGACGGACGACGACGCACCGTAGCCGGCGGCTCGAGCCCTTGTCGCCGCCGTCCCACGTCCGTACCGTCGTGCCTACCTGCGGACGGGAGACGACGATGTCTGGCGAGCCGGCCTTCTTCGAGCTCGGGGTCGAGGACGTCGACCGGGCGCGGAAGTTCTACGAGGGCCTCTTCGGCTGGACGTTCGCGCCCGGGCCCTCCGGCGGTGGGGGCTTCATGATCGAGACCGCCGGCATCCCGGGCGGCATCCACGGGGGCGACCCGGGCGCGCGGCCGTACACCTTCTTCCGGGTCGACGACATCGAGCAGGCGGTACGGAAGGTTCGTGAGCTCGGTGGTGAGGTCGACGGCGTCGACCTCGAGGGCGACGCGGAGTCCGTGGCCCGGTACGGGCGGTTCACGCTCTGCCGGGACGACCAGGGCTCCGAGTTCGGCCTGTACGAGCCACCCCGGGGCGGATAGGGACACGGTCCGTGCGGCGGATGGCTGCCGAACACGGACCGAGGCCGAAGGGGCGGTGAGCTGCTCGTTCACCGCCCCCTCGGCGGAGCCTCCGGTCCGGGCGCGACCGTGGGGCTTGTCGGCCCGCCCATGAGGGGGGAGCGTCAGCCGCCGGACTTGCGACGGAACTGCTTCGGGCCCACCGGGTGGTCCACGCCGTGCAGCTTGTGGGCGCCGGACCCACCGGCGGCGTCCCGGGACGCGCCCTCGTTGTTCTGCTTGCGGTCGAGGGCTGCGCGCATCTTCTCCTTGAGCTGCTCCTTCTTCTCTGCGTCGGCGGCGTCAGGGGGACGGTTCGTCTTCTTGGTAGCCATGGGGCTCCTCTCGCTCGCGTCTATCATCGCTGCCTCCGGAGCCCCGGCCCACCTGATTCCCGCCTGGCGCACGCCGCGGCGTGCGCTACGGGGCTTTTTCCACCTGCGGCCCGGTCAGCGGGAGGAGGATGCGGGTACGCCACGTCGCCGGGTCGGGGTCGGACTCGGGGCCCGACTCGTAGACCTCCCACATGTCCTCGAGCGTCTGGAGCTGGTGCTCGGCGATCCAGGAGTCGACGCGCTCGTACGTCTCGTGGAGCTTGTCGTAGGAGCCCACGTGGAAGGTCTCCACGGCCCGGACCGCCGGCAGCGCGTCCACGACGAGGTCGCCGGTGGCGGCGAACGCCTCGGCCACGGGGAACCCGATCTCGACGTCGACGGTCTCGGAGGGCCTGCCCCGGTACCGCGCGTACGGCGCCCCGGCCGGGGTGACCCCGGACGCCTGCAACGCCTGGGCGACCTCGGCGAACTTCGCGTCGAACAGCGTGGTGAGGTCGTCCATGCGCGCGATCTGGCGGACGCCGGCGGTCACCTGCTCCTCGAGCTCGATGATGCGAATCTCCTCCATCGTCACGTTCCCCTTTCGGTACTCCGACGACACACCCCGGGCGGGTGTCTCCATGATCCATCGTCCCGGCCCGCGCCGTCCGGCCAACCGCCTGCCGAGGTGCGGCGGGCGGCCGGGTGCAAGGGGCGACGGCGCCCGGGACGGCGGACGACGACGCCCGGGACGGCGGTCGGGGCCTGACGAACGCGCGTGGGCCTGCCACGCTGAGGACATGGAGCAGGGGCCGACGGTGGTCATGACGTGCGGGCCGTCCGGGTCGGGCAAGACGACCTTCGCCATGCGGCTGGTGGCCGAGGGGTACGTGCGCCTGTCCTTCGACGAGGAGGTCCGGCGTCGGTTCGGCCGGTACGGGACCGACGTGCCCGTGGAGCGCTACCAGGAGCTCAACGACCTCGTCGAGCCCACGCTGAAGGAGCACCTCGCCACGCTCGTCGGGCAGGGCCGCAACGTCGTCCTCGACCTCGCGTTCTGGCGGCGCGCCGACCGGGACGAGTACAAGGCGCTCATCGAGACGGCCGGTGGGCGGTGGCGGCTGGTCTACTTCGCGATCGACCCCGGCGTGCTGCACCGGCGGGTCGCGGAGCGGCGGTCCCGTGGGGACGCCGACGCGTTCCCGGTCACGTCCGAGCTGCTCGACCGGTTCATCGCGACCTTCGAGGTCCCGCGCGGGGAGGGCGAGGAGGTCGTGGGCCCCGGCGACGACCTGCCGCGCTGACGGGCCGGCGTCGCGTGCCGCCCGCACCCGGCCGTGCGGCTCGGTCACGCCCTCAGCGCGTCGACGACCGCCGGGAGGGCGCGGGGATCCGTCTGGATGATCAGCGTCGTGGCGATGCTGCGCTCCCACGCCCGCCGCTGCTCGCGCAGCTGCGCCGCGTTGCCCACGAGCGCGACGTCGAGGACGAGCTCGGTCGGCACCGCGGCGGCCGCGGCCGCCCTGTCCCCGCCCGCCCACCGCCGCGCGACCTCGGCGCACGCGGCCTCGTGCCCGAGCCGCTCGATCGCCTCGCGGTGGAAGTTCGTGGCCGCCGAGCCCATGCCGCCGATGTACAGGGCGAGATGGGGCCTGACGGCGTCCGCCGCCCGCTCGACGTCGTCGGCCAGGGCGACGGGGACGGCGGGGGAGACCTCGAAGGCGCCGGCGGGGGACAGGCCGGGTGAGCGCCGCGCGAAGCCGCCGCGGAGCCTCTCCGCGTAGACCTCGCTCAGGCGCGGGGAGAAGAACACGGGCAGCCAGCCGTCGGCGATCTCCGCGGCCAGCGAGGTGTTCCTCGGCCCCTCGGCGGCCAGGTGGATCGGCAGGTCGGCCCGCAGCGGGTGCACGGTGGAGCGCAGCGCCTTGCCCTCGCCGCCGGGCAACGGCAGGCGGTAGAACTCGCCGTCGAGCCGGACGGGCGCCTCGCGGCGCAGCACCTGACGCACGACGTCGACGTACTCGCGGGTCCGGGCCAGCGGGCGGGGGTAGGGCTGGCCGTACCAGCCCTCCACCACCTGTGGCCCCGACGCGCCGAGACCGAGGATGAAGCGGCCGCCGCTGAGGTGGTCCAGGGTCAGGGCCGCCATCGCGGCGGCGGTCGGGGTGCGCGCCGCCATCTGCGCGATCCCGGTGCCGAGCCGCACCCGCCGGGTGCGCGCCCCCCACCACGCCAGCGGCGTCAGGGCGTCGGATCCGTACGCCTCCGCCGTCCACACGGAGTCCAGGCCCAGGTCGTCGGCCGCGGCGACGGCGTCGCCGGCACCTCGCGGCGGTCCGGCGGACCAGTAGCCGGCGGAGTACCCGAGCCGCACGGGGGTGACGTCGTCGTCCATGCCGGTGATCATGCCGGACGCCGTCTCAGACGTGGGCCATGACCTCGGAGGCGATGACGTCCAGGTGCTCGAGGTCGCGGATGTCCAGGCACTGCAGGTACACCCGTGAGATGCCCTGCTCGGCGAGGGCGCCGAGGCCGTCGACGACCTCGGCCGGTGTCCCGGCCAGGCCGTGCTCGCGCAGCTCGGCCGGCTCGCGGCCGATCGCGGCGGCGCGGCGCACCACCTCGGCCTCGTCCGTGCCCACGCAGGCCACGAGGGCGATGGAGTAGGTCAGGTCGTCGGGGTCCCGGCCGGCCTCCTCGCAGGCGGCGCGCACCCGGTCGATCTGGGGCGCCACCGCGGACTTCTCCGGGAAGGCCTGGTTGTGCTCGGCCGCGAAGCGCGCGGCCAGACGCGGGGTGCGCTTCGACCCGCCGCCGCCGACGATCACCGGGACGGGGCTCTGCGCGGGCTTGGGCAGGGCGGGGGAGTCGAGGAGGTGGTAGTGCTTGCCGTCGAAGCTGTACCGCTCCCCGACGGGCGTGCCCCACAGGCCGGTGATGATCTCCATCTGCTCCTCGAGCAGGCCGAAGCGCTTGTGCGGGAAGGGGACGCCGTAGGCCGCGTGCTCCTCGGCGAACCAGCCGGTGCCCAGTCCCAGCTCGACCCGCCCGCCGGACATCACGTCAACCTGCGCCACCTGGACCGCCAGCAGGCCGGGGTGGCGGAACGTCGCCGACGTGACGAGGGTGCCCAGCCGGATCGTGGTGGTCTCCCGCGCGAGGCCGGCGAGCGTGGTCCACGCGTCGGTCGGGCCCGGCAGGGGATCGCCGTCGCCCATGCGCAGGAAGTGGTCGGAGCGGAAGAAGGCCGAGAACCCGAGCTGCTCGGCGCGAAGCGCCATGGCGAGCTGGTCGTCGTAGGAGGCGCCCTGCTGCGGCTCGGTGAAGATACGAAGGTCCATGTCGCCAGGGTGCCACGGTCCGGTGACGGGAACCCGGTGTGGGGGCGGCGCGCGTCGGGCCGGGTGTTGCCGGTCACCCGCCGCCCGCTTCTGCTTCCGGCCGTGGCGGGAATCGCAGCATTTCGCCGTGCCGCGTGACCCGGCCACCATGCAAAATATCCCCGTCAACACTGAGAGGAAGTTGGAAGGCGCCAGCCGATGCAGCACCACGAACTCGACCCGCGCGATCCGGAGCACTACCAGATCGACGCCGACGTCCCGCTGCCGGGCGACGACTCACCCGTGCCGATCACCAAGGTCCAGCTCCAGAAGGTCGAGGCGATCGTCTCCGCCTACACCGCCGGCAACGACATGTGGCGCGACGCCCTGCCCCACGTCATCACCTTCCTCAAGGCCGCGCACATGCACGACCTCGTCGCCGGGGGCCATGTCAGCGGCATCCCCACCATCGAGGAGGCCTGGGCCGCCCTCAACGTCTGGCCCTGGCCCTACTACGACCAGACCGAGCCGTCATAACCGCGGACGCAGACGCGGGGCAGACGCTGGGACCGGGCAGACGCTGGGACCGGGCGGGCGCTGGCCGAAGGGGGCCGCCCGAGCCGGTGGCGTGTGGGCGCTGCCCTCTACGCTGCGGTGACATGACGACGCTCAGAGAGGTCGCGCTGCTGCGGCTCGTGGCCCAGCGGATCGCCGGCCCGGGCCTGCCGACGGCCACCGAGGTGGTCCGCTGGCTCACCGCGATGCAGGCGCAGGACTACCCGGGTGCGCTGGCGTCCGTGGCCCTGCGCACCGCGGGCCGCGCTCCGGGCGCGAACGCGGATCGTGACGCCGGCATCGAGGCGGCGCTCGACTGCGGCGCAGTGGTCCGCTCCTGGCCGATGCGCGGCACGCTGCACCTCGTCCCCGCCGAGGACCTGGGCTGGATGCTGAGCCTGACCACCGATCGGCTCCTCGCAGGGGCGGCCCGCCGCCGCGCCCAGCTCGGCATCGACGAGGCGATGATCGACCGCGCCGGGCAGCTCGCCCACGACGCCCTCGAGGGCGGCCGCTCCACCAGCCGCGCCGAGCTCATGGCCGTGTGGGACGACGCTGGCCTGCTGGGCGTCAAGCAGCGCGGCTACCACCTGCTGTGGACGCTCTCCCAGAAGGGGCTGACCTGCTTCGGACCCACCGGCGGCGCCGAGCAACGCATCGTGCTGCTGGACGAGTGGGTGCCCCACCCCCGGCGGCTCTCACGGGACGAGGCGCTGGGGGAGTGGGTGCTGCGGTACTTCCGCGGCCACGGCCCCGCCACGCGCAAGGACTTCATGTGGTGGACCAAGCTGACCGCGGCCGAGGCCAAGGTGGGCCTCGCCGTCGCGCGCGAGCACCTCGAGCGCGTGGAGGTCGACGGGGTCGAGCACCTTATGGACCCCGCCACGCCGGCCCTGCTGGACGCCGCCCGCGGCGCGGCCGGCGGGGTGTTCCTCCTGCCCGGCTTCGACGAGCTGCTGCTCGGCTACCAGGACCGTTCCGCGACGCTGCCGCCCGCGTTCGCGGAGCGCATCGTCCCGGGCGGGAACGGCATGTTCCGGCCCACCGTGGTCGCCGGGGGCACGGTCGTGGGCGCGTGGCGACGCACGGGCACGGGCGCCCGGCGGCGGATCGAGGCCGAGCCCTTCGCGCGGTTCACCAAGCAGGTCGAGCGGGCCGTCCCCCGCCTGGCGGAGGCGTACCCGGCGCTCCCCTCCCGAGCATGACGCCCGCTACGCCACGTCGCGGCGCACACAGGCCGAGACCCCGACGAAGCAGCCCACAGACGGCCACGGCGACCGCGAGGCGCGACCACTGCCCGTCAGCAGGATGCTCGTCCCACCCCTGGGACGGGGCTGTTGACGAAAACCATGGACAGGCGGGCCCGGCACGGCGTAAGTTAGGGACCCTAAGTAATCACTAGGAGACCGGAAGGGCGTGTCGTGACCTCCCCCGTCGACGTGCAGCAGCAGACCGTGCGACCGGACAGCGCCGCCCCACCGAAGCCCGCCAAGGAGCCGGTCCTCACGCCGACGTTCGTCCTGGCCTGGCTCGTCAGCTTCATCCAGTACCTCGTCTTCTACATCCTCGTGACGACGATGGCGCTGTACGCGGTGAGGCAGTTCGCCGCCTCGGACGCCGCCAGCGGCTTCGCCTCCAGCGCTTTCGTCGTCGGCGCGACCGTAGCCCGCCTCGTCTCCGGGTACCTCGTGGACGTGCTCGGCCGCCGCAAGGTCATGCTCGTGGCCCTGGCCGTCGTCGCCGTGGCCTGCGCGTTCTACGTGCCCGCCGGGTCCCTGGCCCTGCTGATCATGGTGCGCGCCGTGCACGGCGCCGCCTACGCCTTCGCCAGCACCGCCACCATGGCTATTGCCCAGTCCGCCATCCCCGCCTCCCGCCGCGCCGAGGGCACCGGCTACCTCGCCCTGGCCACCACGCTGGCCACCGCGGTGGGCCCGGCCCTGGGCCTGCTGCTGGTCGGTTCCGTCGGCTACGACGCCATGTTCGCGGCCGTGCTCGGCACCGCCGTCGTCGGCCTGCTGCTCGGCCTGCTCCTGCGCAAGCCCCTGCACCAGCGCGAGGCCGAGGCCGCCGCCAATGAGGCCGCCAAGGAGGCGGGCGAGGCCCGGAAGACGCATGCCCGCTTCTCGATCCGCGACATCGCCCACCCGGCGGTCATCCCGATCGGCTGCTTCATGCTGGTCATCGGGTTGTGCTACGCGGGCGTCATCACCTACCTGAACGCCTACTCCGAGCAGCGCGGCCTCGTGGCCGGCGCGGGGCTGTTCTTCGTCGCCTACGCGATCGCGATGCTGGTCATGCGGTTCGTGCTCGGCACCCTGCAGGACCGCGAGGGCGACAACGTGGTGGTCTACCTGGGCCTGGTCTGCTTCGTGCTGGCCCTGGGGCTGCTGGCTGCGGCGGACACCGACTGGCACGTCGTCGTGGCGGGCGCCCTCACGGGTCTTGGATACGGCACCCTCATGCCCGCCGCCCAGGCCATCGCCGTCAGCGCCGTGCCGCCGCACCAGCTCGGCACCGGCATCTCCACCCTGCTGCTCCTGGCCGACGTCGGCATCGGCCTCGGGCCGATTTTCCTAGGTGTCCTGGTCTCCGCCGCCGGGTACGGCGCAATGTACGGGCTGTTGGCCGTCCTGGCGGCCCTGGCCGCCGTCCTGTACCACGCGGTCCACGGACGCCGAGACGTGGCGAAGACCGGCCGCGCCGCCCAGTCCTGACCGGCGTGACGCCTCGCCCAGGTCCGCCTTTGGTGGGAGGCGGTCGAGCCGGAGGGGGGAGCCGAGGCCGATGACCGGCTCCCTACGCCAGGACGACTCGCGCGCGCGGGCCGCGAGCGAGCGGCTGGCGGGGCTCACCGACCGCGAGCGGGAGGTCGCCGTGGCCGTCGGGAGGGGACTGTCCAACGCGCAGATCGCGGGGGAGCTGTATATGGGGGTCGCCACCGTCAAGACCCACGTCGGGCACCTGTTCACCAAGCTCGATGCGGTCAACCGGGTGCAGATCGCGCGCTGTGTCCACGACGCCGGGTTGGTGTGAGGCGCCGGGCGGGCGGACGGGGACGAATGCGCCGGGCACCTGGGCCGGAGGACGGTGCCGCTGGTGGGCGGGCATGGGAAAGCCCGCGGGTTCCCGGCCGTGCGGCCGGGTGCCGTGCTGGACGATGTCACGGCCCCGCGGGCTCCGGTGACCACCTGGTACTCGCCGCCGCCGGCGGGAGGACCTGGATCCGTCCCCTGACGGGCTAGCGGGTAGCCACCTCACGCGTCCGAAGAATTTTCACCTCAGGACCACCTCCCTTCTCGTGTGACCCCACGGTAAGCACCGTGTCGGCGGGCTGTCATCTGCTTTTTTCGAAGCGTCCGGCAGCGCCGTCAGGATCGCGCCGCAACCGGCCCGCGCCGTGGGGCTGGAGTGACACCAGGGACAGGTGTTGGTGCCCACGGGCCCCGGCGGCGTCCGTTGTGGCGCGATCCGCGCTCCGGGCTGCGGGATTCCGGCGCCCGCCGGCGCCGCTGGCACCATGGGGCCATGACACTCGACGCCCCCAACCACGCAGCCACGGAACGAGCCTCCCAGCGGCCCTACCGCGTCCTGGTGGTGTGCACCGGCAACATCTGCCGCTCACCCATGGGCGAGGTGGTCCTGCGCGAGCGCCTGGCCGAGGCCGGGCTCGGCGACGAGGTGGAGGTGGCTTCCGCGGGCATCAGCGACGAGGAGCACGGCAGGCCGATCGACCGGCGTGCCCGGGTGGTGCTCGCCGAGGCGGGCTACCCGGTCCCGGACCACCACGCGCACCAGGTCGCACCCGGTGAGCTCGCCCGATACGACCTCGCGCTGGCCATGACGAAGCAGCACGCCCGGGCGCTGCGCCGGCGCGCCGAGCTCGACGGGGCCGGCCGCACGGCCGAGGTGCGGCTCTGGCGCGAGTTCGACGCCACGGCCCCGCGCGCGGCGGACCAGGACGACCTCGACGTCCCCGACCCCTGGTACGGCGACCAGGACGGGTTCTACGAGACCCTCCGGGTGGTCGAGTCCGGCGCCGACGGCCTCGTCTCGCACCTGGGCGCCGTGCTCGGCGCCGACGTGCCGCCGCCTGCGGGGGCCTGAGGCGCCTCGGTCTGCAGACCCTCGCGGTCCACGCGCCCGCAGTCCGAAGACGCCATCATCCGCGCGACCGCAGTCCGGGACCCCACGATCCGCGGACGCTCGCGTTCCGCGGCCGCACACTCGGTTGGTGTCCGCCGTCAGTCCGCGGCGGCGACCGGGCGACGAGTTCCGGCCGAAGCCGTTCAACCGTGCACCGAGACGTGGATGTGGTCGTAGTGGCCGCCGGTGGCGTCCTGCGCGTCGTACACCCCGCCACCGTCGTAGGGCGCCCAGCCCTCATCGGCGCGGTCGGCCACCCAGATCTTCCCCTGCCAGATGACGTAGGAGACCCGCAGGTCGTCGGCGTGGAGACGGAACCACTCGGCCATCGACCAGCCGCTGTCGACGTCGGCCGCGGCCGGGAATTGCCCCGCGGCGCCCACGAAGACGTCGCACCCGCGCCCCCGGCGGTGGTCGCTGGCCGGGTTCCAGGCGTGCTCGCTCCAGCAGGTCATCGGCTGGCGCCCGACGGCGACGCCGAGCTCACTCACCAACCAGTCCGCCGCGCCGGTGACGCAGCCGCCCGTGCCGGTCGGGTCGGTCACCACGCAGCCGGTGCTGCCGCCGGTGTACGGGGCGGGTGCCGGCAGCACGACGGGCGACACCGCATCCGTCGCAGGGGGAGGCGGCGGGGGAGCCGGCCGCCAGAGCGCCACGGCGGCGGCGCCCAGGAGGCCGACGGTGACCGCCTGCATGACGACCCCCCGGCGGCGCATCCGGCGGTGATCCGCCGCCGTGCGTGCCCGCGGCGCCGTGCCGGTACGCACGGCCCTGGGCCGGTGCGCCGCGTCGCGCCCACCCGTCCTGACCGTCACCGCCCTACTCCAGCACACCCGGGGCGCGCGAGGGCGGACTGCCCGTGCGGACAGCCGTGTTCCCCGTGCGGACGGACGCCCGCGGACGGCTGCCCGTGGGCGGACGCCCGCCGACGGCCGCCCGTGCGGACAGCCGCGTTCCCGGCGTGGACGGCCGCACGCCGATCCTGCGCTTTCCCCCACGGGGGCCGGCGCCGCACGACGGTGCCGCCGGGGCCCCGGGCGAGCGGTGCACACTTGGCGGGTGCTCCCCTCGCCCGCCACCTGGCGCACCCGCGCCCCCGGTCTCCTGCTCGCCGTGCTCGTAGCGGCCGCCGCGTACACGGTCAACCGGTACGTGCCCGTCGTCTCGGCGCTGCTCGTCGCCATCGTCGTCGGGGTGGTGCTGCGCAACATGGGGTGGGTCCCGGCAGCCGCGGAGGCGGGGCTCAGGTACAGCGCGCGGACCGTCCTGCGGCTCGGGGTCGTGCTGCTGGGCCTCCAGCTCTCCATCCCTGAGGTGGTCGGGCTGGGCTGGGGCGCCGTGGCAGTCATCGTGCTCACCGTGGCCATCACCTGGACCGCGACCCTCGTCATCGGCAGGTGGATGAAGGTGCCCGCAGCGCTGCGCATGCTCCTGGCCACCGGCACCGCCATCTGCGGCGCCTCGGCGGTGGCGGCCATGAGCGCCGTCCTCGGCGAGCGGGCGCCGGGGACGCGGACGGCCGAGGCCGAGGACGAGGACGTCGAGGACGCCGCGGCCACCGCGGTCGCCGCCGTCACCATCTTCGGGACCGTCTCGATGCTCGCCCTGCCCACCCTCGCCGAGGCGATCGGGCTCGGCGAGCAGCGCGCGGGCGTGTGGCTGGGTGCCGGGATCCACGAGGTGGGCCAGGTCGTGGCCGCCGGCGGGGTCATGGGCTCGGCGGTCCTCGCCACAGCGGTGGTCACCAAGCTCGGCCGCGTCGTGCTCCTGGCGCCGCTCGTCGCCGGCGTGGGGTTCGTGCGCAGCCGCCGCGCTCGCGCCGCGGTCGAGCACCAGGTCGCGGTGGACTCCGCGGCCCGCGTGCTGGCCGGCGCCCCCGACGTCGCCACGCCCCACGCCACGCGGCCGCCGATCATCCCGGGGTTCGTGCTGGGGTTCCTCGCGCTCGTCGCCGTCCGGTCGTTGCTGCCGGTGCCCGACGGCGTGCAGGACGTCGCCAGATTCGTCTCCACGCTGGCGCTGACGGTGGCGATGGTCGCGCTCGGCACGGGGGTGAACGTCAGCGTGCTGCTCGGCCGCGGCGGTCCGGCGATGCTCCTCGGCCTTGTCGCCGCGCTGCTGTCCGCCGGGGTGTCCCTCGTCGGGGTGCTCCTCCTGGTGTGAACGCCGCGTCCACGCCGTGGCGGGGGCCGTCCATACTGAGAGATCATTGCGGACACGTGTCGCTGAGCAGGTGTGATGGCCCTACCATCTCCGGCATGGAGACAACGACGTCCATCTCACGCAGCGAGCTTCTCGACCGCCTGGCGCACGAGCTCGTGGGCCGCCTCGGCGACGGCATGCTCCGTGTCGCGATCGACGGGCCCGACGGCGCCGGGAAGACGACCTTCTCACGCGACCTCGACGACGCGCTCAGGCCGCTCGTGGACGACCGGGCCGAGGTGCACCGGTTCAGCGCCGACCACGTGCTGATCCCGCTGCAGCAGCGTCGGTCCCCGGAGGCGGCCGACCCGCGGTGGCTCTACGAGCACGTCTACGACCTCGACCGGATCCGGTCCATGGCCGCCGGAGCCCCCGACTTCGACGCGCGCGGCTGCGTCCTCCTCGTCGACGGCATGACGCTTCAGCGCCCCGAGCTCGCCGAGCTGTGGGACGTGACCGTGTATCTCACCGTGCCCGAGAACGTCACCGTCGAGCGCATCGTGGCCCTCACCTCCGCCAGCGAGGAGCCCGACGCGGAGGTCGAGACCCGATACTGGGAGCGGTACCTTCCCGCCCTGCGGCTCTACAACGACGCCGTCGACCCGATGTCCAGGTCGGACATCGTCATCGAGATGAGCGACTTCGAGCGCCCCACCATCCTGCGGTGGGGCAGGGGTGGGCAGCCGTAAGTCCCGCATCCCGGGCGCCCGCGCGCCTACCCTCGTGAGGGTGATCACCATCGCCGCCCCCCGCGAGCCGTCGCCGGAGACGCGCGTGGCCCTCGTGCCGGACGTCGTGCGCGGGCTCGTGCGGTCCGGGCACCAGGTGCTCGTGGAGTCCGGGGCCGGGACCGCCTCGCACCACCCGGACGACGCCTACGCCGCCGCGGGGGCCGCCGTCGTGCCCGCCATCGACCTCGGTGCCGTCGACATCCTCGTCCACGTCACCCCGCTGCCGGCGGCCGCCCTGCTGCGGCTGCGCCCCGGCGCGGTGACGCTCGGCCTCCAGGCCCCCCTGGACGACGCCGACCGCCTAGCCGCCGCCAACGCCCGCCGCCTGACGGTGCTGGCCTTCGAGCGGCTGCCGCGGACCTCCCGCGCCCAGGCCATGGACGTGCTGTCCTCGCAGGCGCTCGCCGCGGGCTACCGGGCCGTGCTCGAGGCCGCGATCCGGCTCCCCCGCTTCTTCCCCCTGGCCATGACCGCCGCGGGCACCGTGCCGCCCGCGAAGGTGGTGGTGCTCGGCGCGGGCGTCGCGGGTCTCCAGGCCATCGCGACCGCCCGCCGGCTCGGCGCGAAGGTGGCCGCCAACGACATCCGGCCGGAGTCCGCCGAGGAGGTCCGCTCCGTCGGCGCGACCTTCATCGACGTCGGGCTTGCCGGGGAGGCCGGCGCGGGCGTGGGCGGCTACGCGCGGTCCCTGGGCCGCTCCGCCGCCCAGGCGCAACAGGCGGCCCTCGCCCCGCACATCGCCGACGCCGACGTGCTGATCACCACGGCGGCGGTGCCCGGCCGCCGGGCGCCGCTGCTGGTCACCGCGGCGATGGTGGCCGCCATGCGTCCCGGCTCGGTGGTGGTGGACCTCGCCGCGGCCGGTGGCGGGAACGTGGAGGGGTCGCGTCCCGGCGTGGACGCGACCGTCCCCAGCGCGCGCGGCGGCGGCGCGATCACGCTCGTCGGCCTCGCCTCGGCGCCCGCGGACCTGCCCACCGACGCCTCGCGGCTCTACGCCAAGAACGTCGCGGGCGTCGTCGCGCTCCTCACCGGCGCCGACGGCGGGCTCGTCGTCCCGCTCGACGACGACATCATCGACGGCATGGCCCTGACCCACGACGGCGCCACCCGCCACGGGCTCGGCGCACCACCGGCGCAGGACGCCGGCGTGGTGGCGCCCGCCGTGACACCGGGCGGCGCCCCCGCCCCCGAGCATGCGGAGCCCCGATGAACGACGGCGTCACGATCCTCACCCTGTTCGTCCTCGCGGCGTTCGTGGGCGTCGAGGTGGTCTCGAAGGTCTCCTCCACCCTGCACACGCCGCTGATGTCCGGGGCCAACGCCATCCACGGCATCATCCTCGTCGGCGCGATCAGCGTGACGGCGCACACCACGAGCCCCGTGCTCGTCGTGCTCGGGACGCTGGCGGTCCTGCTCGCGACCATCAACCTCGTCGGCGGGTTCGTCGTCACGGACCGGATGCTCGAGATGTTCTCGCGGCGGCCCGCCCGGGGTGCGGGCGTGCCCGCCGGGGAGCCCGCCGCCAGCGAGCCGGTCGTGGGCGCGGGGACAGCCGGCAAGCCGGCCGTTGCCACGACCGCCACGGGCAAGCCGGTCGCCGACATGCCCGCCGCGGGCAAGCCGGTCGCCGACATGCCCGCCGCGGGCGAGCCGACCCCGGGCGCCGCCGCGGGCGAGCCGACCCCGGGCGCCGCCGCGCGTGAGCCCGGACGCCGCCCCCCGGACCGGGCGCGCACGTCCGCCGGTCAGACGCCCGCGACCTCCGCCACGGGCGGTGAGCGATGACGCTCCTGCCCACGCCCGTAGCCGCGCTGCTCTACCTCGCCGCCGCGGCCCTGTTCATCCTCGCCCTCAAGGGGCTGTCCTCGCCCCGGACGGCGCGCCGCGGCAACCTCCTCGGCGCGCTCGGTGCCGCGATCGCCGTCGTGACGGTGCTGCTCTCCACCGCGTTCCGCGGGGCCACCCTGTGGATCGTCCTCGCGGCGGTCCTCGTCGGCACGGCCGTCGCGGTGCCCGCCGCCCGGCGCGTGAAGATGACCGAGATGCCGCAGCTCGTGGCCATCTTCAACGGCGTCGGGGGCGGGGCGGCGGCGCTGGTGGGCGTCGTCGAGCTCGCCGAGCGGGCGGGTGAGGGCGGTGCCGTGGCCGCCGGCGCCACCGCCTTCGCGGTGCTCGTCGGGTCGATGTCGCTGTGCGGCTCGCTGCTCACGTTCGCGAAGCTCCAGGGGACGATGACGTCCCGGCCGGTCGTGCTGCCCGGCGCGGGTCCGGTCATGGTGGCCGCGCTGCTCGTCGCGGTGGGCGGGGCGGTCGCCGTGACGCTCACCGGGGACGTCTGGCTCGGCGCCGCCCTCCTGGCCGTCGGCCTCGTGATCGGCGCGCTGCTGGTGCTGCCCGTGGGCGGCGCCGACGTGCCCATCGTCATCTCGCTGCTCAACGCCTTCACCGGCCTCGCCGTCGCCGCCTCCGGGTGGGCGATGTCGAACACCCTGCTGCTAGTGGCCGGGACGCTGGTGGGCGCCTCGGGCACGATCCTCACCCGCGCCATGGCCACCGCGATGGGCCGCTCCGTCACGGGGATCCTCTTCGGCGCGCTGCGCGGAGGGTCCACCGCGGGCGCCACGGAGGCCTCCGACCGGCCCGTGCGCCGCGCCCAGGCCGAGGACGTCGCGATCACCCTGGCGTACGCCAACCGCGTGGTAGTCGTGCCCGGCTACGGCCTCGCCGTCGCGCAGGCGCAGCACACGGTGGCGGAGCTGGTCACCGCGCTGCGCGAGCGGGGGGTCGACGCCGTCTACGGCATCCACCCCGTCGCCGGCCGCATGCCCGGGCACATGAACGTCCTCCTCGCCGAGGCCAACGTGCCCTACGAGCTGCTCCTCGACGCGGACGAGGTCAACGCGGCCATGCCGTCCACCGACGTCGTGGTGGTGGTCGGCGCGAATGACGTGGTCAACCCCGCGGCGCGCACGGACCGGGCCGCCCCGATCTACGGCATGCCGATCATCAACGCCGACCAGGCCGGGCAGACCATCTTCCTCAAGCGCTCCATGCGCCCGGGCTTCGCGGGCATCGAGAACGAGCTCCTGTTCGCGGACAAGACCCAAGTGCTCTTCGGGGACGCCAAGGAGTCCCTCGCGAACGTCGTCGGCGCCCTCAAGGACGTCTGACCGTAGGACGTCTGACCGCGGGACGTCCGACCCGCCCGCGCGGCGGTCAGGGCTCGGGCGACGGCGTGGCGAGGGCCGCGTTGCCGGCCTGCTGCGCCTGGGCGACGGCCTCGGGGACGGGGATCTCCCCGCGGAACATCCGGTCCAGGACCGGCTGCACCGCCGCGATGCCCGCGTCCACGCCGATGGCGGCGGGGGCGGGGGCCCCGGGCTCCCGGGCGGCGTCGAGGAAGGGCTGCACGTCCACGCCGCGGGCGGCCCAGTACTCGGCGTAGGCCTCCTGGGCGCCGGCCACGGCGGGCACGCCCACTCCTTGGCTCGCCAGCGCGGCCTGACCGTCCGCCGAGCCGAGCCAGCGCAGCACCTCCCGCGTCGCGCCGTCGTGGGCGCTGTGCGCGTTGCCGACTGCCGCCACCCCGGTGAGGACGCCCGGGCGTCCCTGCGGGCCCGCCACCATGGGGGCGATGCGCAGGCCCGGGCCGGCGTCCTGGACCAGGGTACGCAGGTCCTGCGAGCTGGACTGGAACAGGGCCAGCCGGCCGTGGGTGAACAGGTCGCGGGCCGGACCCGCGTCCGCGCCGTCCCGCGCGCCGTCCTGCGCGGCGGGCGGCGCCACCTGGGCGCGGACCAGGTCCACCAGGTATTGGAAGGCCGCCTCGCCGTCCGGCGTGGCGAAGGTGAACTCCTGGCCGTCCCGGAACCGGACGCCGTTCTGCGCGAGGAAGGGCAGGACGATGGCGAACAGGTCGGCCCCGGCGTTGAAGCCGTAGCTCTGCGTCGCGCCGGGGTCGAACCCGGCCTCGCCGGGGTGCCGGCCGGTGGTGTCCACGGTCAGAGCGCGGGAGGCCGCCTGCAGCGTGTCCCCGGCGCCGCCCCCGGGCGTCCACGCAAGACGCGACGGGTCGACGTCGGCGGCCGCGACGAGCGGTTCGTTGTAGTACAGCGCGACGGAGTCCCACAGCTGCGGCACGCCCCAGAGAGTGCCGCGGTAGGTGAAGAGGTCGACGACGGACCTCTCCCACACGGCCTCGTCGGGGTCGGCGCCGACCTCGACGAGGTCGCCGGCCGCCGCGTAGGCCGGGTACATGGTGGGCGTGGCCCAGAAGACGTCGGCCATGTCCCCGTCCGTCATGTCCTCGCGCAGCCTGTCGGCGTACTCGCCCCGCGGGACCACCTCGACCTGGACGCGGAGGTCCGGGTGGGCCGCGCTGAAGGCGTCGAACGACTCGGCGTACGCGGGGGCGGCGACGTCGTCCCACAGCCGGAACGTCACGGTCGTGGCGCCCGCGTCGCCGGTCGAGCCGTCGCTGCCGGGGTCCGCGAGCGTGGTGCCGCCCGTGCACGCCGCCAGCACGAGCGACGCGGCGCCTGCCGTCACGGCCGCCACCAGCATCCGGCGGCGGGACGGGCTGTGCATGGACTTCCTCCTCGGGTCGACCCCGCAGTGGTGGGGGACCGATCCACAGAAGGTTATCGCCCGGTGTCTGTTTCGTCAGGGGGACGCCAAGGATTGGAATGTTTCTGCTGGTGCCGCGCGCCGAGGGGCGCTCCCCACGTCGTACCGTGGGCTCGCACCCGAGCCGAGGAGAGGCGCGCATGACCGCACCGAGCGAGCAGTCGCAGGACGCCGCCGTCGCCCGCATCGAGGAGGAGGCCGTCCGGATCACGCAGGAGCTCATCCGCATCGACTCCACCAACTACGGCGACGGCACGGGACCGGGCGAGCGGGAGGCGGCCGAGTACGTCGTCGGGCTGCTGCGCGAGGTCGGGCTCGAGCCCACCTATCTCGAGAGCGAACCCGGTCGCGCCAGCGTCGTCGTTCGCGTCGAGGGCAGCGACCGCGCCCGGCCGGGCCTCATCATCCACGGCCACCTCGACGTCGTGCCGGCCGATGCCGCCGACTGGTCGGTCGACCCCTTCTCCGGGGAGATCCGCGACGGCATGATCTGGGGCCGCGGCGCCGTCGACATGAAGGACATGGACGGGATGATCCTGGCCAACCTCCGTCACCTCGCCCGCACGGGCACGAAGCCCCCGCGCGACGTCGTCTTCGCGTTCTTCGCCGACGAGGAGGCCGGCAGCACCCTCGGCGCGCACTGGGTCGCCACCCACCACCCGGAGCTCTTCGAGGGGTGCACCGAGGCCATCAGCGAGGTCGGCGGCTACTCCATCACCCTCCCCGAGCGCGGCACCGGCCGGCCCGTGCGCGCCTACCTGCTGCAGACCGCCGAGAAGGGCTTCGCCTGGATCCGGATCCGCGCCGCCGGCCGCGCCGGCCACGGCTCCGTGCCCAACGACGAGAACGCGATCGTGCGCCTGGCCCGCGCGATCGACCGGATCGACGCCCACGAGTGGCCGGCGGAGTACGTCGCCTCGGTGCGGACGCTGTTCGACAGCATCACCGAGCTGACCGGCGTCGAGCGGGACGACGCGAACATCGAGGCGTTCCTGCCCCTGCTGGGCGGGGCCCGCCAGTTCGTCTCGGGCACGCTGCGGGACAGCGCGAACCTGACCATGCTCACCGCCGGGTACAAGAACAACGTCATCCCCGGCAGTGCCGAGGCCGCGATCGACTGCCGGTTCCTGCCCGGGCACCAAGACCTCATGCTGGAGACCATCCGGGAGCTGGCCGGCGAGCACGTCGAGCTCATCGTCGACCAGCTCGGCATCCCCCTCGACGCCCCCCGCTCCGGCCCGTTCGTCGACGCCATGCGCGAGGCGATCCTCGCCGAGGACCCGGGCGCCCACCTGCTGCCCTACTGCCTCTCCGCGGGGACCGACAACAAGGCGCTCAAGCGGCTGGGCATCGACGGCTACGGCTTCGCGCCGCTGCAGCTGCCCGCCGACCTCGACTTCGCGCCGCTGTTCCACGGCATCGACGAGCGCGTGCCGGTGGAGGGCGTGAAGTTCGGCGCGCGCGTGCTCCGGCGGCTGATCGAGACCTGCTGATCCCGGTCGGCGGGCCGCCGGTCAGCCGGCCGGGCGCACCGGCTGCACCAGCTCGAACGGGACGGTCAGGACGTCGGGGCCGGACCTCACGTGGTAGCGCGTGCGGGCGCTCTTGACGATGGTGCCCTCCAGGCCCAGGTACTTCCCGGGCGCGGTGATGCGCACGCGCCAGCCCGGGGTCAGCTGCCCGTTCGCCGCGGCCAGCTCGAGGCGGAGCAGGGGGCTCAGCGGCGGGTCCGCGATCTCCACCGGCGGCTCCTCGACGCGCCACCGGCGTCCGTCCTCGTCGAGCATCCAGCCCTCGTCGTCCTCCGCGGGCGCGGCGGCCGCCTCGTCGTCCAGCTCCCGCTGCCACCACAGCGCCGGCTGGTGGACGGCGGGCTCGTCCTCCAGCAGGGCGGCCTCGTCGTCGAAGAGCGTGGCGCCCCCGACCTCCCGGGCTCCCGCGTAGATCTCCGCGAGCCGCCTGCGCTCACGGCCGCTCAGGATGGTGCGCAGCTCCCGGTCGTACCGCGTGCCCATCGGCGCCGGCCGGCCGCGGAACGTCCAGGTGAGGAGGAAGTCGGGGTTGAACCCCGGGTCGCACCGGGCGCAGCTCGACACGCGGGACGGGCGCCGGTGCCGGTCGTAGCTGTGCCCGCGCGGGCAGGTGCCGTGCCACGGCGCGGAGGCGCGGGGGGCGTCCGCGGCCACGAGCCGCGAGCCGGAGCAGCCGATCGCCAGGGCCTTGGCCCGCCACACGGCGTCGTGCGCGTGCCTGGGCCCCACGAGGGCGTGGGCGATCTCGTGCAGGAGCGTGTCGCGCACCTGGTCCTCGTCGTACAGGGCCATGAGGTGGCGGCTGACGGAGATGGTGCGCGCGTCGAACTTGCAGGCGCCCGCCCGGCGCTTGGCGTTGTCGAACGCGAGCTGCCAGGCGCGCAGGCCGTGCTCGGCCAGCAGCTCCTGCCCCATCCGGCGGACCTCCGTCAGATCCATGCCGCACCTCCGTCCTCGACTGCTACAGTCACGTCCCCCGGAACGTCGCCGGCCCGGCGGGACAGCTCGAGGTTACGACGTGGCGGTGACATCGCCCGGATCACGGTGGATCCGCCGCCGCCCGCGGCCGCTGTGGGGAGGCGGGCGGGCGGCGGGCGCACGCTGCGGGAAGGGATCGGCGCGCCTGGGCGTTGCGCCTCGCGTGACTGCCGTGACCACGCTCGACGCGCCGCGCCCGCTGGAGACACCCCGGGAGGCGGGCGGCGTTCGGCTCGCCGACGTCGTCGTCGTCGGGGCGGGCCAGGCGGGCCTCTCGGCCGCCTACCACCTGCGGCGCCGCGGATTCGTGCCGGCCGCCGCGGCGGCGGTCGGCGCGCCCGGCACCTATGTCGTGCTCGACGCCGAGGCCGGCCCGGGCGGCGCCTGGCGCCATCGCTGGCGCTCGCTGCGGATGGCCACCGTGAACAACATCTACGACCTGCCCGGGATGGCCCAGCCGGACGTCGACCCGTGCGAGCCGTCCGTCGAGGTGCTGCCCCGCTACTTCGACGCCTACGAGCGCGAGCTCGACCTCGCCGTCGTGCGGCCGGTGCGGGTCAGGGCGGTGCGCCGCGCGGACGCGGACCCCGCCGGCCGGCTGCTCGTCGAGTCCGACGCCGGGACCTGGTCCGCCCGCGCCGTCATCAACGCCACCGGCACGTGGACCAAACCCTTCTGGCCCCGCTACCCGGGCCAGCTCGACTTCGCCGGCCGGCAGCTCCACGTGGCCGACTACGTGCGTGCCGAGGACTTCGCCGGCCAGCACACGGTCGTCGTCGGCGGCGGCATCTCGGCGGTGCAGCTCCTCGACGAGATCTCCCAGGTCACCACGACCACCTGGGTCACCCGGCGCGAGCCGGTGTGGCGTGACGACGTGTTCGACCCCGACGCCGGGCGCGACGCGGTCGCGCTCGTGGAGGAGCGGGTCCGGATGGGCCTGCCGCCGCTGTCCGTGGTCTCGGTGACCGGGCTCATCTGGACCCCGGCGCTGCGGGCGGCGAGGGACCGTGGCGTGCTCCAGCGGCACCCGATGTTCACCCGCATCGAGCCGGCCGGCGTGCGGATGGCCGACGGCAGCTTCCAGGAGGCCGACACCATCCTGTGGGCCACGGGCTTCCGGGCGGCGCTGGACCACCTGACGCCGATGCGCCTGCGCGGGCACGGGGGCGGCATCACCATGGACGGCACCCAGGTGGCGGGCGAGCCTCGCCTCCACCTCATCGGATACGGACCGTCGTCGTCCACGGTGGGAGCCAATCGCGCTGGACGTGAGGCGGTCGCGGGGATCTTTGCGATCCTGTCGCCGTCCTGAATGGGCGGCGTGTCAGCCTCGGCGGCCCTTCCACCCCGGCATGGCGATCTCTACGCTTGAGGTAACCGAAGGATCAAGCAAAGCGGGTGCCCGGTGAAGAGCCTTGTCGGTACCGAAGAGTCACGACGCCACGATCCTCGGGAGATGAGCGGCCGGCTGCACACGGAGGGGCTGATCGTCGTCCAGGGCGCCTTCTCGCGGCAGTGGGCGGCGCAGTTCGACGACGACCTCGCCGGCGAGTTCATGGACGCGCTCCGGGCGCCGCGCGGCGTGGCGCCCCGGGGATGGAACCGCTTCTACTTCGAGCCCTACGCGGAGAAGGTGCGCGGGTTCCTCGACCTGGTGACCCACCCCGTCCTGACGGCGTTGTCCGAGGAGATGTTCGGCCCGGACTGGCAGGTCGTCGAGCTCGGCTGCGACATCCCGCTGCCCGGCGCGATCAACCAGCCCTGGCACCGCGACTTCCCGATCCCGGACGTCACCCGCCGCGAGCGGCGCCTCACGTCGATCGCGGTCAACGTGCCGGTCATGGATGTCGTGGACGGCCCCTTCCAGGCGGTGCTCGGGACGCAGTTCTACGACAGCGAGGACCTCGAGGGCGGCATGTTCCCGCCCGACGCGCAGGCGGCCGTGCTCGAGGCCCGCATGCAGTCCTTCTACGCGAAGATGGGCGACTTCTCGGTCCGCACGGGCCTGATCCTGCACCGCGGCTCGGCGATGGGCATCGACTCGCGCATGCGGCAGGTGGCCATCCTCGGCATCACGGCGCAGGAGGACGGCGCCGTCGTCCGCCGTCGGCAGGACCCGGCCGACCCCAGGCCGCCGCGCATCAGGGTGTCCCAGGGCTTCTACGACAGCCTCGACCCGGAGCTGCGGGCGCACCTGAGCCACGAGGTCGTGTCCGACACCACCCGCACCCTGCCGCCGCACCGCACCGAGCACACCTTCGAGGGCCTGAGGATGGGCCGCCGCGCGTCCTAGCCGCGGCACGTGGGCCGGCGGCAGCCCCGCCGGCCCGCTACGCTGCCGGCGGTCGGCGTGGCGCGTCCCACCCCCGGCGAGGCCCTCGCGCCGGCGGACCGGTGGGACGCTTGCAGCATGATCGACGTGCTTGCGGCCTCGCCCCTGCTCACCATGATGATCGTCGTCGCCCTGGGCACCCTGCTCGGCGCCGTCCCCTTCGGGCCGGTGCGCTTCGGCGCGGCTGGGGCCCTGTTCGTCGGGCTCGCCGTCGGCGCGCTCGACCCGCGCCTGGGCGAGGGGCTCGGCCTCATGCAGACCCTGGGGCTCGCGCTGTTCGTCTACACGGTGGGCCTGGCCGCCGGGGCCGGGTTCTTCCGCGACCTGCGCCGCCAGCTGCCCCTCATGGGCGGGTCCGTCGTGGTGCTCGCCGTCGTCGCCGTGGTCGCGATCATCGCCGGCAAGCTCCTGGGGCTGACCCCGGCGCTGGCGTCGGGCACCTTCGCCGGCGCGCTGACCTCGACGCCGGCGCTGGCCGCCGCCACCGGCCTGGCGGGCAGCGACGAGCCCGCCGTCGGCTACTCCCTCGCGTACCCGGTGGGCGTGACGGTGACCATCCTCGTGGTCTCCACGATCCTGTCCCGGCCGTGGCGCGCCCGGCGCGACCCCGACCCGGCGGCTGGCGTGGGCCTGGTGGACATCAGCGTCGAGGTGGAGCGCCCGGGCCGGCTCCGGGACGTCCCGGGCTTCGCCGAGAACTCCGTGCGCTTCTCCTACCTCGCCCGGGACGGCGCCGTCCGGGTGGCTGCCCCCGACGAGGAGCTGCTCGCCGGCGACCGGGTCGTCGTCGTCGGCCCCGAAGGCGCCGTGAGCCGCGCCCGCGAGCACCTGGGCCGCCGCGTGAGCGACCACCTCGCCCACGACCGCTCCACCGTGGACTACCGCCGGTTCATCGTCTCCAACCCCGCCATCGCGGGACGCACCGTCGGCGAGCTGGACGTGCCCGGGCGCTTCGGGGGCGTGGTCACGCGCGTGCGCCGCGGCGACCTCGACCTCCTCGCCTCGGACGACGTCGTCCTCGAGCTCGGCGACCGGGTCCGCGTCGTCGTGCCCCGCGGGCAGAAGGACCCCGTCTCCGCCCTCTTCGGCGACTCCGAGCGCCGGGTGAGCGAGATCGATGCCCTCTCCCTCGGGGTGGGCCTCGCCGTGGGGCTCCTCGTCGGCCTGGCCACCCTCCCGCTGCCTGGCGGGATCTCCTTCGCGCTCGGCTCCGCCGCGGGTCCGCTCGTGGTCGGCATGGTCCTGGGCCGGATCGAGCGGACCGGTCCGGTCGTGTGGGGCCTGCCGGGCGCCGCGAACCTGACCATCCGCCAGCTCGGGCTGCTGCTCTTCCTCGGGGCGACCGGCCTGGCGTCCGGGCAGGCGTTCGCCGACCAGGCCTTCACCGGGCTCGGCCTGCGCGTGGTGGTCGCCGCGGCCGTTGTGGTGGCCCTCGGTGCCGCGCTGTTCGTCGTGCTCTCGCGCCTGGTCGGCACGAGCGCGCCGCGCGCGGCCGGCGCCCTCGCGGGGTTCGTGGGCCAGCCGGCGATCCTGGCCTACGCCAACGGCCGCGCCGTGGACGAGCGCATCGACGCCGGCTACGCGGCGCTCTTCGCGCTGGGCATCATCGCGAAGATCCTGCTCGTCCAGGTGATCGGCAGCGCCTGACCCCGGCAGCGCCCGCGCGCGGGCGGCGTCCGCTCACACCTGGGCGGTGGCGGCCCCCGCCGTCGTGTGCGCGTCCGCGAGGGCGAGGACCTCGTCGAGGATGTCGAGGCCCTCGGCCAGCTCCTCCTCCGTGACGGTGCAGGGCGGGACCACGTGGACGCGGTGGAAGTTGGAGAAGAGCAGCAGCCCGGCGCGCCGGGCGGCGGCGAGCAGCTCCACCATCGCCGGGGACGTGCCGCCGTAGGGTGCCAGCGGCTCCCTGGTCTGCCGGTCCGTGACCAGGTCCAGCGCCCAGAACACCCCCACGCCGCGCACGTCGCCGATCACGGGGTGCCGCCCGGCCATCTCGCGCAGCCGCGGGCCGATCACGCGCTCGCCCATGTCGGCGGCGTGCTCCACGATACCCTCCGCCTCCATGGCCTCGATGGTGGCGACGGCGGCCGCGCAGGCGAGCGGGTGCCCGGAGTAGGTCAGGCCGCCAGGGTAGACGCGCTCGTCGAACGTGGCCGCGACGGCGTCCGAGATGAGCACCCCGCCGAGCGGGACGTACCCGGAGTTCACGCCCTTGGCGAAGGCGATGAGGTCCGGGGTGACGCCCCAGTGGTCGAGCGCGAACCAGCGGCCCGCGCGGCCGAACCCGGACATGACCTCGTCGGCGACGAACACGATGCCGAACCGGTCGCACAGCTCGCGGACGCCGGCCAGGTAGCCGGGCGGCGGGGGCATGATGCCGGCGGTGCCGGGGATGGTCTCGAGCACGATGGCCGCGATCGTGGCGGGGCCCTCGAAGGTGATGAGCTGCTCGAGGTGCTCCAGGGCGCGGGCCGACTCCTCCGCCTCGGTGGTGGCGTGGAAGGCCGAGCGGTAGAGGAACGGGCCGAAGAAGTGCACGGTGGCCGCGCTGCCGTAGTCGTTGGGCCACCGGCGGGGGTCGCCGGTGAGGTTGATCGCCGTCGTCGTGCCGCCGTGGTAGCTGCGGTACTGCGCGAGCACCTTGACGCGGCCGGTGTGCAGGCGCGCCATCCGCACGGCGTTCTCGACCGCCTCGGCGCCGCCGTTGGTGAAGAAGACCTTGTTCAGGCCGTCCGGCGCGTGGGAGGCGATGAGGCGGGCGGCCTCGCTGCGCCGGTCGTTGGCGTAGGACGGCGCGATGGTGCACAGCACCTCCGCCTGCGCCTTGATCGCGGCGGTCACCCGGGGGTGCTGGTGGCCGATGTTGGTGTTGACCATCTGGGAGGAGAAGTCGAGGTACTTCTTCCCGTCGCCGTCCCACACGTGCGAGCCCCGCGCCGCCGTGATGACCATCGGGTCGACGGCGGCCTGGGCGGACCAGGAGTGGAAGACGTGGGCGCGGTCGAGCTCGTAGGTGCGGCGGGCGGCGGGGTCCTGGGGAGCGGGCACGGTCGGTCTCCTTGCGTGGGCGTTGGGCGTTGGGCGGCGCGGGCGGGGCGCGGCGTCAGCGGTTCTGGGGGAAGCCGAGGTTGATCCCGCCGTGGCTCGGGTCCAGCCACCGGGTGGTGACGACCTTCCCGCGGGTGAAGAAGTGCACGCCCTCCGCGCCGTAGGCGTGCGTGTCGCCGAACAGGGAGCTCTTCCACCCGCCGAAGGAGTAGTGGGCGACCGGCACCGGGATCGGCACGTTGATGCCCACCATGCCGACCTCGACCTCGCTGCTGAAGCGGCGGGCGGCGCCGCCGTCGTTGGTGAAGATCGCCGTCCCGTTGCCGTACGGGTTGGCGTTGATCAGCTCGACGGCGCCCTCGTACGAGGCCACCCGCAGCACGGAGAGCACCGGCCCGAAGATCTCGTCCGTGTACACGCTCATCCCGGGCGTGACGTGGTCCAGCAGGGTCGGGCCGAGCCAGAAGCCGCCGGCGGCGCCGTCGGGGGTGACGCCCCGGCCGTCGACGACGACGGCCGCGCCCGCCTCCTCGCCCGCGTCGATGTAGCCGGCGACCCTGTCGCGGTGGGCCCGCGTGACCAGCGGGCCCATGTCGCAGCCGCGGCGGCCGTCGCCGACCGTGAGCGTGGCGGTGCGTTCGGCGATCTTCGCGACCAGCGCGTCGGCCACCGGCTCGACGACGACGAGCGCGGAGATGGCCATGCAGCGCTCGCCGGCGGAGCCGTACCCCGCGTTGACGGCGGCGTCGGCGGCCAGGTCGAGGTCGGCGTCGGGCAGGACGACCATGTGGTTCTTGGCGCCGCCGAGGGCCTGGACGCGCTTGCCGTGGGCGGTGGCGGTCTCGTAGACGTGCCGCGCGACCGGGGTCGAGCCGACGAACGAGACCGCCCTGACGTCCGGGTGGGTCAGCAGGGCGTCGACGGCGACCTTGTCACCCTGCACCACGTTGAAGACCCCGGCGGGCAGGCCGGCCTCGGCCCACAGCTCGGCCATCCACAGGGAGGCGGAGGGGTCCTTCTCGGAGGGCTTGAGGACGACGGTGTTCCCGGCGGCGATGGCGATGGGGAAGAACCACATCGGCACCATGGCGGGGAAGTTGAACGGGGAGATGATCGCCACCGGGCCCAGCGGCTGACGGACCGAGGAGACGTCCACGCCGGTGGACGCGTTCTCCGTCATCCCGCCCTTGAGGAGCCCGGGCATGCCGCACGCGAACTCGACGACCTCCAGGCCGCGGGCGACCTCGCCGAGGGCGTCGGCGAGGACCTTGCCGTGCTCGGCCGTGATGATGCCGGCCAGCTCGTCCCTCCGGGCGTTGAGCAGCTCGCGGAAGGCGAAGAGCGTCTGCGTGCGGCGCGGGAGCGAGGTGTCGCGCCAGGCCGGGAAGGCGGCCTTCGCGGAGGCGACGGCGGCGGCCACGTCCTCGGTGGACGCGTACGCGACGTGCGCGCGGACCTCGCCCGTGGCGGGGTCGTAGACCTCGCCGGTGCGTCCCGAGGTGCCGGCGTAGGCCTTGCCGTCGAGCCAGTGCGGCGCGGGCACCGTGGTGGTCGCGGCCGTGGTTCGGGTGGTGGTCATGGGCTCTCCTGGTGCGGGCGTCGCCGTCGGGGCCGGCGCGGGGAACGCTGATAGAGGTGAGTGTGACGGTTCGGGCGGCCCCGGGGGAGCGTGATGGTGGGGCAGATCCCGCCCCAGGTGGTGAGAGGTCATCTACTGACGCGGGCGTCCGCCAGCCCCAGGGTGGTGAGAGGTCATCTACTGACGTAGGCGTCCGCCCCGCGCCAGGGTGGTGAGAGGTCATCTAGTGACGTAGGCGCCCGCGCCCGGCGCCTGTCAATACTTGACCTGTCGCGCCCGGAGGAGGGGGTGGGGCCGTGGTCAGTCGGTCACCTCCAGCTGCTCGAGGCCGTAGCCGGCGACGTGCTTGTACCGGTCGGTGAGCGCGGCCAGCTCGGCACGGCTGATGACGTCGTCGATGTCGGTGAAGGGCCGGTCCCCGGTGCGTTCCCACACCTCCCGGAGGATCGCGTCGGGAGGGGTGCGCCGGTTGGCGAGGACGACGGCGTTCGAGGCCGGTCGCCGCTCCGCCTCGTACGCCGCCAGCGCCGACGCCGGATCGGCCTCGCGAACCAGCGCCTGTGCAAGGGCCTGCGCGTCCAGGATGGCCTGGGCCGCGCCGTTGGAGCCGCGCGGGACCATCGGGTGCGCGGCGTCGCCGAGCAGCGTGACGTGCCCGAACGTCCATCTCTGGAGCGGTTCCTGGTCCACCATCGGGTACTGCAGGATGGACGGGGTCGACCGGATCATCCTCGGCACGTCCAGCCAGTCGAAGTGCCAGTCCTCGAAGTGGCCGATGAAGTCCGCGAGCCGCCCCGTGCGGTCCCACGACCGGTCGGCGTGCTGGGGTGTCTGGACCTCGGCGACCCAGCTGGTCATCTGGAGCCCGTCGTCGTCGAGCTCACGCCGGACGGGGTAGATGACCATCTTGCCGTGGGCGAGCCAGCCCGCCCGGACCATCGTGGCCCCGCTCAGGACCGGCCTCCACCACGTGACCCCGCGCCACATGTTCACGCCGGAGTACCGTGGCTCGCCCTCGTCCGGGTACAGCTGCCGGCGGATCGCCGAGTGCACGCCGTCGCAGCCGATGACGACGTCGCCCTTGAGGTCCACGACGTCGCCGGCGACGCCCACCGTGTGGGCGATCGGGCCGGCGGGCGCCTCGGTGACGCCGAGGACCCTGCGTCCCAGGCTCACGGCGCGCTCACCGAGGCGGTCGTGGACGGCGCCGAGGAGGATCTCCTGCAGGTCGCCGCGGTGGATGGAGAACTGCGGGTGCTCGTACCCCGCCGCGCGGCCCGCCGGCTCGGTGTAGATGTGCTGACCGAAGCGGTTGAAGAACGCCGACTCCCGGGTCTGGACGGCGACGCCCGCGAGCAGCGGCTCGAGCCCCAGCCGCGCCAGCACCCTCGACGCGTGCGGCAGCAGGTTGATGCCCGCGCCGATCGGCGCGAGGTCCCGGGACGCCTCGACCACCTGGCAGTCGATGCCGGCGCGCTGGAGCTCCAGGGCCAACGTCAGGCCACCGATGCCGGCACCCACGATCAAGACCTTCATCGTCCCTCCCCCTCGAGGCCGATCATTGACAGAATCTAGCGCCGCGTGCGGGCCGCCACGACCGGATCGGGTGGCCGCCGTGCGCGGGACACCGGAGATTGAGGCCACCTGCACCGCGCACCCACCAACGGCGGAGGGGGCCGAGATGAGAGCACGACCGAGCGTCCTCGTGGCTACCGCCACCGCCACCGCTGCCGCTGCCGTGGGCCTCGCCGCCTGCGGCGGAACCTCAGCGCCGGCGCCGAGCGACCAGGCGGGGTCCGGGACCGGCGCCGGGCCCGTCGCCGTCCACGTCGGGGAGACCGCCGGCGTCCCCTCGGCGTTCCTCGCCTACGGCCGGCAGCTCGGGATCTTCGAGGAGCACGGCCTCGACCTTGAGGTCGACACCTCGACCGGGGGTGCGGCCGTGATCCCGGCCCTGGTGAGCGGGAACCTGGACATCGCCGGCTCCAACACGGTCTCCGCGCTCCTGGCCGGCCAGCGGGGCCGGCCGGTCGATCGCCGTGAACACCCTGGAGAACATCGGGGACATCACGATCACGGCGGCGCTGGAGAAGCGCGGGGTCGACACGAGCGGCATCCGGTTCGTCGAGATGGGCTTCCCGGACACGGCGACGCGCATCGCCGACGACCCGGACGCCTTCGCCCCTGCCCGACCTGCAGGGCGTGGACCCGGCGGTGGCCTCCGCGATGGTGCTGCCGGTCTGGAACGGCAAGGTCGACATAGCCTCGCTGACCCTCATCGCGGACCGGATGCTGGAGCGGGGGGTCGTCGACAAGCCCGTCGACGTCGAGGCGCTGGTGGCGCAGTGAGCTCGGGGCGGGGGCCGGCCGGCGGCGCCTACAGCTCCGCCAGCGCCTTGCGGATCCGCTTCTCGGAGACCTTCACCGGCGTCCCGAGCTGCTGGGCGAAGAAGCTGACCCGCAGCTCCTCGATGAGCCAGCGCACCTCCACCAGTGCGGCGTCGCGTGCCGGGTCCGGGGCCAGGCGCGCGCTCGCCGCGACGGCCGCCTCGTAGGCGTCCTCGATCTCCCCCACCCGCCAGGCGAGGTCCGCGTCCTGGTGGACGTTGAGCTGTGCCCGCTCGACCCGCCGCTGGGCCGCCCTGAGGTAGCGGGGCAGGTGGACCAGCTGACCCGGCGGCGTCGCGGAGACGAACCCGGGGTAGACCAGCCGGGCGGCCTGGTCCCGGACCTCCGTGAGGGTGTTCAGCAGGAACATCGAGGTCGCCGACTTGATCACCCCCTGGAGGTCGCGCTGGGCGTCCAGCGTGGCCACGACCTGCCCGACCGTGCGGTGGACGCGCTCCTCCAGCTCCGTGCGCACGTGCGCCACGAGCTCGCGGTACGCCGCCGCGTCGACGACCTGGTGCCCGCCGTGCGCCGCGGTCCACTCGTCCACCAGCGCCCCCGCGGCGGCGAGCTGCACGTCCGCGACGAGCGCCTCCGTGGTGGGGTAGGGGCTGGCGGCCAGGGTGAGCGCCTGCTTCCCCGTCCACCGGGTGGTGACCCGCTGGACGTTCAGGGCGGCCTGGGTCAGCACGAGCCGGCGCACGCCGAGCCGGTGGGCGCGCGCCTGCTCGGTGGCGTCGGCGAGGACCCGCAGCGCCACCGTGGTCCCGGCGGCGCCCGCGGCCTGCTTGCCCTGCGCCCGCGCCCCGGCCGCGCCCGCTGGCACCTCGACCAGCGCGGGGTAGCCCCGCACGATCAGCCCGTGCGCGCCGGTGGACTCCACCTGCCGGGGGATCACGCCGCCGGGCACGTCGGGCCAGGTAGTCAGGTCGCTCTGCTCGGGCAGCAGGGGCATGAGCGAGCCACCAGAGCCGGATCGCGCCACGACCGGCGCCTGCGAGGCGGCCATGGCGCCCTCAGCCGCCCCATCGGCCCCATCGGCCCCACGAGCGGTGGCGTTTGTGGCGCGATCCGCACCCGACCGCGCGTGCGCCTCCTCGAGCGCGACCCGGACCGCGCCGCGGACGGCCGCGCGCACCGCCTGCTGCGCCTGTGGGGCCAGCTCGCGCTGCAGCGCGATGAGGTTCTTGCCCTCGGACAGCACCGCGCCGCGCTCGGAGAGCACCCGGAAGGTCATCCGCAGGTGGTCGGGCAGCTTGTCCTCGTCCCAGGCGTCGTCGGGGATCTCTACCCCGCGCAGCCGACGGACGACGCCCGCGAAGGCCTCCTGGTAGGAGGGGGCGCCCGGGGGAGCCGGGGCCACCTCGGACCAGGTCGGCAGCTCGGCGATCACCTGGCGGGCGACGTCGGGTGCGGGCACGAGCTGGACGCGCACCTTCTTCGGCAGGGCCTTGATGGTCGCTGTGGCCAGCTCGAGCGCCAGGCCGGGGACCATCCAGTCGAAGCCGTCCGGGCGCAGCCGGCTCAGGACCTCGACGGGCACGTGCACGGTGACGCCGTCGGCGTAGGTGCCGGGCTCGAACTGGTAGGTCAGCGGGAGGGTGAGGTCACCCTGCCGCCAGGCGTCGGGGAAGTCCGCGCCGGAGACCGCGCCGGCGTCGGGGACGAGCAGGTCGAGGGTGAAGTCGAGCAGGGCGGGGTCCGCACGTTTCGCCTTCTTCCACCACGAGTCGAAGTGCGCCGCCGAGACGACGTCGTCGGGCACCCGCTCGTCGTAGAAGTCGAACAGTCCGTCCTCGTCGAGCACGAGCCCGCGCCGGCGGGCCCGGTTCTCCAGGTCGGCGGCCTCGGCGAGCAGCTCGCGGTTGCGGGCGAAGAACTCGTGGTGGGTGCGCCACTCGCCGCCCACCAGGGCGTGGCGGAGGAACATCTCGCGGGCGAGCTCCCGGGCCTCGTCGGTGCCCACCCTGGCCAGCAGCACGGTCCGGTCGGCGACCAGGGTCATGCCGTACAGGAGCACCTTCTCCTTGACCATGGCCGCGCCCTGCTTGGTCGACCAGAACGGCTCGGAGTACGTGCGCTTGACGAGGTGCCCGGCCAGGGGCTCGACCCACTCGGGCTGGATGCGCGCCACCGTGCGGGCGAACAGGCGCGAGGTCTCCACGAGCTCGGCGGCCATCACCCACGCCGGGGTCTTCTTCGCCAGGCCGGACCCGGGCCAGATCACGAACCGGGTGCCGCGCGCGCCGGCGTACTCGCGGCGCCGCTCGTCCCAGGAGCCCAGGTTGGACAGCAGGCCCACGAGCATGGACTGGTGCAGGGCGTCCGCGCTGGTGGCGTCGGAGCCACGGCCGACGGCGACCACGGCCCTGGCCGGGTCGGGCCGCCCGTCCTGGCTCCCCTCCGCCGTCGCCGCGATGTCGCTCTCGTGAGGCAGGGCGAGGGGGCGCAGCGTCAGGCCGAGGGGCTTGGCGAGCTGGCGCAGCTGGGCGACCACGTCCTGCCACTCGCGCACGCGCAGGTAGTTCAGGAACTCGGTGCGGCACAGGCGGCGGAACGCGGACCCGGAGAGGTCGCGCTGCTGGGTGCGCAGGTAGCGCCACAGGTTCAGGTAGGCGAGGAAGTCCGACGTCGGGTCGGTGAAGCGGCGGTGCTTCTCGTCCGCGGCCTGCTGGTGCTCGGCGGGGCGCTCGCGCACGTCCTGCACGGACAGCGCGGCGACGATGACCATGACCTCCGCGGCGCACCCGTTGCGCTCGGCCTCCAGGAGCATCCGGCCCAGGCGCGGGTCGATGGGCAGCTGGGCGAGCTCGCGGCCGATCTTGGTCAGGCGGTGCCGCGGGTCGGTGGCGGCCGGGTCGAGGGCGCCGATCTCGGTGAGCAGCTGGACGCCGTCGCGCACGGCGCGGGTGTCGGGCGGGTCGACGAAGGGGAACGCGGCGACGTCGCCCAGGCCCAGCGCCGCCATCTGGAGGATGACGGCGGCGAGGGAGGTGCGCAGGATCTCCGGCTCCGTGAACTCCGGGCGGGAGGCGAAGTCCTTCTCGGAGTAGAGGCGGATCGCGATGCCGTCGGCCACGCGGCCGCAGCGGCCGGAGCGCTGGTTGGCGCTCGCCTGCGAGACGGGCTCGATCGGCAGGCGCTGGACCTTGGTGCGGTTGGAGTACCGCGAGATGCGGGCGGTGCCCGGGTCGATGACGTACCGGATGCCCGGCACGGTCAGCGACGTCTCGGCGACGTTGGTGGCCAGCACGATGCGCCGGGTGGTGTGGTGCTCGAACACGCGGTGCTGCTCCGCGGAGGAGAGCCGCGCGTACAGCGGCACCACCTCGACGGCGCCGACGGCGTGTGCCGAGGCGCGCGCCGTGTCCACGTAGCGGGGGCCGAGGCTCTCCTGCAGGGCGACGTGGGTGTCGCGGATCTCCCGCTCGCCCGAGAGGAAGACCAGGATGTCGCCGGGGCCCTCCGCCATGAGCTCGTCGGCGGCCTGCGTGATCGCGGTGATCTGGTCGAGCGGCTCCTCGCGGGCCGGCTTGCCGCCGCCCTTGCCGCCCTTGCCCCCGCCCTTGGTGCCGCGCGGCGCGGAGCCGACGGCGGGGCCGTCCTCGTCCTCGTCCTCGGTGTCGGTGTCGGGCACGAGCGGTCGGTAGCGGAGCTCGACGGGATAAGTCCGGCCGGTGACCTCGACGACCGGGGCCGGCTTGATGAGCGTGCCGGTGGGGCGGCCGCCCTCGTGGAGGCCGAAGTGCGCGGCGAAGCGCTCGGAGTCGATCGTGGCGGAGGTGATGATGACCTTGAGGTCCGGGCGCTGGGGGAGCAGCTGGGCGAGGTAGCCCAGGATGAAGTCGATGTTCAGCGACCGCTCGTGGGCCTCGTCGACGATGATCGTGTCGTAGCGGCGCAGCAGCGGGTCGCGCTGGATCTCCGCGAGCAGGATGCCGTCGGTCATGAGCTTGACCAGGGTGGTTGCCGAGACGTGGTCGGTGAAGCGGACCTGGTAGCCGACCGCGCCGCCCATCTGGACGCCGAGCTCCTCGGCGATGCGCTCGGCCACCGTGCGGGCGGCGATCCGGCGGGGCTGCGTGTGCCCGATGGTCCCGGCGATGCCGCGGCCGAGCTCGAGGCAGATCTTGGGGATCTGGGTGGTCTTGCCCGAACCGGTCTCGCCCGAGACGATCACGACCTGGTTGTCGCGGATCGCCTCGGCGATCTCGTCGCGGCGGGCGGAGACGGGCAGCTGCTCGGGGTAGGTGATCCTCGGCATCGCGGCGCGGCGCTCCGCCAGCTGCTCGGGTGAGTACGGGCGGAACCCGCCCCGGCTCGGCCGCTGCTCCGGCGGACGACGGGAGGCGCCGTCCCCGCCCCGCCCCGGTGCGCGTCCTGTGCGGCGGCCGCGCCCGGGCTCGCGGTCCTCCGAAGTTTCGGGGGCCTGCCCCTCGGTGCTGCGGTGCCCCTGCTGCGCCCGGCCGTCGCCGTCCGGGGCACGGGTGGCCGCATCGTCGTTCGTCGGCGTGCCGGGCGTGCCGGGCGTCCCGTCGGGCCGTGGCTCCACTGCCGCGCGGCCGCCATCTGCGCCGCCCGCCCGCGCGCCACGACCGCCGCGCCCGCGACGGCGCCGGGGCGTGCGCCGCGCGTCGCCGTCCGGCGTCGGGGCGGCGTCCGGGGACGGCGTCGCCGTGCTCTCCTGCTGCGGGCTCTGGGTCACGGTGTCCCATTGTCGCCGATGTGCGGGGCGGCGGTCATGCCGGGCCCGGCCGGGTGCTCACGCCGGGGCCCGGCAAGTCGCTCACGCGGAGGTCCGGCGCCGGTGGTCGTGCCGGCTGTCGCCGGTGGTCGTGCCCGGTGTCGCCGGCGGTCGTGCCGGGTGCCGCCGGTGGTCGTGCCGGCGGCGTCAGCCGTGCCGGCGCATGCCGTCGCGTCCCGCGGACGACCGGGTGCCCCTACGGTGTTGCCATGCCCACCCACGTCGCCCTGCTGCGCGGCATCAACGTGGGCGGCCACAACAAGGTCGCCATGTCCGACCTGCGTGGCGTCGTGACGTCCCTGGGGCACGGCGACGTGGCGACGTACATCCAGAGCGGGAACGTGGTCTTCACGGCCAGCGCCCCGGACGCCGGCACGGCCGCGCTCGCCGCGGCCCTCGAGGAACGGATCGCCGACGAGCTGGGTGTACGACCCCGCGTCGTCGTCATCACGCGTGACGAGCTGGCCCACGTGGTCGCGGCGAACCCCTACCCGGACGAGGCCGACCCGAAGCGCCTCCACGCGGTCTTCCTGGCCGCGGCGCCCAGCCTCAGCCAGGTCGAGGCGGTCGCGACCGCCTCGCGGCGCGCGCGGGAGCAGGGCGGGCGCGACGAGGTCACCGTCCTTGGCCGGACCATGTACCTGCGAACGCCCGACGGGCTGGGTCGGAGCAAGCTGGCCGCGGTGCTGGCCCGGCCGGGCACCGGTGCGGAGGCCCCTCCGGAGGGTACGGCCCGCAACTGGTCGACCGTCCTCAAGCTGCTGGCCCTGCTCGACGCCTGACAGGTCGCCTCCGAAGCGGCGGGTGAGACCGGCCACCCTTGACCCGGTCCGATGTGGCGCGGATCCTCGACCGGGACGGCGCGGACGAGCACGTGTCGACTCATCCCGAGCCACAGCCCGCGCCTGTCCTCTCCGCGAGAGGCAAGGCCATGACGCGTCCCCACGTCCGTCCGATCCTCGCCGCCGCGCTCGTCCTGCCGGCTGCGCTCGTCCTGCCGGCCGCGCTGGCCGCACCCGCGGCGCTAGCTGCACCGGCGGCGCTGGCCGCACCGGCAGCGCTGGCCGCACCCGCGGCGCCGGCCGCCGGAGCAGCCGAGGCGCATCCCGATCGGCGCACGCCGTCCGTCGTCGTGGACTGGGCGGCCTGCCCGGGGTCGGAGGCGGCCCAGTGCGGCACCCTCGACGTCCCCGTGGACTGGTCCGAGCCGGACGGGGACGAGGTGACCCTCGCCGTCGCGCGCCGCCCGGCGGACAACCCGGACGAGCGGGTGGGCACCCTGTTCTACAACCCGGGCGGCCCGGGGGACGGCGGCGTCTCCTACGTCATCGACGCCGAGCGGATCTTCTCCGGGACCCTCCGCGCCCGGTTCGACATCGTCGCGATGGACCCGCGGGGCGTCGGGGCCAGCACGCCCGTCAGCTGCGCGCTCCCGGTCCTGACGGCGGAGTCCACGCTGTGGCCCCGCACGGAGCAGCAGTTCGAGCAGCTCAAGGCACACAACCGGGCGGTCGGGGAGAGCTGCCTGGAGGGGACCGGCGCAATGCTCCGGCACCTCGACACGGTCAGCGTGGCCCGGGACCACGAGGCCCTGCGCCAGGCCCTCGACGTCCCCGAGGTGAGCTGGCTGGGCGTCTCCTACGGGACGCAGGTCGCCGCGAACTACGCCGAGCTCTTCCCTGGGCACACGCGCGCGATGGCCCTCGACGCGGCGCTGGAGCACAGTCTGCCCGAGGTCGCGCAGGTCGCGGACGAGATCCAGGCCGTGGAAGCGTCCTTCAACCGGTTCGTCCAGTGGTGCGGCACGGACGGCACCTGCGCGCTGCGCGGGCAGGACGTAGCCGGCCTCTACGACCAGCTCGTCGCGGCGGCGGACCAACGTCCCCTCCCGGTCGAGGGCGCCATCCGCGCGGTGACCGGTGAAGACATCCGGATGGGCACCATCGGCCGCCTGACGTTCAAGGAACCGTCGATCTACGGCCCCGACGTGTCCTGGGCCGGGCTGTCCCGCGCGCTCCAGGCCGCGCTGGGCGGTGACGCCTCCGCCTTCGCGCTCCCGGCCGACGTCCCGCAGACCGGCCTGCACGCCCAGCTCGGCAACGCCTGCCTCGACTACGTTCCCCAGGTACACACCTGGGAGCAGATGCGCCGGCGGATCGAGCTCGGCAAACAGCTGGCGCCCCACCTGCAGGGTGCCTCGGAGACGTGGCGGGTCAACCTGTGCACCGACTGGCCGGTCGAGGCCACCAACCCGCCCCGGAGCCTGGACGTGCGGGACGTGCCCGCGCTCATCGTCCACGCCACCTACGACCCGTCCGTGCCCTACAAGTGGGCCCACAGCCTGGCCGCGCAGATCGAGGGCAGCCACGTGCTCACGCGCGCGGGGGACGGGCACACCTCTTACTACACCTCCGCCTGCGCACGGGAGGCGGTTGACGCGTTCCTCGTCGGTCTCACCGTCCCCGACCGGGACGTGTGCTACTGAGAGGCGGGATGACGGACCACAGACGATGGCAGGCTCGGTCCCGAACGGGGGCTCGACGTCCTGCGTCGTCGACAGGTCGACGACCGGTCGTGGCAGCCGCGCCAGCCCTGGTGGCCCGGTCGCGGGCTCACGACCCGTGCGCAGGGACGTGACGCCCTCCCCATGCTCCCCGCGGCCCGGTCATCGCCACCGCCGGGCATGGTTCCGCTCCTGGTACCGCTGTGTTCATGAGGCAGTCGTCTGGACTAATTAACGTCACAAAGCGTCCGTACTTCATCGAAGAGATGGCGAGAGACGCATGCTGAGAAGACGACTCACCCTGACGTGCACGGTGCTGGCGGCCGGGCTGCTCGTGCCGGGCACAGCGGCTTCCGCGGTTGCCACGACAGAGACTGCCGAGGGTGTGGTGTACAACGACCACAACGGCAACGGCCGGCGTGACGCCGGTGAGCCCGGCATCGAGGGGGTCGCCGTGTCCAACGGGCTGGACGTCGTGACGACGGACCAGGGCGGCGCCTACTCGCTGCCGGTCGACGAGGAGACGATCCTCTTCGTCTCCAAGCCCTCGGGGTACATGGTTCCCGTGAACGAGGTCCAGCTGCCCCAGTTCTACTACCTGCACTACCCGAACGGCACACCCCACACGCTCCGCTACGGGGGGATCGAGCCGACCGGCCCATTGCCGGAGTCGGTCGACTTCCCGCTTGTCGAGCAGGACGACCCGGACGCCTTCGATGCGCTCGTCTTTGCCGACCCGCAGACGCGGAACTCCGGGGAGATCGGCGAGCTGCGCCAGGACGTGATCGCCGAGCTGGTTGGATCAGACGCCGCCTTCGGCCTCACCGTGGGGGATGTGGTCAACGACCCGCTGAGCCTGATTCCCGAGCACAACGCGGCCGTCGCCGAGATCGGGATCCCGTGGTGGAGCCTGCCCGGCAACCACGACATGGACTACGACGCCCCGAGCGACGAGCACGCCACGGACACATTCAAGTCGGTGTTCGGCCCGACGAACTACTCCTTCGACTACGGCCAGGTGCACGTCGTCGCCATGGACAACGTCGAGAAGACCGGGACGGGCTCGGCCTACCGCGGATCCCTGTCCGAGCAGCAGCTGCAGTGGCTGGCCAACGACCTCGCCCAGGTTCCCGATGACGCGCTGGTCGTCATCGCCACGCACATCCCGCTGAAGTCCGATGCCTCCACGTCGGCGGGCGGCAACACGGCGAACCTCGAGGGCCTCTTCGACGTCCTGGCCGACCGTGAGAACGTGTACAGCTTCTCCGGCCACGACACCTCCAACAGCTGGCAGATGTACCTCGGGGAGGAGGATGGGTGGACCGGCGCCAAGCCCTTCCACCAGCAGGTCCTCGCCGAGGTCCGCGGGGGTGGCTGGACGACCGGGCCGATCGACGAGCGCGGCGTCTCGGCCGCCGACATGGCCGACGGCAACCCGAACGGCTACTACACCATGAGCTTCGACGGCACCGACTACACCGCCCGGTACAAGGCCGCGAGCCTGCCGGCAGACTTCCAGATGCGGTTGAGCTTCTCCGGGGGCGAGGGCGACGTCACCCGGGTCCCGTCCGGGCCGAGCGGGTCGGGAGACTTCGCCGAGGCCGTGCAGTACCACCCTCGCGACTGGAACGGCGAGCGCTGGGCGATCCCGACGGTGACCGCCAACGTGTTCGACGGCGGTGCCCGGCACACCGTCGAGGTCAGCATCGACGGCCGGCCCTTCGCCGCCATGACTCGGTCCGCGCCGGTCGATGACCCGTACATGACGACCCTGCGGGCCGCCTACCTCGGCACCCCGGAGCAGCCGGCCAAGCCCGAGCCCTCGTCCCACCTGTGGACGGCGGGGCTGCCCAACAACATCGCCCCCGGGCAGCACACCGTGACGGTGCGAAGCACCGACCCCTACGGCCAGGTGTCCGAGTCGACCACGCAGTTCCAGGTGGTCGCGGGCAAGCCGGCCAGCCGCTGAGACCAGCCCGCCGCCGGACGAACCCCCTCCCGTCCGGCGGCGGCCTGCGCCAGCGGACTTTCGCCGCCGCCGGGTACCCGCCGCGCGGCCCGCGAGGCGCCTAGGCTCTCCGGGTGACCACGACCACACGCCAGCGCCTCGGTGCCGGCTTCGTCGTGCTGCTGGCCGCCCTCGTCGCCATGGCCCCGCTGACGCTCAACCTGTACCTGCCCGCGTTCCCGCACCTGGCGGCGGAGCTCGGCACCGGCGCCGAGCAGGTCCAGCTCACCCTCACCGCCGCGCTGGTCGGGCTGGCCCTAGGCCAGCTGGTCATCGGCTCCGTCTCCGACGCGGTCGGCCGCCGCCGGCCGCTCCTGGTCGGCATCTCGCTCCACGTCCTCCTGAGCCTGGCCATCGCGGTGGTGGGCAGCGTGGAGCTGCTGGTGGCCCTCCGCTTCCTGCACGGCCTCGTGGCCGCCGCCGGGATCGTCATCGCCGTGGCGGTCGTCCGCGACGTCTACGAGGGCGTCCGGGTGGGCAAGACCCTCTCGCGGCTCATGCTCGTGGTTGGCGTCGCGCCGGTGGTTGCGCCAGCCCTGGGCTCGCAGCTGCTGCTGGTCGGCTCCTGGCGGCTGCTCTTCGTGGTGCTCGCCGTGCTCGGCGCCGTCCAGCTCGCCCTCGTCGCGCTGTGGATGCCGGAGACCCTGCCGCCGGAAAGCCGCCGCCGCGGCGGCACCCGGGCCGCGGTGAGGGCCTACGTCGCCCTCCTGCGCGACCCCACCTACCTCGGGCTCGTGCTCGTGGCGGGACTGGCGATGCTCGGGCAGTTCACCTACATCTCCACGTCCACCTTCCTGTTCCAGGAGACCTACGGCCTGAGCGCCCAGCAGTTCGGCCTGATCTTCGGGCTCGGCGCCGTCACCGTCACGACCGGCACCCAGGTCGCCGGCGCGCTCATGGGCCGGGTGCGCGCGGAACGGCTCGTCCTCGGGGCCCTCGTCGTCGCGCTCTGCGGGGCGGCGGCGATGATCGTGGTCGCGGGCGCCGTGGGGACCGGCCCCGGACGGCTGTGGCCGCTGCTGGCGGCGCTGCTGCCGACCATCGGCTCCATCGGGGTGCTGCTGCCGACCGTGCCCGCCATCGCGCTGGCCCGCCAGTCGCACGATGCCGGCAGCGCCGCGGCCCTCATCGGCGCCTCGCAGTTCGGCATGGCCGCCGTCGGGGCGCCGCTGTCCGGGCTGCTGGGCAGCTCGGTGACCATCATGGCGACGGTCATGATCGGCGCTTTCACCGTCGCCGGGGTGATCATGGGCGCCGTCGTGCGGCGCGGCACCCGGTTGTAGCGCGGCAAGCCGCCGTCGGTGGACCCGGCCGCCGCGGACGAGCCGTTTGTCCCATGAATGGGGCGGGTGAGGCACTCAAGGGCCGATCGGCCGACACACCTGTAACTTCGGCACCAGTCGTGGGGCAATGGCGGGCCTAGCCGCGCGATGGTCGCCGACCTCCCGGAATGCCACCCGCCCCGGCGCCGTTGTGCGGACGGACCTGGCGGCACCGCCATGTCCCCACCACCGCACGCCAGGAGCGCCCCCGCATGAGCACACCCCTGACCATCGACCCGGACGCAATCCTCTGGTCTGCCCCGGCCGCGGAGCGCGCCGGCCGGCCCCTGCTCGTGCTGCTGCACGGCTACGGCTCGAACGAGCAGGACCTCTTCGGCCTCGCGCAGTACCTGCCGGAGGAACTGGTCGTCGCCTCCCTCCGCGCCCCCGGCCGGAACCAGTTCGGGTACGAGTGGTTCTCCCTGGGCGGGGAGCTCGCCGGCCCGGCCGCCCACCAGCAGACGGAGACGACGGACCGCCTGCGCGAGGAGGGCGCCAACCGCGCCGCCGAGGCCGTGCGCGCCTGGCTGGACACGCTCGACGGGCAGTTCAGCGGCGTCGGCCTCGCAGGCTTCTCCCAGGGCGGGGCGATCGCGACCCAGGTCCTGCGCCAGGAGCCCGACCGCATCGGCGTCGTGGCCAACCTCTCCGGCTTCGTCGCCCCCGGCCAGCTCGACGGCGACGCCGAGCTGGCCCGTCGCCGACCCCCGGTGTTCTGGGCCCGCGGCAGCGCCGACCAGGTCATCGCCCCGTTCCTGGTGGAGCGGGCCGGGCAGTGGCTGCCCGAGCACTCGAGCCTGACCGCGCGGGTCTACGACGGGCTCGGGCACGGCATCTCGGCGGACACGCTGGCCGACCTGCGCGCCTTCCTGGACGAGCGCCACGCCGGCTGACGACGAGCAGGAGGCGGGCGAGGGGGACGAGCGGCCGGGAGCGTGACCGGGCGCCCACCTGTCAGACTCCGTCCATGGACATCACGGCCCCCGAGGACCAGGTCATCGAGCGGTTCTGGGCGGAGGCGCGCAAGATCGCCGGGCTCACCCGGCTCGACGTCGTCGTGGGCGAGAACGAGCTCGCCTCCCTGACCCCGCCCGCGTGGGCCTTCGGGAGCAACGCCGAGGTCGCGGACGGGCTCGTCGCGCTGGTGCTCGCGGGCGCGAAGACGGCCACGGCCAGCGCGCTGTGGGAGTGGGAGGCGGACGGTGAGGAGCTGCCCCGGCCCGGGGACCTCTCGATCATCTGCGACGGCTCGGGCGCGCCCCGGGCGCTCGTGCGCACCGTGACCGTCGACGTCGTCGCCTTCGACCAGGTCCCGGCCGGGCACGCCGCCGCCGAGGGCGAGGGTGACCTGAGTCTCGAGTGGTGGCGGCGGGCCCACGAGACGTACTTCCGGGAGTCCCTGGCGCGGACCGGCAGGGCCTTCGCCCCCGACATGCCCGTCGTGCTCGAGACGTTCAAGATCCTGCACGCCAGGCGGGGATGAGGCCGGCTCCGCAGCCCCCTGCGTTGCGGAGCCAACCATCCGAATTACCCCCAGTGTGTGGCAGGAGGTGCGTTTGTGCACACCGAGGCGGTGTCACACTGACCGCGTGCGCGTGATCAGCTGGTTCTTCGTCGTGGTCCTCGGTGCGGCCGCCGCCCTCACCGTGAATCCCGAGTGGCTCGGCCGGCTCCGCCCGGACTGGGCGGGCCTGACGATGACGTACCCCGTGTCGCAGGCGATCGCGGTGCGGCCGCTGCTGGTGGGCATCTTCGCCGTCGTTGCCCTCGTCCTGCTCGGGGTCGGCCTGCTGGGCGCGGTCCGCCTCGGCCGGGGCGGCCCCGCGCTGGCGCTCGGGACGATCTTCCTGCTCGTCGCCGGCGGGCACGCATGGATCCCCTGGGACCGCGGCCTCGACAATCCCGGCCGGCTCTCGGCGGACGACGGCGTGCGCGCCGCCGGCTCGGGCACGGGGGCGATCACCGTGCTCGCCTACAACACTCTCGGCGGGCGGACCGGCGCCGAGGACATCGCGGCGCTCGCGGACGAGAACGGTGTCGACGTGATGATGCTGGCCGAGACGTCGCGGGCGACGGCGGACCGGGTGGCGGAGCTCCGGGCCGCCGACGGCGAGACGTTCCAGGTCTTCGACGCCGAGGCCGGGAGGCCGGGGATCGGCTCCACCGCCCTGCTCGTGGCGACGACGCTGGGCGAGTACGTCCAGACGTCGGCGCCGCGCACCACCGAGGGCAGCGTCCGGGCGGAACCCGCCTCCGGCGTCGGGCCCGTGCTCGTGGCCGTGCACCCGCGCGCCCCCGTCGAGAGCCTCACCCGGGACTGGCGGCGGGACCTCGGTGAGGTCACCGCCCTGTGCCGTGGCCGCGGGACGGACGGCCTGATCCTCGCGGGAGACTTCAACGCCACCCTGGACCACGCCGCCATGGCGGACCTCGGGCGCTGCGCCGACGCCGCGGTGGCGGCCGGGGCGGGCGGTGTGAGCACCTGGCCGGTCCGGGCGCCGGAGTGGCTTGGCACGACCATCGACCATGTGCTCGTCGACCCCCGCCGCTACCGGGCCACCCAGGCCGCCGTCGTGGAGCGCGGCGACAGCGACCACCGCGCGCTGCTCGTTCGGCTGATGCCCCGCTGACCCGGCGCGTTGTCCCGCTCTGGCCCTGTGGCTGATCGGTCTGACCCTGCGGCGGGGCCGTCGATGCGGAGGCTCGGCGACGCTGCCCGTGACCGCCGCAGGGAGCAACGATTTCCGGGGTAACTCCGGAAGATATGCCTGCTGGATCTACCCCGGGCGCCACGGGGTGGCGCGACAGGAGCCGCGGGGTGGCGCGAAATTCGGTGGCCTCGGCGGGCCAGGCGCTGTCAGACTCCCGTCGCGTGACCACCTTCCGCATCGCCGAGCTCGCCGTCCCGACCGACCCCGGGGCGAGCCCCTCGTGGGCCGCCGAGGGGTGGGCCGAGGTGGGTGCCGAGCATCTGATCGCGGTTCTCGGCCACGACGACTTCATCGACCCGCCGCGCACGCGCGTCGCCGACTATGCCGACCAGAAGCACTCCGCCAAGGTGGTGCTCCTGGCCGTGCGGGGCCACGACGGGGCGGACGTCCTGCCCGCCACCGTGGACGGCCAGGGCGCGGGTGCGGAGGCTGCACACGAGGGCGCGGGTGCGGAGACCACGCGCGGCGCCGTCGCCGACGTCGTCGGGTTCGCCGGCATCACCATGCCGCGGACCGACAACACCCACCTGGCCATGGTCGACCTCATGGTCCGCCCCGGGGCGCGGCGCAGGGGCGTCGGCGAGGCGTTGTGGCGCGCGGCCGAGGAGCGCGTGCGTGCGGCGGGCCGGGAGGTGGTCACCACCTGGTCCTCGCACGTGCACGAGCCCCCGGCCGGACACGCCGCGGCCGTCGTCGCCGCCACCGGGGTGGGCGCCATCTCCGCCGACGATCCGTCAGCCCGCTTCGCGCTCGCCCACGGCTTCGCGCTCGAGCAGACGGATCGGCACTCCATGCTCGCGCTGCCCGTCGACCCGGCCGCGCTCGCCGGCTGGCGGGCGCAGGCCGCGCAGGCCGCGGGGGAGGACTACCGGGTGGTGCAGTGGGCCGACCGCACGCCCGAGGAGTTGCTCGACGGCGTCGCGGTGCTGCAGCGGCGGATGAGCACCGACGCCCCCTCGGCGGGCGTCGACCTGCGTGAGGAGGTGTGGGACGCCCAGCGGGTGCGGGACACCGACGAGGCGATCACCCGCACCGGCGACCGGTACGTCCTGACCGCCGCCCTGCACGTGCCCACCGGCGAGCTGGCCGCGTTCACGCAGCTGATGCTGCCGGCGCACCGCAAGGAGATGGTCTTCCAGTACAACACCCTCGTGCGCGCCGACCACCGTGGGCGCCGCCTGGGCCTGCTCGTCAAGGCGGCGAACCTCCAGCTGCTCGCGCAGGTCCGGCCGGAGGCCCGGCGGGTGCACACGTGGAACGCCGGGGAGAACCGGTACATGCTCGCCATCAACGAGCAGATCGGGTTTGCCCGCGCCAGCATCGAGGGCGCCTGGCAGCGGCGCCTCGGCTGACCGCCGGGCTGCCGGGCGCTTCAGGCGGGCATGTGGACCGCGAACCACTTCAGCGCCAGCTCGGCGACGGCGTCGATGCGGTCGTAGAGCCCGTGCTGCGCCCCCTCGAGCACCTCCAGCCGCGACCCCTCGGGCAGCAGGTGCAGGCCCTCCCGGGCCAGCGCGACGAGCTCGGTCTGCTGCTCGTCCGAGTCGGCGTAGATCAGCAGCGTGGGGACGCGGGCCCGGCCGAGGAGGTCGGCCTGGTCGTTGAGGGAGTAGTTGGCCAGGGTCTCGCGGGAGATCACCGAGTACTCGCGGACCTTCGCGGCGTTGTCGTCCGGCACGCGGGTCAGGCCGTGCTGCTCGAGCTCGTCGAGCTGGTGGGTGGAGAAGATCGCCTCCCACGGGTAGGACATGGGCCCGGTGAGCGCGCCCGTGAGCACGAGCGTCACGACGTTCTGCGGGTGCGCGCGCAGGGCCGCCAGCGTGCCGAAGGAGTGGGCGTGGATGGCCTGGACCGGGTAGCCCTCCTCGGCGAGCCAGGCCGACGCCGAGCGGAGGTCCTCCACCTGGCCGGCCGTCGTGACGACGTCGTCGTCGCTGGCGCCGCACCCGGAGAAGTCGATCTGGAGCGTGGCGTAGCCGGCGGCGCGGTAGGCGTCGGCCAGGATGTCGAAGCGCTGGGAGGAGTGGCGGTCCGAGAGGAACCCGTGGGCGAAGAGGACCGCCGTCGACCCCGGTCCCGGCTCGAAGGTGCCTGCCAGGTGGACGCCACGGGGCGTGGTGATCGAGACCTCTGCCATGCCCTAACGGTAAAGGTTTGGTATCGGTGCGTTGGCAACTCGGGGGTGAAGTCTTGCGATTCGGTCCGGGGAGCGTCGCTAAGTCGGCCTGGCCGGCGGCCCCGGCGGCCCCGTAACGACGTTCAGGCCTCGTTGACGGCCGCCGCGAGCGTCGCGAGGCTGTCCTTCCAGAACTTCTTGGTCTCGGCGACGGCGCCGGCGTCGCGCAGCTTGCTGTGCTGCACCGCCAGGCGCACCTTGGCGCGGCCGTCCTTGCCGGGCGGGACCGGCTCGAGAAGCATCGTCACGCGGGAGCCGTCGTCCGCCTGGAAGCGCACGGACCTCGGTTCCGTGACCCCCATGACGGGCCAGTCGACGTCGAGCCAGTCGCTGCGCAGGTCGTCGTCGGCCAGGTGCGGCCAGAGCTCCTCGCGGACGCCGTACAGCGTCTTGGTGGCACTGACCTCGAAGTACCCGTCGGGGCGCTGGCCGGGCTCGCGCAGCCCCCGGGACTGCTCGTACCCCACGGTGACGCCCTGCGCCCACCAGCCGTCGACGTCGTGCTCGCCGCCGAGCCAGCGGGCGATGTGGGTGTGGTCCCACTCCCGGGCGCCGGCGGCGTCCAGGAGGGCGTACCACTGCGCACGGGTGCGGCCCGTCGCGGCCTCGAGGCGCTCCTCGCTGACCTGCTGCTCGTGCGTGCGCGTCACCATGGGAAGACCTTAGTTGGAGGGCGGGCGCCACTACGGGGGCGGAAGTCCCCGTCAAGCATGACGCCTGCCGCGCGGGCCCGGCAAGGGTCCTGACGCATCGCGGCCCGGCCGCCCGCCGCGGCCGTCAGGCGGGCGCGAGCGCGTCGAGCACCGCGTGGGCGCGGCGCATGGACGCGGCCGGGTCCGCGTCCGGGTGGCCGATCGTGGGGTCGAAGTTGAGGTCGACGAACACCTCGGTGACGCCTTGCGCGGCGAGGGCGGGCAGGTCCGCGCGCACCTCGTCCAGCGAGCCGGTGAGCGGGCCGGTGCGGGGCGCGTCGCGCACGACGCCGCGGCAGACAAACCGCAGCGTGTCCGGGTCGCGGCCGCTGTCCCGGGCGGCTCGCCGGACCTGCTCGACCGGGTCGGACAGCCGGGTCAGGTCGGCCCGGCTGTTGCTGATCCAGCCGTCGGCGAGCCGTCCGGCGCGGGCCAGCGCGGCGGGCGCCTGCCCGCCGAGCAGGATCGGCGGGTGCGGGCGCTGCACCGGCTTGGGCAGCACGTTCGAGACCGGCACGCGGTAGAACTCGCCGTCGAACTCGACCCGGTCCTGCCCCCACAGCGCCCGCAGGCAGGCGAGGTACTCCTCCGCGCGCGCCCCGCGCCGCCGGAAGGACGCCCCGGCCGCGACGAACTCCTCGCGCGACCAGCCCAGGCCGAGGCCGACGTCGAGCCGCCCGTCCGAGAGCACGTCCAGGGTGGCGAGCTGCTTGCCGAGCACGGCCGGGGACTGGAAGGGCAGGTTCACGATCGCCGTGCCGAGCCGGACGCGCTCGGTGACCGCGGCGGCGTACCCCAGCGCGACGACCGGGTCGAGCACGCTGGCGTAGACCGGCGGGAGCGACGCCTCCTCCGGGACGAGCAGCCGCTGGAACGTCCACACCGAGGCGTAGCCGAGCGCCTCCGCGCGGCGCGCCACCTCGGCGACGTTGCGCGGGGTCGCCCAGGAGCCAGAGACGGGGAGCGCGAAGCCGATGTCCATGACGGCATCGTGCCCCGTGGCGGCCGCGGCGGCGCGGCGCTCAACGATCGGCGCGGCGCCGAGGCCGTCGGGGGCCGCGGACGGGACCCGCCGGGGGCCTCGCAGACCGGACCCTCGCGTGGCCGGTAGGCCGGACCCTCCCTAGGCCCCGCAGGCGGGACCTACCATGGCGCATGGCGCGCCCACGGGCCACAGGCGGGGGAGACAGCGACGGCGCGACGCTCCTCACCCGGGACTTCCTGACGCTGACGGCGGCCGAGCTCGCGTACTTCACCGCCTTCGGCTTGACCGTGCCCATCGTCCCGCTGTTCGCCCGTGGCCCGCTCGGGGCCGGGCCGGCCGGGGTCGGTCTGGCCGTCGGCGTCTTCAGCGCGACGGCGCTGGTGCTGCGTCCCCTCGCCGGTCGCCTCTCGGACCGCCGGGGGCGACGCCCCCTGCTCGTTGGCGGCGGCGCGCTGTACGCCGTGGTGACCGCCGCGCACCTGCTCGCCGGCGAGCTGTGGGTCCTGGTGGGGCTGAGGGTGCTGCTGGGCGTCGCCGAGGCGCTGTTCTTTGTCGCCGCCACGGCGGCGCTGACCGATCTCGCGCCGCCGAAACGGCTGGGCGAGGCCCTGAGCTACAACTCCCTCGCCCTGTACCTGGGCATCTCCGCGGGGCCCGCGCTGGGCGAGCTGCTGCTCGCCGTCGGCGGCTTCCGCCTGGCGTGGCTCGGCGGCGCCTTCCTGGCCGTCGTGGCCGTGATGGTGGTGCTCCGCCTGCCCGAGACGGCCAGCCCGCAGCGCGACACCACGGACCTTCCGCTCATCCACCGCGCCGTCCTCGCCCCGGGGTTCGCCTTCTGCGCCGGCCTCGCCGCGGCGGCCGGCTTCCTCACCTTCGCGGCGCTCCACGCCCGTGAGGTCGGCCTGTCGAGCTCCGGGGCCGTCCTGGCGGTGTACGGCCTCGTGGTGGTCGGGTGCCGCGTCGCCTTTGCCCCACTGGCGGATCGGTACCCCGCGCTGTGGTCGGGCGCTGCGGCGCTGGCCTGCACGGCGGCCGGCCTCGCGGTGATGGCGGCCGTCCGCAGCCCGGCGGGGCTGGTGGCCGGGACCGCCGTCCTCGCGGTCGGTGTCGCGTTCCTGACCCCGGCGTTCGTGCGGGCGATCATGTCCAGCGTCGAGCCCCGCCTGCGCGGCGGGGCCGCCGGGACGTTCAGCATGTTCGTCGACCTGGGCCTCGGCGGGGGACCGCTGCTCCTCGGCCTCGTGGCCGACGCCGCCGGGATCCCCGCGACCTTCGCGGTCGGCGGCGCCGCGGCCGGCAGCGCCGCGTTGGCCACGGCGCTGCTCGCGCGCCTGCGCGGGGCCCGGGAGGCCACCGCGGCGTGAGCCGCGCGACCGCGTCTCCCGGGCCGCTCCCGCCGGCTGCGGCTCGTGCCGCTCTCCGACGCCCGCGTGCCTCTCGGCGGCGCCCGATCAGTGCCCCCGGTCGACCCACTCCTGCAGGTGCGGTGCCTCGGCGCCGATGCTCGTGTCCTCGCCGTGGCCGGTGTGCACCACGGTCTCGGCGGGCAGGGTGAGGAGCTTGTCCCGGATCGAGCCGATGATCGTGGGGAAGTCCGAGTAGGACCGACCCGTCGCCCCCGGCCCGCCGGCGAAGAGCGTGTCCCCGGAGAAGAGCGCGCCCAGCGCGGGGACGTGGAAGCAGGCCGAGCCCGGGCTGTGCCCGGGCGTGTGGAGCGCGTGCAGCTCCAGCCCGCCGACGGCGACGACGTCGCCGTCGGCGAGCTCGACGTCCGGCGCGGCCTCGGGGTAGAGCGCGTCCCACAGCATCCGGTCGCCCGGGTGCAGGTGGACGGGGGCGTCGACGGCGTCCCGCAGGTCCGCTACGGCGTCGATGTGGTCGTCGTGCGCGTGGGTGAGCAGGATGGCCCGCACCCGCCGGCCGCCCACGATCTCCCTGATGGCCGCGGCGTCGTGAGCGGCGTCGATGATCACGCACTCGGCATCGTCACCGACGACCCAGACGTTGTTGTCGACGTCCCACGTTCCGCCGTCGAGGGAGAAGGTCCCGGAGGTGACGGCCCGGTCGATGCGCGCGCTCATGCGCCCGCCTCGGCCGTCGCGCCGGCTGCCGTCGCCTCGCCTGTCGCCGCCGCCGCGCCGGTCGGCGTCCCCTGCTCGTGCCGGGCGGCATCGCCGTCGAGCACGACGACGGAGCGCAGCACGTCGCCGCGCAGCATCTTGCCGAAGGCCTCGTTCACGTCCCCGAGCCCGATCGTCTCGCTGACGAAGCCGCCGAGGTTGAGGCGGCCCTGGAGGTAGAGGTCGATGAGCGCGGGGAAGTCGCGGCTGGGCAGGCAGTCGCCGTACCAGGCGGACTTCAGGGCGCCGCCCCGGCCGAAGACCTCGTCCAGCGGCAGGGTGATCTCCGTGCCGGGGGCGGGCACGCCGACGAGCACCACGCGCCCGGCGAGGTCGCGGGCGTAGAAGGCCTGCTCGTACGTGTCGGCGCGGCCGGCGGCCTCGATGACGACGTCGGCCCCGAAGCCGCCCGTGATCTCCCGGATGGCCTCGACAGGGTCGGTGGTGCGGGAGTTGACCGTGTGGGTGGCGCCGAACTGCCGGGCCCACTCGAGCTTGCGGTCCTCGATGTCCACGGCGATGACCGTGGTGGCACCCGCCAGCGCGGCGCCCGCGATCGCCGCGTCGCCGACTCCGCCGCAGCCGATGACGGCGACGGACTCGCCGCGCGCGACGGCGCCGGTGTTGACGGCTGCGCCGATCCCGGCCATGACGCCGCAGCCGACCAGGCCGGCGACCTCCGGCGGCGCGGCCGGGTCCACCTTGGTGCACTGGCCCGCGGCGACGAGCGTCTTCTCGGCGAACGCGCCGATCCCCAGCGCGGCGGTGAGCTCGGTGCCGTCGGTCAGCGTCATCTTCTGCGTGGCGTTGTGCGTGGCGAAGCAGTACTGCGGCTGCCCCTTGCGGCACGCGCGGCACTGCCCGCACACCGCGCGCCAGTTAAGGACCACGTAGTCGCCCGGGGCGACCTCGGTGACGCCGTCGCCGACGGCCTCGACGACGCCGGCGGCCTCGTGGCCGAGCAGGAACGGGAAGTTGTCGCCCACGCCGCCCTCGACGTAGTTGTGGTCGGTGTGGCAGACGCCGCAGGCCTGGACCTTCACCACGGCCTCGCCGGGGCCGGGGTCGGGGATGACGATGGTGGTCAGCTCGACCGGGGCGTTCTTGGTGCGGGCGATGACGGCCTGGACCTGCTGGGGCACGGGGACTCCTCCGGGACGGTGGCGATGACGTCGTCCACCCTATGCGGCGCCCCAGACATGGCCGTGGGATGGGCCTCAGGGGTGCCCTGCGCGCGGTCGCGACCGCGGCCAGGGCACTCCGGAGTACATCGCTCACAGATTCCGGGGGTGATCTGACCCTCGTCGTCATCGACGTGACCGAGCCCCAGACGCCACCGACGGTGGAGATGGGGGTTCGGTGTCCGGAAGGCAGCCGTAACGTGTCGGTGGGCGCAGCGGGTCGGTGAGTGGCGACCGCGACGTGTCGCTCGGCGGGGTAGGGAGCTGCTCAGTCACCCCGGGCCGTGACGGACCCCGGCCTTGCGGACCCCGGCGAGGAGGAGGTGGGCGACGTCGAGCACCTCGACGTCGTCACCGATGGTGGCCGCGCCACCGGTGACCACCTATGCCGGGCGGCGCCCCCACTTGAAGTAGCTGAGCGGGCCCACGATGTTGAGCGCGATGATCAGCGCCCACTTGAGCTTGCCGCCGTTGACGCTCTCGGCGGGCCGGCGCGCCAGGTCCGTCCACGCCGCGGCCGCCAGCGCGACCTCGGCGGAGCCCAGCGCCAGGGCCGCAGCACGCTGCCCGGAGCTCAGGTCCTTCCACGACTTCTTCCGTGCCATCTCGCTCTCCCTCGTGCGTGGCCGGCGCTCGGGTACCGCCCGCCGGCCTGGTCAACTTCTCTGTGCCAGGCATCGTGGCACGTCGGCGCCCGGTCCGGGGTGCTCCCGGCCCACGCGTGCGCGTGCGTGGCGCCGGGCGGCCCTGGACGGCGTGGGCCGGGTCCGCCACCCTTGTCCCGTCCGGCTCCTGACCCGACCGAGGGAGGCCGATGAGGATCCGTTCGCTCGTCCAGGTCGCCCGCGCGGGGAGCCTGTGGGAACGTGTCCGCGCCGTGCGAGACGGCGAGGCCGCCATCCGGGTCGCCATGGTCGCCGCGGCACTCGAGACGGGCGTCCTCGACGCCCTGCGCCGTCCCCGCACCACGGCGCAGCTGGCCAAGGAGCTCGGGGCGGTCGACGAGCCCCTGCTCGAGGCCTTCCTGGGTGGGCTCCGCGCCGCCAGGCTCGTGCGCAGCCCCTCCGGCGGTCACCGGCTGGCCCGCCGCGGCCGGGCGCTGCTCGGCGACGACGTCGTCCGCGCCGCGTACGAGGCCTTCGGCGGCTTCCACACGGGGTTGTACCGCGACCTGCCAAAGCAGCTGCGTGGCGGCCCCGGGCGCCGGGACGTGGCCACCCGCGGCGAGGTCATCGCGCGGCTCTCCCGGGCCATGGAGCCGCTCGTCCACGCCGCCCTGGCCGGCGAGGTCCGGGCGGCGGCGCCCGGCCGCATCCTCGACGTCGGCTGCGGGGACGGCGCCCACCTGGCGCACATGCTCACGCTCGCCCCGGCGGCGGCGGCGGGCATCGGCATCGACGTCGACGACGCGGCCGCGGCGCTGGCGGCCCGGACGTTGTCGCGGCACGGGCTCTCGGGACGCGCCCGCGTCCTCCGGGCCGACGTCCGCGACGTCGTCGCCGAGCCGGCGCTCCTCGGCGGGCCCGTCGACCTCGCGCTCCTCGCCAACGCCATCTACTACCTGCCCGAGGCGGAACGCGCCGCGCTGCTGCGAGATGTCGGAGCGCTCCTCGCGCCTGGCGGGACCCTCCTGGTCGTCTCGACGATGGCCGACGGCTCCGCCTTCAGCCGCCACTTCGACCTGCTGCTGCGCGCCCAGGAAGGGCAGATGGCGCTGCCCACGACGGCGGAGGTTCAGGCCGCCGTGGCGGTGGCCGGGCTGGACCCCGTCCGCACCAGGCGGCTCACGCCGGGCGAGCCGCTCTATGCGGTGACGGCCCGGCGGCCTACGTCGCCCTAGCGGCCGGCGTCGCCCCGGCGGACGTCGCCCTGCCGGCGGACGTCGCCCTGCCGGCGGACGTCGCTCTCGCTGTGGCCGTCGCGTCGCCCGTCCCCGACGACGCCGGGCACCAGCTCCTCGGGCAGCTCCTCGACGGGCGCGAGCACCATGTCTTGGATCTTCCAGTCGAGCGCGATGACGGACTCGCGGGCACGCCGGAGATCCTCCAGCGACGGCGAGACCCCGTCGGCGGGGACCACGAAGGACTCCACGTGGAACACGTGGCCCTCGTCGCGCACCCGCGACGCGGCCCGCGCCACCCACGGCACCGCGGCCAGGTGCTCGTCGAGCTCGCCGACCAGGGGGTGCGTGCGGCGGCCCTCGACGTCGGGGGCCCGGGCGTCCATGAGCGCGGTGACCGCCACGCGGAGGTTGCGGACGCCGTCGTGCACGACGCTGCCGGAGATGAACAGCGCGGCGACGGCGTCCGCCCACCACAGCCCGACGCCGATGCCGAGCACGCCCACGACGGCGCCGGCGGCGGTCATCCAGTCCGCCTTGTTCATGTCCGCGTCTGCGTGGAGCACGCGGTCGTGGAGGCCGCGGGCCAGCGGCATCTTGGCGCGCCCGAACAGCACGGGCGGGATGCCGGTGTAGGCGAGGACGGCGATCATCAGCCAGCCCGACCACACCGAGAACCCGCCGATCTCCATCAGCCCGACGGGCGGGTGCTCGCCCTTGAGGAGGCCGGAGCCGGAGTCCCAGATGAGGAAGAGGCCCATGGTCGTCAGGGCCGTGGCCGCGACGAGGTGCCCCACCCCGACCGCCCGGTGGTAGCCGTACGGGTGCTCCGGCGTCGGCGGGCGACGGGCCATCCGGGCGGCGACGAGGAACGAGATCGGCGGGACGAGGGACAGCAGGTCCTCGACCCACGCGGCCTTCATCGCCTGGGAGCTGCCCATGACGAGGTAGACGAGCACGACTGCCGTGACCAGGTAGGCGATCATCGCCCGCTCCAGGCGGATGGCCCGGCGCAGGGCGGCCGCCTGCTCCGGCGGGAGCTCCGTGTTGCCGAACTTCTCGCTCATCGCGGCAGCTCCTTCCCGAGCAGGAAGCGCTCGAGCTCGACGAGGAAGGCGTTCTCGCCCATCGGGGCGGCCATGACGTGGAGCTCCTCCTCCCCCTCCGGTCCGGTGGTGGCGGTGTAGCGGTAGGTCAGCGCCGCGTGCGAGGACCACGGGGACTTCGCGGTGAGCCCGCCGATCACGAGGTCCAGCTCGTCCCGGTCGAGCGCCCCCATGAGGGCCTCCTCGCCGCCCGGGGTCCACTCGACCTCGGCGTCGAGCGAGGCGGCGAAGTCCCGCACGAGGTCCGCCTCAAGCCCGCGCGGCTCGGCGTCGGCGCCGGGGAGCTCGGTCCACGGCGGGTTCGGCGAGACGCCCACCCGCAGGACGCCGCCGCGCGCCCGGTCGAGCGTGCCGTCCGGGTCGGTGGGGATCGTCACCGAGCACCCGGCCACCAGCCCCAGCACCATGAGCACCGTCAGCATGAAATACCTGGTCACAGGCTCAGCAAATCGACAACCGCGCAGTTGCGCATCTCGACGCGGCCCGGGGCGGCGCCCGCGGCGGGCGCCGCCCACGGCGAGGGTGGGCGCGGCGGGGGTGGGCGCACGAGCTCGGAGGGGTCGTGGTTGGCTGGGTGACGTCGAGAGGGAGTGCCATGTCCAAGGTCTTCGTGTTCGAGGAGTTCGGCGGCCCCGAGTCCCAGGCGCTCATCGAGCGTGACGTCCCCGCACCGGGGCCGGGGGAGCTGTTGGTGGCCGTGCGCGCGGCCGGTGTGAACCCGGCGGACGTCAAGCGCCGCGCGGGCGCGTTCGGCCGCACGATCGCCCTGCCGGCCCCGATGGGCCTGGAGTTCGCCGGCGTCGTCGAGGCGCTGGGGGAGGGGACGGAAGGCTTCGCCGTCGGGGACGCCGTCCTCGGGCTCCCGGCGCGCGGCGGCGGCGGGTTCGCCGAGCACACCGTCGCCGCGGCGACGAAGGTGGTCGCCAAGCCGGCGTCCCTGCCCTTCACGGACGCCGCGGCCCTGCCCGTCGCCGGCGCCACCGCCTGGGACGGCGCCCACCAGGTCCCGCTCGCCCCCGGGCAGACCCTGCTCATCAACGGCGTGGGCGGGGGCGTGGGCACCATGGCCGCGCAGATCGCCCGCGCAGAGGGCATCCGCGTGGTGGGCACGGCCAGCGAGGCGAAGCGGGCACTCGTCGAGGAGCTCGGGGCCACGCTCGTCGTCTCGGGGCCGGGCGTGACGGGCCGGCTGCGCGCCGTCCTGCCCGACGGCGCGGACGCCGTCCTCGACCTCGTCGGCGGGCAGGCGCTGCGGGACGTCGCCCCGCTCGCCAAGGACCCCGCCGCCGTCGTCACGACGGTCGACCCGGCCACGGCCACGGAGCTCGGCGGCGCCGGCGTCGCGCGCCGCCCGACGCGCGAGTCCCTCGGCGCGCTCGTGGCGCTCGTCGCGTCCGGGGCCGTCGCCCCGCGGGTGACGGCCGTGTACCCCCTCGACCGGACGGCGGAGGCGCTCGCGGCCGTGGAGGGCGGGCACACGGCCGGCAAGGTCGTCGTCGAGGTGTCCCGCGCCTCGGTGACGGACCGTCCCACCCGTCGGGACGACGGCGGGGCGCGCGCCGATGTGGTGTGACCGGCGTCACGCGGCCCTCTAGCCTGCTGGGTGTGGCGACCGCGCACCCGACCGTGTCCTTCGAGCTCTTCCCGCCCCGGCGGCCCGAGTTCGACGAGGCCGTCTGGCAGCGCGTCCTGCGCATGGCCGACGCCGGCCCGGACTTCTTCTCCGTGACGTACGGGGCGTCGGGCTCCTCCCGGGAGGCCTCCGCGGAGCTGGTCCGGCGGCTCCTGACGCAGACCGCCGTGCCGCCCATCGCCCACCTGACGTGCGTGGCCGCGACCCGGCAGGATCTCGTCACCCGCGTGAACCGGCTGATGGACGCCGGCGTGCGCGACTTCCTTGCGCTGCGCGGGGACCCGCCGGCCGGCCAGGGCACGTGGTCCGCGCCGCCGGGCGGCCTGACGCGCTCCAGCGAGCTCGTCGCCCTCATCCGCGAGGTCGAGAACGAGCGGCTGGGCGCGCCGCGACCCGGCGGCGGCCGCGAGGCGACCACCGAGCCACCCAGCGTGGTGGCCCTGGACCTCGGGGTCGAGCCGGCGGACGTCGTCTCGGTGTCCGTGGCCGCCTACCCCTCGGGCGGCAGCCACACCCGCGACGCCGAGCTGCGGGCACTGCGGGAGAAGCAGGACGCCGGCGCGGACTTCGCCATCACGCAGGTCTTCTTCGACGCCGACGCGTATGCCTCGCTCGTGGCCGACGCCCGCGCCGGCGGCGTGCACATCCCGATCCTGCCCGGCGTCATCCCGCTGACCGACCCCGCCCGCCTCCACCGCCTCTCCACCCTCACGGGGGTGCCCGTGCCGCCGGAGGTCGACGCGATGCTCGACACGGACGACGCCGAGCGGCTCCGCCGGGGCATCGCCGCGACGCTGCGGCTCATCGACGGCGTTCTGGCCGCCGGGGCGCCGGGCCTGCACCTGTACACCTTCAACCAGGACCGTCCCGCCCTCGACGTGCTCGAGCACCTGCGGGCCCGCGGCATCCGCAACCCGGCGCTGACCGGCCGGGCGCGAGCCGGCCGGGCGCAGGCCGACCGCGCCGGCCGACCCGTCCCGACGAACTGAGGAGCAGCCATGAGCGAGCCGCCCGTCGCCCCGGACCGCACGGTCCCGTGGTTCCCCGGGGGCACCGTCCTCGGCTTTCCCCGGATCGGGCCGAACCGCGAGCTGAAGAAGGCCGTGGAGGCGTTCTGGGCCGGGCGCCGTGAGCTCGACGACCTGCAGGCCGACGCCGAGAACCTGCGCCGCGCCACCCGCCAGCGCCTGACCCGGCTCGGCCTGAGCCCCGACGACGCCGCGATCCCGTCGGACTTCTCGTTCTACGACCACGTGCTCGACGCGGCCACGACCCTCGGCGCGGTCCCGGAACGCTTCGCCGGGTCTGCCGACGCCCCCGACCCGGCCGGCGCGGCCGCCGTCGACCTGCCCGGCTACTTCGCGATGGCGCGCGGCGAGGAGGACCGGGCGCCGCTGGAGATGACGAAGTGGTTCGACTCGAACTACCACTACCTCGTGCCTGAGATCTGGCCGGGCACACCCGTGCGCTACGCCGACGACCGGGTGGTCCGCGAGTTCCTCGAGGCCGCCGCAGACGGCGTGACCACCCGGCCGGTCATCGTCGGTCCCATCACGTTCCTGCTGCTCAGCAAGGCCGTGCGGCAGGCGGACGGCGCGCCGGCCGGCTTCCACCCGCTCGACCGACTCGACGACGTCCTCACCGCGTACGCCGGGCTCCTGCGCGCGCTCGGCGCGGCCGGGGCGCCCTGGGTCCAGCTCGACGAGCCGGCGCTCGTGGCGGACACCTGGGACGTGCCCCGGGAGCGGGTGCTCGCCGCCACCGAGCGGGCCTACGCCCGCCTGGCCGGGGAGCTCGGCCGGCCCGAGCGCCCCGCGATCTTCGTGGCGGCGCCGTACGGGTCGCTGGGTGACGCGCTGCCCGTGCTGGCCGCGGGCCCCGTCGAGGCGGTGGGGCTCGACCTGGTGCGCGGCGACCTCCCCGACGCCGAGGTGCTGCGCTCGCTGCGGCACAAGGTCGTCGTGGCCGGCGTCGTCGACGGACGGAACGTCTGGCGCACCGACCTGGACCAGGCCCTGGGCCTCCTCGAGGAGGTCACGGCGCGGATCGGGCCCGGCGCGCGGGTGGCCGTGTCCACCTCGTCGTCCCTGCTGCACGTCCCGCTCGACGTCGGCCGCGAGAAGAAGCACCTCGGCAAGGACCTGCGGGGCTGGCTGGCCTTCGCCGACCAGAAGGTCGAGGAGGTGCTCGTGCTCGCGCGCTGCCTGACCGAGGGGCGGGACACGGCCGGCGGGGCGCTCGCCGAGTCCGCCGAGGTGCGCGAGCGCCGCCTGGCGCACCCGGGCGTGCGGCGCCGGGAGGTGCGCGAGCGGGTCGCCGCCCTGACCGACGCGGAGCTCGCCCGCGCCCCGTACACCGAGCGGGTGGCCGCCCAGCGCGCCGTGCTCGACCTGCCCCCGCTGCCGACGACGACGATCGGCTCGTTCCCCCAGACCTCACGGATCCGCAAGGCCCGGGTGGCGCTGCGCCGGGGCGCGATCAGCGACGCGGAGTACCGCTCCGCGATGCGCGCCGAGATCGAGGAGGTCGTGCGGCTCCAGGAGCGTCTCGGCCTGGACGTGCTCGTGCACGGCGAGCCCGAGCGCAACGACATGGTGCAGTACTTCGCCGAGCTGCTGGAGGGCTTCGCCGTCACCGAGCACGGCTGGGTGCAGTCCTACGGCTCGCGGTGCACCCGGCCGTCGATCCTTTGGGGCGACGTCGTGCGCCCGCGGCACATGACGGTGGAATGGAGCACCTTCGCGGCGTCGCTGACGGACCGGCCGGTCAAGGGCATGCTCACCGGGCCGGTGACGATCCTGGCGTGGAGCTTCGTGCGCGACGACCAGCCGCTCGGGGACACCGCCACGCAGGTGGCCCTCGCGCTGCGCGACGAGGTCGCCGACCTCGAGGCCGCAGGCATCGGCGTCATCCAGGTCGATGAGCCCGCCCTGCGCGAGCTCCTCCCGCTGCGCCGGGCGGAGCACGCCGCGTACCTGGACTGGTCGGTGCGGGCGTTCCGCCTGGCCACCGGCGGCGCGTCCCCCCGGACCCAGGTGCACACGCACCTGTGCTACTCCGAGTTCGGTGCGATCCTCGGCGCCATCGACCGCCTGGACGCGGACGTGACGAGCATCGAGGCCGCGCGCTCGGGCATGGACGTCCTGCCGGCGATCCGGGACTCCGGCTTCGCGCGGGGGATCGGGCCGGGCGTGTACGACATCCACTCCCCGCACGTGCCCTCGACCGAGGAGATCACCGACCTGCTCGCCGCGGCGGTGGCGGCGGTGCCGGCCCACCAGCTGTGGGTCAACCCCGACTGCGGTCTGAAGACCCGCCGCTACGAGGAGACGACGGCGGCGCTGGAGCACCTGGTCGCCGCCGCCCGGGCGGTGCGCGCGACGCTCCAGGAGCAGGGCGCCCGGACGTCGCTGTCCCGTTGAACCTGTCCCCCAGGCGCTGACAGGTCAAGTACTCGCGCGGCACCGGCGCCCGGCTCTGCGTTGCACGCTCACTGCTGCCGTGCCGTGCCGTGCCGTGCCGTGCCGTGCCGTGCTGTGGCGTGGCGTGCTGTGGCGTGCCGTGCCGCAGCTCGTGCGGATGCGGCCGGCGTGTGGATCGCGCCACAAACGCCTCGGCCGTCCTGTCGCCGGGCGGCGTGTCCCCGGCGTGTCGGCCACGTGGCTTGGGCCTTTGTGGCGCGATTCGATTGAGACCGGCGAGGCGAGGCCGCCAGGACCCACGCCGCCAGGCCCCCAGGAGATCACGGCGCCCTCGTTCCGATACATGCATGGTGCACGTAGGTGTACTTTCGGCACGGTGAACGACGATCACAGCTCCCGCCACGACGCGTGCATGCAGGTCCTGGACCAGCTCTCACTCATCAACAGGCGCAGCCGCACCTTTGTGACGGTGGTCGCCCAGACCTTCGGCCTGCAGCCCACCCAGGTGCAGCTGCTGGTCAGCATCTACCGCGCGGGCGAGTGCCGTCTCGCGAGCCTCGCGGAGCAGCAGCTCGTCGACCCCTCGGTGATCAGCCGCCAGATCGGCACGCTCGAGAGGGACGGGCTGCTCGCACGCCGGCCCGACCCGCAGGACGCGCGTGCGGCGCTGATCTCCCTGACGGACGAGGGCCGCGCGCGGCTCGGGCAGGTCCGGGCCCTGCACGCCGAGCGCATCGCCGAGGCGATGCAGGACTGGCCCCTCGACCGGGTGAGCCGCCTCGCGGACGACCTGGAGCTGCTCGCCGACGCCACCGAGCGCGTCGACACGCAGCTGACCGGCTCTGCGCCCGCGCCTCAAGCGTCGAAGGAGCTCGTGTGAGCAGGAAGTCGCTGACCGCCCGACGCGCCTACGCAGGGATGAGCGCCGATCAGGCGGCCCTGGCGCACCATGAGCACCAGCAGATCCTCCGGGTGCTCGCCGGCCTGCTCATGGCCCTGTTCGTCGCGATGCTGGCCAACACCGTCGTCGCCAACGCCCTGCCCGTGATCATCGGGGAGATCGGCGGCACGCAGCAGCAGTACACGTGGATCATCACCGCGGCGATCCTCGCCTCGACGGCGGTGACGCCGATCGCCGGCAAGCTCGCCGACCTCATGGACAAGAAGAAGCTGCTGCTCGGCGCCATGGGGGTGTTCACCCTCGGCTCGCTGCTCTCGGGAGCGGCCGCGTCCGCCGGCATGCTCATCGCCGTGCGCGTGGTCCAGGGCCTCGGCATGGGCGCGCTTCAGGTGCTGGTCCAGATCATCATCGCCACGATCATCCCGCCGCGGCAGCGCGGCCGGTACAACGGGTACGTCGGGGCCGTGATCGCGGTCGCGACGGTGTCCGGGCCGCTGCTCGGTGGTGTCATCGTCGACGTCTCGTGGCTCGGCTGGCGCTGGTGCTACTGGAGCGCCGTCCCGTTCATGCTCATCGCCATGGGCGTCGTGACCAGGTACCTCCACGTGCCTGGCAAGGGGCGTGCCGACGCCAAGGTCGACTGGCTGGGTGCGGCACTGATCTCGCTAGCGGCGACGCTGCTGCTGGTGTGGGTCTCCTTCGCTGATCATGAGTTCCCCTGGGTCTCGTGGCAGACCGCCGTGATGGTCGGGTGCGCCGTGCTCGCCGCCGTCGCCTTCGTGCTGGTCGAGCGGCGTGTAGACGAGCCCGTGGTGCCCCTATACATCCTTTCGGAGCGCACCACGGCGCTGGCTATCGTCGCCAGCCTCGCCGTCGGCACCGTCCTGTTCGGCGCCAACGTGTTCCTCGGCCAGTACTTCCAGATCGGGCGCGGGTACTCGCCGACGATCGCCGGCTGGCTCGGCCTGCCCCTCATGCTCGGGCTGCTGATCTCCTCCACGGTCGCCGGCAAGCTCGTGACGGCGAGCGGGCGGTGGAAGCCCTACGTCGTCGGCGGGGTCGGCCTCCTCGCCCTGGGGATGGGCCTCATGACCACGGTCCGCGGCGACACGAGCCTGGGCCTGATCGGCGTGTACCTCTTCGTCGCCGGCATCGGCCTGGGCGCTGCGATGCAGAACCTCGTGCTGGCCGTCCAGAACACCGTCGCCATCGGGAACGTGGGGGCGGCGACGTCGTCCGTGACGTTCTTCCGCACCCTCGGGGGTGCGATGGGCATCCAGCTCCTCGGTGCGCTCTACACCCACCGAGTGACCTCCCTGACGGCGTCCCGGCTGGCGCGGCAGGGCATCGACACGGGCGGCCTCGACACCTCCACCGGCACCCTTGATCTCACGCAGATGCCTCCCGCCGTCGCCGCGGTCATCCGGGGCGCGTATGGCGACGGCATCGGTCTGGTCTTCGCGGTGGCGGCCGGCTTCGCCGTCGTCGGCCTCGTCGCGGTGCTGTTCATGAAGGGCAGCGAGCTCCGAGGCACGTGGCAACCGGCTGCACAGACACACGACGTCCTGTCCGAGGATCACGATGACGGTCCGGCCGGGGCGGCGACAGGACCCACTGGCGTCGGCGTCGGCACCACCGAACCGTCCCGCAGCGACGGCGGCGGCGACACACGGTCAGCCGCCGGCGCGGCGGTCGCTGATGCGGGAAGGGCGCCCGACGGGCAGGTTCCCCACCCTGCGCCGGGCTCGGTTCCGCCGCCCCGCACGAGGAGATGAAGCCGTCCGTGGGAGGGGACGGACGTGGCGAGGCGGCTGTGGGACCGGACCGCGCCGGGTTGCCCGAGCCCTGCGCCGCGCCGCCCTGGCACGGCGCCGCGCTGCCCGCGCCCCGCGCCGCGCCCCTCGTCGTCGAGGTCAACGTCGAGCGGATCATGGCCGACACCGGCCTGGAGGCGGCCTACGACGAGGCGGTCGAGCGGGCGCGGCGGCGCGTCATCGACGCGGGGCCCGTCGACGGCGAGACGGAGCACGACCTCGATGACCGTGCCTGGGCGGCGGCGGACGCCGTGCTGGAGCGGCGGGACCGGGAGTACCGCGCCTACGGCGAGCGGCTCACGGCGGAGATCGAGAAGGCCGCCCGCGAGCTGGGCTACCGCGCGCCGGTCACCGTGCGGATCGCCTCCCCGGAGGACGACGTCGAGGGCTACGGCGTCGACTACGGCGCGCCGGCGACGGAGCCGGCCGTGGACGCCCTGGTCAGGACGGCCCGGGAGAGGACCCCACCGCCCGCGAGGGACTGACCTGCCCCCTGGGGCCGGGGCCGTCACGCCTCGGAGGGCTCCCCGGCGGGGACGGCGTGCCCGGCCCGCCGCGCGGCGAGGTCACCGACGATCGTCTGGAACCGCTGCTCCGTCAGCGGGTAGGCCAGCATGATGAGGACCCCGATGCCGACGAAGAGGGCGGGCGCGGCGCCCGTGAGGACGCGGATGGTGTCGAGGGCGACGGGGGTCTGGGTGAGGCTGCCGGCGATGTAGCCGCCCGCGCCGATGCCGAACGCGGCGAGACCGCCGCCGAACCCCTGCCCGACCTTGCGGGTGAAGGACAGCGCGGCGTAGTTGCTGCCCTCGGTCCGTGTCCGGGACTTCCACTCGCCGTACTCGACGGTGTCGGCCTGCAGCGCCCACATCAGCGACTGGAGGACGGCGAGCCCGAAGCCGTAGACGAAGAAGGAGACGACGGCGAGCGCCGGGACCGACGGCGGGCTGAGCGCGATCCCCACCCCGCCCACCACCGCGACGGACCCGGCCACGACGTACCCCCGCCGTTTGCCCCACGCCCGCACGATCCGGGGGACGAGCGGTGCGGTCACGAACATCCCGCCGGTGTTGACCACCGTGAGGACGATGACGTAGTTGGCGCTCCTCAGGACGTCGCGCGCGTAGTAGACCTGCAGGGTCTGGACGACGAACATGCCGGTCAGGACGCACAGGGCGCTCGCGCAGAGCAGGACGAGGGGCCGGTTGCGCCGGATCTGGCCGATGGTGTCCTTCAGCGTCACGGGCGTGGTGTCGCGCTGGACGGTCTCCCGAGCCGTGGCGAACAGGAAGAAGTACAACGCGAAGCCGACGACGGCGAGGACCACCATCACGGTCGTCAGGGACCGCTGGAGGTCCGGCGACGACTCGATCAGCGGAGAGACGACGAAGGACAGCGCGATGATCGCGACGGCGCTGCCGATCGACCGGGCGGCGGAGAGCTTCGCCCGCTCGGACGGCAGCTGCGTCATCGCCGAGGCCAGCGAGCCGAACGGGATGTTGACGAGGCTGTAGGTCAGCCCGAACACGGCGTAGGTGATGGCGGCGTAGGCGAGCGCGGCGCCGCCGGAGAACCCTCGCGGCACGCTGAAGATCGCCACCCCCAGCACCATCAGCGGCAGCCCGCCGAAGACGAAGAACGGCCGGAACCTGCCCCAGCGGGTGTTGGTCCGGTCGACCACCTGGCCGGCGAACAGGTCGGTGAAGGCCTGGAAGACCCGCACCACGAGCAGGATCGCCCCGGCGGCGCCCGCCGCGATCCCGACGACGTCGGTGTAGTAGAGCAGCAGGAACATCGACGCCATGGAGAACGTGAGGTTGTTGGCCGCGTCGCCGCCCGCGTAACCGAGGTACTGGGAGGTCCGCAGCTCGCGCATCGGTTGCGGCTCGGCGGTGGTGCTCATGGCGGTCCTCCGGGTCCGAGGTGCACGACGACGGACCAGCGGCTTCCGTCGTGCGTTCAGACTGACAACATGCCGCACCCCGGGCAACCCCCGGCCGGCGAGCATCGGGCCGGGCAAACCCCCGCGGCGGCGTCCCCCGGTCGCACGGCCCGCCTGGATCGGTGCGAGCGTGGTTAGGGTGAGGCCTCGAGGTCCGGTGCGGCAAGGAGGCGACCGATGACCAGCTCGCTGCAGCCGGCGGACGGAGCGCCCCCACCACCGCGAGTCGTCACCCTCTCCGCCTCGTACGGCGCCGGGGGCAACGTCGTGGGCTCGAAGGTGGCCGAGCGGCTCGGCGTGACGTTCGTGGACCGCGCCATCCCCGTCGAGGTGGCGGAGCACCTGCACACACCGCAGGAGGTCGCCGCCGCGTACGACGAGCAGGCCGCGCGCGGGCTCGGCCGGTGGTTCGCGTTCCTCTCCGATGCGGCGCTGATCACGGGGGAGGGCGTGCCGGCAGACGTGCGGCGCCAGGAGGGGTCCGCGGAGGTAGAGCGTCGCCGGTACGTCGCGGCGACCGAGGAGGCCCTCGGCAGGGCCGCCGCCTCGGGCGCGGTCATCCTGGGGCGGGCGGGTGCCGTGGTGCTGCGGACCGTCCCCGGGGCGCTGCACGTGCGGCTCGACGGCCCGGTGGAGGCGCGGCTCCGGCAGGCGATGGTCTTCGACGGGCTGGACGCCGAGGCCTCACGCCGTCGCCTCGAGGCCAACGACCGCGCGCGGGAGGACTACGTGCGCGGCCTGTACGGCGTCGACCCGACGACCGCGGGGCTGTATCACCTCGTGATCGACAGCACCTCCCTCGATCTCGACGCGTGCGTCGAGATCATCGTGACGGCCAGTGCCGCGCGGCGTCACGCTCCGCCGTCGGCCTAGGCTTGCACGGGTGACCGTCAACGCGAACGACACCCGCTCCATGCGCGAGCGCATGCTCAGCGGCGACCTCTACATCGCCGACGACCCGGAGCTGGCCGAGGCGAACGCCGCAGCGCTGGACCTGATGGCGGCGTTCAACGCCACCACGGTCCGCCAGGGTCCGCTGCGCCGTCGGCTCCTCGAGGAGCTGCTCGGCTCCGTGGGCGAGGGCACCGAGATCCGGCCCCCCTTCTACGTGGACTACGGCACCCAGATCACCATCGGCGCGCGGTGCTTCGCCAACTTCGGGCTCGTCGCTTTGGACGTCGCGGCGATCACCATCGGCGACGACGTCCAGATCGGCCCGAACGTCCAGCTCCTCACGCCGACGCACCCCGTCGAGCCGGGCCCGCGGCGCGACAAGTGGGAGGCGGCGAAACCGATCGTCATCGGGGACAACGTGTGGCTGGGCGGGGGCGCGATCATCTGCCCGGGCGTCACGGTCGGGGAGAACACGGTGGTGGGCGCGGGCGCCGTCGTCACGCGTGACCTGCCCGCGAACGTCGTCGCGGTCGGCAACCCGGCGCGCGTCGCGCGGCACATCGAGCCCTGAGCGGTCCCGCGCGGGGGCTTGACCTTCGATCCGGCTCCAAGGTCTAGCGTCGTCGCCATGAGCACCACGGCGGTTCCTCGGCGCGGGATGCGGGTGGCCGAGCTGGCCCACGTCGTCGGGCTGAGCGGGGACACGATCCGGTACTACGAGAAGGCGGGGCTGCTCCCGGCGCCGCCGCGGACACCCGCCGGGTACCGCGAGTATGACGAGCGCGCGGTCGACCGGTTGCGCTTCGTCCAGGGTGCGCAGCGCCTCGGCCTGCGGCTCAGCGACATCAAGGACCTGCTCTCGATCCGTGACACCGGCCAGTGCCCGTGCGAGCCCGCGGAGCAGCTCCTTGCCCGGCGTCTCGCCGAGCTCGACGCCGAGATGGCGCGGTTGGCGGCGCTGCGCGCGGGCATGGTCGAGATGCTCGAGGCACTGCCGGGCGCCGACTGCCCGCCTCCCACCCCGGGCACATGGTGCCCGCCGGCGGAGGGGAGGTGACCCATGGACTGCTGCGAGGACCTGGCATGTGAGCTCGAGGAATGCGGCTGCGACTGCGGCTGCTGAACGTCGAGCTTCGCCACACCGGGGAGGGAGGCGGTCGCCATCCGACGGCGGTTTGACGCGTATCCCTCCCGCCGTTCCCGCGCCCGGCCTGGGCGCCGGCGAGGGGGCCGTCGAACAGGCAGGCGGCCTGTTCGACGGCTTCCCGGGTGCTGGCGAGGAGTTCCTCGGCGGCGGTGGACTCTTCGAGCGGTAGCGGGCGCCGGCCCTCGGGAGGGTCGTGCAGGCCGCGGCGGCCCCGGCATCAGGGACGCAGGAGCGTCTTGATGGCACGCCGCTCATCCATCGCCCTGTAGCCCTCGGCGGCCTCCTCGAGCGGGAGCTCGAGGTCGAAGACCTTGCCCGGCTCGATCTTCCGGGCCCAGATGAGCTGGACGAGCTCGGGCAGGAACCGGCGCACCGGGGCCGGGCCGCCGTGCAGGTGCACGCTGGAGAAGAAGAGCTCCCCGCCCGGCAGGTCCACGCCGTGGGTGACGCCGACGTAGCCGACGTGCCCGCCGGGGCGCGTGGACCGGATCGCCTGCATCATCGACTCCTCGGTGCCGACGGCCTCGATGACGGAATGCGCGCCGAGCCCGCCGGTGAGCTCCTTGATGCGGGCCACGCCCTCCGCGCCGCGCTCGGTGACGATGTCGGTGGCGCCGAACTCGCGCGCGAGCCGCTGGCGCGGCTCGTGACGGCTCATCGCGATGATGCGCTCGGCACCCAGCTGCTTGGCGGCGAGCACCGCGAGCAGGCCGACGGCCCCGTCGCCGACGACGGCGACGGTCTTGCCCGGCCCGGCCTCCGCGGCGACGGCCCCGAACCAGCCGGTGCCCAGGACGTCGGAGGCGGCCAGCAGCGACGGGACCAGGTCGGCGTCGGGCATGCCGGGGGTGGCGACGAGCGTGCCGTCGGCCAGCGGCACGCGCAGCAGCTCGGCCTGGGTGCCGAACCTGCCCATGGGCACCTTGTGCACGCAGCGGGACTGGTAGCCGGCCCGGCAGATCTCGCAGGTGTTGTCGGAGGCGAAGAACGAGCCGACGACGAAGTCGCCGACCTTGATGTCCTTGACCTCGTCGCCGATCTCCTCGACGACTCCGACGTACTCGTGGCCCATGGGCTGCGGGCCGTCATAGGTGTCGATGCCGCGGTACGGCCACAGGTCGGAGCCGCAGATGCAGGCGGCCGTCACACGGATGACCGCGTCCGTGGGCTCGACGATGGCGGGGCGGTCGCGCTCCTCGACGCGGACGTCACCGGGGGCGTGGAGGACTGCTCCTCGCATGAGGTGCTCCTTCTGGTCGTTGGTGCGGGCTGTCCGGCGCTTGCCCCGGACACACTCCATGGAACAGGCATACACGAGGGCTTAGGAGGTCGCGTCTATGGGGGGTAGAACCACCACCTCCCTCGACGCGCCGCGAGCCGTACCGTGGACGGCGTGAACAACCGCTCCGACATCCGTGACTTCCTCGCCACCCGGCGCGCCAAGCTCACGCCCGAGCAGGTCGGGCTTCCCGCCGGCGGCGGCCGCCGGCGGGTCCCGGGGCTGCGGCGCGAGGAGGTCGCGGTCCTGGCGGGGGTGAGCATCTACACCGCCGAGCCCGGGACGGCCTCGGAGGACCGGCTGAGGCTCCTCGCCAGCTGGGCCGCGACCCACGTGCCGGCGCAGGCGGCCACCGACCCCACCCGCTGAGGCGAGGCGGCCGACGTCGAGCTCGGCGCCGCCGCGCCCGGCCGGCCCGACCAAGGAGGAACGCCTTCATGCAGATCACCCGAAGCTCGATCAACACCCTCAAGGGCCCCGCCGACTGGTTCACCGGTGACGTCTACATCGACCCCGTCGCCGCGGCCCCGCCGCCCTCACGCGTGCAGGCCAGCCTCGTCCACTTCACGCCGGGCGCCCGCACCCACTGGCACCGCCACCCGCTCGGTCAGACGGTGTTCGTGACCGAGGGCATCGGCCTGTGCCAGCGACGCGGCGGCCCGGTCGAGGTCATCCGCCCCGGGGACCGGGTGCTGTTCGAGCCCGACGAGGAGCACTGGCACGGCGCCGCGCCGCACCGGCTCATGGTGCACCTGGCCATCAACGAGGGGGACGCGGAGCACGCCGCCGTCCACTGGCTCACCCCGGTCACCGACGAGGAGTACCCCGCGGCGCCGCCGTTCGGCGGCTGAGTCGGCCGGCAAGCTGACCGGTGTCCACGCCCGCCCTGGTGTCCCGAAGGCGCTCATCCGTGCCCGAGGGCACGCGGGCACGACGGCGGATGACGTGCTCGGCCAGGGCGAGGTTGATGACGCACGCCGTCCCGGTGATCACACCCTGGGCCTCGAGGTTCAGTGGGGTGGAAAGAAGCTCGGGTCCGATGATGAGGAGGGCCTCGGTGCCGGCGGCTGCGCCGATCGCGTAGGCACGAGTCATCCACGCGCCGTGCCGGACGAGGTCCCGTCGCCAGCTCACGGAGAACACCCCGAGGGCGATGCTGACCACCATGGCCGAGCCGATGATCACCCGCACGATGAGCAGGAAGGCGCCGTCACCCCCCGGGAGGGTGTAGAAGACGGCCATCCAGAGGCCGGAAAGCGCGGCGAGCAGACCCGCGGGCACGAGCACGCGTCCGGCGACCCGGTGCCAGCTGCGCCCACGCAGCGAGGGGACGAACTGGAACGCGCCGAGCAGCGAGTACACGGTCACACTGACGATGTGGATCGACACCGGGACGGGCGAGTCGAAGAACCGCTCGTTCTGCGAGGTGAGCTCCGCACCGCCCGCCAGCTCGGTGAGGCGCATCGCCCCGCCCACGATGGGAAACAGGCTGAGCAGGATCAACCCGGCGGGGACACGCCACGGTGCGGGTTCGCGCCTCGGCAGGGGGCTCGTCGTCATCGGCTGCCCTGCCGACCTGAGTGAGTTCGGACCCTGCGCCACCGCTCGCCGGGCCTCGTCACGTAGTGCGTGAACACGTAGCGCCACGGGACGGCGAGGAGAACGACGACGACCAAGAGGCAGGCGAACGCCGTCTCCCAGGTGGCCGCGTCCATCCGGCCCGCCGCCCACAGCGGCACCGCGACGACGCCGAGCCAGGCCAGCTTCCAGATCGACTCGAAAAGCATCATGGGGAGCATCTGCAGCGGGTAGCGGATCCCGAGGAAGTAGAGGATCGACATCGCCACGAGCATGCAGACGACGACGCTGTCCATGAGGGGCCACGGCTGGTCGTGGTTGACGAGCAACGGCCACCGCGTTACGGCAAGACCGACGGCGACGAACAGGTACCCGGCGCGCAACGCGGCCAGGCGCCACAGCGGCACCTGGTCCGCCGGGGCGGCATGCTCCGAGCGGTCTCGGTCGGCGTCCTTCAGCCGGGTCGGCGCGGCGCCGGCAACGGGATCCATCACAGGGCTGACGCCGGACGCCTGCTCGACCTGTTGTGCGGGGGGCGCGCCGACCACTCGGACCTCGACGCGCTGGGCGGGACGTGGGGGGGTCATGGACAGCACGCTAGGGAGCGCGCAGGACCCTGCCATCAGTGGAATGCCGGACCGGGTACTGAGTCAGGGACGCCTAGAGGTTCGCGCGCCGGGGAGGGCAGGGAAGGGCCTCGCTCTCCTTGGCGCCGACAGGTTCCCAGCCCGAGGCGTGGTGGTAGCGTCTGACACGCAACGGCCCCCGGACCAGGGCCGGCTCGTATATCCCTGCGGGGACGTCTCGCCCCCGGGAACGGGTGGTGGATCTCGATGACGAAGACCCGGGTGCTCCGCGATCCGCCGACGCGCTCCGGCGGAGCCGCCGGGCGGTGTCGGAACCGATCAGGCGTCACCAACGCCATTCTCGCCTCAAGCGTGTCTCTTGGCTGGAGCGTGGTGACCTGACCAATCGGCGGCCCTTCTTCTCAAGCAAAAGATCGCGGGTTCTTTGTGGGCCACACCCCTCCCTGAGGGATGTGCCCTTTCCCGGGCGACCGGAGTCGCTCCATGTCATCCGAACGGATGGCGGAGCTGTGTGAAACACTCTCTCCACAGGACAGAAGGACTCCCATGTACCTGGTACCTCGCGAGCAGGAGAAGCTCCAGATCGTCGTGGCCGCCGATCTGGCGCGCCGGCGGCAGGGGCGCGGCCTGAGGCTCAACTATCCCGAGGCGGTGGCCATCATCACCTACGAGCTGATCGAGGGGGCTCGGGACGGGCGCACCGTCGCGGACCTCATGAGCTACGGCACCACGATCCTGACCCGGGAGGACGTGATGGACGGGATCCCCGAGATGATCCCGGACGTCCAGGTCGAGGCCACCTTCCCGGACGGCACGAAGCTGGTGACCGTCCACCACCCGATCCGGTAGGGGAGCAGCAATGATCCCCGGTGAGTACGTGCTGTCGGAGGAGCCCATATCGTGCAACGCGGGCCGGGAGGTCCTCGAGAGGGAGGTCACCAACACCGGCGACCGGCCGGTGCAGGTCGGCTCCCACTTCCACTTCTTCGAGGTCAACCGGGCCCTGGAGTTCGACCGGCCCGCCACCCGCGGGTTCCACCTCGACATCCCCGCCGGTACCGCGGTCCGGTTCGAGCCGGGTGACCGCAAGACCGTCCGGCTGGTCGCGATGGCCGGGGCCCGCGCGGTCTACGGCTTCACCAACGCCGTCAACGGCCCCCTCGACTGACCGTGCCCCACCGCCCGTCACGCCCACAGCACCCCTGCTAACCCTCGTCTTATCCCGGCGGATGCGGCTGCCCGAGGAGAGAGGACCACCATGAGCTTCGAGATGTCCCGGCGTCAGTACGCCGACCTGTACGGACCCACCGTGGGCGACGCGGTGCGCCTCGCGGACACCGATCTCTTCCTCGAGATCGAGAAGGACTACACCAGCTACGGCGACGAGGTGACCTTCGGCGGCGGCAAGGTCATCCGCGACGGCATGGGCCAGGACGGCAACACCGTCCGCGACGGCGCCCCCGGGGAGCTGGCCGTGGCCGACACGGTGATCACCAACGCCGTCGTGGTCGACTACACGGGCATCTACAAGGCCGACGTCGGGCTGCGGGACGGCCGGATCATGGCGATCGGCAAGGCCGGCAACCCGAACATCATGGACGGCGTCGACATCCCCATCGGCCCCAGCACCGAGGTCATCTCCGGCCAGGGCCGGATCCTCACCGCCGGCGGGGTCGACACCCACATCCACTTCATCAGCCCCGACCAGTTCGGTACCGCGCTGAACTCCGGGCTCACCACCATGATCGGCGGTGGCACGGGGCCCGCCGACGGCACCAAGGCGACCACCGTCACGCCGGGCCCCTGGAACCTCGCCAACATGCTCAGGGCCGTGGAGAACGTGCCCATGAACGTCGGGTTCCTCGGGAAGGGCCACGCCAGCTCGGTGGAACCGCTGGCGGAGCAGATCAAGGCCGGCGCCATCGGGCTCAAGGTGCACGAGGACTGGGGCGCCACGTACGCGGCGATCGACAACTCCCTGCGCGTGGCCGACCACTACGACGTCCAGGTGGCGATCCACACCGACACCCTCAACGAGGGCGGGTTCGTGGAGGACACAATCCGCGCCATCGGCGGGCGGGTGATCCACACGTTCCACACCGAGGGCGCCGGCGGGGGGCACGCCCCGGACATCATCAAGATCGCCGGACTGCCCAACGTCCTGCCGGCGTCGACCAACCCGACCATCCCGTACACCCGCAACACCGAGGAAGAGCACTTGGACATGCTCATGGTGTGTCATCACCTCCACCCCGACATCCCCGAGGACGTCGCGTTCGCCGACTCGCGGATCCGCCCGGAGACGATCGCCGCCGAGGACGTCCTCCAGGACATGGGCATCTTCTCGATCATGTCCTCCGACTCCCAGGCGATGGGCCGGGTGGGTGAGGTCGTGCTGCGCACCTGGCAGCTGGCCGACAAGATGAAGAAGCAGCGCGGCAAGCTCGAGGGAGACACCGAGCGCGGGGACAACTTCCGGATCAAGCGCTACATCTCCAAGTACACGATCAACCCGGCCCTGGCCCACGGCGTGGCGGACTACGTCGGCAGCGTGGAGACCGGCAAGGTCGCCGACCTGGTGCTGTGGGTCCCGGCGTTCTTCGGCGTCAAGCCGTACCTGGTCCTCAAGGGGGGACAGCCCGTCAGCTCCCTGGTCGGTGACTCCAACGGCTCCATCCCCACGCCGCAGCCCCTGACGATGCGCGAGTCCTTCGGGGCCATGGGCGCGGCGGTGCACACCTCCTCCATCACCTTCATGTCCCAGGCCGCCATTGAGGCGGGCGTCCCCGAACAGCTGGGGCTGCGCAAGCACGTGCGCGCCGTGCACGGGATCCGCTCCCTGAAGAAGTCGGACCTGAAGTTTAACGGGGAGACGCCGGAGCTGGAGGTCGACCCGGAGACGTACGAGGTCCGCGTCGACGGCGAGAGGGTCACCTGCGAGCCCGTGGACGTGCTGCCCATGGCCCAGCGGTACTTCCTGTTCTGACTGGCGCGAGCACACCCGGATCGAGCACCCAGGAGGGGAGGGGCCCGTGATCGTCGAGAAGACCGTGGGCAACCTGGCCGACCTCCCGCGGGAGGAGCGGGACCGCCTGCACATGGAGAAGGTGGTGCTGCCCAGCGCCGACCTGGTCAAGCGCATCCAGCGGGTGACGACGGACCACGGCCGGGAGATCGGGCTGCGGCTGGCGGCCGCGCCCGGGCGCGACGGCGACCTGAAGGACGGCGACATCCTGCTCCGGGACGCCGCCGGCGTCGTGGCCGTGACCGTGCTGCCCAGCGACGTGCTGGTCATCGCGCCGCGCACGATCACCCAGATGGGCGTCACCGCCCACAGCCTCGGCAACCGGCACCTGCAGGCCCAGTTCTTCGACGCCGACTCCGAGTACGGGGCCGAGGTCATGGTGGTCCAGTACGACCACACGGTCCAGGACTACCTCGACCACCACCAGGTGCCCTACGAACGGCAGGACCGGGTCATGCCCGTGCCGTTCCGGCACGCGGAGCACCACCACTAGTGGCGGCCGACGACGACACCCGGCTGCCGTGGGACTCCCTGCTGCCCCTGCTGCAGCTCTGCGACTCGGCGCTGCCCACCGGGGCCTTCGCCCACACCTTCGGCATGGAGACCTACCTCCACCGGGACACGGTCCACGACGAGGCGACCTTCCAGCAGTGGCTCGAGCAGTTCCTGGACCACCAGCTCGTCCACGCCGACGGGCTCGCCGTGCGGCTGGCCGCCGAGGCGTGCACCGGTCCGGACCCGGTGGACGCCCGGCAGCTGGAGGATCTGGACGCGCTCATGCATGCCCAGGCGCTCCCGGCCCAGGTCCGTCAGGCCGGGGTCACCATGGGCCGGCGGCTGATCGACATCGGCCGCCAGTCCCTGCCGGGCCCGCGCCTGGAGCGGTACGGGGAGCTGGTGGACCGGGGACGGTGCCACGCCCACCAGTCCATCGCCTTCGCCCTGATCGGCGTCGACCACGCGGCGCCGTCCCCGGTGCTGGTCCGCGCCTATCTCTTCTCCACGATCACGTCGCTGACCCAGAACGCGGTGCGGGGCATCCCCATCGGCCAGAACGCAGGGCAACGGGTGCTCGCGGCGATGCGGGCCCGGGTCGCCACCGCCGAGCTCCGCATCAGGGGCCTGGGGATCGAGGACCTCGGGGCGGTGCCCCCCGGGCTGGAGATCGCGCAGATGCAGCACGAGACCCAGCGGGCCCGCATGTTCATGAGCTGAGCGAGACGGACGACGAGAGGCGAGGAGCATGAAGCCGGTAAAGATCGGCATCGGCGGACCGGTCGGGGCGGGCAAGACCCAGCTGATCGAACGCCTGACCCGGGCCCTGAGCGACGAGATCTCCATGGCGGCGATCACCAACGACATCTACACCATCGAGGACGCCAAGATCCTCGCCCGGAACAGCGTGCTGCCCCTGGACCGCATCGTGGGCCTCGAGACCGGCGGCTGCCCGCACACCGCCATCCGCGAGGACACCTCGATGAACCAGGCCGCGATCGACAGGCTCGAGGCCACCCACCCGGACCTGGAGGTGATCTTCGTCGAGTCCGGCGGGGACAACCTCTCCGCCACGTTCAGTCCCGAGCTCGTCGACTTCTCCATCTACATCATCGACGTCGCCCAGGGCGAGAAGATCCCGCGCAAGGCGGGGCAGGGCATGATCAAGTCCGACCTGTTCATCATCAACAAGACCGACCTCGCCCCCTACGTGGGAGCGGACCTGACGGTGATGGAGGCGGACTCGAAGAGCTTCCGCGGGGACAAGGCCTTCTGCTTCACCAACCTCAAGACGGACGAGGGCCTGGACGGCGTGATCCGGTGGCTGCGCCACGACGTGCTCATGCAGGACCTGGTGTGACCACCCTGGTGCCGGCGGCCGGCGCGGCCGGCGCGGCGGTCGCGGCGGCGGACGCCGCGGTCCCGGCGCCCGAGCCCGCGGCCCCAACGCCCCCGGCCCCGGTGCCGGCCGCCGGCCAGGAGTCCTGGCGCGGTGAGCTGGCGCTGACGGTCCGCCCGCGAGGCGGGCGATCGGTCGCGGTCCACCAGTTCCACCGGGGCGCGCTCCGGGTGCTGCGCCCCATGTACCTGGACACCACCGGGCAGGTGACCTACGTGGTCGTCAACCCCGGCGGCGCCTACCTGGACCGGGACAGGTACCGGATCGACGTGGCGGTGGGCGACGGCGGCGACCTCATGCTGACCACCCAGTCGGCCACGAAGGTCTACCGCACCCCGGAGGACCGTGCCGTCCAGCAGGTCACGATCTGCCTGGGGCCCGGCAGCCGGCTGGAGTACCTGCCCGACCAGCTGATCGCCTACCGCGGCGCGCGCTACCGCCAGGACACCCGCATCGAGATGGCCCCCACGGCTTCCTTGATGATGTCCGAGGTCGTCACCCCCGGATGGTCCCCCAGCGGCACGCCCTTCCTCTACACCGAGCTGCGCCTGCGCAGCGTCGTCACCATGGGTGGCCGCCCCGTGGCCGTCGACAACCTCGTGCTGGCCCCCCGGGGTGGGGCGGCCGGCATGAGCGGGATGGGACTCCTCGAGGGCCACACGCACGTGGGGTCCCTGCTGGTCGTCGACCCGAGGGCGGACGAGGCGGCCCTGCAGATGGTCCGTGAGCGCGTGGCCACCCGCGCGGGACACCTCGTTGCCGGCGTCAGCGCCCCGTCCGTGCCCGGGCTGGCGCTGCGGGTGCTGGGCACCGCCACCCAGGAGGTGAACGGGCTGATCATGGCGGTCGTCAACGAGCTGCGCGTCCGCTGGTTCGGGCAGCCGCCGGCAGATCTGCGCAAGTACTGAAGGGATCGTCGCGCATGAGCTCCCCATCAGCGGGCAGGATGCCGGCCCTCGGCTCAGGCGCCGAGCGGTCCTTCTGCGCCCGTGCCGCGGCCACCATGGGGGTCGTCGTGGTGCTGCACGCGACCGCCGTGGGCCTGCTGGGCCTCGGGGCCGTGGCGAGCACCGTCCCGCTGGCGGCCGGGCTGGTGGCCACGGCCTACCTGACCGGTGTGCGGCACAGCTACGACTGGGACCACATCGCCACCATCGACAACTCCACCCGGCGCTTCGTCGCCCAGGGCCGGGAGCCGGCCAGCGTGGGCCTGGCCTTCAGCCTGGGCCACAGCAGCGTGGTGATCGCCGCCGGGGCCCTGGCCGTGGCCGGCGCGACCTTCCTCTCGGCCCTCGTCCAGGAGGGGACCCGGGCCAACACCCTCCTGGGACTCGTCGGGGGAACGGTCTCCGGGCTCTTCCTGCTCGTCATGGGCTGCTACAACGCCGCCGCGTCCCGCCGCTCCTGGTCGCTGCGGCGACGGGCGCGTCGCGGGGAAGGGGCCTCCGCCGGGGACCTGGAGTCCCAGGGCCTCATCTCGCGGCTGCTGGCCAGGCCGCTGTCCCGGGTGAGCAGACCCCGCGACATGTACGCCGTCGGCTTCCTGTTCGGGCTCGGCTTCGACACCGCCAGCACGGTCTCCCTGCTCATCGTCACCGCCTCGGCGGCCGTCGCCGGGGTGTCCGCGTGGACGCTGCTGTCCCTGCCGTTCTTCTTCGCCGCCGGCATGTGCCTGTGTGACTCCCTCAACGGGTTCGCCGTCCTGCGGATGTACCGCTCCGCCTGGCAGGAACCGGTCCGCAAGCTGGGGTTCAATGCCGTGATCACCGGCATCTCCGCCTTCTCCGCGCTGTTCATCTCCGCCATCACGATCGGAGGCGTGCTCCACCACGGGCTCGGGCTGCGCGACCCCCTGACCACCCGGCTGGCGGCCATCGACCTCGGCCAGGCCGGCCTGCTGCTGATCGCCACCATGTTCGGGGTGTGGGGTCTGGCCGCCGTGGTGTGGAAGTCGGGTCACCGCCTGTCAGGGAGGCGTTCCTGATGTTCACCCGTCCGGCGCTGGCGGTGCTGCGCAGCCAGTCCCAGGTGTTCTTCCAGGGCCGGTGGATCACCGGCCTCCTGGTCCTCCTGGCCTTCGCGGTGGCCGACCCGAGCATGGCGGCCTTCGCGGTGCTCGGTGCCGCGGTCCAGTCACTGCTGTCGTGGGCGGTCCCGCGCATTGACCGCCGAGACGTCGTGGCGGGCCTGCACGGGTTCTGCGGCGCGCTCACCGGGGCCGCCGCCTGCGCGGCCCTGGGCCCCTCGCTCCCCGCCCTGGCGTGGGCGGTCATCGGCTCCGCTGGGTGCGTGGCCCTCGTGCTGCTGGCGGGCAGTCGTCCCGTCGCCCGCTGGGGGCTGCCGGCGATGACCGCACCCTTCTGCGTCGTCAGCGGGATCGGGATGCTGGCGACCCGGTCCCTGCAGACCACCCCGGCCCCGCCGGTGTACGCCCCCACCGGCTCCCTCATGGATCCCGTGCTCTCGGTGCTGACCAGCTTCTCCCAGGTCGTGCTGCTGGACAACGTGTGGAGCGGGGCCCTGATCCTGCTCGGGCTGTTCCTGGCCGGGTGGAACACCGGAGTCTGGGCGCTCGCCGGGGCGGTGGTCGCGTCGGCCACGGGGTGGGCGCTGGGCCACGACGCCGGCGTCGTCGTCAACGGCCTGGACGGATACTCCGGGGTGCTCGTGGCCCTGGCCCTCGGAACGGTGTTCCTGACCGGGCGGCGGCGGTTCCCCGTCGCGATCGTCGGCATCGCCCTGACGGTGCCCGTCCGGGTGCTGCTGGCCCGCACCGGCATCCCCGTCTACACCTGGCCGTTCGTGCTGGTGACCTGGGGAATGCTGCTCGTGGACCGGTGGTTCAACCAGCGATATGTCAGGCCTCGCCTCTACGGCGCCCAGCGCCCCGCTCAGCTATGAGGTCACCGCGGCCGGCGGGGCACGCCCAGTCCTCGGCGCCCTAGGACTTTCGGACTGGCTCGACATACCCCACGGGGGTATAAATGGGGGACGCCCGATTCGCGAGGACGCCTCACCACCATCTCGAGGAGCCAGGATGAGCACCACCACCTACGATGTGACCGGCATGACCTGCAGCCACTGCGTCCACGCCGTGACCGAGGAGGTCAAGAAGATCTCCGGGGTCAAGGACGTCGAGATCACCCTCGTCACGGGCGGGGCGTCCCAGGTGCGGGTCACCAGCGACGCCGACCTGGCCGTGGACGACGTGCGCGCGGCCGTGGACGAGGCGGGCTACGAGCTCGCCGGCGCCCCTGCGTGAGCGGCGCCTCGTCGACATGCCCGCCGACCACGAGTGAGTTGTGAGACGGAGATGATCCGGTGAGCCAGCAGGCCATCGAGCTCGAGATCGGCGGCATGACGTGCTCGTCGTGCGCCGCGCGGATCGAGAAGAAGCTCAACCGGATGCCCGGCGTCGAGGCGAGCGTGAACTACGCCACCGAGAAGGCGAAGGTGGCGCTGCCCGAGGGCACCACGGTCGAGGACGCGGTCGCCACGATCGAGGCCACCGGGTACACCGCCCGGCTGCGTGAGCGCGTCCCGGCGGCGGCGCCCGCCGAGGGGCCGGCCGCGCCGGACGAGGCCGCGGCGCTGCGCCACCGGCTGGTCGTCTCCGCCGTCCTCGCGGTCCCGGTGGTGGCGCTGTCGATGATCCGGCCGCTGCAGTTCGACAACTGGCAGTGGCTGGCCCTGACCCTCGCCGCGCCCGTGGTGGTCTGGGGGGCCTGGCCGTTCCACCGGGCCGCGTGGGTCAACGCCCGGCACGCCGCGGCCACCATGGACACCCTCGTCAGCGTCGGCGTCCTGGCCGCCTTCGGGTGGTCGCTGTACGCGCTGTTCCTGGGCGACGCCGGCAGCCCGGGCATGCGCATGTCCTTCGACCTCGTCCCCGAGCGCGGCGGCTCGCACGAGATCTACCTCGAGGTCGCCGCGGCCGTCACCGTCTTCATCCTCCTCGGCCGCTACCTCGAGGCCCGCGCCAAGAAGGCGTCCGGCGCCGCCTTGCGCGCCCTGATGGAGATGGGCGCCAAGGACGTCGCCGTGCTGCGCGCCGGCGCCGAGGTGCGCATCCCCGTGGACCAGCTCGGCGTGGGGGACCAGTTCGTCGTCCGCCCCGGCGAGAAGATCGCGACCGACGGCGTCGTCGTCGACGGCGCCTCGGCGGTGGACGCCTCCATGCTCACCGGCGAGCCCGTGCCCGTCGAGGTCGGCCCCGGCGACGCCGTCGCCGGCGCCACGGTCAACGCCGGCGGGCGACTGCTGGTCCGGGCCACCCGCGTCGGCGGTGACACCCAGCTCGCGCAGATGGCGCGCCTGGTCGAGGAGGCCCAGACCGGCAAGGCCCCCGTCCAGCGCCTCGCGGACCGCATCTCCGCGGTGTTCGTGCCCGTCGTCATCACGCTGTCGGTGGCGACGCTGGGCTTCTGGCTCGGCACGGGAGCGGGCGGCGAGTCGGCGTTCACGGCCGCCGTCGCGGTGCTCATCATCGCCTGCCCGTGCGCGCTCGGTCTGGCCACACCCACCGCTCTCATGGTGGGCACCGGCCGCGGGGCGCAGCTCGGCATCCTCATCAAGGGCCCGCAGGTCCTGGAGTCCACCCGCCGGGTCGACACGATCGTGCTCGACAAGACCGGCACCGTCACCACCGGCGCGATGCGCCTGGTCGACGTCGTCCCCGCCGCCGGCACCGACGCCGCGGAGGTGCTGCGCCTGGCCGGGGCGCTGGAGCGCGCCTCCGAGCACCCCATCGCCCGGGCCATCGCCGCCGGCGCCCGCGACCGGCTCGGCGCCCTGCCCCCGGTCGAGTCCTTCACCAGCAGCCAGGGCCTCGGCGTCTCCGGCGTGGTGGCCGGCCATGCCGTCGCCGCCGGGCGCGTGGCCTGGATGCGCGAGCAGTGGGCGCAGGAGCTCGGCGCGGACCTGCGCGACGCGCTGGACGTGGCCGAGTCCGCCGGGCGCACCGCCGTCGCGGTGGGCTGGGACGGGCGCGCCCGCGGCATCGTCGTCGTCGCCGACACCCTCAAGCCCACCTCCGCCCAGGCCGTCGCCGAGCTGAGGGCCCTCGGCCTGCGCCCCGTCCTGCTCACCGGGGACAACGCCCGGGCGGCCCGCACGATCGCGGCCGAGGTCGGGATCGAGGAGGTCGTCGCCGAGGTGATGCCCGCCGACAAGGTCCGGGTCGTGCGCGAGCTCCAGGACTCCGGCCGCGTGGTCGCGATGGTCGGCGACGGCGTCAACGACGCCGCCGCCCTGGCCCAGTCCGACCTCGGCATCGCCATGGGCACCGGCACCGACGTGGCCATCGAGGCCTCCGACCTGACCCTGGTGCGCGGGGACCTGCGCGCCGCCGTCGACGCCGTCCGGCTCTCCCGCCGCACCCTGGCGACGATCAAGGGCAACCTGTTCTGGGCCTTCGCCTATAACGTCGCCGCCATCCCCCTGGCCGTTGCCGGCCTGCTCAACCCGCTCATCGCGGGGGCGGCCATGGCCTTCTCCTCGGTCTTCGTGGTGACCAACAGCCTGCGCCTGCGCGGGTTCCGCGCCGTCTCGGTCGAGCCCGCGCCGCGTGCCGCCCGCGCGGTGGACCTGGTCGACGCCGCACGGTAGGGCGGCCCGCGCGGCCCCGGCGCCGTTCGGGGCTGGCGCGCCCGGGGTCGGCGCCCGGTCGGGGCCCGCGCTACGCGGGCTTGTAGGCCCAGTGCCAGGGCTCGCGCGGGGTGTCCTCGACGAAGCCGAACCGGCCGGCGTTGACGCGCATCCACGCCTGGGCCGTGGCGTCGAGGTCCAGGTCCACGGCCTTGCCCCACCCGTGCGGGCTCGTCCCCGGCTTCGCGCCGAGGCCGCCCTCGGAGTACAGGCCCTTGCGGCGCACGACGTCGACCTGGACGTCGTAGGTCCGGTAGGAGTCCGTGATGCCGATCGTGACCCCGTCGGCGGCCGCGGCCGACAGCACCTGCTCGAACGCCGCCGCGGCGGGGGCCCACAGCTTGTGGCCCGTGCTCCCCACGGGGGTCAGCGCCGTGGCGGGCACGCGCCCGTTGCCGTAGGCCGCGAGGTCGGCGGGCACGCCGTCGGCCGTCAGGGCGGAGCCGCCGACAGCGGGGGTGAAGTCGGTGAGGGCCCGATCGAGGACGTGGCCGAACGCGTCGGCCGAGCCGGCGGGGGCGCTCGGCTGCGCGGGCGAGAGCGAGCTCAGGGTCGCCTGAATGCTGGCGATGCGCTGTGAGATCGCGACGATGCCGTCCATGTTCCCCCCTCCTGGTCCCGGACATCCCATCGGCCGGGGGGATGGCGTGCTGAGGGGACGGCGGGGTGGAATATCCCGTCGCCGCCGTGGCGTTCACGCCAGCGAATACCCCCTGGGGGTATGGTGAAGAACCGATGTCACCAAGCTCGAGAGGTTGTCATGACCGCTCCGCAGCACAGCCACGACGGCGACGGCGTGGGGCGCACCACGCCTGAGGCGCACGCCGGTCACGACATGGCGACGATGCCCGGCGGCGGCCACGACATGGCCCACACGGGCCACGGCGGTCACGGCGGTCACGGCGGTCACGGCGACCACGTCGCGATGTTCCGCCGCCTCTTCTGGATCACGCTGGCGCTGTCGGTCCCGACCGTGCTGCTCAGCGGCATGTTCGCCTCGATCGTCGGCTACGCCCTGCCCGACGTGCCCGGGCTCGGCGCGGTCTCGCCCGTGCTGGGCACCGTGATCTACGTCTGGGGCGGGCGGCCGTTCCTCACCGGTGCGGTGAGCGAGATCAGGTCGCGCAAGCCCGGGATGATGCTGCTGATCGGCATGGCGATCAGCGTCGCGTTCGTGGCGTCCTGGGGCGCGAGCCTGGGCCTGTTCTCCCACGAGATGGACTTCTGGTGGGAGCTCGCGCTCCTCGTCGTGATCATGCTGCTGGGCCACTGGCTCGAGATGCGCTCCCTCGCGCAGACCTCCTCCGCGCTGGACTCCCTGGCCGCGCTGCTGCCCGACGAGGCCGAGAAGATCGACGGCGACCAGGTCGTCCGGGTGGCCCCGGCCGACCTGACGCTCGGTGACGTCGTCATCGTCCGGCCCGGCGGGCGGGTCCCCGCCGACGGCGAGGTGGTCGAGGGCGCCGCGGACGTGGACGAGTCCATGATCACCGGCGAGTCCCGGCCGGTGCCGCGCGGCGTCGGCGACCGCGTCGTCGCCGGCACGGTGGCCACCGACGACGCCCTCCGGGTGCGCGTCACCGCCATCGGTGAGGACACCGCCCTGGCGGGGATCCAGCGCCTGGTCGCCGAGGCGCAGTCCTCCTCCACCCGCGCGCAGCTCCTGGCCGACAAGGCCGCCGGGTGGTTGTTCTGGTACGCGCTGGTGGCCGGGGCGATCACCGTCGTCGTGTGGTCGGCCCTCGGGACGCCGGAGAGCGCCCTGGTCCGAGCGATCACCGTCCTCGTCATCGCCTGCCCCCACGCACTCGGGCTGGCGATCCCGCTGGTGGTCTCGATCTCGACCGAGCGCGCCGCCAAGGGCGGCGTGCTGGTCAAGGACCGGGCGGCCCTGGAGCGGATGCGCGGCGTCGACACCGTGCTCTTCGACAAGACCGGCACCCTGACCAGGGGCCAGCCCGTCCTGAACCACATCGCCGCGGGCGCCGGCTCGTCCGACGCGCTGCTGGCCCTGGCCGCCGCCGTCGAGGCCGACAGCGAGCACCCACTCGCCCGCGCCATCGTCGCCGCCGCGCACGACCGTGGCCTGGACGTCCCCCGCGCGAGCGACTTCCGGTCCACCACCGCCGTCGGCGTCACCGCCACCGTGGACGGCCACGCCGTCAGCGTCGGCGGCCCGGCCCTGCTCGCCGAGCACCGCCTGGAGGCGCTGCCGGCGACCGGGCCGTGGTCCGACGCCGGCGCGATCGTGCTCCACGTCCTCGTCGACGGCCGCGTCGCGGGCGCCGTCGGCCTGGTCGACGAGGTCCGGCCCGAGTCGCGCGAGGCGACGGGCACCCTCCACGCCCTCGGGGTCCGCGTCGTCATGATCACCGGCGACGCCGAGCCCGTGGCCCGCTCCGTGGCCGCCGAGCTGGGCATCGACCAGGTCTTCGCCGGTGTCCGGCCCGAGAACAAGAGCGAGAAGGTGGCCGCGCTGCAGCACGAGGGCCGCACGGTGGCCATGGTCGGCGACGGCGTCAACGACGCCCCCGCCCTGGCGCATGCCGACGTCGGCATCGCGATCGGCGCGGGCACCGACGTCGCCATCGCCTCGGCCGGCGTCATCCTCGCCAGCGACGACCCGCGCTCGGTCCTCTCCGTCATCGAGCTCTCCCGGGCGGGCTACCGGAAGATGAAGCAGAACCTGTGGTGGGCGGCCGGGTACAACCTCGTGTCCGTCCCGCTGGCCGCGGGCGTGCTCGCGCCGGTCGGGTTCGTCCTACCCATGGAGGTCGGCGCCCTGCTCATGTCGCTCTCCACCGTCGTCGTCGCCCTCAACGCCCAGCTCCTGCGCCGCCTCGACCTCAGCCCCGAGGCCAGCGTCGCCGCGGCCCGGGGCGCCCGGCCCGTGCCCGCCCGGCCCGCCGGCGGCGAGCTCGCGGGCGCCCGCCGCTGAGGCGTACCGCCGCCCGGCCGTCGCGGGACCGCCGCCCGCCGCGAGGGCCGTGCCGCCCGGCCGCCGCGCCGCGGAGATGAGGTCACGACCGCATTCGCCCCGCCAACGCGCCGCGACACATAGTTGACGGCGGGGCCAAATACCGCTCGGATGCCCACACGACGTGTTTCCACACGCCGTGTACGGATATTCATGTCATCCGAGGAGCGCTACGCCATGTCGTCTTCCCCCTGGTCGAGGCTGCGCCGACGCGGCCTTGCCGCGACGGCCGCCGTCGGTGTCGTCGTCGCCGGAGCCCTCCCGGCGGCGGCCGCACCCGCCGACCCGGCCGCGCCGCCGGCCCCCGTCACCACGACCGAGCCGGCCCCCGGCGGCGCCCCGCCCGCGTTCGAGGACGGCAGGTACGTCGTCGTCATGAAGGACCAGCCGGTCATCGGCTACGAGGGCGGCACGCCCGGGTACGCGAAGACGAAGCCCGCCAAGGGGGAGAAATTCGCCCCGGGCACCCCGGAGGCCGGCCGCTACCGCGGGCACCTCAAGGACAAGCAGAAGAAGGCCGCCCGTTCCGTCGGGGCAACGCCGACCTACAGCTACACCGACGCCGTCAGCGGGTTCGCCGCCGAGCTCACCGCCAGGCAGGCGACGGCGCTGGCGAAGCAGCCGGGCGTGCTGGCGGTCGCGCCGGACGAGCTGCGGCAGCCGGACACCGCGACCTCGCCCGACGTCCTCGGCCTGACCGGCAAGCGCGGGGTGTGGGACGAGCTCGGCGGGACGAAGAACCTGCGCAAGGGCGCCGGCAGCGGCGTCGTCGTCGGCGTCATCGACACGGGCATCCGCCCGGAGAGCCCCTCCTTCGCGGACAACGGCATGCCGAAGGTCAAGGGGTTCTCGGGCGCCTGCGAGACCGGCGAGCCCGCGGACTTCTCGGCCGACGACTGCACGAACAAGCTTGTCGGGGCCCGGTACTACGTCGACGGCTTCGGCGCGGACAACATTGCCGACTTCGAGAGCCTCTCCCCGCTGGACGTCGACGGCCACGGCACGCACACGGCGAGCACCGCCGCCGGCAACCACGGCGTGGCCGCCACGATCGACGGCGCCCCGGCCGGCCGGATCTCCGGCATGGCCCCGGCCGCGCACGTGGCCGCGTACAAGGTCTGCTGGGAGGACAAGGCGGGCGCCGGGGAGGGGGGCTGTGCCAACAGCGACTCGATCGCCGCGATCGACCAGGCCGTCGCCGACGGCGTCGACGTCATCAACTACTCGATCTCCGGGACCTCGACGAACTACCTCGACGCCGTCGAGCTGGCGTTCATGTTCGCGGCCGACGGGGGCGTGTTCGTCGCGGCGTCCTCGGGCAACTCCGGGCCTGGTGTCTCGACCACCGCGCACCCCTCCCCGTGGCTGACCACGGTCGCGGCCTCGACGCACGCCATCCTCGAGCACACCCTCGTCACCGGCGACGGCGCCCGCTACATCGGCTCCTCCGTCACCGGCGGGATCGCCACGGACACCCCGCTGGTGCTCGCCGACTCGATCGCCACCGGCGCGACGGCCGCCGCGGCCCTGTGCCTGCCCGGCTCCATCGACCCGGCCCGCGCGGCCGGCAAGATCGTGGTCTGCGACCGCGGCGAGAACCCCCGCGGGGAGAAGAGCCAGGTCGTGGCGGCCGCCGGCGGCGTCGGGATGGTGTTGGTCAACACGACGCCGAACTCGCTCGATACCGACGTGCACGCCGTGCCCACCGTGCACCTGGCCGAGACGTCCCGCCCCGCGCTGCGCGCCTACGTCTCGACGCACCCGGCGCCCACGGGCCGGATCCTCGAGACCAACGAGGGCTCGACGACGCTGGTCCCCGAGGTCGCCGGCTTCTCCTCCCGCGGGCCCTCGCTCGCCGGGGACGGCGACCTCCTCAAGCCCGACGTCTCGGCCCCCGGCGTCGGCGTGCTCGCCGCCTACAGCCCCACCCAGGGCGGCCGGGACTTCGACTACCTCTCCGGCACGTCGATGTCCTCCCCGCACATCGCGGGCCTGGCGGCGCTCCTGAAGCAGGCGCACCCGAGGTGGTCGCCCATGGCGATCAAGTCGGCCATGATGACCACCGCCGACGACCACGCCTCCGCGGCCAGCAGCGACCCCTTCGCCAGCGGCGCCGGCTTCGTGGACCCGGACGAGTTCCTCAACCCCGGCGTGGTCTACGACTCCGACCAGGCCGACTGGTGGGACTTCCTCGCCGGCCAGGGCGTGACCTACGCCGACGGCACCCCCGTCTCCAGGAACCCCATCGACGCCTCGAACCTCAACACCCCCTCCATCGCGGTCGGCGCCCTGGTCGGTGAGCAGACCGTCACCCGCACGCTGACGAACGCCACCAACAAGCAGGCGACCTTCACCGCCAGGGTCGACGGCCTGGCGGGCGTCGGCGTCAAGGTCTCGCCCAGCAAGGTGACGCTGAAGAACGGCCGGTCCGCGGACGTGACGATCACGTTCACCACGACGACGGCCACCCTCGGCGAGTACGCCACGGGCCACCTGACCTGGACCGGCTCCAACGGCACCGCGGCGCGCAGCCCGATCGTGGTCAAGCCCGTCGCGCTCGCCGCGCCGGCGCAGGTCAGCGCGCCGGTGGACGCCGCCGGGGTCGAGATCCCCGTCGAGGTGGGCTTCGCGGGCACCCTGTCCGCGCGGGTGTTCGGGCTCGTGCCCGGCCTGGTCACCGCGGCGACCGCGCGGAACGCCGGTGGTACCGGCTTCGACGCCGCCGACCCGCGCAACTACACCCAGGACTTCACGGTCGGCGACGGCGCCCCGCTGGTGCGCATCGAGCTGAGGTCCGCCCACCCGGGCGACGACCTCGACCTGTACGTCACCGCGAAGGGCAGTACGACACCGATCGCCTCGGCGGCGACCGGCTCGGCCGACGAGGTGCTGCAGGTCGGGGACCTGCCCCCGGGCGAGTACACGATCCACGTGCAGGCCTGGGCGGTCGCGGACGCGGCGCCGTCGACGACGCTGGACGTGCGCCTGTTCCAGGTGCCCGACGCCGACGCCGGCACCCTCGTGCTCGACCGGCCGACGCGGCGGGTCGCGCCGGGGGACCAGGTCACGTTCGCGGGCGCCCTGGCCACCGACGGCGTGACGCCGTACTTCGGCCAGGTCGAGCTCTACAACGGCAGCGAGAAGGTGGGGGTCACCTCCGTCTCGGTCGGCTGACACCGCCATCCCAACCCGGGCCGCAGCAGGGGGCGGCCCGGGTTAGGCGCCTGACAGGACTCAGACCGCTGGCCGCACCGCCAGCCGCTCCGCCCGCTCCAGCAGCCGCGGCGCCTTGAGGGCCCGGGCGACGTCCGGTGCGGCGGTGCCGGGGCCGGCCCAGCGCCAGTCGTCGACCACGCCGACGTCGGCGTCGGTCCGGGCGGTGGCGATGCGGCGGAACAGCAGGGCGAGGTCGAACTGCTCGCGCAGGGTGGCGTTGAGCTTCGCCGTCGACCGGACGCCGGCGTCCCAGGCGAGCGGGTCCTCCGGGATGTCCTCCAGGTGGCCCCAGCGGTCGAGGACGGCGGCCGCGGACTTCGCGCCCCAGCCGGGCAGCCCGGGGAAGCCGTCGGCGGCGTCGCCGACGAGGGCGAGGAGGTCGGGGACCGAAGCCGGGGGGACGCCAAGCCGCCCGTGCACCCCGTCGGCGTCGAACCACTTGTCCTGGCGGCGGTCCCACTGCCAGACCTTGCCCCCGACGCACTGCGCGAGGTCCTTGTCCGGCGTGCAGATGACCGCGCGCTCGACGCGGTCGTCGGCCGCCGCGACGAGGGCACCCGCGGCGAGGGCGTCGTCGGCCTCCTGCTCGACCATCGGCCAGACCGTGAAGCCGAAGGCGCGCAGCGCGTCCTCCACGACGGTGAACTGGGCCTTGAGGTGGGGGTCGACCGCGGCGCCGTCCTTGTAGGTGGGCCACAGGTCGTTGCGGAAGGACTCGATGACGTGGTCGGTGGCGACCGCGACATGGGTAGCGCCCTGCTCGAGCAGCGCGAGGCACGAGGCGACGACGCCGCGGGTGGCCCCGAGGTCGGGGTCCTTGTTCGCCGGTGAGAAGTGCTGCCGGAACAGCTCGTAGGTGCCGTCGACCAGGTGGACCTGCATGCGAGGAGCCTCCCACACCCCCACCCGGTGACCGGTCAAGTCCTCGCAGCGCGCGCGCCCGGTGACCAGTCAAGTTCTCGCAGCGCGCGCGCCCGGTGAGCGGTCAAGTCCTCGCAGCGCGCCCCGCCACGTGCGAGGCCCGCGCCGATTGCGCGGCCTACTTACGGGAGGGGTCTTCCACCAGCGACGACGCCCAGTCCGGCACGTACTTGGAGATTTCGATCGGGGGGCGCTGGTACCCGGTGCCGGGCGGCCGCTCCGGCAGGGTCACCTTCTCCCGCTCCGGCACCTCTTGGTACGGGAGCGAGTCGAGCAGGTGGTGGATCATGTTCAGGCGCGCCTGCTTCTTCGAGTCCGACGCCACGTGGTGCCACGGCGCTGTCTGGGTGTCGGTGTGCACCATCATCTCGTCCTTGGCGCGGGAGAAGTCCTCCCACCGGGTGATCGACTCCAGGTCGATCGGGGAGAGCTTCCACTGGCGCAGCGGGTCGTGCAGCCGCTTGCGGAACCGCTCGAGCTGGACGTCGTCGGAGACCGAGAACCAGTACTTGCGCAGGAAGATGCCGTCCTCGACGAGCATCTGCTCGAAGATCGGGCACTGGCGCATGAACCGCTTGTGCTCCTCGGGGGTGCAGAAGCCCATGACCTTCTCCACCCCGGCACGGTTGTACCAGGACCGGTCGAACAGGACCATCTCCCCGGCGGCGGGCAGGTGCTCGACGTAGCGCTGGAAGTACCACTGCGTCTTCTCGCGCTCGGTCGGCGCCGGCAGCGCCGCGATCCGGGCGACCCGGGGGGAGAGGTACTCGCTGACGCGCTTGATCGTGCCGCCCTTGCCGGCGGCGTCGCGGCCCTCGAAGACGACGACGACGCGCGCGCCGGTCGTCTTGAGCCACACCTGGAGCTTTCCCAGCTCCCCTTGGAGGCGGTAGAGCTCGGCCTCGTAGACCTTGTTGGGGATCTTGGTGGTCCGGAACCCGGACACCTCTGACATCCCGTTGCCGCTCGGCGCCGTCGTGCCGTCGGGCGAGCGCCCGTTCTCGTCAGTGACGGCGCCGTCGCCGGAGGCGCCGGCACGCTTCTTCGCGGAGGCCATGGCGGCAGGGTAGTCCCGCCGGACGCGCACCACGAGGTGAAGCCCCCTAGGCTCGTGTCCTAGACCACACACGTGCGCTATCTGGAGGTTCCCCATGGGCAAGTTCTCTTTCGTCGTCGGCGCCGGGCTCGGCTACCTGCTCGGCACCCGGTCCGGGCGCGGTCAGTACGAGAAGATCAAGAAGGTCGGCAACACCGTGTGGGAGAACCCGCGGGTCAAGGAGAGCGTCCAGAAAGTCGAGACCAAGGTGAGCGACATGGCGCGCGAGCGCACCGCCGCCGTCACCGACAAGGTGGCCGCCACGGTCAAGGACAGGATCACCAGCCGCGGCGGCAAGCCCGGCAGCAACGGCTCCCAGTCCGGGGGCGCGGGCTTCCAGTCCGGCGGAGGGACGTACCAGTCGGGCGGCGCCGGGACCGCCTACGGCACGGGCGACACCGGCTCCCCGACGCCGCAGGACCCGAACCTCCCGCACTCCTGACCACCCCATCGCGGTCCTGACGACCCAGTCCGGTGACCGGTCAAGTCCTGACGACCCAGGCCCGGCTACCGGTCACGTCCAGACCCGGCACGCGGCGGCGGCGCACCCCACCGTGGGTACGCCGCCGTTGGTGCGCCTGGGCAAGGGCGCACCGGGCCGCGGCTACCCTGACGACGTGCCCACCCTCAGCGGCCCGGACGGCCGGACTCTGACCAACGCGGTCGTCACCCTGCGGCCCCTGACGCCCGACGACGCCCCCGCCCTCTTCGCGGCGCTCGACGCCCCCGAGGTCTGGGCCACCGGCTACGGCGGCGGTCCGGCGGGGAGACCGGCCGACGTCGGGGCCATGCGGCGGCTGATGGGCACCTACCTCACCGGCGGCACCGGCGGCGGCGTCGCGTATGCGGTGCGGCACGCCCGCACCGGCGACCTGGTCGGGACCACCACGCTCGGCGACATCGACCTGCCCAACGAGACGGCGCACCTCGGCTGGACGGCGTACAGCCCGGCCGTGTGGGGAACCAGCGTGAACCCCGCCGCCAAGCTCGCCGTGCTTGCGCACGCCTTCGAGGACTGTGGCCTCGGCCGGGTCAGGCTCCAGGTCGACATCCTCAACGCCCGCTCCCAGGCCGCCGTCGCCAGGCTCGGGGCCGCGCGGGAGGGCGTGGCGCGCCGGCACCGGCGCCGCGCGGACGGGACCTGGCGCGACTCCGTCATGTACTCGATCCTCCGCGACGAGTGGCCGGCCGTGAGGAGCCGCCTCGAGGGGCGCCTCGGCCGTGGCGCCGTGACCCTCGACGCCGTCGGGGACCGCGCGGTCTGAGCGCACGGCGCGAGCCCGAAAACTTCGTACGGATAGTCCGTACGTTTTCTTCGGACAGTTGAAAGAGGCGGCCAGCGAGCCACCCAGCGAGGCACCCCAGCGAGCCGCCCACGCGCGCGCCCCACGCCCCGGGCCCAGCCGGTTTCCGGCGCCCTGCCGCCATTTTTTCGGTCCGGCGAACAGTGCGCGATGCCACCCCGCAGGGACTTGGGCCGCCGCTATGGGCGCTGTCACGATGGTCCTTATGTCTACTTCCCTCCCCGACCAGACGCGCCCGCGGCCCACCCCGGCCCAGGAGCGGCGCTGGCGCCGGTACCTCGCGGACGAGCGCGCCGAGGGCGCCGTGTACCGCCACCTCGCGGCGCGTCGCTCCGGGGAGGAGCGGGACATCCTCCTGGCGCTGGCCGACGCCGAGGGCCGCCACGAGCAGCACTGGCGCGACCTGCTCGGCGACCACGTCGGCCGGGTCGGCAAGGGGGCGCTACGCACCCGCCTGCTCGGCTTCCTCGCCCGCGCCTTCGGCTCCGTCTTCGTCCTGGCGCTCGCCCAGCAGGCCGAGCAGCGCTCCGCCTACGGCGCGGACGCCGACGCCACGAGCGCCATGGCCGCCGACGAACGCGTGCACGGCGAGGTCGTCCGCGCTCTGGCCACCCGCGGGCGCGAGCGCATGTCCGGGACCTTCCGCGCCGCCGTCTTCGGCGCCAACGACGGGCTGGTGTCCAACCTCGCGCTGGTCCTCGGCATCGGCGCCACGGGGGTCTCCGCCGGCACGGTGCTGTTCACCGGCATCGCCGGCCTGCTCTCCGGCGCCCTGTCCATGGGGGCCGGCGAGTACGTCTCCGTGCGCTCGCAGCGCGAGCTGCTCGAGGCCTCGCGGCCGGACCCGGACGCCCACGTGGTCATCCCGGACCTCGACGTCGACGCGAACGAGCTCGCGCTGGTCTACCGGGCGCGGGGCATGGAGATCGGCGAGGCGCGCACGCACGCCGCGGACGTCATCACCCGGGTCGCCGCCGGGCACGAGATGCCCGCCCGCGCCGTCCAGGAGTACGAGGAGATCGGCAACGGCTGGTCCGCCGCGCTCTCGAGCTTCTGCTTCTTCGCCTCCGGCGCCCTCGTCCCGATCCTGCCCTACCTCCTGGGCCTGTCCGGACTGTCCGCGGTCATCCTCGCCGCCGTCCTGGTCGGGGTCGCGCTGCTGGGCACCGGCGCCATCGTCGGCGTCATCTCCGGGGCACCGCCGCTCCGGCGCGCGCTGCGCCAGCTCGGCATCGGCTACGGGGCCGCCGCCGTGACGTACGTCCTCGGCCTCGCTGTCGGCTCGGCAGGCCTGTGACCGCGGCGGTGGCCCCGGCGGTGACCGCGGCGGTGACCGCGGTGACCGCCGCGCCGGCCGCGGCGGTGACCGCGGCGGCGACCCGGCAGCCCGGCTGAGCCGACGCGCCGGAGCGCCGGGTGGCGCGGGCGAGTCTCGCGGCGCCCGGCGTACCCTCGACGCAACGCCGGCGGTGTCGAGGCCGTCGGGGCGGAGCGGGCGCCACGCGCGCCCATGGCGCAGGCCACGGCGCGCCGACGGCAGGCACGGCAACGATGGCGGAGCCCTGGATGAACGAGCCCGATGCACGGTATCCACGCCCGCTGCTGCGCTCGACCCGGGTGCTGCTCCTCGCCTTCGCCGCGCTCACGGTCCTCGCGTTCGTCGCCCTGTTCGTGCTCTCGGGCCAGACCGAGCGCACGTTCGCCTGGACGATCGACGTGCCCGCCACCGCCGCCTTCATGGGCGCCGGGTACGCCTCCGGCACGGTCCTGGTGCTCCTCGCGCTCAGGTCAGGCAGCTGGGTGACCACCCGGGCGCCGATGGTCACGATCCTCGTGTTCGCCACGCTCAGCCTGGTCGCGACGCTGGTCCACCTCTCGCGCCTCCACCTCGCGGCCCCCGATCCGGTGGCCCGGTTCGCGGGGTACCTGTGGCTCATCGTCTATCTCGTCGTGCCGGTCGGGATGGTGGTCGTCACGGCGCTGCAGGAACGTCTGGGCGACGCCGTGGGCCGGCGCCGCCGTGCGATGCCGCTGTGGCTGCGTCTGCTGATCGCAGCCGAGGGGGCGGTCATGCTCGTCGTCGGCGCCGCGCTGTTCCTCGCGCCGGCGTCGGCGGCGGCGCTGTGGCCGTGGCCGCTCACGCCGCTGACCGCGCGGACGGTCGCCGCGTGGCTCCTGGCCTACGGCTTCGCCGCCGCCCTGGTGGTGCGCGACAACGACCTGGGCCGGCTGCGCGTCCCCGCGATCGCCTACGCGGTCTTCGGGCTGCTGACCCTCAGCGTGCCGGTGCGGTTCCCCGACGACGTGGCCTGGGCCGAGCCGGCGGCGACGGCGTACGTGGTCCTCGCGGTCGCCGTCGCCCTGACCGGCCTGGCCGCCCTCGCCACCACCCGCCGCCTGCGCCGGGGACGGCCCGCGCACCCCTGACACCGTCCGTACCCGACGCCGGCGCCTGACGCCGGCCACCCTGGAGGAGGACCCCGCCGTGGTCGATCCCGCAAGCCCGGACCAGCCGGCACCAGGCGCCGGGGACGAGGGGCCGCCGGCCCGCCCGGCGATCGTCCTGGTCAGTCGGGACGACGGCGTGCGCGGGTCGGTCGGCGCGGAGCTGCGCCGCCGCTACGGCGCCGACTACGCCGTCGTCGACCTCGCCACCCCCGAGACGGCCAGCGAGGCGCTCGCCACCTTCGCCGCCGACGACGTCCCGGTGGCCCTCGTGCTGGTGGGCTACGGCGGCCGGGACCCAGACGGGCTCGCCGAGCTGGTCTCGCTCGCGCCCCTGGACCGCTCGGCGCTGCGCGTCGCGCTCGTGCGCTGGGGCGACTGGTCCACCACCCGGCCGATCTTCGAGGCGATCGGCCTGGGAACCGTGGACCGGTGGATCGCGCGCCCCGAGGTGCCCGCGGACGAGGAGTTCCACCGCTCGGTCACCGAGTTCCTCGAGGAGGCGGCCAGCCGCCGCGGCACGCCCCGCTTCGAGGCGGTGCGCCTGGTGGGGGAGCGGTGGTCGCCGCGCGCGCAACAGCTCCGCGACCTGTTCGCCCGCAACCGCATCCCCACCGGCTTCTACGACGCCGGCTCCGACGCCGGGCGGGCCGTGCTCGAGAGCGTCGGCCTCGCCTCGCCGGCGCTGCCCGTCGTCATGCTGCGCTTCCGGCCCGGGACCCCTGTGCTGCAGAACCCCACGGACATCGAGATCGCCGACGCGTTCGGGATCTTCGAGCCGGTGGGCGCCGACGAGCTGTTCGACGTGGTCATCGTCGGGGCGGGGCCCGCCGGGCTGGGCGCCGCGGTGTACGCCGCGTCGGAGGGGCTGCGCACGCTGGTGCTCGAGGTGGACGCGGTGGGCGGCCAGGCCGGGACCTCCTCCCTCATCCGGAACTACCTGGGGTTCCCCGACGGGGTGTCCGGCGGCCGGCTCGCCTACAGCGCCTACGAGCAGGCGTGGACCTTCGGGGCCCGGTTCCACTTCATGCGCGCCGCGACGGCCGTGCGCCGCGACGGCGACCTGTGCCTGGTCAGGCTCAGCGACTCCGCCGTGGTGCGCACGCGCGCGGTGATCGCCGCCACCGGGGCGGCCTACCGGCGGCTCGGCGTGCCGGCGCTCGAGGCGCTGCAGGGCCGTGGCGTCTTCTACGGCTCCACCGTCAGCGAGGCCTCCGCCATGACGGGCCGGCAGGTCTTCGTCGCCGGCGGGGGCAACTCCGCGGGCCAGGCGGCCGTGCACCTGGCCCGCTACGCGGCGCAGGTCACGGTGCTCGTGCGCCGGGCCACACTCACCGACACGATGTCGGAGTACCTCATCCGCGAGATCGAGTCCGCGCCGAACATCGACGTGCGCTACCGCTGCGAGATCGTGGGCGGGGCCGGGGAGGACTTCCTCACCGCGCTCGTCCTGCGCGACCTCGACACCGCGGTCGAGGAGACCGTCTCCGGCGTCCTGTTCGTCCTCATCGGCGCGACGCCGCGCTCGGACTGGCTCGGCGCGGTCGCCCGGGACGGGGCGGGCTTCGTCCTGACGGGGGCGGACGTGCTCGGGGCGCCCGATGCTGCGGGCCCGGGCGATGGCAGAGCGGGCGACGGCGGAGCGCGCCGTGGCGGTCCGGGCGTTGCCGGCTCAGGCGTCGCCGGCCCGGGCGACGGCGGACCCGCCGGCGACGGGCACGCCTGGCCCCAGGGCCGCGCCCCGCTCCTGCTGGAGACCTCCATGCCGGGAGTCTTCGCCGTCGGGGATGTGCGGCACGGGTCCGTCAAGCGGGTCGCCTCCGCCGTCGGCGAGGGCGCGCTCGCGGTCAGCGTGGTCCACGGGTACCTCGCGAGCCGGCAGCCGGCGATGGGCTGAGGACACGCGGCCGGGCACCCCGCACGGCTGTTTCCGGCCCCCATGCGTCCGATCCGGGTCGACCGTATGGTCGGACGACGAGCAAGGGGGCGCCATGCGCATCAGGGACTCCGTCGTCGTCGTTACGGGCGCCTCGAGCGGCATCGGGCGCGCGACCGCCCTGCGGTTCGCGCGCAAGGGCGCCGTCGTGGTGGTGGCGGCACGCCGGGAGGAGGCGCTGCGCTCCCTCGTGGAACGGTGCCAGCGGCGCGGCGCCCGGGCCCTTGCGGTGCCCACCGACATGAGCGACGCCGAGGCCGTCAAGCGCCTGGCCGCCCGCACGGTGGCGGAGTTCGGCCGCATCGACGTGTGGGTCAACAACGCCGCCGTCGGGTTCGTCGCGCCCTTCCTCGACGTCCCAATCGAGGACTTCCGGCGGGTGATCGACGTCAACGTGATGGGGTACTTCCACGGGTCGCGGGCCGCGCTGCGGCAGATGCGCCGCCAGGGCTCCGGGGTGCTCGTCAACGTCTCGTCCATCGTGGGGGAGGTGCCCCAGCCGTACACGGCGGCATACTCGATGTCGAAGGCCGCGGTGAAGGCGCTGGGCGTCAGCCTGCGCTCCGAGCTCTTCCTGGACGGGCTCTCCACCATCAAGGTGAGCACGGTGCTGCCGGCGAGCATCGACACCCCGTACTACCGCCAGGCCGCCAACTACACCGGCCGGGAGCTCGCGCCGGTGCCGCCCGTGTACGCCGCCGAGCGGGTGGCTCGCACGATCGTCGACGTGGCCCGGTTCCCGCGGCGCGAGGTCGCGGTCGGCCCCCTGGGGAAGGCGTTCGCGCTCCAGCACAAGGTCATGCCGCGGACGACGGAGACCCTCATGGCCGTCCTGGTCCGCCGGACCCACCTTTCCCGGACGCGGACGGCGCCCCGCACGCCGGGCAACCTCTACGAGCCGTCCGCCGCGCCCCGCGACGCCGAGGTCTCCGGCGGCTACGGCGGCCGGCGGCGGACCGCGCGGCGCCGGATCGTCGGCGCGGGCGTGCTCGCGGGCGCCGCCCTGGCGGCGCGCCGGCTGCGGCGCTGAGCCGCCACGGCGGCCGGCGTGCACGGCGCCACCGGGGCACCTAGCGTGGTGCGCACCCCGTGGAAGGAGCTCACCGTGGCCCTCCGCCTGGCCCGGCGCGCCGTGATCGCGGCGCTGGGCGGCGCCCTGACGCTCGGCGGCTGCTCGTCCGCCAACCCCATCACCACCCAGCTGGACTACGCCCCCAGCGACGGGATCCTGGTGCGCCTCACGGACGGCGTGTCCGTCGAGAACCTCCTGATCCTCACGCCCGGCAAGGGCCAGGACGGGTACCTGCTGGGCGCGGTCGCGAACAACACCAGCCAGGACACCTCCGTCACCATCGACATCCCCGGGATGGGGTTCACCAAGCGTTTCCCGGCCCCGGCCGCCACCGGGACGAACTTCTCCGACGCCCGCGTCACCACGCCCCCGGTGGACGCGGAGCCGGGCGCGACCGTGCCGGCCACGGTCTCCAGCCCGGCCGCCGGTGCGCAGGACGTCCAGGTCCCGGTCCTGGACGGGACGCTGCCGGCGTACCGGGAGTACCTCGCCGGGCGCTGAGGCAAACCGAGGTGGCCCGATGCTTCTACCGGCGAGCCGACGGCCCGTATGGTGAGGACGTGGGCCCGTTGCCCACACGCGACGACGGCGGGGAGTGAGACGCGTGAGTGCTGCACCTGGGGCGGATCCCACCGCCGGGCTGGTCGACGTCCTCGCACAGGTCGCCCTGGTGGGCGGGACGATCCTGGTGCTGGGCATGACGGCGGTCGCGCTGACCACGTGGCTCGTGGTCCGGCGGATCCGCCGCTCCGGCGTCGTGCGCCGCAACGTGGACCGGGGAGGGCTCGCGGTCCGCGCGGTGGCGGGCGACGCGCCCGGGCGCCGGCTGGCCCGGATGAGGCTCGAGCTGCGACGCTCGGTGGAGGCCACCGGCAGGTCCCTCGCGGCGGCCCGGGAGCAGGGCCGGCCCGTCGGCGACATGCCGTTCGTCGCCGAGCGCCTGGCCCGGACGGCGAGCCTGCTCGACGAGCAGCTCCGGCTCGCGGAGCGCGAGCCGGACCTCGCCCTCAAGCGCTCCCTCGCCGCCGGCCTCGACGCGCAGGTCGAGCAGCACGGGCGCCTGACGGCGCAGCTGCGCGAGTCCGTGCTGCAGAGCGGGTTCACCGTCGGCGGTGCCCAGCTGGGGGACGCGGGATCGCACCTGTCCCTCGAGGTCGACGCGCTGCAGGCGTGGCACGGCTGGTACGGCAGCCGCAAGACCGCCTGACGTCGCCGACCAGGACGAAGGACCGCCCATGCCGATCGGACGACGCCTCCCCCGCATCCTGCGCGCCAACAAGGCGGCCAGGCAGACGCCGACGGACCCGATCGCGACGTTCGAGGCCGCCCGCCTCCAGCAGCTGGCGCGCCTCGATGAGGCGCGCCGTGCCGTGGCGGACCTCGTCGTCGAGCGGCGGCGGGTGGAGCTGCTCGGCGAACGGGCGACGGCGGAGGTCGCGCACCTGGGCCGCCAGGCGGAGGCCGCGGTGGCCGCCGGGGACGACGACGGCGCCCGCGAGCACCTGCGGCGCGGCCTCACCGTCCGCGACCGGCTCCAGGCGCTGGACGCGCAGTGGCGCGCGCTCGACGCCACGGTCCACCGGCTCGAGCGCGCCGCGGCGCACCTCGAGGACCGGGCGCGGGAGTCCGAGGCGCGCTACCGGGCGCTGCGGGCCGACCACGCCGTCGCCCGCGCGTCGCTGCAGCTGGAGCAGGGCCTGGACGCCTCCGCCCGGGGGGCGGCCGTCGCGCGCGCCGCGGCGCTGGAGGCCGAGCGGCAGGTGCGGCAGCTGCAGGCGCACGCCGCCGCCCGCGAGGAGCTGGCCTGGACGGATCCCGACTCCGCGCGCGTGCGGGCGGCGTTCGAGGAGCTGGAGACGGGCCCCGCCGTCGAGGACGAGCTCGCCCGGCTCAAGGCCCGCAAGGGCATCGACCCGCGCCGACCCGGTCCGCGCTGACCCAGCTGGCCCGTCCGGCGTACCCCGATCCCTGCTGACCCGGCCGGCATGGCGGCGCCGTCTCAGTCGTCGATGGTGGACATGTCGGCATAGCGCTCCCCGACGACCGCTCCGCGCGGGACGGCGTCGGCGATCGCCGCGAGGTCCGCGTCACCCAGGCGGACGGCGACGGCGCCGACGTTCTCCTCCAGGTAGGTCACCCGCTTCGTGCCCGGGATCGGCACGACGTCGTCGCCCTGCGCGAGCACCCACGCCAGCGCCAGCTGCGCCGGGGTGACGCCCTTGCCCTCGGCGAGCGCGCGGACCCCCGCGACGAGCGCGAGGTTGCTCTCCATCGCGGCGCCCTGGTAGCGCGGGAGGCGGGCGCGGAAGTCGTCCTGGGCGAGGTGCTCCGTGGAGGAGATCGCCCCGGTGAGGATGCCGCGCCCGAGCGGCGAGTACGGCACCAGGCCGATGCCGAGCTCGCGCAGGGTCGGCAGGATCTCGTCCTCGATGTCCCGGGTGAACAGGGAGTACTCGGTCTGCAGCGCGGTGATGGGATGGGTCGCGTGCGCGCGGCGGATCGTCTCCGCGGAGGCCTCCGAGAGGCCGAGGTGGCGCACCTTGCCGGCCGCGACGAGCTCGCCCATGGCGCCCACGGTGTCCTCGATCGGCACGGTCTTGTCGACCCGGTGCTTGTAGTACAGGTCGATGTGGTCGACGCCGAGGCGCTCCAGGCTCGCGTCACACGCCCGATGGACGTACTCCGGCGTGCCGTTGACGCCCAGCCGGGTGCCGTCGGCGCGGCGCTCGTTGCCGAACTTCGTGGCCAGCTGCACCTCGTCGCGCCGGCCGGCGATCGCGCCGCCGACGAGCCGCTCGTTGGTGAAGGGCCCGTACATGTCCGCGGTGTCCAGGAGCGTGACCCCCAGATCGAGCGCGCGGTGGATGGTGGCCCTCGCCTCCGCCTCGTCGGCGGTGCCGTAGAACTCCGACATCCCCATGCAGCCCAGGCCGATCGTGGAGACCGTCAGCGGCGCCGCGCCGCCGAGCGTGCGCGTGCCGAGGGTGGTGCTGTAGCTGGCCATGCGCACAGTGAACGTCACGCCGGCGCGGGCGGCGACCCGGGAGGCCTCAGCCCTGCGACTCCAGGTCTGCCCGGAGCTCGTCGACCTTGGCCGAGAGCGAGTCCAGCGCCGACCGCGAGTCCTCGTCCACCGACGCCTTCGCCTCGTCGAGCTTGGCCCGCGCCGCCTCCAGCGCCGCCTCGGCCTCGGCCCTGGCGGCGCTCGCGGACGGCCCGGCGGAGGCCTTGGCCTCGTCCAGGGCCGCCTTGGCGTCCTCGATCGCGGTGCTGGAGGAGCTGATCGCCTCCTCCACCTTGGGCCGCGCCTCGGGCGCGATGTCGTCGAGCCGGGCCTTGACGTCGTCGATCGCGGACCGGGCCTCCTCCACGCTCGCCCGGGCGCCCTCGACGGCGGAGGAGACCGACGCCTTGACCTCGCCGAGGTCGGGCGTCTGGCCGTCGCTGGAGCAGCCGGCGACCGAGAGGGCGAGCGCCGCGGCGAGGGCGGTGGCTGTGGTGGTCCGGAAGGTGCGCAAGGAGGGCTCCTGGGTCGTGGGTGCCTCCATTGTGCGCAGCGGCCCGGCGCCGGGCCAACGGAACCGCGCGTCACCCGCGCCCGACGGCCGGCCTGGCGACCAGGCTCGCCGGGCCGGCGGCCGGCATGGCGACCACGCTCGGTCATGCGTGGACGCGCGGCGCACGTGGCCGGTCATGCGTGGACGCGCGGCGCGCATGGGTGGTCGCGCCGCGCCCAGGTGTGGAACCGCACTCGGGTGTGGAGCCCCGCCCAGGTGTGAAGCGCGCCCAGGTGTGGACCGGTCCCGCCCCGCCCATACTCGTGCCTGGACGCGCGCCGGCCCGGGCGCGGCGGGACACCTGGGGGCGCCGTGCACGTCGTCCTGCCGACCGTGGGCAGCGCCGGGGACGTGCTCCCGATGGTGGAGGTCGGCACGGCGCTGCTGGCCCGCGGGCACCAGGTCACGGTGATGGTCAGCGACTACTTCCGGTCGACCGTCGAGGAGGCCGGCCTCGAGATGGTGCCCCTGGGCACGGCGGCGCACTTCGAGCGCACCATGGAGAACCCCGACCTGTGGCACCCGCAGCGGGCGCTGCGGACCGTCACCCGTGAGGGCATCGCCCCGGCGATGCGCCCGACGTACGAGTACCTCGCCGGTCTCGACCCGCGGGACACCGTGGTGGCTGCGTCGAGCCTGACGTTCGGGGCGCGGCTGGCGCAGGAGCGGCTCGGGTTCCCGCTGGTGACCGTCGACCTGCAGCCCACCCTGTTCCTCAGCGCCTATGACAACGCCGACCTGGGCGGTGTGAAGGCGCCGGACTGGCTGCCCGTGGCGGTCCAGGCGTGGCGGCTGCGGGTCGTCGAGCGCCGGTTCGTCGACCCCGTCGTCACGCCCCCGCTCAACGCGTACCGCGCCGAGCTCGGCCTGCCGCCCGTGTCACGGGCCCTCGGCCGGTGGCTCCACTCGCCCGTGCGGGTGCTGGGCCTCTTCCCCAGCTGGTTCGCCGCGCCCCGGCCGGACTGGCCGCAGAACCTCGTCCTGGCCGGGTTCGTGAGCCACCGGCCCGCCGGCGCGGTGCTGGAGCCCGAGGTCGAGGACTTCCTCGTCCGTGGCGACGCGCCGGTGGTCGTAACCGCCGGCTCGGCGATGCGGCACGGCGAGCGGCTCTACTCGGCCGCCATCGACGCCGCCCAGGCGCTCGGCCGGCGCGCCATCCTGCTCACACGCTTCCACGACCAGCTCCCGACGCGCCTGCCGGCGGGCATGCTGCATGCAGACTGGGCGCCGCTGGGACTGCTGCTCTCCCGTGCCGCCGCGCTGGTCCACCACGGCGGGATCGGGACGGCGGCGCAGGCGCTGGCGGCGGGGGTGCCCCAGCTCGTGGTCCCCTACGCCCATGACCAGCCCGACAACGCGGACCGGCTCGTCAGGCTGGGCGTGGCCGCGCGCCTGGACCCGGCGAAGGTCACCGGGACGCGGGTCGCGGCGGCGCTCGACGGGCTCCTTGGCGACGCGCGGGTCCGAGGCCGGTGCGCGGGCCTCGCCGCGCGGGTCGACTTCGACGCGGCGGCGCGGACGGCGTGCGAGGTGATCGAGTCGGCGTCCGCCTAGCGGCCCCTCGACCCCGGCGCCTCAGGTCCGGGGGCCTCAGCGGTAGCGCCTCAGCCCTGGGGTGCGGCGGCCTCCATGGCGCGCCGGCCGGGCGTCAGCGGTGTCCCGTCGAAGTCGGGGTCCTCCTCGAGGATCTCCATGGTCTCGTGCAGGTTCGTCACGTCCAGGAGGAACCGGAGGATCTCGGGCGGCTGGATGAGGCGCGGCGGGTGCGTCAGGCGCGCCGCCAGCCGGGCCAGCGTCACCACGGTCGAGGAGTCCATGAACGTCGTGCTCCGCGCGTCGATGTCGACCGGCACGCCACGGGTGACGGCAAGGTCGACGGCCGCGGCGAGGTCTGGGAACACGCTCTCGTCCAGCTCGCCGCTGAGCACGAGGCGGGTGCGTGCCTCCGACCCGAGGACCGAGACCCATCCCACCTCGTGCGCAGTCCTGATCGGTGCCGGGGTGTCGTGTCCCATCCAATAGTCCTCTCCGCCGGGGCGTCGAGGAGACGGCGATCGCAGTCTCCTGCCGGCCAGACCGGCCACGCTCCTGGTGGTACGAGTTTACGGAGTAAAACGGACGTTCGCCTGCTGGAATAGTAAATGTGCGGGGCCGGCCGTCGGAAGGTGGCTTCGCCGGCACGCGGGCGGCGCCAGCGGGACCTCGATGCCCCATGAACGGTGCTGGAGGGGGAGATGAGGTGCCTCCTCGACCCCGCGCGGTTCACTCCCGCCCCACCTATGGGGCACTTCGCTGATGACGTGGCAGAGTGCGCCCGAGATCCATCGGTGTCCGTAACGAGGAGGCTCGCATGCCGGACGAGGCGGAGCGCGGCGGGGGGCCTGGGCGGGTCGGCTTCATCGGCCTCGGCCTGATGGGCCAGCCGATGGCGCACCACCTGCTGCGCGCGGCGGCGAAACACGGCGGCGAGCTCTGGGTGCACAGCCGCCGCCAGTCCAGCGCCGCCGACCTGGTCGACTCCGGGGCGCACTGGGCCGACACCCCGCGCGAGCTGGCCGGCCGCTGCGACGTCGTCATCTCCATGCTCCCCGACCTTCCCGAGGTGGCCGAGCTCCTCGACGGCGACGACGGCCTGCTCGCGGGCCTCGCCGGGCCGACGGTGCTCGTCATCTCCTCCACCAGCGCACCGACCGGCGTGCGCGAGCTCGCGGACGATCTCACCCGGCGCACGGACGGGCTCCTCACCGTGGTCGACGCACCCGTCTCCGGCGGGGTCGAGGGGGCAGCCGCGGGCACACTGTCGATCATGGTCGGCGGCGGCCGGGCCGACGTGGACCGGGTCATGCCGTGGCTGGGCGCCATGGGCACTGCCGTCCACCTCGGGCCGGTCGGCGCGGGAGAGGTCGCCAAGGCCTGCAACCAGCTCATCGTGGCGGCCACGACGGTGGCGCTGGGCGAGGCCAGCGTCATCGCCGAGCGCGCCGGGCTCGACCTGGCCAAGCTGCTCGACCTCCTGGGCGGGGGGTACGCCGGCTCCCGCATCCTCGAGGTCAAGAAGGCCAAGCTCATCGCCCACGAGTACCCGCCCGCCGGCCGGGCGCGGTTCCTGCGCAAGGACCTCGGCTTCGCCGCGGCCGAGGCGGAGCGCTCCGGCGTGGCCGCCCAGGTCCTGCCGGTGCTGCACGAGGTCTTCGACGCCATGGTCGAGGGCGGCCTCGGCGACCATGATTCCATCTCGGTGCAGAAGTACATCCTGGACCGGTCCCTCTGAGCGGTCTGGCAGGTGGGGCAGGCACGGTCGGCCGGCGTCGACGGGCGGCCGCCGACGGCGCCGCGTGGCGGTGTTCTCACGATGTGACGGGCCTCATCGAACAATAGGGACGATCCGGCCATCCCCCGTCGGCTACCTTTCATGCTGGTCGTGAGGTCAGAGGTCCCCGTCGGTCCGCAGGGGGCTGCGCCGCCGCCCCGACGGCGTGACCGCTGCACCGCCCCCATCCGACGAACGCGCCCCGCCCAGGAGACCGCTGTGACCGCCACACCCACCGCCGCGACCGACCGACCACTCGTGGTCCTGGACCGCCGGACGGTGTGGCTCATCTTCGCCGCCCTGATGGCGAGCATGTTCCTCTCCTCGCTGGACCAGTCGATCATCAGCACCGCGATGCCCACGATCGTCGGCGAGCTCAACGGCGTGGAGCACCAGGGCTGGCTCATCACCATCTACATCCTCGCCGTCGCCGTCGTTATGCCGCTGTACGGCAAGGCCGGCGACTCCTGGGGGCGCCGGTACCCGTTCCTCCTGGCCATCAGCCTGTTCACCGTGGCGTCGGCGGGGGCCGGCTTCGCGGGGAGCTTCAACGAGCTCGTGATCTGGCGCGGGGTGCAGGGACTGGGCGGCGGCGGCCTGATGATCCTGTCCCAGGCCATCATCGCGGACATCGTGCCGGCCAAGGAGCGCGGGAAGTACATGGGCCCCATGGGCGCCCTGTTCGGCGTCGCCGCCGTGGCCGGACCGCTGCTCGGCGGCTACTTCACCGACTCCCACGACTGGCGCTGGGCCTTCTGGATCAACCTGCCGTTCGGCGTCCTCGCCTTCGCCATCGCCTGGGTCACGCTCAAGCTGCCGAGCCACCGGTCGGACCGGCGCGTCGACGTCCTCGGCGCCGCGCTGATGGCGGTCGCCACCTCCGCCGTCATCGTCCTCGCGACCTGGGAGAGCCTGGGCGGGAGCTACAGCCTCGACGACGGCCGCCTCGTCGCGCTCGTCGTCGGCACCGTGCTCGCCTGGGGCGCCTTCGTCGCCGTCGAGCTGCGCGCGGCGGACCCGATCCTGCCCATGCGGCTGTTCCGGAACTCCGTGTTCACGCTGTCCACGCTCATCGGCCTGGTCATCGGCATGGGCATGTTCGCGGCGCTGGGCTTCCTGCCCACGTTCCTGCAGATGGCCACCGGCTCCGGCGTCACGCAGTCCGGGTTCCTCATGATCCCGATGATGGTCGGGATGATGGCCACCGCGATCGGCTCCGGCATCGCCATCACCAGGACCGGCCGGTACAAGATCTACACGATCGTCGGCATGGGCATCGCCACCGCGGCGCTGATCTGGATGACCACCATCACCGCCGACATCACCATGGTCCAGTACTCCGCGATGATCTTCGTGCTCGGCGCCGGACTGGGCCTGGTCATGCAGACCGTCGTCCTGGCCGTCCAGAACGCCGTCGACCCCCACGAGCTCGGCACGGCCACCAGCGCCAACAACTTCTTCCGTGAGATCGGCGCCGCCGTCGGCACCGCGCTGTTCAGCTCGATCTTCACCACGCGGCTCGTCGACGGGCTCGAGGGCGTCTTCGCCGGGGCCCCGCAGGGCGGGACGGGCGCCGACGCGGCTCCGACGTCGCTGACCCCGCAGATCGTCCAGACGCTGCCCGAGCCCATCAAGTCGGGGGTCGTGGACGCCTACGCCGGCGCGCTCGCCCCGGCGTTCTGGTACCTCGTGCCGCTGCTCGCCATCGGCTTCGTGCTCGCCTTCTTCATCCGCGAGATCGCGCTGTCCGATGTCGCCGGCATGGTGGCGCGCGGGGAGGCCGTGACCGGCGAGCAGGCCGAGGCCGAGCGCGCGGCGGCGGAGCAGGCGGCCGACGAGCCGGTGGCGGCCGAGGAGCTCGGGGCCGCCGGACAGGCCGAGCAGGCCGTGCACGCTGGACCGCCCTCCCCCCGCCCGTGAGAGGTCAAGTCCTCGCATGCGAGAACTTGACCTCTCACCGCTGGGGGGCGGGGGCCCGTGCTCCCGGTCGGTGGGGGAGACCCGCGGCCACCAGGGCGGCGATGGCGAGGACGGCCAGGGCCGCCAGCGCCGTGCCACCCCAGGCGCCCACGTCCCACGCCTGGCCGAGCAGCACGCCGCCGACGGACGAGCCGAGGTAGTAGGCGAACGTGTAGCGCCCGGCAGCCGCGGAGGGGCGCGGGGCGATGCGTGCCACGGTGGAGTTCGCGGTCGCGTGGGTGACGAAGAAGCCCGCGGCGAGGAGCAGCAGGCCCAGCCAGATCGCCCACAGCGGCGCCGCCAGGGTGACCAGGACGCCGGCGGCGCAGGTGGCCAGGCCGACCAGCACGGCGACGCGGACGCCGACCCGGGCGGTCAGCCGGCCGGCCTGCGCCGACGTGAGCGTGCCGGCGGCGTAGGTGAGGAAGAACATCGACCCGAGCCCGACGCCGAGCTGGTAGGGCTCCGCGCTCGTGCGGTAGACGACCACGTTGTACATGCCGACGAACATCGCCATCCCGAGCCCCCCGACGGCGTACAGGCGCACCCGCGCCGCCCGGTAGGGATCGGCGCGTGCGGGGGTGGCGGCCGGCTCGCCGTCGCGCCGGGGCGCCGCGCGAGACGGCGGCGGCGCGGGCCGCCGCCCGCCGGCGTGCCGGGAGGGCGGCAGGAGCGCCAGGGCCGCGACCGCGACGACGGCGGAGAGGCAGGCGACCGCCAGGAGCGCGCCGCGCCAGCCCCACAGCTCGGCCGCGCCCCCGGCGAGCAGCCGACCGCCCATGCCGCCGAGCGACGTGCCGGCGATGTACAGCCCGCCCATCTGCGTCACGGCCGCGGGGGCGACCTCCTCGGCGACCCACGCCAGGGCGGCGGCGGGCACCGCCGCCAGCGCCGCGCCCTGCAGCGTGCGCAGCCCCAGCACCAGCGGCCAGGACCCGGCGCCGGCGAGGGCGATGCCGGCGAGGACGGCGACCGTCAGGCCGCCGGCGATCACCCGCGCCCGGCCCCACCGTTCCGACAGCCGCGCCAGCGGCAGGACGGCGAGGGCGAGCGCCGCGGTGGCGACCGAGAGCAGCAGGCTGGCGGACGTCGCGGGGAGCGCGAACTCCTCGCCGATGAGGACGAGGAGGGGCTGGGCGGACCACAGCAGGGCGAACGTGGCCATGCCCGTGCCGAAGAGCGCCACGAGGGCCCGGCGGTGGGCGGGGGACCCCGGCCGGAGCAGCGCGTCGGGCGCGGGGTCCGGAGTCGGCGCGGTCACGGGCCGACTCTAGGACACGCCGTTCCCGCGTCGGCGTGTTCGACTCGGCGGCTGGCGCGCTCGTCGGCCCCGGCTCACCAGGGCGCGGTCCGGTGAGGGTTCCGCTCGGGATCGGTGGTCAGTGCACCAGGCGGATGTTGACCGGGTAGCGGTACCACTCGCCGCGGCTGGCGGCGACGGCCGCGAGGATCATGAACACGACGGCGGGGATGGCCAGCAGGTACAGGATCGAGCCCAGCCCGAGCGTGAGCACCGCGATCAGCGTGATGGCGGCGCCGAAGATCGCGACCGTGATCTGGAAGTTGAGCGCCTCCTTGGTCTGGTCCTCGACGAACACGCCCCGGTCCTTCACGACCAGCCAGACGACGAGGGGGCCGAACAACGAGAAGACCAGCCCGCTCAGGTGCGTGAGGCTGGCCCAGAGCCGCTCGTCAGCGGGACTCATGAGCGTCGGCTGGTAGCCCTGGGGGTAGCCGGGCTGACCGGGATAACCGGGCGGGTATCCGGGTTGGCCCGCCCCGTACGGCTGGCCGGGCCCGTACGGCTGGCCGGGCCCGTACGGCTGGCCCGGCCCGTACGGCTGGCCCGGCCCGTACGCCTGGCCGGGCCCGTACGCCTGGCCCGGCGCGTACGGCTGGCCGGGCCCGTACGGCTGGCCGGGTTCGTGCTGCGGCCCGGATCCGGACGGCGGACCATACGGCGGTTGCGGGCTGTCGGCGCCCAGGTTGGCGTCGCCTGACGGGGGTGTCGGGCCGGGCGTCCGGGGCGTGTCTTCCGAGTTCGGGTCCTGCGGAGGGTCGGAGGGCAGGTTGGTCATGGCCGCTCACCACTTCATCGTCATCTCGAGTACGAACGTTCTGGATGTCTGAAGGATTGCAGCACAGGGGCTGCCTGTGCGGGACGTTGGGCCGATCGAGGTGGCCACGGCGACCGCGCCGGGACGGGCCGCGCCGAGCCGCACGCCCCCGCGCCACTGACGCGCTCGCGGGCACGACGAGCCTTGACATGTGACCAAACGGTCACATAATGGTGCCTGTGGACGAGGTGTTCAAGGCGCTCGCCGACCCGACGCGTCGGCAGCTCCTCGACGAGCTCTTCCGTGAGGACGGTCAGTCCATGACCGCCCTCGAGCAGCACTTCGAGATGAGCCGCTTCGGTGTGGCGAAGCACCTGAAGCTGTTGGAGGAGGCCGGCCTGGTCGTCGTCCGGCGCCGGGGCCGCGAGAAGCTGCACTTCCTCAACCCTGTTCCCATCCGTCTCATCCACGACCGGTGGGTGAGCAAGTACGCCGAGCCCTGGGCGGCGACGCTGAGCGGGCTCAAGAGCACGCTGGAGACTCCGATGGAGAAGGTCTTCGAGATCTACATCCGCACCACGCCCGAGCGGCTGTGGGAGGCGATCACCGACGGCGAGATCCGGGCGAAGTACAACTTCGGCGCCCGGGTGCGCTCCGACTGGACGGTGGGCTCGCGGGTGGAGATGGTTCACCCCGCATCCGAGCGCGGCCTCCTCGGCGACGGCGAGGTCCTCGAGATCGACCCGCCCCGCCGGCTCGTGCACACCCTGCGTGCCCTGTGGGGCGACGACGTGAAGGAGGAGGGCTTCTCGCGCGTGACCTGGGAGATCGAGAAGGTGGCCGACTCCTGCCGGCTCACCGTCACCCACGACCAGCTGCGCGAGGGCGCCAACGACCAGCTCTACGGCGGCTGGCCGATGATCCTCTCCGGCCTGAAGACCTGGCTGGAGACCGGCGAGACCCTGACCACGCCGGGCTCCCTCATGTACGCGGACCGCTGAGTGTGGCGGGCCCCGGCGCGCTGGGGCCCGCCACGTCCGTCGTCGCAGCGGTCTGCCGCGACGGTCGTCACCGGGCGCGCCGGAGACCCGGAACGGTGGCGGCGCCGGCGCTCAGAGGTCGTCGTGGTCCCGCGCGCCGCAGTGCTCGCAGAAGCCGCCGACGACGCGAGCGGGCCCGGGCGAGGACGTGCACCAGACGCGGGCGCAGTCGGCCAGCGCATCGATGGAGCCCGTGCGCGCGCTCTCTGCCACCGCCCACAGGGCCTCGGTCTCGAGCCTGGCCTCGGCCTCGAGCGTGATGGCGGTCATGTCGTTCCCCCTTCTGCCTGACTCCTGCTGTCACGTCCACGATGGACCACCCCACTGACATCGGGCCTGCACGACCCGCCTGGACCGGGCCCTCAGCCGTGAACGGCCTGGGACCGGCACGACGACGATGTCGTTGGCCGCGGTCGGCCTTCCCGCGTGAAGGCGCCGAACGAAGCCGGCAGATGCGTGACCGCGCCCGCCCGATCCTCCAGGACCTCTTCGGCTTCACCCAGGAGACCACGCACCTGGCGATCCGGTCCGGCCCGGACGTGCTGTTCGTGGACCGCATCTACAGCTCCAAGCGGGTCCCCCGCGCGGCGCGCGTCGGTGGCCGGCTGCCCCTGCACGTCTCCGCGGTCGGCGAGGTGCTCCTCGCCCACGCGGCGCCGCCCGCCGCCGCGTCAGCGCGCGGCGTACCGCCGCTCCGGCCGGCCCACCTCGCCGTAGCGCAGCCGCACCTCCGCGCTGCCGGCCGCCGCCAGGTGCTCGAGGTAGCGCCGCGCGCTCACCCGGGAGATGCCCGCGAGCTCGGCGGCCTCGGCCGCCGAGAGATCGCCCTCCGACGCGGCGAGCACCTGCTCGACGAGCTGCAGCGTCTCCGGGCTCAGGCCCTTCGGCAGCGGGGCCGAGCCACTCGGGGTGGCGCCGACCGGGGTCGCGAAGAGGCGGTCGACGTCGGTCTGCGCCGGCTCGGCGCCGGGCGCGAGCGCGCGGTGGGTGTCGCGGTAGTGCTGGAGCCGCTGCTGGAGGTCGGTGAAGGCGAAGGGCTTCATGAGGTACTGCACCGCCCCGCCGCGCACCGCCCGCTTGACGGTCTCCGCCTCCCGCGCCGCGGTGACGACGATGACGTCCATGTCCGGCGCCGCCTCGCGCAGCGGCCCGAGGATGTCGAGGCCCGTCGCGCCCGGCAGGTAGACGTCGAGCAGCACCAGGTCCGGCCGGAGCCGCCCGGCGGCCGCCACCGCGGCCGCCGGGTCGTGCGCGACGCCGACCACCTCGAACCCCTCGCACCGGCTGACGAAGCCCTCGTGGATCTTCGCGACCATGTAGTCGTCGTCGACGATGAGTACCCCGATCACGCCTGCGCCTCCACCTGTGTCTTCAGCAGCCGGGCGGTGAAGACCGCCCCGTCGTCGTTGTGCGCCGTGACGTCGCCCCCGCGCCGTCGGCACACGAGCCGCACGAGCGCCAGGCCGTAGCCGCGCCCGCCGGCGTCCTGGGACTCCTTGGTGGAGTAGCCGCTGCGGAAGAGCTGGTCCGAGGCGGCGTCGTCCACACCGGGCCCCGAGTCGTGGACACGGACGGTGACGGCCTCCTCGTCCTCGACCAGGGAGACCTCCACGCGCGGCTCCGCCGTCCCCGCGACGGCGTCGAGGGCGTTGTCGACGAGGTTCCCGACCACGGTGACCAGGTCGCGGGAGAGGGGTTCGTCGACCCTGTCCACGCGCGAACCGGCCGCGAGCTGCAGCTTCGCCCCCCGCTCGGCCGCCAGGGAGTCCTTGGCGATGAGCAGCGCCGCGATGGGCGGGTCCGACACCCGCTCGGTGACCTGCGCGTACAGGCTCTCCCGGTGGTGGCTCACGCCCTCGACGAACCGCACGGCCTCGCCGTACTCGCCGAGCTGGAGCAGACCCCAGATGGTGTGCAGCTGGTTGGAGAACTCGTGCGTCTGGGCCCGGAGCGTGCCGGTCGCGCGGCGTGAGGTGTCCAGCGCCCGCTCCATGGCCTGCACCTCCGTGCGGTCCCGCATCGTCGTGACCGAACCCAGCAACGCGCCGTGCGAGCGCACGGGCATCCGGTTGAGCACGAGCAGGCGCGGCCCCACCAGGATGAGCCGGTCCGGGGCCGCCACGTCCTGGGTCAGGGCCTCGCGCAGCTCGGGGTCCCCCGTCAGCTCGTCCAGCGGACGGCCGACGGCGTCCGCCGGGAGGGCCAGCAGCTGACGCGCCGAGTCGTTGAGGAGGGTCACCCGCCCGGCCTGGTCCAGGGCGAGCACGCCCTCCTTGATGCCGTGCAGCAGCGCCTCGCGGTGCTCGACGAGCCCCGCGATCTCCGTGGGCTCCAGCCCGAGCGTCTGGCGCTTGATCCGCCGCGAGAGCATCGTGGAGCCGATGACGCCGATGGTCGTCGCGAGCCCCACGTAGGCCAGCAGGTCGGGGCCTGCGAGGGCGAGCCGCTCGCCGACCGAGGGAAGGTCGCGGCCCACCCGGGCGGTGCCGATGAGGCGCCCGTCGTCGGCCAGCACGGGGACCTCGGCGGCGACGGCGGAACGGCCCGCCACGGGCCCGGACCAGGACCGGCCCTCGACCCGGCCGGGGGCGTCGTGGGGGAGCACCGTGCCGACGTCGTCGGGGCGCGAGGACTCGAGGACCGTCCGGTCCGGACCGAGCAGCGTCACCGACGTCGAGCCCGAGACGGTGCGGACCGTCTCGCCGACCGCCGCGAGCGCGGCGCTGCCGCCGGGCAGCGCGGAGGGCAGCAGGCCGCGGACGGTGGCGTTGCCGGCGAGGTTCTCCGCCGCGGACAGGGCGCGGCGGCTCTCCGTCCGCTCCACCTGCCGACCGGTCTGGGAGAAGGACAGGCCGCCGACCACCGCCACCACCAGCAGCACGACGAGGAGCTGGAGGGCGAGGAGCTGCCCGGCGAGCGTCATCCGCCTGCCCATGCCACCTCCTCGTGCGCACCCGTCCCGCGCCGGACGGGGGACCGACCCCGTTATGGTGCCACCTCCGTGGGCGGGTTCCGGTCTCCCGGGACGGCCCGGCCCGCGACCACAAAGAACTCAACGTCCTTTGCGACCGCAATGGTGACCCGGCCGGGGCGCCGGGTCAGGATTGCGGCGTTCCCTTCACCACCTCAGAGAAGAGGCTCGACGATGCGACGACGCAGCGTGCTCCAGATCCCCGCCCTCCTCGCCGGAGCCGCCCTCGCCCTGACGGCCTGCGGCGTCACCGGCGGCCAGGACGACGCGGGAGCCGAGCCCGGCACCGCCTCCGCCACGGCCACGGAGGTCCTCACCGACAAGCGGATCATGGTCCCCAACTCGCCCGGCGGCGGCTACGACCAGACCGCCCGCACCGCCGCGCAGGTCATGGAGGCGGCCAAGATCTCCTCCGGCCTGGAGGTCTTCAACCTCGAGGGCGCCGGTGGCACCGTCGGCCTCGCCCGGACCGTCTCCGAGGCCGGCAACGGCGACCTGGCCATGCTCATGGGCCTGGGCGTGGTCGGCGCGAGCTACACCAACAAGTCCGAGGCCACCCTGACCGAGACCACCCCGCTGGCCAAGCTCATCGAGGAGCCCGGCGCGATCATGGTGCCGGCCGGCTCCCCGTTCCAGACCATCGACGACCTGGTCACCGCCTGGAAGGCGGACCCGGCCGGACTCAGCGTCGGCGGCGGCTCCTCCCCGGGTGGGCCCGACCACCTCCTGCCCATGCAGCTGGCCCAGGCGGTCGGGATCGACGCGACCCAGGTCAACTTCGTCTCCTACGACGGCGGTGGTGACCTCCTGCCCGCCATCCTGGGGAGCAAGCTCGACTTCGCCACCTCCGGCGCGGGCGAGTTCAAGGACCAGATCGAGACCGGGGAGATCCGTGTCCTCGCCGTCTCCAGCGAGGAGGCGGTCGAGGGGATCGACGCCCCCACCCTCACCGACTCGGGCATCGACCTGGTCTTCACCAACTGGCGCGGCATCGTCGCCCCGCCGGAGATCGAGGACGCCGACCGCGACGCCTGGATCGCGGCGCTGGAGACCATGCACGACACGCCGGAGTGGGAGCAGGCGCTGGAGAAGAACGGCTGGACCGACGCGTTCATCACCGGCGACGAGTTCGGCGCCTTCCTGACCGAGCAGGACAAGCGCGTCGCCGACGTCCTCACGGAGCTCGGGCTGGCATGACCGCCCCGACTACGGCGACGCGGCGTGCGACCGGCCGCTCCGAGCTGGGTGTCGCCGCCCTGCTCGGGGTGGTCGGCGCCGTCGTCCTCGTGGACGCGCTGGGGCTGCACGCCCCGTACTCCCAGTCCGACCCCATCGGGCCGAAGGTCGTGCCCTACGTCGTCGCTGGGCTGCTGTTCGTCTGCGCGGTCGTGCTGACGATCGACGTCCTGCGCGGCGGCCGCGGCGAGGCCGAGGGTGGTGAGGACGTGGACCTGACCCACCCCACCGACTGGCGCACGGTCGTGCCCCTGATCGCGGTGTTCGCCGCGAACATCCTGCTCGTGGACACCCTCGGCTGGGTGCTCTCCGGCACCCTGCTGTTCTTCGGGTCCGTTGTCGCCCTGGGCGGCCGACACTACGTCCGCGACCTGCTCATCTCCCTGGCGATGGCCCTGGTCACCTTCTACGGCTTCTACCTCGGCCTGGGCATCCACCTGCCCGCCGGGATCCTCGAGGGGGTGCTCTAGATGGACGTCCTCAACGCGCTCGCGGACGGCTTCGTGACCGCCGCGACCCCGATCAACCTGCTGTACGCCGTCATCGGCGTGCTGCTCGGCACCGCCGTCGGCGTGCTCCCGGGCCTCGGCCCGGCCATGACCATCGCGCTGCTGCTGCCGGTCACCTTCGCGCTCGAGCCGACCAGCGCCTTCATCATGTTCGCCGGCATCTACTACGGCGGCATGTACGGCGGGTCGACCACCTCGATCCTGCTCAACACCCCCGGGGAGTCCGCCACGGTGGTCACGGCCATCGAGGGCCACAAGATGGCCAAGGCCGGCCGGGCCGCCCAGGCGCTGGCGACGGCGGCCATCGGCTCCTTCGTGGCCGGCACCATCGGCACCGCGCTGCTGGCGTTCTTCGCGCCCGTGGTGGTGCGCTTCGCCATCGCCCTCGGGGCGCCCAGCTACCTGGCGATCATGCTGCTCGCCCTCGTGGCCGTCACCGCGGTGCTCGGTTCCTCCCGGGTGCGCGGGTTCTCCTCCCTCGCGCTCGGCCTGGGCATCGGGCTCGTCGGGCTCGACCCGGTCACCGGGCAGGCGCGCCTGACCTTCGGCGAGCCGCAGCTGGCCGACGGCATCGACATCGTGGTCATGGTCGTGGCGATCTTCGCCGTCGGCGAGGCCCTGTGGGTGGCCGCGCACCTGCGCCGGTCCTCCGCCGCGGTCATCCCCGTGGGGCGGCCGTGGATGTCGAAGAAGGACTGGGGGCGCTCGTGGAAGCCGTGGCTGCGCGGCACCGCCCTCGGGTTCCCGTTCGGGGCGCTGCCCGCCGGCGGTGCGGAGATCCCGACATTCCTGTCCTACGTCACCGAGAAGCGGCTGTCCAAGCACCCGGAGGAGTTCGGGCACGGCGCCATTGAGGGCGTCGCCGGGCCGGAGGCGGCGAACAATGCCTCCGCCGCGGGCACCCTCGTGCCGATGCTCGCCCTCGGCCTGCCGACGAACGCCACCGCCGCCGTCATGCTTGCCGCGTTCATCCAGTTCAATATCCAGCCCGGGCCCCTGCTGTTCGAGCGTGAGCCCGAGCTGGTGTGGGGCCTGATCGCCTCGCTGTTCATCGGCAACGCGCTGCTGATGCTGATCAACCTGCCGCTCGCGCCCGCGTGGGCCAAGCTGCTGCAGATCCCGCGGCCGTACCTGTACGCGGGCATCCTCTTCTTCGCCACCCTGGGCGCGTACTCGGTGAACATGCAGTGGTTCGACCTGTTGCTGCTGCTGGTCTTCGGGCTGCTGGGGCTGCTGATGCGCCGGTACGGGCTGCCGGTGCTGCCGCTCATCATCGGCGTGATCATCGGCCCGCTCGCCGAGGGCAAGCTGCGGCAGGCGCTGCAGCTGTCCGCCGGGAGCCCGTCCGGGCTGTTCGACGAGCCGCTCGCCCTCGTCGTCTACGGGATCATCGCGATCATCCTGGCCTGGCCGTTCCTCGCCGCCGGCGTCCGCCGCGCCCGCGGCACGACGTCCCCGGGCGTGCCCCCCGCCACTGACCGGGAGACGGGCGTCGCCCCGGCCGGTATCGGCGCCCGGGCGGACGGCGGCACGGCCGGTATCGGCGCCCAGGCGGACGGCGGCACGGCCGCCCGCGTGGAACTCACGGACGAGTCCCTCGAGTCCACCCCGACCACCCCCACGGAGCAGAGATGAAGATCGTCGTCGGCTACATCCCCACCCCCGAAGGCCAGGCCGCCTTCCGGCACGCCACCGACCTCGCCCGCAAGGAGGAGGCGCTGCTCATCGTCGTGAACTCCTCGCGCGGCGAGGCGGCGGCCGACCCGCGGATCGTCTCCGACGCGGACCTCGACTCGGCGGACCGACACCTGCGGGAGGCGGGCGTCGAGCACCTGCTGCTGCAGCCGGTGCGCGGGCGCTCCGCCGCGGACGAGGTCCTGGGCGCCGCCCAGGAGCACCGCGCCGACCTCATCGTCATCGGCCTGCGCCACCGCAGCCCCGTCGGCAAGCTGCTGCTGGGCAGCAACTCCCAGCGCATCCTCCTCGAGGCCAGCTGCCCCGTCCTGGCGGTCAAGCAGGGGGAGCCGTCGTGACCGGGCCCGGCACCGCCGACCTGTACGACGAGCACGAGGAGTCCCTGCAGTCCTGCGACACGCAGCTGCGCCAGTACGGGGCCCGGGCGAGCTTCGCCGGCACCGTCGTCACCATCCGGTGCCACGAGGACAACGCCATGGTCAAGGCCGTGCTCGCCGAACCGGGGGAGGGCCGGGTGCTCGTCGTCGACGGCGGCGGCTCCGTGCACACCGCGCTCATGGGCGACATGATCGGCGCCAGCGCGGTGCGCAACGGCTGGGCCGGCGTGGTCATCAACGGCGCCGTGCGCGACGTCGCCCTCCTCGGCGGCCTCGACCTGGGCATCAAGGCCCTCGGCTCGAACCCCCGCAAGAGCAGCAAGATTGGCGCGGGGGAGCGCGACGTCGTCGTGACGTTCGGCGGGGCGACGTTCACCCCGGGCGCGCACCTGGTCAGCGACGACGACGGCGTGGTGGTCCTGCCCGGCTGAGCCGCCCGGTAGGTCCGGGCCGGCGGGCGGGCGGCGCGGCCCGGCGAGGACGACGGCGGGCGCTGTCGCCCGCCGTCGTCCGCCTGTGGAACGGCTCACGATCGCGGACCGGCGCCCGCGCGGCGCCTACGCTGGCTGGTCTATGCAGTGCTCCTACTTCGACGCCGGCCGGTGCCGGTCCTGCGCCCTCCTCGAGCAGCCGTACGCCGCCCAGCTGGGCGGCAAGGAGCGCCACTGCCGGCACCTGCTGGCCGCCCACCCGGGCGTGCAGTGGCTGCCGCCCGTGGCCAGCCGCGAGTCGGCCTACCGCAACAAGGCCAAGATGGTCGTGGGCGGCACGGTTCAGCGGCCCACGCTGGGCATCCTCGACGCCGAGGGCCGCGGCGTGGACCTGAGCGAGTGCGGGCTGTATTCGGCCCGCCTGCAGGGGTGCTTCCCCGCGCTCGCCGACTTCATCACGAGGGCCGGGCTCACGCCCTACGACGTGCCCCGCCGCCGCGGCGAGCTGAAGTACCTGCTCGTCACCGAGTCGCCCGACGGCGAGCTCATGCTCCGGTTCGTGCTGCGCTCCGAGGAGCCGGTCGGCCGGATCCGCAAGCACCTGCCCGCGCTGCTGGCGGCGCTGCCCCAGCTGCGGGTGGTCTCCGTCAACCTCCACCCCGAGCACAAGGCGGTCCTGGAGGGCGAGCGGGAGATCGTGCTCACCGAGCAGGAGACGCTGCGCATGGGCCTCAACGGCATCGACCTGCACCTGCGCCCGCAGAGCTTCTTCCAGACCAACACCGACGTCGCCGCGGCGCTGTACCGCCAGGCGCGGGACTGGGTGGACGAGGCGGCGCCGGCGTCGGTGTGGGACCTGTACTGCGGCGTCGGCGGCTTCGCCCTGCACGTCGCCGACCCGGCGCGCGACGTCACCGGCATCGAGGTCAGCCCGGAGGCCATCGCCTCCGCGGAGCTGACGCGCCGGGACGCCGGCCTGCGCCGCGTGCGCTTCGAGGCCGACGACGCCACCGCGTTCGCGCTCGCCGCCGACGACGCCCCCGACCTGGTCATCGTCAACCCGCCGCGGCGCGGCATCGGCGCGGAGCTGGCCGGCTGGCTGGAGTCCTCCGCCGCCCGACAGGTCATCTACTCCAGCTGCAACGCCGTCTCGCTGGCGCGCGACCTCGACGCCATGCCCTCGCTCAGGCCGCGGCGCGCGCGGGTCCTCGACATGTTCCCGCACACCGCCCACTACGAGGTGGTGGTGCTGCTGGAGCGGGCGTAGGCACCGACCCCGGGTCGACGTCGTCAGAGCCCGGCGTAGTAGTCGCGCTGCGCGGGGTAGTAGTCGTCGAAGCTGACGGCCGGGCCGCCGGTGTGCGCGGCGACGAAGTTGTCGAGGTAGTACTCCCAGCCGGGCCCGATCTCGGCGACGGGCGCGTCCTCCGGGAGGTGGTGGACGAGCTCGACGCTGGTGCCGCCGTCCGACCCGGTGAGCCAGACCTCCAGGTGCCACCCTCCGGCCGGGTTGTCCACGGTCATCTCCAGGTGGCGCGGCGCCTCGCACGCCACGATCCGGACGTCGACCGGGTCCGATCCCTCCTCGAACGACATCGCGACCTGGATCGTGTTCCCCGCACCGGGCGTGCCCGTCCAGCTGCCGAACCATCGAGCCGTCCGGTCGGACTCGGTGAGCGTGGCCCACACGGTCTCGGGCGGGTCGGCGAGCGTGCGGCGGAGCGAGAGGACCCGGCCCGCCGGCGCCTGGGTGAGCGTGCCGGTCGGCCGCGGGGCGGCCGGGTCCGTGGGCTGCGGGTCCTGCGACATGGTGCCTCCTGCGGGTCGACGGCGGTCGCGCCGTGCGGCGGGCCGCTCACCACCGTAGCGGCGGGGTGCGACCTCTCGGCTCAGAGCCGGGCGCGCAGCCAGGCGAAGTCGGCCTGGTGCTCCTCGGGGCCGCCCGGGGTCTCGCACACGACCGGGGCGCCGGCGTCGCGAACCACCCCGGCCAGCTCGTCCGGGTCGATGCTGCCCTCGCCGAGGCTCGTGTGGCGGTCGGCGCCGGAGTTGAAGGCGTCGCGGCTGTCGTTGAGGTGCACGAGGTCGATGCGCCCGGTGATCGCGCGGACCTGGTCCACGACCGTGGTCAGGTCGTTGCCGCCGGCGTGCGCGTGGCAGGTGTCGAGGCAGAACCCGACCCGGTCGAAGCCGTCCGCCGAGGAGATCGCGTCCCAGAGCCGGGCGATGCGGTCGAGCTGGCGCGCCATCGCGTGGTTGCCGCCCGCGGTGTTCTCGATGAGGAGCGGGACCTTGAGGTCGGTCCGGTCCACCGCCTTGTGCCAGTTGTCGAAGCCGTTCTCGAGCTCGGCGTCCGACGAGACGTGGCCGCCGTGGATGATCAGCCCGGCCGCGCCGACCTCCGCGGCGGCGTCCATCTGCTGCTGCAGCAGCTTGCGGCTGGGGATCCGGATTCGGTTGTTCAGCGTCGCGACGTTGAGGACGTAGGGCGCGTGGACGTAGAGGTCGACGCCCGCCTCCTGCGCGGCGGCCCGGAGGGCGGGGGCGCCGCCGTCGTACTCCACCACGGGCTTCTTCCAGCCCTGCGGGTCACCGATGAAGAACTGGCTCAGCGTGGCGCCGCGCGCCTGGGCCGCGGCCACGGGGTCGTCGTGGCGCACGTGCGCGCCGATGCGCAGGGTCGTCGCCGTCGTGGGTTCCGGGCGTGCGTCGCTCATGCGGCCACACTAGGCCGCGCCGGCTCACCGGCCGCCAGATTGCCGCGCCGGCTCGCCGCCCCCGGGATTGCCGCGACCTCGCCGGCGGGGCGCCCGCCCGTGGGCCGCGCGCCGGCCCGACGGCGGCCCGGTGAGTACCCGGGAGGACGTGTCGGTGGCGGCACCTACCCTGAGAGGCATGACCACCCGCCCCGCGCTCGCGGACCTGCGCACCTGGCCGGACCTGCCCGGCGAGGACCAGATCCGCGCCGCCGTCGGGGACCCCGTGTACGCGCGGGGCCTCGCGTACGCCCGCGCTGGCCGGGTTAGCTGGCTCACGTCCGACCCGGGACGCCGGGTGCTGTTCGCCGCCGTCGACGGCACGGCCACCGTGCCGTACCAGACCATCGTCCAGGTCGGCGACGCCGCGGGGACCCGGCTCAGCACCGGGCGGTGCACCTGCCCGATGGCGGTGGACTGCAAGCATGTCGCGGCGGTCCTCGCCGCCGCCCGCGACGACCTCTCGTCGCTGCGCCGGACGGCGCCCGCCTGGGAGCGCATGCTCGCCGACGTCGTCGAGGACGACCAGGTCGACGGCGGCGAGGTGCCCATCGGGCTGCAGCTCGAGACCGTCGTCGAGCCCGGCTGGCGCGGTGCGCCCGACCGCGTGCGCATCCGCCTGCGCCCGGTGGTCCCGGGGAGGAAGAGCGCCTGGGTGCGCAGCGGTGTCAGCTGGCGCGACCTCGCGTTCCGCTGGGCGCTGCACAACCGGGTCGAGCGGCACCGCGAGGCGCTGCACGCCCTCCACCAGGCGCACCGGCCCTCCGCGTCGGCGTACTCCGACAACCCCGTGTTCCTCGACGAGTTCGGGACGGCCCTGTGGCCGCTGCTGCGCGCCGTGGCCGACGCCGGCGTCCCGCTGGTCCCGGCGCGGGGGGCGGCGGGCCCCGTGGTGGTCGCGGACGCCCCGGCCACCGTCGCCCTGGAGCTCACCCGGGACGACGACGGAGACCTGACCGTCGTACCCGTGGCGGACCTGCCCGGGCTGGCCCCCGTCCACGTCGGGGGCGGTGGCGCGTCGCTCGTGGGCCGGCCCGCCCACGGCGTCGTCCTCGACTCGGGCGACCCGGCCGTCGGGCTCGTCCTGGCGCCGCTCGCGCGACCGCTGACCCCGAAGGCCGCGGGCCTGGTGGTGGCCGGCGAGCTGGACGTCCCGGCGGCCGACGTCGAGCGGTTCCTCGCCGAGTACTACCCCACCGTGCGCCGGCTCCTGCCCGTCCGCTCCACCGACGGCTCCGTGGACCTGCCCACGGTTGCCGCGCCGGTCCTCGGCCTGACGCTGACCTACGCCGACGACCATGAGCTCACGCTCGCGTGGGAGTTCCGCTACGACGTCGGCGACATGGTCCGCCGCGTGCCGCTCGACGCGGCGGGCGGGCCGGGACGCGACCGCGGCGCCGAGCAGCGCCTGCTGCGCGCGCTCACGATCCCGGCGGACCTCGGCGCGGGCCCCGGACGCACCGGGCCGGCGCCGACGCACCGGCTGCAGGGTGTCGACGCCGCCATCTTCACCGAGGAGGTGCTGCCCGGCCTGCGCGAGCAGGGCGTCGCCGTCGACGTCGTCGGCACGCCCGCGGAGTACCGCCGCTCGGACGCGGCGCCGGTCATCCGCGTCTCCGCCACCGACTCCGCCGACGACGACTGGTTCGACCTCGGCGTCACCGTGGAGATCGAGGGCGAGCGGATCCCGTTCGAGAAGCTCTTCACCGCGCTCGCCCGCCGGGATAACCACCTGGTCCTCCTCTCGGGCACCTACTTCCGCATCGACCGTCCCGAGCTCGACGAGCTACGCCGGCTCATCGAGGAGGCCGGCTTCCTCACGGACAAGCACTCCGAGAAGCTGCGGGTGACCGCGTACCAGGCGGCCCTGTGGTCGGAGCTCGCCGCGCTCGGCGTGGTCGAGGAGCAGAGCGCCCGGTGGAGCGGCGCGGTCGCCCGGCTCCTGGCCGACGAGGGCGGCGCGGACCCGGCTGTCGTGCCCGCCGGGCTCCGCGCCACGCTGCGCCCGTACCAGGCCGAGGGGTTCGCGTGGCTGAGCCACCTGTGGGACGCCGGCCTCGGCGGGATCCTCGCCGACGACATGGGCCTGGGCAAGACCGTGCAGACCCTCGCCGCCCTGCTGCGGGCCAAGGAGAGCGGCAGCCTCACCGCGCCCGCGCTCGTCGTCGCGCCCACCTCGGTGGTGGCCGGCTGGGCGGACGAGGCGCGGCGGTTCGCGCCCGACCTGCGCGTCGTGGTCGTCACCCAGACGCAGAAGAAGGCCGGACGGGCCCTCGCTGACGACGTCGCGGGCGCCGACCTGGTCGTCACCTCCTACGCGCTCTTCCGCATCGACGAGGCCGCCTACCGGGCCCTGGCGTGGGGTGGCCTCATCCTCGACGAGGCCCAGTTCGTCAAGAACCACCAGGCCAAGACGTACCAGTGCGCCCGCCGGCTCAGGGCGCCGTTCAAGCTCGCGATCACCGGGACCCCGCTGGAGAACAGCCTCATGGACCTGTGGGCGCTGCTCTCCATCGTGGCGCCCGGGATGTTCCCCGACCCCGGGACGTTCGCCGAGCTCTACCGCAAGCCAATCGAGCGCGGGAACGCAGAAAAGCTCGCCACGCTGCGCCGGCGGATCAGGCCGTTCATCCGCCGCCGCACCAAGGAGCAGGTGGCCACCGACCTGCCGCCCAAGCAGGAGCAGGTCCTGCGCGTCCAGCTCAACCCCCGGCACCGTAAGATCTACGACACCCACCTCCAGCGCGAGCGGCGCAAGATCCTCAGCCTCCTGGACGACGTCGAGAAGAACCGGTTCACCATCCTGAGGTCGCTCACCCTGCTGCGGCAGCTGAGCCTCGACCCGTCGCTCGTGGACGAGGAGTACGCCGAGGTGCGCTCGAGCAAGGCGGACGTGTTCCTCGAGCAGCTCGAGGAGGTCGTCGCCGGCGGGCACCGGGCGTTGGTGTTCAGCCAGTTCACCCGCTTCCTTGCCACCGTGCGGGGCCGGCTCGACGCCGCGGGCATCGAGTACTGCTACCTCGACGGCCGCACCCGCGACCGCGCGAGCCGGGTCGCCGGGTTCAAAACCGGCGACGCCCCGGTGTTCCTCATCAGCCTCAAGGCCGGCGGCACCGGCCTCAACCTCACCGAGGCCGACTACTGCTTCGTCCTCGACCCCTGGTGGAACCCCGCCGCGGAGGCGCAGGCCGTGGACCGCGCGCACCGCATCGGGCAGGACAAGAACGTCATGGTCTACCGGCTCGTCGCCGAGAACACCATCGAGGAGAAGGTGCTCGCCATGCAGGCCCGCAAGCGTGACCTCTTCGACAAGGTCATCGACGAGGGCGGAGCGCTGGCCGCGCCGCTGAGCGCCGGGGACATCCGGGAGCTGCTGGCGGTGTAGGGGGACTATTCCCGCCCCGGCGTGCCGTTATGTCTGGCCTCGGACATACTCGCCAGCGTGCCCCCCACCATTCTCGCCGACCGCTACGAGCTGGACCGCCGGCTCGGCCGCGGCGGGATGGCCGAGGTGTGGCGGGGGATCGACCTGGTCCTGGGGCGGCGGGTGGCCGTCAAGGTCGTCGACGTCGGCGCAGTCAGCGACCCGACGCTCGGGGACCGGCTGCGCCGCGAGGCCGTGGCGACCGCGGCCCTCGAGCATCCCGACATCGTCACCGTGCACGACGCCGGAGTCGACGGGGATATCGCCTACATCGTCATGGAGCGGCTCCGCGGCCGGGATCTCGCCGCGGTGCTGCAGGACGGCCCGCTGCGGGTGGACGAGGCGCTCCGGATCGCGGGCCGGGTCGCCGGCGCGCTCACGGCCGCCCACGCCGCGGGCATCGTGCACCGGGACGTCAAGCCGGCGAACATCCTGGTCGACGGCGACAAGGTCACCGTCGTCGACTTCGGGATCGCCGCCTTCGAGTACCAGTCCGCGTCGTCGCTGACCGCCCCCGGGACCACGCTCGGCACCGCGGAGTACATGGCGCCGGAGCAGGCGCGCGCCGAGAGCGTTACGCGCAGCACGGACATGTACGCCTTCGGCTGCCTGCTTACCACGCTGGTCGCCGGCCAGCCGCCGTTCACCGGCGAGGTGCCCGTCGCGATCCTCCATCAGCACGCGTACATCGAGGCGCCGCGGCTGAAGAAGTTTTGCCCGGACGCGCCCGACGAGCTCGACCGGCTCGTGGCCGGGCTGCTCGCCAAGGACCCGGACGCGCGGCCGTCCGCGACCGAGGTCCAGGAGGTGCTCGGTGAGCTAACGGAGCGCTTCGGGGCCGGGCTGCCGGCCGCGGTCGGTGCCATGGCCGCCGCGACGGCCGGGACCGGCGCGGCAACCGGGTTCGTCGGCTCGGTGACCGTGATTCCTGACGCGGTTTCGGGGGCGCCGACTGCGGCCCGGCACCCCGTCTCGCCGATGACGGCCGCGTCCCACGCCCTCTCGCCCATCACAGCGGCCCCGCATGCCGTCTCACCGATGACGGCCGCGACCGCCTATCCGGGCCTGCCGACGGCGGGCACAGCGACGACCGACGCCCCCGGGTCGGGGCTCGGACCTGCCCCGACGGCTGCCACCTTCGTGCTCCCGCCGACCGCCACGACCACGACGGCGGCCACCCCAAGCATTTTGCCGGCCGAGGAGCCGGATGATCCCGGGGTGCCCGCGTGGGTGCCGCCCACGGACGCCCGGCGCTCGAAGAGGCGAGTGCCGGTCGTGGTGGCCGGGCTCGCCGCCGTCGCAGTGACCCTGGTCTCCGTCAATGCCATGAGCGATCACGGGCCTGCGGAGAGGGCCGTCACGAGCGTGGTCCCGAAGCAGGCGGTGACCCAGGAACCGGCTCCGACCGAGTCCTCACCCGGAGCCACACCGATTTCTGTCGCCCCGCCCCCCGCGCCGAGCGAGACACCGGCCCCGGCCGCGCCCGCGCTGACACCGGCGGAAGTGGCCCCGGCTCCGGCCGCACCCGCGACGACACCGGCGGAGATGGACCCGGTTCCCACCGCCGAGCAGCCGCTCCCCAACGACCCCTCCAATCGCGGTTCCGGCGCTTCGAAGGACGCACCAGGAGCAAACAAGGAAGCCGGCAAGAGCGCGACCGGGAAGGGACAGCACAAGACCAACAAGGGTCCGGGCAAGGGCGGCGGCGCAGGTCCCGGAAAGTAGCGCGTCATTTGCTTCCATACCGATTGGTGCCGCCTGCCCGAGACTCCGAGGATGGCCGGGGCCATGTTGATGACCTCGGCGGCGGCGTCGATCTGCCGCTGAAGCAGGCAGGGGATCCGGGTCTGGCTGGCAGGCAGTGCATACGCCGGGCACCAAGATGACCTCGAGGCGGCCCCGCAGCAAGTGCCGGGTGCGCTGACACCACCAGCTAACACGAGCTGCCACTTCGGCGGGTACCCTGATGTCGAGTCAAATGGGTCGAAGGCGGCCGCCCCTTAGTGTCTAAAGGGTTCGGCGGCCAGAATTTGGCCCGCGACTATAGCTGGGTCGGAATTGATCTGGCATTCCCAGAACCGCATCACGGTCCAGCCCAGCGCCTCGGCGATGGCTGTCGAGTGGGCATCGCGCTCCTGGTTCCGTCGCATCTTCTGGGCCCACAGATCCGCGTTGGGACCGGTCCAGGCCTTCTTGCGCCCATGCTCAGGACAGCCGTGCCAGAAGCACCCGTCGACGAAAACTGCTAGCCGGCGCCTGGGCAGGACGATGTCAGGGGTGCAGCCGGGTGCGAGGCGCCGCTGGACGCGGAATCTACCCCCGGCCGCATGGATCGCCCGCCTGAGCTTGAGCTCCGGCGCAGTGCCGGCCTTCCGGCGGCCGGCGAGGTGGTGCCCCTCCGTGGTGCTGACCCACCTCTCGCCGGCCACAACGAAATCATCCCACCAGCAGCTCCTGGCTCTCCCGGTCCAACTCGGCCTCGAAGGCGAACGCCTCAGGCGACAAAGCATCACCCGTTGGGTTCAGCGGGGCGTCCAGGACCGCCCGGACGAGGGCTCTGGGGAGGTCGTCTTGGTCGCGCTCCACGTGGGCGCGGAAGACGTACCAGGCGGCGCCGGCGGCGACACCATTGCCTACCTGTTTGTAGGACAGCGCCTCGCGGGCGTTCGCGAAGTCGAACCACCGCGGGAGGCCCTGGAGCCTGGCCGCCTCGTGTGGGGTGATCTTCCGCCGCCGCTTTCCGACGATTGATGTCTGGGTGATGGCCACGAGGGCGGGCACGTACGTGGGCGCCTTGGCGCGGATACCTGAAGGCCGGAAGTGCATCACGGTCTCCCATAACGACGTGGCGTCCTGCGCCTGCCACTCGAGCTTGCGTCGTGAGGGAGGGAACTGGTTGAAGTTGGGGTTGGCGGTACGCCAGGCCGTGATGATGTCGCGGTGCTGGTCGTAGAACCGGGCGTTCTTGATCAGGAAGTCGGCCTTCCACGGGGGAAGGAGGTCGAGTTCGTTCGGGTTGAGCGAGCTCTCCGGGACCCAGGCGTCGGCCCACAGCGGGAACCCAGGCAGCCGCTCACCTCGGTACGCCCACATCCTTTGGACGAGGTCGTCCCAGACGTTGATCCACTCGGTCTCGGGCTTGGTCTCGGCGGTGGTGAGCCTGTATCGGTCGATGTTCTCGATGTCCGCGTCGTCGTCGAGGACCCACTCAACGTCCCAGTTCCGGGGGTCCCAGCCGTTGACCGGCCCGCGGGTGAGGGTCGGGGGGACGTCGCCCCGTGTCTTGATCTCCTCCTTGACGCGCTCTGGTCCGATGTAGGTGCCCAGGATGAAGACACGCTCGCGGACCTGTGGTGTCCCGCCCATCGATGGCGGCAGGAAGTGTGGGGAGAAGACCGTCGGCTTAGAGGACACGCGGTACCCGAGCTCGCGCAGCGTATCGATGATCACGTCCCACTCGTGCCTGTGCCGCGGCCCTACCAGGTTGCGCACGTTCTCAAGCAGGATTACCGGTGGGTGGCGCTCCTCGAGGATCCGGGCGATGTTCCAGAACAGGGTTCCGCGAGCCTCCTCCATCCCGTGCTGGTGGCCTGACTTCGAGAACGGCTGACAGGGAAAACCTGCCGCAAGGACGCCAAAATTTTCAGGAAAGTCGGGGTCAAGACCCTCATCCGGGGTAGCCAGGTTGATGTCTGTGTTGATAGTCGGACGCATCTTCTCCGGTAGCGGCGTCACCCAGTTATGGACGTAGGTGCTGCGGGCCGCGTCGTCAATTTCCGAGACGTAGACGCACCGGCCCCCCGCATGGCTCAGCACCGAGTGGAAGCCGCCGATACCTGCGAACAGGTCAACAAATGTGAAGGGCGCCGAGGCGGTGGTCATGCTCACGAGCTTAGCTGAGCTCTCAGCTATCTCCAAGCGTGTTGACGTCTTCGATTCCGTACCGGTAGTTCTAGCCATGGCTCCCAGCCCAAGGTCCAGCGCAGACGCGCACGTGCGGTTGCTTCAGTCCGCAACTCTCGCACCTGGCACCGACATGCTGAGCATGCGGCACGTCATACCCCATCACCGACAGGCAGCCAGCAGCCTCGTCCATACGAGCAAGTAGGCAGGAACGCATGTCCGTGCAGCACACGCCGATGATCCGTGGGCACAAGGTGAACCGTCCCACGAAGAAGACGGACCTTCCAAAGCGCATCACCGACACCCTCGACATAGACATGCCGAAGGTGTCTACGGGCGGGTCTGTCGAAGGCGCGTTCCTCGACGCCATCCAACAGGCTCGCACCGGTGCGCCGACAGGCGGCCGCGACACGTACCGAAAGGCAGAGCAAGTGCTCGAGACACTCGGGCTGACCTACGACCCCTTCTGGGACACGAGCGAAGCCGCCCCCAAGGGCGGAGGAACCGTCACCGCGCGGGCCTACTCACGGATCTGGTGCGCCCTGACAGGCGTCCCCCGATGCTTCATCCTCAACCGCACAGATGGCCCTGTGGGAACTGGGCACGAGGCCGACGAGAGGCACTATCGCTATGACAACGAAGGCACCGGCCGGCAGGCACTAAACGACGCAGGGCCAGGCTCGCGAGTCATCATCTGCAGCACCTCCAAGACAGAGAACCCCGACGCGCTCGTTGCGCATGCCACGGTCGAGTACATCGCACCTGGCTGGGAGGGCCCATGGGACGCCCAGCTCGCCGACTACGTGCCCTTCGAAGTCCCCGTCCCCCGGGAAGACGTCCACATCGACGGGCAAAACCCCCAGCACACCATCACCGAGATCGCCTGGGAGACTTACGCGGCCATCGTCACCGCCGGGACCGGGAGCACGCCACCAGACCATCCGCTCGCTGCGGCCGACCCAGGCGCGCTGGTCGCGGTTCAGCGCGTCATCTCCGAGAACCCTGTCACCGAAACCGGCGTCGTGGACGTTGACTTTGACGCTGCCCTCCCAGACGCCCTTCCGCTCGGCCGCCTTGGAGGCACGGAGCTTGAGCTGCCGGAGTACGCCGAGGACGAAGACGGGCGGCTGGAGAACGCCCGCAACGTGGCCGATGAACCTCGCCCAACGCGAGACCCGCGCGCCGACAGTCTCGCAGAGAAGCGCGCCGTCGAGATCGCGCAGGCCTTCATGAAGAAGGGTGGATGGGACTTCCGGGCCGACAGGCAACGGGACGGCGTGGGCTATGACCTCGAGTACGAGAAGGACGGCCGCGTCCTGCATGTCGAGGTCAAGGGCATCCAGGGTGGGCAGACGGTATTTAACATCACTCCCAAAGAGTGGTGGCGTGCGCAGACGGACGAGACGTTCATCGTCATCGCAGTGACGAGCGTGCTCTCCCCCAAGGACTACGTTGTCAACATCATCACCCGCGCCCAGATCACCGAAGGTAGGCGTGCCGTAGCCAGCTACAGAGTCTGGCCAACCACGTAGTCAGCAGATCGCGGGAAGGACCGCCACGCGCCGGGTGTGGACGTGGGTGGGTTCACTCACCACACCACACCGGCGTGGACCGGTGCACATCCCTGGCTTCACGGCGAGCAAGCCGCGGCCACCGCCACGTCAGTGTGGCCAAGGGGCGGTCCGGCGGTGCCTGGCGGCTCGTTGGAAAGATTGTAGGCGCCGTCGTGCAACGTCAGTGAGGTCTCGTCTTCCCCGTCTGGAGGGCCACGATTGGCCGCTTGTTCGGCGGCGACCCCCATGCAGTGCGGAGCCCCGCCGATTAGTCGAAGTGCCGTTCGTGACTGAAGCCGACCGTCCCTCCTACTAGATCGACCACTTGAAGTGCGCGAGAAGAGTCTGAGACCTCCCGCTCTGGAGAATATCCAGAGCGATGGGATCACCGGCAAGACGTGGCGAACGGACAGTTGCCCGTGCAGGGACCGCGATTGGCAGGAAGTAACCCATGCGGGGCTCGGTGTTGGGGACGACTGCAAGCCATTCCGGCTCCGGCGCTTTTGATTTTATGGGCTCGACGCCCCAAAAATGAAGCAAGGGCCGAAGGGCGACGTCAAGACTTTTCTCATCGCCCGCAGGAATGGTTGCTCCGGGCGTCAGATAGACGTCCGCGTACCCGATGCCTATGCCAGCAAGTACGAAGATGGTGCCGGTGTTCCATTCTCCTACGGCACCTTGGCTGTTGGTTAAACGTACCCGTGCGCTCCGACCGACTGATGACGTGTACTTAATGCTAATTCCGTACCCTGGCGAAAGTTCGAGATCGTACGCTTGGCGGCGTGCGCCAGAATTCTCGACATCAAATCCCAACGAACGTGCTGTAGCTCCGAGAATTTGTTCCACTACGGCGCCGACAATAAATCGGTTCTCAAAGGGGCCGGTGTCGTAGCGGCGGAAACACTCTTGGATGGCTGCGGTAAGTTCGGCTTGGATGGACGAGTTGCTTTTTAGGGCAGCGAAGAACTCGCGCGCGAATGTTCGGGCGGGTTGTAAGTGGCCCGGTGGGACGTCCGCGAGGCCTGCGGGGCTGCTGGTCGGAACAGATCCAACACAACCATTGCTGAAAAGAGTGTCCTGAGTCACGTGACCAGGCTACGCCACTGTGTCGATCCGGTCTGGCGGCGAATGAGGCGTAAGGGGCTGCAGAACGCTGTGCGATTTATCCGGTTCCGTCTGTGATGCACAAACGCTCTAGCCGGAACTTGCGCAAGGCCGCGCATTGGCGGGACCGACCGGGCGCGGAATGTTGCCCTCCGTGACAAGTTCCCGCTCGGATGTGGCTTGACTAGGGCGCCGCCTGCGCACCCGAGCTCGCCGGCAACTGGGCGCATGGAGCGAGTGGTCATACATTGCGACATGGCTGACGTGCTCCGCGCCCAAGAAGCTCCACTGGGGGTGCCGAGGACCCGGCGGCGGGACTTGCGCCGCTTAGTAAGCTGCAAGCGCGCTCCGTGGACACCAACACTGAACTTCCAGCGAGGAGTGCACCAGCCACTTAACGTCACATGTCGTCCGAACGCATAGACTGGCCCGCGCTTGCACGAAGATGGCTGCACCCAGTGACCATCCGGGCTGATGAGGAGCGACGACTTGATTGAGTCCACGGTGGATGAAGCACAAGACAGCGAGCGGGCGGATCTCGAGATGGCGGTCGCCGAGCAGCTTGCGCTGCTCTCAGAACCGGTTGAGGTGCCATCCGAGTTCGAGCCTCTGGGCAGCGGCTTCCGCCCCGAGGACGTCGACTTCGCCTCGCCGGCTTGGATGAGCTCGGTCGCCACCGTGCAGGGATGGCTCCGGCTCCGCGAGCCCCTTGAGTTGACCAAATCCGAAGATTTCCTGAGGGCGCTGGCCCGAGGACTGGGCTTTGAGCAGCCGGATGAGGCGGTCGATTCGGTCGATGGGCACGTGCACCTGTCGGACGCCGGCCTCGAGCGGCTGCGGGAGCGTGCTGAGCGCGCGGTGGAGCTGCAGAAGGTGTTCGTCGAGGACCTCGAGGCTGAGGGGGGCGCTATCGGGGCAGCCACAGGTCGATGGGTCGAGGCATGGGAGGAGGCGCCCGAGGAGGAGGAGGAAAGCAGTGGTCCTGTCACCGCTAAGGCGCAGATCTGGCCAATCCAAGAATTCAGTGACAAGGCGGAAGAGGGAAAGCTAAACCTCAGCCCGTCCTACCAGCGCGGCGACGTCTGGCCCACCAAGGACTCGCAGATGCTGATCGAGTCGATCCTTCGCGGGATCCCCTTGCCGTCCGTCATCGTCTTGAAGCCCCAAGATCAGTTCGAGGCGCCTTTCGAGGTGGTTGACGGTAAGCAGCGGCTCACGGCGATCCTGCGGTTCATCGGCCGGCACCCGCGCGCTCTCGAGGTCGTCAAGGAAGCGAATGCTGAGCACGAGGGGACGGACCTTGTCTCCCTCTTCAGGTCGGACTATCCAGCCTTCCGCAAGGCGTGGAGGAACCTCCGTGGTGAGCAACTCACGGCGTCGAAGGAGCGGGAGTACTACTTCCCGTTCAAGCTTCGGACGAACGCTAAGCCGCTCGAGGGTGACCTGGCGGATCTCCAGGGCAGGTACTACACCGAGATTCGGCGGCGTCCGATCGAGATCGCGGACGATCGCGTAGAAATCCGCCAGGTTTTCGAGCGCGTTTCCGAGTACAAGATTCCCGTCATCGAGTACTCCAAGGCGTCGCGACGCCAGATCCACGAAGTCTTCAACCTCTACAACAAGCAGGGCAAGCACCTGAACGCGGAGGAGATCCGCAACGCCCTGTACCACAACATCGACTTCATGCGGGGCCTTCTTGTAACCGCAGGCGACAGTGCCGCGCTGAACGACGTCGCACCCTTCCTCGTCCGCGCATGGCCCGACCTCGGGGAGATCAGTGAGATCCTGACCGAGTACGGCTTCGGCACGAGCCGATACAGGAGGACGAAGGTGCTCTCGTGGCTCTCCTCGCTCCTCCTGCTCGACTCGCTCGACAACAAGGGCCAACCGAAGCACCAGTCGACGGCCCGGCAGATCGACTCGCTCCTTCAACGCATCGAGAACGATCCCAAGGACCCCTTGCGTGATGAAGCGACAATCAGGGACGCCTTCCTCCTGATGCTCCAAGGCATGCGCGCACATGCGGCCGTCGACGAGGCGTGGGACCCGAAGTTCAAGGACACCAAACAGGGTGCGAAGTGGCAGGAGCTGCAGCTGGTCGGCAGCCTTCTCGGCGTTGTGATCGGCGCTAGCGTGCTTGGCGAGGAGACCGAGGACCGCCTAGAGGCCGCGGCGCCAGCCCTGCGAAAGAAGACCGCCACCAAGGAGTGGCGGCGCCCGGCAAAGACGCAGACAGCGACACAGTGGGAGTACATCGCCAAGATCGCCCTGCTCATCGCCGATGAGCTCGGAGTAGACCGTGATGCGGCGTCCGCCGCGATGACGGAGCGTTTCGGCTACTCCGGCGTAGAGACGCTCAGGGCGGTAAATGGAAATGTCCGAGCTGAGTGAAGGCCACTTCGTGAGCGCGCCTCGCACAGAGAGGGTGCACCTCGCTCCGGTCGATGGCGTCGGTGCCAATGTGGGCTCATGGTGGGACGGCTACCGGGAAGCCCTCGACGCCTCGTCGATGTCTGAGACTTCCAAGACCGTTATCCAGACGGATAGCAAGTACATCTTGCGCATGGGGGTGCTCGGGACGGGGCCTGCGGGCGACGCGTCCTGGCCAGCCTCGCGGGTTCGGCGCGGCCTCGTTATGGGGTCGATCCAGTCCGGGAAGACGGCCTCGATGCTGGGCGTGTCCGCGCTTAGCCTCGACGAGGGCGTCGATGCCGTCGTGGTCCTCGCCGGTACGCGGGTTTCTCTGTGGAAGCAGACATTTGAGCGGCTGCGCACCCAGCTCGACAGCCACGGTGCCGACCTCGATCGAGAGCGGCGGCGGCTGTTGCTGCCGAGCCCGTCAGCCGTGCTCGACGACGGCGGCGACGACGTGCCGCTCTCTCGCCTCTATGCGTTCAACGGTCAACAGGCACGGCGCGCTCTCAGGCAACGGCGGCCGCTAATCGCCGTCGTAATGAAGAACGTCCACCACCTCCAGGCCCTGGCCGAAACGCTGCACCGGCAGCTCATCCCTGCCATCAACAGCGCAGCACGGCCGTTCCACCTTGTTGTGCTCGATGACGAGGCCGACGACGGATCGATCCTCGATGCGCGGGCAGAGAGTGGTCTCGACCCGGCGTTCGCGGACCTCAAGCAAGTTCCTCGGTCGATCGTCGACCTTTGGGAGACGCGCCCGCACGACGGCACATCGGCCTCACCCAATCTTTACGTCACCTACATCGCGTACACCGCGACACCGCAGGCCAACTTCCTCCAGGCGGACTACAACCCACTCGCACCGAAGGATTTCGTGGTTTCGCTGCGCACGCCTTTCGACCAAGGGGGTGTGGAGCCTCGCTCGACGACGTTCCGTGAGCCAGGAGGACTTCGGTCCTTCTACACGGGAGGTGAGGTGTTCTACCGGCGAGTCAAGGAGGCGCCATTGTGCCTCGCAACGGACGGTCAGCCTGACGTGGGCATCGCGGAGTCGGTGCGCGCATTCCTGGTGGCCGGGGCCATCCGCCTCTGGAGGGATGACGGCCGGCTCTTACCCTCCGTAGCGCGGTCAACCTACTTCGCCTCAAGGCAAGAAGCGGCCGCGCGTTCACCGCTACCTCATTCCATGCTCTTCCACCCCTCAGCCGCTATCCAAGACCACTTCGATGCGGCTGCGGGAATTCTTGCGTGGGCGGGAGGTCTCGATCGAGACCAAGCGGTCGCCCGCCTGGACGCGGGCGATCGGTCTTTGCCAGTCGACGCGCTGAGCGCGATGGTGCTCCAGGACGAGGAGCCGTGGGCGGCGTGGCTTGATCACTACCGCCGGTCGGCGCAGGCCGTGCGCGGAGCGTTCGACCTGCCGCACGAACCTGTTGTCCCCGATCGGTCCATGTGGCCGGCCGTAAGGGACCTGCTCCTCCACGAGGTGATCCCCGCGACGCGCCTCTCGATCGTGAACAGCGATCCTCGGGCGGACGACCGCCCTGCGTTTGAGCCGCAGGAGGACGACGGTACTTGGCTTGCTCCGTGCGACCTGTCGACAATCTTCATCTCGGGAAACGTGATGTCCCGCGGCCTGACGCTCGAAGGACTCACGACCACGCTGTTCCTCCGCCACAGCGACGACCCGTACGCCGACACCCAGATGCAGATGCAGCGCTGGTTCGGGTACCGCGGACCACACCTTGAGCTCTGTCGAGTTTTCTTACCAAGTGAGCAGCTCGACCTGTTCCGTGCGTACCACGAGTCCGACGAAGCCCTGCGGCGCGACGTTGTAAAGCTCATGAACGAGCAACTCGGAGAGGCGCCTGATCCGAGGGTGCTTCAAGGCCGCGATTTCATTGCTACCGGCAAGTTGACGAACGTCAGCAACGTGCCCCTCTCTCCCGGGGCGGCGCCGTTCGTGCGGCTCATGAACGACGGCAAGAACGAAGACCCGAATACGCGGCTTCTCGCCGTCGCGTTTGCCAACCGCGCGTCCCACGACGTGGTGGTCAACGACCGCCCTCGTGGGCGCATCCTCGACGAGCCGCTCTCCCTCTCCGAGGCTGCTGAGCTCCTCGATGGCCTGCGGTATGACAATTACCGGCCGGGTCGCGAGGGTTGGCAGGCTTCGCGATGGGCCGCCCTCGAAGCTCACATCGGCCTCGACGCTGCGTCAGACGGCGAGAGACTGCTGCCGCTCTATCGGCCGCCGGAGCCTGACGAAGGTGAGCCCGCGTCCGAAGTACGGAGTGACTGCCCATACGGTCTCGGTGCTTATCTCCGCCTGTGGCACGCAAGCCTGTCCCGGCACGCCCGGGGCCTTGTGGCGACGGACGACCCTCGGACCCCGTGGTCGATGGTGGATCTATCCAAGAAGCAAAGCGAGCAGCCGAAGTTCTACATCGGTATTCGCTACGGCTCTGGCTCGACGATCACGGAGGGGCTCCTCGGTGAGCTGCCGTTCGACGTGCGACCGATGATGCGCGATGTGGTAGACGGACAGCTCGCTGCTACCTGGGGCAGCCGTAACCCCGGCTCAGGTAGTGACCCCTACCTCGGAGATTCATTCTTCGATTACCACGCCCACGAGCAGGTGCCCCCGAAATTCACCGCCGGAGAGGCTCCCTGGCGCCCTGCCGGCGCCCCTGGACTCATCCTCTTCCACGTCATCGAGCGAGGTGAGGGCCTCCATCCCACCACTGCCCTTGGCCTCGCCGTCCCACTCGGAGGCCCTGACCAGTTTGCTGCACGAGGACCGCGATGAAGGCCAGCCCGACCATGACGCCCGATCTAGGCTCGTATGAAGCGCACCTAGAGCTCATAGCCCGCCTCGAGCGGCCGCGGTCAGCGAACGACCGAATTATCACCTGGTGCGACGGGGATGGGGCGCTCGGGATTGCGAGGAGTCCGGAGGGACGGATCGAAATCTTCCTCGCGGGGCCACCCATCGAGCCGAGGTCCAAGATCGTTCGCGAGAACCTCGAGCATCAGTTGTGGTGGCGAGAGGGTAAGGAGGACGCACTCTCCGCGAGCCGGTTGCTGCTACCCGCTGCAGGGCACTTCGATCAGGTCGCAGCGTTCCTGTGCACTGAACTGCTTCGGAACGGCGCCTCGGAAAACCCTGGCCGGGCGTTCTGGAAGGCCGAGCCGGTCATTGAGCTCGCGATCCAGCGGCTTCGGATCGCTGACCGCGCCATCCTCGGCCTGATTGGCGAGCTGCTCCTGCTCGAAGCCCTCGTGCGTGCGGCGCCGCCGAACAAGGTCGCAGCGATTATTGATGCGTGGAAGGGGTACCGCGAGACTGCGCGTGATCTCCAGTTTGGCGGTGTGGGGGTCGAGGTTAAGACGACCACTCGCAGTGCGTCGTCACACTTGATTCAGGGTGTGCATCAAGTTGAGGTCGGTCACGGTGTCGACGGCGCCCCCGAGTCAACGCTTCTCCTACTGAGCGTCGGCATCCAGTGGGCCGGGGTAGGAGCAGACCCCTCGAACACGACGAGTCTTCCGCGACTCGTCGCTGCGATAGTCGACCGAACAAGACAGGCCCTGGAGGTCAGCGCCGAGCCGGTCATCGCCGAGCTGTTGCGACGCATCGCCGAGTACGGCTCATCGGCAGAGATCGGCTACGACCACACGACGATGGCCGACAGTGCCGTTTTCCAGCGGCCGTTCAGGAGCGCATTCGTTCGGTGCTACGACATGGCGGATGACCAAATCCACGTGCTCAGAGGCGACGATGTCCGGGCAAAGCCGAACGTCGACACCGACTCGGTGCGCTATCGGCTCAATCTGCCAGAGCAGGTTCGAGGCGACATCAATCCAACGGTTGGAATGAATGCGTCTGCTAGGCGAGTGCTGGAATTGGCCGACGGTCTATAGAGGCGGTCTCCAGCGCCTGCCCCGACCTTAGCCGCGATCTCCCCGGCACCGGCCTGCCGAGCCTGGCTCCGGTAGGGCTTCGGGTGCGCGGCCGGCCTGGTGTTCCTCGGCAAATCGTCCGCGAGCGGATCCCGCACATCTTCCGACCGCCCCGCGCCGCCGTAGTGGCGCCCGTCTGCTGCGCAGGTGCTGGGGTGGTGCGGGCTCACGCTCAAGCGGTGGACCACCTGGCGGCCGGGTGGCCATCGGCCGAGCGGACTGGGCGCTTTTTGTGGTCGCGCCGACCGCGCTGGGTGGGTTGCGGCGGTGAGCGCCGTGGCGGGAACGCACGTGCGCCCTGCACAGCGTTTCGCCATGCCTCGTGCGGTGCTCGGACTTCGCGGGCGGCCGCCACCGGATTGCGGTACTAGACGCGGCAACGGATGACAACCACACCGGTCTCGCGAGCCCGCGAACGCGGGCACGAACGTCACCGTTTGCGCCGATAGCAAGCCTGGGAGGGGGCCGGCCGACGCGACCGTGACGGCCCTGACGTGGTTGACCGCGCCAAATGTATGCGGTTACATTCGCAGCATCACCTACACGGAGGTCAATGATGACGGTGCAGATCCTGAGCGCTGACGAGGCAGCGGCGCACGTGCGCGACGGCGCCACGATCGGGCTCGCGGCCAACGGCGGCGGCATGCTCGAGCCCACGGCGCTCATCGCCGCGGTCGAGCGGCGGTTCCGGCAGACGGCCTCGCCGCGGGACCTCACGCTCATCCACGCCCTGGGCGTCGGCGACCGCGGCTCGCGGGGCGTCAACGGCTTCGCCCACGAGGGCATGGTCCGCAAGGTCGTGGGCGGGCACTGGACCTGGTCGCCCGCGATGATGCGACTGGCGGCCGAGGAGAAGATCGCCGCCTACGTCATGCCCGCCGGCGTCATCACCCACCTGTACCGGGAGTCCGGCGCCCGTCGGCCCGGCTACGTCACCCGCACCGGCCTGCACACATTCGCCGACCCGCGCCACAAGGGCGGCCGCGCCAACGCCTCCGCCACCGAGGAGCTGGTGGAGGTGCTCGAGCTCGACGGCGAGGAGTACCTGCGCTACCGGCCGTTCCAGGTCGACGTCGCCCTCGTGCGCGGCACCGAGGTGGACTCCCGGGGCAACATCGGCGCCGACGCCGAGCCCGCGATCCTCGACGCCCTCGAGTGCGCCCAGGCCGCCCGCGGCAACGGCGGGATCGTCATCGTGCAGGTCAAGCGGCAGGTGGAGGGCCAGCTCGACCCGCGGAAGGTGTTCCTGCCCGCCGCCCTCGTCGACTACGTCGTCGTCGTGCCCGAGCAGACCCAGACCTACCTCGCCGAGGAGGACCCCGCGCTCTTCGACCCGATCGACCCGACGAGCCTTACGGGCCCGTCCGGCCTGACCGACCCGATCCGCGCCGTCGTCTGCCGCCGCGCCGCGCAGGAGATCAAGGCGGGCGACGTGCTCAACCTCGGCTTCGGCATGAGCGCCGACGTCGGCAAGATCCTCCGCGAGGAGGGCCGCCTCGCCAGCGTCCAGCTCGCCGTCGAGCAGGGCCTCTACAACGGCGAGCCCGAGCTCGGCGACCTGTTCGGCATGGCCACCGGGCCCAGCGCCCGGATCAGCTCCGCCGTCCAGTTCGACATCTTCGCTGGCGGGCTCATCGACGTCACCTGCCTGGGCATGGCCCAGACCGACCGGCGGGGCAACGTCAACGTCTCCGCGTTCGGCGGGAAGGTCATGGGCCCGGGCGGCTTCGTCGACATCAGCCAGAACGCCCGGACGGCCATCTTCTGCGGCGCCTTCACCGCCAAGGGCCTGCGGGTCCACCTCGAGGACGGGCGGCTCGTCATCGACCAGGAGGGCCAGGTGCCCAAGTTCGTCAACGAGGTGGAGGAGGTCACCTACGCCGGCCCCTACGCCGCCGCCCAGGGCCGCCGGGCGCTGTACGTCACCGAGCGGTGCGTCTTCCAGCTCACCGCGGAGGGCTTGGAGCTCATCGAGGTCGCCCCCGGCATCGACATCGAGCGGGACATCCTCGCCCACCTCGACTTCCGGCCCATCATCCGGGACGTCGCCGAGATGCCCGCCGCCTGCTTCGCCCCGCTCACCACCGACCAGCTCGCGCCCGTAGCGTGAGGAGGAGGACCCCATGATCACCACCCAGCACAGCAACCACGTGGTCGTCACCTTCGACCGCGCCGCCAAGCGCAACTCCATGGACCTCGCCGCCTGGACCGAGCTGCGCGAGGCCGTGGAGGCGGCCGCCGAGGACCCCGCCAACCGGGCGATCGTCGTGCGCGGGGACCAGCGGTCCTTCTGCGCCGGCAACGACATCGACGCCATGCGCGCCCTCGACGGACCCCAGGCCGCCAAGGACTACTTCGTCACCGGCATGCTCCCGACCTTCCGGGCCATCGCCGCCTCGCCCCTGCCGGTCGTCACCGTGGTCGAGGGCTCCGCCCTGGGCGGCGGCGTCGAGCTCGTCACCTGGAGCGACATCGTCATCGCCGGACCCGGCGCCACGTTCGGGCTGCCCGAGGCCAAGATCGGCGTGTGGGCCACCGTCTACTTCGGCGCGATGCCCGCGGCGTCGAGCCGGCGGCTCGGCGCCCGCCTCGCGCTCGCCGGCGACGTCATCGGCCACACCGAGGCCAAGGAGCTCGGCCTGGCCACCTACGCCGTCGCGGCCGACGACGTCGAGCCCACGCTCGCCCGCGTCCTCGCCGGGATCGCGGCGGGCGCGCCGGACGCCGTCGCCCGCTCCAAGCGCTGGCTCAACCGCGAGCTGCTCGCCGACGGCGTCGACGCCTCCGCCGCCGCGCTCACCGAGCTCAGCGAGCGCACCCTGCCCGGTGCGGAGTTCGCCGGCCGCATGGCCGACTTCCTCGCCGCGAAGGCCGCCCGCGCCGCCATGAAGGCGGGCGTGCGATGAGCGGGTTCGCCGGCCGCACGGCCATCGTCACCGGGGCCGCGAGCGGCATCGGCCGGGACATCGCCACCGCGCTCGCCGCCGCGGGCGCCGACGTCCTCTTCGTCGACCGCAGCCCCGCGGTGGCCGACGTCGCCGCCGCGGCGCCCGGCACGGCCCTCCAGGCCGACGTCGCCGCCCCCGACTTCCCCGCCCAGCTCCTGGCCTGGCTCGACGGCCGCGGCCTGGACCACCTCGTCACGGCCGCCGGGATCCAGGTCCGCACCGCGGCCGTGGACATCGCCGAGGCCGACTGGGCGCGGCTCCTCGACGTCAACCTCTCCTCCTTCTACCGCACGGTCCGCGCGCTGGTCGGCGCCCTGCGGCGCGGCACCGGCGGCGCTCCGGGCAGCGTGCTCGCCATCTCCTCGATGTCCGCCGACCGGGCCGTCCCCGGCATCGTCCCCTACGGCTCGGTCAAGGCCGCCCTCTCGCACCTGGTCCGCGGGCTCGCCGCCGAGCTGGGCGCGACCGGGCCGCGCATCAACGCGATCGCCCCCGGGTACATCGTCACGGAGATGACCGCCGAGATGCTCGCCCGGCCGGAGAACCACGACCGGATCGTGGCGCGCACACCCATGGGCCGCCTCGGCCAGCCGGTCGACGTCACCGGCCCCGCCCTGTTCCTCCTGTCCGACGCCGCCGGCTTCGTCACCGGGCACACGCTGCCCGTCGACGGCGGCTACGCCCTCGTCTAGGGAGACGCCGTGACCACCACCAGCCTCCGCAGCGCCACGACCGTGGCCCTGCCCCGACCGGACGGCACCCTCGCCGACGTCGAGCTCCTCCCCGCCCCGCAGGGAGCCGACCGGGGCGAGCGGCCTACCTCCCGCGTTGCCTACGCGGCCGCGCACGTCGTCGCCGACCCGCTCACCAGCGCCACCCCGTCCGCGCCCGGCCAGGTCGACTGGGCCGCAACCCTCGCGGTGCGCGAGCGCGTGTGGGCCACCGGGCTCGGCGTCGCCGAGGCGATGGACACCGCGCAGCGCGGCATGGGCCTCACCTGGCCCGACGTGCAGACCCTTGTCGAGGCCTCCCTCGCCCGGTGCGCCGAGCTCTACGGCAGCCCGGACGGGCGCGTCGTCGTCGGCGTGGCCACCGACCAGCTCACCGGGCCCGCAGACCTCGCCGCGGTGACCGACGCCTACCTCGAGCAGCTCGAGTTCGTGGAGTCTCGCGGCGGGACGGCGGTGCTCATGTGCAGCCGCGAGCTCGCCCGGGCCGCCCGCACCCCCGAGGACTACGCCGAGGTGTACTCCACCGTGCTCCGCGCGGCGAGCCGGCCCGTCGTCCTGCACTGGCTCGGCGAGGCCTTCGACCCGCAGCTCGCGGGGTACTGGGGCGGCGGTTCCCTCGACGCCGCGACGGCGGTGGTCCGCGACATCATCACGGACAACGCCGCCCACGTGGCGGGGATCAAGATGTCCCTGCTCGACGCCGGCCGCGAGATCGAGATGCGCCGCGCCCTGCCCGACGGCGTGCGCCTGCTCACCGGCGACGACTACAACTACCTCGACCTCATCCAGGGCGACGACGCCGGCCACAGCGACGCCCTGCTCGGCGCGTTCGCCCTGTGCGCCCCCACCGCCGCCGCGGCCCTGCGCCGCCTCGACGCGGGCGACACCGCCGGCTACCGCGAGCTTCTCGGCCCGACCGTCGAGCTGTCCAGGCACGTGTTCGCCGCCCCGACGAGCTACTACAAGACCGGGGTCGCGTTCGTCTCCTACCTGCAGGGCTACCAGAGCCACCCGAGGATGCTCGGGGGGCTGGAGTCCGGCCGGTCGGTGCTGCACCTGAGCCGCCTGGTCGAGCTCGCCGGGCAGGCGCGCATCCTCATCGACCCGGAGCGCACCGCCCACACCGTGCGCCGCTGGCTGGCCGGGATCGGGGTGGCCTGATGGAGCTGGCGCAGGCGAGCCTCAACGCGTGGACCGTCAAGGACCTGCCGCTCGCGGCGCTGGTCGACGAGGCGCGCGTCCGCGGCTTCGGCGGCATCGCCCCGTGGCTCGAGACCATCGCGCCCGTCGGCGCCGAGACCGCCGGACGGATGATCGCGGAGTCCGGGCTCGCCGTCAGCAGCGTCTGCCGCGGCGGGTTCTTCCCCGCCGCCACCGCAGATGGCCGCCGCCGGGCGGTGGACGAGACCCGCCGCGCGATCGACGTCGCCGCCGCCGTCGGCGCCCCAACCCTCGTCGTCCTGCCCGGTGGGCTGCCGTCCCCCGTGCGCTCGGCCGGCGACTTCGTCGAGCTCGGCGAGGCGCGCCGCCAGGTGGCCGACGGGCTCGCCGCCTGCCTGGACCACGCCCGCGAGGCGGGCGTGCGCCTCGGCCTCGAGCCGCTGCACCCCATGATGGCCGCCGACCGCAGCGTCCTGTGCTCCCTCGGCGAGGCCAACGACCTCATCGAGGAGCTCGACGACGACGCCCTCGGGCTCATCGTCGACGTCTACCACTGCTGGCACGACCACGCCCTCGAGCGCGAGTTCGCCCGCGCCGGCAAGCGGGTGCTGGGGGTGCACCTCTCCGACTGGGTGCTGCCCATCACCGGGCAGCTGTCCAGCCGCGGCATGATCGGCGACGGGTGCATCGACCTGGTCGGCACCATCGACCTCGCCCGGCGCCACGGCTACGCGGGCCTGTTCGAGATCGAGGTGCTCTCCGACCGGTGGTGGGCCGAGGACCCCCGGGACGTCGTCGACGTCGTGGTCGAGCGCTGGTCGACGCTGGCCCCGGTGGCCCCTTAGCGGGGGCCGCGTCCGGACGCCCCCGCGCCTCCGGATGTCCCCGCGGCCATGGGCGTCCCCCCGCCTACGGGCGCGGGGGCGCCGTCGAGTCCCGGACGACGAGCTCGGCGGCCAGCGGCGGCGGGGAGGCGATCGGCTCGCCGGTCATCTTCCGGTGCAGCAGCTCCCAGCCGGCCCGCCCCAGCTCCTCGCGCGGCGTCCGCACGGTCGTCAGCCCGGGCGAGGAGTAGGCGCTGAAGATGATGTCGTCGAAGCCGGTGAGCGAGACGTCCTCCGGCACCCGGATGCCCCGCTGCTCGAGCCGGTGCAGCGCGCCGAGGGCCACGAGGTCGTTGAAGCCGGCGATGGCCGTGGGCGCGTGCTCGAGCGCCGCGTCCGTCGCGTCCCGCCCGGCCTCGATCGTGCCCCCGGCCGGCACCACGATGATCTCCATGCCCAGCTCCGCGGCGTCCCGGGCGGCCTCGAGGCGCACGGAGTTCTGCCACGCGGCCGGTGGCCCAGAGAGGTAGACGACGCGGCGGTGCCCGAGCTCGGCCAGGTGCCGGTAGAGCGCGAACATCCCGCCGCGGTTGTCCACGGTGGCGTCCGCCAGGGCGGTGACCGGGCGGGGGCCGATGAGCATGATGACCGGCTTGGCGTTCGCCGCCAGGTCGTCGAGGTGCTGGTGGTCCTCGCGGGGAGCCACAAGCACCAGGGCGTCGACGAACCGGAGGAGGTCCTCGACGAGGTCCCGCTCGGCGGCCGCGTCCTCCATGGAGTCCGAGACGACCATGCGGTAGCCGGCCTCGGTGCTCGCCCGGCCGATCCCGCGGATGATGTCGTAGAAGTACGGGTTCGACAGGTTCGGCACGACCACGCCCACCGAGCGGGAGCTGCCGGTCGCCAGGCTCCTGGCCATGAGGTCCGGCCGGTACCCGAGCCGTTCGGCGACAGCGAGCACCTGCGCCCGGCGCTCGGGGGTGACCTTGTCGCTGCCGGTCATCGCGCGGCTGACCGTGGCGACGGACACGCCGGCCTCGCGAGCGACGGACCGCGCGGTGACGGACTCGCCCCTCGTCCTGCTCATGCGTTCCTACCTTCGGTGCGGACGAGGCGCCTCGATCGGCTGCCGGGCCTGGGGTCGGCCGGCCGGCACGGCGCATCTGCGTCGTCGCACATGCGTTCTTCCCCTCGTCTTTCGGGCACCGGTCGAGCTGAAACCATCTAAGCACGGGCCGCCGGGCTCCCTGCCGGTCGCCCGGGCTCGGGGTTCCCGGCCTCCCGGCTCCCAGCCGGGCTGCTGCCGCTCAGCCCCGTGCCGGCTGACGCTCGCGGGCGAGCGCCTTCTCGAGCGCGTCGAGGATGACGCCGAGCCCGAACTCGAACTCGTCGCCGAAGTCGTACCCGGGCTGGAGGGCGTGCTCGACCGCCAGCTCGACGAGGTGGGGGTACTCCTCCGGGGAGAACTGCTGCACGATCGCGTTCGTGACCTCCGGGGAGGTGTCCCTGTCGAAGGGGAGGGCGGCCTCCTGCACCGCGAACCCGTAGACATAGCTGTCGACCAGGGCGTAGGCGTGGGCCGCGAGCGGGACCGAGAAACCCCCGCGCCGCAGCGTCCCGACCATCGCGTCGTGGTGGCGCAGCGTCGCGGGGCCGGGGGAGGAACGTGACTCGAGGAGCACGATCGCCCACGGGTGGCGCCGCAGCACCAGCCGGGCCGATTCCGAACGCCGGGTGATCTCCGCACGCCAGTCGCCGCCGACCCTCGGGAGCGCCATCTCGGCGAAGACCATGTCGACGATCCCGTCCAGGATCTCGTTCTTGTTCGCCACGTAGTGGTAGAGCGACATCGGCTTGACGCCGACCTCGCGGGCGAGCGAGCGCATCGTCAGCGCCGCGAGTCCCGACGAGTCGGCGATCCCGACGGCGCAGCGCAGCACCCGCTCGCGGCTGAGGGGCCCCCGTTCCCCCTGGACATCGGCGCTCACAACAACCCCCTCTAGGCAATCCGTACTTAGTACGATACCTTCCCGTACTAAGTACGGTGGGGCGACAGCGCACCACCTTTCCCAGACGGAGCAGCTCATGACCCCGCAGCGGCAGGAAGAGTCAACAGGCGCCGGCGTTCCGGCGGACAACACGATGCGGGCGGTCGTGCGGGAGGAGTACGGCTCCGCCGACGTCCTGCACCTCGCCCTCCTCCCGCGACCGGAGGTCGCCGAGAACGAGGTGCTCCTGCGTGTGCACGCCGCGGGACTCGATCGCGGCGCGTGGCACCTGATGACCGGGCTGCCCTACCTGGGCCGCCTCGCCTTCGGGATCCGCCGGCCCAAGAACCCCGTGCTCGGCCTCGACGCGGCGGGCACCGTCGTCGCCGTCGGTTCCGCGGTGACGCGGTTCGCCGTGGGGGACGAGGTCTACGGCGCCGGCAGGGGGACCTTCGCCGAGTACGCCGTCGCCCGCGAGGACCAGCTGGCGGCCAAGCCCGCGAACCTGTCCTTCGAGCAGGCCGCGGTGGTGCCCGTGTCCGCGTGCACCGCCCTCCACGCCCTGGACGCCGGCCGCGCCGCCAGCGGCCAGAAGGTGCTGGTCATCGGCGCCTCCGGCGGCGTGGGCAGCTACGCCGTCCAGCTCGCGAAGGCGCTCGGCGCGGAGGTCACCGGCGTCGCCAGCACCGCGAAGCTGGACCTGGTGCGCTCCCTCGGCGCCGACCACGTCATCGACTACACCCGCGAGGACTTCGCCGACGGCGCCCGCCGCTACGACCTCATCCTCGACATCGCGGGCAACCCGACACTGTCGCGGCTCCGCCGCGCCCTCACACCCACCGGGACCGTGGTCATCACCGGCGGGGAGGACGGCGGCAACCTCACCGGCGGCATGAACAGGCAGCTGCGGGCCCTGGCGCTGTCGGTGTTCGTGCGCCAGCACCTGACGATGTTCATCGCCAACGTGAAATCCGCCGACCTCGAGCGGCTCACCGCCCTCATCGAGGCCGGCTCGGTCACGCCGGCGCTCGAGGCGACCTACCCGCTGGACCGGGCACCGGAGGCCATGCGGCACCTCGTCGCCGGCAAGGTGCGGGGCAAGGTCGCCGTCACCGTCTGAGCCGCCGCGCGCTCGCACACACTCCCACCGCACGATGGAGGAACCGATGATGATCACCATCCATCCGGACCGGTCCATCCGCTCGGCCAGCCTCGTCGCCGGGGCCGGGCTCCTGGCGCTCGCCGTCCTGGCCGCGTTCGCCAACTTCGTCGTCCTCGAGGGGCTCGTCACGCCGGGAGACGCCACCGCCACCGCCGAGGCGATCACGAGCTCCGAGGGCCTGTTCCGTGCGGGCGTCGCCAGCCTGTACGTGGTGGCCGTGCTCGACGTCGTCGTCGCGGTCGCGCTGGGCGAGGTCTTCGCGGCGGTCAGCCCGCGGGTCTCCGTGCTCGCCGCCGGGTTCCGCGGGGCCTACGCAGTGGTGCTTCTGGTGGCGATCAGCCACCTCAGCGCCGTCCCGCCCCTCTCCGGCGACGCCGACCGGACCCTGGCGCAGGTCGAGGCCTTCCGAAGCATCTGGGGCGTCAGCTTCCTCTTCTTCGGTGCCCACCTGCTGCTGATCGGCTATCTGGCGTACCGATCGGGCTTCGTGCCCAGGGTCGTCGCCGTGCTGGTGGCGATCAACGGGCTCGGCTACCTGACTGACCTCCTAGGTACGGCGCTCGTGCCGGGCTACTCGATCACCGTCGCCAACGTGACGTTCGTGGGTGAGGTCGCGCTCATGCTCTGGCTGCTGATCCAGGGCCGTCGCACCACCGTGACCGCAACGGTCGCTCCCACGGCCGGCGAGCCGCTCCCGCTGGTCCCATGACGGCGGCCCGTCCTGCCGTGGGCGGGGCGCCGCCTGGGCGAGACCTCTCAGCTCGGGCCCTTGGGAGTCCACGGGCCAGGTCGAGGCGTGGCGTGCCTCGGTGACCTTCCAGGACGGCCTCGAGAAGATGCGCGAGCTGCTTGCGAGCTTCGAGCCGCACACCCTGGACCGAGCCGCCGTCGCGGGCGACGAGCTCGGCCGCGCCATCTGAGGATGGAAGCCCCCACGGGTGAGGTCACAGGCCGAGGCCAGGTCGACGGATCTTGGCACCACCCCGACGGCCGTACCGGGGAACGGCAGCCCTGGGCTCCCGTTCAGCCCTGACGCAGGGCGACGAGGTGCTCCGTCCGGACCGCGACGGCGTGGCGAGCGAACTCGGGGTGCCGGCCGAGGAAGGCGTGGATGTACGGGCACACGGGCACGATGGTCATTCCGGCTGCCACGGTGTCCTCCAGGGCGACGGTGGCGAGCCGCGAGCCCCAGCCCTGACCCCCGTACTCCTCGTCGACCACGGTGTGGAAGAAGATTCGCTGCCCGCCGGCGGCGCCGTCGAAGGGCAGGTAGTCGGCCTCCCCGATGACGCGACCCTCGTCGAGGAGCTCGAAGCGATGGGCGGCGGAGTTGTGGCGAATCGTGATCGTGGTGCTGGTGTCCATGGTTCTCCTCATCGAGATTGCACGGGCGCGCGGGGCGCGCGCTCCTGGGGCGGCTGGGATCGGGGGACGTCGTGGCCGCCGGATGGAACCGGTCCAGGTCAGCGGCGCGGTCGCACCGTGTGCCGGCTCAGGATGGACACCCGGTTGTAGGCGTTGATCGCGATGGCCGCCCAGGTGAGCGCCGAGTACTGCTCGTCGGTCAGCACCCGGCGCGCGCGGGCGAGCTCGGCGGTCCGGGCCTCCTCGCCGGGCAGGGTCGTGACGGTCTCCGCCACCGTGAGCGCGGCCTTCTCCTGCTCGGAGAAGAGCGAGGTGTCGCGCCAGGCCGCCAGGACGGCGAGTCGCTGAGGTGTCTCGCCGGCCTCCAGCGCCTGCCGCACGTGCTGGTCGAGGCAGTAGGCGCACCCGTTGATCTGGGAGGCCCGGACGTTCACGAGCTCGACGAGGGTGCGGGGGAGGCCCGCGGCGTCCGTGGCCGCGCGCACCTTGAGCGCGACGGCGTTGAGCGCCTTCCAGATGGCCGGGTCGGCCTTGTCGAGGTGGAGGTCGTCCGACGTCCCCATGGTGCTCCCCTGCTCGGTGCGGTGGTCCGGTCGATCTTGCCAGCCGCTCACCAGCAAGCTCGCGAACCCGGCGTCATCTGCGCGTTCCGGTGCACCGGCTCGACCGACTGAGGCGCCGTGTCCCGGAGCGCGCGGCGGCTCCGCCGGTCCCCGGCAATCAGGCGAGGTCCCGGCGCATGACCAGCCGGGGCATCTTGCTCGCCACCGCGTCGGTCGTCCCGACTACCCGGAACCCGGCCCTCTCGAACATCGCGCGCGTACCGACGAACGCCATCGTCGTGTCCATGCGACCGGCCGGGTCCACGGGGTGCGCCTCGACGGCCGGCGCTCCCCGTGACACGGCATAGGCGACCGCGCCCTCGATGAGCGGGCCCGTGACGCCCCTCCTGCGGTGGCCGCCCCGGACGACGACGCACACGACGGCCCACACCGGGACGTCGTCGACCGGGCGGATGAGCTTTGACCCGGCGAGCCGCGGGATCTCGGCGCGCGGGCCGATGTTGCACCAGCCGACGGGCACGCCGTCGAGGTACGTCACGACGCCGGGCGGGTTCTCCCGCGCGCACAGGGTGCGCATGGCCCGCTCGCGGTCGCCCCCGCCGAGCTCCTCGATGTCCTTGGGGCGGAGGCGGTGGGAGAGGCACCAGCAGTGGGTGGCGCGCCGGTTGGGGTTGATGACGTCGGCGAAGTCCTCGAAGCGCTCGGGGGTCACGGGATGCGTCTCCCAGCTCATGCCCCCACTGAACCACCGACCACCGACGTGGCGCACCCGTGGCGGAGGTGCGCCGCGCCACCCCCCGCGAGGAGGCCGCGCCGTGGTCACCCGGCCGCGAGGAGGCCGCGCCGTGGTCACCCGGCCGCGAGGAGGCCGCGCCGTGGTCACCCGGCCGCGAGGAGGCCGCGCCGTGGTCACCCGGCCGCGAGGAGGCTGCGCCGTCGCCCTAGGCTGCGACCTATGCGCAGGAACGGGCGGGGTCGGCTGCAGGTGGTGTGCGGCCCCATGTTCGCCGGTAAGTCCGAGGAGCTGGTGCGGCGGGTGCGCCGCGCGCAGCTCGCCGGGCTCGCCGTCGAGGTGGTCAACCACGCGCTCGACGAGCGGCACGGCGCGGGCCAGGTGGCCTCGCACTCGGGGCTGAGCGTGCCGTCCCGGACGGCGCCGGACGTCCGGTCGCTGGTGGAGCTGGCTCGGGGCCGCGGGCTGGACCTGCTGGCGATCGACGAGGCGCAGTTCTTCGGCGCGGAGCTCATCCCGGCGGTCGGCGAGCTCGTGCTCGCGGGCACGACCGTCGTCGTCGCCGGGCTGTGCGTGACGTTCGACGGCCGCCCGTTCGAGCCGCTGCCCTCGCTGATGGCGCTCGCGGAGGACGTGACCAAGCTGACGGCGGTGTGCGCCGTCTGCGGGGAGGACGCCGCGTTCCACCAGCGGACCCGCCGCGGCGACGGCGGCGACGCCCGCGCCCCGGCCGCCGAGCACGTCGGCGGGATCGAGGCCTACCAGGCCCGGTGCCGGCGCCACTTCGAGCCCCCTGCCTGACGGCGGCCCTGCAGCGACGCCGCCGCCTCGATGAGGATCCCGCGCAGCCAGGCCTTTAACACCTCGTCGGCGAGCCACGGGTTCCACACCATGTCGATGCCCAGGCTGGGGACGGGGAACGGGAACTCCTCGATCCGCAGGTCGAGGTAGCTGCTCATGACGGTGGTGATCCGGTATCGGTGCACCGCGACCCCGCCCGCGTCCGAGACCAGATGGGGGATCAGGAGGTTGTCCGAGACGCGGTCGCGCACCGTGTACGACACGTTCTGCTCGTCCAGCGCCTCGTACGGACGTGAGCGGCCGGGCTCGTCGAAGACGACGTGGGGCAGCGTCGCGAGCAGCTCGAGGGCGCTCGCGTCCCGGGGGGCGCCCGAGTTGGTGATCACGACCCACCGGTCGTCGTACAGGTGCTCACGCGGGTACGGCGACGCGGCCTCCTCGGAGAGCAGCAGCACGTCGGCCCGGTCGTCGGTGAACTGCGCGCTCGACCCCATGGTCGTGGTGCGCAGCCGCAGCGTGGCGTGCGGTGCGCGGTGCGCGATCAGCCGCGCGATGGCGCTGCCGATGACAAGCGCCTTGCTGGTCGTCATCGCCACGGTGATGTCCCGGCGGTCCACGGTGGGATCGAAGGGGGAGGGGCTCACGATCTGCGCGGCCTGGTTGAGGACGCGCCGCAGCGGCGGAACGAGCTCGACGGCGCGCGGCGTGAGGGTCATCCCGGCCCCGTTCCGGACGATGAGCTCGTCGCCGAGCAGGCGCCGCATGCGGCGCAGCGCGTGGCTCATGGCGGGCTGCGAGAGGCCGACCGTGGCCGCCGCCCGCGTCACCGAGCGTTCCTCGAGCAGGGCCAGGAGCGGCACCAGCAGGTTGAGGTTGACCGAGGCCAGCCTGGCGAGCTCGGCGTCCGGCGCGGCATCGTCCAGGGTGCTACCCATGGCGCGGGGGGAACGTGATGTGCAGCCGGCTGAGGGGCGTCCCCGCGTCGTACTGCCCGCCGAGGAGCAGGCGCCCGTGGCCGGTCAGCGACGCCGCGGCGGCGAGAAACGTGGCCCCGCCGGCGTCCACCTGCGGCTCCTCGACGGCGAGATCCGCGAACGGCAGCCACTTCCCCGGGTCCCGGGACCCGCGCTCCCGGACGAGCAGCGCCCCCGTCCCGTCGCTGAGGGTGACCCGTGGCTCGCGCAGCTCGACGTCGAGCATGCCCCAGTGCCCCGTGAGCCGGACGGCGCCGAGAAACGCGAGGTCGCCGTCGGGGGCGCCGAGGTGGTGGCCGCTCCCGAGGTCGCCGCTGCCCCCCTCGTCCCACGGGAAGAGGAAGCCGGCCCCGGATCGTGACGCGGGCGCGAGGGCCTCGACCGTCCCGTCGTCGAGCGCCTCGATGTAGGACAGCAGGCTGTCCTTGACCGCCCAGGTCAGTCCCGGCGTCGTCGCCACGTGCGCTCCCAAGCTGGTTGTCCACGGTTCCGGGGCCCCGGACCCGCGAGCACTCTCCTATCGGCGACGACGTGCGTCAAGCGAATCTCGCCGGGTCACCCACATTCGGGGGGTGCATGCTCAACGGCTGTCTCGTGCCGCCAAACCGGGGGGTATTCACCATCTGCATGAACTCCATGTCGAGGAGTTATTTGCCTGACACTGTGTCAAGCCACACACTTCTGTGTAAAGCAAGGTCGGCAATGCCGCCACCACGCCTACCTCAGCGGAGAGACACCATGAAGATCATCCTTGACCGCCCGCGCTGCGAGGGCCACGGCCTGTGTGAAGAGGCCGCCCCGCGGCTGATGCACCTGGACGACGACGGCGAGCTCGTCCTGGATGTCGAGGACGTCGAGGAGGCCTCGGACGTCGACGCCGCGAAGGCCGCCGTGCGGGTCTGCCCGGTCGCGGCGCTGAGGACGGCATGACGGCCCCCCGGCGCGTCGTCGTCGTCGGCAACGGTATCGCCGGTCTTACCGCGAGCGACTCCCTGCGGGCCGCCGGGTTCGACGGCGAGCTCACCGTCGTCGGCGACGAGCGCCACACCCCGTACAGCCGCCCGGCCCTGTCGAAGGCCGCGCTGCTCGACCTCGGCGAAGAGATGTCCTCCCACCACCTGCCCGAGCCGACCCACGGGGCCACCGAGATCCTCGGGGTGGGCGCGTCCCGCCTCGAGGCCGCCCGGAAGGCCGTGGTGCTCGACGACGGAACCGACCTGCCGTACGACTCCGTCGTCATCGCCACGGGCTCGCGGGCACGCCGCCTCGGCAGCGACGGTGCCGGCGCCCACGAGCTGACGCTGCGCAGCCTCGACGACGCCCTCGAGCTGCGGCGCCGGATCGCGACCAGGCCGTCGGTCGTCGTCGTCGGCGGCGGGGCGCTCGGGATGGAGATCGCCTCCGGGTGCCTGGCCGCGGGGTGCGAGGTCACCCTGGCGACGCCGGACCGCCCCCTCGTCCACCAGCTGGGGCCCTACCTGTCGGAGGTCTTCGCCGCCGCCGCCGTCGGGCGCGGGCTCACGATCGCGCCGTTCCAGGCGGTCGACGTCCGCGACGCGGGCGGGCATCCCGCGGTGGTGCTCGCCGACGGCTCGCTCCTCGAGGCCGAGCTCGTGGTCACCGCGATCGGCGACGTGCCGAACCTCGAGTGGCTCGCGACGAGCGGGCTCCTCACCGACGGTCGGCTCGAGGTCGACACCCGCGGGCGGGTCCGGCCCGACGTCGTGGCCGCGGGCGACGTGGCGACCTTCGCCACCGCGCGGGGCCCCCGCCGGGTCCCGCTGTGGACCAGCGCCATCGAGCAGAGCAAGATCGCCGCGCTCGCCCTGGTCCACGGGGACGACGCCCCGGAGCTGAACTTCCAGCAGTACTTCTGGACCGAGCAGTTCGGCCTCAACCTCAAGGCGTGCGGCTTCCTGCCGCTGGCCGGAACCCCCGAGCTCGTCGACGGCGACCCGTACGACGGCGCGGCGCTCCTGCGCTGGGCCCAGGAGGACGGGTCGGGCACCGCCGTCGCCATCAACTACCGGATCCCCGTCCCCAAGCTGCGCCGCCTGAGCGCCGCCGCGCCCGCCGTCGCCGCGTCCGCGGCCTGACCCCCCGATCCTCGACGACGCGCCCGCACGGCCCGACGATCCCCGACGACGCACCACCGACGGCGCGCCGTCGTCCCACCTTCACCCCCCTAGCCAACCCCCGAGGTGCCTGATGACCGTGGAAACCATCGCTACGTCCGACATTGACCTCTTCTCCGACGAGGTCCTGGCCGACCCGTACCCCTACTTCGCCCAGCTCCGCGAGCAGGCCTCCGTGGTCCGGCTCGAGAAGAACGGGGTCTGGGCGCTGACCCGCTACGACCAGATCCGGGACGCGCTGGCCAACTGGTCCGTGTTCTCCTCGAACGTGGTCGCCTTCAACGACGACATGAACCAGGCGCTCCAGGGGACGTCGCTGACGACCGACCCGCCGGAGCACACGGCGCTGCGCGCGGCCCTCACCGAGAACCTCACCCCGCGGGCGCTGCGCGGCATGAAGGCCGACATCGACGCGAAGGCCGACGCCATGGTCGCGCGGCTCGTCGAGCAGGGGTCCTTCGACGCGATCGACGACCTCGCCCGGGCGCTGCCGCTGCGAGTCGTCGCGGACCTCATCGGCGTGCAGGACGAGATCCGGGCCAAGATCCTGGGGTGGGGCGAGGCGGCGTTCAACGTGCTCGGCCCCATGAACCAGCGCACCATCGAGAGCTTCCCCATCGCGGGCGAGCTCTTCGAGTGGTCGCTGCAGGTCAAGGCATCGGACCTCACCGAGGGCAGCATGGGTCGCGCCATCTTCGAGGCGGGGGAGCGCGGCGATATCCCGCGCGACAGCTGCGGGCACATCATCCACCAGTACGTCGCGGCAGGAATGGACTCGACCATCGCGGCGATCGGTAACGCCATCGCCCAGTTCGCCGCCCACCCGGACCAGTTCGACCTCGTCCGCGAGGACCCGTCGCTGATCCCCTCCGCCTTCAACGAGGTGCTGCGCTACGAGTCCCCGGTCCACACCTTCGCCCGGCTGGTCAAGGAGGACGTCGTCGTCGACGGGACGCTGATCCCCGCCGGGGACCGGATCGCGATCCTGTACGGATCCGGCAACCGCGACCACCGCCACTACGAGGACCCCGACGCGTTCCAGGTCCGGCGCAACCCGATCGACCACCTCTCCTTCGGGTACGGCGTGCACGGCTGCGCCGGCCAGGGGCTGGCCCGCCTCGAGGCGTACGGCGTCATCGCCGCGCTCGCCCGCCGGGTGCGCCGGATCACCGTCGGGCAGGGGGAGCGGCACCAGAACAACATGATGATGGCCCTGGGCAGGCTCCCGGTGCTCGAGGTCGAGCTCGCCTGACGGCTGTCGGATCACCCGACGGGCGCAGCGTCGTCGGGTGTCGGCGGTGACCGTCGGAGTCTTGGATGCCCTCGGGATGGGTGACAAGAACGAGGCCCGCCCGCCCCGAACGGGGTGGGCGGGCCTGTCGGTTGGGTGCGCGGCGAGCGGTGTCAGGCCCGAGCGCCCACCCCGGCGGCCTCGCCGCCGACCGCGATGTTCTCGGCGGACCGCTCCGGGGCGCTGGGGAGCAGCTCGGCGGCGGCGGCCGCCGGGTCGGTGACGCGCAGGCGGCGGATGTAGCGCTCGTACCAGAGCAGTGCGGCGCCGAGGAAGATGACCACGCCGCCGACGTTGTAGACGAGCGTGAGCCACAGGGCCTGGCCCTCGGGGAAGGTCGCCGCCACGAAGCACACGGCGAACAGCGCCACCAGGAACACCGAGATGCCGAGCCCGAAGCGCCGGCTGCCCATGCGGAACGCACGGACGGCGTCGTCGTGGCGCAGCCGCAGCATGAGGTAGGCGATGAGGATGAGGGCCGGGGGCAGCAGCGCCGTCGCCGCGGTCATATTGATGACGATCTTGAGGAGGTTGTCGATCGAGCTGCCCGCGCCGATCGTCGGGATGACGAGCAGCGGCACGACGATGGCGAACTGCACCCAGGCCGCGCGGGCCGGGACGCCGGCCGAGTTCAGGGCCACGATCTTCGGGCCGAAGATGCCGGAGGGAATCTCGGAGAAGAACACCTTCACGGGGGCGGAGGTCCAGATGAGGAGGCCGCCCAGGGTGGCGGCGAGCATGATGACGCCGACGAGGCGGATCATCACCTCGCCCGAGAAGCCGAAGTGCTCGGCGGCGGCGGCCATGGTGACGAAGACCCCGTTGCCGTAGGAAACGGACTCCTTCTCGACGAAGACAGCCATGAGCCAGGTGCCGACGGAGTAGACGAGCCCGATGGCGATGCCGGCAATGACGATGGTGCGCACGAAGGCGCGGGTGCCGCCCTTGAGGTCGTTGAGGTAGACGCCGATGGACTCCGCGCCGCCCACGCCCTGGATGATCCAGGCCAGGGTGCCGAGGAATGCCCAGGTGGTCACGCCGGAGCTCGGGTCGAGGCGCATGCCGCCCACGGACAGGTCGTTGGCCGGCTGGATGCCCCCGAGGAGAGCCGCGACGGCGGCGACGATGAACAGCACCGCCATGCTGATCATCAGCGTGGACCCGAAGGACGTCACCGAGCCGATCCACCGGGCGCCGTGGGTGGAGACCCAGGTGGCGATGAGGAAGATCGTCACGGACAGCACTGCGATGACCCAGGGCTGGATCTCCACGCCCTCGCCCGTGATCATGTAACCGGCGTAGACGAGGATCAGCGGCAGCAGCGAGATGAAGTAGAAGAGGTTGACGAACCAGTAGCAGAAGGCCGAGAAGAACGCCCACCGGCCACCCAGGGACGACTTCACCCACTGGTACACGCCGGACTCCGAGTTCCGGTTGAGGCTGACGAACTCGGCGATGACCAGCGTGAACGGGATGAAGTAGACGAGGGTCGCGACGAAGAACGACGGCGCGGCCAGCGTCCCGATCGAGACGTAGTTGTTGATGACGTTTCGGAAGTTGAAGACGGCGGAGACGATCATCGTGAAGAGGATGAACGTCCCGATCGTCCGGCGGTTGCTCATGACGGGTTCCTTTGGTGGAGCGCACCGGCAACGGTGCCGGTGCGTTGATGGTGGGGACTACTTGTTGGCGAAGAACGCGCCCTCGACGGAGACGCGGAGGGTGACCACGCGGCCGTCGACGCGGACGTCGCGCAGCGCCTCGTCGATCTCGGCGACGAGCACCGCGCCGGCGGGCAGGGTGACCTCCTCGGCCGGGCCGGTGAAGTGCTGCCGGTCGGTCAGGTCGCTGTAGGCGTCGGTGGCGGTGAGCTCGGCCACCGGCGCCACGGCCACCCGAGCCTCGCCGTCGAGCACGTGGCGCACCGCCAGGTAGCGGCGGTGGCCGGTGAGCGCGGCGGCGTCGGGGCCGGTGACGACCCGGTAGGTGAGGGAGTCGCCGACCGAGTAGGTCACGTCTGTCGCGACGGCGTCCGCGTTGGCGATCGCCTCGAGGGTGCGGTCCCACTTCTTCGTGCCGCCGTGCGCGGCGCGGAACTGGGCGAGTGAGTCGTAGGTCAGCACGGGGCCACCTTCCGGGAGAGGTCGAAGCGGTCAAGCTGGGCGGGGTCGCAGTCCCCGGTGGCGATGGGCGCCATGGCGAAGGAGTACGAGAAGCCCTCGAAGCGCACCCGGTAGGAGTCCAGGACCTCGGAGCCCCACGAGTTCGAGCCGAGCCCGAGCACGCGGTGGTCGATGTTGACGGTCACCGCGTCCGGGTCCGCCGCGAGGTCGGTGCGGTGCGTCGCGGCGGTGATGGCCTCCGCGGAGTACGGCCAGGCGCTGAAGCTCAGCGGTGCCGCTGCCTGGACGAACAGCCCGCGGCCCTGCCGGTCAGTCAGGACGAACCAGCGGACGTCCTCGTGGTTGCCGGTGTCCTGCGGGACGACGTAGGGGAAGGCCATGTCGTCGACCGTGGCGGCGTACCGGCCGATCGTCGTCGACGCGCGGGAGTCCGGGTAGTTCTCGCCGGGACCACGGCCGTAGTAGGTGACGTGGCGCAGCTCGGGGTCGACACCGAGCTCGGCGCCGAGCACCGGGACGATGTCGCGGTAGTCGCCGTAGGGCTCGCCGGAGATCGTCACCTGGACCGTCCCGGCGGGGGTGATGACGTACCGGTACCGGCACCGCATGCCCAGGTCCAGGACCGGCGGGGCGAGGGTGGTGTCGGCCTCCACGACGACGGCGCCGTCCGTCGTCGTCACCCTCAGGTCGCGCAGGTGCTCCTGCATGATGTCGAGGTGCCGCGGCGCCCAGAGCTCGTCGTGCTCCTGCTGGTGGTTGTCGATGAGCGGCTTGTGCAGGTGCACCCGCAGCGGCCGGGCGACGAGCTCACGGCCGCCGCTGACCCAGCTGGCGAGCCGACCGGTGCGCTTGTCCACGGTCACCGCGCCGTCGTCGGTGGTGACCCGGACGGACCGGGTGTCCTCGTCCAGGGCGAGGGGCCGACGGCGGGGCTGCCAGGCGGGGCGGGGCCCGCGGGCTGCGAGGGGGAACTGGTAGACGGCGAGCTCGTGCCCGGCGGCGGACCAGGCGGTCGGCTCGGGCCGGACCACGCGGACCGTGCAGAACGCCTCGCCGGGCAGCGTCGGCACCTCGAAGGGGACCTCCGCGGACTCGCCGGGGCCGACGGGCGGCAGCGGGAGGGTGCACGCGGTGATGAGCTCACCCTCGACGGCGGTCTCGACGGTCACGGCCAGGCCGCCCAGGCCGGTGAAGTAGTAGGCGTTGGTGACCGTCAGCGCGCCGGGGCGCGGCATGGTCACCTTGACCGGGGCGATGACCTGCTTGTACTCGGCCAGGCCGGGGCTCGGCCGCTGCTCGGGCAGGATCATCCCGTCGATGCAGAAGTTCGCGTTGTTGGGGTAGTCGCCGAAGTCGCCGCCGTAGGCGTGAACCTCGCGGCCCTGCGCGTCGGTGGTGAGCAGGCCGTGGTCGCACCACTCCCAGATGAAGTGGCCCTGGATGGACTCCCACCGGTCGATGACCTGCTGGTACTCCGCGAGCCCGCCGGGGCCGTTGCCCATCGAGTGCCCGTACTCGCACAGGATCCGCGGCTTGGGGTGCGGGTGCTCGCCGAAGTCGTTCATCTGCGAGACCCGCGAGTACATGGTCGAGACGACGTCGACGACCGTGGCGTCGCGGTCCTCCTCGTAGTGGACCGGCCGGGTCGGGTCGAGCTCCTTGCACCGGTGGTACATCGCGGCGATGTTGCGGCCGTAGCCGGACTCGTTGCCCAGCGACCACATGATGATCGAGGGGTGGTTGCGCTGGGCGAGGACGTGGCGCTCGATGCGGTCGACGTAGGCGCGTTCCCAGGCCGGGTCGTCGGTGATCCGGGAGAGGTCGCCGACGTTGGCGAAGCCGTGCGACTCCAGGTCGGTCTCGGCGAGGACGAACAGGCCGTAGCGGTCGCACAGCTCGTAGAAGCGCGGGTCGTTGGGGTAGTGCGAGGTGCGTACGGCGTTGATGTTGTGCTGCTTCATCAGGACGATGTCGCGCTCAGCACGGTCCATCCCGACGGCGCGGCCGTCGTGGTCGTCATGGTCGTGACGGTTGACGCCGTGGAGGACGACGTAGCGGCCGTTGACCAGGAGGCGGCCGTCCCGGATGGTGACCTCGCGCACGCCCACGCGCTGGGGGACGACCTCGGTGACCTCCTCGCCGTCGTGCACGGTGAGGAGCAGGGTGTAGAGGTAGGGCTCCTCCGGGGTCCAGGGGCGCGGGCGCTCGAGGACGATCTGCGCGTGACCGGCCAGGGCGCCGGGCACCGACTCGAGCTCGCCGGCCGCCACCTCGGCGCCGGCCGCGTCGAGCAGGACGTACGTGACCTGCCCGGCGGTGCGGTCCAGGTCGACGCTCACCGTGGCGGCGGACAGGTCGTCGTCCGCGAAGGCCGTGCGGACGGTGAGGTCGCGGATCCGGGCCCGCGGACGGACGAGCAGGTAGACGTCGCGGAAGATGCCCGACGCCCACCACATGTCCTGGTCCTCGATGTAGCTGGCGTCGCTGAACTGCAGCACCTTCACGGCGAGGAGGTTCGCGCCGGGGCGGGCGTGCGCGGTCACGTCGAACTCCGCGGCCAGGCGGCTGCCCTTCGTCATGCCGACGCGAGCCCCGTTGAGGTAGACCTCCGCATAGGACTCCACGCCGTCGAACCGCAGGATGACCTGCCCCACGAGATCCGCCTCCGAGAGCGTGAGCATCCGCTGGTAGGCGCCGGTGGGGTTGGCCGAGACGGTGAACGGCGGGTCGATCGGGAACGGGTAGCCCTCGTCGGTGTACTGCAACCTGCCGTACCCGCGCGTCTGCCAGAGGGAGGGCACGTCGATGAGGTCCCAGTCCGTCTGCTCCTCACGCGCGAACGCGGTTGGGACGTCATCGGGGTGGTCGAAGAACCGGAAGCGCCACCGGCCGCTGAGCGGGACGAACTGGTGGCTCAGCCCGCGCTGCATCGTCTGCGCGGCGGCCGCGTCCTGGTAGCCGATGAAGTAGGCGCGAGCCGCCAGCCGGTTCTCCTCCAGGACGGTGAAGTCCTCCCACATCTTGGCCATCTCTCCTGCCTATCTCCGTGTGCACGGCTCTGTGCACCGCCCGGTCCTCGTGGCGGCGATGTCTCGCTGCTCTGCAGCAGTCCTCAAAGGTCGATCAAAAAAGCACAAACGCTTCGGATGGATCAACCAGAACCAATCATGCTGACCGCGCGCCCGGAGGTGAAGGACTTTGGTCCTCGGGTACAAGCCAATTGGTGTGGTGGCGCAATCTCGGGTTCGCCGGCTGATGTGCGGGGGCGCGTCCCTGCGCGTCGGCGCTTGTTCGATTCTGATCGAATTGGCACACTGTCCGATACCGGCGCTGGAGCCGACGGGCGGGCGGCGCTCCCACGGAGCCAGCCCGACGCACCCCGACAGCGGCGCCGCGGTCCCAACCCGCACCGACGAACGCGTACACGAGAGAGCCGAAGAGATGACAACCACCGACACCGTCCTCCCCACCATCCGTAAGACGGTCACGCGCCTGGCGGATGGGCGTGAGCTGATCTATTTCGATGACTCGGAGCCGTTTGTGTCGGGTGGGGCGACGCGGCGGTTGGATGATCCGCGGCCGTTGCCGGACCGGTTCGCGGACG
>NZ_RXOZ01000011.1:402744-679682 GCF_003991205.1 Georgenia sp. SYP-B2076 | reverse complement strand
CTGGGCGTGGGCCCAGGAGATCAGCCGGGACCACCCCGCAGCGAGCTCGACCAGGTCGCCCGCGTCCTGCCCGGCCGGGGCCACGCCCGCCAGCACGACCGCGAGGTCCATCCCCACCAGCTCACCGGCCCCCGCCAGCACCCCACCCGCGGCGGGCGCACCAACACCGCCCTCGTCCGCGGCGGGCGTAGCGGCACCGCCTGCGTCGGCGGCGGGCGTAGCGGCACCGGCAGGACCGGCGGCATCCTCCGGGTCGGCATCGTCCGGGTCGGCGTGGTCCGGGTCGGCGTGGCCCGGGTCCGCGCCGACCGAGACAGCGGGCGCAGCGGCACCGGCCGGACCGGCGGGATCGCCTGGGTCGGCGTGGTCCGCGTCGGCGTGGCCCGGGTCGGCGCCGCGCGGGTCGGCACCGGCGGCCTCAGCCGCCGGCTCGGGCGGCTCCGGCGGGCCGCTCACCGCCTGCCCGGCCGGGGCGGCGGGCGCGGTCCCGGGCCCGCCGGCATCACTCCGGCGGTGCCAGCCGGGGCGAGGCAGCACGAGGTCGACCACGGCCGCGGAGGGGCGCCCGACCGGGGCGCCGTGCGCCACCCGGGCCACCCGGGCCGCCTGGAGGAAGACCGACAGCACCGCCTCCAGCCCCCCGGCTCCGGCCCGCGGCCGGCCCCCGGGCGCGTCGCCCCCGGCCGTCCCCTCGCCCGCCGATGTATCGAACATGTGTACGAGCCTACTCCCTGCCTGTGACAAAGACCACAAGCGGTCGCGGGTATGTGCACAACGGAGCCCACGCGGACCGCCACCGGCGGCTCGAACTCCACACGGGAGTCCGCAAGCGGTCCCTCTTCCCGAGACCGCGCACCACGATCGGCGCCTCCTTGCTCGCTCGGCGCCAGGGCGGCAGAGGCCCATCTGTTTAACCGCGCGGCAAGACCTGGTCCCGTCCCCGCGACGTGCGCGCTGCGCCAGCACACGCCACCGTTCTTGGTCCTGCAGAGATCAGACCAATAACAGCGAAGAAGATCGGATGACGAGCCCCGCGGGCGAGCTCGCCGCGAGCGGGGAGAATTAGAAGCGGAAGGGGATCGGAATGCCGCCGCAGCAGCACACCCCACGCACGTCCGTGGCCATGAGGAGAGTCGCGGCCCGGTAGCAGGCGACGAATCGGGCCGCCGACGGCAGGGCGCCACGGATGACGCCACGGCGTCCGACGATGTCACGCACGGCGGCCGAGCAGGACTGTCCGCCGTAGGCGACCAGGTGCGCGCAGTTCCAGCCCTTCCTCGGAGAGATCCGCCGCTGGTAGTAACGGATCAACGTGTCTGTCATGCGCGTTGCCGGACCCATGGGGCCACGCTACGTCTTGGGCCGCGGCACGGCGCGGCCGAATGGCGACAGAGCGTCTTTGCGCCGCCGGGAGCGTCCGGCCGACGTCGCCGCTCGAGGCAGCGCACCGCCCCACCTCGCACGAGCAGCGAGAGCCACCCACTAACGCCCCGCCGCCACCGCTCACGCAGATCGGCGTGCCGCGGCCGTCTCGGGGAGCGATGCCCAGCGGGGATCTGTCGGCGGTCGGGGGCAGACTGCAGGCGTGGCCGACGATCCGATCTCCAGGCTGCTCGCCGACCCGCCCGACCTGCCGGTGCTGGGCGGGCTGGGCGCGCTCACCGTCGCGGTCCGCCGTCGCGGCGTCGCAGTGCTGCAGGCGCCACCAGGAACGGGCAAGACCACCTTGGTCCCGCCGGTTCTGGCGGCGGCCGTCGACGGGGTCGTCATCGTCACCCAGCCGCGCCGGATCGCCGCGCGGGCAGCCGCGCGCCGGCTCGCGCAGCTGCTCGGTGAGCCGGTCGGCCGGAGCGTGGGCTACGCGGTGCGCGGGGAGCGGCGCACCAGCCAGGCAACCCGTGTCGAGATGGTCACCACCGGCGTCCTGCTGCGGCGCCTGCAGCGCGACCCCGACCTTCCTGGCGTCGGCGCCGTCGTGCTCGACGAGGTCCACGAGCGCCATCTCGACTCCGACCTCACGCTGGCGCTCCTGGTCGACGTCCGGGCCAACCTCCGCGACGATCTGCCGGTCGTGGCGATGTCCGCCACCGTCGAGGCGCAGCGCACCGCCGTCCTGCTGGGCGGTGCCGACCCGGCACAGGTGGTGGCCGTCGAGGGCTCCCTGCACCCGGTGGCGGAGGTGTGGTGCCCGCCCCCGCCGCGCGTGAGCCGCACCGATGCCCGCGGCGTCACGCCCGCCTTTCTCGACCACGTGGCGGGTACCACCCGGCGCGCACTGGCCGAGCACGAAGGCGACGTCCTCGTGTTCGTGCCCGGCGCCGCAGAGGTGAACGGGACGGCGCGGCGCCTCGCGGGCATCGACGCGGACGTGCGGCCGCTGCACGGGCGCCTGTCCCACCGTGAGCAGGACCTGGCGCTGACCGCCGGGCCGCGCCGCCGGGTGGTGGTCGCCACCGCCGTGGCCGAGTCGTCCCTCACCGTTCCGGGGGTCCGCATCGTCGTCGATGCCGGCTTCTCCCGTGAGCCCCGCACCGACCACCGCCGCGGCCTGGGCGGCCTCGTCACGGTCAGCGTGAGCCGTGCGTCCGCCCGCCAGCGCGCCGGCAGGGCGGGCCGCGAGGGCCCGGGCGCGGTCTACCGCTGCTGGTCCGCCGCCGACCATGCGCGCCTGCCCGCCCACCCCGAGCCCGAGATCGCCACCGCCGACCTCACCGCGTTCGCCCTCGAGCTCGCCTGCTGGGGCAGCCCCGACGGCGCCGACCTTGCCCTGATGGACGCCCCGCCCACCGCCGCCATGGCCGCGGCCCGGGCCGTGCTCCTCGCGATCGGTGCGATCGGTCCGGACGGCGCGGTGAGCGAGCGCGGCCGCGTCATCGCCGGCATCGGGACGGACCCGCGACTGGCCCGCGCCCTCCTGGACGCCGCAGACGTCCTCGGGGCTCGCCGGGCCGCAGAGGTCGTGGCCATGATGGCGGAGGACGTGCGCGCGCCCGGCGGTGACCTGGTGGCGGCGCTGCGCGCGCTGCGCCGGGGAGGGCCCGACGCCGGAACGTGGCTCGCGCAGGCGAGGCGGCTGGAGCGGGCGCTGCCCGCCGGTAGCCGGCACTCGGGACGCGGACTTTCCGGCCTCTCCGGCGCGGGCACTGCCGCTGACACGGCACGACCGCGCACCGGCGGCGACACGCCAGCGACCGGGGAGCGCCTCACCGACGACCTCGCGGTGGGTCTCGTCGTCGCGCTGGCTCACCCGGACCGTATCGCCCGACGGCGTCCGGGGGGCAGCGCCTACCTGATGACCTCGGGCACCGGCGCCACCCTGCCCGCCGGGTCTCCGCTGGCCGGCCTGCCCTGGCTGGCCGTCGCGGACGCCGACCGCGGCGCGGGCCGCCGGGACGCGACCATCCGCTCCGCGGCGCCGATCGACGAAGACCTCGCGGTCGAGGCCGCCCCGACGCTGCTGGCCGAGCGGAAGGCCGTCTCGTGGACTGACGGCCGGGTTGTCGCCCGGCGCGCCACCTCGCTCGGCGCGATCGAGCTGTCGTCCACGACGATCCCGGACCCGCCGCCGGACCTGGTCGCAGCGGCGGTGAGGGACGGCCTGGCCCGGGAGGGGCTCGCACTGCTGCCCTGGTCGGCCGCCGCGACCGGGCTGCGCGCACGCCTGGCCTTCCTCCGTGCGGCGCTCGGGCCGCCGTGGCCCGACGTGTCCGACGACGCACTCCTGGCCGACGTCGAAACCTGGCTCGGGCCCGACCTCGCGCGCATTCGCGGGGCCCAGGACCTGCGGCGCATCGACGTCCGCGCCGCGCTCCGCCGGCTCCTACCGTGGCCCCAGGCCGCACGGCTCGACGAGCTGGCACCGGAACGCGTCGACGTCCCGAGCGGCGCGAGCGTCCGCGTCGACTACGACGGCGAGCAGCCCGTGCTGGCGGTCCGCATCCAGGAGGCCTTCGGATGGCGTTCGGCCCCCCGCATCGCCGGGGGCCGCGTGCCGCTCCTGCTCCACCTGCTCTCGCCCGCCCGGCGCCCGGCGGCGGTCACCGCCGATCTCGAGTCGTTCTGGCGCACCGGGTATCCGCAGGTGCGCGCCGAGCTGAGGGGCCGCTACCCCAAGCACGCCTGGCCGGACGACCCGCTGACCGCGACGCCGGTGCGCGGCACCGGGCGCGCCCGAACCCCATAGGCGCAGGGCCGGGCTCGTTCACGTTAGGCGCAGGGCCGGCTCCTTCACGTGCCCCGGACGACGGCCACCGCGCAGCGGACGCGGCTGAGCACGCCGTGGCTGACCGAGCCCAGCCGGAGCCCGGTGAATCCGCCCATCCCTCGGCTGCCGACCACGAGCAGGCTAGTTTCCTGGGACTCGCGTCGCAGTGCCTCGACGGGGTGCTCGCGGACCGTGCGCAGGTCGACGTCGACGCCCACCACGACCGGGCCGGCATCGATCGGCGCCGATCCCCGGACCACGACCACCGGGCCGTGGGCGTGCGCCACCACCTGCTGCGAGACCGACCCAAGGAGCTTGCCGGCGAGCGTCCCGTGACCGCGTGCGCCCACCACCATGAGGGCGGCGTCCAGGGACGCCTTGATCAGCTCCGAGGCGACGCGGCCCGCCCGCACGTCCGAGGTGACGTCGAGCTCGGAATGGCGCGTGCGCACCTGCAACGACGGCCCGCTCGGACACCGTGCGGTCCAGGGCCCGCGGGAGGTCGGGCGAGTACATGTCGGGCGCGGCGAGGGACGTGAAGTACGGGACGACGTTGACGAGACGGAGGTTCGTCCCGCGCCTGGCGGCCTCAGCGGCCGCAAACTCGGCTGCGTGCTCGCCGCGCCGGGACCCGTCGACACCGACGACGACGCTCGCGGCCGGAACCTGCACGGACGGGGATGACATGCTCGAGCCTCCTTGCTCGCTCCTCAGAAGTTTTCCCGGCAACGCCCAGACATTCTTCACCGAGCCGCTCCAGCATGTGACCACGTCCGCCCACACGTCCGCGTCTTCCAGGGGAGCCGAGATGTTCGACGTCATCAATGGTCTGCCGGTTCATCCGCTCGTCGTGCACGCCGTGGTCGTGCTCCTGCCGCTCGCCGTCGTGGGCACCATCGCGGTGGTGGCCGTGCCCCGCTGGCGCGGCTACGCCCCCGTCGTGGCGGTGACCGCGACCGTCGCGGCGCTCCTCCTGCCGGTGGCCAAGGAGTCCGGGGAGGCGCTGCAGGAACGAGTGGGCGAACCCGGCGCGCACGGCGCGCTCGGGGCGCAGCTGGTCTGGTTCGGCGTCGCCCTGGCCGTCCTGCTCTGGGTCCTGGTCCTCGTGGGCCGGCGTCGACAAGGGGCGCCGGCGGCGGATCGTCCGCGCGGCGCACCGCGAGCGGTGGGCGCCGTGGTGGCGGCACTGGCTGTGGTCGCTGCGGTGGCGTCCGGGGTGCAGGTCTACCGGGTCGGCGACTCCGGCGCCCGCGCGGCCTGGGCGGCCCGGATCGCGCAGACCACGACTGCACCGGGCGATCAGGACCACGGTTAGCCGTCGGGATGCGGTCGCCCGCGGCGGAGATACCCTCGGCCGCGGGAGGGAATTGTGACAGCGCATGTGGGCACGTCAGGCTGGAGCTACGACCACTGGACCGGGGTGCTCTACCCGGAGGGGCTGCCGCCGCGCGAGCGCCTGGGCCGCTACCTCAGCGCCTTCCGCACCGTCGAGCTCAACGCGAGCTTCTACCGGTGGCCGCGCGACGCGGCGTTCGCGAGCTGGCGACGGCGGATCCCGGCGGGCTCCCTGCTCTCCGTCAAGGCGCCGCGGGGCCTGACCCACGCCAAGAAGCTCTACGCCCCGGAGCGCTGGGTCCAGCGGATCACCGGGTGCTGGCACGAGCTGGGCGACCGGCGCGGTGTGCTGCTCGTGCAGCTCGCGCCCCAGCACGCCCGGGACGACGCCCGGCTGGACTACTTCCTCGGGCAGCTGCCGGCGTGGATGCGCGTCGCGGTCGAGCTCCGCCACCCGAGCTGGCACACCGAGGAGGTGTTCTCGATCCTGGAGCGCCACCAGGCGGCGTACTGCGTCATGAGCGGGGCGGGTCTGCCGTGCGTGCTGCGCGTGACGGCACCGTTCGCCTACGTCCGCCTGCACGGGCCGGCCCCGGAGCACCTCTATGCGGGGAGCTACTCCGAGGACGACCTGCGGTGGTGGGCAGACAGGATCCGCGAGTGGGAGGCCGGCGGCCGGGAGGTGTTCGCGTACTTCAACAACGACGGCGGCGGGAACGCAGTCCGTAACGCCGGGCGCCTGCGCGAGCTCCTGGGGCAGTAGCGCGCCCGCGGGTGGGAGGGACGGCAGGGGAGCCGCGGGCGGGCCGCACCCGCCGGCGGCTCGCACCCGCCGGCGGGTCACACCACGAGACTGAGTAGCAGCGCGAAGATCAGCCCGCACACCGAGATGATGGTCTCCATCACCGACCAGCTGAGGATGGTCTGCTTCACCGTCATCCCGAAGTACTGCTTGACCAGCCAGAAACCCACGTCGTTGACGTGTGAGAAGAAGAGCGACCCGGACCCGACGGCGATGACGAGCAGCGCGAGGTGCGTTGGTGTGAGGTCGGCCGCGAGCGGGGCCACGATGCCCGCCGAGGTGATGGTCGACACGGTTGCCGAGCCGGTGGCCAGCCGGATGAGCACGGCGACCGCCCACCCGAGGATCAGCACGCTGAGGTGGGCGCCGGTGGCCCATTTTGCGATGAGGTCGCCGACGCCGGAGTCCACCAGCGTCTGCTTGAACCCGCCGCCCGCGGCGATGATGAGCAGGGTGCCGGCCATGGGCGGAAGGGCGCTGGTCATGGTGTCGGCGACGCTGGCGCGGCCGGCGCCGATGGCGTAGCCCATGGTCACCGTCGCGACGAGCGTGCCGATGAGCAGCGCGACCACCGGGGTGCCCAGGATGAAGAGGATGTCGTGGACGCTGTTGCCCTTGGTCGAGACGATCTCCGCGACGGCGCGGGCGAGCATGAGGACCACGGGGAGGAGCACCGTGCCGATGGTCACCCAGAACCCCGGTGTGCGCACCGGCCGCTGACCGGTGCTGGCGGCCTCGCGGCGCCCCGCCATGGCCTCCATCTCGGCGTACATGGGGCTGTCGGCGGGGAGCTCCTGCGGGCCGTAAGGGGCGATGATCCTGCCGAAGATGGGCCCGGCGATGATGACGGTCGGGATCGCGATGATGAGGCCGAAGGCCAGGGTCAGGCCGAGGTCCGCCTTGAGGGCGGCGATCGCGACCAGCGGCCCGGGGTGGGGCGGCACCATGCCGTGGAGCACGGACAGGCCGGCCAGGGCCGGGATGCCGACGAGCAGGATGGGCACCCTGGCGCGGCGCGCCACCATGAGCACGATGGGGATGAGCAGCACGAGGCCGATCTCGAAGAACATCGGTAGCCCGACCAGCGCGGCGGCGCCCGCCATGGCCCAGGGCAGCGCCCCGCCGGACACGCGCGCGACGATGGTGTCGACCACCCGCCCGGCGCCGCCGGAGTCGATCAACAGCTTCCCGACGATCGCGCCGAGCGCGACGAGGATGCCGACGCTGCCGAACGTGTCGCCGACGCCCTTGCTGAAGCTCGTGACGGCGTCGCCGATGTTGAAGCCCGAGACAATCGCGAGGACCGCCGAGCCGATCATCAGCGAGAGGAACGGGTTGATCTTGAGCCACGTGATGAGGAGGACCACCGCGGCGATCGCCAGGACCGTCGCGATGATGAGGCGGCCGCTGCTGGCGGTGGCGGCGGCCGCGGCGGCCAGGGCGCCCTGCACGAGGGCGGCGGTAGGAGACATGGTCGACTACCTCCCGCAAGGGGGTCGCACGGGGTGACCGCTCGCAGGCGTCTGGGCTGTCTGCGGCGCGCCGACCGTGCCGGACGGGTCCAACGTTAGGCGCGTGCCGCACGCGCGCAACCCCCGCACAGCCCCCGCACAGCCCCCGCATACGTTCGGGGGCCGGGTGGTGCTGCGACGCCCGTGGGGGTTTCCGGCCTCGCCGGTCGTGGGTGACCGGCCTCGTTGGTCGCCCGGCGACATAGGGTCGGGGCGTGGCAGGGACTGAGGCGCCGGCGTCGGCACGCGTGGACAGCTGGCTGTGGGCCGTGCGCCTGTTCAAGAGCCGGTCCCAGGCCACGTCCGCCTGCCGGGCGGGCCACGTGCGCGTCAACGGGGAGCGTGCCAAGCCGGCGACGGCGGTCAAGGTGGGCGACGAGGTGGTCGTGCGTGGCGGCGAGCGCGAGCGCATCGTCGTCGTGACGCGCATCCTGCTCAAGCGCGTCGGGGCCACGGTCGCCGCCGAGGCGCTCGTCGACCACAGCCCGCCACCGGTCCCGGTCGAGGCGCGCGCCGCGGTGCCCGAGCGGCCCCGCGGCGCCGGGCGGCCGACGAAGCGGGAACGGCGCGAGATCGTCCGGCTGCGCGGGCACTAGCGACGACGGCGGGGCTACGGCGGGGCTGGCCCGCTTCCTCACGGCGCTCGGGCTCAGGCGGTCCAGCCGAGGAGCACGTCGCCGAGGTACATGGCGGCGAGCCAGACCGCGGCCGCGGCCACCGGGAGCGCCAGGACCCGCCCGGGGTGGGCCCGGAACCAGCGGACGCCGAGCGCGAGGAGCCCGAGCCAGACCAGCAGGAGCACGACCACCGCCCACGTCGGCGCGAGGAGCCCGGAGACCACGTAGACCGGCAGGACGACCACCAGGAGCAGGAGGCCGAGGGCCGCGAGCACGTCAAGCCCCCGCCGGCGGGACGGTCCGCCCGCGGGCGGCGGGGACGAGGGGGGCCTCATGAGGCGAAGGCTAGTGGTCCGCGGCGCCGCTGATCAGACGACGAGCTCTGCGAGCGTCACGACCACGTCGACCAGCGCGCCCCGCCGGAACACCGTGACCGGGAAGCGGCTCCCGACGGCGGTGCCGAGCATGAGGCGCTGCAGGTCCTGAGGGGTCCGCACGGGGACGTCGCCCGAGGCGATGACGATGTCGCCGATGTACAGGCCCGCGTAGGCCGCCGGGCTCCCGGGGACCACCTCGGAGGCGAGCAGACCGGTCCTCCGCCCGAGCCGCTCCGCCAGGGGCGGGGGGAGCGCCACGGTGACGCCGCCGATGCCGAGCCAGGCGCGGCGCACCCCGCCGGTCGCGATGAGCTCGGAGAGGATGCGCCGGGTGGTGGCGTTGACCGGGACCGCCAGCCCGAGCCCGATGCCGGCCACCGCCGTGCTGATGCCCACCACGCTCGCCGCGGCGTCCGCGAGCGCGCCCCCGCTGTTGCCCGGGTTGAGCGCCGCGTCGGTCTGGATGACGTCGTCGATGGAGTGCGCGCCCCGCGTGGTGCGCACGGGCAGCGAGCGGCCCAGGGCGCTGACGACGCCGGCCGTGACCGAGCCGGCCAGGCCGAGCGGGTTCCCGACGGCGACGACGAGCTGGCCCACCCGCAGACGGTCCGCGTCGCCCAGCGTGGCCGGCGGTGTCAGACCCGCGCGCGTGCGCAGGACGGCGAGGTCGGAGAGCCGGTCCGCGCCGACGACGTCGAACGGGGCCTCCTCGCCCTCGGCGGAGATCACGCCGCCGCCGCTGACCCCCTCGACGACGTGCGCGCTGGTCACGAGGAACCCGTCCTCGGTGAACGCCACCGCCGAGCCCGCGCCCGTGCCCCGCCTGCTGCGCACGAGCACCGAGAGCACGCACGGCTGCAGGGCCGCGGCCACCGTGGTCACGACGGATGAGTAGGCGTCCATGGCCTCGTCCATGCCTCCTCAACGGGCGCGCGCCCGCCATCATGCCCGCGCGCCGTTCGCCCGCCGCGGACGCGGGGTCGGCGCCATTCCCACGCGCCCGGACGCGGGACGCCGCGGGAGGGCCGGAGTAGCGTGGCGGGAGCGGAGTCGGAGAAGCCGGGCCCAGCGGGAGAGTGGGATGGCCGTCGTCGAGCTGCTCGAGCGGGGGCGCGAGTCGTTCGCGCGCCGCGAGTGGGCCAGCGCCTATGCCCACCTGGCCGCCGTCGCCCAGGACGCGCCGATCGGCGCGGAGGATCTCTATCGGCTGGCGACCTCCGCCCTCCTCGTCGGCCACGACGAGGAGGGCTGCGACCTCCTCGCCCGGGCCTACCCCGTCTTCCTCGACGACGACGACACGCTCGGCGCGGTGCGGTGCGCGTTCATGGCCGGGATGGTCCTGAACAACCGGGGCCAGCACGCCCAGAGCGCAGGCTGGGTGGCGCGGGTCCGGCGCCTCGTGGAGGAGGGCCGCGTCGGCGAGGTGGAACGCGCGTACCTCCTGGTCCCGCCGGCGCTCGCGGCCGTGCGCGCGGGCGACGGGGCAACCGCGCTGGAGGGCTTCTCCGCCGCGCTGGCCGTGGCGGAACGCCACCGCGAGGCCGACCTGGTCGCACTGGCCAAGCTCGGTGTCGGCACCAGCCGGGTGGTTGCGGGCGAGGTCGAGGAGGGATTCGCCGTCCTCGACGAGGTCATGGTCGACGTCACCTCCGGGGCCGTCTCGGGCCTGCCCGCCGGCATCGTCTACTGCGCGGTGATCGACACGTGCCACGCGATCTTCGACCTCGGCCGGGCCCGCGAGTGGACCGACGCGCTGACCCGGTGGTGCCAGTCCCAGCCGGACCTGGTGCCCTTCCGCGGCGAGTGCCTCGTGCACCGCTCCGAGCTCCTCGTGTACCGGGGCGACTGGGCCGCGGCGCTCACCGAGGCCGACAGGGCCGTCGAACGCCTCGCCCAGCCGCCGGGACAGCCCGTCCTCGGCATGGCGCTCTACCAGCGCGCGCAGATCCTCCGGCTGCGCGGCGACCTCGCGGAGGCGGAGGCGGCCTATCGCGAGGCCGCCGCGTATGGGCACGCCCAGCCCGGGATGGCGCTGCTCCGGCTCGCCCAGGGGCGGCCCGACCAGGCGGCGGCCTCGATCCGCCGGGCCTGCGCCGAGATCCGCGACGAAGTGGCACGCTGCCGTCTGCTGCCGGCCTACGTGGAGGTCATGCTCGCCGTCGGCGACGTCACCGCCGCGCGCGCCGGTGCCGAGGAGCTGACGACGGCGGCCCGCACCCACGGGGCGCAGCTCCTGGCGGCCGTCGCCGCCCACGCCCGCGGGGCCGTCCGCCTCGCGGAGGGCGACGCCACCGGCGCGCTCGCGGCGCTGCGTGAGGCGTGCGCGGCGTGGCAGGAGCTCGACGCGCCGTACGAGGCGGCCCGCACGCGGGTCCTGCTCGCCCGGGCGTGCCGGTTGCTCGGGGACGCCGACGGCGCGCAGCTGGAGCGGGGCGCCGCCGCCGCGACGTTCGCCGAGCTCGGCGCCCTGCCGGAGCTGGCCGCGCTGGAGTCGCCCGAGGGCGCCGCGGGGCCGGCCCGGAGCCCGGGCCGCGCCGCGGCCCCTGGGGGTCTGACCGCGCGCGAGGTCGAGGTCCTGCGCCTGGTCGCCACGGGACGGACGAACCGCGCGATCGCCGCCGACCTCGTCCTCAGCGAGAAGACGGTGGCCCGGCACCTGAGCAACATCTTCACCAAGCTCGACCTCGCCTCGCGCGCCGCCGCCACGGCCTACGCGTACGAGCACCACCTGGTGTGAGCGCCCGCCGTGCTGCACAGGATCACCCATGCCCGGGGCCGGCGAGATGGGTAGATCGCCCGACGTGCGCCGTCGCGCCGGGGCCTAGCGTCGTCGTCGGAGGGCTCCCGTCCGGGGACCCGGAGCACGTGGACACCGTGATCATCGGCGCCGGGCAGACGGGGCTCGCCGCCGGCTACCACCTGGCCCGGCGGGGCCAGTCGTTCGTCATCCTGGAGGCCCGCGACCGCGTCGGGGGCGTGTGGCGAGAGCGTTACGACTCGTTGCGGCTGTTCACCCCCGCGCACGCGGACGGCCTGCCGGGGATGCGGTTCCCCGCCCCGCGGGGGGCCTTCCCCACCGGGGCCGAGATGGGAGCCTTCCTCGAGACGTACGCGGCCAGGATGGCGCTGCCGGTGCGCACCGGTGTGAGGGTCGACCGGGTCCGGACGCAGGGCGGCGGCTACGTCGTCACGGCCGGCGGCCACCGCTTCGACGTCGAGCAGGTGGTCGTGGCCACGGGCGGTCACAGGCGGCCGTACGTGCCGGCCTTCGCCGCGGACCTCGACCCGAGGATCGTCTCGCTGCACTCCACCGCCTACCACCGGCCCGACCAGCTCCCGGCGGGCCCGGTGGTCGTGGTCGGGGCCGGGACGTCCGGCGCCGACCTCGCCCTTGAGCTCGCCGGCGCGCACTCGACCTACCTCGTCGGACCCGACCACGGCGAGATGCCGCTGGACATCGAGAGCCCGGTCGCCTCGCTGGTCACGCCGGTGCTCACGTTCCTCGCCCGGCACGTGCTCACGCTCAGGACGCCGGTCGGGCGCAGGATGGCGCCCATGGTCCGCCACGGCGGGGCGCCCCTGATCCGCGTCAAGCGGGCCGACCTGGACCGGGCCGGCGTCGAACGCATCGACGCCCACGTCGTCGGTGTCCGGGACGGGCTGCCGGTGCTCGACGACGGCCGGGTCCTGACGGTGCGCACCGTCGTGTGGTGCACGGGGTTCCGCGAGGACTTCGGCTGGGTGGAGCCCGCCGTCCTCGGGGAGGACGGCTACCCACGGCAGTGGCGCGGCGACGCCGACGGCTCCCCGGGGCTGTACTTCCTCGGGCTGCCCTTCCTGTACGCCTTCTCCTCGGGCATGGTGCACGGGGCCGGCCGGGACGCCGCAGTCGTCGCCCGCCACATCACCGCGCGGCAGAGGGACCTGCGCCGGGCGGCCGCGCGCCACGCCGCCGCCGGGGTGCTCGAGCCGGTGCACCGGTGAGCGGGCCGCGGGGTGAGGCGGCGCGGGTAAGCCGGCGACCCGATTGCCGTCAGCCGCGTCCCGAAGCGCGCGCCGGGCCGCCCGCCTAGAGTCGGCACCACACGTCGAGGAGGACTCCATGGCTGACGAGGCGCTGTTCATCGGATGGGGCGAAATCGTGCGGGGGCGCGAGCGCAAGGCCGTCGAGCTCTTCGAGGAGGCGATGCACTACTTCGACAGCCTCGAGAAGGACGGCCGGATCGACGGGGTCGACGCCTGGTTCCTGGAGCGGCACGGTGGCGACCTCGTCGGGTACTTCCTGCTGCACGCGGACGGCGAGCGGCTCGACAAGGTGCGGCGCAGCGCGGACTTCGAGCGGCTCCTGACCAGGGTCCAGCTCGTCGTCGACCGCGTCGGCACCGTGAACGCCTACACGGGCGCCGCGCTGGGCCGGCTGCTGGACGACTTCCGGGAGGCCACCGCCGGGTTGGGGCAGCAGGAGCGCTGACGGCCGGCGCGGTGGCCTCACCGTCCACGCGCTGCACCGTCCACGTGCTGCACCGTCCACGTGCTGCACCGTCCACGCGGTCGCTTGACCGTTTGCTGGCAGCCGCGCGCGGGAACATCTGCGATGAGCAGCGCGTTCCCCGAGCGCCCTGCCGTTCCGGGCTCGTGCCCTTCCCTGCCCGCGCCGTCGAGAGGACACCATGCCCACCGTCATCGTCGCCCCCCGGGCCGACCTGCCCACCCTCTCCGCGCCGCCCTCGCCCGCCGCGACGGGCTTCGACCCCGCCGCCGGCGCCGAGGCCGAGCTCGACAGGCAGGTCCAGGTCTACGTGGACCTCGGCTTTCCCGCGCTGCTCGGACAGGACGACGACGCCTTCCGCGCCGCACTGCTGCCGCTGCGGCAGGCGGCGGCCGACCTGGGAGACGTCCGCGACGAGACGGTGGTAGCGCAGGACCACGTGCCCGTCGTCCTCGTGCTCGACCCAGCCCGGCTGCGCACCAACGACGTCGTGCCGGCCATGCGGCGCGGGACCCGGCACGGCGTGAGCGTGATCGACGAGGAGGAGGCACGCACCTACCGGACGCTCGACGACGTGCCCGTCCCGGACGGCGCCTACCTACTCATCGGCGTCGACGTGGGCGCGCAGCACGTCGGCGTCCCCCCGGAGACGGCCCTCGCCACCATCCGGGCCCGGGGGCGCACGCCGCTGACGATCGCCGAGGGCCTCTCGCTCGTGACGGTGCGCCCCGACATGCTCCGGCCGAACCGGTGCTTCTCGCTCGCAGCCTCACGCACCGGCATGAACCAGCGGGTCCCGGCCATCTGGATCAGCGAGCGGCGGCCCAAGCTGGGCTGGTGCTGGGACCGGAACCCGCACACCTGGCTCGGCACCGCTTCCGCCGGATCCCGGGCCGGAAACGCGCGGCCGGGGGACGGTCCCGCGTAGCCTGGGCGTGCCACCGGGGACGGTGGCCTGTCATGTCGTCGAAGACGCGGGGGAGCTCGTGACGTCTCGTCGTAGGTCGGCCATGCTCGTCGTCACCGTCTCTGCCCTGCTCGCCGGCTGCGGCCAGGCGACGAGCCCGGCCCAGGTGGCCCCGGACGAGTACGTCGCCCCGCCCGTCATCGCCCCCGAGGCGACGAAGGTGTTCGGGGCGGACCGCGTCCAGCAGGCGTACGACGAGCTCACGGCCTTCGCCCTCGACCGGTCCTACCCCGCACCGTTCCTGGACCCCCAGGACAAGACCTACACCTACGAGGAGCTGACCTCGGGCGTGCAGGACCACCTCACGCCCTCGGCGGCCGAGGACTTCGCCCTTCAGGCGAGAGCCGCCGCGGCCGGTGACGCGGACGCCCAGGACGCGATCCGCCCCCTTGAGATGTTCCACCTTGACGAGCCGGCGTGGACGATGCCCTCGGACGGCGACCCGGTGCAGACGCAGCAGATCACCGGCCTGCACATCGGGCTGGAGGAGCCGTCGGGGTTCAGCCCCGCGCGGCTGGTCGTCACCTACACCGATACCGCCGCGCTGGAGTATCTCCAGGACGGCGCGACGGTGGACGTCGACGCGAAGAAGACGATGACCGTCTGGCTCCTGCCGTCCACGGCCCCGACCGGCCCGCGCTGGCTCATCGACCAGTACGACGGCGACATCACCATCGGGCCCCAGGCCGGCGCCTGATTTTCGGCCTCAGGCCGCCGGCGCGGTCAGTGCACCGGCTCGCTGCAGAACCGTGAGTGCCTCAGGTAGGTTCGCGAAGGCCCTCGCGACGTCGTCGGGCGTCGCGATCTTGTGGGCGTTCGCCCGCAGGTAGCCACGCAGCGCCTCGTCGAACGCCTTGGCGCCCGCCCGCTGCCGCGCCTCGATCAGGGCGTCCGCGCCCGCGTCGTACACGCCGCGGACGTAGGCCCGGTTGGGGCGGTCGAAGTCGAGCCAGAACGACATGGGCTCGCCGACATCCCCCCGGGCTCGGTCGGGGACGTCGTTGGAGGGGGCGGGGTCGCGGTCGGGGTTGTCGACCACCCGCTGGACGAAGGTCGCGAAGGACTCGTCGAGCCACGGGTGGAGCCCCTGGTTGTTGCCGACGAGGCCGTAGAACCACATGTGCGCGAGCTCGTGCGTGACCAGGCCGCCGTTCTGCTGAGGGTCGACATCGGCGAACTGCACCGCCCCGGGGAACTCGATGCCGTCGCTGACGGCCGGCAGCACGCTGATCCAGAGGTCGTCGTACGGCACCGGGCCGAGCTGGTCGCGCAGCCGCGTCAGCGAGCTGGCGATCTGGTCGGCCCAGTGCCGCAGCTGCGCCTGGGTGCCGAGCTTGGGTGCGCCGATGTGCACGGCGACGCCGTCGATCTGCTGCTCGTAGGTCTCGAGGTCGCCCACGGTCACGGCGATGTCCCGCACGGCCGGTGCCGTGAACCGGTGCGTCGTCCGCCCCGACCCGTCGGTGCGGGTGCCCTCCTGCGACCCGACGCCCAGGACGTCGAAGCGGGAGGAGGCCACCACCTCCAACGACCTCAGCTCGACGTCCTCGCTGGTGCTCACCTCGCCCACGACGGGCACCGCCGCCTCCTTCGCCCAGCCCACGCCCGGCTGCCAGGCCAGCAGCGGGTAGGCGCCGCCGAACCACGCGACCTCGTCCTCGCTCGATGTCCCGACGCGCTCGTCGGTGTCCTCACCGAGGACGAGGGAGAACGTCAGGCTCGCCTCGACGCTCGTCCCCGCGTCGACGCAGCTGGGCAGCGGCACGTCGATGAGCGTGCCCGGGGCCCCGTCCGGCGCGCCGGCGGCCTGGACGTCCGCGGGCACCCGGGTGCCGTCGACCGAGACCGTGCCCACCGTCAGGGAGTTGCCGGCCTCCGCGGTGGAGGGCTTGTTCGGCCACGCGCGGAACACCAGCTCGCAGACGCGCAGGTCGGGTGTGAACGTTACCCTCTCCGACCCTTGGACGGAGCGGAGGTCGTCCGCCACGTCGAAGCGCAGCTCGACGACGGGCCGCGACGGTGAGGGCGCGGGCCACCCGGAGGAGGTCGGGGTCGGTGCCGGCGGCTCCGGGGAGCGGGTGCACGCGACGAGCAGGAGCAGAGCCAGCAGGAGGACGGCCAGGAGCCGGCAGCGTCGCCTCATCGAGCACACGATATCCGCGGCGCCTGGGGACCCGCTGTGCGATTCGCTCGGCTCATCCGGCCAGCAGCGGGTCGGCGTCGTGCTCCGAGACGTCGAGGCCGCTCGGGCCCAGGACGGCCACGCACGCGGCGTAGCCCGCCACGGGTGCGAGGTCCTGGAGGTGGAGGCCGAGCGCGGGCTCCGGTGAGGCATGGCCCGACCCCGCCGTGGCGAGGGCCGCGGGCTCGTCCGGCGCGCTGACCGGGACCAGCGCGGGGGCCAGGGCGAGACCGTCGCCGGTGGCCTTGAGCACCGCCTCCTTCCGGGTCCACCACACGGCCAGCGCCCGGGCGCGCGCGTCGGCCGGCAGCGCCCGGTAGGCCTCGAGCTCCGTCGGGCCGAGGATCTCCTCGGCCACCGCGTCCGCGGCCGGCTCAAGCACGGGCTCGACGTCGATCCCGACGGCCGCGCCGTCGGTCACGGCGACGGCGACCCGGCCCTCGGCGTGCGAGACGTTGAAACCCACCGCCGCCCGGGCTCCGGCCCCCACGAGGCGGGGCTTGCCGTGGTCCGCGCCGCAGCGGTAGCAGGTGGTGTCGAAGCGCAGGTCGGCGGCCCGCACGCCGGTCGCCTCCGCCAGCAGCAGGCGCAGCAGGACGTGGGCGGTGACGTACCGCTCCCGGGCTCCGCCCGCGGTCAGGCGGCTGCGGCGGCGACGCTCGTCGTCGTCGAGGAGTCCGACGAGCGCCGGCTGGTCCGATGGCGTCGCCCACCACACCGCGCAACGCACCCGGGGGGCCGCCGGGACGCCGTGCCGTCGCCGCCCGGTACGGCTCATGCGGTGAGCACCGTGTCGAGAAGGTCGAGGCCGAGATCGATACCTGGCCGCTCCGGCTGCCGCAGGCCGCTGTCCGAGAACCAGTCCGGCGTCGCCTCCGGGTGCGGTCCCACGACGCCGACGACGCCCCGGCCGTACGGGGCGACGACCGCGGCGGGCAGGCCGTTGTCGTAGACGGCCAGGACGTCGACGCCGTGACCGGCAGGGTCGAGGACGAAGTACGGGCCGTCCTGGAAGTAGAGCTCGCGCGTGCGTCCCCGCCACCGGACGGCCACGAGCGCGTCGCCGTCCCCGGCAAGCGTGGCCCCCCGGGAGGCGACGTACTGGTCGGTGTCGCCGGGCAGGAGCCCGAAACCTGGGGTCTGGCCGGCGAGGTACCCGCCGAGGCAGAAGCCGAGGTAGCGGCCGCCACCCCGGACGAAGTCCCGGATCGCCGGCGCCTGCCGCCGGAGCTTGCGGTACGCGCGGGTCAGCTCCCCGCCGCCTGGCTGGGCGTAGAGGACCGCCCCGGCCAGGACCTCTGGGGAGAGGGACAGGTCCTCCTTCGGGCCGACGAAGCGCACGTCCAGATCCCAGCGGGACCCAATGAGCAGCGCGGCGACGGCTTCCGGGCAGCCGGGCAGCGACGCCGGACCCCGGTAGACCAGCGCGAGCGGGCGGTCCGGCTGCATCGTGCTCTACCGGGCCCCAGCCGGGGCGAGGGGGTGGTCGGGCGTCCGGTGGTCGGGCGTGGGCGTCCGCCGCGCGCCCATGATGAGGGTGCGCACGTGGTCGGTCACGAAGGAGAGCGCGTGCTCCAGCGGGCCCCGCTTGCACCGTCGGCTCCACAGGTTGGCGAAGGTGACGAGCACGACGGCCTGGAGCACGAAGGTCGCGGTGGGGCTCGCGGGCATGAATGGGGAGGCGAGCATGAGGAGGTGGAAGGAGTAGAGGGTCAGGGGCATGCTGCCGGCGGCGGCGAGCGGCGCCAGCACCCGCCCCGCGACCCGCCCGAGCAGGAGCGCGACGCCGACCACCGTCAGCGCGATCCCTGTCGTGTACAGCAGGTCCAGGGGCGTCGTCGAGTGCGGCGTGAGCAGGGCCAGCCACCAGGGCGACGTGGTCGGCACCGTGCCGTCTGCGCCCCAGACCACCAGGTCGGTGTACTCCACGAGCGTCATGTTGGGCAGGGCGACGGCCTCGAGGTGCTTCCAGCCACCGAGCGGGTTCAGCAGCAACCACGACGTCGCGCTCGCGGCCACCGCGAGGACGACGCCGATGACGGTGATCCGCAGGACGACGCCGCGCGAGGCGAGCCGGGATCGTCCGACCGCCATGCCGGCGCAGATGTAGGCGACCCACGGGACCGCCGGGTAGATGCCGGTCAGGGACAGCTGGCTCAGGAGCGCGCCCGGGTCGGCGAGCTCACCGAAGGTCGGGTTGATCAGGGCCGGCGTACCCAGCTCCGGGCGCACCAGGTGGCTCAGGACGGGGATGACGACCGCGGACACCAGCCCGAGGACGGCGAGGGAGCGGACCGACAGGGACAGCAGCGGGATCGCGAGCACGAACAGGATCCCGTAGTACGCGAGGATCACCGCGGCCGTGTCGAAGGGGACAACCTCGCCGAGCAGCAGCCCGATCGTCGCGATGAGAACCGCGCGGACGACCATGGAGGCGGCGGCGGCCACCCAGCGGCGGCCGCGCGGGCGCTTCTCCCGGCCCGAGGAGAAGGCGACGCCGACCCCGGCCACGACGGCGAACAGCGCCGCCGACTTCCCCGCCGCGAGGACGAAGGGCAGGGACATGGCCCCGTTCGGTCCGACGGCGGGAAGGATGTGCACGGACATCATCGCGAAGACCGCCACACAGCGGGCGATGTCGATCCCGGTGAGCCGGCCTGGTTTGGCCGCGCCGGCCCCGCGCTTGGCGGCGAGCGTGGCCGGCTCGCAGTCGTGGGGGATCGTCACCTCGGCGGCGGCGGCTGCGGCGGGCCGGGTGGTCGTCACCGGCCCGGGGCCCGGTCCCGCCACGACCTGTGGGGCCGCCGGTGTGGCGGCTCGCGTGCTCGTCGTCGACTCCTCGATGGGCGTGACCCGGAGCGGGGGCCCCCCGGCGTTCGCGGACAGGGGTGGTGCCTGGCGGCGCATCACGACGCTCCCTCATCGGTGGCCCGGTCGGGCTGCGCGGACAGGCCGGGCCGCGGGACACGCTCGCGCTTCACGGTCCGGTCGGGCTGGGGGCGCGGGCGCCGTTCGCCCGGCTGGGCGGGGATCCCGCACCACGTCGTGCCCGGCAGGAGGCTCTCGCCCTTCATCACCAGGGACAGGGGCGCCAGTGTGACGTCCTGGCCGACGACGGAGTCGTAGAGCACGACCGCCCGGCAGCCGACGCTGGACCGCTCGGAGAGGGTGATCGTGGACATCTTCATGACGCGGTCCTCAAAGAGGTGCGTCTGCAGCGACGCCGCGGTGCCGACCGCGACGTCGTCGCCGATGCGGACGAGGTCGAACTCGGTGAGGTAGGTGGTGTCCACGAGCGTGCGCCGGCCGACCTTCGCGCCGAACAGGCGCAGCACAGGGCCGAGCAGGGGCGTGCCGGCCAGCATGGCGAGCAGCACCGGGACCGCGGCGGCCTCGTAGATGCCGGTGACGAACTCGGTCCGACGCACGAAGCCGCTCCACAGCGGCTCGACCCGTGGGCGGTACCTGCCCACGACGACCCACTTGAGCGCTGCGACGAGGAGCACCACGGTCAGGCTGGCCGTCAGCGCGATGGCGGGGAGGGCGAGGACGACTGCCCACATCGCCTGCGAGGCGGCGACGAAGGAGAGCGTGTACAGCGTCGCGAAGGTGGAGAGCGCCAGGACCGAACTGGGCAGCACGATCCGGAAGAACTCGATGATGTAGCGGTTGCGGACCTGACGGCGGGACGGGCGGAACGTCTGTGCCTCGGTGAACTCGTCGTACATCTCGCGGCGCGGCAGGAAGAACGGCGGCGAGCCGAGCCACGACGTGCCCGGGGCGACGCCCGCGACGGGCGGGACCGACTGGACGCCGATGAGCGAGCCGTCACCCAGGTGCATGCCCGACGGGATGAACGAGGCGTTGCCGACGAAGGCACGGGTGCCGACGTCGGTGGCGCGGAAGGCGACGTGGCCGTTGCAGTACGTAGCGCTGCCGACGCTCGCCATGTCGGCGACGAAGCTGTCCGCCTCGAGGGTGAGCAGGTCGGGGTCGATGTTCGCGATCGTCGAGACCTCCGCGCCGCGCCCGACGCGCGCCCCCAGCGCTCGCAGCCAGATCGGCGTGTACAGCGTCGAGTACAGCGTGTTCGTCAGCTCCAGGCTCAGCTCGAAGAGCTTGTCCCCGAACCACTTCTCCATGCCCAGCTGCGAGCGGAGGTGGTGCACGCCCACCGGCGTCGCGGGCAGCGCCAGCCGTCGGATGCCCAGGATGAGCGTGCAGGTGGTGGCTACGAACAGCGGCCCGGAGCACGCGGTGACGATCAGCGCGGCCAGCTCGCCCTGCTGGAGCAGCGACCACCACACGAGGGCCACGATCGGCACGAGCGTGGCGAGCGGCATGAGCTCGAGGATCGCCAGCCCGACGGCGAAGCCGGGTAGCAGCCGATGCGGCCACGTGCGGGGCGCGAGCGTGCAGTCGGCCATCAGCTCGAAGACCGGGTCGCCCTTCGACGCCAGCGGCTTCGCCGGCGACCCGAGCCAGGTCTGGCCCGGGGGGACCGACTGACCGGACTGCAGGAGCGACTGCTCCCGCAGGATCGCGCCGGCACCGACCGTGCAGGGTCCGTGCAGGACGGTGTTCGCCCCCACCACGGCGTCCCGTTCGACCCGGATGTGCCCGATGGTGAGCACGCCGTCGGCGATGTCGAAGGCGTTGAGGTGGGCGGCATAGCTGACCGTCGCGCCGTCACCGAGGGTGAGCAGGGAGGGCAGCGGGATCTGCGCGGTACCGATGTGGCACGCCTCGCCCACGCGCGCCCCCGCCAGGCGCAGGTAGCCCGCGGCCCAGGGCGAGCCGGAGAGCATGTTCAGCGGCGAGAGGGTCATGGCCTTCTGCGCCGCCCACACGCGCAGGTGCACCCAGCCCCACAGCGGGTAGGTGCCCGCCCCCAGCCGTCGGCAGAGCAGCCGGACGGCGGCCAGCGGCAAGAGCCACCGGCCGACGAGGTAGGAGACCGGGAAGGTGAGCGCGAGCTGCTCGACCATCACGACGGACGGCTCGCCCCGGTGGATGCTGTAGACGACCGCGATGGGCAGCATGAAGACGACGAGCATCGTGTAGATCCACCCGACCTGGGCCAGGCCGAGGGTCGCCACCCGCCACCGTCGCGGCGGCTTCGGGCGCGGCGGGGCGGCCGCCTCGACCTGCGTCCCGCCCAGGGCGTCCCGCTCGAGGGAGTCCTCGTCCTGCCGCTGCGCGAGGGAGGCGACCGTGGGATGTGCGTACAGGTCCATGATCGACAGGCGCGAGTCGCTCTGCCCGGAACGCAGCCGGGAGACGACGGTCGCGGCGATGAGCGAGTGACCGCCCAGGTCGTCGAAGAAGTCGGCCTCCACCGAGATCGTGCCCGCGGGCAGATGGAGCACCTCCTCCCAGACGGCGGCGATCCGCTGCTCGGTGGGGGTCCGGGCGGCGACGTGCTCCTTGTCCCCGCCGATGAGGCGCTGGGTCTGCGGGTCGGGGAGGTTCTTGCGGTCCACCTTGCCGCTGGGCAGCATCGGGATCTCGTCGAGGACCTCGAGGTACGCGGGCACCATGTAGGGCGGCACCTTGCGACGCAGCTCGGCGTGCAGGCGGGTCAGGAGCGCGCCGTCCACGGGCAGGGACTCGTTCATCAAGAGGTAGCCGGCGAGCTCGCCTCCCGTGCCGGGGGAGGGCAGGAGCTTGACCACCGCCGCGGAGACGTGCTCGTCCTCGAGGAGGAGGTTCTCGATCTCCTGCAGGTCCACGCGGTGCCCGCGGATCTTGATCTCGCTGTCCGCCCGTCCCAGGTACTCGATCTCCCCGTCCGGGAGAATCCGTCCGAGGTCACCGGTCCGGTAGATCCTCCCGCCGCCACGGGGGTCGGGGATGAACCGGTCCGCCGTGAGGTCGGGCCGGTTGACGTACCCGCGTGCCACACCCGGGCCACCGACGCAGATCTCCCCGACCTCGCCGTGAGGCACCGGCCGGCGCGCGTCGTCGAGCAGGGTGATCGTGTAGGTCGGCAGCGCCCGGCCGATGGTGACGGGCTTGCCGGGGCGCAGCTCGGCCCACGTGCAGGTCACGGTGGTCTCGGTGGGGCCGTAGGTGTTGAGGATGCGCCGCCCGTTAGTTCCCCAGCGCTCGACCAGCTCGGCCGGGCAGGCCTCGCCACCGACGTTCACGGTGCGGATCGAGGGGATGGTCCGGTCGAGCGTCGCCAGCACCGTCGGGACGCAGTAGATCATCGTGATGGCCGCGTCCTCGAGGAAGTCCGCGAGGCCGGCGCCCACCCGGCGCCCGTCGTCGGGACCCGCCACGACCGTCGCCCCGACTGCCCAGGTGGGCCAGATCTCCTCGATGGAGAAGTCGAACGAGATCGTCATGCCCTGGTAGACGCGGTCCGAGGGCAGCACCCCGTAGATCTCCGGGATGATGCTGATGAAGTTGCAGATGCTCGACTGGGTGACCTCGACACCCTTGGGCCGCCCGCTGGAGCCCGAGGTGTAGATGATGTAGCAGACCGGGTCGCCCGACGCGGCGATGCTGGGGCGCCCCTTCGGCGCTCCGAGCAGCTCGCCGCCCACGGCATCGACGTGCACAACCCGGATGGGCAGCTCGTCGCAGACGTCCGCGAAGGCCGACGTGGTCAGCACCAGGTCCAGCGCGGAGTCCTCGGCGATGAACGCGAGCCGCTCCGCCGGCGCCGAGGGATCGATCGGCACGAAGGTCGCCGCCGCCTTCAGCGAGGCGAGCAGCGACGCATACATCTCGACCGACCGTGGGATCAGGATCCCGACGCGCGAGCCGGGGGCGAGGCCCGTGGCCAGGAGGTAGTTGGCGAGGCGGTTGGCGAGCCCGTCCAGCTCGCTGTAGCTCACGCTCCTACCTTCGCACTCGAGCGCCGTGGCGTCCGGCCTGGCGTCGCAGGTGCTCTCGAAGACGTGGTGCAACCGGGACGGGTGCGGCCCCCTCCGGTGGGTGGTGCGCGGCCTGTCCTGGACTCCCACACCCAGCGTCTCGTGGCGCGGCTTGCCTGTCTCGAAGGTGCCCGATCCCTGCCCGAGCGACGACTGTTCCGTCACGTGTCCTCCCGTGCCGTCGTCGGCACCCCAGGAGGTCCTGGAAGCCGACGTCGGCTTGGTCAGATTCGAGTCCAACACGTGTCCTACAGCGCCTGCCACGCATGGGCTGGATGAAGTCCGGGGGAAAATCGGAAGGTGGGTGGGGGGCGAGGGCGGGGGTGATTTGGGGTGATTTGAGGGTCGTCGAGGGTGTGTCCCCCGGTGGCGCCTGCGGCGGTGAGCCATAGCCGTCACCCAGTCGGCGCAGTCGGCGCAGCCGGCGCGCGGCGCTCGGCGGTCGACAGCCCACAGCCCACAGCCCCGGCTGCGGAGCTCCGCGGCGCCGCGGCTCCGGGCGCCCGGGCGCAGGTGGGCTGCGCGGCTCAAGCCCGCGGCCCGCGGGGGGCGCGTCGAGTGACACGTTGTTGCTGGGTCTGGGCGCTTGCGGTGGTGCGTTTGGTGTCAGTCGGGGGGGCGAGGTCGACCTATCCGTCCGCACGTCGCCGGCGTCGGCCGGGCAGACGGGGCGTCCGCGCCGCGTAGGCGACGTACTGCGCACCGAAGCGCTTGGTGAGGGCGCGCTCCTCGAGGAGCGACTTGGTCGTGAGGACGGCGGTCAGGACCGCCCAGGACGCCACCGGCTCGGGGCGACGGCGGAGCAGCGCCACCCCCGCGCCGCCCAGCGTCAGCCCGGTGTAGATCGGATGCCGGATGACGCGGTAGGCGCCAGTGGTGATCAACGGCACCGCCGGCGCGGGCTGCACGTGCGGGGTGAGGTGACGCCCGTACGGCCGCACGCCGGCGAGGGCGAGCGCGGCGCCCGCGGCGGCGAGCAGGACCCCCGCGGCGCGGACCGGCGCCCTCGGTCGCCACAGCGGTGGCCCGGGCCACGCCAGGCCTGCCAGGGCGACGGCCTGCGCGGCGACCAGCGTGTCTGTGCGGTCCATGTGCCTCTCCCGTGCCTCAGGTGTGGGATCAGTCGGTCAGTCAGTCAGTCGGTCGACGACGCAGCTGCTTGGTCCTGCTGCGGTTCTGCTTGGACTCGGCGCGCCGGCGCACGGCGCCCCGCGAGGGCCGGGTGGCGCGACGCGCACGGGCGGGCGGCGCGAGCGCCTCCCGCAGGAGCGCGACGAGCCGCATGAGGGCCGCACGCCGGTTCTGCAGCTGCGAACGGTGCTCGGAGGCCGCGATCGTGAGCACGCCGTCGACGAGCCGGCCCTCGAGCGCCGTCAGGACGCGTTCTCGCTGCGCCTGGCTCAGGGACGGCGTCCGGGCGACGTCCAGCGCGACCTCGACGCGCGAGTCGGTCGTGTTGACGCCCTGCCCGCCGGGCCCGCGGGAGCGCGAGAACCGCCACCGCAGCTCGCCCGGGTCCAGCACGACCGTCGAGGTCACCCGGACCGGCTCGATCATGGGCGGCGGCGCCCCCGGCGCCCGAAGAGGATCGGCACGAGCAGCCAGCCCACGAGAAGCACCGCGAGGATCCCACCGGCGGCACCGATCGCCGCGCCGCGCCCCACGACGACGTCGAAGATGAGCAGGACCGTGCCGGAGACGACCAGCGCGAGCGACACGAGGCCGCCGAGCACGGCGAGGTGGCCTGCCCGGACGAGCTCCGGCTTGAGCCGTCGCTGGAACAGGAGGCGGTGCAGGCTCACCGGCGCGATCACGAGCACGGTCGTCGCGGCGGCGAGGATGACCAGGACGAGGTAGACGACGACCTGATCCGGGGCGAGGTCGGCGAAACGGTTCTGGAACGGCAGGGTGAGCAGGAAGCCGGTGAGGATCTGGACCCCCGTCTGCGTGACGCGCAGCTCCTGGAGAAGCTCGTTCCAGTTCCGGTCGGCGCGCTGCTCCGGGCTCTCGCGACGGCCGTCGGACAGGTCGTCGTCCGGCCCCGACGCCTGCGCCAGCCTGCCGGCCCGGCCGCGGCCGTCCGATCCCTCGTCCACGACAGCTCCTCCACCCGCCCGGCCCGCGCCGGGCCGCCCCAGCATAGGCGTCGGCCGGTGTCCCGGCCCCTCGGGCGCGTGGTGCGCGACCGCTCAGCCGTTCTGCCGGTACGGGTCCGGTGCCGTGTGCCGGGCTGGCCGGACAGCTGGGCCAGACCGCCCGCTTCCAGCTCGAGGAGATCAGCCGGTACGACGACCGCGGCTCGGCCTGGTACTGGAACAACTTCCGCACGGGTGAGCACACAGGAACCCACTTCGACGCCCCGGAACACTGAATCACCGGGCGGGACCAGGAAGATATCTCCTCCGTGCCGCCGGCCCGCCTCATCGCCCCGGCGGTGGTCCGCGACGATGCGGCGAACGTGACCGCGGACCCGGACTTCCTCGTCGAGGTGGAGCACATCCGGGCCTTCGTGGACGAGCACGGGCCGCTGCACGACGGCGGCTGGCTCCTGTGCCGCACCGCTGGTCGGCCCGCGTGACGCAGGAGCAGGGGATCAACCGGAGCGAGACGGGCCCGCACAGCCCCGGCATGTCTGCGGCGTGCGCGCAGTGGGTGGCCGAGGAGTCTGCACCACCTCGCCCCGTCAGGGGCGGACCTGTCGACCGTCGTCCTCCCACCGACCGACATCGCGGCCATCCCACGCGGCTACGGGTTCACGGGGGTGACGGTGCGCGCTGTGGCGGACGTAGCCGCCGTCCGCACCTGGCTGGAGGGGACACGCTCGACCCCGCTGCTCGTCGACGCGAAAGTGGTCGGCGACGAGCCATCGTGGTGGCTCGAGGAGGCCTTCGGGCACTGAGCGGCGTCCCCGTGCCCAGCGGCGTCCCCATCGCTCGCGGCGTCCCGCAGCCCCCGGGCGTCTACGTCGCCGCCGGCTCCCGGACGACCGCCACCACGGGCGCCTCGTGGAGGACGCCGCGGCTGACCGAGCCGAGGCCGGCGAGGCCGCGGCGACCACGGCTGCCCACGACGACCATGCACGCCTGCTCGGACTCGCTCACGAGCGCGTCCACCGGGTGACCCGCGACTCGCTTGATCTCGACGGGAACCTCGGGGTACCGCTCCCGCACACCCGAGACCAGTTCCTCGACCGCCCGGGCGGTCGCCTCCGACCGCTTGCTGAGGAAGCGCTGCACGCCCTCGTCCACGAACTCTGGGCGGACGTTGTCCCCGCGGTCCGCGTGGACGACCAGCACGCCGAACCCGCGGCTGGCCGCGGTGGCGAAGGCGAACTCCAGCACGTTCGTGGCGTTGTCCTCGAGGTCGACGCCGACCACCACGGGACCGTCGATCTTCTTGGCCTCCTCGCGGACCACGACCACCGGGCTGTGGGCGTGGGAGGCGACCTTCTGCGAGACCGAGCCACGCAGCCGGCTCGCGATCCTCCCGAGGCCCCGGGCGCCCATCACGACGAAGGACGCGCGCTCCGAGGCGTTGACGAGGGCGACGTCGGGCTCCTCCAGGAGGACCTCGGTGGTGACCGTGACCTCCGGGTGCGCGGCGCGGACCTGGTTCATCGCCGCCGTGGTGATGCGCTCGCCCGCCTCGACCACGTCCGCCGCCGGCATGACCACGTCGCTGCGCACGGACGTGAGCCAGGGGAAGGCGTAGACGATGTGCACCGCGGCCTTGCGACGAGCGGCCTCGTTCCCGGCCCAGACGAGGGCCCGTTCCGCCTTGCCCGTGCCGTCCACGCCGACGACCACCGCGCCGTCGGGGAATGTCGGGGATGTCATGGCACAACCTCTCTCCTGGGCGCCCGTGCCCGTCGTCGAGATGCCTGCTGCGAGCGGGTGACCGCCGTGAGGCAAGGTTGGCACGCGGGCGGGGCGCTGACCAGACACCGGCGACCCGACGGCGGCCCCCCGCCGGCCGCCCGGTGGCGGTGCAGGGCCGGCGGCCGGGCGGTGGCGGTGCAGGGCCGGCGGCCGGGCGGTGGCGGTGCAGGGCCGGCGGCTCAGCCGATGCGGCCGCCGAAGGGCAGCAGGTTCGTCTCGTACATCGGGACCAGCTCGACGACCTTGCCGGGCGAGGGTGACTGGAGTCGCATGTGCTTCCCGGTGACGGGGTCCACGCCGGCGTACAGGGCGTTGTGGTAGATCCCCGACGGCTCGCCGTCGCTGGACCAGAACACGATGTCGCCGGGCTGCAGGTCTGCCAGCGCCACCCGGGTCGTGGAGGCCCACTGCTGCCTGGTGGTGCGGGTCAGCTGGACACCGGCGTTCTCGTAGGCGCGCATGACCAGCCCCGAGCAGTCGTACCCGGTCGGGTCGGCGCCGCCGTACCGGTACGGGACACCCAGCTGGGTCTGGGCCCAGGCCAGCGCGCGGACCCCCGCGCCGCGGCCGGCCGGCGGGGCCGAGTACGCCGCCGCGATCCTGGCGATCTCGCTCCCCGCCACCGCGGTGGCCGCCTGCGCGGCCACGGCGCCGCTGACCGCGCCGGGCCCGCCGACGACGACGATGCTCGCGGGACGGAGGCGGACGAGCTCTGTGCGCACGGCGGCCGGGAGGCCGGTGGGGGCGACGAGCAGGACGGGCGCGCCCGCCGTCGCGGCCGCCGGGGCGCCGGCCAGGGCGTCCGGGAACCCCGTGCCGCTGGCGAGGTAGACGACGTCGGCTCCCGTGGTGAAGCTCGCCTTGGAGATCGTCGCCGAGGTGGCGTAGCGGTCCGCCCCGTCCAGGCGGGTGACGCCGCCGCGGGTGTACGTCCCCAGCTGGGTCTTGACCGCGGCGCTGACGGCGCCGGTGCCGCCGAGGACGACGACGCGCCCCGGCTTGAGGCGGACCAGCTCGGTCCGGACCGCGGCGGGGATGCCGCTCGGCGGGACGAGGAGCACCGGCGCGCCACCCATGCCGGCCACGGGCGCCCCGGCCAGGGCATCGGGGAAGTCGGTGCCGCTGGCCACGTAGGCGACCTTCACCCCGGGGGCGAAGCTCGCCTCGGAGATCGTCGCCGCCGTGGCGTAGCGGTCCGCCCCGTCCAGGCGGGTGACGCCGCCGCGGGTGTACGTCCCCAGCTGGGTCTCGATCGCGGCGCTGACGGCGCCGGTGCCGCCGAGGACGACGACGCGCCCCGGCTTGAGGCGGACCAGCTCGGTCCGGACCGAGGCGGGGATGCCGCTCGGCGGGACGAGGAGCACCGGCGCGCCACCCATGCCGGCCACGGGCGCCCCGGCCAGGGCATCGGGGAAGTCGGTGCCGCTGGCCACGTAGGCGACCTTCACCCCGGGGGCGAAAGTCGCCTCGGAAATCGTCGCCGCCGTGACATACCGGTCCGTCCCCTCCAGCCGGGAGATCTCGGCCGTACCCGCCGCGGTGGCACCGGCCCCTACGGCCGGGACGGCCATGGCGGTGACGGCGACGACGACTGCGGCGAGCGCCGCGATGACGGGACGAGCTCTCACGGGGGCGTGCCATTCTGCTGGACGGACAGGAGTCATCCACCACATCGGCAGGCGGCGTCGAAGGTGAACCGGTTCGGGGCAGTGAACCGGCCGGTGCTGGACGGGAACCGGCTCGCGGTTGGATCGCCGTCGCGGCGATGTGGTTGTCTGCCGGGGTGACAACGACGGCGAACCTGACCCGGGCCGAGGCCCGCGACCGCTCCGCCCACCTGCGGGTGAGCGACTACCACGTGCGCCTGGACCTGAGCGGCGCGCCCGACCCGGCGCGCGCCACCTTCCCCTCGGTCACGACCGTGCGCTTCACGTCCTCGGCGCCCACGACGTTCCTCGACTTCCTGGGCGAGGTCCGGTCCGTCGTCGTCAACGGCCGGTCCCTCGACCCGGCGGAGGTCTATGACGGCGCCCGGGTGCTGCTCGACGGCCTGGCGGGGGACAACGTCGTCACGGTCGAGGCCGACGCGCTCTACTCACGCTCGGGCGAGGGCCTGCACCGGTTCGTGGACCCCGTGGACGGGCAGACGTACCTCTACACCCAGTACGAGCCGGCGGACGCCCGCCGCGTCTTCGCCGACCTCGAGCAGCCCGACCTCAAGGCCAGCTTCACGTTCGAGGTCACGGCGCCCGCGGGCTGGCACGTGCTGTCCAACCAGCCCGTCGCCGTGGTCGACCACCTCGGGGACGCCGCGGGAACCGGTGACGCCGTGAGCCGGTGGACCTTCGCGCCGACGCCGCCGATGTCCACCTATCTGACCGCCGTCGTCGCCGGGCCCTACCACCGGGTCACGGGCGGCTGGCGCGGCCCGCTGCCGGACGGCGGCGAGCTCGACGTCCCGCTCGGCGTGCTGTGCCGCGCCTCGCTCGCCGAGCACCTCGACGCCGACCGCATCCTCGAGGTCACCCGTCAGGGCCTGGACCTCTATCACCGCGAGTTCGCCTACCCCTACCCGTGGGGCAAGTACGATCAGGTCTTCGTGCCCGAGTACAACCTGGGCGCCATGGAGAACCCGGGCTGCGTCACGTTCACGGAGTCCTACGTCTTCCGCTCGGCGGCCACGCGGGCGCAGTACCAGGCGCGGGCGAACACGATCCTGCACGAGATGGCCCACATGTGGTTCGGTGACCTCGTCACCCCGCGGTGGTGGGACGACCTGTGGCTCAAGGAGTCCTTCGCCGACTACATGGGCGCCCACGCGTCCGTGGCCGCCACGGAGTTCTCCGACGCGTGGGTGTCCTTCGCGAACCGCCGGAAGGCCTGGGCGTACACGCAGGACCAGCTGCCCACCACCCATCCCGTCGTCGCGGACATCGCCGACCTCGAGGCGGCCAAGCAGAACTTCGACGGCATCACCTATGCCAAGGGCGCCTCCGTCCTCAAGCAGCTCGTGGCCTACGTGGGCACCGAGGAGTTCTTCGCAGGCGCCCGCGAGTACTTCGCCGAGCACGCCTTCTCCTCGACGACGTTGGAGGACCTGCTGCGCGCGCTCGAGAGGACCTCGGGGCGCGACCTGACCGAGTGGGCGCGCCTCTGGCTGCAGACCGCCGGCACGTCCACGCTGCGCGCCGACGTCGTCCCCGACGGCGACCGCATCGGCCGCCTGTTCCTGCACCAGGACGCGGCGGACCCCGTGACCGGGGCGAGCGTGCCGCGCCCGCACCGCCTCGCCGTGGGCCTGTACGCCCTGCAGGAGGATGACGGCGGCACGAGGCTCGTGCGCACCCGCCGCCTCGAGCTGGACGTCACCGGCGCCGCCACCGAGGTGGCCGAGGCGGCCGGGCTGCCGCTGCCCGCGCTCGTCCTGGTCAACGACGACGACCTCACCTACGCCAAGGTCCGGCTCGACCCCACGAGCCTGGCCACCGCGACGGACCACCTCGGCGCGCTGACCCAGACGCTGCCTCGCTCGCTCGTCTGGTCGGCGCTGTGGAACGCCACGCGCGACGCGCTGCTCCCGGCGGCGGACTACCTCGCGCTCGTCCTGCGCCACGGGGGCGCGGAGACCGACAGTGCGGTGCTGGCGGGCCTGACCCTGAACGCCGTCGTCGCCGTGGAGCGCTACGCGCCCGCCGGCCGGCGCGCCGCCCGCCGCGCCGAGCTCGCGGACGGGTCCTGGGCGCAGCTGCGGGCGGCCGCCCCCGGCTCCGACGCCCAGCTCGTGTGGGCGCGCTCGTTCGCGCGCGCCGCGGCGACCGTCCCCGCCGCCGCGCCCCGGGTGCGGGGGCTGCTCGACGGCACGCTCGTCGTGCCCGGACTGCCCCTGGACCCCGAGCTGCGCTGGTCGCTGTGGCAGTCGCTCGCGTCCGTCGGCGCCGCCACCACCGAGGAGCTGAACGCCGAGCTCGTGCGCGACCCCACCGCGGACGGCGCCACGCAGCACCTCGCCGCGCTCACCGCCCTGCCCGACCCGGCGGTCCGGGCGAGCGCGTGGGCCACCCTCATGCGCCCCGGCGGCCTGACCAACGACCACGTGGACGCCACGATCGCGGGCTTCACCCAGCCGTTGCACGCCGAGCTCACCGCCCCGTATGCCCCGCGCTACTTCGACGCGCTGCGGCAGGTGTGGGCCGAGCACTCGATCGAGATCGCGGGCCGGCTGGTCAGGGGCCTCTTCCCCGGGCACCAGGACGCCACGCCGGGGCAGGAGCCGGAGGAGCACCCGGTCGCGCGCCTGGCCGCCGCCTGGCTGCAGCAGAACGCCGACGCCCCGGCCGCGCTGCGCCGGCTCGTCGTCGAGGCCCACGACCACCTCCTGCGCGCGCTCCGCGCCCAGCTCGCCCCCGCCCTGGGCGCCGAGCGGTGAGGTGCCCCCGCCATGGGCGCCGAGCGGTCAAGTACTGACATTCATAGGAGCATCTGCGGGGGGCGGTGACCCGGCACGTACGGACCGCGCCCCGCGGTGACGCGGCCGCCGCTCGGGTTGCTGCAGCGGCGCGGGGCACGCACGATCGCCCGGACTGACCCGACGCGCCAGAACGCTTCCGGAGCTGGCACATGGCCCCCACCCGCACCCTGCTCATCGTGCTGGCGGGCGGCGCGGGCAGCCGTCTCGACCTGCTCACCGTGCACCGCGCCAAGCCGGCGCTGCGTTTCGCCGGATCCCACCGCCTCATCGACACCCCTTTCTCGAACGCCCGTAACAGCGGCCTCGACGACGTGTGGGTCGTCGAGCAGCAGCACCCGACGTCGATCAACCGCCACCTGGCCGGCGGCCGGCCCTGGGACCTCGACCGGTCCCGGGGTGGCCCGATGCTCGTCGGCCCGCACCTGGGGGACGAGAAGGAGGGCTGCCACGAGGGCACCACGGACGCCCTCTGGCGCCAGGCCGGGCTCATCAGGTCCCACGGCGCCGAAGTCGTCCTCGTGGCCTCCGCCGACGTGCCGGTGCCCGCCGGCGGGCGCCACGAGGACGGGTAGGCGACTGCGAGGACTTGACCTGTCAGCACCTGCACCTGCACCTGCACCTGCACCTGCAGGGGGGTCAGGCGCGGCCGACGCCGGCCGGGTCCCCGATCTGGGCCAGAAGGTTCTCGGGCACCGGCTCGTAATGGTCGTGCACGGCGCGGTAGTGGCCCCGCCCGGCGGTCAGCGCCCGCAGGTCGACGGCGTAGCGCCGCAGCTCCGCCGTCGGCACCACGGCCTCGATGACCTCCTCGCCGCCGCCGCCCCCGCCGGTGTCGACGACGCGGCCCCGGCGCGTGGCGAGGTCGGCGAGCACGTCCCCCTGGCTGGCGGTGGGCACCGTGATGGTCGCCGCCGACACCGGCTCGAGCACGATCGAGCCGCCCTGGCGGAGGGCCTGGGCGACGCCGAGCGCGGCGGCGGTGCGGAAGGCCATGTCCGAGGAGTCGACCGAGTGGTACTTGCCGTCCACGCACTCGACCCGCAGGTCCGTCAGGCGGTGGCCCCGCGGGCCGCCGGAGACCATCGCGTCCTCGACCCCGCGTTGGACGGCGGGCATGTAGTGCCGCGGGATGGCGCCGCCGACCACCGAGTCCACGAACTCCAGCCCCGCGCCCCGCGCCGCGGGGCTCACCCGCAGCTGCGTGACGGCGAACTGGCCGTGCCCCCCGGACTGCTTCTTGACCTTGCCCTCCACCTCGACCGGCGCCGAGATCGTCTCGCGGTACGGCACGCGCACCGCCTCGGTCTCCACCTTGACGCCGAACTTGCGCTCGAGGCGCTCGAGGGCGACGGCGAGATGGGTGTCACCGACCGCGGTGACGAGGGTCTGGCCGGCCTCGTCGTCCTGGTTGACGACCAGGCCGGGGTCCTCGGCGCACAGCCGCCGCAGCGCCTCGGGAAGCTTGTCGTCGTCGCTCTGGGTCAGCGGCCGCACCGCGAGGGTGTAGCCCGCCGCCGGCGCGGGGAGCGGGGCCAGGCTGACCGGCCGCCCGGGCAGGGCCAGCAGGGACCGGGTGGGTGAGGCGGCGAGCTTGGCGACCCCGCCGAGGTCGCCCGCCACCACCTTCGTGGTCGGCACGTGCTCCTTGCCGCGGAGGAAGAAGAGGCCGTGGAGGCGCTCCTCGGACTGCGTGGTGGTGTTGACGAGCTTGTCGTCCCCGCGCAGCGTGCCCGAGAGGACCTTCAGCAGCGAGACCTGGCCCACGAACTGGTCGGCCATGGTCCGGAAGACGTGGACGAGCGGCTCACCGGCCGGGTCAGCCGGCACGGGGGTGGCCCTGCCGCCGACGAGCACGGTGGTGGGCCGCTGCGCGGGGGAGGGGCCCAGCTCGCAGATGAAGTCGGCGAGGCGGTCGACGCCCACGCCCGTGGCGGCCGAGCCGACGAGGACGGGGAACACGAGGCCGTCGGCCACCTCCCGCGCCAGGGTGCGCTGGACGTCCTGCGCGGACAGCGTCTCCCCGGCGAGGTACCGCTCGAGCTGGTCGTCGTCGCCGCTGACGACCTCCTCGACGAGCTCGTCGCGGCGCCTGCGCTGCTCCTCGACCTGGTCGTCGGCGACGGGCACCGTGCGTCCCAGCCCGTCGGCGTCGTACTCGCGGGAGCGGTCGAAGAGGAGGTCGACCACGCCGTGGAAGGACTGCTGCGAGCCCACCGGCAGCTCCAGCGCCACGACGCCGGCGCCGTACGTGTCCCGCGCCTGCGTGATGATCCGGTCGTAGTCGGCGGACGGCTTGTCCTCCTTGGTGACGAAGACGAGGCGCGGCAGGCCGAGCTCGGCGCAGCGCGCCCAGACGCGTTCCGTGCCGGGCTGGGGGCCGTCGACGGCGCTGACGACGACGACGGCGAGATCCGCGACGGACAGGCCCGCGTCCACGACCTGGGCGAAGTCCTCGTGCCCGGGGGTGTCGATGAGGTTGATCTTGCACGTCTGCCCGTCCGTCACCGTCCACGTCATCGAGGCGATGGCGAGGGTGAGGGTCGACCGGCGCCGGACCGACTCCGGCTCGGCGTCGAGGACCGACGTCCCGTCGTCGACGCGGCCCAGCCGGCTCGTGGCGCCGGCGCGGTGGAGCAGCGCCTCGCCCAGCGAGGTCTTCCCGCTGCCGGCATGACCGACCAGCACCACGTTGCGGATCGAGGTGGTGGCGACGTCGTCCATGGGCACACTCCTCGTCGAGCAGCTGCCCCGCTTGCTGCGGCCTGCTGCCGCGGGGCCGGGATATGTCCAGGATCCTAGTTGGCATCCGGCGCCGGGATGTAGGGCTCCGGGCGGGAAACCTCCCGCATCTGCGAACGGGGCCGCGGGTCGTGCCGGGCGACCCGGGACCATGGTCACTTCCGCCGGCGGCGTCGCTGGGGCAGGGTGGACCACGAGCCGACGACGGCGTCGCGGCTTCCCCGGGAGGCGGGCCATGGGGACAAGAGTCTTGGTGGCGTACGCGAGCAGGCACGGGTCGACGGCCGAGATCGCCGAGGCGGTCGGTGCGGTGCTGCGCACCTCCGGACGGGACGTGGACGTCCTGCCCGTCGCGGACGTCATCGACCTGCGCGCCTACGACGCCGTGATCCTCGGCAGCGCCATCTACCACGGTCAGTGGATGGCGGAGGGTCGCAGCTTCCTGCGGCGGATGGAGCGCCAGCGCCCCGGGGGCCCGACCTGGCTGTTCAGCACCGGCCCCACCGGGGAGCACCCGCACGACGGGGCCGTCGCGGCGGCGCTGTCGGCCCCCGAGGCGGCGCGGGTGCCCGGCGACCTGGCCGCCCTGGCGCAGCGCGCGGGCGTGCGGGGGTACGTGATGTTCGCCGGCAAGGTGGGGGAGGAGGCCACGGGCTTCCTGGAGCGGTGGAAGACCCGCGGGGACTGGCGCGACTTCGACCGGGTGACGGCGTGGGCCGTGGCGATCGACGCGCAGCTGCGGGCGGCGTGAGCGCGCGGGCGGTGTGCGGCACCGCACGCCGGCGGAGGCGTGTTCATGGTGGCGCGCGCCCCCCGCGCGTAGGAGGGTGGCCGGGCACCACCGCCGCATGAGGAGAAGACGTTGGGTTCGAAGAGCTGGTCCACACAGACCGAGCTGGGCAAGATGTTCGCGCTGACGGCCCGCGAGGTCGGGCAGCACCTGACCGAGCTCGGGCTCAAGGAAGGTGCCAGCGCCGCCGAGCGCGCCGTCTCGGACGGGCTGGCCAAGGACGCCAAGCTTCGCGACGGCACGGTGTTCTACGTCTGGCACACCGAGCGGGTGGGCGCCCTCCTCGACGGCCGAGGGCTGACCCGCTCCACCCAGGCTCCGGCCGCGGCCGCCAGGGGGCGGGGCCGCGCGGCCGCCGAGCCCGCACCGGCGCGCTCGGTCGCCGGCTACGGCAAGGTCGTCGCCACCGACGGCTCCGCGCTGGGCAACCCCGGGCCGACCGGGTGGGCCTGGGTGGACCAGACCACCGGCGAGACCGGCGCCGGTGGCCTCGAGCACGGCACCAACAACATCGGCGAGCTGCTCGCGCTGCTCGAGGCGCTGCGGCACGCCGGCCCCGAGGTCGACCTGCTGGTGCGGGCCGACTCCCAGTACGTCATCAACATCGCGACGAAGTGGGCCAAGGGCTGGAAGCGCCGCGGCTGGCTCAAGGGTGACGGGAAGGTGCCCGAGAACCTCGCGCTCGTGCAGGCCATCGACGCCGAGCTCGGCGCCCGGACCGGGCGGACCGACTTCGAGTGGGTGCGCGGGCACGCCGGGGACGAGCACAACGAGCTCGCGGACTCCCTCGCGGTGGGGGCCGCCAAGGAGGCGCAGGCCGCGAGGCGCGTCGCGCGCTGACCCCCGCTGACGCCGTCAGCGCGCCCCCGGCCCGCTGACGGCGCACCGCGCCCCCCGGCCCGCTGACAGCGGCGCGCCACCGCCGGCGGCGCGCCGTGCCCCGGCTCAGGCCTGCGTGGTCCTGAGCCGCCCCGGCCCCCGACCTGCTCAGGCGAGTGCGGGCATGACCTCGCGCTCGAAGAGCTCGATGCCCTCCGTGTCGTACGCCGCCTCCGGGAAGTAGAAGATGCCGTAGCTCAGGCCCGCCTCGCGCAGGGCGGTGAGCTTCTCGACGATCTGCTCCGGAGTGCCATAGGCCGGCAGGTCCTTGAATCCGTGAACCTGGCGCTCGACGTCGTCGGCGCTCATGTGGGGGCTCAGCCGCGCCACGAGCGCCTCGAGCCGCCCGGCGACCTCAGCCTCGGTGCGTCCGATGGTCACGTTGTAGTTGGCCGACCGGGTGATCTGGTCGAAGTCGGTGCCGACGGCGTCGCAGTGCTCGCGCAGGACCGCGCTCTTGTGCGTGAAGCCCCCGAGGGTGCCGACGAAGTTCGTGTACCGGGCGTGCTGGGCGGCGATGCGCAGCGTGACCTTCTCGCCGCCGCCGGCCACCCACAGCGGGACGCCGCCTGGTTGGAGGGGGAGGGGCCGGCAGATCGCGCCGTCGACGTCGTAGTGCTCGCCGTGGAACGTCGCCTCGCCCTCGCGCCACGCCTGCTCGAGAATCTGGATACCCTCCTCGAGCATCTTCAGGCGCGCGCCGGCGCGGGGAAACCCGTAGCCGTACGCCCGCCACTCGTGCTCGTACCAGCCGGCGCCGATGCCCATCTCGAGGCGGCCGCCGCTGACGTGGTCGACCGTCGCGGCGACCTTGGCCAGGTACATGGGGTTCCGGTAGGCCATGCAGGTGCACATCTGCCCCAGGCGGATCCGGTCGGTGCTCGCGGCCAGAGCCGCCATGAGCGACCACGCCTCGTGCGTGGCCTCCTCGCTCGCGACGGGCGTGGTGTGGAAGTGGTCGTAGACCCACAGCGACTCCCAGAGGTCGCCCGCGTCGGCGCGCCGTGCCAGGGACCTGATGGTGGGCCAGTGCTGGGAGTCGTCGATACCGACCAGGTCGAACCGCCAGCCCTGGGGCAGGAAGAGGCCGAACCGCATGCGAGGAGTCATGACGGCAGCCTAGGGAACTTCGCCGACCCCGTCCGTCACGGAAGGTTTCCGGCGCGCCCGGCGCGCCCGGCGTGCCCGGCGTGCCCCGCATGCCCGGGCCCGGTGCGCGCGGCGGCGCGGCGTCTCGCGCGGGCGCCGGCCCATCGACGCACCGCGAGGATGACGAGCACCAGGACGACGACCACGACGGCGGCGACGAGGACCGGCAGCAGCACCGAGACCACCACGAGCGCCACCGAGGAGACGTCCTCGAGCGTGGAGGCCACTGGCGCGCCCGTGCCCGCGGTCGTGGCGTTGACCACCGGGCGCGCCGCGGCCTTGACCGTGTGCGTCGTCAGCGCGAGCACCACACCGAGGACCACGGGCACCCACTGCCAGTTCTCCAGCAGGGTGGACGGGTCGGTCACCGCGGTGGTCCGGGAGGCCGACCCGGCGGCGAAGACCATGCCGCCCGCCGTCGGGCGCACGACCGTCTGAAGAACGTCGTTGACGGTGTCGACCACGGGCACCTTGTCGGCCACCACCTCCACGAGCAGCAGCACGGCCAGGATCGCCAGGGCGGGCGTGCTCTCGAGCCACTGCCACCCGGCGGGAAGCGTGAGCAGGTCGGAGAACCGGGACAGCAGCCCCAGGCATATCAGCGGGATGTAGGCGTTGAGGCCCGCGGCCATGGCCATCCCGGACCCGGTGAGCAGCTCGAGCACGGTGCCAGGGTCCCACGCCCCGGCCGGGCGCGTCGCCCGCACCCGGGCGTGCCCGCGCCCCCGTAGGGTGTGCAGGTGAGCACGCAGGCCCCCCGGGAGAGCACGTCGTCGGCGATCTCCTCCCGCGTGTGGACCCTGCCCAACGTGATCTCCGGCGGCCGGCTGCTGCTCGTGCCGGTCTTCGGGGTCCTGATCTTCACCGAGCGGGACGTCGCCGCGCTGGTCGTCCTGGTGGTGGCGGGCGCCACCGACTGGTTCGACGGCGTCATCGCGCGCCGGTTCAACCAGGTCTCCCGCCTCGGGCAGCTCCTCGACCCGGCCGCCGACCGGCTCTACATCTTCGTCAGCCTCGTCGGGCTCGCTTGGCGCGACGTCGTGCCCTGGTGGCTCGTGATCGTCATCGCCGGGCGCGATGTGGTCCTCGCCTGCACCATGCCCGTCCTGACCCGGCACGGCTACGGGCCGTTGCCCGTGCACCTCGCCGGCAAGGCGGGCACGTTCGCGCTCATGTACGCGTTCCCGCTGCTCCTCCTGGGCAACGTGCCGAGCGTCGTGGGCGACGTCGCCTGGACCTTCGGCTGGGCGAGCGCGCTGTGGGGGGTCGGCCTGTACTGGTTCGCCGCTCTGGTCTATCTCGAGCAGGTCCTGCGCATCTCCCGCCAGGACCGCCCTGGCGTGAGCGCGCGATGACGCCCGCGACGCCGCGCCCGTCCGGGCCCCCCGGCCCGCCCGCACCCTCCCGCCCGCCCGCACCCTCCCGCCCGCCCGGACGGCGGCCCGACGAGTCCATGTCCCTGCTGCGGGAGATGCTCGAGAACCCCCTCGACGCCGGCTACACCGCCGTCGCGTCAGGCGGCCGGCCGCCGCGCGAGGGTGCAGGGTGGCGCCGGGCGGTCGTCCTGCTCGTCTGCGTCGCCATGGGCGCGGGCGGCGTCTGGGCGGCCCGCGAGCTCCGCGTCCCGCAGGGCAAGGTCACCGCCGCGCGGACACTGCTGGTGAACCAGATCGACGAGCGCCGCGCCCAGGGCGACGAGCTCCGCGCGACCAACGACGCCTGGGCCCAGGAGATCGCGAGTCTCCAGGCGAGCGCGCTGGCGGGGACCGACGAGGAGGCCCTCGCCCGCATGCGTGACCTCGGGGTGGCCTCCGGGCACGTCCGCGTGCGCGGGCCCGGCATCGTCGTCGAGCTGACGGACTCCCGCGCCGCGCAGGACGGCGCGCCGGGCTCCGAGGATGAGCGGGTCCAGGACCTCGACCTGCAGGTCCTCGTCAACGGGCTGTGGGCGGCGGGGGCCGAGGCGATCGCCATCGACGGTCAGCGGCTGGGGGCGACCACTGCGATCCGGTCCGCCGGGCAGGCGGTCCTCGTCAACCTCGAGCCCGTCTCCTCCCCCTACGAGGTCGAGGTGATCGGCGACCCCACCCAGCTGCAGTCGCGGCTCGCCGGCACCCCGGCGGCCACGCACCTGGGCGTGCTGCGCAGCAACTTCGACATCACGGTCGAGGTCCGCAGCGCCAGGGACCTCGAGCTGCCCGCGGACCCGGCCGCCGGGCTGCGCTTCGCCACTCCCGTGGGCGACGGCGGCGGCGGTGTGGCGCCGAAGCCGTCCGGTATGGAAGGGTCGGGAGCGAACATGAGTGCCGGCCCGAGCCGGAACGGGACGGGGAATTGAGCTGATGCTTGCCATCATCGGTCTGGTCGTCGGTGTGGTCGCGGGCATCGTGCTCCAGCCCACCGTGCCCCTCGGGCTCCAGCCGTACCTGCCCATCGCGCTCATCGCCGCCCTGGACGCGCTCTTCGGCGCGGCCCGCGCCGGCCTGGACGGCGTGTTCAACGACCGGGTCTTCGTCGTCTCCTTCGTGTTCAACGTCCTCATCGCCGCCTTCATCGTCTTCCTCGGCGACCAGCTCGGTGTCGGTGCGCAGCTGAGCACCGCCGTCGTCGTCGTCCTCGGCATCCGGATCTTCTCCAACGCGGCGGCCATCCGGCGCCATGTCTTCAGGGCCTGACCCGTGTCGGAGCAGCCCACCGAGAAGCCCGGCGACCAGCCCGCAACGGGGCCGGACGAGCCCACCCCGGGGCCCGACGAGTCCGGCAGGGGCGCCGCCGCGGGCGGCAGGCGCAGCGCCTGGCGGGCGCTGCTCGTGCCGCGGGTCAACGCCACCTACGTCGTCGCCGCGGTCCTGTGCGCCTCGCTCGGGTTCGGGGTCGTCGCCCAGGTGCGCCAGACGCAGGGCGACGCCCTGGCGGGCATGAGGCAGGACGACCTCGTGCGGCTGCTCGACGAGCTCACGCAGCGCAACGCCGAGCTCGGCGACGAGCGCGACGAGCTGCGCGCCGACCTCTCGGAGCTGCGCTCGAGCTCGGACACCCGGCAGGCGGCCGAGGCGGCCGCCCGGGAGCAGGCCCGGGTCCAGGGCGTGCTGGCCGGCACGCTGCCGGTGAGCGGTCCCGGCGTGGTCCTGACCATCCGCGACCCGCAGAACCACGTCCGGGCGCAGACCCTCGTCACGATCCTCGAGGAGCTGCGCAACGCCGGCGCCGAGGCCATCGAGCTGTCCGGCCAGCGGATCACGGCGAGCAGCTGGATCTTGGACGACGACGCCCACGGGGTCGTCGTCGACGGGACGGCGATCTCCCCGCCCTACAGGTGGGTGGCCGTGGGTGACCCCGAGACCGTGTCCGTCGCCCTCGGCATCCCGGGTGGGGCGCTGGCCTCCGTGCGCAACGCGCAGGGCGTCGTCGAGCTCCAGCAGCGGGACGTGGTGGAGATCACCTCGGTGCGCACCCTCGAGCCGCCGGAGCACGCCACGCCCGTCCCGGCCGAGGGCGCCGAGCGCTAGGCCGTGGTGACCCAGGAGTCGCCCGGACCTCTACAGTGGAGACGAGCACAGCGGGTACGCGCGAGCGCCCGACGACCGAGCAACCCCCAGGAGGCAGGCACATGACCAGCACCCCGGAGCAGCCCGAACGTCCTGACGTCACGAACACCGCGCGTTTCGGCGCGATCGGGTCCGAGGCCGAGGCCGAGTTCGCCGCCCAGCGCATGAGCGTCGACGACGCGGCCGCCGTCGAGGCGCTGCCGCCCGCGTCGGCGCTGCTCATCGTCCAGCGCGGTCCCAACGCCGGCGCCCGGTTCCTGCTCGACGCCGACCGCACCACCGCCGGTCGTCACCCGAGCTCGGACATCTTCCTCGACGACGTGACGGTCTCGCGCAAGCACGCCGAGTTCCTGGCCGTCGAGGGCGGCTTCGCCGTGCGCGACGTCGGCAGCCTGAACGGCACCTACGTCAACCGGGAGCGCATCGACTCCGTCACGCTGCGCAGCGGCGACGAAGTGCAGATCGGCAAGTACCGGTTGACCTACCACCCGAGCCGTCAGCGCGCCGCCCATCAGGGGCCGGCGGGTGCAGACGCCCGGTGACACCCGCCGCTGACCGACGTCCCACCGACGAGCGCGGCGGTCCGGCCCGGGCAGCCGCCGACGGGCGGGAGCGCGCCGGCGAGCCCGGGTCGTCGTGGCCCCCCGGGGTGTCGCACGAGCCCACGATGAGCATCGGCACCGTGCTCTCGGTGCTCAAGCCGGAGTTCCCGGCCGTGACCATCTCCAAGCTGCGCTTCCTCGAGGAGCAGGGCCTGGTGAGCCCGCGTCGCACCGGCTCCGGCTACCGGATGTACTCCCGCGCGGACGCCGAGCGCATCCGGTACGCGCTCATCGCCCAGCGGGACAGCTTCCTGCCGCTGCGGGTCATCCGCGACCAGCTCGCGGACCTCGACGCCGGGCGCGCCGCCCTGCAGCCGTCCCATGCGCGCATGGTCAGCCGCGACGGCGAGCTGGTGCTCCCCGCCCCGGGGGCGCGCGTGAGCGTGCCCGAGGTCTGCGAGCTGACGGGCGCCAGCGAGGCCGAGCTGGACGAGATGGCCCAGGCCGGCCTCATCCTGGCGGACACCCGCGGACGTTTTCCCGGTCGCGCGGTCCAGGTCGTGCAGGCCGCCCTCGCCCTCGCCCGCCACGGGATCAGCCCGCGCCACCTGCGCACCGTCCGCACCAACGCCGAGCGGCAGGCCGACGTGATCGACCAGGTGGTCGCGCCGCAACGGGCCCAGCACTCCGGTGCGGCGCGCGAGCGCAGCGCCGCCCGCGCGGCCGAGCTGGCGGAGCTGTACGCCACCCTCCACGCCGAGCTCCTGCGCACCGCGGTCGACCAGCTCGGCTGATCCGGAAATTTCCGGGCGCGTCGCCACCGACGGCGACGTACCGTAGCGACATGCGCGAGATGGTGGTGCTCGGCGTGCGGGTCAGCGTGCCTGGCAACGAGGTCGTCGTCGTCCTGGGCGAACCAGGCGGCGACCTGGTGCTGCCCATCGTCATCGGCCCCCGCGAGGGGGCCGCCATCGCGTCGGCGCAGGCGGGGCTGGTCCCGCCGCGGCCGCTGACGCACGACCTGCTCGTCTCGATCCTCGACCGCCTCGGGGTCCGCGTGCTCGAGGTGCGCGTGACCCGGGTGCTCCACGGCATCTTTCACGCCGAGGTGGTGCTCAGCGGCGGGGCGGTCGTCGACGCCCGCCCGTCCGACGCCATCGCGATCGCGCTGCGCGCCCACTGCGCGGTGCTCTGTGACGAGAGCCTCCTCGCCCTCGCCGGCGTCCCCGTCGAGGACGCGGGACTGGACGCCACGGAGATCGCCGAGGCCGCCGGCGGCGGGGGGACCGCGGGCGGGCGGGGCGCGGAGTCACCGGAAGTCCTCGAGGAGTTCCGGGCGTTCCTCGCCGGCGTCGAGCCCGAGGACTTCGGGGAACCCGGCCCGCCGCCGAAGCACGAGGGGGAGCCCGGGCCGGAGCGCGGGCCGGGCAGGAGCGACCGCGGCGGCACCCCCGGCGAGGGACCCACCGGTGAGGACGCCGGCGGCGGGGCCGTTCCGGAGTAGCCGGCTCGTCAGATGTTGCGCATCTCTCACCCGCGGGTCGAGCCTCAGACACGCCTGGCGCGACACGCCGGACTCGTCCACGGGCACCGTCGTTGACCTGCCCCTTGGAGGGTCATAGCGTGTCCTCAGGACCGGCAAGGCAGCAACACCCCTGAGGAGGGCGCACATGCGCCCGGGCCGGGGACGTGGACGAATGGAGAAACCCTGTGAGCGGCACGGATGCTACGGCGGACGCCGTCCCCGGCGTTCCTCAGCGAGCCCAGGGCATGCTCTTCGGTGACACGCTGCCCGACCTGGACCAGGACACCGGCTACCGGGGCCCGACCGCCTGCCGGGCGGCGGGCATCACGTACCGCCAGCTCGACTACTGGGCGCGCACGGGACTCGTGGAGCCCAGCATCCGCGGCGCCAAGGGTTCGGGCAGCCAGCGGCTGTACAGCTTCCGCGACATCCTCGTCCTCAAGGTCGTCAAGCGGCTCCTCGACACCGGGGTGTCCCTCCAGCAGATCCGCGCCGCGATCGAGCACCTCCACGAGCGCGGCGTCGAGGACCTCGCCCAGATCACCCTCATGAGCGACGGCGCGTCGGTCTACGAGTGCACCTCGGCCGACGAGGTCATCGACCTCGTCCAGGGCGGGCAGGGCGTCTTCGGCATCGCCGTCGGGAAGGTGTGGCGCGAGGTCGAGGGCTCGCTGGCCGAGCTGCCGACCGAGCGGGCGCACGACGAGGAGGCCCCGCGCGTCGAGGACGAGCTCGCCCGCCGCCGCGCGGCGCGCAACGTCAGCTGAGCCTGGGCGCCCGGGCGGCGCGGGCTACCTCGACGTGAGATTGTCCACCCGGACCGGCGGGACCTCGCCGGCGGGCTCGAACCCCCACACCTGGCCGTAGAAGCTCAGCTCCGCGAGGACCGCCGCCTGGATGCTCTCCGCACGCCGGAACCCGTGCGCCTCGCCATCGAGCATCACGAGCGCGACCGGGAGCCCCCGGGCGGTGGCGGCGTCGGCCATCTGCCGGGCCTGACCTGGCGGCACGACCTTGTCGTCGGTGCCCTGGAGGAGGAGCACCGGCGCCGTGAGCTGGTCGGTATGGTGCGCGGCCGACCGGTCGAGGTAGCGCCGGCGCTCCTGGGGGTAGGGGCCGACGAGGCGGAACAGGTACCGCGACTCGAACTTGTGCGTCTCGCCGACGAAGGTCTCGAGGTCGCCGATCCCGTACAGGCTGGCGCCGGCGCTGAAGACCTCGGTGGACGTCAGGGCCGCGAGCGTGGTGAACCCGCCGGCGCTGCCGCCCCGGATCGCCATCCGGGCGCCGTCGACCAGCCCGCGCCCGGCCAGGTGTGTCGCGCCGGCGGCGCAGTCCGCGACGTCCACCTCGCCCCACCGGCCGTCGAGCCGGTCCCGGTAGGCGCGCCCGTACCCGGTCGAGCCGCCGTAGTTGACGTCGAGCACGGCGAAGCCCCGGGACGTCCAGAACTGCGTGCCGAGCCTCAGGGTGTCGTCCACGGCGGACGTGGGGCCGCCGTGGGCCATGACGATCAGCGGCGGCCGCTCGTCGGCCGGTCCGCGCGCCGTGGCGGACGCCGGCGCGTAGAAGAAGCCGTGCGCCCGGGCCCCGTCGGCGGTGGGCCAGGAGACCGGCCGCGCCACCGAGAGGTCGGCGGGGGAGAGCTCGACCTCGGTCGACCGGCGCAGCACCGACACCGCGCGGCGCTCGAGGTCTACCTCGAGGAGCGCGGGCGCCCGCGTGGGGGAGGCCGCCACCAGGACGACGCGCCCGTCGCCCGCGCAGACGTCGCCGACCGGCTCCCACTCGAGGGGCCACTCGTCGAGCTCGCCGTTGGCCGCCCGCATCGCGCCGAGGTGCCACCGCCCGTCCCGGGTCCACGAGCAGACCAGGTGCTCCTCGTCGAGCACGGCGACCGATCTCGGGCCGGCGGTCCACTGCGGCCGGGTGAACTCCATCTCGCCGGGGTGCAGCGCACGCGTCCGGGGTCCGCGCCGCCCGGTCCCGGCTCCCGCGGTGCCGGCCCGGGGACGGCCCAGGCCCTCGGTGCGGTAGAGGTTCCACCACCCGGAGGAGTCGTCGACGTGGACGAGGTCCCCGGTGGCCGTCCACACCGGCTGGGCGACACTGACGCCCGCGCCGCCGGCCAGGACCGTGTCGCCCGCGAGCCGCACGGTGCCGGGCGTGGCGCCCGATGAGCCGGCGTGGTCGGCGATCTCGCCGACGTGCAGCTCGGAGCTCGTCCACGGCATCTCGGGGTGGTCCCACGCGATCCACGCGAGCAGCCTGCCGTCCGGGCTGAGCGCCGCGGAGGAGACGAAGTCGCGGCCCGCTACCAGGACGGCGACGCCCGCGCCGGCCTCGGCGGCCGAGCCGTCGAGCGGGACGGCCACCAGCTCGTTGACGGCCTCGCCGTGCTCCCGCGCCGCGACGCCGTGGTCCTCGCGGACGGCGTAGACCAGCCCCCGGTCGAGGTCGAGCACCGGGTCCATGAACCGCAACGGGCCCTCCGGGGTGAGCGGCCGGGGCCCGGCGTCGGCCCCCGTGCGGAGCAGGTAGAGGCGGCCGTCCGTGACGTGCGAGAGCACGAGGACGCCGTCGCGGACCGCGTAGGCCGGCCCGCCGTACTCGTGCACCCGCGAGCGCACGTCGGCCGGCGTGCCGTCCGGCATGGGCCCGACCGCCTCCTGGACCCGCCCGTCCGCGGTGCGGCGCACGAGCACGGTGCGGCCGGCCTCCTCGGGACGCCCCTCGAGCCAGTACGTGTCCGGGCCGTCCACCTGCGGGAGGGAGAGCTGGACGGTGCGCGCGGTCAGCGTCTCGGGCGAGATCGGGGAAGGCCAGGTGCCGTAGGGCAGCGAGGCGGGAGGGTCGGCCGGTGCGTCGTCGCGACTGCTCATGGCCCGAGCGTACGGCGGCCCGGTGACACCGACACGGGCCTTGGCGGGCGAACCGCGCGGCGGCTCCCGCGTGCCGGGGCGGCGCCCGGCGCGTGCCCGGGCGGCGCCCCGGCGCGTGCCGCCCGGCGGCCGGCCTCGCCCCGCGGCGCCGACGGTCTTACAGTGGTGGGCTGGTGCGCCCCTCCCGTTCGCGGCGCCGCCGGGAAGGAACACTATGAGCCAGCTGGAGCGCATCCGTCGCCCCGCCGACCTGCGCGGGCTCACCGCGCCCGAGCTGGAGGTGCTCGCCAAGGAGATCCGTGACTTCCTCGTCAGCTCCGTGGCCCGGACGGGCGGCCACATGGGCCCGAACCTGGGCGTGGTCGAGCTGACGATCGCGCTGCACCGGGTGTTCGACTCGCCGCGGGACCGCGTCGTCTTCGACACCGGTCACCAGGCGTACGTGCACAAGCTCCTCACCGGTCGGCAGGACTTCACGGAGCTGCGCCGTCGCGGCGGCCTGTCCGGCTACCCCAGCCGCGGGGAGTCCGACCACGACATCGTGGAGAACTCCCACGCGTCCACCGCGCTCAGCTGGGCCGACGGCATCGCCAAGGGCAACCAGCTGCGGGGCATGAACGACCGCACCGTCGTCGCCGTCATCGGGGACGGCGCGCTGACCGGCGGCATGGCCTGGGAGGCGCTGAACAACATCGCCGACGGGCAGGACCGCTCGCTCGTCATCATCGTCAACGACAACGGCCGCTCCTACGCCCCGACGATCGGCGGCCTCGCGCACCATCTCGACGCGCTGCGCACCACCCCGAGCTACGAGAAGGTCCTCGGCTGGGGCAAGCGGACGCTGCAGCGCTCGGGGCCGCCCGGGCGCGTCACCTACGACGCGCTGCACGGCATGAAGAAGGGCCTCAAGGACGTCATCGCGCCCCAGGGGCTGTTCGAGGGGCTGGGCATCAAGTACGTCGGCCCGGTCGACGGCCACGACATCGGCGCCATGGAGTTCGCCCTCGCGCGCGCCAAGGCGTTCGGCGGCCCCGTCATCGTGCACGCCATCACCCAGAAGGGCCGCGGCTACACCCCGGCGGAGACCGACGTCGTGGACCGGTTCCACGCCGTCGGCGTGATCCACCCGGAGACCGGACTCCCGGTGGCGCCCTCGCGCTTCGGCTGGACCTCCGTGTTCGCCGAGGAGATCGTCGAGATCGCGCGGCGCCGCAGCGACGTCGTCGCACTGACCGCCGCCATGCTCGCCCCGGTGGGCCTGGCCCCCTTCGCCGAGGAGTTCCCGGAGCGGGTCTTCGACGTCGGGATCGCGGAGCAGCACGCCGTCACCTCCGCCGCCGGGATGGCCTTCTCCGGCCTGCACCCGGTGGTGGCCCTGTACGCCACCTTCCTCAACCGCGCGTACGACCAGACGCTGATGGACGTGGCCCTGCACAAGGCCGGGGTCACCTTCATCCTCGACCGCGCCGGCATGACCGGCGACGACGGCGCCTCCCACAACGGCATGTGGGACATGGCGCTGCTGCGGACCGTGCCGGGGCTGCGCCTGGCCGCCCCGCGCGACGAGGGCACCCTGCGCTCGGCGCTGCGCGAGGCCGTCGCCGTGGAGGACGGCCCCACGGTGGTGCGCTACCCCAAGGGCGCGCTGCCCCCGGCGCTGCCCGCGATCGGGCGTCAGGGCGCCGTGGACGTCCTCGCCCGCCACGGTGGCATCCCGCGGGTCCTCGTGGTCGGCGTCGGGCCGCTGGCCCACACCGCGACGGAGGTCGCGGACGCGCTCGACGCCCAGGGCATCGGCTCGACGGTCGCCGACCCCCGCTGGGTGCTGCCGGTGCCGGACGACCTGCTCACCCTGGCGCGCCAGCACGACCTCGTCGTCACGATCGAGGACGGCCTGGCGAGCGGCGGCGTCGGCTCGGCCCTGCGCGACGCGCTGGCGGGCGCCGGGACCGACGTGCCCGTGCGCAGCCATGGCCTCCCGCACCGCTTCCTCGAGCACGCCACGCGCCTCCAGCTCGTCGAGGACTTCCACCTCCGCGGCCAGGACATCGCCCGGGAGACCGCGGCCGCGGTCGCGGCCCTGGGCCCGGTGGCCGGGAGCGTCGCGCCCGTGAACGACGCGCGCGCGCTGCCGCCCGCGGGGGACGGGCGGGCACTGCCGCCCACCCGCTGAGCAGGTGTGACGGCCCCCACGGCGTGGTTGCGCCCTAGGTCCCGGGGGTCCGGCATGTCCGTTTCTTAGAGTTGATCCCATCGGGCGGCAAGGGTTGTCGCCATGACGAGGAGGCAGCCAGATGGCCACCACGACGGTCCACGAGGTCCCCGCCACCAGCGGCCCCTGGCGCGGGTTCAGCGCCGGGCCCTGGCAGAGCGCGATCGACGTGCGCGACTTCATCCAGACCAACTACACGCCCTACGAGGGCGACGCGAGCTTCCTTGCCGGCCCGACCGAACGCACCACCGGCATCTGGAACATCCTCATGGGCATGTTCCCGGCGGAGCGCGAGAAGGGCGTCTACGACGTCGACGCCACCACCCCGGCGGGCATCACCGCGCACGCGCCCGGGTACATCGACAAGGACCACGAGGTCATCGTCGGGCTGCAGACCGACGCCCCGCTGAAGCGCGCGATCATGCCGTACGGCGGGTGGCGCATGGTGGAGACCTCGCTGCAGACCTACGGGTACGAGGTCGACCCGGTCGTCCGCGACATCTTCACCAAGTACCGCAAGACCCACAACCAGGGCGTCTTCGACGTCTACCCGCCGGACGTGCGCAAGGCGCGCAGCTCGCACATCCTCACCGGGCTGCCGGACGCCTACGGCCGCGGCCGCATCATCGGCGACTACCGCCGCGTCGCCCTGTACGGCGTCGACGCCCTCATCGCCGGCAAGCTGGCGGAGCGGGCCGAGCTCGACGCCGAGCGCTCCGTCGAGGACGTCATCCGCGACCGCGAGGAGAACAGCGAGCAGATCCGGGCCCTGACCGAGCTTAAGGAGATGGCCGCCGGGTACGGGTACGACATCTCCGGCCCCGCCGGCAGCGCCCGCGAGGCGATCCAGTGGCTCTACTTCGCCTACCTGGGCGCGGTGAAGGAGCAGAACGGTGCCGCCATGTCGCTGGGCCGCACCTCGACGTTCCTGGACGTGTTCGTCCAGCGCGACCTGGCCGACGGCGTCCTCACCGAGGAGCAGGCGCAGGAGATGATCGACGACTTCGTCATCAAGCTCCGCATCGTGCGCTTCCTGCGGACCCCCGAGTACGACGAGCTCTTCTCGGGCGACCCGACGTGGGTGACGGAGTCCATCGGTGGCATCGGCGAGGACGGCCGCCCGCTGGTGACGAAGAGCTCCTTCCGGATGCTGCAGACCCTGTACAACCTCGGGCCGGCGCCCGAGCCGAACCTGACGGTGCTGTGGAGCGAGGAGCTCCCCGAGGGCTTCAAGCGCTTCTGCGCCCAGGTCTCCATCGACACCTCCGCCATCCAGTACGAGTCGGACCAGCTGATCCGTCAGGACTGGGGCGACGACGCCGCCATCGCGTGCTGCGTCTCGCCCATGCGGGTCGGCAAGCAGATGCAGTTCTTCGGGGCGCGCGTCAACGTGGCCAAGGCGATGCTGTACGCCATCAACGGCGGCCGTGACGAGGTCTCGGGCAAGCAGATCGCCCCCGTCACCGCTCCCGTGACCGGCGACGTCCTCGACTACGACGACGTCGTGGCCAGGTACGACGTGATGCTCGACTGGCTCGCCGCCACCTACGTGGACGCCCTGAACTGCATCCACTACATGCACGACAAGTACGCGTACGAGCGTCTGGAGATGGCGCTGCACGACAAGGACGTGCTGCGCACCATGGCGTGCGGCATCGCGGGCCTGTCGGTGGCGGCCGACTCCCTCTCGGCGATCAAGTACGCCACCGTGCGCCCCGTGCGCGACGAGAGCGGGCTGGTCGTGGACTACGAGGTCGAGGGCGAGTTCCCCGCCTTCGGCAACGACGACGACCGGGTGGACTCCATCGCCGTGACCCTGGTCGAGAAGTTCATGGCCAAGATCCGTCGGCTGCCCACCTACCGGAACTCGCTGCACACGCAGTCGGTGCTGACGATCACCTCGAACGTGGTCTACGGCAAGAAGACCGGGAGCACGCCGGACGGGCGCCCCGGCGGCGCGCCGTTCGCCCCGGGCGCGAACCCGATGAACGGCCGCGACACCCACGGCATGCTCGCCTCCGCCCTGTCGGTGGCGAAGCTGCCGTACTCGCAGGCGCAGGACGGCATCTCGCTGACCAACACCGTGGTCCCGTCGGGCCTGGGCCGCACCGCGGACGAGCAGGCCATCAACCTGGTCGGCCTCCTGGACGCGTACATGGGCTCCCGCGGCTACCACATGAACGTCAACGTGCTGAACCGGGACACCCTCTACGATGCGATGGAGAACCCGGAGAAGTACCCGCAGCTGACGATCCGGGTGTCCGGCTACGCCGTGAACTTCGTCCGGCTGACCCGCGAGCAGCAGCTCGACGTCATCTCGCGGACGTTCCACGGCGCCCTGTAGCCCCGGGTGGGTGCCCGGCGCGACGCCGGGCACCCACCACCCGGCCGCCGCGCTGGGCACCCACCACGGAGGAGCAGGAGCGAGCATGAGCACGACCGACGGACCCGTCCTGGCCGGTGTCGTCGCCCCCGACGGCATCAACGGCGAGTACGAGCCGATCCCCGAGGACGCCGTGCCCCGGATGCGCCGCTCCGCCGGCACGGCCGGCCTCGAGCTCGCCGAGGAGATGACGCACACCGAGCACGTCGCCGCCGTCCGCGCGGGGGCCATCGGCTCCATGCACTCCTGGGAGCTCGTCACCGCCGTCGACGGGCCCGGCACGCGGCTGACCGTCTTCCTGGCCGGCTGCCCGCTGCGGTGCCTGTACTGCCACAACCCCGACACCCTGAAGATGAAGGACGGCGAGCCGATCGCCGTCGACACCCTGCTCGCCCGCGTGCGGCGCTACCTGCCCGTGTTCCGCGCCACCGGCGGCGGGCTGACCGTCTCCGGCGGGGAGCCGCTCATGCAGCCGGCGTTCCTCGCCCGCCTGCTGCGCGGCGCCAAGGAGATGGGGGTCCACACCACGATCGACACCTCCGGGTTCCTCGGTGCGCACGCCTCCGACGCCCTCCTCGATGACGTCGACCTCGTCCTGCTCGACATCAAGTCGGGGCTCGCGGAGACCTACCGGCGTACCACCGGCCGGGACCTGGGCCCCACGCTCGACTTCAGCCGGCGCCTCGACGCGCGCGGCACACCGATGTGGATCCGGTTCGTGCTCGTCCCGGGACTGACCGACGCCCCGGAGAACGTGGAGGCCGTGGCGGACCAGGTCGCCAGCCTCAGCAACGTCGCCCGCGTCGAGGTCCTGCCCTTCCACAACATGGGCCGTGACAAGTGGGAGCGGCTCGGCATGGCGTACGAGCTCACCGACACGCCGGCGCCGGACGCCGCGACGGTCGACCGCGTCCGGGACCAGTTCCGGGCCCGGGGGCTGACCGTCTACTGACGGGCGACCACGCGGACGGCCGGCGGGCGGCCAGGCGTGGCCGCCCGCGGGCGACCACGCCGCGCCCGGAGCCTCAGTCCCGCCGGGGCACGCTCGCCTCGCCCGGCGGGTGGAACCGCCGGCCGGTGACCTCCTCCGCGGCCCCGGTGCGGTCCAGGTAGGGCGTGAGCCCGCCGTTGTGCAGGGGCCACCCCGCGCCGAGGACCATGGCGAGGTCGACGTCGCCCGCGTCGCCGACCACCTCCTCCTCGAGCAGCAGCGCCGTCTCCTCCGCCAGGGCGTGCCGCACGCGCCCGAGGAGGCCCGCGGCGTCCAGCGGCTCGCGCACGCGGCGGGAGCCGAAGAGCTCGCCGATCGTCGGGTCGACCGGGGAGGACGCGCCGGGCCGGCCCGCCGCGGCGACGATGCTCCGGCCCTCCCTCACCACGCGGGCGAGCCCGGGGGAGTCCGGGTACCGGTCGCCGAGCGCCCGGCGCAAGGTGACCAGGACGTGCTCGGCCACCGCGGGCCCCACCAGCGCGAGGAGCTGGAACGGGCCCATGGGCAGGCCCATCGGGACGAGGGCGCGGTCGGCGTCGGCGACCGTCGTGCCCTCCTCCAGGGCGCCGAGGACCTCGCCGAGCAGGCGCACGAGGAGGCGGTTGACGACGAACCCGGGGGCGTCCGCGACGGCGACGGCGCTCTTGCGGCACGCGGCGGCGACGGCGAACGCGGCCGCGGAGGTCGGCTCGTCCGTGCGCGCGGCGCGCACCACCTCGACCAGCGGCATCTGGGCGACGGGGTTGAAGAAGTGCAGGCCGACCACCCGCTCCGGGTGGGCCAGCCCGTCGGCCATGGCGGTGACGGACAGGGCTGAGGTGTTCGTGGCCAGCACGGCCCGCGGCCCGACCACCGTCTCGAGCTCGGCGAAGACCCGCCGCTTGACGTCGAGGTCCTCGAAGACCGCCTCGACGACGAGGTCGGCGCCCGCCAGGTCGGCCAGGTCCGTCGTCGCGCGCAGCAGCGGCAGGAGCTGTGCCGCCTCGTCCGGCCCGAGGCGGCCGCCCGCCACCAGCCGGTCGACCTGGTCGTGCACGGCCGCCAGGCCCCGCCGGGCCCGCTCGTCGTCCAGGTCGCGCATCGTCACGGGGACGTGCAGGGAGCGGGCCAGCAGCAGCGCGAGCTGGCCGGCCATGAGGCCCGCGCCGACGACGCCCACGGACCGGATCTCGGCCGGCGGGGCGCCCTCGGGGCGCCCGGCGGGATGCCTGCCCCGGCGGGCGAGCAGGTCGAAGGCGTACAGCCCCGCCCGCAGCTCGTCGGTCATGACCAGGTCGACCAGCGCCTCGTCCTCCACCGCGAACGACTCCGCCCTGGTGCGGGTCCGGGACGCGGCCACCGTCCTGAGGGCGCGCAGCGGCGCGGGGGCGCCGCCGGCGGCCCGGGCCCGGGCCGCCTCGTGGCGCGCGTCGACGGCGGCCAGCCACTCGGCGTCGTCCGCGGGGTCGAGCCGCCCGGGCGAGGTCGGCGCCGGGACCCGGCGGGGCACGTCGACCTCGCCGGCGACCACCCGCCGCAGCCAGTCGAGGGCGGGGGCGAGCGCGGCGGGGACCACGGCGTCGACCAGGCCGATCGCGAGGGCGGCGCGGGCGTCCAGCACCCGGTTGCCCCGCGCCGGGTTGTCGAGGATGACGGTGAGCGCGGCCTCCGGGCCGATCAGGCGGGGCAGGAGGGTGCACCCGCCCCAGCCGGGAAGCAGGCCGAGGTAGGTCTCCGGCAGCCCGATGGCCTGCACGCCGGGGGCGGCCGTCCGGTAGGCGCACGCCAGTGCGACCTCGAGGCCACCGCCGAGCGCGGCGCCGTTGAGGTGCGCGAGCGTCGGGACCGGGAGGTCCGCGAGAGCGGCGACGACGCGGTGCCCGGCCTCGGCGAGCTCCCGGACCTGCGCGGGCTCGTCCGCGGCGCGGATCACGGACAGGTCCGCCCCCGCGAGGAACGTGCGCCCGGTCCCGGTGAGCACGACGGCGCCGATGTCACCGGCCCGGGCCCGGTCTCCGGCGGCGGCCACGGCTCCCTCGAGATGCGCGACGCCGCGGGGGCCGAGCGCGCAGGGCCGGTCGCTGCCGTCCTCCTGCGAGAGCGTGAGCACGAGGACCGTGCCGAGGCCCGGCACCTCGACGTCGGTTCCGCGGGCCAGGGTGGCGCGCTCGGGTGCGGCGGTGGTCGGCACAGGATCTCCCAGATAGACGTCACTGTCGGTCTCAGGTATCTGTGGGGGAGCCTACCGGGTCCCGGTGACACGGATGCGCGGACGGCGCGGCGGGCGACCGTGCCGCGCGTCCGGCGTCGCGCGTCAGGCGCCGAGGACCTCCGCGAGCGGCCCGCTGACGAGGGAGACCTGCCACGGCCGGGCTCCGAGCGCGGCGAGGCGGTCCCCGACCTGGGCGGGGGTGGGGGCGGGCTGCGTCTCCCACGCGAACTGCCGCTGGGTGGCCGGGGCGAGCAGGTTCTCCTGGGGCAGGCCCAGCTCGGCGGCCAGGGCGCGCACGCAGGTGCGCACCGCCTCGAGCCGGTCGGCGGCGTCCGGGTTCTTCTCGGTCCACCCGCGGGGCGAGGGGAGCTGGCCCGGCTCCCGTGCGGCCCGGCGCGGCGGGAGCTCGGCCTCGGGCAGCTGGAGCGCCCGGCTGATCGCGGCCTGCCAGTACGCGGCCTGGCGCCGCGTGCCCTTGCCGGCGAACTCCTTGAGGGCGACCAGGTCGCGCTCGGTGCGCGGCATGGCCACGGCCGCGGCCACGATGGCCGCGGCGGGCAGGATGCGGCCGGGGGAGCGGTCGCGCCGCCTGCCGAGGTCCTCGCGGGCGTTCCACAGCTCGCGGGCGACGGCGAGCCCGCGGGGGCTGCGCACCACCTGGAGCCCGGACGTGCGCCGCCACGGGTCCGTGCGCGGAGGCGCGGGCGGCGCCAGGCGGACGTGCTCGAACTCCTGCAGCGCCCACTCGAGCTTGCCCGCCGCGTCCAGCTGCGCGCTGAGCAGCTCGCGCAGCTCGAGCAGGAGCTCGACGTCGAGCGCGGCGTAGCGCAGCCAGGCCTCCGGCAGCGGCCGGGTCGACCAGTCGGCCGCGGAGTGCTCCTTCGCGAGCGCGAACCCCAGGTTCTCCGCGACGACCGCGGCCAGGCCGACCCGTTCGCGGCCCAGCAGGCGCGAGGCCAGCTCGGTGTCGAAGAGGGCGGCGGGGGCGAGCCCGACCTCCCGCAGGCAGGGCAGGTCCTGGTCGGCGGCGTGCAGCACCCACTCGGTGGGGTTGAGCACGGCGCCGAGCCCGCTCAGGTCGCTCAGCGCCGCGGGGTCGACCAGGACCGTCCCGGCGCCCGACCGGCGCAGCTGGACCAGGTAGGCGCTCTGGCCGTAGCGGTATCCGGAGGCGCGCTCGGCGTCCACGGCCACCGGGCCGGCGCCGGCCGCGAGGGCGGCCACGGCCGCGTCCAGCGCGGCCGGGGTGTCGGTGACCGGCGGGACGCCGTCGGCGGGCGCGTTCAGGGGGACCGGCGGCAGGCCGCCCGTGCCGACGTGGGTGGGGGGCGCGACGGGGATCGCCGTCGGGCCTGGGTCCGCGGTCCCGGCCGGGGCCGCGGCGGACGCCTGGCCCCCGGGCTGCGTCGGCGGGGTACTGGCGTCGGTGGCGGCTGGCACGGCCACCACCGTACGTCCGGCGGCGCCGCCCGCGCCCCGGGCGCGCTCAGTGCCGCCGTGTGAGTGCGGTGACATTCTCGGGGAGCGGCTCCAGACCGGCCGCCGTGCACGTCAGCGCCGCCCACGCCCGCAGGTGCGGGCCGAGGTCCGTCGTCGTGGGCGTCCACGACGCCCTGACCTCGAGCTCGACCTGTCCCTCGCGCAGCTCCAGGCCGCCGAAGGTCTCCGAGAGCACGCGGGTGACCGTGCCGGACAGGTCGTGGTACCCGGCGCCCGACTCGGTCAGGGCGTCGGTGAGCCACGACCACCCCACCTCGCCGAGGAGCGGGTCGGACCCGACCTCGTCCTCGAGCTGCGCCTTCGCCAGCACGATGATCCGGAAGGTGCCCCGCCAGGCCTCCTGCCCGGCCGGGTCGTGCAGGACGACGAACCGGCCGTGCCCGAGGAAGCCGTCGGGGTCCATGGTGCGCGGGGACGCGTTGACCTCGCCGGTGAGCGCGAGGGCGTAGGGCGCGATGCGGGACGGCGCGGGCACCTCTTCCAGGTGCAGCTCGGGGCGCAGACGGTGACCGCGCAGGCTGAGCAGCGCCTCCTGGAAGTCCGGTGGTGCCACCGGCACGTCTTCCTTCACAGCCCCAGGCTAGGTGGCACCAGCGCGGCGGGGGAGAGGCGCGCCGCAGCCGCGTGACTACACTGACCCGGACCACGGACACGAGGGCACGGCCCCCGGACGAGCTTGCTGAGGACCGCACCGAATGACATCCCCCCTGACACCGGTCCTCCTCGGCACGGACATCGGCGTCTACTCCATGGCCCGGTCCTTCCACGAGGCCTACGGCGTGCGCTCGATCGTCGTCAGCGAGGGCCCGCGGGGCCCGATCGACCACTCCAGCATCATCGAGAACGTCTACATGGGTGCCGGCGCGGACGACGAGCGCCTGCTCGCCACCCTCGACCGCATCGCCGCCGAGCGCCCGGGCGACCGGGTCCTCATGGTCAACGTCGAGCACCACATCGACCTCGTGCGCCGGGAGCGCGCCTGGCTGGAGGAGCGCTTCGTCGTCCCCACGCCCACCGACGCGGTGATCGACCGGGTCGGGGACAAGGGCGTGCTCGGCGGCGTGCTGCGGGCCGAGGGCGTGGCCGGCCCGGCCGGCGTCGCCGTCGACATCCCGGGCACGGACCGCCTCGCCTGGCCCCGCGCCCTGGCCGACCTCACCTTCCCCGTCGTCGTCAAGCCCGCCACGTCGGGGGAGTACGAGACCCTGCAGTTCCCCGGCCGCAAGAAGATCTTCGCGGCGGACCGGGTGGACGACGTCGTCGACATCCTCCAGGCGGTCAAGGACGCCGGGTTCGGCGGCGAGATGCTCGTCCAGGAGCTGGTGCCCGGGGACGACACGTTCAACCGGCTGGTCAACGTCTACGTCGACAGCCGCGGCGAGATGACCATGGCCGCGTCCGGCCAGGTGCTCCTCGGCCTGCACCAGCCGGCCTTCCTCGGCAACGCCGCGATCGCGCTCGTCGAGTACGACACCGACCTCGTCGCCACGGTCCGGCGCGTGCTCACGGCCGTCGACTACCGCGGCTACGCGAGCGTGGACCTCAAGATCGACCCGCGCGACGGCGTCCCGCGCCTGCTCGACATCAACCCCCGGATCGGCCGGTCCAACTACTACATCAACGTCGGCGGCGCGAACCCCGTGCGGGCGATGGTCGAGGACCGCGTGCACCACCGCGCGCACGCCCCGGAGCTGGCCACCGACCTCGGGGTCTTCGCGTACGTCCCGACCGCCGTGCTGCCGCGCTACCTGTGCGACCGGTCGCTGCGCGCCAAGGTGCGCGGCGTGCTGCGCCGCCGCCGGGCCGTGCACCCCCTCGACTACCCGGCCGACACGAACCTGCGGCGCACCGCCTACCGGCTGCTCGCGGGCGTCAACCAGGTCCGCGCCCTGCGGACGCACTACCCCCGACCGACCGGCACGGGCTTCTGACCCGGCCACTGAGGAGCTCCATGACTGTCGCGGTGCGACCGCTCGACAACGAGACCTACCTGCGCCTCGGCGCCGGGGTCACCATCCCGCTCGAGCAGATGCCCGCCTGGGACGCGTTCGACGACGCGGTCCCGGGCCGTCGGCCGTGGCGCCGCCTCGGCGTCTGGGACGGGGAGGAGCTCCTCGCGCTGATCTCCCTCACCGAGCTCGACGGGCGGGGCTTCCGCTACCTGTGGGCCAAGCACGGCCCGGTCTGGGTCGCCGAGCCGACGCCGGAGCGGGAGCGGGCGCTGCGCGAGGCGCTCGTGGCCGCGGTGCGCCGCGCCGACCGCGGGCTGGTCTTCGCCCGCCTCCACGCGCGGCACCGGTCGGACGACCTGCACGAGCTCCTGCAGACGGTCACCTACGACCGCACCGTCATCCTCGACCTGGACCGGCCCGAGGAGGAGATCCTCGCGTCGATGAAGAAGCGGGGGCGCCGCGACGTGCGCAAGGCCCTGCGCGAGACGTCCATGACGGCCGCCGAGGAGACGGGGCTCTCCCGCGAGCGGTTCTCCGAGCTCTACCAGCTCCTCGTCGAGACCGGCGGCCGCGACGGCTTCGGCATCTCCTCCGAGGACGTGTACTGGACCATGCTGTCCGCGCTCGGTGGGGAGCACGCCCGGATCTTCGTCACCCGCCGCGACGGGCGCCCCCTCGCCTGGGGCATCGTGGCCGTGGGCGGCGACCACGCCACGTACTACTACGCCGCCTCGAACACGGAGGGCCGCCGGTCCGGCGCCGCCGACCTGCTCGTGTGGCACATGGCGTGCGCGCTGCGCGCCTCGGGGGTGCGCCGCTTCGACCTCATGGGCATCGACTCCGAGCGCGCGCCGCAGCTCAGCGGGGTCCGGGACTTCAAGACGAAGTTCTCCGAGGAGGTCACCGACGTTGACGGCGCGTGGGACGTGCCCGTCCGCCCGGCGCTCTACCGGGCGCTGGTCCTGGCTCTGCGGGGCAAGCGGGCGGCGGTAGGGGCGGTGCGCGCGCTGCCCGGCGCGGCGCGCGCGCTGCCCGGCGCGGTCCGCGGCGCCCTCCGTCGACGGCGGGCACCGTCCGGTGCTCCGGCCGAGGAGACGGCGACGGCGACGACGACGGCGGCCGGCGGCACGGCGCCCGAGACTGCCGTCCCGAACGACTGAGCATCCGTCCGTCCCGCTTCTGGGACCAACGTCCCTGGTCATGCACCTGGGGCGGGGTCCCGGTGCGGGACGGGCGCGCCGTCGGGCGGGATTCCGACCACATTTTATTTACGGCACATGACGCTTGCGAATATCTAGGTTAGGCTCCCCTTCGTTAGGAACTCCTTCCTCCCAATCTCTGGAGACCTCGTGAGCCTCATCACGCGTCGCGGCACCGCTGCCGCAGCCTCAGCTGCATCGATCGCCCTCCTCCTCGCCGCGTGCTCGTCGAGCACCGGGGAGGAGTCCGCAGCCGGCTCCGCGGACGCGGAGACCGTCACGGTGGAGCACGCCCAGGGCAGCACCGAGGTGCCCGCAGACCCGCAGCGCGTGGTGGTCCTCGACTTCGGCGCCCTGGACACCATCGACGCCCTCGGGCTGGGCGGCGACGTGGTGGGTCTGCCGCTGTCCTCGCCCGTCCCGGACTTCCTCAGCGCGTACGAGGGCGAGAAGTACACCGACGTGGGCACGCTGCAGGAGCCGGACTACGAGGCCATCGCGCGCCTGGACCCCGACCTCGTCGTCGTGGGCTTCCGGTCGGCGGCGGCCTACCCGGAGCTCGCCAAGACGTACCCGACCGTGGACGTCACGTTCGGGTACGCGAACTTCCTCGACGAGTTCGGCGACTCCGCCCGGATCCTGGGCGAGATCTTCGGCAAGGAGGACGAGGTCGAGAAGGGTCTGGCCGACATCGCGGCCGAGGCCGAGCAGATCCGCCCGCTCGGCGAGGCGGCCGGCGCCGGCATGGTCCTGTCCACCTCGGGCGGCGAGGTCACCATGTACGGGGAGGACTCGCGCTTCGGGCCGATCTTCACCGAGCTCGGCGTGGCGGACGCGGTCAGCGGCGTGGAGAACACCCCGCACGGCGAGGTCGTCTCCTTCGAGATGATCCGGGACACCAACCCCGACTGGCTCTTCGTCAACGACCGGGACGCCGCGGTCGGGCAGGGCGAGGGCGCCGGGCAGGCCGCGCAGCAGGTCCTCGACAACGAGCTCGTCGCGTCCACGACGGCGTGGCAGTCCGAGCAGGTGGTCTATCTCGACCCCCAGCGCTGGTACATCGCCCAGCACGGGCTCAGCAACGTCGCCGCCATGTTCGACGAGGTCGGCCAGGCTCTCGGCGCATGACGGTCACGCACCACGGCGGCGGGCGCGGCCAGGCCGCGCCCGCCGCCGGTGCGCCCACGCCCGGCACGCCCGCGCCCGACGGGCGCGAGGCCGTGGCCGCCGGCACCCGCCGGCGGCACCTCGTGCTGCTCGCCGGCGTGCTCGGCGTGCTCGCGGCGGCGGGCGTGAGCCTGTTCGTCGGGGTCTCCGACCTCTCTGTCGGTGACGTGCTCTCCGGGAACCTCACCTCCACCCAGGAGCAGACCCTGCTGGCGTCCCGGGTGCCGCGGACGCTGGCGATCCTGCTGTCCGGCTCCGCGATGGCCATCGCCGGGCTGGTGATGCAGCTGCTGGTGCGCAACAAGTTCGTCGAGCCCTCCACCGCCGGCACCACGGAGTCCGCGGGCCTGGGCCTGCTGGTGGTCACCCTGGCGGCCCCGGCGATGCCCCTGGCGGGGAAGATGGCCGTGGCGGCCGTGTTCGCCCTCGCCGGCACCGCGCTCTTCCTGCGGATCCTGCGGTCGATCCCGCTGCGGTCGGTGGTCGTGGTGCCGCTGGTGGGGATGATGCTCTCCGGCGTCGTGGCCGCGGTGAGCACGTTCCTGGCCTACCGCAACGACCTGCTCCACACCCTCTCGTCCTGGATGACGGGCGACTTCTCCGGGGTGGTGCGGGGCCGCTACGAGATGCTCTGGGTCGTGGGGGTGTGCGCGGTGATCGCGTACGTCGCTGCGAACCGGTTCACCGTCGCGGGCCTGGGCGAGGAGTTCACCACCAACCTCGGGCTGAACTACCGGCGGGTCCTGGCCCTGGGGCTGTCCGTCGTCGCGGTCACCAGCGCGGTCGTCGTCGTGGTCGTGGGGGGCCTGCCGTTCCTCGGCCTGGTGGTGCCCAACATCGTCAGCCTCGCGATGGGCGACTACCTGCGCCGGTCGCTGCCGTGGGTGGCGATCCTGGGCGCCGGCTTCGTCCTGGTGTGCGACATCGTCGGGCGCCTCGTGATCCATCCCGCGGAGATCCCGATCGGCGTCGTCGTCGGGGTCGTGGGCGCCGCCGTGTTCCTCTACCTGCTGCTGCGGAGGCCCTCCGGTGCGCGCTGACAAGACGAGCTCGCCGACTGCGACGGCGACCCTGACGGCCGACCGGCCGCGTGGCCACCGACGCCTGACCCCCGGGATACGCCTGGCCCTCCTCGGCGCAGCGACCGCCGTGGCCGCGGTGGCGTTCGTGCTCGTGGGCGCCCTGGACGCGTGGGCGCTCGTCGCGCCGCTGCGCGCGGCCCGGCTGGCCCCGATGATCCTGGTCGGGGTGGCGATCGCGGTCTCGACGGTCGTGTTCCAGACGGTGACGGAGAACCGGATCCTCACGCCGTCGATCATGGGCTTCGACGCGATGTACGCCCTGATCCAGACGGCGGGCGTGTTCTTCCTCGGCTCCACGGCCGTGATCGCGACGGCGGCCACGACCCGGTTCGGCCTCGAGGTCGGCGTCATGCTCGCGTTCTCGGCGGCGCTGTTCCGCTGGCTGTTCGGCGGGCCGCGCCGGTCGCTGTACCTGATGGTCCTGGTCGGCATCGTCCTGGGGACGCTGTTCCGGTCGCTGGCCACGTTCCTGCAGCGGGTGATCGACCCCAACGAGTACCTCATCGTCACCGACCGCCTGTTCGCGTCCTTCAGCGCCGTGGACCCGGGCCTGCTCGCCGTCTGCGCGGTCATCGTCGCGCTGGTGTGCGCGTGGATGTGGTGGGTGCGCCGCGACCTCGACGTCCTCGCGCTCGGCCAGGACCACGCCCTCGCGCTGGGCGTCGACCACCGCCGCCTGGTGCTGCGGGCGCTGAGCGCCTGCGCGCTGCTCGTGTCCGTGTCCACCGCCCTGGTCGGGCCCATCACCTTCTTCGGGCTGCTCGTGGCCAACCTCGCCTACGCCGTCGCGGGGACCCACCGCCACGCCTACGTCCTGCCCGCCGCGTCCCTGCTCGGGATCCTCACCCTGGTGGGTGGGCAGACCGTCCTCGAGCACGTCTTCGGGATGGACACGGTGCTCTCCGTGATCATCGAGTTCGTCGGCGGGATCGTCTTCATCCTGCTGCTCATCCGTGGAGGCAGACGATGACCCGAACATGCCTGCCGCTCACCCGCTCGCGCCCGACCTGTGGAGGTTCCCGATGATCGAGGTCCGGTCCCTGACGAAGACGTACGGCCGCAGCGTGGTCGTCGACGACGTCTCCCTGACCCTGCCCGCGGGTGGGGTGACCTCGATCATCGGCGCCAACGGCGCCGGGAAGTCCACCCTGCTCTCCATCGTCGCGCGGCTGCTGGGCATGGACGCCGGCAGCGTCCTGGTCGACGGCCTCGACGTGGCCGCCACCCCGTCCGGGGACCTGGCCAAGCGACTGTCCATCCTGCGGCAGGACAACCACCTCGCCGTGCGCCTGAGCGTGCGGGACCTTGTCGCCTTCGGGCGCTACCCCCACTCGCGCGGGCGCCTGACGGTCGAGGACCGCCGCCAGATCACCGCCGCGCTGGACTACCTCGACCTCGGCCCCCTCGCCGGCCGGTACCTCGACGAGCTCTCCGGCGGGCAGCGCCAGCGCGCGTTCGTGGCCATGGTCCTGTGCCAGGACACCGACTACGTCCTGCTCGACGAGCCGCTGAACAACCTCGACATGAAGCACGCCGTGACCATGATGAAACTGCTGCGCCGCACCGCCGACGAGCTCGGCAAGACCGTCGTCGTCGTCGTCCACGACATCAACTTCGCGTCCTGCTACTCCGACCACATCGTGGCCATGAAGGACGGCAAGGTCCTGTGCCAGGGCACCCCGGAGCAGATCATCGACACCGAGCGGCTCCGCGAGATCTACGACATGGACGTCCCCGTCGCCACCGTCGACGGCCACCGCATCGGCGTCTACTACCACTGACGCCGCGTCACCGGCGCAGCCGCCACCCGCACGTGACGGCTCACCTGCCGGACAGCGAGAAGTGCTGGTAGTCCCTCGGTGAGGCCCACGTGCCGCCCCAGCTCCAGCCGCGGGCGGCGAAGGCGCGGACGACGTCGTCACCGGCGTGGATCATCCCCGGCGCATCCTGGGCGCGGTCGGCGTACGCCGTGCCTGCGGTCGGCAGGACGACGGCGCCCGCCACGTAGGGGTTCACCAGCGGGTTGACGTCGATAGCGCGCCCGTAGGAGTGCTCTGACCAGGACGAGCCTCCGGTGACGGCGCGGCAGTTGAACGCGCTCGTGTTGTTGGCCGCCATGCTCGCGTCGTCGTCCCCGCCGTAGAGGTCCACCGGCTCCATCCGCTCGATCGGGAACCGGGCACCGTAGAGGTCCGACATGATCGCCGTCACATCCTGGGCGACGGCGGCCTCCACCACCAGCACGCCGGTGTGGGCCGTCCCGTCGAAGCCCCAGAAGGTGACCTCCACCGCGCGCAGGCCCTCGACCGGCACGGGGCAGCCGGGCCGCCACGACGCCGAGAGCCCCTCCGCCGTGACGGCCTTGATGGCCGAGCGGAACGGCGGCGGCAGTGGCGCGGAGGCGGTGGGTGACGCCGAGGTGGCGGGCGGCGGTGGCGGCGAGGTGGCGGACGCCGGTGGCACGGCGGTCGGGCCGTCCGACGGCGCCCCGGACCGAGCGCCCGACAGTCCGGTGGTGGTTGGTGGCGCACCGGCTCCCTCGCAGCCGCACAGGACCGCGAGCCCCAGGCCGATGATCGCCGCGCTCAGCGGGCCTCGCGCCCTCACCTGGGCAGTGTCGCACCCGGCGCGGGTCGGCGCCCGTGGGCGGCCGCCGCGCACCGGACGCGTCCTACGTCACGCTGCCGGCGCGCGCGGCAGGGCAATACCGGCATGAGCCGACGTTTAAGGTGGAGGGTCGCCGCGCCGCGCGGACCACGGGGGCTCACCGGCCGCGGCGGACGTCGCCGGGCCCGCACGGGCGCGGCCTGCGTGCCCCGGATGCCCGGAAGGCGCGGCAACGGGGCATACGGACGGACAGGAGCATGGTCAGGTGAACGATGTCGAGGGTCCTCACGACGACCCTGCCCGGCAGGCGCCCGCACGGCTGGACCTGTTCCGCTACCTCACGGCAGACCTGGCGGGGGACTACCGCGCCATCATGACGCTGTTCACCTCGACGCTGCTGGCCGACCTGTCCGCCTCCGAGGTGAGCGACGGGCTGGCCGAGCGCGGCGTCGCCCTCTCCGTCGACGAGGTCACCACCCGGTGCGAGCAGCTCGAGAGGTGGGGCAACCTCGTGCGCGGCATCCGCGACGCCCGGGTGGCCACCGTCCAGGACTACGTCCGCTCCCGCGCCCGCTACCAGGCATCCAAGCTCGGCGTCCGGGTGCACCGGGAGGCCGAGGCGGTCCTCGCCGCCGGGGAGGGCGCCCGGGAGGTCGCGCGCGAGCTGCTCGGCGCCACCGCCGAGACCCTCGACCGCATCGTCGCCCGCATGCAGGCGGCCACCGGCTCCCGGCCCGTGGACGCCGACGCGCTCTCGGGCGACGTGACGACGGTGTTCAACAACCAGCGGCTGTTCTCCGACAGCGTCCGCGACTTCTACGCGTACGTGAACACCGTGCTCACCCGCTACGACCTCGCCGGCGAGGAGTACCAGCAGTTCAAGCGGCTGCTGCTGGACTACATCGACCTGCTCACCGCCGACGTCGCCCGCCACGCCCCCGTCGTCGCCCGCCGCTTCGCGGCGCTCGAGCCGGTGCTCGACGACCTGCTCGCGGCGCTCTCTGCGCTGCCCACGCTCGCCTCGGCCGACGCGCGCACCGAGCGGCTGCCCGGGCGCACCCGTGAGGACTGGGAGCAGGTGCGCGGCTGGTACACCGGCGCTGATGCCCGCTCCGGCCCGGAGACGCTGCGGATGGCCGCGGACCAGGCCCTCGGTCAGCTCCTGGCCAACACCAAGCGGATGCTCGCGTCCGCGGGCACCGGGGTGAGCCGGCGCGCGGACCTGCTCAGGCTCGCCGGCTGGTTTGACACCGCGGGCGCCGACGAGGCGCACCGGCTGTATGCCGCCGCGTTCGGCGCCTACCCCGCCCGCCACCTCCTCGGCGGCCCCGAGGAGCCCGACCCCCGCGACGGCGCCACGACCTCCTGGTGGGCGGCGACGCCCGTGGAGGTGCCGCTGAGCCTGCGCGAACGCGGCGACCGCGGCGCCCGGGGGCGCACCGCCTCGGTGCCCGACCCCGGCCTGGACCGGGTGCGGCTGCTGGCCGAGGCCCAGGACGAGGCCGACGCCCGCGCGGCCGCGGTGGCTGAGCTCGTCGCCGCGGGCCGGCTCGACGGCGCCGCGGTGAGCCCGGCCGCGCTGACCCTGCTGCTCGGGCAGCTCACCCGGCTGCTCGCGGTGCACCCCCAGCTGGAGGCGGCGGCGCGCGCCACGGACACCGACCTGGGGCTCACCCTCACCGCCACGCCGGACCAGGCCGCGACCACCGTGCTGCGCACCCCCGACGGCGACCTCACGGTCCACGGGCTCGTCCTCGAGGTGACCGCGGCCGGTGCCGAGGCGCCTGGGCGCGCGCCCGGGACCGGGCCGCGGTCCGCGGCCGAGCTCGGACCCGAGGTCGAGCGCGAGCGCCTGCTCGAGCCCGAGCACCTGCTCGAGCCCGAGCACCTGCTCGACCCCGAGCTCGAGGAGGTGCGCGCGTGACCCCCCACGGCACCGCCGAGCACGACGCGGCCGAGCGGCGGGAGGCCGCCCGGGCGCTGCTGTCCCACCCGGTCCTCACCCGCGCCCGGCGCGGCGAGGAGCTCGCGCTCGTCCGCCGGCACGCCGCCGCGCTGAAGAAGATGTTCCCCGCCGTGCTCGGCTACCCGCTGGTGGTCGAGGCCTCCTTCGCCCGGCTCGTCAAGGACGCCCCGAGCGCCGACGCCCCGCCGCGGCCGGCCCAGCGCCGCGGGGGGCAGCCGTTCGCGCCGCGCACCTACGCCTACCTCGCGCTGGTGTGCGCGGGCCTGCTGGAGACCACCAGCGGTGACCAGGTGCTCCTGGGCTCGCTGGTCGGACAGGTCCGCGCCGACGCCGCGGGCGCCGGCATCACTATGGACGACTCGCTCTCCGACCGGCGTCACCTCGTGCAGGCCATCGCGCTGCTCCTCGACTGGGGCGTGCTCACCGAGACGGACGGTTCCGTCACCGCCTGGGGCGACCGCCAGGAGGAGGCCCTGCTGGACGTCAACCGGACCCTGCTCACCCACGTGCTCGCCCGGCCGCTGCGCGAGGTCGCCACCGCGGAGGAGCTCCTGGTGCGCGGCACCGGCGACACGCCCGCCGAGCAGCCCCGCCGCACGCTGCGCCGCAAGCTCGTGGAGAACCCGCTCGTGCGCCGCGAGGACCTCACGGACGCCGAGCAGCACGTCCTGTCCCGCGAGCGGGCGGAGCTCAGCCGCACCCTGGCCGAGAGCTTCGGCCTGACCCTGGAGGTCCGCCAGGAGGGCGCCCTGGCCTACGACGTCGACGGCGAGCTCACCGACGTCGCGTTCCCCGGCCAGGGGACCGTCGCGCATGTCGCCCTGCTCCTGGTCAACGCCCTCGTCGACGATCTCGACGGCGGCCCCGGGGCCGCCGCCGAGGTCGACGGGACGGTCGTGCCGGGCCTGCTCGCCCCCTGGGCGGCGGTCTCCGACGCCGTGCAGCTGCTGGTCGAGCAGTACGGCGCGACCTTCGCCGAGGCGTTCGCCAGCGATCCCGAGTACCTCCAGGCCGAGGTCGTCGCCCGGCTGGAGGACCTCAGCCTGGCGCGCCGCACACCCGCCGGCCTGGTGCTCCACCCCGCCTGCGCCCGCTACCAGCCCGAGCCCCAGCGCGTGGCCCGCCGCTCGCCCGCCCCACCCGTGGCGGGCGAGACCGACGTGCCCGTGCTCCCGGGGCAGCAGAGCCTGTTCCCGTTCCAGGAGGACGCATGAGTGCCACCACGACGCCGACCGCCACGCCCGAGGGCGCTCCGGGCGCGGCCGAGGACCAGGTCAAGCACCATCCGCACCGGTGGCGCCTGCACCGGGCCGGCATCGTCAACGTCTGGCACTACTGGGCCGAGACCTTCCAGTTCTCCGGCGGCCGGATGGTGCTGCGCGGCACCAACGGCTCGGGCAAGAGCCGCGCCCTCGAGATGCTCCTGCCGTTCGTCCTCGACGCCGACCGGCGCCGCATGGACTCCACCGGCTCCGGCAAGGTCCGCCTCGACGAGCTCATGAAGGTCGGCGCGGAGGGGCAGGGCAACCGGCTCGGGTACCTGTGGGCGGAGCTCGTCCGCGACGGCGAGACCGGCCGCGAGCACCTCACGCTCGGCGCGCTCGTGCGCTGGTCGGCGAGCTCGGGCGAGGCGAAGGTCTGGTACTTCACCACCCCGCTGCGCGTGGGCCACGAGCTCGAGCTGCTCGACGTCGCCCGCCAGCCGATGTCCCGCGAGCGGCTGACGGAGCTGGTCGGCGCCGACCGCATCACCGAGAACCCGGAGACGCACCGCGAGCGGGTCCGCTCCGTCGTCTTCGGTCTGACCGGTCCCGGGGCGCGGGAGCGCTACGACGGGCTCCTGCAGCTCATCCGCACGCTGCGCTCGCCCGACGTCGGCAACCGGATCGAGGAGGGCAACCTGCCGCGGATCCTCTCCGACGCGCTGCCGCCGCTGTCCGAGGAGACCCTCAACGACGCGGGCGGCCGGCTCGACGACCTGTCGGAGTCCCGCGAGTCCCAGCGCCGCCTCGCCGCGGCCCTCGAGCACGTCACCGCCTTCCTCGGCACCTACAGCCGGTACGCGGCCACCGAGCTGGGCGCCACCGCCGACCGCGCGGGTCGCGCCGCCGACGCCGGGCGGGAGGCCACCGAGGCCGCCCAGGCCGCCGCCGCCGACCGGGACGACCTCGCCGCCCGCAGCGCCGGGGCCCGGGCGACGGTGGAGGGGCTCGAGACCCGGGAGGGTGAGCTCGCCGCCACCGCGGCCGGCCTCAAGGACTCCGACGCCTACCGCGCCGGCCAGGACCTGGCGGGACGCAACCGGCACGTCAGCACGCTCGCCCAGCTCGCCCGGCGCGAGCTGGACTCCGCGCGCGCCGCCCGTCAGGTCGAGGCCGACGCGGTCGCGGCGGCGGACCAGCTCGGCACGGAAGCCATCGAGGCCGCCCGCGAGGCGGCCCACGTGCTCGACGACGCCCGCGCCGGCCTACGCGGGGCGCACCTGGCGACGACGACGCTGCCCGCCTCCGTGGAGGCCCGCCTCGTCCCGGTGCCCGCGCCGGCCGAGCCCGTGCGCGTCTCCCTCGAGGATGAGCCGACGGCGCACGAGCGGCCCTCAGCCCAGCAGCTCATGGTCACGCCCACGGACCTCGAGGAGGCCGCCGCCCGGGCGGGCGAGGTCGCCGCCGCCGCGCAGGCCCGGGCCGGCGAGGCCGGGAACCGCCACCAGGGCGCGGTCGAGCTGGCCCGCGCCCGCACGGCCGCCGACCACGTCGAGGACGCCGCCGGCGAGGCCGCGGAGCGCCGGGACGCGGACGAGACGGTCGCGGGCGAACGCGGTCAGGACCGCGACGCCGCCGCCCGCGAGCTCGCCGCCGCCTGGCGCGCGTGGACCGCGCAGCCCCGCACGGCCGAGCTCCTCGGCGACGTGGGCTGGGCGGCCACCGCCGTCGGCCCGCTCCTCTTCGACGTGGACGTGCTGGGTGGCGACATCAGCGGGGCCCGCGACGGCGCCCCGCGTCTCGACGAGCTGGACCGGGTCGCCGCCGAGGCCGCCGATGCGGCCCGCGACCGGCTCGCCCGCACGGGCGCCGCGCTGGACGCCGAGGCGGACGCCGACGGCGCCCGCCGGCGCGCGCTGACGGACGAGCAGCGCGAGCTCCGCGCCGCGAAGGACCCGGAGCCGCCCGCCGCGCCGTGGGCCCGGGCGCTGACCGGCGGCGCGCAGCCGCTGTGGCGGGCCGTGGACTTCGCCGACGGCCTCAGCGCGGCCGACCGGGCCGGGCTCGAGGCGGCGCTGCTGTCCGCCGGCCTCCTCGGCGCGGGTCTGAGCGTCGACGGCGCGCTCGTCGCCGAGGACGGGCAGACCCTGCTCACCGCCGCGTCCTCGCCCGCCCCGCAGCCGCTGCGGGCGGCGCTCGTGCCCGACCCCGCGGCCACGGTCCCGGCGGCCATCGTCAGCGCCGTCCTGGCCCGCATCGGCCTCGGCGCCGGCAGCCACACCACGTGGGTGGACGTGGACGGCTCCTGGGGCAACGGGCCGCTCCGCGGCCGGCGCGCCGCGGACACGGCCCGGCACATCGGCGCCGCGGCCCGGGCGGCGGCCCGCACCGCCCGCCTCGCCCGCATCGAGGACGAGCTGGCCGCCCTCGACGAGCGCGCCGCCGACCGGGCCGGGGCCCGCGACCGGCTCGTGGCCGCGCGCGCGGACCTCACCGGCCATGTCCGGACGGCGCCGACGACCGCGGCGCTCGCGCAGGCGCGCACCCTTGCCGTCGCGGCCGCCCGGCAGGCGGCCCGCACCCGTGCCGAGGCGGCCCGGCTCGCGGAGCGGTCCGCCGAGCTGCGCGCCGCCTGGAAGGCGCAGGAAGCCACCCACCGCACCCTGTGCGACCGGCACGAGCTGCCCCTCGACGCCGACGGCCTGCAGGAGGTGCGCGACACCGCCCAGGCCGCGCAGCGGGCGTGCCGCGGCGCCGCGTCCGCCCTCACCACGCTCGCCCGCGCCCGTTCGCGGCACGCCGAGGAGGTCGCCAGGCTCGACGGGCACCGGGTGCGGCGCGCCGAGGCCGAGCTGGGCGCCGACGCGGCGTGGGCGCAGTGGCACCGCGAGGCCGCCGAGGTCGAGGCGCTGACCGAGAGCCTCGGGCAGGAGGCGCGGGAGGTCCACCGCCGGCTCGCGGAGACGGAGGAGGAGCACCGGCGCGTGGCGCGCGAGCTGGCGGATGCCCGGCGCGGCGCCCAGCAGCTCGGCGAGAAGGAGGCCGTGGCCCGCCGCGACGCCGAGACCGCCGAGGCCGCCGCCGCCGCCGCGGGGGAGCATCTCACCGGTGTGCTCGGGCGGCTGCGCCGGCAGCTCGCCCTGCCCGGGGTGGTCGCCGCCGCCACCGGCCGCGCCGACCTCGACCTGCTGCCGGCCGGCACCACCGGCCAGGCGGTCACGCCCGAGCTCGTCCGCGCCGCGGCCGGTGCGGTGCGCGGCGCCGTCGCCGGGGCGGGGAGCGCCGACCTCAACGTGCTCATGCGCGCCCAGCAGAAGCTCGAGGCGGAGCTGCAGGGCGGCTTCGACGTCGTGCACACCGTCGCCGAGGACCTCCACCTCGTCGAGCTCGTCGACACCACCGGCCGCAGCCCCGTGGCCGAGGCCGCCGCGGACCTGCGCGCGCGCGTCGAGCGGGCCCGCGAGGCCCTGACGAGCCGCGAGCACGAGGTGTTCACCAACTTCGTCGTCGGCGGCGTGGGCGAGGAGCTGCGCCGGCGCCTGGCGCAGTCCGATCACCTCGTGGCCGCCATGAACGACAGCCTGCGCAGCATCAGCACGTCCCACGGCATCGGGGTGCGCCTCGCCTGGGTGCTCGACGCGCCCGAGGGCAGCCGGGTCCACCGCATCAAGGAGCTCGTGCAGGCGGCGTCGGCCGTGCGGCCGGGGGAGCGCACCGACGAGCTCATCACGCTGCTGCGCGAGCAGGTCGAGGAGCAGTTCGCGCTGGACGAGACCGCCGGGTACGCCCAGCACCTCAAGAACGCCCTGGACTACCGCGCGTGGCACCACATGCGGGTGACCATCCTCGGCCCCGGACCGCACGACCGGCGAGAGCTGCGCGGGCGGGCCAAGCTGTCCCAGGGCGAGACGCGGTTCGTCTCCTACGTCACCCTCTTTGCCGCGGCGGACGCCTACCTGTCGGGCCTGGGCGACACGGCGCTGCGCCTGGTCCTCCTCGACGACGCCTTCGCCAAGGTCGACGACCCCACCATCGGCGAGCTCATGGGCCTGCTCGTGCGCCTCGACCTCGACTTCTGCATGACCGCGCACAACCTCTGGGTGACCTACCCGCAGGTGCCGTGCGCGGACGAGTACGAGATCCTGCGCGCCGAGGGCACTCCCGCCGTAGCCGTCCACACGCACTGGGACGGCCGCACCCGGCACCTCGCGATCTGACCGTGCCGCCCGCACGCGTCAGGCGTTGCGCAGCACCGCCACGCCCGGGCCCTGCGCGGTGAGCGCCGTGCCGTCGTCCGCCAGCCGGGTCTCGCCCCAGGCCAGGACCACCTCCGGCGCGCCGGCGTCCCCGGTGGGCAGCGGCACGGTGGTGGCCCCGTCGGCGAGGGCGACGACGACGTCCATGACGCCGCGGTGCATGACGAGCCAGCCGCCGTCACCCGCCACCGTCACGGTCGTCGCGGCGCGCTCGCCCGAGGAGAGGTCGGGCTCGGCGCGGCGGAGCGCGATGAGGTCGCGGTAGAAGCGCAACAGGCGCGCGTGCTCCGGCCGGTCCCGCTCGTCCCAGTCGAGCCGCGAGGCGGCCACCGTCTGCGGCGACTGCGGGTCCGGCACCTCGATCTCGCCGCCGTAGAGGTCCGCCCACCCGTGCGTGCCGAACTCCTCGGCGCGGCCCTTGCGCACCGCCTCGGCGAGCTCGGGCTCGCCGTGGTCGGTGAAGTACTGGAACGGGGTGGTCGCGCCCCACTCCTCGCCCATGAACAGCATCGGGGTGTACGGGCCGAGCAGGACGATCGCGGCGCTGACGGCGAGCCGGCCGGGCCCGAGCACCCTGCTGGGCCGGTCGCCCAGCGCGCGGTTGCCCACCTGGTCGTGGTCCTGGGAGAAGACGACGAAGCGGCGGGCGTCGACCTCCGCGGGCACCGGGGCGCCCCAGTCCTTCCCGCGGAAGGTCGAGAACGTGCCGTCGTGGACGAAGACGCCCGTGAGCGCCTTGGCGAGGGTGGCCGGGGCGCCGAAGTCGACGTAGTAGCCGTGACGCTCCCCGGTCAGCAGGGCGTGCAGCGCGTGGTGGACGTCGTCGTCCCACTGCGCCGTCATGCCCAGGCCGCCGGCGGTGGTGGGCGTCACCATCCGGGCGTCGTTGAGGTCGGACTCGGCGATGAGGGACAGGGGCCGGCCCACCTGGGCCTCCAGGGCGGCGACGGCGTCCGCGAGCTCGGCGAGCAGGTGACGCACGGAGTCGTCCTTGAGGGCGTGGGCCGCGTCGAGGCGCAGCGCGTCGGTGTGGAAGTCGCGCAGCCACCGCAGCGCGTTCTCGACCACGAAGGCCCGGACCTCGCCCGCGTCATCCCCGTCGAGGTTGACGGCGGCGCCCCAGGGCGTGTGGTGGCGGTCGGTGAAGTAGGGGCCGTAGGCGCCGAGGTAGTTGCCGGACGGGCCGAGATGGTTGTACACGACGTCGAGGCAGACGGCGATGCGCCGGGCGTGCGCGGCGTCGACGAAGCGCTGCAGGGCCGCCGGGCCTCCGTACGCCTCGTGGACGGCGTAGAGCGCGACGCCGTCGTAGCCCCATCCCGCGGACCCCGGGAACGCGGCGACGGGCATGAGCTCGACCATGTCCACGCCCAGCTGGGCGAGGTGGTCGAGCCGTTCCGCGGCGGCGTCGAGCGTGCCCGCGGGCGTGAACGTGCCCACGTGGAGCTCGTAGATGACGGCGCCCAGGCTGGAGCGCCCGGCCCAGCCGTCGTCGGCCCACGCGTGCGCCCCGGTGTCGAAGGTCCGCGAGGGCCCGTGCACGCCGTGGGGCTGCCAGGGGCTGCGGGGGTCCGGCAGGTCCGGCCCCCCGTCGAGCGAGAACGCGTAGTCGGTGCCCGGCGCCAGGGCCGCGGCCGAGTCCCACCACCCGCCGGGCCGGGCGCGCATCGGCTCCCGCGCGCCGACGGCGACGAGCTCGACCGAGCGAGCGGTCGGCGCCCACACCCGCACCGGGGCGCCGCCGTCGCCCACGCCGCCCCGGGCGGCCAGGTCGGCGCGCGGCGCGGCCTGCGGAAGGTCCTCGGCGTCCATCAGATCCTCTCGAGCAGCGCCACCGGGGAGGTGGCGAGCAGGTCGTCCAGGCGGCACACCCCGCCCGGCACCGACGCGCCGGTGAGGACGTCACGCCAGCTCCCCTCGGGGAGCACCACGGTGGCATCCGGCAGTCCGTGGACGGAGCTGGTCGTGGCCGCCAGGCGCGTGACCACGGCGACGACCCGCGCGCCGCCGGAGTCGGTCCGGGCCAGGGCGACAGCGTGCCCGGTCGTCGTCGGCAGCGGCTGGTAGCCCGCCTCCGGGCCGACGAACGCCGCGGGGTGCGCCCGCCGGAGCCGCAGCGCGGCCGCGGTGAGGCGGAGCTTCTCGTCGTCGACCGAGCCCGGCTGCGCGCCGGCGTCCAGCGCCGCGAGCCGCGCCGCGAGGGCGCCGAAGTCCACCGGGCGGCGGTTGTCGGGGTCCACGAGCCAGGTCTGGGTGATCTCCGTGCCCTGGTAGACGTCCGCGACGCCGAGCACAGTCAGCTGCAGGAGCTTGGTGCTCAGCACCGCGCCGCGCACGGCGGGCTCGGCCCGCTGCACCCAGCTGGCGAAGGCGGCGACGACGGCCGGGTGCGAGAGCAGCGCGGTGGCGTACGCCCCGAACGCCTCCTCCCGGGCCAGGTCCGGGGCCGTCCAGCTGGTCCAGGACTTCTGCTCGCGGGCGGCCTTGACGAGGTAGGCCTGGAGCCGCTCGTCGCTGATGGGCCCCGCGGCGGTCCAGGTGCCCACCAGCGTCTGCCACAGGAGGTTCTCGGCACGCCCGTCCAGGTCCGAGGGGCGCAGGTCCGCGGTCTCCTCACGCAGCGCCGTGACCATCGCCGCCCACGCCGCCGCGTGCTCGGACAGGACGCCGATGCGGGCGCGGACGTCCTCGCCGCGCTTCGTGTCGTGGGTCGTGCCGGCGGTCATGGTCGCGGGCCACGCCGCGCCGGTGCGCGCGGCCCACCCGTGCAGCTCGTCCGGGTCGATGCCGAAGCGGGCCGGGTCGCCGCCGACCTCGCACAGGCTCTGCAGGTGCGTCCAGCGGTAGAAGGCGGTGTCCTCGACCCCCTTGGCCATCACGGCCCCGCACACCTGCGGGAAGCGGACCATGAGCTCTGCCCGCCGGGCCTCGTGGGTGCGCCCGGCGCTGCCCGCCTCCCCGCCGAGCAGGAGCTCGACGACGACGTCGAGCGTGTCGTGCCGGTCGGGCGCCAGGTGGGGGCGGGCGGCCTCCGCGGCCTCGCGCAGCACGCGCTCGCTGGTCGGCGGGGCGGGCTCGCCCGGCACGACGTAGGCGCGGTAGCGGTCGAAGGCCACCACCAGCTCGACGACGCAGTCCTGGAGGGAGAGGAAGGTGTGGTCCCGCAGGCGCACGTCGGCGTGGCAGATCTCGGCCAGCAGCGTCGCGACCCGGTGCACCTCCGCGTACAGCGAGGTGCGCACGATCTGGCGCTTGGCCTCCTCCACGACGGCGGGCAGGCTCGCGCTCTCGCCCGTGATCTCCTGCATGAGCGCCGCCAGGGGCACCGCGCCGGCCGGGTCCACCTGCAGGGCGTGCAGCCGCCAGGCGGCGTCGTAGCCGGTGGTCCCGGCCACGGGCCAGTCGGCGGGGAGCTCCTCGTCGGCCTCGAGGATCTTCTCGGCGACGACCCAGGCGCCGCCGGTGGCCTCGTGCAGGCGGCGCAGGTACCCCCGCGGGTCCGCGAGGCCGTCGGGGTGGTCGATGCGGAAGCCGTCGATGACGCCCTGCGCGTGCAGCTCCAGGAGCAGGGCGTGGGTGGCGTCGAAGACCTCCGGGTCCTCCACCCGCACCGCGGCGAGGGTGCCGACGTCGAAGAAGCGGCGGTAGTTCAGCTCCTCGTCCGCGACGCGCCAGTAGGCCAGGCGGTAGTGCTGGCGCTCCACCAGCTCCGTCAGGGGCAGGTGCTCCGTCTCCGGGCGGATGGGGAAGACGTGGTCGTAGTAGCGCAGCACCGCCTGCTCGCCCGCGTCGGGCTCGGTGGGGATCACCACGTGGTCGACGGCCAGGTCGCCGGAGGCGAGCACGTCACCGATGCGGGCACCGAGGACGGGCATGAGGATGCCGTCGCCCGCCTCCAGGTCGATGTCGAACCAGCGGGCGTAGGGGGAGTCGGCCCCGCCGGAGAGCACGGACCACAGCGCCCGGTTGTGCCAGGCCGGCGTCGGCACCGCCATGTGGTTGGGCACGACGTCGACCACGACGCCCATCCCACGGGCGTGCGCGGCCGCGGCGAGGGACTCCAGCCCGGCCCGTCCGCCCATCACGTCGCTGATGCGGGTGTGGTCGACGACGTCGTAGCCGTGGGTCGAGCCCGGGGCGGCCTGCAGGACGGGGGAGAGGTACAGGTCCGTGACGCCGAGCGCAGCCAGGTAGGGCACGGCGGCCTCGGCCTGCGCGAAGGACAGGTCGGGGCCCAGCTGGAGCCGGTACGTGCTCACGGGCAGCCGCTTGCCGGGCGCGGGCAGGTGGCCCTGCGCGGTCCCGGCCGTGGCGCCCCTGTCCGGGGTGCCGGGAAGGGCGTCGCGCCTCGGGGTCACTGCGCCTCCTCGGCGGGCTGCATGAGGATGATGGTGCTGCGGCCCTCCACGCGGATGGTGGAGCCCGGGGCGCGCTTCTTCGCGACCGGCTTGGGCGTGGCCGTGTCCAGCACCGTGACCCAGGACGAGCCGAAGCTCGCGTCCGGCAGCGTGAACTCGATGGCCTTCCCGTCGGCGTTGAGCAGTCCCAGGACGCTGTCGTCGATGATCCGCTCGCCGCGCGCGTCGGGCTCCGGGATGGCCTGGCCGTTGAGGAAGACCATCACCGAGCGGGCGTAGGACACGCCCCAGTCCTCGTCGGCCATGTGCTCGCCGGCGGGGGTGAACCACTCGATGTCGCCGATCTCGGACTCGCCGCCGTGCTCCGCCGAGCCGGCGAAGAAGCGGCGCCGGCGGAGCACCGGGTGGTCCTTGCGGAGCTGGACGATCTTGCGCGTGTACTCGAGGAGGGCGGTGCGCTCCTCGTCGAGGTCCCAGTCCACCCACGAGAGCTCGTTGTCCTGGCAGTAGACGTTGTTGTTGCCCTCCTGGGTGCGGCCGAGCTCGTCACCGTGGGCGATCATCGGCACGCCCTGGCTCATGAGGAGCGTGGTGAGGAAGTTGCGCTTCTGGCGCAGCCGGAGCCGGGTGATCTTCGGATCGTCCGTGGGGCCCTCGACGCCGCAGTTCCAGGACCGGTTGTGGGACTCCCCATCCGCGCCGCCCTCGCCGTTGGCCTCGTTGTGCTTCTCGTTATAGGAGACGAGGTCGCGCAGGGTGAAGCCGTCGTGCGCGGTGACGAAGTTGATCGAAGCGACGGGGCGGCGCCCGGTGTGCTCGTACAGGTCCGAGGAGCCGGTGATGCGGCTGGCGAACTCGCCGAGGGTGGAGGGCTCGCCCCGCCAGAAGTCCCGGACGGTGTCGCGGTACTTGCCGTTCCACTCCGTCCACAGGGGCGGGAACCCGCCCACCTGGTACCCGCCCTCGCCGACGTCCCACGGCTCCGCGATGAGCTTGACCTGGGAGATGACCGGGTCCTGCTGGATGATGTCGAAGAACGCGGAGAGCCGGTCCACCTCGTGCAGCTCGCGGGCGAGGGTGGAGGCGAGGTCGAAACGGAAGCCGTCGACGTGCATCTCCTCGACCCAGTACCGCAGCGAGTCCATGATCATCTGCAGGGTGTGCGGGGAGCGCATGAGCAGCGAGTTGCCCGTGCCCGTCGTGTCGAAGTAGTGCGCCTTGTCGTCGTCGACGAGCCGGTAGTACGAGGCGTTGTCGATGCCGCGGAAGGACAGCGTGGGACCCATGTGGTTGCCCTCAGCGGTGTGGTTGTACACCACGTCCAGGATGACCTCGATGTTCGCCTCGTGCATCGCCTTGACGACGGACTTGAACTCCTGGACCTGCTCACCGCGGGTGCCGTACGAGGCGTAGCCGTTGTGCGGGGCGAAGAAGCCGATCGTGTTGTAGCCCCAGTAGTTGGTCAGGCCCTTCTCCTGTAGGTGCGGGTCGTTGACGAACTGGTGCACGGGCATGAGCTCGATGGCCGTGATCCCGAGGGTGGTGAGGTGCTCGATGACCACCGGGTGCGCCAGGCCGGCGTAGGTGCCGCGGAACTCCTCCGGGATGCCCGGGTGCAGCTTGGTCAGGCCCTTGACGTGGGCCTCGTAGATGACGGACTCGTGGTACTCGTGGTTGGGCGGCCGGTCGTAGCCCCAGTCGAAGAAAGGGTTGATGACGACCGAGGACATCGTGTGGCCCAGCGAGTCGGTGGTGTTGCGCGCTCCGGCGTCCTCGAAGTCGTAGGAGTAGAGCGACGGGTCGCCGTCGATCTGCCCGTCGATGGCCTTGGCGTAGGGATCGAGCAGGAACTTGGATGGGTCGCACCGGTGACCGGCGGCCGGGTCGTAGGGGCCGTGGACCCGGTAGCCGTACCGCTGCCCGGGCTGACCGCCGGGGAGGTAGGCGTGCCACACGTGCGCGTCGACCTCGGTGACCTCGACACGGGTCTCGGTGCCGTCGTCGTCTAGCAGGCACAGCTCGACGCGTTCGGCCACGCTGGAGTAGAGGGCGAAGTTGATGCCGGTGCCGTCGAAGGTGGCACCGAGGGGATAGGGGCGGCCGGGCCAGATCTGCATTCGCCTACATTGGCATGCGCCCAGGATCCCGGCAGCGCGGGCGGTGTGAGGTCGGTCACGTGGCGCCGTCGGGCGCGCTGCGGATGGGATGATCCGGGCGGACCGTCACGTGTGGCGTGACGCCTGACGAAGGAGCGCGGCGCGATGCCTTGGCTGGAGATCGTCGGATGGGTCGGCTCCGCGATCGTCGTGTGGTCGATGATGCAGCAGCGCATCCTTCGCCTGAGGCTCATCAACCTGGTCGGCTGCGTCATCCAGATCGTCTACAACGGGCTCCTGGAGGTCTGGCCCGTGGCGGCGCTCAACCTGGTGCTCGCCGTCATCCAGGTCGTCAACCTCTACCGGCTGCTGGGGACGCGGCACTCCGACCGGGCGTACGAGGTGCTTCGCGTGGACCCGGACGGTGAGTACCTGCGTCACCTGCTGAGCCTGCACCGCGCGGACGTCCTGCGGTTCACGCCCACCTTCGCCGGCCCTCCCCCCGGGGGAGAGGCGTACCTGATCGTTCGCGGCGAGGAGACGGTCGGTTACGTGCTCCTCCACGACGCCGGGGACGGCGTGGCGCAGGTCGACCTCGACTACGTCACCGAGAAGTACCGCGACTTCACGCCCGGGGAGTTCGTCTTCCACGCCTCGGACGCGCTGCGCGAGCGCGGCTACCGCAAGGTGCTCACGACACCGGGGATGCGCGAGCCCTACTACGCCAAGATCGGGTTCGCGCCCGCGGGGGACCGGTTCGAGCTCGACCTGGCGCGGGCCTGACGTGCGGCGGCGCGCCGACGGCGGAGCGCCCGCGCCGGTCGTCCGTGACCTGGCGGGCGTGCCGGGCACCGCGGAGACACGCCTCCGCGCGGACGAGCTCGCGGGCCTGGCGACGGACGTCCCGGGCGCCCCGTGGACGTGCCGCGTCGACGCGCTCCTGTGGTGGCGCGTCGCGGGACGTCCGGTACGTGCCGCGGCGCGCGCGGCACTTCCCCCGGCGGTGCGGGCGAGCGCGGCGCCGCTGGTCCGGGTCGGCGCGCTGGTCCGGTACCACCACAGCCCGGTCGGCCCGTACTCGGAGGTGCTCGGCGCCGTCGGCCTGCTCGGCCGCGCCGGCCCCGCCCTGCACGTGCCGTTCATCGCGGTGGACTCCGCGGCGAGCCTGGTCGCGGGCCGGCGCAGCTGGGCGCTGCCGAAGGTGCTGGGCGTGTTCGACGGCGACGCCCGGGGCGGGGCGGTCAGGGCCGCCGGCCGGGGGTGGGGCGTGACAGCCGTCCCCCACACCTCCCGGGTGGCCGCCCCCGGGGCGGGCGCCCTCCGCCTGCTCCAGCAGGGTCCAGACGCGCGCCTGCTCGGGGCGTTCGTGCTCGGGCGCGGCCGCGTCGCCGCCGCGCGGGTCGACGTCGCCGTGACCGGGGACGGGCTGACCGGTTGGTTCCCCGCCGGGCGCTGCTGGGGTGCCGTCGTGAGCGGCGGGCTGCTGCGCCTGCGCCCGCCGTCGGCGCCTGCGCCCACGCGCGGGGCCGCGTCTGCGTGACCGGTGCGCCGGACCGGTCCGCGGTGGCGCTACCTCACGACGACGGTCGCCCGCATGCCCGGGTGGATGGTGCAGTGGTAGGCGACGGTGCCGGATGCGGCGAACGTGTGCTGGAACGTGGCGCCGGGCGCGATCCGGCCGCTGTCGAAGGACCCGTCGTCCGCGGTGACCGTGTGCGCGGTCCGGTCCTGGTTGGTCCAGGTCACGGTGGTGCCCGCGGCCACCGTCAGCGGGCTGGGCGCGAACGCGAAGTCCTTGATCTGCACCGCCGCGGCGGCCATCCGCTCACCGGCAGCCGGGACCGCCACCACGGGGGACGCCGCGGCGGCGGGGACGGACGCCGACGGCGGGGCGCCGTAGGCCGTCACCACCGATGCGAGCACCAGGGCGAGCAGCGTGGCGGCCCGGGAAGGGATCCGGCGCGGGGGCGGTCGGCCCTGAGGATCGCGCATGCGTGGGCACCCCTTTCGCGGACGGGCGTCACCGGCACGGCGGATTTTAGTCCCGCCACCCGCCGGCCGGAAGGCGGCGGGCGTGTGGACCGACGCCCGAGGCTCACCCCCGCTGCGGGCGGGGCGGCGCCACCGCCGCGGCGATGTGCGCGGCGGCGTCGCCGAGTGCCGCGGCCTGCTCGGCACCGAGCGTGTCGAACACGTAGCGCCGCACGGCCTCGACGTGCCCCGGCGCGACGGCGACCACCTTCTCCCAGCCGGTGTCGGTCAAGTGGCCGAGCGTGTAGCGGCCGTCGGCGGGATCGGGGGAGCGGGTCACCCAGCCCGACGTCTCCATCCGGCTGATCACGCGCGAGAGGTGGGACAGCGTCATGTTGGTGGCGGCGGCCAGGTCGCTGAGCCGCAACGTGCGGTCGGGCGCCTCCGACATCTGCGAGAGCGCGTTGTACTCGGCCAGGCTCATCCCCGCGTCCGCGCGGAGCTGGACGTCCAGCCGTACCGGCAGCCAGGTCATCAGGGTCCAGACGGAGCGCCAGGTCCGGTCCTCGTCCGGATCGAGCCAGCGGGCCTCGCGCGTCGTCGCCATGGGCTCATCCTAGGCCATCGTTTGACGCGGCAAGTGATCATCGGTAGATTACTTTCCGCGGCAAGTCATCGACCGAGGGCTCGCCGCGCATCCACGCCTGAAGGAGCTCCTGTGACCCGCATCCCCCGCACCGAGATCGACATCTTCGCCCTGAACCTGGGCGGCAACACCTTCGGCTGGACCTCGGACCGTGAGCAGTCCTTCGCCGTGCTCGACGCCTTCGTCGAGGCCGGCGGCGACTTCATCGACACCGCCGACTCGTACGCCATGTGGGCGGAGGGCAGCGAGGGCGGCGACTCCGAGACGATCCTGGGCGAGTGGATTGCCGAGCGCGGGAACCGCGACCAGATCGTCCTCGCCACCAAGGTGGGCGGCAAGCCGTCGCGCCAGGGCCTGGCGGCCGAGAACGCCGACGCCGCGCTGGACGAGTCGCTCAAGCGTCTGCAGACCGACCACGTCGACCTCTACTACGCGCACTACGACGACGAGAACGTCTCCATCGAGGAGCAGGTCCGCGTCGCCGACGGCCTCGTGACCTCCGGCCGCGTCCGCCACATCGCCCTGTCCAACTTCACCCCGGAGCGCATGCGCGAGTGGTTCGAGGTCGCGACCCGCGAGCGCCTGACCCTCCCCGTCGCCATCCAGCCGCAGTACAACCTCATCCATCGCAAGGACTACGAGCAGGGCTACAAGCCGATCGCGGAGGAGTTCGACGTCGCGGTCTTCCCCTACTTCGCGCTCGCCTCCGGCGTCCTGACCGGCAAGTACCGCACCCGGGCCGACTTCGAGGGCAAGGCCCGCGCCCTCTTCGCCGCCGACCTGCTGACTGACGACGCCCTGCAGGTGGTCGACGCCCTGGTCGCGATCGCCGAGGCCCGCGCCGTCGAGCCGACCACCGTGGCCCTGGCGTGGCTGCTGGCTAAGGGCGTCACCGCCCCGATCGCCTCCGTCAGCTCGGCCGAGCAGCTGCCGGCCCTGATGGCCGCGCCGCCGCTCGAGCTCACCGCGGACGAGGTCGCGGCGCTCGACGACGCGTCGCAGCCCTTCGCCTGAGCCACGCCCGTCGGACGGACGAGGCGGCCGCCGGTCCGGCGGCGCCTCGTCGCGCACACCCGAGTGAACGGAGCTCACCCATGGCCGCAGTCCCCGGACTGGACCTCACGCCCATGCCCCGGAACGGCGGCACCGTCCTCGTCGCCGGCGACGCCGGCCTCATCGGCAGCTACGCCGCCCGGCAGTACGCCGAGCTCGGCTGGACGGTCCACGGCGTCAGCCGTCGCGACCTGCCCGAGGCCCCGTGGCAAGCACCACGGCATCGACCTGCTCGACGCGGCCGCCGCGACGCGGGGGCTGAGTGACCTCGGCGCCGTCACCCGCCTCGTCTTCGCCGCGTACATCGAGAGGCCCACCGACGCCGCGCTCATCGAGGTGAACGACGCCCTGCTGCGGAACACGCTCGACGCCCTCCGTGCCGCCGGCGCCCCCCTCGAGCACGTCACCCTGTACCAGGGCGGCAAGGCCTACGGCCACCACCTCGGCTTCTTCAACACGCCGGCGAAGGAGTCCGACCCGCGCCTGATCGCCCCGCACTTCTACTACACCCAGGAGGACCTGCTCCGCCGCGCCGCGGAGGAGCGCGGCTTCGCGTTCACGGCGCTGCGGCCCGAGGGCGTCACCGGCTACGCGACCGGTAACCCCATGAACCTGCTCCTGGTCATCGGCGTCTACGCCGCGATCAGCAAGGAGCTGGGCCTGCCGCTGCGCTTCCCGGGCACCCGCGCCGCCTACGACGTCCTGTACCAGACGACCGACGCCGAGCTCCTGGCGCGCGCGACCGTCTGGGCGGGCTCCGCCGCCGCCGCGTCGAACCAGGTCTTCAACGTCACCAACGGCGACCAGTTCCGCTGGTCGCAGCTGTTCCCGCGGTTCGCCGAGCACTTCGGCATGGCGTACGCGCCGCCGCAGCAGATGTCCTTGGCCGAGGCCATGCCCGCCCGGGCCGGCATCTGGCAGCGCCTGGTGGAGCGGCACGACCTGGCCCGCACCCCCTTCGACGAGCTCGTCGGGTGGGGCGTCGGCGACTTCCTGTTCCACCACGAGGCCGACAACATCACCTCGACCGTGAAGATCCGGCAGGCGGGCTTCGCCGACGCGCTCGACACCGAGACGCGCCTGCTGCAGCTCTTCGACCGGCTGGTCGACCAGAACGTCCTGCCCCCCTTCGGCGGCTGATCCGCCGCCGGCGCTCTCCGGTACGCGGGCGCCGGTAGGGAGGCGGCGACGCGGCTCAGCGCGACGGCGGGGTGAACTGGCTGGCGGTGAACTCCGCGCCCTGCGGGTCGCGGAGCAGCGCGGTGCGCGTCCACTCGGTCTCCGCCGCGTCGAGGACGTGCCCGCCGAGGCGTTCCGCGTCGGCGGCCGTCCGGTCCCTGTCGGCCACCGCGAAGGAGACGTGCCAGTGTGGCGTCTCGCCGGGAGCGATGGGGGCGAGCCAGCCGATGGCGTCCTCGAAGCCGGGGGGAGTGCTCACGGCGGACTGCCGGGCCCTGATGTCCGGGTCGGAGGTCGCCTCGAGGTGGTCCCCGTAGCCCGGTCGCCGGATCATCCTGCCGAAGCCGACGTCCTCGATGCTCCAGCCGAACGCCTCCGCGTAGAACGCCGTCGCGGCCTCGGGGTCGCCCGTGTGGAGATCGCTGAAGTTCCACGCGCCCGGCTCGTTGACGGCCTGGGCGCCGAGCCGCCTGCGCGGCTGCCAGAGGCGCAGCTCGACCCCCTCAGGGTCGGCCAGGACCGCGCCCCGGCCGCCCTCACCGGCGTCAGCCGGCGCCGACCGGACGGTGGCGCCGAGCGCGACCAGCCGCCGCGCCCAGTCGTCCGCGTCGTCGACGGCGACGTAGGTGTTCCACGTCGCCGTGCCGTCGCGGGGCCCCGCGACCGCGCCGACGTCCCGCCCGCCGAGCCTGGCGATGACGTAGCGCACGGGGGCGCCGGGCGCGGCGGCGTTCTCGAACGTCCAGCCGAAGAGGCCACCGTAGAACCGGCAGGCCGCCTCGACATCCGGCTGCTCGGTGTCGACCCAGCAGGTGACTCCCGGCGGGTAGGTGCGGGGCACGAGCCGTCCCTGAATCGACATGCCAGAACCCTAACGACACGAGGCCGGTTCCAGATTCGTGAGCGTGCGGCCGGCCCAATCAGTTCGGGGTGGGGGGTTGTGCCCAGGCAGTGAAGGCGGCCTGTGCGGATCCGACGTGGTCGACGCCATGTGGCTCCCGTCACACCATGGGCACTCTGGCACCCGGGACCCCGCCTTCTGCCTTCACAGCCCCGTTTGAGGTACGGCCTGCTCAGGGCGCAAGACGGGCCGTCCGGATCTTTCCGGACGGCCCTTCCGTCTTGCTGGTGGGCGATACTGGGACCGACCCAGTGACCTCTTCCGTGTCAGTCTCCGGAGACGCGTTCGTCGAGGTCCTCCAACGTGGGTCTCTGCAGGTGAACATGGTCCGCTCATCGGATGGCCTCCCGTCCGTGCATCTACGGGCGCAGGCGGCCGGCGTCGCGTGCGAGAACGGCCTCGAGGACCTGCGCGACGCCGTCGAGCTCGGCCGGGGGAGCGATCTGGTCGGCCGCCGCGAGGGCGTCGGGATGGCCGCCCGACATGGCGTAACCGGTCCCGGCCCAGCGGAGCATCTCGATGTCGTTGGGCATGTCGCCGAAGGCGATGACGGTCCTCGGATCGATCTCCAGGAAGGCGGCGAGCTCGGTCAGCCCGGTCGCCTTGGTCGTACCGAGCGGGCTCATCTCGAGCAGCGCGGTGCCGATGCTGGAGTGCGTGGCGGTGACGAGGTCGCCGAGGTGCCGCCGGCCGGCCGTGAGCAGCGCGTCCGGCGTGGAGCCGGGGCTGATGGCGACGAGCTTGATGACGGGTTCGTCGTCGAGCAGGTCCGGGAGGTGCCGGGTGCTCGCACGGGGCATGCGCATGAGCTCCTGCGGCTCGCTGCCCTCGGCCGGGCGCGCGCCGCGCATGTCCTCGTAGCCGTCCTCCACGCGGAAGCTCTCCGGGGTCTCGACGGCGAAGATCACGTCGGGCACGGCGGACCTGAGTCGCTCGGCAACCTCGAGGATGGTCTCCGCGGCGATGGAGCGGACCGAGACGACGGAGTCCGTGGCGAGGTCGAGCGTGATCGCGCCGTTGGCGCAGATGGCGTACCCGGCATGGCTCGTGGCCTCCACGACGGGCTCGAGCCACCGTGGCGGCCGGCCGGTCACGAAGACGACGCGGAGGCCCGCCTCGTCCGCCGACCGGAGGGCGTGGATGGTGCGGGGGGACATCGGTCGGCCGTGGGGGACCACGGTGCCGTCGAGGTCGGTCGCGACCATGCGGATCCCGTGAGGGGTGGCGAACCCGCGCGGGGCCTGGGCATCGGCGGCGGTGGAGGGGAACTGTTGGGTCAAGGGGGCTACGGTTCGCTCTCTGTCTGGTCGGGGAGATCGAGCCTGCCTGACGGGCTCTGCCAAGGCAACCGGTCCGACGGACGCGCCGGGGTGCGCCCCGGCACAGTCACCATCGACGCAGAAGGCCGCCCGGGTCTCTCCGGACGGCCTTCTGTCTTGCTGGTGGGCGATACTGGGATCGAACCAGTGACCTCTTCCGTGTCAGGGAAGCGCGCTACCGCTGCGCCAATCGCCCATTGCCTTGCATGAATCGGAGGTGGCGACGGGATTCGAACCCGTGTGTACGGCTTTGCAGGCCGCTGCCTCGCCTCTCGGCCACGCCACCCTGAGGCTGGTTGCCACCCGGGTGGTGGTCCCCTCCGAGCGGATGACGGGACTCGAACCCGCGACCCTCACCTTGGCAAGGTGATGCTCTACCAACTGAGCCACATCCGCATGCTCCCCGGCGGGCGTTCCCGCTCTCCGTGGTGCTCCAGAACAATAACCAGTGCGTCGACGAAAGTTCAAACCGCGGGGGTGGTTTTGGGGCGTGACCCGTGCCACAGTGCCCTCCATGGCCCAGGAAAACCGCGTGATCGTGTGGTTCGACGGCGCCCTGCGTGATCCGGAGACCCCGCTGGTGCGCGTAACGGACCACGGCCTGACCGTCGGTGACGGCGTGTTCGAGGCGTGCGAGCTGCTCCGCGGGGTGCCCTTCGCGCTGACCCGGCACATCGACCGCCTGGAGCGCTCCGCCCGGGGGCTGGGCCTGCCGGTGCCGGACCGTGACGTGGTCCGCGGTGCGGTGACCGAGGTCGCGGCCGCGTGGGGGACCGAGCTCGCCCGCATCCGCATCCTGTGGACCGCCGGGCCGGGGCCGCTCGGCTCGGACGCGGCGTGGGGGCCCGGGACGCTCGTGGTCGCCGCGGGTCCGACCGGGACGCCGGGGGCGGTGCGCGTGGCGGTGGTGCCGTGGGTGCGCAACGAGCGCTCGCCCATCGCCGGCCTGAAGACCATCTCCTACGCGGAGAACGTGCGGGCGCTGGCCTGGGCGCACGAGCGCGGGGCGGACGAGGCGATCTTCGCCAACACCCGCGGCGAGCTGTGCGAGGGCACGGGCACCAACGTCTTCGTCGAGCGCGACGGCGCGCTCCTGACCCCGCCGCTCAGCTCCGGGTGCCTCGCCGGGGTCACGCGCGCCGTCGTGCTCGAGTGGGCGCGGGAGGAGGGCATCGACGTGCACGAGGAGGTCATGGACATCGCCGAGCTGACCGGGGCGGAGCATGCCGCGCTGACCTCCTCGACCCGGGGCATGGTCCCCGTGGTCGCCGTCGACGGGCGCGACCTCACCCCCGGGCCGCTGACCCAGCGGGTCGCGGAGGTGTACGCGCGCCGGCACGTGCTCACCCCCGACCCCTGACGCGGGAAGTCGGACCCCGAGAACACCGGCGGCGGCCCCGAAATCGGGGTGTGGCCTTCCTCTCACTCCCGGATGGGGGTCTCGGTTTCACGATTGGGCGCTGCGTTCGCTACGATCACATCTCGCAACGGCAAGCGCGCACCACGGTGAGCGCCCCGGACGCGGGCGATTGGCTCAGTGGTAGAGCGCCTCGTTCACACCGAGGAGGTCACTGGTTCGAACCCAGTATCGCCCACCATCACGATGGGGCCTCTGACCGGCGAAAGCTCAGGTCAGAAGCCCTTTCTGTGCCCGCCCCAGGTGGACACGAGAGGACCCGAATGGCCTCGGTGGGGCTCTGCTAGCCCCACCACAGCCCCACGGACTGGTGATCGACGAACGCCTAGTCCGTGGGAGGCGAGATCCAGATGGCAGGCAGCCGGCGAGGATTCGGGCAGACCGAGCGCCGCAAGAACGCGAGGACCGGCAAGACGGCCGGGTGGCGTGCGCGCTACCTCGGCCGGATCTGGGCCGGTATCACCGGACCCTCACGACCAAGATCGACGCCGAGGCGGGGTTGTACTCCGAGGAGGCGCTGATCGCGCGGGGGGAGTGGCTCCCGCCCGAGCAACGGGTGGCGCGCATCACGGTGACCCTCAACGAGTACGTTGCGGCCAACATGGGAGTCCGGAAGCTCGCCCCGCGCACCCGCGAGGAGTACGAGACCTACGTGAAGAGGTTTCTCACACACGACGAGCTCGGCAGGAAGTCGCTGCGGGCGATCTCCTCGCGCGACGTCACCTCCTTGTACGCCAGGCTGCAGCAGCAGACCGGCAAGACGATGACCGCGCGCGTGTACGGCTTCGTGTCCTCCGTCTTCAACGCGGCGGTGCGCGACCGTCTCGTCCACCACCACCCGTGCACGATCCGTGGTGCCTCCGAGGCGCCGCGCAGGTCGAAGAAGACCATCGCCACACCGGAGCAGATCGCCGAGGCGCTGCTGCACCTCGACGAGCGGTACCGGGCCATGATTCTGCTGGCGGCCTGGTCCGGGCTGTGATCCGAGGAGTTCCGCAACCTGCGTCGCCCCAACATCGACCTCGTCGGCCGCAGGGTCGTCGTCGAGTCGCAGATCCAGAACCTGCGCGGCCAGGGCAAGGTCGTGCGCGGGGTCAAGACCGAGGCCGGTGCGCGAATCGTGCACCTGCCCGCTTCGGTGACGAGGGTCCTCCAGACACACATGGGCGCGTTCTCCCAGGCCGGTGCCGACGGGCTGGTCTTTCCCTCCCGCGTGGGCACGCCGATCTCTCAGTCGGTGCTCTACAAGGTGTGGGACGAGGCGAGACGGGCGATAGGCCGGCCGGACCTGCGCATCCACGGCCTGCGCGACCGCGGCGACCCAGGCCGCACGGACCGGGGCGACGATCGCGGAGCCGCAGGCACGCCTGGGGCACACCACCCCGCACGCGGCCATGAGGTACCAGGCAGCGGTAGCGGCGCGGGAGGCTCACATGGCCGACGCGCCGGACGACTTCAGCTTAGTGCCGGTCGACCTGACGGCACCGAAGAGGAAGCCGCCCGACCCGATGCCAGCAACAACCCCATATCGAAAGCCACCAACGGCAAGCGGTCCACGTGAGAGCAACTCTGGACAGCACGTAAGCCCCACAGGTTCGAGGGCGTAAGGCCCACGGCGTCAGACGCCTCGGCCCACCGGGGCCGCTGGTGAAATGGCGTTGCGACCTGCACCGATGTCGGCCCCATGGTTGGGTGGGGCCCGCCGGCGTGAATCCGTAGCCCCACAGGGCCACCCGCAACGACCAGTGTCGCCCAGCGTCGGGAGAGCTTGTCTCAGGCGACGGTGCGCGTCGTGGTGATGGTCGTGATCGGGCGTCGGGCGACCTCGTCGAGGTCGACCCGGACCAGCCGATGCGATAGCCGGTGAGGGTGCCGTCGGCGATCCGCCGGCGCAGCGTCTTGGGGTGGACGCCGATGTGTTCGGCGGCGACTGCCAGCGAGACGAGGTTGGCCGGAAGCGCAGTGCTTCGTACCGTCGTCGTCCTTGAGGACCGCATTGTGCTCATCTCCAGTCTCTATCAGGAATCTCAGTTACGGCCGGTTTCCCGGCCCGCTGGGCCCGAGGAAGGTCGCCCGTGGCGCGCAGGCGGGGCGTCCGAACCGGCGGGACATTCTCGGGTGTCGGCGAGGGGCACCGTTCGATACCGGTCTGCCCGTGGGTTCGGCGGTGGTGCGGTCGCGGGATCGACGAGGTCGTCGGTCGGCCGCGCTGGCGGGTGAGGTCGGCGACGGACGGCGCTCGCCCACGACGACTCCTGACCAACCCACAGCGCGCCCGGCGGTTCGTCCGAGTGCCCCTCAATGACGTTGTAGATGTCACACAACCCGGCTCGGCGTGCGTCCACAACCCGTCGCAAAACTGGTTCGCGTCGTGCCCCGGTTCTGCGACCGTTTCTGAGACGAGCGGCGGCGACTTACTGGCGTGCAGGGACTGGCAACGGGTACCGCCACGTCCGACGATCTGCATCCCGTTCGGCTGTGTCGTTCCACTCAATGGTGATTGTTGTATCGGATGTTGCTAGAACAATCGCGGCCAGGAAGGTCAGCGCCTCACCGGGTTGGAGACGAGGGCCGCCTGAGGTGACGTCAGGACCAACCAGCGAGTTGTGTCCGCTTATCGTCACGTTGTAAGCCGTTGCATCGCCCACATTTTCTAGAAGAAACGTGTCACCCCTGTGGAAGGTGAGGGACCATCGGACTCCGATCTGGACCGGCACTGCCGAAGAGACCCCTTCGCGGGCGATAGCTTCCAGAGCGTCAACCATCCGTTGGGTGTAGGACTCGCTGAGGCGGGCAGCGGCTTCTGAGCGCTCTGCCTGCTTCTCAGCGATCCGCCGGTCATGCCGTAGCGCCCACCACGTGGTTATGAACGACGCGATGACGCCCAGTCCAGTGATTACCGCTGCGATTGCTTGCCAGTCCACGGCGTCATCTTCTCTTACGATTTGCCGCCGAGGGCAATTCTTCATGGGCCCTTACCTTCGGCTGCGGTGCCTTCGTCGGTGAGATAAGTAAGTGCAGCACCAGCCGCAGCGGCAAGTTCAACGTCAGTGGGAACGGCCTCCCGGGCCGCGGCGGGGAGGGGGGCGTAGGTGTAGTCGGCGACCGCGAGGGGTTGGTTGGTGCCGGCGAGGGCGTAGCGCACGACGTTGTCGTTGCGTCCTGCGCACAGCAGGATCCCGATGGTGGGGGAGTGGCGGTCGGGGTTGCGGAGGTTGGCGTCGACCCAGCTGACGTAGAAGCCGAGGTGCTCGTGGGTGAAGCGGTCCATCTTGAGCTCGACGACGACGAAGCGGACTGGGCCCAGTTGAAGAAGAGCCGGTCGATCTAGGAGTCGTCACCGTCGACTTCGAAGTGGTACGGGCGCCGACGAAGGCGAAGCCGTGGCCGAGCTCGAGGAGGAAGTCTTGGAGCCGGTTCATGAGCGCGGTTTCGAGGTCGCGCTCAGCGACGGGGCCGGTTAGGTCGAGGAAGTCCAGGACGTAGGGGTCGCGGGTGAGCTGCTGGGCGAGCTCGGAGTCGGCGGCGGGCAGGTGGGCGGGGAAGTTGGACGGGGCGGCGCCGCCCCTGGTGTGAAGCCGCCTCATGATCTGGTTGAGCAGGACGTTGCGCGACCAGCCGTCCTCTACGGCCGCGGCGGCGTACCAGTCCCGCTCACCCTGGTCCTCGAGCTTGTCGAGCAGGACCGTGACATGGGCCCAGGGCAGTTGGCCAACAGCCTGTTGGCCAACTGCCTCCTCCGGCCACGTGGCGGCCATCTGACGCATGTACTTCAGGTTGCTCCGGGACAGGCCACGCATGGTCGAGAAGGCCGCCCTCAGGTCCACCGCGAGCCGGCCGATGACCCGGGTATCCCATCCCTCAGCCTCCTGACGGTTCAGGATCGTGTGGCCGATGCGCCAGTACATCTGCAGCAACTCGGCCGCAGCGGGCATAGCTGGAGCGGGTTGGCGGGGTGGCCCCGCCGGCGGCACCGTCCTGGGCGTCGGGGCGGTTGACCGTCAGGTAGTGCTGGTTCATCGCTATCTCCGGAGGATGACGATCCTTGTGCGGACGCTGCTGCGTCCGGTGATCGGTCAGGTTGCCCATCGCTGTGCCAGGCGCCCGGCGCCCCCGGTTACAATCGGGACGGCGGCTGCGGGCTCGTGTGGCGGGCCGCATGCAGGATCAGCGTGTCGCGGTCCCCGGTGTCGGGGCGGTGAACGCGGGCGATAGCCGAGCGCAGCTGATAGGGCACCGAGGTGACCACGACGGCGGGTTGGAACAGCAAGCGGCTCTTGATCCGCAGCGCGCTGTGGTTGTGCAGGGGCTGTTCCCACCACCGGCCGGCGACGCGCTGCGGGATCACCACGGTGATCACGTCGCGGGGGCTGCTGCGGGGGTAGGTCCTGACGTAATCGACGACCGGTCGGGTGATCTCGCGGTAGGGGGAGTACAGGACGACCAGCGGGACGTCGACGTGGTGGTCCGCCCAGGCGCGTTTGAGCTCCTCGGTCTCGTCCTGCTCGATCTGGACGGTGACCGCCTCGAGGCTGGCGGGGTAGATGGCCCTGGCGTAGGCCACCGCCTGCGCAGTCGGCTGGTTCAGCCCGGACACCAGCACGAGGGCGTGGTTGCTCGCCGGGCGCGTGGGCTCGTCGTGCAGCGCGGTCTCCTGGCGCACCTTCTCGTAGTACCGGCCGATGTGGCGCATGAGCAGGAACAGTGCAGGCATGGCGACGCACACGATCCAGGCGCCGTGGCTGAATTTGGTCACCACGACAATGACCAGGACGAGGGCCGTGGTGACGGCGCCGAGGGCGTTGATCACCTGGCCCCGCCGGATGCGCTGCCGTTGCCGGTCGGTGGCGCGCGCCAGGTCCCGTTGCCAGCGTCGGACCATCCCGGCCTGGGCCAGGGTGAAGGACACGAAGACGCCGAGGATGTAGAGCTGGATCAGCCGGGAGACGTTGGCGTCGAAGACGACGACCAGGAGGCCGGCGGCCAGCGCCAGCACGATGATCCCGTTGCTGAAGACCAGCCGGTCCCCGCGATGGTGCAGCTGGCGCGGCAGGTAGCCGTCGCGGGCGAGGAGAGAGGTCAGGACGGGGAACCCGTTGAAGGCGGTGTTGGCGGCGAGCACGAGGATGCCGGCCGTGGCCGCTTGGATGAATGCGAAGATCGGCCCAGGGCCGAACACGGCCTCGGCGATCTGGGCGAGAGCGGTCGGCTCCACGTAGCCGGCGGGTGCGCCCAGGAGTCGTCCCGGTTCGTCGGCCATCTGCACATGGGTGAGCAGGGCCAGCAGGGTGATGCCGCCGAACATGGTGGCCGAGAGGACGCCCATCACGGCGAGGGTGGTGGCCGCGTTGCGCGACTTTGGCGGCCGGAAGGCCGGGATGCCGTTGCTGACCGCCTCGACGCCGGTCAGGGCGGTGCACCCGGAGGCGAACGCGCGCAGCACGAGCACCACCAGGAGCAGTCTTGCGAGGTGATGCGCCGGCTGTAGGTGGAAGTTTGCGCTGACAGCGTGCAGGTGCTGCCCGGTCATCACCCGCCAGGCCGCGACAGCGAACATCAGGAAGATGCCGGCGATGAACGCGTAGGTGGGAGCGGCGAAGCCGCGACCGGACTCCTTCAGCCCGCGAAGGTTCACGAGCATCAACAGCAGCACGAACCCGAGGGAGAGGGCGACCGCGTGGCGGTTGAGTGCTGCGGCGTACGAGGTGATCGCGTCCACGCCGGCCACTACCGACACCGCCACGGTCAGCACGTAGTCGACCAGGAGCGCGGCGGCGGCGACCAGGCTGGCCCGCTCCCCGAGGGTGTCGCGGCTGACGACGTACGCCCCGCCCCCGCTGGGGTAGGTAAAGCAGATCTGCCGGTACGAAGCGACGACGATGCCCAGGAGCATCAGGATCGCCAGGCCCACACCCCGGGTCAGGTGCAGCAGCATCGGTCCGCCAAGTGCCAGCACGAGCAGGATCTCCTGGGTCGCGTACGCCACCGAGGAGATCGGGTCGCTGCAGAAGACGGGCAGCGCCAACCTCTTGGTGAGCAGCTGCTGACCGAGGCTTCCGGTCCGCAGCGGCTGACCTACCAGCAGCCGTTTGGCCTCAATGGTCATGGGATCAACTTCGCAGACGACGCATGAGAGACCCATGAGAGACGGGCCGGGCCTGATGCTGGCGCCGGTACCCGGCCGGGTACCCGTCGCCAGGGTCGTTCACCGGCTGGAGCTCGCGGGAGAGGTGGGCGGCGCTCATTGGTTGGTCGCTGTGGCGGGAGCGGTGCTGGGCGAGCTGGAGTTCACTAACCACGAGGGGGAAGTGGCTCCGGGCCTGCGGAGCGTTCCCGAGCTGGCGACCCGTCCCGGGTCCCATTCCTCGCTGAGCAGCCCGACGTCGTTGCGCAGGGAGAGCAGCCGCTCGAGCAGCGCGATCGCGTCGTGTTCCCGCCTGGCATAGTGCTGGGCGTCGACCAGCCAGAAGGAGCACGCGAGGAAGACTCCTTCGCCCGCGGGCAGCCCGTCGTCAATGGCATCGGTGCGGTATCGCAGCACGAACCCGTCCTGGGTCAGCTCACGCTGGATCGCGTCGATGGTGCCGAGCACGCGACAGTCCGTGCCGGGCAGGAAGCCCACGCGGGGGATCAGAAGGAGGCGGGCGTCCAGCTCGCTGCCGCCGTACGACTGGACGAACGTGCCCCGTTCGTCGTTGTAGCCGTGGCGCAGGACGTTGGAGTGGATGTCGTCGCGAAGCTGTTGCCAGCGTCGCATGGGGCCGGGGAGCCTGCTGTCGCGCGCGGCGCGGGCCATGCGGTCGGCGGCGACCCAGGTCATGACCTTGGAGTGGGTCAAGTGGCGCCGCGGCCCGCGCAGCTCCCACAGGCCGTTGTCGGGGTCCCGCCAGTGACTTTCCAGGTGGTCCATCAGCGCCACCTGCAGGTCCCAGGCGTCGTCATTGGCTCTCATGTTGGCCTGACGGGCCAGGTGAAGCCCGTCAAGAACCTCACCCCACACGTCCAGCTGGAGCTGGCCGGCTGCGGCGTTGCCGGTGCGGACGGGGGTGGAGCTCTCATAGCTGGCCAACCACGGCAGGGGCACCTCCGGCAGGCGGCGTGTCCCGTCGAGGCCGTACATGATCTGCAAGGTGCCGGGATCGCCGGCCACGGCGCGGAGTAGCCACTCGCGCCAGGACGTCGCCTCCTCGACGTAGCCGGCCCAGAAGTCGACGGTGTCGCGCAGTGCCTGCTCGGGGTCGAGGGGGTCGGGCGTGGGCAGGTGGCTCGGTGCCCAGGTCAGGACGAACGGGACGGTCTGGCCCGAGTGAACGACGAACTCGCAGACGGTTCGGTCACCGTGCTGTCGCAGCGGCGCCGGGGTGCGCAGCCATGCCGCGTCCGGACCCGCCACCGCCTCGATCGCGCCGCCCACCTTGCGCGCCCACGGGACGACGTGGCCGTAATCGAAGCGCAGACGCAGTTCTCCGAACATCTGGACGGTGCCGCGAAGGCCCTGCACGAGGCGCACGACGTGGGGCGTGGCCCCCCGGGGTGGCATGAAGTCGACGACCCGGACGCTTCCCGCCGGGGTGTCTCACTCGGTTTCCATGACCAGGGTGTCGCCGCGGTAGCGCCGTCGGCTGCAAGGCCCGCCATCTGCGGGGGTAAGCAGCCACCGGCCCGCCTTAGCGGTGTCGAGCAGCGCCGCGAAGCAGGCTCCGGATTCGAACCGGGGCACGCACATCCAGTCGATCGAGCCCTCCCGGCTGACCAGGGCTGCCGTGTGCAGGTCGCCCAGGAGGACGTAGTCCTCAATCCTCGACATGGTCCTTCGCTCCAGGCGGCGAGCTTCTCTGACGGAACCAGCGTGCGACGCGGCGGATGAGAGGTCCGTGAGGGCGAGGGATGTCCGCGGCCTTATGCGGTCCGGATGGTGGTGCGTTCTCGGGGCGGATGGCGTCAGGCGTCGGCCCAGACGGTGCGCCTCCACCAAGGCCGCGAGCAGGACCAGGAGCGCGACGATCATCGCCGCCAGCCCTAGGCTCCGCTCGGCCCGGTGCAGAGCGGCGCGCGCGAGATACCCGACACCCGCAACTCCGGCGCCCCACAGGGCCGCTCCGAAGGCGATGTAGACGACGAAGCGCCGGTAGGGAGGCCACTGGCGCCGGCCACACAGGGGACCAGGGTGCGCATCAGCGCTGCCAAGCGGCCAATCAGCACCGCCAGCGCGCCGACAGAGTCGGCGGCGACCATGTGCCGCCCGTGCGCGCTCCGGGGCGCGAGCAACCATCTTCGACCCCAGCCGGGCGTCGGGGCGAACGGCTTGGGCCGCCCGAACGATTTGGTGGCTACCGCGACGCAGGTGCGAGGCGCGTTTCGCCAGGTCCTCGACCGAGTGGTCGTCCAGGACGCCATCCGATAACACCCCCGCCGACGAGACCACCACGCCCGGCTAGTGCTTCGGCTCATGAGCGGTACCGCGCCCAGGCGCCCGACCGCCCGGGCGGGGCTGGGTCTTGACCGCACTCATGCCGGGGTGTCGGGGAGGTGGGGGAAGGCGAAGGCGAGTCCGTACGGCAGGCCGGTGGCGGCCTCGATCCAGGTGTGGTGCTGGCCGGGTTCGATGCGCAGTTCGACCTGCTGCCCGCGGGCGGCGAGCTGGGCCGCCAGGGCGCGAACGTTGGTCACGTCGTGGCCGGTGGCCCCGCCGACGTCGAGGAAGACGCTGACCGGCTCGGGGAAGGCCATGGTGGGGATGTAGTGACGGGGCGAGTTGGCCAGGTACTGAGCGACGTCGCCGCCGAGGAGGCGGCGCAGGTTGCCGGGCCCGGGGTCGCCGTAGGGCTCGAAGGCGAGGATGGTCGCGTACAGGTCGAGGTGGTGCAGCCCGACGTTGAGCGCGGCGAAGCCGCCCGAAGACATCCCGCCGATGACGCGGTGGGCCCGGTCGGGGACGGTGCGGTAGTGCGCGTCGACGTACGGGACGACCACGCGGGTGTAATAGGTCTCGACCTGGGGGCCGCCGACGACGTTAAGGCTCTCGGTGTCCCCGGTGAGCCCGGCGGCGGTGTTCATCGCCACCACGATCGCGGGCGGCATGGCGTGGGCGCGCACCAGAGAGTCGACCACCAGGTCTGCCCGGCCGGCGCGGAACCAGTCGGCCGGCGTGCCGGGCGAGCCGGGGATGAGGTAGATGACAGGGTAGCGGCGGGCCGGCGAGTGCGTGTAGCCGGGCGGGGTGTAGACGTACGTGGTGCCGTCGGTGATGCCGAGGCGGGGGGCGGTGATGCGGATGGCGGACACCTGGCCCGCGTCCACGGTCCGTGCCGGCCCGCTTACCCCCGCGGCGGCGACGGTGGAGAGCCCCGCGGCCTGGGCCAGCGAGCCGGGTGTGGGGAGGTAGCCGGCGTAGGCGTTGACGTAGGCGGCGGTGGCCAGCGCGACCATGCCGACGACGGAGGTCGTCCGGGCGGTGATGCGGCCTCGGCCCATGCGGGCCACCCCGCCCGCGCGGCGCACGCGGCGCAGGAGCAGCAACGTCAGCACCGCGGCAATGACGGCGAGAACCGTGCCGACGAGAGGCGAGGTGAGCGGGCCCTGCTGGTGGGACAGGTGCACCAGCAGGTCCTGGGGGGCGGCAGAGCTCCGTACGGCTCCAGTGAGCAGCTCGGCGGTCCGGGCACCCGGGTCATTGGTAGGCATTGGACTTCCAATCGGGAACTCGGCTGTGGAAGGTCTCGGTCGACGAGAGACCGGTGTCGACGAGAGGCCAGGAATGGACCATCGAGGCGTGCCCGGCGTCTCGGGTGTGCTTCGCCGCGGCGGCGTCGACGACGTCGGGCTCGCCGTTGATCGACCAGGAGCACCGAGGGGCGAGGCACCAGGCCGCGGCCACGAGCTCGACGCCGCCCACGACTGACCACGCCGGCGGGAGCAGACCGAGCGAGGGTGGGTCGGCGGAGTCGCCGGCGGACTTGTTGCAGTTGCCTTGCTCGCCCCGGCAGGTGGCGGGGTCCTCGCGCGGCTCGGGGAAGTCGCGCCAGGACGTGGTGTCCCCGAGGGTGAAGGAGTCGGGCGTCGCGCCGGGCGGGACGTCGTAGTCGATCGGCATGCGCACGTCCTGCGGCGCGGTTTCGCCTGCGTGCTGCCACACATCGGACGGGTGGGGTGTCGGGGCGGGAACGTCCGTAAGTGTGAGTTCCAGGTTCCTGAGCATGGTGCGCCTCTGGGGAGTCACCGGCGTCGGCAGGTGTGGGCCGGCGCCGTGGTTGGTCTCGGCGGGCAAGGTGGGGGTCGTGATGCTGTTTCAGCGGTGTCGCCGCTTGGAGCCGCCGGCAGGCAGAGACGTCATCGCCCGCCGGTGTCGAGTGTGCGCACCACGGGATCGGGTCCTGAAGGCGATGTGATCACCGGGGTGGAGACGTGGACGTCGCCTCGGTGAGCGAAGGTCAGGGTGACGGGGACGACGGAACCTGCCTGGATGGCAGGATCGTCGACGGTGACCTGTGGGTCCCGGGCGGTGAAGCCGAGGTCCGTCAGACGGGCCGCCGTGACGGTGATGGCGCCCGGAGCGCCGGGCGGGGTGGTGATCACCGCGGGCCGGCCATCGATGCTCACACTCAGCAGCTGGTCGTGGGTTCCGTTGGTGACGATGAGCGCACCGGCGAGCCCCCATGACGTCGCCGCGCCACCGGCAGTGGTGCCGGCCGCGGGCACGAGGTACATGTCCAGGGCCTCGAGGCCGTGCGTGCGCTGCTGCAAGCCGACGCTGGCCACCTGGTGCACACCCACGAGGGACTCTGCACCGTTGTGGAACCAGAGCAGGCCCACTCCGAAGATGGCGGCGGCGAGAACGGCTACCACCTTGAGCGGCCACCTCTGATGGGGCGTCGGGTCGTGCCCTGCCCGGGCCGTGCGTCGGCTTTGCGCCTGCAAACCGTCCTCATTCCGGGCGGATTGCCGGCCCGATCCAGCGCCGTGGAGTGGCGCGGCGGAGGAGGTCGTCGTCATCAAGTCGTCGCGGCTCATCGGGATCTCCAAAGATTCGGCGAAGCTAGCGGCTTCCGGTCGTCCCGCGGACTTCGGAAGGTGAGCGGACGCAGTGGCCGCCCCCTGTGACAGGGCGGTGGCCGGTTCCTGTCAACCGCCATGTCGCCACCGTGACAGATGCGCATGAGACCACCGTGAGAGTGAGGAGATGGCGACGGCAGGCCTTGCCGCGGCCGGTAGAGCGCCTGCGCCCGTGACCCGTAGGGCGATGAGGGCGATGGGGTCGGTGGTCGCCGCCGGTCGGGCATGCGGCGGCCTCGGTGCGTCGCGACTAGGGCGGCGGTCAGGAGGACCAGTGTCGCCACCATCCAGGCCAGGCCGATGGTCCGCTCGGCTTGGTGGTAGGCGGCGTCGGCCAGATACCCGATGAGGGCGACCCCGACGCCCCACAGCGCCCCGCCCAGGACGTTGAAGGCGGCAAACCGTCGGTAGGGCACGCCGCTGGCGCCGGCGACGGAGGGGACCAGGGCGCGCAGGAAGGCGGTCCAGCGGCCGAGTAGCACTGCCGCTGCGCCGAACCTGCGCACGAAGGCTCGGGCGGCGTCCAGACGTCGCGTCACGGGGTCGGGTGCGCGAGCATACAGCGCGGACCCCATGCGAACGCCCACCGCATAGCCGATGTTGTCCCCGATGACCGCGCCGGCGACGGCGGCCACCATCACGGCGCCCAGGGGCACCTTGCCCTGATGGGCGAGCACGCCGCCAAGCAGGACCGCGATCTCACCGGGGACGAGCAGGCCGAGCAGGATGGATGCCTCCAGCGCGGGGAGCGTGAAGACGGCCAGCAGGAGCACCCACCAGGGCACCGCGGTCAGATCTCGGACGAGAATCATGAACGACCACCTCGCGCCCGGCCCACATCGGCCACCGGGATCGGGACAGATGGGCGAGACGGCACGCACCCGTGCCCACGGGCCAGGCCTGAGCACCAGGCGGCTGTGGTCTCGTGCCGCCGCCGCGACCGCCGTAGCGTCTGCTCGTCGATCATCTCGGCTCCCGTCCCCGAATCGGCGAGGTCAAGCGTGTCCCGGCGGAGATGAGGGAGCGGTGAGAGCGGGGCTCCGTGGTGGTGTCAGGCGAGGATGTTCACCGCCCGGGCCACCACGAGTCCCACCGTGATGAACGAGAGCAGCTCCTGGGCGAGCATCGTCATCTTGATGCGCCTGGACAGCGGCAGGGTGTCGGTGGGACTGAACGCCGTCGAGTTGGTGAAGCTGACGTAGAGGTAGTCGGCGAACGACGGCGACCAGCTCGCGTCGTCCATCGTCATCTGGGCAAACAGCAGCTCCGGTGCGCTCTCGCGTCCCACGCTGCGGGCGTGCGGGCCCCCGCGGTCGACCTCCCAGAGCACGAGGGCGAACACCACGACGTTGGTCAGCCAGACGCCGACCGCGGCCACGATGAGCTCTCGGCCGTTGGCCGCGCCGCCGGCGAGCAGGAGCCGGGTGAGCTCGATGAGCGAGAGGGCGTTGGCTGTGGCGATCACGGCAACCAAGACCAGGGAGAGAGCGCGCGCGTCGCGCGACTCCCGGGTGATCCGCGTGGGGTTGGCAGCCAGCAGCGCGACGAGCAGGACGATCTCCAGGGCCGGCACGGCCCAGCGCGGGCCGGGTGAGAGCCGCTCCGGCATGGCCAGGTGCACGGCGGCCACGACGAGCACGGCCGCCGCAGCGCCCCAGCGTGCCTCCCCGTCCCCCCCTGCGCGCCCGGTTCACGTCGGCGCCGCGCTCACGCGTCCGGGTCGAGCCGGTAGCCCGCGCCCCGGACGGTGCGGATGGTGTCCCGGCCGAAGGGGCGGTCGACCTTGTCGCGCAGGTAGCGCACGTACACGTCGACGACATTGGAGGCGCCGTCGTAGGCGAAGTCCCACAGGTGGTCGATCAGCGATGTGCGGCTGTGCACCTCGCCGGGGCGGCGCATCAGCTCGTGCAGGAGCGCGAACTCCTTCGGCGATAAGGCGATGTCCACACCTCCCCGGCGGACGAGCCGTGACGCCGGGTCCAGCGTCAGATCACCGACCTGCAGCACGGCCGGTCGTTCCAGCGGGTCACGTCGAGTGAGGGCGCGGATCCGGGCGAAGAGCTCGGCAAGGGCGAACGGCTTCGTCAGGTAGTCGTCGGCACCCGCGTCAAGACCCCGGACCCGGTCAGGTACGGCGTCGCGCGCGGTCAGCATGAGCACCGGCACCCACTGACCCTCGGCGCGGATGCGGCGACACACCTCGAAGCCGTCCGGCGCGGGGATCATCGCGTCGAGCACCACAGCGTCGTACGCGTTCTCCGCGACGCTCCACAACGCGTCCTCGCCGTTGTCGGCCGTGTCCACGGCGTACCCCTCGCGCTGCAGGCTGCGCACGAGCAGGGACCTCATCCCCGGTTCGTCCTCGACGACCAGCAGCCGCATGACCAAAAGCCTAGACACCTTTCTGCCCCCTTTCGGCCTCCGACCTTCTCGCCGGTGGCGGTCGGTCGGGCATATCCCTCAGCGCTCCGCACCTCGACGCCGGGCTAGCCGTCGTGTCCGCGGGTCCCGCGGGGCAGCCTCGAGGACTCCATGAGGGCGGCGAGCCGGGCGAGGTCAGCGCGCAGCCGGCCCACGTCCTCTCGAAGCTCATCCACCGCTGCCGCCCGTTGCCGGTCCCACTCCAGGTCGTACAGCGCCACCTGCGCTGCCGTGCGGTCGGCGCGACGGGCCATCAGGAGCACCAACTGCAGCTCGCAGACCGCCAGGCCGGACAGCCCGAGGCCTAGGAGGGCGATCGGCCCTCCGTGACCGTCATGCCAGATGGCCACCGCGACGCCCAGAGCGACCAGGACGGGGGCTGACGCCACAACCACCCACGAACCAAGGACGTCACCGGCCCGGCCGGCTGCGCGTTCACCGGCGGTCGTCCGGTCGTCCGCGCGCACCGCGGGGTGAAGCTCCCAGCCATGCCGGAGCCGCAGGTGCCCCATCTCGGCCTCTCGTTCAACGCGGCGGTGCGGCGGCTCCCCAAACCTGCTGCTCTTGGTCATGGTCACTACGGTGACTCCGGACGCATGAGGGGACGATGAAAGAAGCTGCTCGGCCCAAGAACTGGTGACGCCGGTCGAGGGCGCCGAGCAATCCCTGAGCCGGCTCGGTTGACGGCACCGTCCCTACGTGCGGCTCCACACGGTGCCCGAGGTATCCAAGGGACCTTTCCGTCGTCATGCTGGCGAGGGAGCGTAGAAGTCCGTGAAAGCCGTCGAAGCGGGGGTGAGGTGCCGTGCGACTGATGCCGCGCTCCCTGGGTGCGCGGGTGACGTTGGTGTTCGCGGTGGGGGCGGCAGCGGCTCTGGTGCTGTGCCTGGCCCTGCTGTATCTGATCCTGAGCCGGCAGCTGGTCACGGCGCTCGATGACGACTTGCGTGACCGCAGCGGTGACCTGGTCGCGGCGGTCGCCGCCGGGGACGTGGAGGCCGTGGTCCGGGATCCGCTGGCGCAGCTGTACGGAGCGGACGGCGCCGTCCTGACCGGGTCCGCAGCTCTGGGGGACAGCCGGCTCCTGTCGCCGGACGGGGTGCGCCGCGTCCGGGCCGAGGTGCTGCGGACCCGGCTCCTGGAGCGGGGCGAGGATCGAGCACTCTCGGCGGTGCGGGTGTTCTCCCAGCGTGTCGACGGCACCGGGGTGCTCAGCGTCGCGGCCTCGGTGGAGCCGCTGCACGAGGCGCGCCGTCGGTTGCTCGAGGTCCTCGTTCTCGCCGCGCCGCTGCTGGTCGCAGTCCTCGCGATCGCCGGCTGGCTGGTGGTCCGGGCGGCGCTGCGGCCGGTGGACGTCCTGACGCGCGAGGCGGCCGCGATCTCCACCTTCGAGGCCGCCCGCGGCCTGCCGCCGGTGCCCGGCGACGATGAGATCGCCCGCCTGGCCCGCACCCTCGACGCCATGCTCGGCCGGCTGCGGGTCGCCTTCGAACGCGAGCGGGCCTTCGTCGACGACGCAAGCCACGAGCTGCGCACCCCGATCGCCGTGCTGCGCGGCGAGCTCGAGCTCGCGCTGTCCGCGGCCGACGACCCCGAAGAGGTCGAACGCTCCCTGCGGGCGGCACTTGGCGAAGCCGCGCGGCTGTCGCGGCTGGCCGAGGACCTCCTGCTGTTGGCCCGGGCGCAGGCCGGGTCCCTGATCATCCGCCGCGAGCTGGCCGACCTGCTCGATCTTGCCGTCACCGAGGCCCGGCGCCTCGCGCCCGTGCTCGGGGTGCGCATCCATGCCTCCGGTGAGCCGGCCTTCGTGCTCGGCGACCCCGACCTGCTGCGGCAGGTGCTCGCCAACCTCGCGGGCAACAGCGCCGCCGCGGGGGCGACCACGGTGCGCGTGCGCGTCGCCCGTGACCAGGAATGGGCCATGCTCGAGGTAGCCGACGACGGGCCGGGCTTCCCGCCCGGCGTTCGCGGCTCCGCGTTCGATCGGTTCGTCCGGGGCGACCGCGCGCGTACCCGGGGAAGTTCGGGGGCCGGGTTGGGCCTGTCGATCGTCCGGGCGATCGTTGCCGCACACGACGGCACCGTCGAGGCGCGCAACGGCGACCCGCTCGGAGGCGCGGTGGTCACCGCAGGGTTGCCCCTCGCCTGAGTACATGACCGTGCCACCCGCCGCTGGACCATCCAGACGCCGGCGCCCCTGCGCCGACGGTCCTGCCGCGTGTGTCGGCAACCAGACACAGACTGGACCCTGGCGCGGGACGTGCCGCCAGGGGCCGGTCTTGACTGCGCAGTTGCGCACCTCGCGAATCACCGGCCGCCTACGGCGCCGGCGACGGGAGCGCCGGCCAGGGACCTTGAGGTCGAAGGGGGCGCACCGGGGGCGTGCCGAATCCAAGCCGTGAGCGAGTGATCGACACCCTTCGGTGGCTCGAGCGAACCGCGCGCGGCCCGGCGCAGCGACCAGGTGAGCGCCATCAGGGCGGCGAAGCTGACCAGCCCGAGCGCTAGGTCGTCGTAACCCCCGCCGGCGGCGCTGTCCCACCCCGCGTGCAGCGAGATGACACCGATGAGCACGGCGAAGAAGCGGAGCCAACCCAGGGCCCGGCGCCGGGCGCTGGGCACCGCGAACAGCGCCGCGCACGCCAAGCCGGTCCAGGCGGCGTGACCACCCAGGCTGCTCAGGGCTCGCAGCGCCAGCAGGTCGTCGACGGAGAGCAGGTTCCCGCCGGTGCGCAGCAGCATGACGAAGCCGTACCCCATCGTCTCTACCGCGGCGAAAGCGCTGCCGACCGCGACGCCGAGCACCAGCCCGTCCACGGTCCGTAGCCGGGGGTGGCGCCAGACCAAGAACGCCGCCAGCACGGCGAGCTTCGCGCACTCCTCGATGACGGCCACCATCGAGAACGGCAGCCCGCCGAGGGTCCGCGCGGTGTCGAACTCCAGCAGCCCGGCGAGGATGCCACCGAGGACACCGCCGAGCACGGCGGCCGTCAGGATGCTCGCCAGCGAGAGGTGCGTGGGCTCGGCCTCGGAGACGAAGGTGGACAGCGTCACCGGGACGATGGCGGCCCCCAAGAGCAGGAGACAGGGCAGGAAGATCGGATCACCCGTGCTCAGCGTGACAGCGCCGATAGCGCCGAAGAGCACGAGCCCGGCGATCAGTACGGCAAGCCAGCGCAGGCGAGGCGGCATCGTCGGTGTGGTGCGGTGTGCGACGGTGTTCATCGGATTCTCCTAGCGGTGATGTGTCGGGGTGGGCGAGCAGACGTGTTGTCGACACAGGTCGGCGAAAGTGGTGCCGCGGATCCGGGAGCGCAGCCCTTCAGGTGACGCCCGTCGAGACTTTGCGGAGGATGTCGTAGACGCTCGAGCCGTCGACCGTCTCTGCCTCGAGCAGGAGGTGGGCGACCAGGTCGAGCGCAGACCGGTGGCCGGCCAGGAGGCTGTCCGCTCGTTTGCTGGCCTCGCGGAGCAGCCGCGAGACTTCCGTGTCGACCAGCCGCTGGGTGTCGTCCCCGTACGGGCGCTCCGGGCTCCCGTCCAGCCCCTGGGTTGGTGAGGGCGGGTAGGCGACCGGGCCGAGCCGGGACAAGCCGTACTCGAGGACCATCCGCCGGGCCAGCTGGGTGGCCCCGGCGAGGTCGTCCGCGGCGCCGGTCGATGCCTGCCCCAGGACCAGCAGCTCGGCACACCGCCCTGCCAGGCGGATGGTCAGGAGGTCGGTGAGGTACCGCTCGGTGTAGAGGCGGCGCTCGTCCACGGGAAGCTGGTGGGTGGCGCCCAGCGCCATCCCTGCCGGCAGGATGGTGATCTTCGCGACCGGGTCGGCGGTGGGGGACAACGCGGCGGCAAGGGCGTGGCCGGACTCGTGCACCGCGACCCGGAGGCGTTCGTCGGGCAGCAGGGCGTTCGCGTCGCGTCGGCCCAGGATGAGCCGGTCACGGGCGTCGTCGAAGTCGGTGGCGCGCAGCTCGCTCCTGTTCGCTCGTGCCGCGCGCAGGGCCGCCTCGTTGACCAGGTTGGCCAGCTCGGCGCCGCTAAGCCCGGGTGTTCCGCGGGCCACGGCACGGAGGTCGACGTCGGCGCCGAGGTGCTTCTCACGCGTGTGGACGGCCAGGATGCGTTCCCTGTCGACCAGGGCGGGCAGGGGAACGGTGACCTGTCGGCCGAAGCGCCCGGGTCGCAGGAGGGCGGGGTCCAGGATCTCCGGGCGGTTGGTGTTGGCGAGCACGACGACGGAGCTGGCCTGGGTGAAGCCGTCCATCTCCGCAAGCAGCTGGTTGAGTGTCTGCTCCCGCTCGTCGTGACCGGGGACCCGGCCACGCCGCGGCGGCCGCCGATCGCGTCGATCTCGTCGATGAAAACGATCGCGGGGCCGTTGGCGCGGGCCTGGGCGAACAGATCACGCACCCGTGAGGCGCCGAGGCCGACGAAGACCTCGACGAAGCTGCTGCCGGTGACCGCGTAGAAGGGCACCTGCGCCTCGCCGGCGACCGCGCGGGCCAGGAGCGTCTTGCCCGTGCCCGGGGGACCGACGAGCAGCACGCCCCGCGGCCCTCTCGCACCCGCCTGCCGGTACCGGTCGGGGTGCTGCAGGAAGTCCACGACCTCCCGCACCTCCTCCTTGGCCCCCTCGTACCCGGCGACGTCGTCGAACGTGGTCTGGGGTCGCTCTGCCTCCGTGACGCGGGCCTTCGTGCGGAACAGGCCACCGAGCCCACCGGCGCGCGAGGCGACGGCCCGCTGGGTCCACACCAGGAACCCGACCAGCAGCAGGGTCGGCAGCACGGACGCCACGAGCTGCTCCACCGTCCCGCTCTGCGCGTGGGCGGACACGTGCACGCCCGCCTCCTCCAGACGGCTCGACAGGTCGGTGGTGGTCAGCGCCCACACCGGCGCCTGGGTGGTGAAGTCCTTGCCGTTGGTCAGCTCGCCGGTGATCTGACCCGCGCTCCCCACGGCGACCGATGAGACGTCGCGGTCCTGCACGTCCGACAGGAAGGTGCTGTAGGAGAGATGTTCCGTCCCCGACGACGCCAGTAGACCCGGTCCGAAGAACAGCAGGACGAACAGCGCCACCGCGATCGCGATCGGCCAGGTCGACCAGATCCTCTCCGGCCCCGAAGACGCGTCGGGACCTCGCCGGTGGTCCTTCCCGGTCTCGGCCCGCAGACCTCCCTGCTGGCGACCGGACGGTGCCTTCCACATGGACATGGCGGGCTCCTTCGCGCTATACGACCGCGATGACAACCAGCGTCACCACCGGCCGATGAGAGCACGATGAGGAAGCCGCGGAAGGGGCGGCGCCCAGTGCCGCGGCTCCACCGACGTGAGCTATCCGGGAGGTGTGCACGCACACCGACGGGTCTTGCCCACGAACTTCGGCAGCTCGACGGCAGGACCGGGCGGCCCGGCCCGTGGGGCACTCGGGAGGCGTCCGGCCCGCGTACGTGGCGCGGCCACAATCCACCCGTGCGCACTCGACCCGCGAGCCGGTCGCCGCGACGGCGCACACCAGCTCAGCCGGTGCCCCCACGGCCAGCCGGGTGGCGCCCTGAGGGCCCCCGGCCCGAATGATCGAGCCGGGGGCGTAGCCGATCGTGCCGGGCAGCGCGGCGAGGAAGCGAGACCGTCATGGCCGCCTCCGGCCCACGAGCCGGCCGAGGACCGGGACCTCCGTGAAGCCCTCGACGTCGGCGATGGCGAGGCCCTGGCCGGGGATGAGGTCGATAGCGCCCACGGCCGCGTAGCGGGGCACCCAGCGGGGGCCGTACTTGGCGTTGAACCGCCACAGCGACTCGATCTGGGCCCGGCGGGACATCCGGCGCAACACCTGCCGGCCGACGCGGGCCGCGGCCGAGTCGTGCTCACCGGCGACGACCCGCCGCCACATCGCGAAGTTCAGGCTGAGGGCGCTGCCACCAAGCTCGCGGACCTTGGCGATCGTCTCGACGATGAGGAAGTCGTTGACGCCGTTGGGCAGCTGGGCCGTGGTGCTGCGCCGCATGACGTCCAGCGACCAGCCGGGCAACCGTGCGGCAGGTACCCACTGGATGAACGCCACCGGGTGGCCGGCGGGGTCGCGCCCCACCGCCACGAAGACGCCGACGTCCGCAGGGTCGAAGAGCCGGGAGAGCGTCATCGAGAAGCCGCGTTCGCCTTCCCCGCGACGGCCCTGGGTCGACAGCTCCAGCAGCGCGGACCGGGTGGCGTCGTCCATAGTGGCGGGCTCGTGGAAGGTGGCCGTGAAGCCCGCCACGCCCACTCGCCGGTGGGCCCGGCGCACGCTCTGCATCGCGTGGCCGGTCAGCGTGAAGGTCCGGCAGTCCACGACTGCCTCGTCTCCCGGGTAGATGCTGCGCAGCCCGGTGGCCTCGTAGACCGGCAGCCACGCCTGCGCCGCGCCGACCACCGCGACGGACCAGCCGGACCGCTCGGCGTACGCCATGAACTCCGCCCACGCGTCCGCCCTCTCCTCGCCCGGACCGATCGGGTCCGGGGAGACCAGGCACACGTTGCCGCGCACCGCATGGGCGACCACGCTGCGGCCGGTGAAGAACCAATGCTTGTCGTCACGCAGTGCGAAGAAGTCCAGGCTGTCCCCGCCGCAGCGGGTCATCACCTCGCGGGCCCGCTCCCGCTCGCGTCGGTGCGCCTGGCCCACCAGCGCCTCGGGCTGGCCCGGGGTGAGCAGCAGCCACGCCACGCTGCCCAGCAGCGCCATGCCCGCGGCCGCGGGAACCGGGCCCGCGAAGGCGCCGAGCGCGCGTACCGCGCCCGGGCGCGCCTGGACGGCAAGCAACAGCGACATCCCCACCACCACCACCACGCCCGCGATACCGAGCACCGCGGCACGCTTCGCGGCCACCCGGGTCGGCAGCACCGGGAACGCCCGGTGCTGGGTGGCGAGCCAGACCACTCCGACCGTCGCCAGGGTCGCCTCCTCAACATCGAGACCCTTGATCAGGTGCAGCACCACGGAGGCGAGCAGGAGCAGCCCGGCGGCCAGCCACGCCAGCCGTTGGCCGTGGCGCAGGCCGCGGGCGGTAAGCACCAGCGCGACGGAGACGAAGACCAGGGTGAGCACCGCGGTGCGTGGCACGACGATCGGCATGACCTCCAGCAAAGTCTCGACGCGCCCGCGCAACGGCCGGGACAGCGCCGAGAGCAGCCCCACCAGGCCGAGGGCGGCCGCCACGTACGCGGCCCAGCGGCGTGACCGGTCTCGCCGCAGCCACTCCGACGTGCCGGCGGACGTGTCGTCGCGGGCTGTCCTGCCGGTGGCCGTCCTGCCAGAGACCGCGCTCACGCCGTCGTACCCAGGAGGCGGGCGGCGGCGTTCGGCGGGGCGTGGTATCGCGCTGGCTCCGCCCGGAAGTCCACCAGCTGGCCGCGGGCGCGCGGGGCCTGGTCCAGCGCCTGCCGGGAGGGACGGCCTTGATGGTGCGACAGTTGCGCCAGCAGGTCCGGCGAGGCTCCAACGGCTCTTGGGGTGACTCCCACGCCCATCGCTCCAGTCAGCGACATCCACCTGAGTGCACGCTGGCGCGACTCGGGGAGAGGCTGGGAGCCTGCGGGCCCCAAGGATCTTTCAGCGTGCGGGTCCATCCTTCCCCCGTGGCCACGAGGTGTCACGCCCGCCGATCTCAGGCCGAGCCATCCCCCGCGCATGGGGCGGGGCCCAAGGGCGTCGCGCCCGCCCCTAGATGGGCAACCTCGGCACCGGCGGCCTGACAGTTGCCGCGGCCACCCTCGTCCGTTGACGGCCCACGGGGGACAGGGCCTCAGATCCAAGCTCGGCACCTTCGTGTGTTAGCTCAGCAAAGCGGCCAGAGGGGGCACAGCTCGAGCAGCACGAGGTCGACGGTGTCCACGTCGACAGTGGCTGGGCCTCGTGGTTGTTCGTCATTGGCCTTACCGTCCTCGGCGTTTGACAGAGCGGTCGACTCGGCGAGGACTTCGGCGAGTTCTCGGACGGCGATGTTGAACTGCTCGGGTTCATTGCGCTCTTCCGCGATGGTGTGGCCGAGGTTTAGGAGGTTGAGCAGGGTAGTGGTGGCTTGGGGACTCAAGACTGCGTCGCTTCGCTCACTGAGCAAAGCGATGACATGGCCCCAGGCTTCCTCCGGCGTCATGGCACTTCTCCTCGATCGGCCTTGCCTGAGAGTGGTTCAGCAGGCACGTGTTCGCCCGCGGCGCCCCTGACGCCAGGCGGCGCTTGGCGGCGGCGCCTCGGGTGGATAGCTCGGCTGGCGCCAAGGCGTGGGCTTCGCGCCCGGTTCCGTCGGCCGAGGTTGTTCATCTGCCGACGGTTGCCTTAAGCGACAGCGGGCGCATCGCTTGGTCGCTCTGGTGAGGGCGGTGCTGGCCGAGTTGTAGGGCGCTGACCACCAGGGGGACGTGACTGAGGGCCTGCGGGGTGTTGCCGAGCTGGCGGCCGGTCACGGGGTCGAACTCCTCGCTGAGCAGTCCGACGTCGTTGCGCAAGGACAGCAGCCGTTCGAGCAGCGCGATGGCGTCCCTCTCCCGGCCGGCGTGGTGCAGGGCGTCGACGAGCCAGAAGGAGCACGCGAGGAATACGCCTTCGCCGGTGGGCAGGCCGTCGTCGGCGGTCTCGGTGCGGTATCGCAGCACGAGTCCCTCCGGGGTGAGCTCGCGTTGGATCGCGGCGATGGTGCCGAGGACGCGGGGATCCGGGCCGGGCAGGAACCCGAGGCGAGGGAGCAGGAGCAGGCTGGCGTCCGGGTCGGTACCGCCGTAGCACTGCACGAACGTGTGTCGTTCGTGGTTGTAGCCGTGCGTCAGGACGTCGGCGTGGATGTCGTCGCGGAGCTGTTCCCATCGCCTCGCCGGGCCGGGGAGGCCGGCGTCCTGCACGGCACGGACCATGCGGTCGGCGGCAACCCAGGCCATCACCTTGGAGTGGGTGAAGCGGCGCCGGGGGCCGCGCATCTCCCACAGGCCGTTGTCGGGGTCGCGCCAACGGCCTTCGAGGTGGTCCATCAGCGCCACCTGCAGGTCCCAGGCGTCATCGGGGAGTGTCATGTTGGCCTGCCGGGCCAGGTGCAGCCCATCGAGGACCTCACCCCAGACATCGAGCTGGAGCTGACCGGCGGCGGGCGTTCCCGATGCGGACCGGTGTTGAGTTCTCGTAGCCGGCCAGCCACGGCAGGGTCATCTCCGGCAGGCGGCGTGTGCCATCGAGGCCGTACATAATCTGCAGCGTCCCGGGGTCCCCTGCGACGGCGCGGAGCAGCCACTCCCGCCAGTCCCTCGCCTCCTCGTCGTCACCGGCCGCAAGCAGCGCCTGCAGGGTGAACGTCGCGTCGCGCAACCAGCAGTATCGGTAGTCCCAGTTGCGCGAGCCGCCGGGCAGCTCGGGCAGCGACGTGGTCACCGCGGCGACGATCCCGCCGGTGGGGGCGTAGGTGAGCGCCTTGAGCACGATGAGGGAGCGCTGGATCGTGTCGCGCCACCGCCCTGTGACGGACGAGCGGGCGGACCACCGCTCCCAGAAGTCCATGGTGTCGCTCAACGCCTGTTCGGGGTCGACTGGTTCGGGCGTGCGGACGGGACCCGGCGCCCAGGTGAACACGAAGGGGACGGTCTGGCCGGCGCGGACCACGAACTCGGAGACGGTGCGATAGTCCCGGGCTTGCAGCGGTGCCGGGGTGCGCAGCCATGCCGCGTCCGGCCCCCCGACCGCCTCGATCGCACCGCCGATGTTGCGCACCCACGGGATAACGTGCCCGTAGTCGAAGCGCAGTCGCAGCTCTCCGAATATCGGGACGGCGCCGCTGACGCCTTGAACGAGGCGGACGACGGCGGGCGCCTCACCCCGGGGCGGCATGAAGTCAAGGACTCGGACACTCCCTTCGTGAGTTTCCCACTCCGTTTCCAGGACCAGGGTGTCCCCGCGGTAGCGCCGACGACTGCAGTTCCCGCCGCTGGCGGGGGCGAGCAGCCACCGGCCCGCTTCGGCGGTGTCGAGCAGCGCCGCGAAACAGGCGGGGGAGTGGAAGCGCGGCACGCACATCCAGTCGATCGAGCCCTCCCGGCTGACCAGGGCCGCGGTGTGCAGGTCACCCAGCAGGGCGTAGTCCTCGATCCCCGTCATGGTCTCGCTTCCGGGTCAGTTGCTACTGACCTGGGGAGGTGGGGCCTCCGGTCTTGCCCGCCATCGTCGGCTCGCACGATGAACGGCTACCACCACGATGCCTAGAACCGCTACCGCCGCGGCGCCCAAACCCCCCAGCGTGATGACCGTCCCGGGCAGACCCGGTCCGAAGAACAGCAGGTCGAACAGCGCCACCCCGATCGCGACCGGCCAGGTCGACCAAATCCTCTCCGGCCCCAAAGACCCGCCGGAGCCGCGCTGGTGATCCCCGCCGGATGGCGACGTTCCCTGATCACAGCTGGGCGATGCCTCCCGCGTGGACATGGCGGTCTCCCTTCGCGCTGGACGGCCCTGATGACGACCAGTGTCAGCACCCGCCGATGAGAGCACGATGAGGACTGAGGGGACCGGGCGTGATCGGATCCAGCCCGTCGCGTCCACCTCTCGACTGATGTCGCCCATTCGGACGGCGAGTGGCTCCGCGCCCGGCGGCGCCTACCCGTCGGGCCCACGACCAGCAGCCCTAGACCTCGGCTCGAGCTGTGGCCGCCACCACCCATGGGCCACAGCTCGGTGTCGCGCCTGCGGCGGGAAATTGCAGGCGGACCGACGCCATCACCGACTGATGCCCGACGGCGCGCGCCGGTGCCGGTTCGGGCGAGCAGTGCTGAGGATGCGGGTTGATGGGTGATGGCCGGCGTGCCTGTCCGGCAGCCGGCTGAGCACGTAGGTGGCGCCGGAGCCCTCGGTGCACCGTCGACGGCGCGCAAATCCTGGAACTGTGCGTCAGTGAGGAGGACCGCCGCCTCCACAGCACTAGATGAGACGATCGGGGATCTTCCACGGTATGTGCGAGGGTGATGACGACGCCCTCGCTCGGATTGGCACCGCTGACCTCTAGGGGACGGCCATGGCGCACTCGCCGCCTGAGACGGTTGTCTCGGGAGTGCCGGACAAAGTCATCGAGGTACAGGGACGCGCGCCTTGCGATATTGAAAAGTTCGAGGGCCCGACGACGTTCATCCTCGAGGGGAAGACGGGGCATCACACCGTCACCGGTGAGGGAGCACCCTGGCCGGACGCGGTGCGCTTCCACGAAAAGGACGCCGGGGGCGAGGGCAGGGACTTGCGGGTGTGGCGGGTCTACCGACTCACCGACATGGGGCTCGTTGCCGAGTCTCTCGCCGAGAGAGTGTGAGGCCGGTGCAGGCAATATGGGCGCGGCGGCTGGGGCCTCGGGCGCCCTTGGCCGAGTCGTGGGCGCCCTTTCCGAGACTCAAATGAGGACGCGGGGAGTTGGTGAGTCGTTGATGACCGACGCAGAGTGCCATGTTGTGATGTTGTCTCCCGACGACTGCCTTCGGTTGCTGCCAGCTTGCGGATTGGGCTGGGTCTCGTACGTCCGCTCTGGCGAGCCGCAGCTCATGCTGGTGAACTTCGTCGTCCAAGCGGGCGAGGTGGTCTTCGAAACCGGCTATGAGAACCGCCTTGCCGCTGCCGTGCAGGAGCCACTGATGTCCTTCGGTACTGAATCGATGGACACCGCACACCACACCGGGTGGTACGTGACGGTCACCGGTCGGGCGCGACTGATCGGTGATGACCTCGTCAATCATGGTCTGCCCAGGTTCGAGTCGTGGACGACCCCCGGGGCGTGCCTGCGGGTTGGCATACCGATCGATCGCGTCTGCGGGCGACGGGTCGAACACGATCAGCAGCGCCGACTGGCCCTGGTGCAGGTCAGTGTCCGATAGCGCCACAGGCTGATCAGCGGGCAAGCCGGACGAGGCACTATCGGTATCCGGCCAGCGTCGGACATGGCGAGCTCCGGGTGCGGGACAGATTCAGGTGGCGTCGCCGGACCGCAACCATTCTCGGACCTGGGCGGGACAAGGACGTGCGGGCCGCCCTCGAGCCGTACCGCGCCCGTCTGGTCGACATGCTCCTGGGCGGGCTGGCCCAGGGGACTGCAACTTCGGCCTGGACATCCTCGCCCACCGCCGCTTGACCGCCATTCCCGGCGCTGGCGCCCGGGAGGTGACCACCAACCCGTTCCGGGCCCTGACCGCCTGAGCACGACCTCGAGCACGACGCCGAACCGCTGCACGACCGCAGAAGTTGAGGCCCGCCGGTCTTTCGGCCGACGGGCCCAACAGGAGCGTCATCTCACTCGCAGGGCATTGCCCTCGTGACGTGGCGGATCGCCGTCATGAGATGTGGAGCTTCTCCTTGACCGCTCCGACGCGCGCGTCGACGCTCGCGCTCAGCTCGGCCTTGCGCGTCTTGCGCAGCTCTCGCCGGGCTTCACGTGCGGCTGCCTCGGCGGCATCTTCCGCCGCCTCCAGCTCGTCCATGACCTCGCCGACGGCACGGCGCGTGACCTCGCCCTCCAACTTCGTCATCTCCGCGTCGATCACCTCGACCGCCGGTTCGCCCACGGTCGCGATCACTGCCGTGGATCCCGGCGGGATGGCCCTGCCGAGCTCGGTGAGCGCCTCGTCCGACTTCACGGCACGATCGATATCGAACGCCCCGCCCATCATGGCACCGGCGCCCCAGCCCACGAGCACACCGACCGGGCCGCCCAGGACGCCGATGAGCATCCCGAGCAGCGAGCCGCTCGCGGTGCCGAAGAGACCGATGTTGTCGGTTTCCTCGGGTGTGCGCAGGAGTCCCTCGGATGTACGATCCACGATCGCCGCGGATCGCAGCGCGATCCGGCCCTCGGCGTCGCAGTCCTTCAGCACGCTCAGCGCCTGGTAGGCCTTGCTCGGCTCGGTGAACCGGACGACCACCACGTTCTCGATTGCAGCCATGTGCTTTTCCTTTCGTGTTTGTGGAGCACTGACACATCAACGTTCTCGTCCATCGCTGCCACGTCACTGCCACGCTCGTCGCCGGTGCTGCCACGCCGCGATCGAGCCAGCGTCCGTGCGGCGAGCGATGAAGAGATGAAGACGTGCGCGCGACGAAGGCCAGGCCGCCGCCGCGGCTCGTGCCTAGACCCGCGCGCTGCTGGCGTGGGAAACTGATGCGTGCAGGCCGACCCCCGTGCGCGCATGAACCACCAGGTGGAAGTCCGACTTCTCGGCCCGTTCGAGGCCTTCACCGGTGGGCGGCCGGCGAACGTGAGCGGCGGCAAGCGGCGAGGGATCCTCGCGCTCCTCGCGCTCCGCTGTGGTCGCGTCGTCGGCGTCGACTCGCTGATCGACGCCCTGTGGGCGGATGACCTGCCTGCCGCGCCGCGCAATGCCGTCCAGCACCACGTTGCTCGTATTCGGGCGGCGCTCGGCTCGGAGGCGATCGCCGCGACGCCGGACGGCTACGCGCTGACGGACGCGGCGGTCGACGCGCGGCGGTTCGAGGACCTGCTGCGCGAGGCGCGTGATGCGCTGCGCGCAGGGGATGCGGGCGCGGCGGCCGAGTCGGTTGCGCGCGGGCTGGAACTCTGGCGCGGCCCGGCACTGCACGGCCTCACCGATACGGCCTGGTTCAGCGCCGAGGCACGGCGGCTCGACTCCCTTCGCGTCGACGCGCTTGAGGAGCAGTTCGAGGCGGCGCTCGCGCTCGGCGAGCACGGGGACGTCCTGCCCGCCCTCCGAGCGGCGCTCGAGGAGAACCCGTTCCGGGAGCGCCTGTGGGGACAGCTGATGCTCGCGCTGTACCGCAGCGGCCGCCAGCCCGACGCCCTCGAGGCCTTCCGCGAGGCGCGGCGTGTGTTCTCGGAGGAGCTGGGGCTAGAGCCGGGGCCCGAGCTGCGGCGGCTCCAGAACGCTATCCTCGCGCAGGATCCCGCGATCGCGCCCGTCCCGGCCGCCCGGAGGCGACGAGGCACCCTCCCCGCTCCCTCGACCTCGTTCGTCGATCGCGAGGAGGCGCTCGCCCAGGTGCTCGCTCTGGTCCGCGAGCACCGTCTCGTGACGCTGACCGGACCGCCGGGCGTCGGCAAGAGCAGGCTCGCGTTGGAGGCGGCCCGCTCCGTGGAGCACGAGTTCGCCGACGGGGTGTGGTTCGTCGACCTCGGCCGTGCCGGCGGGGCGGACGACGTCGTTCGCCTGGTCGCGCACGCCGTGGACGTCCGGGGCACCGACCCGCTCGCCCGGGTCGTTGATCGCCTGCGGGACGCCGACGCGATCCTGTGGCTCGACGGCTGCGGTCGCGTCGTCGTAGAGGCGGCGCGCGTCGCCTCAGCGGTCGTCGCCGGCTGTCCGGACGTGCGGGTGCTCACGACGAGCCGCGAGGTGCTGCACGTGCCCGGCGAGGCCCGGGTGACGGTCGAGCCGCTCCGAGGGCCCGGTACGGGCCCGGGCGACGGCGTCGACTCGCCGGCAGTGCGGCTCTTCGTCGAGCGCGCACAGGCCGCACGACCTGGGTTCCAGTTCACGGCGGAGGCCGCCCCGCTCGTGGCGAAGATCAGCCGCCAGCTCGACGGGCTGCCGCTCGCGATCGAGCTTGCCGCCGCGCGCGCCCACGCCCTCGGGGTCGTGGAGATCCTTCACCTCGTCGAGCACCGCCTCGAGCTCCTCGGCGACTTGTCGAAGTTGGATGTGAACCGCGTGGCTCTTGGGACGCTCGTGGAGTGGAGCTACGACCTCCTGCACGCGGACGAGAAGTCGCTGCTCCACCACGTCGCGGTACATCGGGGCGGCGCGTCGTTGCCGTCCCTGGTCACCACCGCGGCGAGCGACGGACTCGATGAGCCGACCATGACATACCTGCTGGGCGTGCTCGTCGACAAGTCGATCCTGTCCGTGTCGTTCCCGGCCGAAGGCGCGCGCTACGACCTGCTGGAGACGGTGCGGGAGTACGCGCTCGGTCGCCTCGCCGAGAACGGTCGTCTCGCCGCCGCCCGGCGGGCGCACGCCGAGTCTTTCGCGACCCTCGCCGAGGCGGCGCAGACAAAGCTTCGAGGAGCCGACTGGCAGGCCTGGGTCCGCCGGCTCGAGCTCGAGAACGACAACCTGTGGGCTGCGCTCACCTACGCTCGCAATGCCCGCGACAGCGGCATCGCTGCGCGCTTGGCGCCGCTCGTCTGGTACTTCATCCTCGCCCAACGCGTGGCCGAGGGCCGACGCTTCCTTGAGCTCGCGCTGGCCGCGGCGTCAGGGACCGTGCCGGTCGGCGAGTGGCTCGAGCTCCAGGCCTTCCGCTGCTACCTCGCCACCGAGGAACTCGACCTCGACGCCGCGATCGAGATCGGCGAACGGGCCCTCGCGGTCGAAGGCGGCGAGGCGGCATCTCCGGAGCTCGGCCTGGTCGAGGCGGCGCTCGGCCTCGCGATCGCCGAGGCAGGCGACGTCGAACGGGGTGCCGCGCTCGCGGGACGGGGGTGTGCGAGGCTCGCCGGCGAGAACCACTGGGCGAGCGCAGCGGCCGGCCTCCTCCGTGCGCAGGTCGCCGCAGCGGCGGGTGAAGTCGCCACGGTCGCCGCCATGGCAGCGGAAGCGCGCCGTCACGCCAAGGCCACAGGCTTCGACGCGTTCCTCGTTCCCGCGGTGCTGCTCGAGGCGTGGGTCGCCGAGCACCGGCACGACAGCCGCGCCGCAACGGTCGCGTACCGTCGCGCCTTCGACCTCGCAGGTCGAACAGGCCTCGCCGATCACGCCGCGTTCGCGCTGTCCGGGCTCGCGTCGAGCGCCCTCGCGGGCGGCGACGTCACCCAGGCCGAAGAGCTCGCACGACGCGCGCTGGCTACGGCCGAGGCGGCGCGTGCGTCTTGGGCCGCTGCCCATGCGCGCGTGGAACTCGGTCGCGTCCTCGCGGTGGCCGGCGACGCCGAGACGGCCGCGAAACTATATCGCAACGTGCTCACGTGGTCCAAGGCCCCGCGGGCGCACCGGCCGCGCGAGAGCCTCTTCGTGGTGCTGTCGGAGGACCCGGCCGCGGCGGCTGCAGTCCGCCTGGCAGGTCTGGGCGACGGCGCCGAGACGACAGCCGCGGCCGCGCCTTCCTGAGCCGGCGATCCCGCGCGCCGGCCCGCGTGGCAGCCGCGACCGCGCCTGCGGCAGCGGTCTGGCAGCGGGGCGGACCACGCTCCCTTGTGTTCGCAAACACGAGGGAGGAGCCCCCCATGGCCACAGCAACGGACGAACGCCCGCGCGACGTCCGCCGCCGACTCGCCCGCCTCGAAGTGAGAGCGCAGGACGGCACGGCGAACGCCCCGTTCGAATCGCGTGCGAGCATCCGGTTCGGCGCCGCCGTCTACGGATCGTTCCTCGTCGCCTCCGTCGTCGGGCTCTCCTTCGAGGTCGGACGCGACGCGCGCGCGATGACGTTGACCGCCTTCGGATCGATGCTCGTCTTCTGGCTGGCGCACTGGTGGTCGGAGGTCGTCGGCGCGCGGATTTCGGCAGGCCAGATGTTCCGGCGCCGCGACGCGCTCACCATTGCACGCCGCGAATGGCCACTCGTCGAAGCGGCGGTCGTCCCCACGCTCCTGCTCGCGCTCGCGTGGGTCGGTGCGTGGTCGCGCGAGACCGGCGCGGCGCTCGCGATGGCCGCCGCAATCGCTCAGATCGTCGGCTGGGGATTCGTCGCCGGCCGACGTGCCGGCGCGACATGGCTCCGCGCGGGCCTATTCGCGGCGGTCGAGGGAGCGCTCGGGGTGGTGCTGCTGCTGCTCGAGAGGCTGATCCACTGACCCTCGTGGCCGTCCGCTGCACGGGATCCCGTCGGCGCTACCGCCTACCACGCGGTCGATGGCTGGCGGCGTAGGCGACGGACTCGCCGATCGCCGTGCCGACGAAGGCCCCGACGATGACATCGCCGGGATAGTGGACGCCGGTGTGGACGCGGGAGTAGCCGACGAGGTACGCCAGCGCCCTCAAGCAGCGGGCCACGCCGGGCATCGTCCGCGCCACCGCAGCGACGAAGGCGAACGCGGACGCCGCGTGACCCGAGGGGAACGAGGGCGACGTCGGCATCGGGACCTGGCGGGTCGGCGACACGCGTGCTGCCACACGGTCCGGCCGGGCACGTCGGCCGAGCAGTTTCAGCGGGAGGTTGACGACGAGCGAGTTGACCGCCACCGCCGTCAGCGCCGTGACGGCCGTGCGACGACCCGAGGCTCCGCCCAGCGCCGCGATGAGCGCGGCGATCCCCATCCAGAGCTTGGAGTGGCTGGCGACGAGGGACAGCCGGCGGAGCGGCTCGTCGAGCGTGGGCGTCGGGGTCTCGGCGATCGCTTGGTACGTCGCCAGGTCGAGCCGTGTGAGGTCGTCGAGGACGGACGGCGGCGTCATGTCGCGCGCCTCCAAGCGCGCGGCGAGGCGGCCCGACGGCGGCCCGGCGGGACGCGCGGCTGACGTGGGTGGCACCGGTGCGTCCGCGCCGGCAGGACTCGTCATCGGACCGCGCCCAAGCACGCGCCGCCGAGATCCACCGGCTCCCGCAAACAGCTCATTCTGGTCAGGGCCATCGTTTCCTCCTGTCCGTGAGCGCGGTCGGCCACCTGGCGCCCTGGCTTCTGGTCTTCCGCTGCTACTACTCTGTGTTCCGTCGACTTCGTCAGCAAGGCACGGGGGCAGGCTTCTTCGGCGGCGTCCTTGGAGGCGAGCGGATGACCGAGTTCGTCGGGCCCTGTCTATCCACCTGCGGCCGTAGCGTGTGAGGCCGCCCGGTGTCGAGTCTGGATCGGCCGTGATCGTCGACTCCGCGCGGTACCACGCCGGGGTTCGCGACGCGGAGGCGACGAGCGTCGCCGACGCCGCTCGCCTGTCCCGCGAAGGGCCGGGGTTCGTGTGGGTGGCGGTGAGCCAGCCCGCTCGCGAGGAGCTCGACGAGCTCAGCGGATGCTTCGACCTGCCAGCGCTCGCCGTCGAAGACGCGCTCGAGGGCCACCAGCGCCCGAAGCTGGAGGCGTATGGTGGTTGCGTCTTCGTCGTCGTCAAGACGGTCCGCTACGACGAGGCCGTGGGACAGCTCGACGTCGGCGAGCTCGACGTCTTCGTGGGAGCGCGGTACGCCATCGTGGTCAGCCGGTCAGCCGGCGACGTCTTCGGCAGCATCCGCCGGCGCATCGACGGGCATCCGGTGGTCACGGCGCTCGGCCCGATGGCGGCCCTGTGGGCCGTGCTCGACACGGTGGTCGACGATGCTGAGCGCGTGGCCGACCTCTTGGTCGATGAGGCCCAGCGGATGGAGCAGGCCGTCTTCCAGGGAGATCGGGATCAGAGCGAGGCGATCTACCTCCACCACCGCCGCGTCGACCAGCTCGGCCGGGCGGTGCATCCCGTGCTCGCCGTGTTTGACACGCTCCAGCGCGGCGAGCCGGTGATGTCCCCAGACGGCGTGCGCGCCCTCCTGAGGGATGCCGGCGACCACGCTCGCCGACTGTCCGAGGAGGTGGAGCTGCTGTCGGGCCGCCTCGACGGCCTGCTCAGTGCCAACCTGTCGCGCGTCACCGTCCGTCAGAACGTGATCATGCAGAAGGTGTCGGCATGGGCCGCGATCGCGGCCGCGCCCACGATCATCGCCGGGATCTACGGCATGAACTTCAGCCACATCCCCGAGCTCACCTGGCCCTTCGGCTACGCCTACGCGCTGGCAGTCATGGTCGCCGCCGTCTGGGCCCTCCACTGGAACTTCCGGCGCGCCGGGTGGTTGTGAGCGGCCCCGATGAGCGCGCCCGAGCTGCCCCGGCCCAGCCCCCTGCGGCATGGATGGACGCCGGCCGCCCCGTTGCGACGGCCCGTGCTGTTCATCAACCCGGCCTCCGGCGGCGGGAAGGCGGTGCACGCGGACCTCGCCGGGCGGGCCCGAGCGCTCGGGATCGACGTCTTCACCTTCGGCCCGGACGCGAGCCTCGACGAGCTCGTCGCCGACGCGGTGCGCGGGGGCGCCGACGGCCTAGGCGTTGCCGGCGGCGACGGCTCGCTTGCCGTCGCCGCGGCAGCGGCGGTCACCCACGGGCTGGCCCTCGTCTGCATCCCGGCCGGGACCCGCAACCACTTCGCCCTCGACCTCGGTGTGGATCGGCGCGATCTCGTAGGTGCGCTGGAGGCGTTTACCGAGGGGGTCGAGCGCCGGATCGACGTCGGCAAGGTCGACGGGCGCTTGTTCCTCAACAACGTCTCGCTGGGGATCTACGGCGAGGCGATCCAGCGCTCCGGGTACCGCGATGCGAAGGTGCGGACCCTCGCGGAGACAGTCCGGGCGGTGCTCGGGCCGAGCCGAGCCGCCCCCGCACTGCACATCGTCGACGACCGGGGTCGCGAGCACGCGCATCCGGCCGCCGTGCTCGTGTCCAACAACCCCTACGCGTTGAATCGGCCGCTCGTGACCGGGACCCGGCCCACACTGGCCAGTGGGCAGCTCGGAATAGTGGTCCTGGACCTCCCAGATGGCCCCCGGCCTCAGGCCGGCCGGGCGTGGACCGCCAGCTCCGTGGTCATCGACGCTAAAGAGCCGGTCCACGCAGGGCTCGACGGCGAGGCGGTCATTCTGCGACCGCCGCTGGAGCTCCTGATCCGACCCACGGTGCTGCGCGTCAGGATCTCCTCACGTCATCCGGGGGTCTCGCCGTCCGGGCTGCTGAAGCCGTGACCACACAAGGCTCTGCCACGAAGCTCGACCGCCCTCCTCTCACGACCTCTTGGGTTACCGCTCACCAGACCGCGGCCCGAGCCACAAGGTTGGTGCGCTGGCACCTGCAACTGCGTTAGTGCGTGTTAGCCCTTCAGTGGGGGACGGCTACGCGGAATTCGGCGCCGGCGATGCGCACGGTCAGGTCTCGACCGGCTCGACGAGCTCCCGTCCGTTGTTGCGAACCGGGCCCACGGCCTTGCCGACCGGCCGCGGAACCAGCCTCGGTTCGGGCACGGCGGCGACGAGTTCCCGCACCTTGTCTGGGTCGGTGAGGTCCGGGCCGAGCCAGCCGTCGAGCAGGTCAGCCGGCACGTTCACCGGCGAGCGGTCGTGCACGTGCCCGAGCCCGTCGGACGCGCTCGTGGTCAGAACCGTGTTGGTTCACCGCCACTTGTCCGGGTGGTCGTCCGGCATGGACGGGTCCTTCCACCACTCGTACAGACCGGCGAAGGCCAGGATGGAACCGTCCTCGGCGTGCAGGTAGTACGGCTGCTCTTTCTTCCCGGCCTCACCGAGCTTCTGCCACCCGTAGTACCCGTCCGGCGGGGACTATGCACAGGTGCTACCGTGCCGCGTTCTTGAACGCGGGCTTCTCCGTGATGGTTTTGAACACGGGTTCTCTCGTGAGTGTACGACCGAGTTTGCAGGCATCGACCCCGAGCTCAGCGCCAGCGACAGCGCGGTCGTGCCGGACCTGTTCCGGATCGCGACGTTCAGCATCAACAGGCTGAGGGGCGATGGCTCGAACTCGTCAGCGAACTCGTCCACAGCCTGCGCTTCGCCGGTTTCGACCTCAACGACTGCCGAGAGGCGGGGCTACCGTTGTACGCCCACTACCTGGTCGGCGATGAGCGCTGGCCGGAGCTGCAGTACGCCTTCTCTGCCAAGAACGACCGCGGGGCAACGCTCACGCACCGTTTGCCGACATGTACCAGCGGATGCTCGACGAGCAGGTCGCCATTGAGGCCGACAAACGCCCCGACCGCACCCGCCGCGACGCGTACCTCATGAGTGTGGAGGAACTCCAGCGCCTCGTCGGCGCCCAGACCCACCCGCCAACCGCCGCTAGGGGCGGCGTCGACGCGTCGACGCGATCTTTCCTGTCCGCTCCGACGGGTCGAGCGGGCCGCGGTAGTCGTCGGTGCGCTCGAAGATGCCTTCGCCCCTGATCTGCGCGGCCTCGGCGTGGTTGCCTTCGAGCTCGGCGACCTTGGCGAGGTCGAGGCGGGAGATTTCGTCGTATGGGGAGGCGCTGAGTGCGATCTCGGCGGCGCGGCGGGCGGTGGGCAGGTCGCCGTCCTTCATGGCGCGGTTGGCGATGAGGTGGGCGACGTCGCTGATCGCGGCGGCGAACTCCTGGTCGAAGCGTTCGCCCTCGAACATCCATCTCCACGAGTCGGGGCGCAGGTCCGCGAACGGCTCACCGCGGACCAGGCGCAGAGCGGCGAGGAGGTCAGGCATCCCGTCGGCGCCGCGTGCTTGGGCACGGGCGCGTAGGCGGCGGAAGAGGTCGACGTCGAACAGCACGCCGCGCAGCGTGTAGCCGGTCCAGCCGTTCTCGGTGCGCTCGCGGGTGCCTGGGGCGGTGGGCAGGTAGGTCTCGCCGGTGCGCGGGTCGGTGCCGAGGTACTTGCGCAGATGGCTGACCTCGACGCGGGCGCGCTCGCGCGTGTACCCGAACTCATCGGCCAGAGTCGCTGAGGTGACGCCGTGCGGGTGAGACCACAGGTAGGTCATCAGCTCGATGTAGTGATGCTTGCGCTCGGACACCTCCTTGCTGACGCCGTGCGCGGTGGCGCGGAGCTTGCCGAGCAGCATCACCCGCGGCACCGGGCACTTGTCACCCATTCGCCACAGCTTCAGGTCGTCCTCAAGGGTCGGGTAGGCCGCGAGCACAGCGCCCGCGGTCGACTGCGGGACGGGTGGGTCGAGGGAGGCGACGTCGTCCTCGGTGGTGGCGGCGGCCCTCCGAGCCGGCGGCGGCGGTGGCGGCGAGCGGGACGGACACGCTCGTGGTGATGAAAGGCAGCGCGGCTCACGCGATCAGGGTGCGAGCCGTGTGCTGCGGCAGCGACAGACCGTGGAGCTCAGGGGCGTGGACGTTACGGACTGCGGCGACCAGCTCGACGAACAGGCAGTAGACCAGGACCGACCACACGCCCCAGCCCAAGATGCCCGGCCCGACCCACACCACCTTCCAGTCCGCGGCGTCGAGCAGGTGCGCCCACGCGGGGTGGGCGGCGATGCCGGCGGGGCTGAGACCGATGAGCGTCAGCAGCGCGGGGAACCCGACGGCGAAGGCGACCAGGCCGAGAGTGACGAGCAGCCCGAAGAGCCGTTGCTTGAGGGAGGTCATTGTTCGCGGTCTCCCAACGTGCGAATCACCTGGGCGGAGGCATCCCCGGTGACGGTCAGGTTCGAGACCCCTAAGATCTCGAGGAAGCGTGGGTCGTAGGTGTCAGTCACGGACACGTGCACGGTGTCGCCGCCGGTGACGGTCACGGTCCCCGCCACGCCGGAGGCGTCGAGGTAGGCCTGCGCGGCGACGCGGGCCTCGCCGACAGCGATGGACGGATAGGCGCCGGTGACGGCGGCGGCATCCAGGTGCAGGCCGCCGACGCGGGCCGCTTGCGCGGCGACGCCGCGGGCGTGCTGCTGGGCGTGGACCTGGGCGCCAAGGTCGAGGGCGATGCCGACGCAGATCATCATGATGACCGCCGACGTCGCCGCCCACACCGAGATCGAGCCGCGCTCGTCACGCCCGGCCGCCGCCAGCCACCGCCACACGGCCTGGCGCAGCCGGTTCATGGCGCCGCCCGGTAGGCGTCGACGACGGCGGACATGGTCGCGGAAACCGTGCGCTGGCCCGGCACGCCGGGCACGGCGAGGTCTCCCAGGTCGATCGTGCACGAGACGGTCGCGGTGACCGTGCCAGGCTGACCGACCGGCTTGTCCAGGCCGGAGGCGTCGAGGTCGATGTCGTGGCTCGCGCACCGCAGCCCTTGAGCCACGAGCGCGTAGTCGACCGCCGTCGCGGCACGGGTCTGGGCCTCGGCGGGGGTGCGGGCGATGGACTCGGACCGGGCGGCGTCGTAGGCGACGCCCTCGACGCCCTGGTGGGCGACGGCGGTGCGGCCGGCGTAAATCAGCAGACCGACGAAGAGGATGAACGCGGGCACGACAATCGCCGCCTCGAGCGACGACGACCCGCGGTCGCCGCCGCGGTGCAAGCGCCTCCGCAGCCGGTTCATGGTGCCGTCGCCCTTTTCCACGGGTGCCTCGGCCCGCGCGGTGATCTGCGGTGCGAAGCCGGGCAGGACGGAAGTCGCGGTGCCGGTCACAGTGATGCGTGCGACCAGGTCTCCCCGTTCCCCGCCGACCGTGACGTCGGTGATTGCGTGGCGACCGACGTCGGTGACGAAGTCCGTCGCGGCGGCAATGCCGGCGCCGAGGGTGGATTCCTTCGCTCCGGCCGCGCGGGCGCCTTCTTGGGCGGCGGCGATGGCCACGGTGTGCGTCTCAGGCGACGGTGCGCGTCGTGGTGATGGTCGTCGTAACCAGGCACCCGGGTCAGGTCCGGCGCAGATGCTGGGCGTAGACGTCGAGCACCTCGATGATCCCGAGGTGCTGCCAGACGCGGTTGCGCTGCTTCCCCGTGCGCTCCTCGAGCACGCCGGCGTCGGTGAGCTGGGCGAGGGCGCGCTGGGCGGCCATCTGGTTCAGGCCGAGGGTGGTGGTCAGCAGGTTCGCGTTGACCACCGGGTGGGCGACCAGGTGCGGCACGACCCGCCAAGCCGCGGCCTGGGGGCGCAAGCCGGTCAGCCGCTGGCGGGCGTCGTCGACCTGGGCGGCGAGGTCGTCGACGAGCTGGGCGCCGGAGAAGGCGGCGAACCGGGAGGCGTCGGAGAACCGCTCGACGATGGGACGGGCGTCGCCGGCGCGGTACGCGGTCAGCGCGTCGAAGTAGCCGTCGGTGTCCTTGAGCAGTCCGGCCGACACCGGCGCCGTGGTCGAGCGCAGCACGCCCTTGGCGCGCAGCAGCGCGTGCACGATGGCTCGGCCGGTGCGCCCGTTGCCGTCGGCGAACGGGTGGATCGTCTCGAACTGGGCGTGGGCGATGGCGGCCTGGACGAGCACGGGCAGGTCGTCGCGGCGCATGAACCGCATCAGGTCCGCCATCGCGGCGGGCACCTGCTCGGGCTGCGGGGCGACATGGGAGGCACCGCGCGGGGAGATGCTGCTGGTGCCGACCCACACGAGTCCGTCGCGGTAGCGGCCGGCGTGCTGCTCCCAGCCGGGCTGGGCGTGCAGCAGCTCGGCCTGCATGGTCAGCACGGCCTGCTCGTCCAGCTGGTCGGCCAGTTCGAGCGCGGCCTCCATGGCGCGCACGTTGGCGACGACCACCTGGGCGTTGCCGGAGGTGGACTGGCCGATCTCGGCCAGGGCGAGCTGGCGGGCGCCGACTGTGAGGTTCTCGATCTGCGACGAGGAGGTGGACTCGGTGCGCAGCAGGATGGACGACATCGGCCCGAGCGTGGGGGAGTCGACCCCGAGCACGGAGCGGGCGTAGGCGTCGAAGCGCGACAACGCGGAGGTGGCTTCCTCGGCGTCCGCGGCGAGGTCGGCCGGGAGTCGAGGGTCGTACTCGGCGAGGTCGGGCACGACGGCGGAGCGGTACGGGCCCGAGGCGGCGGAGATCTTGGCGCGCGAGGACGTGCCGTCGCTCTCGGCGACCCAGGTGTGGTCCTCGTAGCCGAGGCCAGGGACGGGAAGTGTCTCCACGTCGGCGATACTACTAACACTTTCGCCGGAAATGTTAGTAAGCCGTTCGCGGAGGCATCGCGTCCTCGTCGCCCGCGCCCGGGACAAGCTCGGCCTCCCGGCGGCCGACCGCCGCGAACTGGCTACGGGCGTGCCCCTAGCCCGGCCGTGCCGTGGACAACCTCGATCACATCACGGCCGAACGCGCCGCCGTCGCTACCGACGGCGCTGGACCTTCACCGGTGCTCACGACCTGGCCAGCACCCCCCTCACACAGAGGTTGGAAACGCCACCGGAATCGCCGTGAGCGTTCCCTCTGATCCTGGATCCACCGATGGCGTAGGCGAGTCATGAGCGACGGGTGCCGCCGTGACCTGGGACGATGGGTTCCATATCGCCAGGTAGAAGTCGCATCGCTTGAGCTCCAAGCGTCCGCTGGACCACGGAGGACCCGCGAACGTCTTTGGGATCCGGCGATCGGCTGCGTGGTCAGAACGAGGTGGTGCGTCATTCAGCATCGGCGGGTCCTCCCTGGCACTCAACCCGGTCGTGATCCGGTCCCGCCGCCTCGTGAGCCACTCGAGTTTCAGCCTCCTCCGATTGCCTTCCAGATTCAGCCTTAAGAGCCCATGGGTGATCCACCAGGGCCTGGAACCGCATGGTTCCGGGCCTCTTCGTCGTCCCCGGGCGGAGCGGCGGCCGCCGCCGGGTACCCCGGCCCGGCGGCGACGTCGGGCGCCTGCCGCCGCATCGGTACGATCGCTGTGTCCTTATCCGCAGCACGAGCAGGAGACACACCGTGGCCACCGACCACCCACTGACCATCGACGGCGTTCAGCAGACGGTCACCGGTGGGACGACCGGCGCGGACCTCTTCGCCGACCGCCGCGACGTCGTCGCCCTCCGGGTCGACGGCGACCTGCGGGACCTCGCCGTCGAGCTGGCCACGCTGCCGGGCGGCGCGAGCATCGAGCCCGTCACCCTGGAGAGCCCGGACGGCCTGATGATCCTGCGGCACTCGGCCGCGCACGTGCTCGCCCAGGCGGTCCAGCAGGTCAACCCCGACGCGAAGCTCGGCATCGGGCCGCCCATCAAGGACGGGTTCTACTACGACTTCGACGTCGAGCAGCCGTTCACCCCGGAGGACCTCAAGGCGCTGGAGAAGGTGATGTCCCGCATCGTCAAGGAGGGGCAGACCTTCCGCCGCCGGGTCGTCACCGAGGAGGAGGCCCGCGCGGAGCTCGCCGACCAGCCCTACAAGCTCGAGCTCATCGGGCTCAAGGGCCCCGGGCACGACTCCGACGGCGAGGTCGCCGAGGGCGCCTCGGTCGAGGTGGGTGGCGGCGAGCTGACCATCTACGACAACGTCCGCCGCGGGGGAGAGGTCGCCTGGAAGGACCTGTGCCGCGGGCCGCACCTGCCCTCGACCAAGCTGCTCGGCAACGGCTTCACCCTCATGCGCTCTGCCGCCGCCTACTGGCGCGGCAGTGAGAAGAACCCCCAGCTCCAGCGCGTCTACGGCACCGCCTGGCCCAGCAAGGACGAACTGAAGGCCTACACGGAGCGGCTCGCCGAGGCCGAGCGGCGCGACCACCGCCGCCTCGGCGCGGAGATGGACCTGTTCTCCTTCCCCGACGCGATCGGCTCCGGCCTCGCCGTCTTCCACCCCAGGGGCGGGATCGTGCGCACCGTGATGGAGGACTACTCCCGCCGTCGGCACCTGGAGGAGGGCTACTCCTTCGTCAGCACCCCGCACATCACCAAGAAGCAGCTGTTCGAGATCTCCGGGCACCTCGACTGGTACGCCGAGGGCATGTACCCCCCGATGCACCTCGACGAGGAGCTCGACGCCGAGGGCAACGTGCGCCGGCAGGGGCAGGACTACTACCTCAAGCCGATGAACTGCCCGATGCACAACCTCGTCTTCGACTCCCGCGGCCGCTCCTACCGCGAGCTGCCGCTGCGGCTGTTCGAGTTCGGCACGGTCTACCGGTACGAGAAGTCCGGCGTGGTCCACGGCCTCACCCGGGCGCGCGGCTTCACCCAGGACGACGCGCACATCTACTGCACCCGCGAGCAGATGAAGGACGAGCTGACCCGCACGCTCACCTTCGTCCTCGGCCTGCTCAAGGACTACGGCCTGGAGGACTTCTACCTCGAGCTCTCCACCCGCGACCCGGAGAAGTCCGTCGGCACCGACGACGCCTGGGAGGAGGCGACCCGCACCCTCGAGGAGGTCGCCACCGCGTCCGGGCTCGAGCTCGTGCCCGACCCGGGCGGCGCGGCCTTCTACGGCCCGAAGATCTCCGTCCAGGCGAAGGACGCCATCGGCCGCACCTGGCAGATGTCCACGATCCAGCTGGACTTCAACCTGCCAGAGCGCTTCGACCTCGAGTACACCGCCGCGGACGGCTCGCGGCAGCGGCCGGTGATGATCCACCGCGCCCTGTTCGGTTCGATCGAGCGGTTCTTCGCCGTGCTGCTGGAGCACTACGCGGGCGCGTTCCCGGCGTGGCTCGCCCCCGTGCAGGTGCTCGGCGTGCCGGTGGCCGACGCCTTCGACGACTACCTCCGCGGCGTCCTCGATCAGCTGCGGGCCAAGGGCGTGCGCGTCGAGCTCGACGACTCCGACGACCGCTTCGGCAAGAAGATCCGCAACGCCGCCAAGGAGAAGGTGCCCTTCGTGCTCATCGCCGGCGGCGAGGACGTCGAGGCGGGCGCCGTGTCGTTCCGGTTCCGGGACGGCCACCAGGAGAACCAGGTCCCGGTCGCCGAGGCGGTCGAGAGGATCACGGCAGCCATCGCCGGCCGGGAGCAGGTCTGAGCGTGGACGAGCAGCGCAGCGGCGCCGAGCCGGCGGCGGCCGAGCCGGCCCAGCCCGACCGCGTCCAGGCCGAGCCGGCCGCCGACCACGCCGGTGTCCCGGACGCCTTCCAACGCCTGTGGACCCCGTACCGGATGGCGTACATCGACGGCGACGACCGCCCCGAGGACGACGGCGAGGCGGCGTGCCCGTTCTGCCGCGCCCCCGGGCGCACCGACGAGGACGGCCTGATCGTCCACCGCGGCGCGTCCGCGTACGTGGTGCTCAACCTCTACCCGTACAACCCCGGGCACCTGCTCGTCTGCCCGTACCGCCACGTCGCGGACCTCACCGACCTCACCGACGACGAGCGCGACGAGATCGGCACCCTCAGCGCCACCGCGATGCGGGTGCTCCGCGACGTCTCCGCGCCCCACGGGTTCAACCTGGGGATGAACCAGGGCGCGGTCGCGGGGGCCGGCATCGCCGGGCACCTGCACCAGCACGTGGTGCCCCGGTGGGGCGGCGACGCCAACTTCTTCCCGATCATCGCCCGGACCAAGGCGCTGCCGCAGATCCTCGGGGACACCCGGGACCTGCTCGCGCGCGGCTGGGACCAGGTCGCCGCGACGGACGGGCACGCGGCCCGCAGGACGGAGCAGTAGTGCTGAGCAGGAGCGGGCGAGGCTTCGCCACGATCGTCTTCGGGCCGGCCGCACGGCTGCTGGTGCGCCTCGGAGTGAGCCCCGACGTCGTCACCGTCGTCGGCACGGTGGCCGTGACGGGCGCCGCCCTCACGCTGCTGCCCACCGGCCATCTCGCCGTGGGGGCGCTCGTGCTCGGGGCGCTCGTCGTCGCGGACAACCTCGACGGTCAGATGGCCCGGCAGCTGGGCCGGAGCTCGCGCTGGGGGGCGTTCCTGGACTCCACCATGGACCGCCTCGCCGACGCGGCCATCTTCTCCGGCGTCCTGCTCTGGTCGCTGCGCCACCTGGACGGCGCCACGGGCACCGCGACCTCCGCGGCCGCGCTTGCCTGCCTCGTACTCGGCGGCGTCGTGCCCTACGCCAAGGCGCGCGCCGAAGGGCTCGGCATGACCGCGAACATCGGGCTGGCCGAGCGGGCCGACCGCCTCGTCGTCGTCCTCGTCGCCACCCTGCTGGTCGGCCTCGGGCTCCCGGCCGAGGTCATGACGGCGGCCCTCGGGCTGCTCGCCCTGGCCAGCGCCGTCACCGTCGTCCAGCGCATGCGCACCGTCTACGTCCAGGCGCGCGGGACTGAGGCGCCCGGCACGTCCGGCCCGTCCGCCCCGGGGGGCTCCGAAGGCGCGCCACGGTGAGCCTGGACGCCGTGCGGGTCTTCCGGCTCGCGCAGGGCGCGGTGGTGCGGCTGCCCGAGCCCGTGACCCGCGGGCTCTTCAGCCTGGCCGCCGACGGGGCGTGGCTCGCCCGGGTCGGCGGCATCCGGCAGCTCGAGGCCAACCTCGCGCGCATCCGCCCGGACCTGGGCCGGCGCGCCCTGCGCCGGGTGTCCCGGCAGAACCTGCGTGCCTACCTGCGTTACTACCGGGAGGCCTTCCAGCTGCCGGGGATGTCCGCCGAGCAGGTGGCCGCGCGCGTCCGGGTGACCGGCGACGGCCCGCTGCGGGCCGAGTTCGAGGCCGGCCGCTCCGTTGTCGCGGCCCTGTCCCACTCGGGCAACTGGGACCTTGCCGGCGCCTGGGGCGAGCAGGACCTCGCGCACGTCGTCACCGTGGCCGAGCACCTGGAGCCGGAGGAGATCTTCCAGGGCTTCCTCGACTTCCGCACCGGCCTGGGGATGACCATCATCCCGCTGGAGAAGGGCGGGTCCGTCTTCCGTGACCTGCTCCGCCACGCGCGCGCCGAGGCGGCGATCATCCCGCTCCTCGCCGACCGCGACCTGTCCCGCACTGGCATCGAGGTGGACCTGCTCGGCCACCGCGCACGCGTCGCGCCCGGCCCCGCCGCACTGAGCCTGGCCGCCGGCCGCGCCCTGCACGCCACGATGGTGCGCCACGAGCGGCTCCGCGGCGCCCGCCGCCGCGCGGCCGGCACGCCGTGGGGCCTCGTGATCGAGTTCTCCCCGCGCCTGGACCGCGGCAGGGAGGACACGGTCGAGCAGCTCACGCAGCGTTGGGTCGACTGGCTCGCCGACGCGATCCGCCGTCACCCGGCGCAGTGGCACATGCTCCAGAAGGTCTTCCTCGAGGACCTCGACGCCGACCGCCTGGCCCGCTCCGCCGCCGGCCCCGCACCGATGGCGGAACCCGCCGCCGCCGGCCCCGCTCCGACGGCGGAACCCGCCGGCGCCGGCCCCGCACCGACGGCGGAACCCGCCGCCGCCGGCCCCGCTCCGACGGCGGAACCCGCCTCCGTGCCGACGGCGGCGCCCGCCGCCCGGGACCCGCGCTGATGCGGGTCGGCATGGTCTGCCCGTACTCCTTCGACGCGCCGGGCGGGGTGCAGTTCCACATCCGTGACCTCGCGGAGGAGCTGATCCGCCTGGGCCACGAGGTGAGCGTGCTGGCGCCCGCGGAGGACGCCACGCCGGTCCCCGACTACGTCGTCTCCACCGGGCGGGCGGTGGCGATCCCGTACAACGGCTCGGTCGCGCGGCTGAACTTCGGGCCAGTCGTCGCCGGGCGCGTGCGCCGCTGGGTCGATCAGGGCGACTTCGACCTGCTGCACATCCACGAGCCGGTCATCCCGTCGGCGGGCATGCTGGCGCTGTGGGTGGCCGACGGTCCCGTCGTCGGCACCTTCCACTCCTCCATGGAACGCTCGCGCGCGCTTCAGGCGATCTCGCCGCTCGTGGGCCCCATGCTCGAGAAGATCACCGGGCGGATCGCGGTGTCCGAGGAGGCGCGGCGCACCCTGGTGGAGCACCTCGGCGGCGACGCCGTCGTCGTCCCGAACGGCGTCTACGTCGACCGGTTCGCCGCCGCGCCGCGCAACCCCGCCTGGTCGGGGACGCCGCAGCGGCCCACCGTGGCGTTCCTCGGCCGCCTGGACGAGCCCCGCAAGGGGCTGCCCATCCTGGCCGACGCCGTCGGCCCCGTGCTCGAGCAGGTCCCGGGCGCGCGGTTCCTCGTCGCCGGCCGCGGCGACGCCGCCGACGAGCGCGCCCTCCTGGCCCGGTTCGGGGACTCCGTGACCTTCCTCGGCGGCATCAGCGACGAGGAGAAGGCCAGCCTGTTCGCCTCGGTGGACGTCTACGTCGCCCCGCAGACCGGCGGCGAGAGCTTCGGCATCGTCCTCGTGGAGGCGATGAGCGCCGGCTCGCTGGTGGTCGCCGCGGACATCCCCGCCTTCCAGGCCGTCCTCGACGGCGGGGAGCTGGGCCGGCTCTTTCACCGCGGCGACAGCGCCAGCCTGGCGCGCACCCTCGTCGAGGTGCTCCGCGACCCGGCGTCGACCCGGGCGGCACGCGAGCGGGCCGCCGTCGCCGTGCGGCGCTACGACTGGTCGCGGGTGACGAGCCAGGTGCTCTCGGTCTACGACCTCGTGCTCTCGACGGCCCACGCCCGGGTCCGGGAGGACCCGCGCTCACGCACCATGTTCGGGCGGCTGCGGGCAGCGACCCAGCTGGTCACCGGGGGAGAGGGCCAGACGTGGGCCTGAGCGAGTGGGCGCTGGTCGCCGTCGGCGTCCTGGCCGTCGCGGCGTGGGCGCTGTGGGTCCAGGCCTCGCGGGTGGACCGGCTGCACCGCACCGTGCTGCGCTCCAGGACCACCCTCGAGGCCCAGCTGGTGCGGCGCGCCACCGCGGCCACCGAGCTCGCCGGGTGCGGCGTGCTCGACCCGGCGGAGGCCCTCATCGTCACGGACGTGGCGCTGCGGGCCATCGACGCCGCCCCCGTCGGGCTCGTCCGCGACGGCCTGGAGGGCCGGCCCGAGGCCGACGCCCTGGCCGCCCCGCCGCCCGACCCGGCGGGCGGGCCGCGGGTGGACCGTGGGCTGCTGGAGAGCGAGCTGAGCCGCACCCTGCGGGCCGTGCTCGGCGCCGACGAGGAGCGCGCGGAGCTGGCCGAGGACCCCAGGGCCCGCGACGTGCTCGCCCAGCTGGACCAGGCCTGGTACCGCCTGCAGCTGGCCCGCCGGTTCCACAACGCCCACGTCCAGCAGGTCCGGCGCATCCGGGCCCGAAGCGTCGTCCGGGTGTTCCACCTCGCCGGCCGCGCCCCGCTGCCCGAGCCCTTCGACATGGACGACGCACGGCCGCAGCACTGAGCCGCGGTCCCGCTCCGCCGTCGTCGCCGTGATGGCCCTAGGGTGGCGCGCATGAGCAGCGGACCGCACGCCCCGGGGGCGCCGTTCCCCGCGCAGCCCCAGTGGCGTCAGGCGCCGCCGCGGCGCACCTCCACGCTGGTGGTGGAGACGGTCGGCATCGCCCTCGGCCTCGTGGGCGTGATCTGGGTGCTGTCCCTGGTGCTCAGCGAGGGCGGCACCGTCCCCACCGCCGTGGCCGGGGTGCTGGCGTTCGGCCCGCTCGTGGGCGTCCTCGTCGTCGTCAGCTGGGTCGACCGCTGGGAGCCCGAGCCGCGCAGCATGCTCCTCGCCGCGCTCGCCTGGGGCATCGGGGTGTCCACCGCCGTCTCGCTCTCCCTCAACGACCAGTTCAGCCGCATGGTGCTGGCGGCCACCGGCAGCGCGATGCACACGGAGGTCGTCGCCTCGGTGCTCGGCGCGCCCGTCGTGGAGGAGAGCGCCAAGGGCCTGGGCGTCCTGCTCATCTTCCTGCTCCGCCGGCGCTATTTCGACGGCCCGGTCGACGGCATCGTCTACGCCGCCGTCGTCGCGGCGGGCTTCGCGTTCACCGAGAACGTCCTGTACTTCGTCCGCTTCCAGGACAGCCTCACCGAGGTGTTCGTCTCCCGCGCGCTCCAGGCGCCGTTCGCGCACGTGACCTTCACGGCCTGCACGGGCATCGCGCTCGGGTTCGCGTCCCGCGCCCGCAGCCGCGCGGCCTGGGTGTGGCTCCTCCCGCTCGGCCTGGTCTCCGCGATGCTGCTGCACGCCGTCTGGAACGCCTCCGCCGTCCTCGCGGTGTACCAGGCCCTCTACTGGCTGTTCCAGGTGCCGCTCTTCGTCGCGGGCATCGTCCTGGTGGTGTGGCTGCGCAACGACGAGAAGGCCACCATCGGCAACCGGCTCACCGAGTACGCCCAGGCCGGTTGGTTCGCCCCGTACGAGATCACCATGCTGACGTCGATGCGGGGACGACGCCGGGCGCGCGCCTGGGCGGCGTCCCGCGGGCCGCGCGTCGGCGCCGCCATGACCGAGTTCCAGGCCGCGGCCACCGCGCTGGCGTTCGCCCGTCAGCGCGGGCTGAGCGGCCGGTACGACGTCGGTGTGCGCCGCGACGAGCGAGAGCTGCTGGACACGGTGCTGCGCAGCCGCTCGGTGCTCGCCGCCGCCGCGCCCTGACCGCGGGCCCCTGACCGCCGCTGAGACGTGGCGGAGGGCGTGTGCGGGCGCCGACTAGACTCGGCCCTGTCCGTCCCCCGTCCCGTAGAGGTCACCGTGTCAGAGAACGAGTTCGCCACCGTCGAGCGAGATGCCCAGTCGCCGCAGCAGGGCACCGCGCGGGTCAAGCGGGGCATGGCCGAGATGCTCAAGGGCGGCGTCATCATGGACGTCGTCACGGCCGAGCAGGCCAAGATCGCCGAGGACGCCGGCGCCGTCGCCGTCATGGCGCTCGAGCGGGTCCCCGCTGACATCCGCGCCCAGGGCGGGGTCTCGCGCATGAGCGACCCCGACATGATCGACTCCATCATCAGCGCCGTCACGATCCCCGTCATGGCCAAGGCCCGTATCGGCCACTTCGTCGAGGCCCAGGTGCTTCAGTCCCTCGGCGTCGACTACATCGACGAGTCCGAGGTCCTCACCCCGGCCGACTACTCCCACCACATCGACAAGTGGCGGTTCACCGTGCCCTTCGTCTGCGGCGCCACCAACCTCGGCGAGGCCCTGCGCCGCATCACCGAGGGTGCGGCCATGATCCGCTCCAAGGGCGAGGCGGGGACCGGCGACGTCTCCAACGCCACGACCCACATGCGTCAGATCCGCGACGAGCTCCGGCGCCTTCAGAACCTTCCCGAGGACGAGCTGTACCTCGCCGCCAAGGAGCTCCAGGCCCCGTACGACCTCGTCAAGGAGGTCGCCGTGGCCGGCAAGCTCCCGGTGGTGCTCTTCACCGCCGGCGGCATCGCCACCCCCGCGGACGCGGCCATGATGATGCAGCTCGGGGCCGAGGGCGTCTTCGTCGGCTCGGGCATCTTCAAGTCCGGCAACCCCGCGCAGCGCGCGGCCGCCATCGTCAAGGCCACGACCTTCTTCGACGACCCCGGCGTCATCGCCCAGGCCTCCCGCGGTCTGGGCGAGGCCATGGTCGGCATCAACGTGGACGAGATCCCCGTCCCGCACCGCCTGGCCGAGCGCGGCTGGTGACCCTGGCCCGGCATGGCTGACGTCCTGACCTACGGCCTGGGACCCGAGTGGGTCCCGGGCCCGGACGGGGTGCCGTTCCGGCGGGCCGCGCGGGTGATCCTCGTGGACGAGTCGGGTCGGGTCCTCCTCGTGCGCGGCCACGACGCCGGTGAGGTGACCCGGTCCTGGTGGTTCACCGTGGGCGGCGGGCTCGACGCGACGGAGGACGTCCGCGTCGGTGCCGCCCGGGAGGTCCTCGAGGAGACGGGCCTGGTCGTCGGGCCGGGCGACCTCGAGGGCCCGGTGCTCACGCGGAGCGCGGTGTTCGACTTCGCCCGGGTCACGTGCCGGCAGGACGAGGAGTTCTTCCTCGCCCGGGTCTCCTCCGCGGCGGCGATCGTCGACGCGGGCTGGACGGACCTCGAGCGCGACGTCCTGGACGAGGTGCGCTGGTGGCCGCTGGCCGAGCTCGAGGCCGCCGTCGCCGCCGGGACGACCGTGTACCCGCGGCCGCTGCCGGACCTGCTGCGCGCCCTGCTGACCCACGGGTGGGACGGCACGACCCCGCACCTGGACGAGTCGTCGCTCTGACGACCGGGCGGACCGTCCGCCGCCCCGCTGCCCGGCGCGGGGGAGCGGTACCGGCGCGGACATAGAATTGCCGTTCGTGACGGCTTCCCCCTCCTCGCCCGCGCGGACCCAGGTGTCCCCGACCATCGGCGTCCTCGCCCTCCAGGGCGACGTGCGCGAGCACGTCGTCGCCCTGACCGCGGAGGGCGCCGCCGCGGTCACGGTGCGCAGGGCGGCGGAGCTCGCCGCCGTCGACGGGCTGGTCCTGCCCGGCGGCGAGTCGACCACGATGGAGAAGCTCCTCCGCGCCTTCGACCTCTTCGAGCCGCTGCGCCGGCGGATCGCCGAGGGACTGCCGGTCTACGGCTCCTGCGCGGGCATGATCCTGCTCGCCGACCGCGTGGAGGGCGCGACCGCCGACCAGGCCACGCTCGGCGGCATCGACATGACGGTGCGGCGCAACGCGTTCGGGCGCCAGGTCGACTCCTTCGAGCAGGACCTCCTCGCCCCGGCGCTCGGCGCGGGCCCGGACGACCCGCCCCTGCGCGCGGTGTTCATCCGCGCCCCGTGGGTCGAGCGCGCGGGGGAGGGCGTGGAGGTCCTGGCCCGCACGCGGGCCCCGGGCGACGAGGGCGACGGTAGGATCGTGGCAGTTCGGTACGGCAGGCTGCTCGCCACCGCGTTCCACCCCGAGATCGGAGGAGAGACGCGGGTGCACCGTCTCTTCGTCACGATGGTCCGGGACGCCACCGCCGTGCCACGCACGCACGACCGAAGCAGCTAGGAGATCACATGTCCGGTCACTCCAAATGGGCCACGACCAAGCACAAGAAGGCCGCGATCGACGCCAAGCGCGGCAAGCTCTTCGCGCGGCTGATCAAGAACATCGAGGTGGCCGCCCGCACGGGCGGCGGTGACCTGGCCGGCAACCCGACGCTCTTCGACGCCGTCCAGACGGCCAAGAAGAACTCCGTGCCCGCGGACAACATCGACCGCGCCGTCAAGCGCGGCTCCGGCGTCGAGGCCGGTGGCGCCGACTACGAGACGATCATGTACGAGGGGTACGGCCCCGGTGGCGTCGCACTCCTCGTCGAGTGCCTGACGGACAACCGCAACCGCGCGGCCTCGGACGTCCGCGTCGCGTTCACCCGGAACGGCGGCAACCTCGCCGACCCGGGCTCGGTGGCGTACCTGTTCAACCGGCGCGGCGTCGTCATCGCCCCCAAGACCGACGGCCTGAACGAGGACGACGTCCTCGCGGCGGTGCTCGACGCGGGCGCCGACGAGGTCATCGACCTGGGTGAGGCCTTCGAGATCCGCTCCGAGGCGACCGACGTCGTCGCCGTCCGCACCGCGCTGCAGGAGGCCGGCATCGAGTATGACTCCGCGGAGGCGCAGTTCGTGCCGTCGATGGAGGTCGACGTCGACGTCGACGGCGCGCGCAAGGTGCTGCACCTCATCGACGCGATCGAGGAGAGCGACGACGTCCAGAACGTCTACGCGAACTTCAACGCCTCCGACGAGGTCATGGCCGCGCTCGACGAGGAGGACTGACCGACCCGCGCGCCGTCCGGCGGCGTGATTCCCGGCACGTCCGCCGGACGCGCAGGGGCGCTGCGCCCCGGTGTGGGCACGCGGTGCGAGAGTAGCGGCGTGCGCATCCTCGGAGTGGACCCCGGCATGACCCGGTGCGGGCTCGGCGTCGTCGAGTCCACCGCCGGCCGCAAGGTCAGCCTCGTGGACGTCGGGGTGGTGCGCACGCCCCCGGACCAGGCCCCGCACCTGCGGCTGCTGACGGTGGCCGAGACGCTCGACGAGTGGCTCACCCGGCACCGGCCCGACGTCGTGGCCGTCGAGCGCGTGTTCGCGCAGTCGAACGTCCGCAGCGTAACCGGCACGTCGCAGGTGGCCGGGGTGGCCATGCTCGCCGCGGCCCGCGCCCACCTGCCCCTCGCGCTGCACACCCCGAGCGAGGTCAAGGCGGCCGTCACCGGCAACGGCCGCGCCGACAAGGCGCAGGTCCAGGAGATGGTCAGGCGCATCCTCGGGCTCGCCGAGCGCCCCAAGCCCGCGGACGCCGCGGACGCCCTCGCCCTGGCCATCTGCCACGCGTGGCGCGGCGGCGGCGCCGGCAGCGCGGTGCGGGCCCAGTACGGCGGGGCGGACACCCTGCCGCGCGCGACCGGCGGCGGCCTCACCGCGGCGCAGCGGATCTGGGCCGAGGCGGAGCGGGGGGCGCGGCGGGCCGGGGCCGTCGCCCCCAAGGGGTAGGTTCACAGTCGTACAGCTGTTCGTCGCGCGCGGTGGGTGCGCGCAGGAGTGACCGGAGGAACATGATCGCGTCAGTGACGGGCGAGGTGGAGGCCGTGGGCCTCGACCACGCCGTGGTCCGCGTGGGAGGTGTCGGGATGCTCGTGCACGCCGCACCGACGACGCTCGCCGGCCTTGCCCCCGGACGGCAGGCGCGGCTCGCGACCTCGCTGGTGGTCCGCGAGGACTCGCTCACCCTCTTCGGCTTCACCGACGACGACGAGCGGGGCGTCTTCGAGACGCTCCAGACCGTCTCGGGCGTGGGCCCGCGCCTGGCGCTGGCCATGCTGGCCGTGCACACCCCGGACGCGCTGCGCCGCGCCGTCGCGGGGGAGGACCTCGCCGCACTCCAGCGGGTCCCCGGCATCGGGCGCAAGGGTGCCCAGCGCATCGTCCTGGAGATCGGCGACAAGCTCGGCGCCCCGACGGACGGTGTGCCGTCCGCGACCCCGGCCGCGACCGGCGGCGGACGCGCGCCAGAGGTCGTCGAGGCCCTCGTGCAGCTGGGCTGGAGCGAGAAGGTCGCCGAGACGGCCGTCGAGGCCGTGCTGTCCGGCGACGGCGGCCCCACCGAGGTGCCCGCCATCCTCCGCGCCGCGCTGCAGCACCTCGGCGGGCACGGCCGTGGCTGAGGACCGGGAGGTCCTCGGCGCCGGGGCCGACGACGTCGAGCGGGCCGCCGAGGCCGCGCTGCGCCCCAGGCGCCTGGAGGACTTCGTCGGCCAGGAGACCGTGCGCGACCAGCTCTCACTCTTGCTCGACGCGGCGAAGGGCCGCCAGACTCCGCCCGACCACGTCCTGCTCTCCGGGCCGCCCGGCCTGGGCAAGACGACGCTGGCGATGATCATCGCCGCGGAGGTCGAGGGCGCCCTGCGGATCACCTCCGGTCCCGCGATCCAGCACGCCGGCGACCTGGCCGCCATCATGTCCTCCCTCCAGGAGCACGACGTCCTCTTCATCGACGAGATCCACCGGCTGGCGCGCCCGGCCGAGGAGATGCTCTACCTCGCGATGGAGGACTACCGGGTCGACGTCATCGTCGGGAAGGGGCCAGGCGCCACGTCCATCCCGCTGGCGCTGCCGCCGTTCACCGTGGTGGGCGCCACCACCCGCGCGGGCCTGCTACCCGCGCCGCTCCGTGACCGCTTCGGCTTCACCGGGCACCTCGACTTCTACTCGCCCGCCGAGCTCGAGCGGGTCCTCCGGCGAAGCGCCGGGCTGCTCGGCGCCCCGCTGCACGACGACGCCGCCCGCGAGCTCGCCTCGCGCTCGCGCGGCACGCCGCGCATCGCCAACCGCCTCCTGCGCCGGGTCCAGGACTTCGCCCAGGTGCGCGGCACCGGCGTGCTCGACCTGGCCGCCGCGCACGGCGCGCTCGACGTCTTCGAGGTGGACCGCCTGGGCCTGGACCGCCTCGACCGCGCCGTGCTGCAGGCGCTGTGCAGCCGTTTCGGCGGCGGGCCGGTGGGGCTGACGACGCTGGCGGTGACCGTGGGGGAGGAGCCCGAGACCGTGGAGACCGTGGCCGAGCCCTTCCTTGTGCGCGAGGGCCTCGTGATCCGCACCCCGCGGGGCCGCATGGCCACCAGCGCCGCCTACGACCACCTCGGCATCGCACGGCCGGCCGACGGGATGCTGTTCGCCTGAACGCACCGGCGCCCCCGCACGCGCCGAGAAATGCGCGCCGGAAAATGACGGTGTGGCGGTTCACGGGCGCGGGGTGTTGGGGGCAGGCGCGCGTCTCGCCTAGACTCATGGGGCTATTGCCCACGATCTGACCGGAGCCACGCCCTCATGGGATATGAACTCTTTATCTTCCTCGCACTGATGATCGGTGTCATGTGGTTCACCACCACCCGCGGGAAGAAGAAGGTCGCCGAGCAGCGCGCACGCATGGACGAGATGATGGTGCCCGGCACCTCGGTGATGACGATCGGCGGGTTCTTCGGCCGGATCGTCGAGATCGACGGCGACGTGGTCACCCTCGAGAGCCCCTCCGGCGTGGAGACCATCTGGTTCAAGACCGCGATCAAGGAGATCAAGGAGCCGCCCTTCGCCGTCGTGCACGACGAGGAGCAGGCCGACGAGTCCCTCGTGGTCCCCGACGACGCGTCGACGCTGATCGCCGGTCCGGACGACGCGACGCGCCCCGACGGGCACACGCCGCTGGACCTTGACAAGCGTGACGGGGAGACGGGCGCCGGCCCGCGCGCCTGACCCTCCCGCCCGACCGCGACAGCACAGGCCGTGCCGCAGGCACGCCCCGCACGAGAGAAGACATCGGTGGCGCAACGCCCGAAAGCACGTCCACGCCGGACCCTCGGCCTCCTGTTCGTCCTCCTCATCGCCCTGCTCGGGTCGGTGGTGGCGGGTAACCGGCTCTCTGACGCCACCTTTGCCCCCAAGCTCGCGCTGGACCTCGAGGGCGGCACCCAGCTGATCCTCACGCCCAAGACCACCGACAACTCCAAGGTCACCCAGGAGGACGTCGACCAGGCGATCGAGATCATCCGCCAGCGCGTGGACGCCTCGGGCGTCTCCGAGGCGGAGATCACGAGCCAGGGCGGGCAGAACATCGTCGTGTCCCTGCCGGGCAAGCCCGACAAGGCCACGCTCGACCTCGTCCGGCGCTCCGCCCAGCTGCGCTTCCGCCCGGTCCTGCTCGTCGGCGCGCCGACGACGATCGACCCGGCCGCCGCGGCGGCCGCCCAGCAGCCCGCCGACGGCGCGACACCCGCGCCCACCGAGACGCCGACGACGCCGCCCACCCGGGAGGAGGTCGAGCAGGCCGCGCGGACCGCTGCCGACACCAACGGCGACGGGCAGCTCTCCACCGAGCCGACCGCGGCGCCCACGTCGAACTCCGACCTCGCCTGGCTCACGGAGCAGACCACCTACGACTACCTCACGCTGGACTGCACCGACCCGGCCAACCGCACCGGCGGCATCACCGACGACCCGGCGGCCCCGCTGGTGGCGTGCTCCACCGACGGCAGCGCCAAGTACGTCCTCGGCCCGACAGACCTCGAGGGCACGCGCATCAGCTCCGCGTCCTCCGGCATGGGCACGAACAACCAGGGCGTGAGCACCGGCCAGTGGATCGTCTCCCTCCAGATGGACCGCGAGGGCACCAAGCAGTTCGCCGAGGTGAGCCAGCGCCTCGTGGGCCAGCAGCCCCCGCAGAACCAGTTCGCCATCGTGCTCGACGGGCTCGTCATCTCCGCCCCCGTCATGCAGAACGCGATCCTCGACGGCCGCGCCCAGATCAGCGGCAGCTTCACCCGGGAGAGCTCCACGGCCCTGGCGAACCAGCTGAACTTCGGCTCCCTGCCCCTGAACTTCGAGGTCCAGTCCGAGGACCAGATCTCGGCCACGCTCGGCAGCGAGCAGCTGGCGCGCGGCGTGCTCGCCGGCATCCTCGGCGCCGCGCTGGTCGTGCTGTACATGCTCTGGCAGTACCGCGGGCTGGGCCTGGTCGCCGTCGCGAGCCTCCTCATCGCCGCGGCGCTCACCTACGGGGTGATCGCCCTCCTCTCCTGGACGATCGGCTACCGGCTCTCCCTCCCGGGCGTCGTCGGCATGATCGTCGCGATCGGTGTCACCGCGGACTCGTTCATCGTCTACTTCGAGCGCATCCGCGACGAGGTCCGCGAGGGCCGCATCCTCGCGGACGCCGTCGACCACGGCTGGTCCCGTGCCCGGCGCACGATCCTCGCCTCGGACGCGGTCAACTTCCTCGCGGCCGTCGTGCTGTACTTCCTCGCCGTGGGCGGGGTGCGCGGCTTCGCGTTCACCCTGGGCCTGACGACCCTGATCGACCTGGTCGTCGTCGTGATGTTCACGCACCCGCTCATGCAGCTGCTCGTGCGCACGAAGTTCTTCGGCCAGGGCCACCGGCTCTCCGGGCTCGACCCGGTCCACCTCGGCGCCACCGCGTCGACGTACCGCGGCCGCGGGCGCTTCGGCCCGTCCGCGGCACCCGCCCGACCGGCGCGCGCCGGCGCCGAGGAGAAGACCCTCGTCGGTGCCGGCGTCGGCTCCTCCGCCGGCGGCGCCGAGGCCCGCCCCGGGCGCGCCGAGCGGCGCGCCGCGCCGGTGGCGACCGAGCCGATCGACGACGCGCCGCGGATGACCATCGCCGAGCGCCGCGCCGCGGAGCGGGCCGAGGCCCGCCGCCGCGAGGCGGAGGCCGCCGACCAGGCCGGCCCGGCCGCCGCGCCGCCACCGGGTGATCCGGCGGACCCGCCGCCCGCGTCCGAGCGCCCCATCGACAGCCCTTCCGCAGGAGGTGAGCGGTGATGCCCAGCCTCGCCACGATCGGCAACGAGCTCTACACCGGCAAGCGGTCGCCCGACATCGTCGGCCACCGCCGCCGCTGGCTGGCCGTCGGCCTCGCGCTCGTCATCGGCTCGCTCCTCGTCCTCGGGATCAAGGGGATCAACCCCGGCATCGAGTTCCGGGGCGGTTCGCAGTTCACCGTCTCCGGGGCGGCCACGCTCGACCAGCAGCGGGCCGAGACCGTGCTCGCGGACCTGGGCGCCGGTGAGCCGCCGCGCGTCTCCACCGTCGGCACCGACTCCCTGCGCGTCCAGACCGGCGAGCTGACCCCCGAGCAGACCGACCAGGTCCAGCAGGGGCTCGCCGACGCCTACGGCGTCCCGGTGGAGGACGTCGCCGCGACGTTCGTCGGCCCCACCTGGGGCGCCGGCGTCACGGCCAAGGCCATCCAGGGCCTGGTGATCTTCCTCGTCCTCGTCTCCGTGGTCATGGCCGCGTACTTCCGCACCTGGACCATGTCCCTGGCCGCGATCGGCGCCCTGCTCCACGACCTCGTGATCACCGTGGGCGTGTACGCGCTCGTCGGCTTCGAGGTCACGCCGGCCTCGGTCATCGGGTTCCTCACGATCCTCGGGTACTCCCTCTACGACACCGTCGTGGTCTTCGACAAGGTCCGCGAGAACAACGCCCACCTGCTCAACCAGAACAAGCGGACCTACGCCGAGGGCGCCAACCTCGCGGTGAACCAGACCCTCATCAGGTCGATCAACACGTCGGTCACGGGCCTGCTGCCGGTCGCCTCCGTCCTGTTCGTCGGGGCGTTCCTGCTCGGAGCCGGCACGCTGCGCGACATCGCCCTGGCGCTGTTCGTGGGCATGCTCCTGTCCACCGCGTCGTCGATCTTCATCGCCACCCCCCTCGAGGTGGTGCTGAGGGAGCGACAGGCGCCGATCGCCAAGCACACCCGCTCGGTGCTCGCGCACCGCGCGAAGGCCCGCGCCGCCGCCGGCGCGATCGAGGACGACGCAGAGGACCTGCCGGCGACCCGCGAGGAGCTCGGTGTCGGCGTCGTCGCGGGTCACCACCTGGGGACCGCGGCCCAGCCCAAGCGACGCACGAGAGGTCGACGATGACGACAACACCGACCACCGCGTTCCCCGACGCGCTGACCGACCTGGTCCGCGGGCACGTCCGCGAGATCGCGGACTTCCCGGCACCGGGGGTGCTGTTCAGGGACATCACCCCGCTGCTCGCCGACGGCGACGCGTTCGGGTCCCTGGTGCGCGGGCTGGCCGAGAAGTACCGCGGTCGGGTCGACGCCGTCGCGGGCCTGGAGTCCCGGGGCTTCATCCTCGCGGCCCCGCTCGCGCTCGAGCTCGGCGTGGGGATGATCACCGTGCGCAAGGCCGGTCGGCTGCCCGGCCCCGTGGTCGGCGTCGACTACGAGCTGGAGTACGGCACCGCCCGCATGGAGCTGCGGCCCGAGACCGTCGAGGAGGGCCAGCGGGTGCTGATCATCGACGACGTCCTCGCCACGGGCGGGACGGGCGCGGCCGCCATCGAGCTCGTCGAGCGCAGCGGCGGCCAGGTCGTCGCGCTGGCCATGCTCCTCGAGCTCTCCGGCCTGCGCGGCCGCGCGAAGCTGGACGGCTACCAGGTGGACTCCGTCCTCGTCTACTGACGCGTCCCGCGGGGCGCCGGTACTGACGCGGCCCGGGGCGCCGGCCCCCGTGCGGGCTGTGCGCAGGGGGAGGCGCCCGCCGACGTCGCGGGAGCCGGTGGTCGTCCGGCTTGTCGGTACGCCGTAAGATCGACCAATGGCCGGCGAACGAGTCTCGACCACGGGTGAGGGCGGCTCCACCGACACGGTGGTGCCCGGCTCCCGCGTGCGATCGCGCCTCGTGTGGCTCGGGTCACGCGGGCACAGCAACCCCCCGGCGATCGAGCCGCTGCTGCGCGCCGTGCGCGCCAACCACCCGAAGGCGGACACGCAGATCCTCGTGCGCGCCTACGAGGTCGCCGAGAAGGCGCACCGCGGGCAGCTCCGCAAGAGCGGCGACCCCTACATCACGCACCCCGTCGCCGTCGCGACGATCCTCGCCGAGCTCGGCATGACGCCGTCGACGCTGGCCGCCGCGCTGCTCCACGACACGGTCGAGGACACCGACTACCCGCTGGAGCAGCTGCGCGCGGAGTTCGGCGACGAGATCGCGCTGCTGGTCGACGGCGTCACCAAGCTCGACAAGGTCACCTACGGTGACGCCGCGCAGGCCGAGACGGTCCGCAAGATGGTCGTCGCGATGGCCAAGGACATCCGCGTCCTCGTCATCAAGCTCGCCGACCGCCTCCACAACGCCCGGACGTGGAAGTACGTGCCGGCCGAGAAGGCGGAGAAGAAGGCCCGCGAGACCCTCGAGATCTATGCCCCGCTGGCGCACCGCCTGGGGATGAACACCATCAAGTGGGAGCTCGAGGACCTCTCGTTCGCGACGCTCTACCCCAAGGTGTACGAGGAGATCGAGCACCTGGTCGCGGAGCGGGCGCCCGCGCGCGACGAGTACCTCGCCACGGTGAGCATGCAGATCGAGGCGGACCTGCGCACGGCCAAAATCCGCGGGACGGTCACGGGCCGGCCGAAGCACTACTACTCGATCTACCAGAAGATGATCGTGCGCGGCCGCGACTTCGACGACATCTTCGACCTCGTGGGCGTCCGTGTGCTCGTGGACACCGTCCGCGACTGCTACGCGGCGCTCGGCGCGATGCACGCCCGGTGGACGCCCCTGCCGGGGCGGTTCAAGGACTACATCGCGATGCCCAAGTTCAACCTGTACCAGTCGCTGCACACCACGGTGGTCGGCCCGGGCGGCAAGCCGGTCGAGATCCAGATCCGCACGCACGACATGCACCGGCGCGCCGAGTACGGGGTGGCGGCGCACTGGAAGTACAAGGAGAACCCCAACGCCAAGGGCGCGAAGGCGGACGCCGAGCCCCCGGGGACGCAGGAGATGGGGTGGCTGCGCCAGCTGGTGGACTGGCAGCGCGAGACGGCCGACCCCAGCGAGTTCCTCGACTCGCTGCGCTACGAGATGTCCGGCTCGCAGGTGTACGTGTTCACGCCCAAGGGTGACGTGCTTGCGCTGCCCGCCGGGGCGACGCCGGTCGACTTCGCCTACGCGGTCCACACCGAGGTCGGGCACCGCACGGTCGGCGCCCGCGTCAACGGGCGGCTCGTGCCGCTGGACTCCATCCTGGAGAACGGTGACAGCGTCGAGGTGTTCACCTCCAAGGCCGAGGGCGCCGGCCCGAGCCAGGACTGGCTCTCCTTCGTCAAGAGCCCGCGCGCCAAGAACAAGATCAAGGCCTGGTTCACCAAGGAGCGGCGCGAGGAGGCCATCGAGGTCGGCAAGACGCAGCTGACCAAGGCCATGCGCAAGCAGAACCTGCCGATCCAGCGGCTCATGAACCACGAGTCGCTCAGCGCCCTGGCGACCGAGATGCGCTACGCCGACGTCTCCGCGCTGTACGCGGCCATCGGCGAGAACCACGTCTCCGCGAGCACCGTGGTGCGCCGCCTCGTCCAGACGATGGGCGGCGAGCCCGGCGCCGAGGAGACGCTGGCCGAGGCGACCGTTCCCGGCGAGCACCGCCCGCGCCACCGCACCGGCGACTCCGGCATCATCGTGGAGGGCATGTCCGACGGCGACATCTGGGTCAAGCTCGCGCGCTGCTGCACGCCGGTGCCCGGGGACCCGATCGTCGGCTTCATCACGCGCGGGGCGGGCGTCTCGGTGCACCGGGCGGACTGCGCCAACGTGGACGCGCTGCGGAACCAGCCCGAGCGGCTGGTCCAGGTCAGCTGGGCGGCGCGGGCGCAGACCACGTTCCTCGTGCAGATCCAGGTCGAGGCGCTGGACCGCAACGCCCTGCTCTCCGACGTCACGCGGGTGCTGTCCGACAACCACGTCAACATCCTGTCGGCCGCGGTCTCGACGTCCCGGGACCGGGTCGCGCTGAGCAAGTTCGTGTTCGAGATGGCCGAGCCGTCGCACCTTGGCCACGTGCTCGCCGCGGTGCGCCGCATCGACGGCGTCTTCGACGCCTACCGCGTCACCGGGACGAAGAACGCAAGGACGCCGGCGCCCGAGCCGTTGTAGGCCCCGGCCGTTGTAGGCCCGGGCCGCGTGGGCCCCGGCCGCGCGGCGGTGGCCGCGCGGCCGGGGGCGGCTCAGCCCTGGGCGGTGCGCTGGACCTGCGCGAGCCAGGCGCGGCGCGCCTCGAGCGCGGCCTGCGCGTCGCTGATGCGCTTCTCGTCCCCGCTGTCGCGGGCCTCCTCCAGCTCGGTCTCGAGCGTGGCGATGACGGACTCGAGCTGCGCCACGGCACCCTCGGCGCGCGCACGCTTCTCGGGGTTGGACCGCTGCCAGACGGCCTGGTCGGCGTCGCGGACGGCCTGCTCGACGGCGCGCATCCGGCCCTCGACGCGCTGGACGTCGTTGCGGGGCACCTTGCCCGCCTCCTCCCACCGCTCCTGGATGGGGCGGAGCGCGGCCTTCGCGGCCTTGACGTCCGTGACGGGCAGCAGCGCCTCGGCCTCCTCCAGGAGGGCGAGCTTGACCTTGAGGTTCTCGCCGAACTCGGCGTCCACCTCGGCGTTCAGGGCGCTGCGGGCGTCGAAGAACTTCTGCTGTGCGGCGCGGAAGCGCGCCCACAGCGCGTCGTCGTCCTTGCGGGACGCCCGGCCCGCGGCCTTCCACTCGTCCATCAGCTGCCGGTAGGCGGTGGCGGTCCGGCTCCAGTCGGTGGAGGTGGACAGCTCCTCCGCCCGGGCGATCAGCTTCTCCTTGGCGTCCTTGATCGAGGCCTGGCTGGCGTCAAGGTCGGAGAAGTACTGCCGGCGGTGCCGGTCGAACGCCGTGCGGGCGTGCGAGAAACGCTTCCACAGGGAGTCCTCGGTGGCCCGGTCCAGGCGCGGACCCGACCGCTGCGCGGTCTTCCACGCGTCGAGGAGCTCGCGCAGCCGCTCACCCGACTGCTTCCACTGCGTGCGGGACCCGTCCTGGGCGGCGATCTTCTCCGCCTTCTCGACGATGGCGGTCCGCTCGGCGACGGCCTCGGCCCGTGCGGCCTCGCGCTCGGCGGCCGCCTGTTCGCGCCGCTGGTCCGCGACCGCCCGCAGCAGCTCCAGGCGCGAGCGAAGACCGTCGATGTCGCCGACCGCCGTGGGGGCCTCGAGGGCCTCGGTCAGGGTGGCGAGGGTCTGGTCGATCTCCTTGCCGGCGATCTGGGGCAGGCGCGCCTCGAAGAGCGCCACCTGGGCCTGGAGGTCGAGGAACCGGCGGACGTAGAAGCCCAGCGCCTCCTCGGTGTCGGCACCGGGGTACTGCCCCACGACGCGCTCACCGGTGGCCTCGCGCACCCAGACGGTTCCGTCGTCGTCGACCCGTCCCCAGGCGGCCGCCTCGGCAGCGTCGTGCGCGTCCACCGGCGGCGCCGTCACGGCGGGGGGCACCGGCGTCTGCGCCGCACCGCCCGCGGCGCCGGGGACCCGGGGCCGGGGCACGGGGCGGGGCGTGGGCCGGGGCGCGGGGCGGGCATCACCGGGCTCGGCCTGGGCGGCCGGTGCCGGGGCGGGCTCGGCCTGGGCGGCCGGTGCCGGGGCGGGCTCGGCCTGGGCGGCCGGTGCCGGGGCGGGCTCGGCCGGAGGGACTGCCGCCTCCTCGGCCGGGGGCAGGGGGGCCGGCTCGGCCGGAGGGACAGCCGCCTCCTCGGCCGGGGGCAGGGGGGCCGGCTCGGCCGGGGGCACTGCCGCCTCCTGGGCCGGCGCGACGGAGGCCTCCGCGACCGCCGGAACGTCCGTGCGGTCCTGGGCCTCGCCCTGGGCGGGCGCCGTCTCGGGGGCCGGTGAGTCGGCCGGGGCGGTCACCTCGGTCTGCGTGGTCGACGGGTCGTCGTAGGTCTCGCGGGGGCTCGGCTGCTCGGTCACTTCGAGGTCACTCCTTCGGGATGACGGGGTTGGCGAGGCGCCACACCGTTCTCGGTACTTCTGCTGGAGGCGTGCCCCCAGAGCCCCGTCGCGCGGACGCGCCATGCGGACGCACCCCGCCGGCCAGCACGGTGGCAGGCGGTGCTTGACGAGGCTCCCAGTCTAGGGACTGCGGCGACCACGAACACACCTCATTGTCCGGCACGCCCCGCGTCGTCCCGCGCGCACGCGTCGCGGCGCCGGCGGCCGCGACGCCGTTAGCCTGACGCCATGCTGCTCCTGAGGACCACGGCCCCCGTGTTCGACGCCCACTGCTACGTGATCGCCGCCGCGGAGGGAGGTGACGCGCTCGTCGTCGACCCCGGCGCGGGTGCCGCGGACGGCGTGGCGGAGCTCCTCGAGCGCTACCGGCTGGGCGTGGGCGCGGTCGTGCTCACGCACGCCCACGCTGACCACGTCTGGGACGCGGCGGCGGTGGCAGGTCCCGCGCCCGTCTACGTCGCCGCGCCGGACCTGTACCGCCTGGACGACCCCGCGGCCGCCCTGGGCGAGCCGCTGGCCACGACGTTCCTCCAGCTGGCGGGCACCCCGTGGCGGCGCCCCGAGACCGTGGTGCCGCTCCCGTCGGCGACGCTCGCGGGCGGTGGGGGCCTCCTGGTGCCGGGCGTGGTCGTCCGTGCCCTGCCGGCGCCCGGCCACACCGAGGGATCGACCGTCCTGCTCGTGCGCGGCGAGGTCGACGCGCCGCGCCTCCTCCCCGCCGACGTCGCCCCCGACGACGACGGGACGCACCTGCTCGCGCTGTGCGGCGACGTGGTCTTCGCCCGCTCGGTCGGCCGCACCGACCTGCCGGGCGGGGACGAGCGGGAGATGAGCGCGACGTTGCGGACCCTGGTCCGGGCCCTTCCGCCGACGACCGTCCTGCTGCCCGGGCACGGCGCCGTCTCGCTGCTCTCTCGCGAGCGGACGACGAACCCGTACCTGCGCGACGTGCTCGGTCGGTGAGGGTCGGCGACGGGCCGGCGCGCGTCGCCGCCGGAATCCGGCTGGTATCGGACGGCGGGCCGAATCGGCGCGGGGCGCGCCGGGATGGAAGGATCAGCCCCATGGCACGTGCGTCTTCTCTGTCCGGATTCCCCGAGTGGCTGCCCGACGGGCGCGTGGTCGAGCAGCATGTCCTCGACTCGCTGCGCCGGACCTTCGAGCTCCACGGCTTCGCGAGCGTCGAGACCCGCGCCGTCGAGCCGCTCTCCCAGCTGCTGCGCAAGGGTGAGACCTCCAAGGAGGTCTACCTGCTCCGTCGGCTCCAGGAGGAGCAGGACGCCGCGGGGGACGGCGACGCCGAGCGCCAGCTCGGCCTCCACTTCGACCTCACCGTGCCGTTCGCCCGCTACGTCCTCGAGCACGCGGGCCAGCTCACCTTCCCCTTCAAGCGCTACCAGATCCAGAAGGTCTGGCGTGGCGAGCGCCCCCAGGACGGCCGGTTCCGGGAGTTCACCCAGGCGGACATCGACGTCGTGGGCGCGGACACCCTGCCCTTCCACTTCGAGGTCGAGCTGCCCCTGGTGATGGCGGAGGCGCTGGCCGCCCTGCCGATCCCGCCGGTGCGCATCAGCGTCAACAACCGCAAGGTGGCCCAGGGCTTCTACGAGGCGATCGGGCTGGCGGACGTCGAGTCCGCCCTGCGGGTGATCGACAAGCTCGACAAGATCGGCCGCGACGGCGTCGCGGAGGGGCTCCGGGAGGAGGCAGGCGCCACGCCCGAGCAGGCCGCGCAGGCCCTCGAGCTCGCCGCCATCAGCGGGACCGACGCCTCCGTGGCCGACCGGGTCCTGGCGCTCGGCGCCCGCTCGGCCCTGCTCGACGAGGGGCTCGGCGAGCTGGTGGCGCTCCTCGAGGCCGCGCAGGAGCGCTCGCCCGGCACCGTCGTCGCCGACCTCAAGATCGCCCGCGGCCTGGACTACTACACCGGCAGCGTCTACGAGACGACCCTCGTGGGCCACGAGAACCTCGGGTCCATCTGCTCGGGGGGCCGGTACGACTCCCTCGCCTCCGACGGGAAGCGCACCTTCCCGGGCGTGGGCCTCTCCATCGGCGTCTCCAGGCTGCTGGCGCGCGTCCTCGGCGACGGGCTCGCGACGGCGAGCCGCGCGGTGCCCACCGCCGTGCTCGTCGCTGTCACGGACGAGGAGCACCGCGCCGCGAGCGACCGCGTCGCCGCGGCGCTGCGCGGGCGGGGCATCCCCACCGACGTCGCGCCCACCGCAGCGAAGTTCGGCAAGCAGATCCGCTACGCGGACCGCCGCGGCATCCCGTTCGTGTGGTTCCCCGGCGCGCCGGGCGCCGGGGACGAGGTCAAGGACATCCGCTCCGGCGACCAGCAGGCCGCGGACCCCGCCGCGTGGGCGCCGCCCGCCGAGGACCTGTGGCCGCGGGTGGCGTCCCTGGCCGACCTGCCGCTGGGGCCGCGATGAGCCTGTCCCTTCCCTCCGGCACGGGCGACGGGGCCCGTGCCGTCCTCGGGGCGCTGGGCGAGCTGCGCTCCGTGCTCACCGACGTGGTCCTGCCCCTCGACGTCGAGAGCGCCCCGGAGGCGCGCCGGGAGCGCAAGGAGGTCCTCGACCAGCTCGACGACTACGTCATCCCGCGCTACGAGCAGATCGAGGCGCCGCTGCTGGCGGTCGTCGGCGGCTCGACGGGCGCGGGCAAGTCCACGCTCGTCAACGCCCTGCTGCGCGAGCAGGTCACCATGGCCTCCGCGATCCGTCCGACCACCCGCCGGCCGCTGCTGGTGCACCACCCCGACGACGAGGCATGGTTCACCGACGACCGGATCCTGCCCGGCCTGTCCCGCGTGCACGTCGCCCCGGGGGCGCCGCCCACGCCGGCGGGCGTCGGCGTGCAGCGCGAGCTGGAGCTGAGGGCCAGCCCGCGGATCCCGCAGGGCCTGGCGCTGCTGGACGCGCCCGACATCGACTCCGTGGTGTCGGAGAACCGCGAGCTCGCCGGTCAGCTCCTGGCCGCCGCGGACCTGTGGGTCTTCGTCACGACCGCGGCGCGCTACGGCGACGCGGTGCCGTGGGCGCTGCTCACCGAGGCGGCGGACCGGCGGATCGTCATCGCCGTCGTGCTCGACCGGGTGCCCGCGGGCGTCAGCGCGGAGGTGCGGCAGGACCTCGCGGGCCGCCTCGAGGACGAGGGCCTGGGCCGGGCGCCGCTGTTCGTCATCGGCGAGACGGCGCTGGACGGCGCCGGCCTCCTGCCCGCCGAGGACGTCGCCGCCCTCCAGAGCTGGCTTCAGGGCATCGCCGCGGACGCCGGCACCCGGGCGTCCGTCGCGCGCCAGACCCTCGGCGGCGCCGTCGACGCCGCCCTGGCGCGGGCCAGCATCGTCGCGGACGGCGCCCGCGCGCAGATCGGCGCCCAGGTGACCCTGGCGGGCCAGGTCGACACCGCGTACGCCCAGGCGCACCAGCGCATCATGGACGCCACCGAGGACGGCGCCCTGCTGCGCGGCGAGGTGCTCGCCCGCTGGCAGGAGTTCGTGGGCACGGGCGACTTCTTCCGGTCCGTCGAGGCCCAGGTCGGCCGCCTCCGGGACCGCATCGGGGGCTTCCTCAAGGGGCGCCCGGCGCCCACCGAGCAGGTGGAGGCCGCGATCGAGACGGGGATGCAGACCCTGTTGGTCGCGGAGGCCGAGCGCGCCGCCGCCGACGTCGACCACGCGTGGCGCCTCGAGCCCGGGGCACGCGCGGTCCTCGCCGAGGCCACGCGCGCGCTGACGCCCGAGACCGCACTCATCGAGCAGGCGTCCCGCCAGGTCCGCGGCTGGCAGGGCGACCTCCTGTCGATGATCCGCGAGGAGGGGGCGGACAAGCGCTTCACCGCCCGGATGCTCTCCTTCGGCGTCAACGGGCTGGCCATCGCCCTCATGGTCGTCATCTTCGCCTCCACCGCGGGCCTGACCGGGGCGGAGATCGCGATCGCCGGCGGCACCGCCGTCGTCGCCCAGAAGCTCCTCGAGGCGGTCTTCGGCGACGACGCCGTGCGCAAGATGGCCAGGGCCGCCCGGCAGGACCTCCACCGCCGCGCCGGCGTGTACCTCGCCGAGCAGGCCGGCGCCTATCGCGGCGCCCTCGCGGCCCTGGAGATCGACGCGGACGCCCCCGACCGGATCGCCGGCGCGGTGACCGCCGTGCGGGCCGCCCGCCGTGCGGAGGCGGGGCTGTGAGGATCCGACGACGCCCCGCCGACCCGGCCGCGACCCTGCCCGACGACCTCGCCCAGCTCCGGCGCGCCGTCGTGCTCGCCGAGCACCACCTGCCGGCGCCTGTCGTCGAGAGCGCCCACGCGCTCCTGCTGCGCGCGGACCAGCGCCAGAACCTGCCCGCGGGCCGCACCGTCGTCGCGCTCCTCGGCGCCACCGGCTCGGGCAAGTCGTCCCTGTTCAACGCCCTGGTCGGCCGCGAGGTCGCGCGCGTCGCCGCGACCCGCCCGACGACGAGCCGGCCGCTGGCGGCGGTCTGGGGCGAGGACGACGCCGCCGACCTGCTGGACTGGCTCGGCGTGCCCGAGCGCACCTACGGCGGCGAGACCCCGGGTGGCCTCGTCCTCGTGGACCTGCCCGACATCGACTCCACCGCCGTCCGGCACCGCGAGGTCGCCGCCCGCATGGCCGGCCGCGTCGACGTCCTGGTGTGGGTGCTCGACCCGCAGAAGTACGCCGACGCGGTGGTCCACCGCGACTACCTGCGCCCCATGGCCGCCCACGCGGACGTGACCGTGGTGGTGCTCAACCAGGTCGACACCCTCTCGCCGGCCGAGCGCGACGGCGTCCTGGCGGACCTCACCGGGCTCCTGGAGCGCGACGGCCTCGACGGCGCCCTGGTGCTCGCCGCCTCCGCGCGCGAGGGCACCGGCCTGCCGGAGCTGCGCGCCCGCCTGACCGAGGTCGCCGAGAACACCCGGACGGCCCAGCTGCGCCTCGCCGCGGACGTGCGGACCTGCGCCGCCGCCCTCGCCGCGGCCGCCGAGACCGACCCCGCGGCACCCGAGCCGCCGACGACCGTGGGGGAGGGGCCCGCCGCCCGGCTCACCACGGCCGCCGCCCGCGCCGCGGGCGTCGACGCCGTGCGGGACGCCGTCCGCGGCTCCTACATCCGCGCGGCCCGCCGCCGGGTGGGCTGGCCGCCCGTGCGCTGGCTCGCGCGCCTGCGGCCCGACCCGCTCAGGCGCCTCCACCTCGACGCGCCCACCGACGACGCGCGCCTGGTGCGCACGTCCCTGCCCGGCCCCACGCCGGTGCAGGAGGCCGCGGTCCGCTCGGCGGCCCACGCCCTGGCGGCCGCCGGCACCACGCACCTGCCCGGGCCGTGGCGCGCCGACGTGCTGGAGGACGTGGGCGCGCGGATCCCGTCGCTCGTGGACTCCCTCGACCAGCAGATCGCCGGCACCGAGCTGGAGCAGGATCGCCGGCCCGCGTGGTGGCGGGTCTTCGGCGCGGCGCAGTGGCTGTTCGTGCTCGCCGCCCTCGTCGGCGGCGCGTGGCTGGGGGTCCTGGCCGTCATGGCCTACCTGCGGCTGCCGGAGCTCGTGACGCCCATGGCGGGCCCGGTGCCGTGGCCGACGGTGCTGCTCGCCGGCGGGCTGGCCGTCGGGCTCGTCCTGGCGCTGCTGGGCGGCCTCGCCGCCCGCGCCGGCGCGCGCCGGCGCGCCCGCCGGGTGGAGCACCGGCTCCGCGCGGTGGTCGCGGCCTCGGTGCGCGAGCAGGTGGTGGACCCGCTCGAGTCCCAGCTCGCGGCGTTCGCGCGTTTCCACGCGGCCCTGGCCCACCTGACCCGCTGACCCGCCGGCCCCTGTGCGCCGAGCGGTCAAGCCCGCGTCCCTCCGTGGCTGGCGCTCGTGACGTCGCAGCTAGTACTTGACCGCTCGCGGGCGGAGGGCGGCCGGGGAGACGGCGACGCCCGCCCCGCTCGAGGCGGGGCGGGCGTCGTGGTCGTCCGGGCGTCAGCGGCCCGGGCGGGAGTCAGTGTCCGTACGTGCGGCGCGCACCGGCCCCGCCGGAGGACGGCCGGGAGGCGCGGAAGCCGCCGCGGTCGCGGTCGCCGTAGCTGCCGCGGTCGCGGTCGCCACCGCGGTCGCGGTCGCCGTAGCCACCGCGGTCGCCGTGCCCCTTGCGGTCCCCGGCGCCGCGCGGGCCCTCGTCCGGGCGGATCTTCAGGGGCCGGCCGGCCACCTTCGCGAGCCCGATGCGGCGGGTCGTCTCGGGGGACATGTCGCCGCTGATCTCCACGAGCGAGAAGCTCGGGAAGATGTCGATCTTGCCGAGGTCGGAGCCGCGCAGGCCGCCCTCGCCGGTGATCGCGCCGACGATCGCGCCCGGCTGGACCCCGTCCTTGTGCCCGACCTCCACGCGGTAGCGCACGCCGGCCACGCGGGGGCGGCGCCCGCCGCGCTCGGACGGCCCGCGGGACCCGCCCACGGTGTGGTTGCGGGAGGGGCCGGCGTCGAAGCGGGCGGCGACGAACGTGCCGTCGTCGTCCATGCGCTCGTCGTGGCGGGTGCGGTGGTCGTCCCCGTCGGTGCGGGGCTGCGGGCCCTCGTCGCCCACGGCCAGCGCGAGCAGGGTGGCGGCGACGTCGGCGACGTCGGCGCCCGTGGACTCGACGTAGCCGGCGACGGCGTCGCGGTACATCTCCAGGCGCCCGCCCTCGAGGCGGCCGGCGACCTTCGTGAAGAGCTGCTGCGCCTTGTGGGCGGAGACGTCGGCCGGGGTCGGCAGGGTGATCTCCTCGAGCTTGGTGCCCGTGAGCCGCTCGATCTGGTTGAGCTGGCCCCGCTCGCGCGGGGTGAGGAACGTCAGCGCGGTGCCGGTGCGACCAGCGCGGCCGGTGCGCCCGATGCGGTGGACGTAGGTGTCCGCCTCACGCGGGACGTCGAAGTTGACGACCAGGCCGATGCGCTCGACGTCGAGGCCGCGGGCGGCGACGTCGGTGGCCACGAGGACGTCGAGGGTGCCGTGGCGCAGGCGGTCCACGAGCTTCTCGCGCTCCTTCTGGGGCACGTCGCCGGACAGGCCCGCCGCGGAGATGCCGCGGCCGGCGAGCTCGAGGGAGACGTCCTCCACGGTGCCCTTGGTGCGCACGAACACGATGGCCGCCTGGGCCTCGCTGGTGGCGATCACCCGGGCCAGCGCGCCGATCTTGTGACGGAAGGGGACGATCGCGTAGGTCTGGTGCACCGTGGCGACGGTGGAGGCGGCGCGGCTGGTCGCGATCCGGACCGGGTCCGTCAGGTGCGTGGCGGCGACCTTCTTGATGCCCGCGGGCATCGTCGCGGAGAACAGGGCCGTGCGGCGGTCGTCCGGCACGTGCGAGGCGATCTGCTCGACGTCGTCGGCGAAGCCCATGCGCAGCATCTCGTCCGCCTCGTCCAGCACGAGGAACCGGAGCGCGCCGAGCCTGAGGCTGCCGCGCTCGATCAGGTCCATCACACGGCCGGGGGTGCCGACGACGACCTGGGCGCCGTCCTTGAGCGCCCGCAGCTGCGGGACGTAGCTCGAGCCGCCGTAGACCGAGAGGACCGTGAGGTCGCGGGTGCGGTGGCCGAAGGACGCGATCGCGTCGGAGACCTGCATGGCGAGCTCGCGGGTGGGCGTGAGGACGAGCGCCTGCACCTCGCGCCGGCTCGGGTCGACGGCGGCGAGCAGCGGGAGGCCGAACGCGGCGGTCTTGCCGGTGCCCGTCTGGGCGATCCCGACGACGTCGCGGCCGCTCAGCAGGACCGGGATGGCCTCGGCCTGGATGTCGGTGGGGATGGTGAAGCCGAGGTCCTCGACCGCGGACAGGAGGTCCCTCGGCAGGCCGAGGTCGGCGAAGGTCACCGCGTCGGTGGTCTCGGGCTCGGCCGCGTCGGCCTCGACGGCGGCGAGGACGGGCTGGTCCGCCACGACGTCGTCGTCGAGCGTGCGGGCATGGTCGATGGCATGAATGGTCAAGGGGAACCCCTCATCAGATGCGGAGCGAGGTGATTTTCGCCAGGTGGGCGAAGCACCGTCCGCACGAGGGGCCCGGCCATGCGAACATCCGCGCGGGGCCCGGTAGCGGTATGTGCACTCCAGGAGAGACCAGGTTATCGGTGCGGACCGCCGCGGCGACAGTGGGGGGCCGGTGAGTTACGGCACAGGCCGGTCCCGGGAGACCGCCCGGGCACCGGCGGCGGCGGCGAGCAGCCCCAGGACGGTCGCGAGCAGCAGGCCCGCGAGGTAGGCGCCGGTGCCGCCGGAGCCGACGAGCGCCGTGAACAGCGCGCCGGCCCCCGCCAGGCCGAGGGCGGCCCCCAGCGCGTCCGAGATCTGCAGCGAGGAGCTCACGCGGCCGTGCTCCTCGGGCGCGGTGGCCTGGAGCACGAGCACGGCGAGGGCGGGGAAGACGAGGCCCATCCCGGCGCCCGCGACGGTCCAGCCCACGACGACGGCCCAGGCGGGGACGCCCGGGAGGGTCGCCCCGGCCGTCATCAGGGTGCCGGCGGACAGGATCAGCGGTCCGAGCCACGCCAGGCGGGCGCGGCCGCGCGGGCCGCGGACCCGGCCCTGGAGCTGCGAGCCGAGGGCCCAGGTGACCGAGCTGGTGGTGAGCACGAGGCCGGCGGCGGCCACGGACCAGTCGTGCTCGCGCACCAGGAGCAGGGGCAGGAACGTCTGCGCGCTCATGAACGTCGCGTTGAGCAGCCCGCGGCAGGCGACCGCCGCGGGCACGCCCCGGCGCAGCAGCACGGTGCCGGCGGGCAGGAGCACGGGCGAGCAGAGCGCGAGGACGACGACGGCCGCCGCGGCCGCGCCGAGCGTCCACGCACCCGGCTCCGCGCCGGCGACCTGCAGCGTGGCCGCCGCGACGCCGGCGCCGAGCGCGGCGAGCAGCAGCCGCCTGGTCCGCCGTCGCGCCCCGGCGTCCCCGGCCGGCGGGGCGGGAGGGCGGCCGAGGTGGCGCAGCAGGGGGACGAGGAGCGCGGAGGCGGCGAGCGTGAGCGCGGGCACGCCGAGGAAGATCCACCGCCAGGAGGTGTGCTCGACCACCAGCCCGGCCGCCCCCGGCCCGACGAGGCCGGGCACGACCCAGGCCGCCGCGAAGGCCGCGAAGAACCGGGGCTGCTGGGACGCGGGCACCACGGAGCCCACCAGGACGTACAACGGCACGAGGAGCAGGCCGCCGCCGAAGCCCTGCACGGCGCGACCGACGACCAGGGCCTCCATGGTCGGCGCGAGGCCGGCGACGACGAGCCCGGCGCAGAACAGCCCGATGCCGGCCACCAGCGACCCGCGGGGCCCGCGCGAGTCGGACCAGCCGCCGCCGACCGCCGTGCCCACCAGCTGCGCCGCGAGCGGGACGCCGGAGGCGACGGCGTACAGCCGCAGCCCGTCCAGCTCCTCCGCCACCCGCGGCATGGCGGTGCCCACGGCGAGGTTCTCGAACGCCACGAGCGTGATCAACGAGACGGAGGCGAGCAGGAGGAGCCGGACGAGGTCCGGCGCGGCCGCGCCGGGGCGGTCGCCGGCACGCCGGTCCGGGTGCCCCGGGCCGGCGCTGGTCCGGGAGGTCTGCGCACGCACCGCCCGATCATCCCCGACGCGGGGCGCACCGGGCCACCTCGCCCGCGCCGACCCGGCGGGCCGGCCCGCCGGGACGGGGCGGCGGACCGGGGAACTAAGATCGCCCCAGCGCCCGCCCGTCTAGCGGTGCGCCCGTACCGATCCGGAAGGAACCCCGTGCTCCGCACACACACCGCAGGCTCCCTGCGCGCCAGCGACATCTCCACCACCGTGACCCTGACCGGCTGGGTGGACCGCCGCCGTGACCACGGCGGCGTGGCCTTCATCGACCTGCGGGATGCCTCCGGCATCGCCCAGGTCGTCATCCGCGACGAGCAGGTCGCCCACGAGCTGCGCAGCGAGTTCGTCCTGCAGGTCACCGGCGAGGTGCAGCGCCGCCCCGAGGGCAACGCCAACCCCAACCTGCCCACCGGCGAGGTCGAGGTCATCGCCAGCGACGTCGTCGTCCTGAACAAGGCCGACGCCCTGCCGTTCCAGGTGTCCGAGCACGCCGAGGACGCCGGCCAGGTGGGGGAGGAGACGCGGCTGAAGTACCGCTACCTCGACCTGCGCCGCAAGGCGCCCCAGCACGCCCTGCGCCTGCGCGCCAAGGTCAGCCAGGCCGCGCGCCGCGTCCTCGACGGCCAGGACTTCGTCGAGATCGAGACCCCCACCCTGACGCGCTCCACCCCGGAGGGCGCCCGCGACTTCCTCGTCCCCGCGCGGCTCTCCCCGGGATCCTGGTACGCCCTCCCGCAGTCGCCGCAGCTGTTCAAGCAGCTCCTCATGGTCGGCGGCATGGAGCGCTACTACCAGATCGCCCGCTGCTACCGCGACGAGGACTTCCGCGCCGACCGCCAGCCGGAGTTCACCCAGCTCGACGTCGAGATGAGCTTCGTGGACCAGGACGACGTCATCGCCGTCGCCGAGGAGGTCCTCGCGGAGGTCTGGAACCTCATCGACGTGTCGATCCCGCGCCCCATCGCCCGGATGACCTTCAAGGATGCGATGGAGAGGTACGGCACCGACAAGCCCGACCTGCGCTTCGGCCTCGAGCTGACCGACCTGACCGAGTTCTTCAAGGACACCCCCTTCCGCGTGTTCCAGAACCCCTACGTCGGTGCCGTCGTCATGCCCGGCGGGGCCGCGCAGCCGCGCCGCACCTTCGACGCGTGGCAGGACTGGGCGAAGTCCCGCGGCGCCAAGGGCCTGGCCTACGTCACGGTCGGCGAGGACGGCACCCTCGGCGGCCCGGTCGCCAAGAACATCTCCGACGACGAGCGGGCCGGGCTGGCCGCCGCCGTCGGCGCACAGCCCGGTGACTGCGTCTTCTTCGCCGCCGGCAAGGCCTCGGACGCCCGCGCGCTCCTCGGCGCCGCCCGCCTCGAGGTCGGTCGGCGCGTCGGCCTGATCGACGAGGACGCGTGGTCCTTCGTGTGGGTCGTCGACGCCCCGCTGTTCAAGCCGGCCGGCGAGGACGACGACGTGGACCTGGGCCACAGCGCCTGGACAGCCGTGCACCACGCCTTCACGTCCCCGACCCCGGAGTGGATCGACCGCTTCGAGGAGGACCCGGGCGAGGCCCTGGCGTACGCCTACGACATCGTCTGCAACGGCAACGAGATCGGCGGCGGCTCCATCCGTATCCACCGCCGCGACGTCCAGGAGCGGGTGTTCTCGGTCATGGGCATCGGCGAGGCGGAGGCGCAGGAGAAGTTCGGCTTCCTCCTCGACGCCTTCAAGCTCGGCGCCCCGCCGCACGGCGGCATCGCGTTCGGCTGGGACCGCATCGTCTCCCTCCTGACGCACTCGGACTCCATCCGCGACGTCATCGCCTTCCCCAAGTCCGGGGGCGGCTACGACCCGCTGACGCAGGCGCCGGCGCCGATCACGCCGGAGCAGCGCAAGGAGGCCGGCGTGGACGCCAAGCCCAAGGACACCGGCGACGGTGAGGCGAACGGCCGGCAGGCCCGCGCCACCGCCGAGGCCACCCAGTCCTGACCCCTCCCTCTGGCGCTGACAGGTCAAGTCCTAGCAACCCGATCGACCCGGCTGCTAGGACTTGACCTGTCGCGCTCCAGGGGGCGGGCGCATGTCGCGCCGGTGCGGAAGACTCACCTCTCGTGACGCGCTACCTCCAGATCCACCCGCAGGACCCGCAGCCCCGCCTGGTCACCCAGGCGGTCGACCTGCTGCGGCAGGGCGCGCTGGCGGCGTACCCCACCGACTCGGGGTACGCGCTCGGGTGCACGATGGGCAACAAGACGGGGCTGGACCGCATCCGCGCCATCCGGCGCCTGGACGACAAGCACCACTTCACGCTCCTGTGCAGCGACTTCGCCCAGCTCGGGCAGCTCGTCGTCGTCGACAACGCGGTCTTCCGGCTCATCAAGGCGGCGACGCCGGGGCCCTACACGTTCATCCTGCGGGGCACCAAGGACGTGCCGCGGCAGATGCTCCACCCGAAGAAGCTCACCGTCGGGGTGCGGATCCCCGCACACCGACCCACCCAGGCCCTGCTGACCGAGCTCGGCGAGCCGCTCGTGTCCAGCACGCTGATCCTCCCGGGCCGCCAGGAACCGCTGGCCGAGGGCTGGGAGGTCAAGGACGAGCTGGGCGACGCCGTCGACGTCGTCATCGACTCCGATGTCGGCTCGGCCGAGCCGAGCACCGTGGTGGACCTGACCTCCGGCGCTCCCGACGTGCTTCGCGTCGGCGCCGGTGACCCCGCGCGCTTCCTGTGACGCCGCGGCGGTCCCGCGCGGCCGGCCGGGCGCGCCGGGCCGCCGCCGTGGCCTGCCTGGCGGCCCTGCTCGCCGGCTGCGCCGGCGGCACGGCGGTGCGGGGCGCGGGAGAGAGCCCCGCGGCGGCCGAGACCTCCGCCCGTTCCGCGCTCGACGACGTCCGCGCCGAACAGCTCGCCGCCGCGCCGTGGGGCCCGACGCCGGACCAGGTGGTCGCGGCCACCCGGCGCGCCGCCGCCATGACCCCCGAGCAGGTCGCCGGGCAGCTGATCGTCGGACGGCTGCGCGGCACGGACCCCGCCACCGCCGTCGACCTGGTGAGTGACCTGCACCTCGCCGGGGTGATGGTCACCGGGGACAGCGTCGCGAGCCTCGACCAGGTGCTGGCCCTGTCCACCGGCGTGCACGGGGCCGTGGCCGCCGACGGGCGGGACTGGCCCGGCCTGGTGGGCACCGACAACGAGGGCGGCGCCGTCCAGCGCATGTCCGGGGACGTCGGCCCCTGGACGACGTTCCCGCCGTTCGCCGTCGCCGGCGAGGTCGACGACGCGAGGGTGGTCACGGACGCCTACGCGGCGATGGCCACCGAGCTGCGCGCCTCCGGCGTCACCGTGGACTGGGCGCCGGTCGCGGACGTGACCGTGCCGGGGGCGGACGTCACCATCGCGACCCGCGGGGCGGGCACCGACCCGGCCGTGGTCGCCCGTACCATCGCCCGCGCCACCAAGGGCTTCCTCGCGGGGGGCGTGCTCCCCGCCGCCAAGCACTTCCCCGGCCACGGCGCGCTCACCACCGACTCCCACGTCGCCCTGCCCGTCCGGGACGCCACCGACGCCGAGCTCCGCGCCCACGACCTCCCGCCGTTCCGGGCGGCCGTGCAGGCCGAGGTGCCGATGGTGATGATGGGCCACGTCGACGTGCGGGCGTGGGACCCGGGCACGCCGGCGTCGGTGTCACCGCGGGCCTACCGGGTGCTGCGGGAGGACCTCGGCTTCGGCGGCGTGAGCGTCACCGACAGCCTCGGGATGGGCGCGCTCGGGGGCGTGGGCGGGCCCGGCGACGTCGCCGTCGCGGCGCTGGCCGCGGGCGCCGACCTCCTGCTCAGCCCCGCCGACAACGCGGTCGCGCACGCCGCGGTGGTCGCCGCCATCGAGGACGGCACCCTCGACCGGGACGCGGTCGACGCCTCCGCCGGTCGCGTGATCGCGATGATGGCGTACCAGGACACGCTGGCGCAGCGCGCCGGCCCGGCCCGGCCGCAGGACGTCGGGTCGGCGGCCGAGGCGGTGCGGGCGCTGCGCGCGGCGGCGGGTTCCCCGTAGGGCGGCCCCGCGGGGGTGCCGCGGTCAGGGCGCCGGGCGGCGCGAGTCGTAGGCGAGGAAGCCGCGCTGCCACCGTGCCAGCGCGAGCACGACGAGGATGCACGCCGCCCCGCCCGCGACGACGGCGCCCCACTCCGTCCACAGGGTCGCGGCCGACCCGGAGACCAGGTCGCCCAGCCGGGGGCCGCCCGCCACGACGACGATGAAGACGCCCTGCAGCCGTCCGCGCAGGTGGTCCGGGGTGGCGGACTGCAGGATCGTGTTGCGGAACACGGAGGAGACCGAGTCCGCCGCACCCGCGCAGGCCAGGCACACGGCGGCCAGCACGAGCGCGAGCCCTCGCTCGATCGCCCGCCCGGCCGTCAGGACGGCGATCCCGAAGCCGACGATCGAGGCACCCCAGAGGGCGACGGCGACGACGACCGCCCGCCCCTGGTGCACGACCGCCCCCAGGCGGCCCGAGAAGATCATCGCCGTCATCGCGCCGACCGCGATCGCGGCGCTGAGCAGCCCCACCGTCGCCGCGCCCCCGCCGAAGGCGAAGAGGGCGACGGCGGGGAACAGGGCGCGGGGCTGCGCCAGGATCATCGCGCAGAAGTCGGCGAGGAACGTCATGCGCACATTGGGCCGGGTCGCGAGGAACCTGAGGCCGTCGAGCACGCTGGTAAGGCCCGGCGCCCGCCGGCGGGCCCCCGGGCGGCCGCCGTCCGGACCGGCCGGCGGCACCGGCTCGAGGCGCAGGAGGCCCCACATCGCGAAGGCGAACATGGCGGCGTCCAGGGCGTAGGTCGCGGTGTACCCGTACTGGTCGATGAGGACGCCGGCCAGGAGCGGCCCCACGGTCAGTGCCGCGTTCATCGCGCCCACGTTCAGCGCGTTGGCGGCCGGCAGGAGCGCGTCGGGGAGCAGCCGGGGGTAGATCGCGGAGCGCGCCGGGGAGACGACGGCGAAGCCGGCGTTCGAGACCACGACGAGCACGTAGAGCACCCATGGCTCGGTGTTGCCCGCCCACGCCTGGACCGTGTTGAGGATCGCCGCCAGCCACAGCACCGCCCCGCCCACCAGCGCCACGGTGCGCCGGTCGTGGGTGTCGACCAGGGCGCCGCCGTACAGGCCCAGCACCACGATGGGCACCAGTGCGAACACGCCCACCAGCCCGACGGCCAACGAGCTGCCCGTCATCTCGTAGACCTGCAGCCCGATCGCCGTCGTCGCCAGCTGCGTGCCGATCCCGGAGAGGGTGAACCCGGTCCAGAGCCGACGGTAGGACGCGTTGACGCGCAGCGGCGTCAGGTCGAGCAGCAGGGGCACGGCCGCAGCCTAAGGTCTGGCTGACGCGGGGCAGGACCGCGCGGGCGGCGGCAGGTGAGCGACGGCCGGGAGGGGCGGGGCAGGGCCCCGCCCCGACCCACCCGACCCTCAGTGCACCAGCTTGAACCTCTCGTACATCCGGCGCATCGGTGCCGGCGCCCACCAGTTCCACCGCCCGAGCAGCGTCATCGTCGCCGGGACGAGCAGCATCCGCACGAGGGTGGCGTCCACGAGCACGGTCACCGCCAGCGCGACCCCGACCTCCTTGATGACGATGAGGTCCCCGCTGACGAACCCGGCGAACACGGCCACCATGATCAGGGCCGCGGAGGTGATGATGCGCCCGGAGCGCTGCAGGCCCCGCTCTACGGCCTCGTCGTTGCTCAGGCCCGCGTCCCAGTACTCCTTGATGCGCGAGAGCAGGAACACCTCGTAGTCCATGGCCAGGCCGAACCCGAACGCCACGGCGATGGCGACCACGTAGGACTCCAGGCCGGCCACGGGGGTGAAGCCGAGCAGGCCGGCGCCGTGCCCCTCCTGGAAGATCCACACCGTCACCCCGAGGGAGGCGGTCAGGGAGAGGAGGTTGACCAGGAGCGCCTTGACGGGCACCAGCACCGAGCCGGTCATGAGGAAGAGCAGCACGAAGATCGCCACGACGACGACGGCGCCGGCCGCCGGCAGCCCGTTCACCAGGGAGTCGTTGAAGTCGAGCTGGCTCGCGGCCTGCCCCACCACCCACGTGCCGAAGGGCGGGTCGAGGGCGCGGACCGCCTCGACGACGGCGGTGGCCTCGGCGCCGGCCGGGTCGGCCGCGTCCAAGAACACGCCGAGCACCGTGTGGTCGCCGGCGGCGACGGGCGGGTCGACGCGCTCGACGCCCGGGAGGTCGGCGACCTCCTGCGACCACGCCGTCGCCTCCGCGGGGGACGCGTCGGTCACGACGGTGAGGTCCGCGGTGGCGGACGCCGGGTAGTCCTCGGCGAGGACGGCGATGTAGTCGCGCTGGTCGGACTCCGTGGGCAGGATCTCGGTGCCCGAGCTGCGCATGCTCAGCCCGGTGACCGGCGAGGCCAGGAGCACCAGCACCGCGAGGGTGCCGACGAGGACGACCCACGGGTGGGCGTGCACGCGGCGGGCGAGCGCGGAGAAAAACCCGTCGCGCGGGGCCACGTCGCCGAGCGCCCCGACGAGCCGCCGCAGGGCCGGCACGCGCGTGAGCGACGACGGGCGCCCCAGCCGCCCGCCGAGCAGCGTGATCACGGCGGGCACGAGCGTGATCGCGGAGGCGACCGCGAAGAGGACGGCGGCGATGCCGGCGGCGGCGATGGAGCGCAGGACCTCGGGCCGCATGAGCAGCAGGCCGGTGATCGCGAGGGCCACGGTGATCGCGGAGAAGATCACCGTCCGCCCCGCCGTGGCGACGGTGGCGCGCACGGCCTCAGCGACGAGCGGGTCCCGCCGGGCGCGCCGCCGAAGCCGCACGCGCCTGGTCGGGAGGCCGGCGGCCGGCGAGCCGGCGTCGACGACGCCGTCGGCGCCCGCGGCGAGCCGGTGCAGCTCCTCGCGGTAGCGCGACACGACGAGCAGCCCGTAGTCGATGGACAGCGCGAGGCCGATCACCGTGATGACGTTGACGACGAACGAGTCGACGTTCATCACGTAGCTCAGCGCCAGCAGCACGCCCAGCCCGCCCACGATCGAGACGAGCGCCCCGAGGAGCGGGAGCCCGGCGGCGAGGAACCCGCCGAACACGAGCACCATGATGACCAGGGCCACCGGCAGGGCCACCATCTCCCCGGTGACGAGGTCCTCGCGGACCTGGTCCACGATGCTCTGGCCGATCAGCGTGCCCGAGCTGGCGATGCCGCTGGCCCCCGGCGCGACGCCGGCGAGGTCCGCGGGCACCTGCCGGAGCCGGTCGACGACGGCGGCGTGCGCGGCCCCCTGGGCGTCGTCGTCGAGGTTGTCCTCCAGGACCACGACCATGAGGAAGCCGTCCTCCGCGGCGGACACGAGCCCCGCGGCGGCCGGGCTGGCGAGCATGTCCGGCAGGAGGAACGGGTCGACGACGGTGTCGACGCCGTCGATCTCGGCCAGGCCGGCGTGGGCGGGCTCCAGGGCGGTGGCGACATCGGCCGCCACCGCCGGGTCGGCGAGGTCGGTGCCCTGCACCAGCAGGGAGATCTGGTCCGGGGTGTCGCCCACACCGGCGAGGATGTCCCGGCCGGCGTCGCTCTCGGAGCCCGGCACGGACGGCTCCCCGGTGTGCAGGCGGTCGAACAGGCCCTGCCCGCCGAACCCGGTCAGCGACCCGAGGCCGCAGAGCAGGGCGAGGACCGCCCAGACGCCGACGATGGTCCGTGGATGCCGGGCGACAGCGCGGCCGAGGAGGTCGAACACCGGGACAGTCTCGCACCGGCGCGCGCCCGCCCCGGGCAACGCACCGGGGCGCGCCGGGCACGCGCACGGGTCGCGCCGGGCACGCGAATGGGGCGCACCGGGCGCGCGCACGGGTCGCGCCGGGTACGCGCACGGGCGCACGGGCGGCGCGGGGCGCGTGCCGCCCGGCCCCCGCGGGATGCGTAGGCTCGTCGGATGGATCTCTTCGAGGCTGCCGGCGCGGACGACGTCGGGGTACCCGTCGCGCGTGCCGGCACACCGCTCGCCGTGCGCATGCGCCCGGCCACCCTCGAGGAGGTCGTGGGGCAGGAGCACCTGCTCGAGACCGGGTCGCCGCTGCGCCGCCTGGTCGAGCCGGCGGAGACGGGGCGACGCCGGATCGCGCCGTCCTCCGTGGTCCTGTGGGGGCCGCCCGGGACCGGCAAGACGACGCTCGCCTACCTCGTGGCGCACGGTTCCGGCCGCCGGTTCACCGAGCTCTCCGCCGTCACCGCGGGCGTCAAGGACGTCCGCGAGGTGGTCGAGGCCGCCCGCCGCCGCCTCGTCACCTCCGGCGAGGAGACGGTCCTGTTCATCGACGAGGTCCACCGCTTCTCCAAGTCCCAGCAGGACGCGCTCCTGCCCAGCGTCGAGAACCGCTGGGTGACCCTGGTGGCGGCCACCACGGAGAACCCGAGCTTCTCGGTGATCTCCCCGTTGCTCTCCCGCTCGCTCCTGCTGACGCTGCGCCCCCTGGGGGAGCGGGACGTGCGCACGCTCGTCGAGCGGGCCCTGACCGACGAGCGCGGCCTCGGCGGGGCGCTCACCCTCGCCGCGGACGCCGAGAACCACCTCGTCCGCCTCGCCGGCGCCGACGCGCGCAAGGCCCTGACCATCCTCGAGGCGGCGGCCGGGGCCGCCGACGCCGCCGAGGAGGCGGAGATCGGCCTTGAGGCGGTCGAGCGGGCCGTGGACGTGGCCGCGGTGCGCTACGACCGCGACGGCGACCAGCACTACGACGTGATCTCCGCGTTCATCAAGTCCATGCGCGGCTCCGACGTCGACGCCGCCCTGCACTACCTCGCCCGGATGGTGGTGGCGGGGGAGGACCCCCGGTTCATCGCGCGGCGGATCGTCATCGCCGCCGCGGAGGACGTCGGCATGGCCGACCCGTCCGCGCTGCAGACCGCCGTCGCCGCCGCGCAGGCCGTCGCGCTCATCGGCATGCCCGAGGGGCGCCTCGTCCTGGCCGAGGCCGTGGTCCACGTGGCCACCGCCCCGAAGTCGAACGCCGCGTACAACGGGATCAACGCGGCCATCGCCGACGTGCAGGCCGGCAAGGCGGGCGCCGTCCCGCTGCCCCTGCGCGACGCCCACTACGCGGGGGCGAAGCAGCACGGGCACGGGCAGGGCTACCGGTACGCCCACGACTACCCGCACGGCATCGCCCCGCAGCAGTACGCCCCGGACGAGCTCGTCGGCAAGCGGTACTACGAGCCGACGGCCTACGGCCACGAGCGCGACATCACAGCCCGGCTGACCAGGATCAGGCAGATCCTCTCCGAGCGGTAGTGCTAGGCTTTCCCGGTTGCGCCGAGCCCCCCACGGGGGCCGCCAACCACCTGGGGTCCTGGCCATCACGGTCGACCCCACGCCGGACGGGTACCTCCACCCGGGCGGTGTGACGTCACAACGACAGGAAGAACAGATCATGGCAGTGAGCCGTACGCGCCGTCAGGTGCGCCTTTCCCGCGCCCTGGGCATCGCCCTGACCCCCAAGGCCGTCAAGTACTTCGAGAAGCGCCCCTACGGGCCCGGCGAGCACGGCCGCGCCCGTCGCCGCACCGAGTCGGACTACGCGGTCCGCCTGAAGGAGAAGCAGCGTCTGCGCGCGCAGTACGGCATCCGCGAGGCGCAGATGCAGCGCGTGTTCGAGGAGGCCCGCCGCGAGCAGGCCCTGACCGGTGAGTCGCTCGTCGAGCTGCTCGAGATGCGCCTGGACGCCCTCGTCCTGCGCTCGGGCTTCGCCCGCACCATCGCCCAGGCCCGCCAGGCCGTCGTGCACCGCCACATCCTCGTGGACGGCAAGCTCGTCGACCGCCCCTCGTTCCGCGTGAAGCCCGGCCAGGTCATCCAGGTCAAGCCCAAGAGCCAGGCCATGACGCCGTTCCAGGTGGCCGCCGCGGGCGCCCACCGCGACGTACTGCCGAACCTGCCCGCGTACCTCGACGTCGAGCTCACGAAGCTGCGCGCCGAGCTGGTCCGCCGCCCCAAGCGCGCCGAGGTCCCCGTGACCTGCGAGGTCCAGCTGGTCGTCGAGTACTACTCGCGCTGACCGCCTCACACTCCTGAACCGCTGCGCCCCGGGCAGCCGGCCTGTGCCGGTGCCCGGGGCGTTGCTGTCGGCAGGGTAGCCTCGTCCACGACGTTCCGATGGCGCCCCGTGCCTGGTCAGCTGCATGACCCGCCACCGTCCGTCCCCCAGCCCTGCACCACGTCTTCCGAAAAGGAGCTCCCATGTCGGTCGGAGACATCGCCGGTCTCGTCGCCGCGCTCGCCTTCGTCGCGCTCGTCGTCGTCCTCGCCGTCCCGCTGCTCAAGCTCGGCAAGGTCCTCGACGAGGCGCGCGGCACCGTCAAGGAGCTCACCAGCCACACCCTGCCCGCGATCGACGAGGCGGTGGAGACCATCCGCGCCGCCAACGGGCAGCTGGGCAAGGTCGACACGATCACGACGTCGGCGGCGCGCGCGACCGAGGACGTCTCCGCCCTCACCACGCTCGTCTCGGCCACCGTGGGCGGCCCGCTCATCAAGCTCTCCGCCTTCTCCTACGCCGTGCGCTCCGTGCTCGGCGGCGGGAAGGGCCGCTGAGATGCGCCCCCGCCTGGTCCTCGGGCTCGTCGGCCTCGGCCTCCTCGCGGTGACCGCGACGGCGGCCATGGTCGCGGGCCGCGCCCCGTCGCTCCTCGACCGGCTGCGCAGCCTCCCGGAGGACTTCACGACGGCCTTCCGGGAGCGGGAGGCCGAGCTGCGCGCCGCGCTCCTGCCGGGCGAGGACGCGGTCGCGGCCGCGCGCGAGGACGTCGCGCGCGCCCGCGCGGCCCGTCACCGTGGCACCGCCCCCGGCGAGACCGACGACGCAACAGACGAGCTGCCGTACTCGTTCTACTGACCGGCACCACCGGCCGACCCGCACCACCGCACAGCACGCCCCGAGAGGAACCATGCGCACCGCTGAGATCCGTACCCGTTGGCTGGACTACTTCGCCAAGCACGACCACGCCGTCGTGCCCAGCGTCCCCCTAGTCTCGCCCGACCCGTCGATCCTCTTCACGATCGCCGGCATGGTGCCCTTCATCCCCTACATCGTCGGCACCCAGCAGCCGCCGTGGCCGCGCGCGGCGTCCGTGCAGAAGTGCATCCGCACCAACGACATCGACGAGGTCGGCAAGACCACCCGCCACGGCACCTTCTTCCAGATGGCCGGGAACTTCTCCTTCGGCGACTACTTCAAGGAGGAGGCGATCACGTTCGCGTGGGACCTGCTGACCTCCAGCCTCGACGAGGGCGGGTACGGCCTCGACGGCGACCGTCTCTGGATCACCTGCTGGGACCAGGACGAGGAGGCGAAGAACGTCTGGCTGAACAAGATCGGCCTGCCCGCGTCGCGCCTGCAGTTCCAGACCCGCGAGGAGAACTTCTGGGACACCGGCCAGCCCGGTCCCGCCGGCCCGACCTCGGAGATCCACTACGACCGCGGGCCGGAGCACGGCCCCGACGGCGGCCCCGAGGTCGACAAGCAGGGCGACCGGTTCGTGGAGATCTGGAACCTCGTCTTCGACCAGTACCTTCGCGGCGAGGGCGCCGGGAAGGACTACCCGCTCCTGCGCGAGCTCGAGCACAAGTCGATCGACACCGGCCTCGGCGTCGAGCGGCTGGCGTTCATCCTGCAGGGCAAGGCGAACTTCTACGAGATCGACGAGACCTATCCCGTCATCGAGGCCGCCCAGCAGCTGTCCGGACGGGCCTACGGCGCCGCCGGCGGCCACGAGGACGACGTGCGCATGCGCGTGGTCGCCGACCACGTCCGCTCCGCAATGATGCTGATCGCCGACGGCGTCCGGCCCGGCAACGACGGCCGCGGCTACGTGCTGCGCCGCCTGATCCGCCGCGCCGTGCGCTCCATGCGGCTGCTCGGCGTGGACGACCCGGCCCTGCCGGTGCTGCTGCCGGCCTCCAAGGACGCGATGAAGGGCTCCTACCCGGAGCTCGAGACCGACTTCGAGCGGATCTCGCACGTCGCGTACGAGGAGGAGGAGGCGTTCCGCCGCACCCTCGTCTCCGGCACGACGATCCTGGACACGGCCGTCACCAAGGCGAAGGGCGCCGTCTCGGGCACCTCCGGCAGGCCGGTCCTGCCCGGCAAGGAGGCCTTCGCCCTGCACGACACCTACGGCTTCCCCATCGACCTGACCCTGGAGATGGCCGCCGAGCACGGCGTCACCGTCGACGAGGCCGGCTTCCGCTCGCTGATGGACGAGCAGCGCCAGCGCGCCCGCGCCGACGCGCTGGCCAAGAAGACCGGGCACGTCGACACCTCGCTGTACCACGACCTGCAGCAGCGCCTCGGCGGCACCGTCGAGTTCCTCGGCTACACCGACGCCACGGCCGAGGGCCGGGTCATGGGCCTGCTGGTGGACGGGGCGCCCGCGCCCACGGCCACCGCGCCCGCGGACGTCGAGGTCGTCCTCGACCGCACCCCCTTCTACGCGGAGTCCGGCGGCCAGCTCGCCGACCAGGGCACCATCACCTTCCAGGGCGGCGCCATCATGGACGTCGCGGACGTCCAGGCCCCGATGAAGGGCCTGTCCGTGCACCGCGGGCGCCTCACCGAGGGCACCCTCACGCTGGACGAGAAGGCGGTGGCGGCCATCGACACCGCCCGCCGCAAGGCGATCGCCCGCGCCCACACCGCGACGCACATGGTGCACAAGGCCCTCCACGAGTTCCTCGGCGACCAGGCCACGCAGGCGGGCTCCGAGAACGCGCCCTCGCGGCTGCGGTTCGACTTCCGCCACGGCTCCTCGGTGCCCACCTCGGTGCTGGGCGAGATCGAGGAGCGGGTGAACTACCAGCTCGCCGAGGACCTCGACGTCACGGACGAGGTCATGGACATCGACGCGGCCCGCGCCGCCGGCGCCATGGCGCTGTTCGGCGAGAAGTACGGCCGGAACGTGCGCGTGGTCTCCATCGGCGGCGACTGGTCGAAAGAGCTGTGCGGCGGCACCCACGTGCCCAGCACCGGCACCCTCGGCCTGGTCACCGTGCTCGGCGAGGCCTCCATCGGCTCGGGCGTGCGCCGCGTGGACGCCCTCGTCGGCGCCGGCGCGTACGGCTACCAGGCCAAGGAGCACGCCCTCGTCAGCCAGGTCACGCACCTGGTCGGGGGGCGGGCCGAGGAGCTGCCCGAGCGCATCGACTCCATCATGACCAAGCTCAAGGCGGCCGAGAAGGAGCTCGCGGCGCTGCGCCAGGCGCAGCTGCTCGCCGGCGCCGGGAAGGTCGTGGACGCCGCCACCCAGGTGGGCCCGTCCCTGGTCGTCACGCACGACGCCGGGGAGGTCTCCTCGGCGGACGACCTGCGCACGCTGGCCCTGGACGTCCGCGCCCGCCTGGGCGAGGCCGCGCCGTCCGTCGTCGCCGTCGGCGGCGTCGCCAAGGAGCGCCCGGTGGTCGTCGTGGCCACCAACGCCGGGGCGCGCGAGGCCGGCGTCCGCGCCGGCGCCCTCGTCCGCACGGCCGCCACCACCCTCGGCGGCGGCGGCGGCGGCAAGGACGACGTCGCCCAGGGCGGCGGCACCGACGTCGCCGCGCTGGGCCGGGCGCTGGACGCGGTGCGCGCCGAGGTCGGCAAGATCGCAGGCACATGAGCCAGCACGACGCGGCCGGCGGGGCCGGCGACCCCACAGGGCCCGAGGGCCCCGCGGCCGTTCCCGCCCTGCGCCGCGGCGTCCGGCTCGGCGTCGACGTCGGGACCGTCCGGATCGGCGTCGCCCGGTGCGACGCCGCGGGCATCCTCGCCACGCCCGTGCGCACCGTCGCCCGGCGCAAGGACGGCGCCGACCTCGGCGAGCTCATCGCGCTCGTCCACGAGCACGAGGCCTTCGAGGTGCTCGTGGGGCTGCCGCGGAGCCTGTCCGGCCGGGAGGGCAGGTCCGCCTCGGCGGCGCGCGGGTACGCCGCCCGCCTCGCTGCCGCGCTGGCCCCGGTCCCCGTGCGGCTGGTCGACGAGCGGCTCACCACGGTCAGCGCCCACCAGGCGCTGCACGCGTCCGGCCGGCCGGGACGCCGCCACCGGGAGGTCGTGGACCAGGTGGCCGCGGTCGTGATCCTGGAGCAGGCTCTCGAGGTGGAGCGCCGCACCGGGGTCCCCGCCGGTGAGCTGCTCAAGGTCGGTGGCGCTGCCGGGACGGATGCTGCGGACAAGGAGACGACCCCGTGAACGACCTGTTCGAGAACGTGCCGCCGGGCGGCCCGGACGCCGCCGAGCTGCCCGCCGAGGACCCGCCCCGCCGGGGGCGGCGCGAGCACCGGCGCGCGGCCGAGGCACGGCGGCGCAGGCGCCGCCGTCGCACCGGGATCGTCATGACGCTCACCTTCGTCCTGGTCGTCGCCGTCGTGGCCTTCGCCGTCCCGAACGTGCGCGACCTCCTGTCCAACCGCCCGTCGGCCGCCCAGGACTACCCGGGGCCTGGCTCCGGCGAGGTCTCCGTGGTCATCGGTGAGGGGTACACCGGCAACGACATGGGCGTCGAGCTCGAGAAGCAGGACGTCGTCGCCTCCGTCCGGGCGTTCACCAAGGCCTTCGCCGAGAACGTCAACGCCTCCCGGATCCAGCCGGGCACGTACACGCTGCCGCAGAAGATCCCGGCGCGCGACGCCGTCGCCGCGCTCCTCGACCCGGCGAACAAGGCCGAGATCACCATCACCGTGCCGGAGGGCTTCCACGCGAGCCAGGTCTACGACCGCATCGCGAACGTCGCGGGCGTCCCGCTCGCCGACGTGCAGGCGGCGGCGGCCGACCCCGCCGCCATCGCCCTGCCCGCCGAGGCGGGCGGCAACCCCGAGGGCTGGCTCGCAGCGGCCACCTACTCCTTCGAGCCGGGCGACGACGCGGCGGCCATGCTCCGCACGATGGTGGCCCTGACCGTCTCGCGGCTGGACGAGCGGGGCGTGCCCGCCGACCAGCGCCAGGCCGTGCTCACGAAGGCCTCCATCGTCGAGCGCGAGGTCAACCTGCCCGAGTACTACGGGCAGGTGGCGCGCGTGATCGAGAACCGCCTCGCCGACACCGGGCAGGTCGCGGGCCGCCTCCAGATGGACTCCACCGTCGTCTACGGCCTCGGCCGGGTCGGCGGCGTGCCCAGCAGCGCCGAGCTCGCGGACGCGAGCAACCCGTACAACACGTACACGCACCCGGGGCTGCCGCCCACGCCCATCGGCGCCCCCGGCACGGCGGCCATCGACGCCGTCGTCCACCCGCCGGCCGGCGACTGGATGTACTTCGTCACCGTCAACTTCGACACGGGCGAGACGAAGTTCGCGGCGACGCTCGCGGAGCACAACGCCAACGTGGCCCAGCTGCGGGCGTCGATGCGGCAGGGCGGGTAGCCCCCGGCGTGGGCATGACGGCGGCGGCCATCCGCGCGGCCCTGCGGCCCTACCCCGCCTCCGCCGCGGCCGCCCTGCTCGCCGCCGCCCTCGCCGTGGTCGCCCTCGCGGGCGAGCCCGGTCTCGTCGCCGCCGCCGGGGCGTTCCTCGCGGCGGTGACCACGGCGCTGGCCATCGTCGACGCCCGCACGCACCGGCTCCCCGACCGGCTGCTCCTCGTGGGGGTCGCGGGCGCCGGCGCCCTCCTGCTGCTCGCGGCGACGACAACCGGGGCGTGGGCGGACCTGGGCCGCGCCCTGCTCGCCGCCCTCGCCTGCCTCGTCGGGTACCTCCTGCTCAAGCTGGCGCACCCGGCGGGCCTCGGCCTCGGAGACGTCAAGCTCGGCGGCCTGCTGGGGCTGTGGCTCGGCTGGTTCGGCTGGGCCCACGTGCTCTCCGGGGCGTTCGCCGCCTTCCTGCTCGGCGGGTTCTTCGCCGTCGTCCTCCTGCTCACGCGGCGGGCCGGGCGGACCACGGCCATCGCCTTCGGGCCGTGGATGATCCTCGGCGCGGCCGTGGCCACCGTCCTCGCCGTCGCCGCGCCGCAGATCCGGGCGTGAGACCGCCGCCCGCGGTGGACGCGCGCGGGACCGGCCCGGCGGACATGGCAGGATCGCGGGCATGCTCAGATGGTTGACCGCAGGTGAGTCGCACGGCCCCGCGCTCGTCGGGATCCTCGAGGGGGTCCCGGCCGGGGTGGAGGTGACGACCGCCCAGATCCAGGACGCGCTCGCCCGCCGTCGTCTCGGCCACGGGCGCGGCTCGCGCATGAAGTTCGAGCAGGACGTCGTGCGCGTCATCGGGGGCGTGCGGCACGGCCGCACCATGGGCGGCCCCGTCGCCATCGAGATCGGCAACAGCGAGTGGCCCAAGTGGGAGACCGTGATGTCCGCGGACCCCGTCGCCCGCGAGTCGCTCCTGGTCGACGCCGGCACCGGCGACGAGCGGGAGATCGCCCGCAACCGGCCGCTGACCCGCCCGCGCCCGGGCCACGCCGACCTGGTCGGCATGCAGAAGTACCACCTCGACGACGCCCGGCCCGTGCTCGAGCGCGCCAGCGCACGCGAGACCGCCGCCCGCGTGGCGCTCGGCACCGTGGCCGCCGCGCTGCTCGATCAGGTCGCGGGCGTCCGCCTCGCCTCCCACGTCGTCGCCATCGGCCCCGTCGCCGTCCCCGAGGACGCCGCCGGCCCCGGCCCGGACGACGTCGCCGCCCTGGACGCCGATCCCGTGCGCTGCTTCGACGCCGCCACCTCCGCCGCGATGGTCGCCGAGATCGACCAGTGCCAGCGCGACGGCGACACCCTCGGTGGCGTCGTCGAGGTCCTCGCGTACGGCCTCCCGCCGGGCCTCGGCTCCCACGTCTCGGGCGACCGCCGCCTGGACGCGCGCCTCGCCGGCGCGGTCATGGGCATCCAGGCCGTCAAGGGCGTGGAGATCGGCGACGGCTTCCGCACCGCCGCGCGCCGTGGCTCCGCCGCCCACGACGAGATCGTCCCCGGCGAGGACGGCCTGCGCCGCAGGACCAACCGCGCGGGCGGCACCGAGGGGGGCATGAGCAACGGCGAGGTCCTCCGGGTGCGCGCGGCCCTGAAGCCCATCTCCACCGTGCCGCGGGCGCTGGCCACCGTGGACGTCGCCACCGGCGACGTGGCGACGGCGATCCATCAGCGCTCGGACGTGTGCGCCGTCCCGCCCGGGGCCGTCGTCGCCGAGGCCATGGTGGCGCTCGTGCTGGCCCAGGCGCTGCTGGAGAAGGTGGGCGGCGACTCCGTCGACGAGGCGGCCCGGAACCTGCGCGGCTACCTCGAGGCGATCCCGCCCCACCAGCGCTAGACCCGCTCCCACATTCCGCGAGCGGTCAAGTACTGACAGGGATGGTGTGTGGTGGTTCGGCGCAGGCGCGCCCGCCCGTCCCGCCGAGCGCATCACGTTCCCGCACTGCGAGGACTTGACCGCTCAACACCTACACACGCCGGGGGCGTCGCGTGAGACCCCGTCTCGCCGTGTCAGGGCGCCGTTGTACCGTGCACGGGTGGCTGAACCCCGTCCGCACGTCGTCCTCGTCGGCCCGCCCGGCGCGGGCAAGACCACCATCGGCACCCTCGTCGCCCGCGTCCTGGGCGTCGAGCTCCTCGACACCGACCACGAGGTGGAACGGGCCGCCGGCATGTCCGTGCCCGACTTCTTCCTCGCGCGCGGCGAGCAGGCGTTCCGGGAGCTCGAGCACGAGGTCGTCGCGGACGCGCTGCGCAGGCACGACGGCGTCATCGCGCTCGGCGGCGGCGCCGTGCTGCACCCCGGCACCCAGGAGGCGCTGCGCGGCCACGAGGTGGTCTTCCTCGACGTCGACGTCTCGCAGGCGCTCCCGCGCGTCGGCCTCTCCGGCGTCCGCCCCCTGCTGATGGGCGACCCCGTCTCGAAGTTCAACGCCCTCATGCAGGAGCGGCGCCCGATCTACGAGGGCGTCGCCACCCTCCAGGTCCCGACCACCGACCGGCGCCCGCAGGAGGTCGCGGAGGACGTCCTGCTCGGGCTGGCCCGCCGCGGCCGGGTGGTGATCGACGCAGGCGCCGTCCGGGCGGCCGTCGCCGAGCACGCGCCCGCCTCCCGCACCCACGTCGCGGCGCAGCCGGGGTACGACGTCGTGGTCGGCCACGGGCTGGACGAGGACGTCGTGGCCATGGTCGGCACCGAGGCCTCCCGCGTCCTGGTCGTCCACGCCCCCGCGCTGGCCGACCGCGCGGCCCGGCTGGGCGCGGCCCTCGAGCGTGACGGGCGCACGGCGGTCCTGCGCGAGATCCCCGACGCCGAGCAGGCCAAGACGATCGACGTCGTGGCGGCGTGCTGGGATCTGCTCGGCGAGCTGCGCTTCGGGCGCGAGGACGCCGTCGTCGCCCTCGGGGGCGGCGCCACCACCGACGTGGCGGGCTTCGTCGCCGCCACGTGGCTGCGGGGCGTCCGCCTCGTCAACGTCCCCACGACGCTGCTGGGCATGGTGGACGCGGCCGTCGGGGGCAAGACCGGCATCAACACCGCCGCCGGCAAGAACCTCGTGGGCGCCTTCCACACCCCCGCCGGGGTCGTGTGCGACCTCGACGCCCTGACCACGCTGCCGGCCGAGCAGCTGCGCTCGGGCCTCGCCGAGGTCGTCAAGTGCGGGTTCATCGCCGACGAGAACATCCTGCGCATCATCGAGGCCAACGGCGGGCTCGGCGCCCTGGACCCGCGCTCGGCCGCCCTGCGCGAGCTGGTGGAGCGGGCCGTGGCCGTCAAGGCCCGCGTCGTGGGAGAGGACCTGCGCGAGGCCGGCCTGCGCGAGATCCTCAACTACGGCCACACCTTCGCCCACGCGATCGAGCACACCGAGAGCTACCGGTGGCGGCACGGGGACGCGGTCGCCGTCGGGATGGTCTTCGTCGCGGAGCTCGCCCACGCCGCGGGCGTCCTCGGCGCCGACGTCGTCCAGCGCCACCGTGACATCCTCACCATGCTGCACCTGCCGACCTCCTACCGCGGCGACCGGTGGCCCGAGCTGCTCGAGGCGATGACCCACGACAAGAAGGTCCGCGGCAACGCCCTGCGGTTCGTGGTCCTCGAGGACGTGGGCCGCCCCACCATCCTCCGCGCGCCCGCCACCGAGCACCTGGCGCAGGCCTACGCGCGGGTGAGCGCGTGACGCGCCACGGGCGGGAGAGCATGCCGGCCGCCCCCGACGGCGGAGCCGCCGCCCGCCCCGCCGTGGTCCTCGTCGGGCCGCCGGGCGCCGGCAAGTCGGTCGTCGCCGCGCTGGTGGCCCGGCGCCTGGGCGTGCCGCTGGTCGACACGGACGCGGTGCTCGCCGGAGGCGCCGGGCGCGGCGTGGGCGAGCTGTTCATCGACGTGGGGGAGGAGCGGTTCCGCGAGCTCGAGCACGACGTCGTCGCCCAGGTGCTCGCGCAGCCGGGCGTCGTCGCCCTCGGCAGCGGCGCGGTGGAGCACGCGGGCGCGGACCTGGAGCGGTATGCCCGGGCCGGGGGCACCGTCGTCTTCCTCGACGTCTCCCTGGCCGCGGGTGCGCCCCGCGTCGGCCTCAACGTCCCGCGACCGGTCAGCCTCGGCAACCCCCGGGCGAAGTTCTCCTCGATGGCCGCGCAGCGCCGTCCCCGTTACGCCGCCAGCGCGTCGGCCGTCGTCGACACGTCCGACCTCTCGGTGGAGGAGGTCGCCCACGCGGTCCTCGCCGAGCTGGGGCGCCCCCCGGCACCTTGATCTGGCCTTATCAAGGTCAGTGCCTTGATCCTGCAAGGTCAATGCCCTAGCCTTGAGCAATGTTCGTCCTGACCGCTGACCAGAACGCCAGCACCCGCCACGGGGACAAGGTCGCCGCGCTGCTGGACCAGGTGGGCCGCTGGACCGCCGCGCACACGGACCCGTCCGCCGTCGTCCGGCCGCTGGAGCGCACCGTGGGGGACGAGGTCCAGACGGTGCTGGGCACCGCCGACGCCGCCCTCGACCTCGCGCTCCACCTCGTCCGCCTGGGGGAGTGGGCCGTGGGCATCGGCGCCGGGGCGGTCGACGAGCCGCTCGCCGAGACGTCGCGCGCGAGCTCGGGGCCGGCCTTCGTCCACGCGCGCGGCGCCGTCGAGCGGGCCCGGGGGCGCAGCGTGCCCGCGCCCGTCGTCGTCGCCGGCGACGACGACGAGGCGGCCGGGCAGGCCACCGCCCTCGTGCAGCTGCTCGCGTCCGTGCTCCGGCGCCGGTCCAGGGCCGGCTGGGAGGTCGCGGACCGGCTCGTCCCCGGGGCGCGGCAGAAGGACGTCGCCGCCGCGCTGGGCATCTCCGAGCAGGCGGTCAGCCAGCGGGTACGGTCGGCACTGCTGGAGGAGGAGCGGGCGGTACGCCCGCTCGCGGCCGCGCTCATCGCGCGCGCCGAGGGCGAGGGCGCCGTGCGCGCCGGCGAGAAGGAGGCGCAGTGATCTCTGCCACGGGACCGGGCGTCCAGGGCGCCGTCGTCGTCGTCGCGCTGGTCCTGTCCGTGCTGCTGGGCCGGTTCGTCGTCTGGGCGGTCCTGCGCCGCGTGGAGCCAGGCCCCGCCGTGGCGGGCGTGCTGCGCGGGGGCACGTGGATCGGCATGCTGGAGCGGCTCGCGATCACCGGGTCGGTCCTGGCCGGCTTCCCCGAGGCCGTGGCGATCGTGCTGGCGGTCAAGGGGCTCGGGCGCTACCCCGAGCTGCGGGAGGCGCACCCCGACAAGCGGAGCCCCGCCGCGGAGCGCTTCATCATCGGGACCCTGGCCAGCTACATCTGGGCGGCGCTGTGGGGCGTCCTCGGTGTCTGGGCGCTGTACGGGGTATCCTGACGGGCGCTCGCGCGGCCCGCCGGACCACGGTTCCGGCCGGGCCGCCTCCCATGATCTGAAGGACGGCTCCCGAAGTGGCTTCGACCAACGACTTGAAGAACGGCCTCGTGCTCAACATCGACGGACAGCTCTGGTCCGTCGTCGAGTTCCAGCACGTCAAGCCCGGCAAGGGCCCGGCCTTCGTGCGCACCAAGCTCAAGAACGTCCTCTCCGGCAAGACCGTCGACCGGACGCTGAACGCCGGCGTCAAGATCGACACCGCCACGGTGGACCGTCGCGACATGCAGTACCTGTACCGCGACGGCGACTTCTTCGTCTTCATGGACTCCGCGACGTACGAGCAGATCCCGATCGCGTCCGAGACCGTCGGCGACGCCGCGAACTTCCTCCTCGAGAACCAGGACGCCATCGTCGCCACGCACGAGGGCGTCGTGCTCTTCGTCGAGCTGCCCGCCTCGGTGGTCATGGAGATCACCTACACGGAGCCGGGCCTGCAGGGCGACCGCTCCTCCGCGGGCACCAAGCCCGCGACCGTCGAGACCGGCTACGAGATCCAGGTCCCGCTGTTCCTCGAGATCGGCACCAAGGTCAAGGTCGACACCCGGTCCGGGGACTACCTCGGCCGCGTCAACGACTGACCCACCCCGCTGGCGGCCGCGGCCGCCGACCGCAGCACCAGGACACCGCAGCACCAGAACTAGGAAGGACCCTTGTGGCCGCACGCAGCAAGGCCCGTCGCCGGGCGCTGGACGTCCTCTTCGAGGCCGACCAGAAGGGCGAGGAAAGGTCCCAGGACCTGCTCGCGCTGCTCGCCGAGCGCAAGCAGGTGACGGTGGCGCAGGGCGCCTTCCCGGCCTACGCCGCCGAGATCGTCGAGGGGGTGGCGGCGCACCGCGTCGAGATCGACGAGCTGCTCCGCACCTACTCGGAGGGCTGGTCGCTCGAGCGCATGCCTGGCGTGGACCGCGGGATCCTGCGCCTTGGCGTGTGGGAGATCCTGTACAACGACGACGTGCCCGACGCCGTCGCGATCGACGAGGCCGTCCAGCTCGCCGCCGACCTGTCCACCGACGAGTCGCCGTCCTTCGTCAACGGCCTGCTCGGCCGGATCCTGGAGCTCAAGCCCACCCTGCTCGGCTGACCGCGCACGGCCGCCGTGCACCGCGAGCGCGGCGGTGCGGCGGTCGTCCAAGGAGGAACACGCACATGGCCGTCGTCGGTCAGGACCTGACCGCGCCCGGGATCGGGCGCCGCTGCGCGGTGCTCGGGCACCCCGTGGCGCACTCGCTCTCGCCGGCCCTGCACCGGGCGGCCTACGCCGGGCTCGGCCTGGCCGGGTGGGGCTACGGGCTCCAGGACGTCACCGAGCACCAGCTGCCCGCGGTGCTGGCGCAGCTGGACGCCACCTGGGGCGGCCTCTCCCTGACCATGCCGCTCAAGCAGGTCGTCATCCCGCTGCTGGACGTCGTCGACCCGCTCGCCGAGGTCACCGGCGCCGTGAACACGCTCGTCGTGCAGCCCGGCCGCGCCGGGCGGGTCGGCCCGCTCGTCGGCTTCAACACCGACGTCCACGGCATCGTCGCCACCGTCCGGGAGACTGCCCCGGCGGGCTGGCGACCCCGGCACGCCGCCATCCTGGGCGCCCGCGCGACCGCCTCCTCCGCCGTCGCCGCGCTCACCGAGCTCGGCGCGGCCCGGACCACGGTCGTGGGCCGCAGCTTCGCGGGGCCGGGCGCGGCGCCGGCGGCCGCCCACCGCATGGGCGTGGCCACCGAGAACGTCCTGTGGTCCTCGGCCGACGTCGCAGCGGCCGCGCTCGAGGGGGCCGACGTCGTGGTGTCCACGGTCCCCGCCGGCGCGGCGGACGCCGTCGCGGCCGCCCTGACCGAGCGCCTCGCCGGCTCCGCGTCGGCCCTCGCCGGCACGGTGCTCCTGGACGCCGTCTACGACCCGTGGCCCAGCCCGCTGGCCCGAGCCTGGCGGGACGCCGGCGGCGCCGTCGCGCCGGGCTGGGTCATGCTGCTGCACCAGGCCCAGGTCCAGGTCAAGCTGATGACCGGCCACGAGCCCGACGTCGAGGTCATGCGTGCGGCCGTGGTCGCCGAGCTCGGCCGGCGCGCCGGCGGGGGAGAGGTTCCCCCCTCGCCCGCGGTGTTCGCGCTCCCGGCGGATGCCGCCCCCCGGGCCCCCGGTACCTGACCGCTCACCGGCACCGACGGCGCCGACCAGCGCCCACCCGCCGGCGCCTGCCCCTCAGCGGGCGCGGTGGATGAGCTCCAGCACCCGCCCGAGCGCGTCGACGTCGACCTGCCCGGGCGCCGAGGCCTCACCGACCATGCCGAAGGTCGCCGCGGAGCCGAAGATCTCCCCGGCCAGCCGGGAGACGACGCCGACCCCGCCCATCGCCATCGTGATGACCGGACGGTCCGCGTGCACGGAGTGCATGGTCCACGTGGCGCCCAGGAGGGTCAGCACGTCGCCGGCGTCGTGGGGCATGGCGGCGAGCTTGACGACGTCCGCGCCGAGGTCCTGCATGCGGCGCAGGCGCGCGACGATCTCGTCCTCGGCCGGGGTCCCGGCGAAGTCGTGGCTGGACATGACGACCCGCACTCCGGCCTCGTGCGCGGCCTCGACGACGCGGCGCACCTGCGCCTCGTCGCGGAACAGCTCGACGTCGACGGCGTCGGCGACGCCCGAGCGCGCCACGGCGACGAGCAGGTCGCCGTAGGCCCCGTCCTCGATGGCCGCCCGGCCGCCCTCGGCCGCGGTGCGGAACGTGACGAGCAGCGGCCTGCCGGCGAGCCGCGCGGCGAGCGTCCGGGCCGTAGCGACCACCTTCTGGGCGTCGGGGGCGTCCTCGTAGTGGTCCACGCGCCACTCGACGATGTCGAGGCTGTGGCCCGCGAGCCCGTCGGCCTGCCGGAGGAGCGTCCCGGCGTCGGTCCCGGTGAGGGGGACGATGACCTTCGTGGCGCCCTCGCCCAGGACGACGTTCTTGAGTGCGACGGTGCGCATGGATGCTCCTCGGACGGTGACGTTGGCCACGGCCACCCGCGCGGCGCCGATGCGGCCCGGCGATTCCCCATTCTGGGCGGCGGTATCGGCGCGGGGTCGCAGGCGCGCCGCACGGCCGCGCCGCCCGGTCGTGCGGCGTCTCGCCGTCGGGACGCCGGACGGGGCACCCGCCGCGCCGGGGTAGCATCGGCGCCGTCCGACATCCTTTAAGGCCCGTCCGGTGAGGCGGGGAAGGAGGTCCTTTGTGGCCAGCATGCCCAGGAGTCCCGGCGCGCGCCAGGTGCTCTCCGACTCAGACATCTCCCGGTCCCTGACCCGGATCGCGCACGAGATCCTCGAGCGCAACCACGGCAGCGACGACGTCGTCCTGCTGGGGATCCCCACCCGCGGCGTCCCGCTCGCGACGCGGATCGCCGCCCGGATCGGCGAGACCGAGGGCCGCGGCTCGATGCCGGTCGGTGCGCTCGACATCACGATGTACCGCGACGACCTGCGCGGCCAGCCGACCCGCACGCTGGGGCGCACCACGCTGCCGGCCGCGGGCATCGACGACAAGGTGGTCGTCCTCGTCGACGACGTCCTCTACTCCGGGCGCACCATCCGCGCGGCGCTCGACGCCCTGAACGACCTGGGCCGCCCGCGCAGCGTCCAGCTGGCCGTCCTCGTCGACCGGGGCCACCGGGAGCTGCCGATCCGCGCGGACTACGTGGGCAAGAACCTGCCCACGTCCCGCACCGAGCGGGTCCGCGTCCAGCTCGCCGAGACCGACGGCGGCGCACCCGACGCGGTGACCATCTCCGACGGCGCCGAGGAGGTGGCCCGATGAGGCACCTGCTCTCCGCCAAGGACCTCAGCCACGCCGAGGCCGTCGAGATCCTCGACACGGCCGAGGCGATGGCCGCCACGCAGGGCCGCACGATCCGGAAGCTGCCCACCCTGCGCGGCCGCACGGTGGTCAACCTCTTCTTCGAGGACTCGACCCGCACCCGCATCTCCTTCGAGGCCGCCGCCAAGCGGCTCAGCGCCGACGTCATCAACTTCTCGGCCAAGGGCTCGTCCGTGTCCAAGGGCGAGTCCCTCAAGGACACGGCCCAGACCCTCCAGGCCATGGGCGCCGACGCGGTCGTCATCCGCCACCAGGCCTCCGGCGCCCCGCACCGGCTCGCGCACTCCGGCTGGATCGACGTGCCCGTGCTCAACGCCGGCGACGGCACGCACCAGCACCCCACCCAGGCGCTGCTGGACGCCTTCACGCTGCGCCGCCACCTGCACGCGGCGACGCCGGGCGCGAGCGACGCACCCGCCGCGCCCGACGGCTCCGACCTCGCCGGCGCCCGCGTGGTGATCGTCGGCGACGTCCTGCACTCGCGCGTGGCCCGGTCCAACGTCGACCTGCTCACCACCCTCGGCGCGCGGGTCACCCTCGTCGCCCCGCCCACGCTCCTGCCGGTCGGCATGGACGGATGGCCCGCCACCGTGTGCCACGACTTGGACGAGGCGCTCGCGCAGGACGGCCCGGACGCGATCATGATGCTGCGGGTCCAGCGCGAGCGGATGTCCCTGGCGGGCGGCGGGTTCTTCCCGTCGCCGCTGGAGTACCACCGCCGCTACGGCCTCGACGGCGCCCGGCTGCGCACGCTGCCGGCCCGCGCGATCGTCATGCACCCCGGCCCGATGAACCGGGGGCTGGAGATCAGCGCAGAGGCCGCCGACTCGCCGCGCTCGACCATCATCGAGCAGGTGGCCAACGGCGTGAGCGTGCGCATGGCCGTGCTCTACCTGCTCCTCGCCGGCGGCGAGGGAACGACGACCGAAGGGATGGGACTGTGACCGACTACCTGATCCGGGGGGCCCGTCCGCTCGGCGGGGACCCGGCGGACCTGTTCCTCAGCGGCGGCGTCATCGCCGCCGTCGGCGAGGGCGCCGCGCGGCTGGCCGCCGGGTCGCCCGACGTGGTGACCCTCGACGCGGACGGCCTCGTGGCGCTGCCCGGGCTCGTCGACCTCCACACCCACCTGCGCGAGCCCGGCCGGGAGGACACCGAGACCGTGTTCACCGGCACCCGTGCCGCGGCGCTCGGCGGGTTCACCGCCGTGCACGCCATGGCCAACACCTCCCCGGTCGCGGACACCGCCGGCGTCGTGGAGCAGGTCTGGAACCTCGGGCGGCAGGCCGGCTGGGTGGACGTCCACCCCGTCGGCGCCGTGTCCGTGGGCCTGGCGGGCGAGGTCCTCGCCGAGCTCGGCGCCATGGCCGCCTCCGCCGCCCGCGTCCGCGTCTTCTCCGACGACGGGAAGTGCGTGGCGGACCCCGTGCTCATGCGCCGCGCCCTGGAGTACGTGAAGGGCCTCGACGGCGTCGTCGCCCAGCACGCCCAGGAGCCGCGCCTGACCGAGGGGGCGCAGATGCACGAGGGCGCCGTCTCCGCCGAGCTCGGGCTGACCGGCTGGCCGGCCGTGGCCGAGGAGTCGATCATCGCCCGCGACGTGCTCCTCGCCGAGCACGTCGGCTCCCGCCTGCACGTGTGCCACCTCTCCACCGCCGGGAGCGTGGACATCGTCCGCTGGGCCAAGGCCCGCGGCATCGACGTGACCGCCGAGGTGACCCCGCACCACCTCGTCCTCACCGACGACCTCGCCCGGTCCTACGACCCGCTGTTCAAGGTCAACCCGCCGCTGCGCACGGCCGAGGACGTGGAGGCGGTGCGCGCCGGCCTGGCCGACGGCACCATCGACATCGTCGCCACCGACCACGCCCCGCACGCCGCTGAGGACAAGGACTGCGAGTGGGCCGCCGGTGCCTTCGGCATGACCGGCCTGGAGACGGCCCTGCCGGTCGTCCAGGAGGTCATGGTCGAGACCGGCCGGATGAGCTGGGCCGACGTCGCGCGCGTGATGTCCACCGCCCCCGCGCGGATCGGGCGCGTGGACGACCACGGCCGGCCCCTCGCCGTCGGCGAGCCCGCGAACCTGACCCTGGTGGACCCGGCCGCGCGCCGGGTGGTCGACCCCGCCGCGCAGGCCACCCGCAGCAACAACTCCCCCTACGCCGGGATGGATCTCCCCGGCCAGGTCATGGCGACGTTCCTGCGGGGACGCGCCACCGTGCTCGACGGCGCCCCCGTGGCGCGAGAGGAGGTCGGCGCATGAGCGCGCCCGCCACGAACACCCCGGCCGTGAACGACCCCGCGGCGGGCACGCCCGCCGAGAACGCGGCGGTCGCGCAGCCCGGCAGGCCCGGCGGCGCCGCGCGCGGGCCGGCGCTCCTGGTGCTCGAGGACGGCTACGTGCTGCGCGGCAGCGCCTACGCGGCCACCGGGCGCACCGTGGGCGAGGTCGTCTTCTCCACCGGCATGACCGGCTACCAGGAGACCCTCACGGACCCCTCGTACCACCGTCAGATCGTCGTGATGACCGCCCCGCACATCGGCAACACCGGCGTCAACGACGAGGACCCGGAGTCCTCCCAGATCTGGGTGGCCGGCTTCGTCGTGCGCGACGCCGCCCGCCGCGCCTCCAACTGGCGCTCGGTGCGCGAGCTGGAGGACGAGCTGGCGGACCAGGGCATCGTGGGCCTCTGCGACGTCGACACCCGCGCGCTCACCCGGCACCTGCGCGAGCGCGGCGTCATGCGCGCCGGCATCTTCTCCGGCGCCGCGCTGCCCGCGGGCGCCGACCACCTCACCGACCAGGCCCTGGAAGTGCTGCTCGACGTCGTGCGAGAGTCGCCGCAGATGCTCGGCGCCGACCTCGCCCAGGAGGTCTCCACGGACGAGCCCTACGTCGTCGAGCCCGCCGGGGAGTTCGCCGGCAAGGACCCCGTCGCCACCGTCGTCGCCCTCGACCTGGGCATCAAGAACCGCACGCCCCAGCAGCTCGCCGCGCGCGGCGTGCGGGTGCACGTCGTGCCGCAGCGCACCTCGCTCGCCGAGGTCCTCGCCTACCAGCCCGACGGCGTCTTCTTCTCCAACGGGCCGGGCGACCCGGAGGCCGCCACGCACGAGGTCGACCTCCTTCGGGGCGTCCTGGACGCCCGGCTGCCGTTCTTCGGGATCTGCTTCGGCAACCAGCTCCTGGGCCGGGCCCTGGGCTACGGCACGTACAAGCTCCAGTACGGCCACCGCGGCGTGAACCAGCCCATCCTGGACCGGACCACCGGCAAGGTCGAGATCACCGCGCACAACCACGGCTTCGCCGTCGACGCCCCGGTCACCGAGCCCTCCACGGCCCCCTACGACGGCGGCCGGTACGGCCGGGTCGAGGTCTCCCACGTGGCCCTCAACGACAACGTGGTGGAGGGCCTGCGCGCCCTGGACGTCCCCGCGTTCTCCGTCCAGTACCACCCCGAGGCCGCCGCCGGCCCGCACGACGCCGAGCACCTCTTCGACCGGTTCGTGCGCCTCATGCAGACCCGCCGGGGCGGCGGCGCCGGTGACACGGCCGCCCCCGCGCTGGCCGGCTCGGGCACCCCGGCCGCCGCGGGGTCCGCCACCACCACCATCCCCACCACCGAGAGCGAGACCCACTGATGCCCAGGCGCACCGACATCTCCAGCGTCATGGTCATCGGCTCCGGCCCGATCGTGATCGGCCAGGCCGCCGAGTTCGACTACTCCGGCACCCAGGCGGTCCGGGTGCTGCGCGAGGAGGGCCTGCGCGTCATCCTCGTCAACTCCAACCCGGCCACGATCATGACCGACCCGGAGCTGGCCGACGCCACGTACGTCGAGCCGATCACCCCGGAGGTGGTCGCCACGATCATCGCCAAGGAGCGCCCCGACGCGCTGCTGCCCACCCTGGGCGGGCAGACCGCGCTGAACACCGCGCTGGCGCTGCACGAGGCGGGCGTGCTCGAGGAGTACGGCGTCGAGCTCATCGGCGCCTCCATCGACGCCATCAACCTGGCCGAGGACCGCCACCAGTTCAAGGGCGTGGTGGAGCGCTGCGGCGCGGAGAGCGCCCGCTCGGCCATCGCGCACACGATCGAGGAGTGCCACGCGATCGCGGCCGAGCTCGGCTACCCGATGGTGGTGCGCCCGTCCTTCACCATGGGCGGCCTGGGCTCCGGCATGGCCTACACCCCGGAGGACCTCGACCGCATCGCCGGCGCCGGCCTGCACTACTCGCCCACCACCGAGGTGCTCCTGGAGGAGTCCATCCTCGGGTGGAAGGAGTACGAGCTCGAGCTCATGCGCGACAAGGCGGACAACGTCGTCGTGGTCTGCTCGATCGAGAACGTCGACCCCGTCGGCGTGCACACCGGCGACTCCATCACCGTGGCGCCCGCCCTGACGCTCACCGACCGCGAGTTCCAGAAGCTCCGCGACGTGGGCATCGCGATCATCCGCGAGGTGGGCGTCGACACCGGCGGCTGCAACGTCCAGTTCGCCGTCGAGCCCGCCACCGGGCGGGTCGTCGTCATCGAGATGAACCCCCGGGTCTCGCGGTCCTCCGCGCTGGCCTCCAAGGCCACCGGCTTCCCCATCGCGAAGATCGCCGCGCGCCTCGCGGTGGGCTACACCCTCGACGAGATCCCCAACGACATCACCGGCTCCACCCCGGCGAGCTTCGAGCCCACCCTGGACTACGTCGTCGTCAAGGTGCCGCGGTTCGCGTTCGAGAAGTTCCCCGCCGCCGACCCGACGCTGACGACCACCATGAAGTCCGTCGGCGAGGCCATGGCCCTGGGCCGGAACTTCACCGAGGCGCTGCAGAAGGCGATGCGCTCGATCGACAAGACCGGCAGCGTCTTCCACTGGGACGGCGCCCGGCCGGACGCCGCCGCCACGGCCGCGCTGCTCGAGTCCGTGAAGGTGCCCACCGAGCACCGCCTCGTCGACGTGCAGCAGGCGCTGCGCGGCGGCGCGAGCGTCGCCGAGCTCTACGGCGCCACCGCGATCGACCCGTGGTTCCTCGACCAGCTGGCGCTCATCGAGGAGGTCGCCGCGCAGGTCGCTGGCGCGGAGGCCCTCACCGAGGGCGTGCTCCGCCAGGCCAAGCGCCACGGCTTCTCCGACGCCCAGATCGGCCGCCTCCGCGGCCTGGGGGAGGAGGCCGTGCGCGAGGTGCGTCACGCCTACGGCCTGCGCCCGGTGTACAAGACCGTGGACACCTGCGCGGCCGAGTTCGCGGCCCAGACCCCGTACCACTACTCCGCGTACGACACCGAGACCGAGGTCCGCCCGCGCGAGCGCGAGGCCGTGATCATCCTCGGCTCCGGGCCCAACCGGATCGGGCAGGGCATCGAGTTCGACTACTCCTGCGTGCACGCCACGATGGCGCTGGCCGGGCGGTACGAGACCGTCATGATCAACTGCAACCCGGAGACGGTCTCCACCGACTACGACATCTCCGACCGGCTCTACTTCGAGCCGCTCACCTTCGAGGACGTCCTGGAGGTCTACCACGCCGAGCTCGCCGCCGGCCCGGTGGCCGGCGTCATCGTCCAGCTCGGCGGGCAGACCCCGCTGTCCCTCGCCCAGCGCCTGCAGGACGCCGGCGTGCCCATCCTCGGCACGTCGCCGGAGTCCATCGACCTGGCCGAGGACCGCGGCGCCTTCGGCGCGGTGCTGGCCCGCGCCGGCCTGCCCGCCCCCGCGTTCGGGACCGCGACGACGGCCGAGCAGGCCCACGCCGTCGCCGCCGAGGTCGGCTTCCCCGTCCTGGTCCGCCCCAGCTACGTCCTGGGCGGCCGCGGCATGGAGATCGTCTACGACGAGGCCGGCCTGGCCGACTACGTCACCCGCTCCTCCCTCGGCGGGCACGTGGGCTCCGCCGACGCGTCCCGGCGGGTGGCGCCGCTGCTCATCGACCGCTTCCTCGACGACGCCATCGAGATCGACGTCGACGCCCTCTACGACGGCACCGAGCTCTTCCTCGGCGGCGTCATGGAGCACATCGAGGAGGCGGGCATCCACTCCGGCGACTCCGCCTGCGTGCTGCCGCCCGTCTCGCTCTCCACCGCGGAGATCGCGCGCATCCGCCGCTCCACCGAGGCCATCGCCGCCGGGGTCGGCGTGCGCGGGCTCATCAACATCCAGTTCGCCCTGGTCTCCGACGTGCTCTACGTCATCGAGGCGAACCCGCGGGCCTCGCGCACGGTGCCGTTCGTCGCCAAGGCCACCGGCGTGCAGCTGGCCAAGGCCGCCGCCCTGATCATGGCCGGGGAGTCCATCGCCGGCCTGCGCGAGCAGGGCATGCTGCCGCAGCTGGACGCGTCGGTCCTCGACCTCGAGGCGCCGCTCGCGGTCAAGGAGGCCGTGCTGCCGTTCAAGCGCTTCGCCACCGCCACCGGCTCGATCGTCGACACCATCCTCGGACCGGAGATGCGCTCGACCGGCGAGGTGATGGGCCTGGACGTGAACTTCCCGCTCGCCTTCGCCAAGTCCCAGGACGCCGCGTTCGGCGGTCTGCCGACCTCCGGCCGGGTGTTCGTCTCCGTCGCCGACCGCGACAAGCGCTCGATCGTCTTCCCGGTCACCCGCCTCGTCGAGCTCGGCTTCGAGATCCTGGCCACCGCCGGGACCGCCGTCGTCCTGCGCCGCAACGGCATCCACGCCTCGGTGGTGCGCAAGGCGTCCGACGGGCGCGGGCTCGGCGGCGAGCCCACGATCATCGACCTGATCTCCTCGGGGCAGGTCGACATGGTCGTCAACACGCCGAACGGGCAGGGCGCCCGCGCCGACGGCTACGAGATCCGGGCCTCGACCACGGCCGCGGACAAGGCGATCATCACCACCGTCCAGCAGTTCGGCGCGGCCGTCCAGGCCATCGAGGCCGTCACCGCCGGGGCGTTCAAGGTGCGCAGCCTCCAGCAGCACGACGCCGTCCGGGCCGAGCGCCGCGCCGCCGCCCAGCGCGGCGAGCCCGTGGGCGCGGCGGCGGTGCGCGCGGCCTCGGTCGGGGCCGGCGCGTGAGCGCGCCGGGTCCCACGGCGCGGTACGCCGGGACCGGCGACCCCGCCGGCCGGGCGCCGTTCGGGCACCGGCTCGCCCGCGCCATGAGCGCCCACGGGCCCGTGTGCGTGGGGATCGACCCGCATCCCGGCCTGCTCGAGCGCTGGGGGCTCGCGGACGACGTCGCGAGCCTGCGCCGCTTCAGCCTCACCGTGGTCGACGCCCTGGCCGGTCGGGTCGCCGCGCTCAAGCCGCAGTCGGCCTTCTTCGAGCGGCACGGCTCGCGCGGGATCGCCGTCCTCGAGGAGGTGCTCGTGCGCGCCCGCGACGCGGACACGCTGACCGTCCTCGACGTCAAGCGCGGCGACATCGGCTCCACCATGGCCGGCTACGCCGACGCCTACCTCCGCGACGGCTCGCCGCTGGCCGCCGACGCGATCACGCTCTCGCCCTACCTCGGGTTCGGGTCCCTGCGCCCGGCGCTCGACCTCGCCAGGGCGAACGGGAGGGGCGTGTTCGTCCTCGCCCTGACCTCCAACCCGGAGGGGGCCGGCGTCCAGCACGCCGGGGGCGCGGGGCTCTCCGTGGCCGGCCAGATGGTCGCCGGCGCCCGCGGCGAGAACGCCGACGCCGCCGCCTCGGGGGACGACGGCCCCCTCGGCCCCGTCGGCCTGGTGGTCGGCGCCACGACCGGGTCCGCGGTCCGCGACCTCGGCCTCGACCTGGCCGCGGTCCGCGGGCCGCTGCTCGCGCCCGGGGTGGGCGCCCAGGGCGCCGGGCCCGCCGAGCTCGCCGAGGTCTTCGGCGACGCCCGCGACCAGGTCCTGGCGAGCACGTCCCGGGCCGTGCTCGGCGCCGGCCCGGACGTCGCGAGCCTGCGCGCCGCCGCCGAGCGGGTGACGACGACGGTGCGGACGGCGCTGGCGCGCTGAGCGGGGCGAGGCGGGCGAGGTCGATGGGGGAGCCGGGCGCCGCCGGCCTCGAGATCGTCTTCGACCCGGAGCTGCGGTTCCACCTGCCGCCGCCGCGCCGGCGCGGCTCCGTGACCGTCCCGGCGGACCCCTCCGCCACGCTCGGGCACCTTGTCCAGTCGATCGGCGTGCCGCTCACGGAGGTGGGGGTCCTGCTGCTCGACGGTGCCCCGGCCGCGGCGTCCCGGCGCGCGGTCGGCCGCCGGCTCGCCGTCCCGGCGGCGCCGCGCCCGCAGCCCGCGCCGCAGCCCCTGCGCTTCGTCCTCGACGTCCACCTCGGCTCCCTCGCGCGCCGCCTGCGCCTGCTCGGCCTGGACGTGGCCTACCGCACCGACGCCGGCGACGACGAGCTCGCGGAGCTGGCCCTCGCCGAGTCGCGGGTGCTCCTCACGCGCGACCGCGAGCTGCTCAAGCGACGCGTCCTGGGCGAGCCGGTGCCCCGGCTCGGCGCGTTCGTGCGTGGCACCGAGGTCGAGGCGCAGACGGCGGACGTGCTGGGCCGGTTCGCGCCGGTGCTGGCGCCCTTCACCCGGTGCCTGGCGTGCGGCGGCCCGCTGGTCCCCGCAGCGAAGGCGGCGCTGCTGGACGTGCTGCCCGCCGGCACCCGGCGCAGCTACGACGACTTCGTCCGGTGCGCCCGCTGCGGTCGCCCCTTCTGGCGCGGCGCGCACAGCCGGGGCCTCGCCGCCGCGGTGGAGCGTGCCACCGCGCTCCTCGCCGGGGGCGGTGCCGACGGCGGCGACCCGCCCGGGTGACCCCCTCAGGGCGCCGGGACGTGTGCGGTTCACCACCAGTTCGACAGCCGTTGCCGGTAGCGTGGTGAGCAACTACCTTCCAACGCAGTGCCCCTGTGACATGACGAGGTGACCGACGTGGCCCTGCCGCCGTTGACTCCTGAACAGCGTGCCGCCGCCCTGGTGAAGGCTGCCGCCGCCCGCGCGACGCGGGCGGAGGTGAAGAGCAGGCTCAAGTACTCCCAGGTCAGCCTGTCCGAGGTGCTGGAGGCGGCCCGCACCGACGAGGCGCTGGCCAAGCTCAAGGTCGTCTCGCTCCTGGAGTCGCTGCCCGGCGTCGGCAAGGCCACCGCACGGTCGCTCATGGCGGAGTTCGGCATCTCCGAGGCGCGTCGCGTCCGCGGCCTGGGCCCCCACCAGAGCGCCGCCCTCATCAAGCGCTTCGGCTGAGGTGCCGGCGGGTGCTGGCAGGATGGCCGTCATGACCGAGCCCGCCCCCGCCCCCTCCGCGCCGACCACCCGCCCCGCACGCCTGACGGTGCTGTCCGGACCGACGGCGGTGGGGAAGGGCACCATCATGGCCGAGCTTCGTCGGCGCAGCCCCGAGCTGTGGATCTCCGTCTCCGCGACGACGCGGGAGCCGCGGCCCGGTGAGGTGGACGGGGTGCACTACCACTTCCTGACGGGCGAGCGCTTCGACGCCCTCGTCGAGGCGGGGGAGATGCTGGAGTGGGCCGTCGTGCACGGCCGGAACCGGTACGGCACCCCCCGGGGCCCGGTGGACCGGATGCTCGCGGCCGGCCGTCCCGTCTTCCTGGAGGTCGACCTCCAGGGCGCCCGCCAGGTCCGCGGCGCGATGCCGGAGGCGCAGCTCGTGTTCCTCGCCCCGCCGTCCTGGGAGGAGCTCGTGCACCGCCTCGTCGGGCGGGGGACCGAGGGCCCCGAGGAGCGGGAGCGCCGGCTCGCCACCGCGCGGGAGGAGCTCCGGGCCGTCCCGGAGTTCGACCACGTGGTCGTCAACGACGATGTGGGACGCGCCACGGACGAGCTCATGGCCCTCATGGGGTTGTAGCGCGGGGTAGTATCGAGGGCTGTATGCGCGCCGCGCCCCCAGGCGTCGCCGTCGCGCATCGACCGCGAACCGCCGAGCCCTAAGAAGGTCACCCATGTACGGAACCGTCGCCGCCCCCGAGGGCATCACCGACCCGCCCATCGACGAGCTGCTCGAGCGCGTGGACTCCAAGTACGCCCTGGTGATCTACGCCGCCAAGCGCGCCCGCCAGATCAACACCTACAACTCGCAGCTGCAGGAGGGCCTCCTGGAGTTCGTCGGCCCGCTGGTGGCCTCCGGGCAGGACGACAAGCCGCTCTCGATCGCCATGCAGGAGATCAACCAGGGCATGCTGACCCTCACGCGGATTGAGGACTAACCTCGTCGGCATGACCGAGCAGTCCGGCCCACGCGCCGCCACGACCCCCGGGGGGACGGGCGGCGCGTTGCGCGTCGTCCTCGGAGTCACCGGCGGCATCGCCGCGTACAAGGCCGCCTACGTCCTGCGCCTGCTCCGCGAGGCGGGGCACCGCGTCCGGGTGGTCCCCACGGAGGCCGCCCTGAGGATGGTGGGCCGGCCCACCTGGGAGGCCCTGTCCGGGGAGCCGGTGCGCACGGACGTCTTCGACGACGCCGAGCACGTCGACCACGTGGCGCTCGGCCGCGGCGCGGACCTCGTCGTCGTCGCGCCGGCCACCGCGGACCTGCTCGCCCGGGCCGCCGCCGGGCTGGCCGACGACCTCCTCACGGCCACCCTGCTGACCGTGACCTGCCCGGTGCTCCTCGCCCCGGCCATGCACACCGAGATGTGGCTGCACCCCGCCACCCAGGCCAACGTCGCCACCCTGCGGGCGCGCGGCGTGACGGTGCTCGACCCGGACTCCGGCCGGCTCACCGGCACCGACTCCGGGCCCGGACGGCTGCCCGAACCGGCCGCGATCGTGTCGGCGGCCCTGGCCCTCGTCGGCACGGGCCCCGTGACCGACCTGGCCGGGTGCACCGTCGTCGTCTCCGCCGGCGGCACCCGCGAGCCCCTCGACCCGGTGCGGTTCCTCGGCAACCGGTCCAGCGGCCGCCAGGGCATCGCGCTGGCCCTGGCCGCCGCCCGCCGCGGCGCCCGGGTCACGCTCGTCGCCGCCAACGTCGAGGCGGCGCTGCTGCCCGCGCACCCCGGCGTCGCCGTCGAGCGGGTGGAGACCACCGCCGAGCTGCGCGAGGCCGTGCGCTCCGCCGCGGCCGGCGCCGACGTCGTCGTCATGGCCGCCGCCGTCGCCGACTTCCGGCCCGCCGCCACGTCCGGGCACAAGATCAAGAAGACGGCCGACGCCACACCGGACCCGATCGTGCTCGTGCAGAACCCCGACATCCTCGCCGAGCTCGCCACCCACCGGCTGCGCGCCGGCCAGGTCGTCGTCGGCTTCGCCGCGGAGACGGGCGACGCCGACGCCGACGCCCTCGCGCACGGGCGCGCCAAGGCGCGGCGCAAGGGCGCGGACCTCCTGGCCGTCAACGAGGTCGGCGCGGGCCTCGGGTTCGGCGACGTGCCCAACGCCGTGACGATCCTCGACGCCGACGGCGAGGTCGTCGCCCGCGCGCAGGGCAGCAAGGACGACGTCGCGGACGGCCTGTGGGACGCGGTCACGGCCCGCCGCCGCGCTGCCACTACGATCGACCGGTGACTTCTGCCCCTGCTCTGCGTCAGTTCACGTCCGAGTCCGTGACCGAGGGTCACCCCGACAAGGTGTGCGACCGGATCTCCGACTCGATCCTCGACGCGATCCTCGAGCAGGACCCCGAGGCCCGGGTGGCGGTGGAGACCATGGTCACCACCGGCCTCGTGCACGTGGCCGGCGAGGTCACCACCGAGAAGGCGTACGTCGAGATCCCGCAGATCGTGCGGGACGAGGTCACCCGGATCGGGTACACCTCGTCGAAGATCGGCTTCGACGGTGCCTCGTGCGGGGTCTCCGTCTCGATCGGGCAGCAGTCCCCGGACATCTCGCAGGGCGTGACGAAGTCCCTCGAGGGCCGCGACGACGCCGGAACGCTCGATCCCCTGGACGTCCAGGGCGCCGGGGACCAGGGCCTGATGTTCGGCTACGCCTGCGACGACACCGCGCAGCTGATGCCGCTGCCGATCTACCTCGCGCACCGCCTCGCCGAGCGCCTGGCCAAGGTCCGCAAGGAGAACATCGTCTCGGGGCTGCGCCCGGACGGGAAGACCCAGGTGACCATCGGGTACGAGGGCGACCGGGCCGTGAGCCTGGACACCCTCGTCGTGTCCACCCAGCACGACGAGTGGGTGCGCCAGGACCTCCTGCGCGAGGCCGTGGCGGCCGAGGTCGTCGCGCCCGTGCTCGCCGCCGCGAACCTCGAGCTGGTCACCGACGGCCACGAGCTGCTGGTCAACCCCACCGGCAAGTTCGTCGTGGGCGGCCCCATGGGCGACGCCGGGCTGACCGGCCGGAAGATCATCGTCGACACCTACGGGGGGATGTCGCGCCACGGCGGCGGGGCGTTCTCCGGGAAGGACCCCTCCAAGGTCGACCGCTCGGGCTCCTACGCCATGCGGTGGGTGGCGAAGAACGTCGTCGCGGCGGGGCTGGCGCGCCGCTGCGAGGTCCAGGTGGCCTACGCGATCGGCCGGGCGCGTCCGGTGGGCCTGTTCGTGGAGACCTTCGGCACCGAGACCGTGCCGGTGCCCCGGATCGTCGCCGCCGTCCGCGAGGTCTTCGACCTGCGTCCCGCCGCCATCGTCCGGGACCTGGACCTGCTGCGCCCGATCTACCGCCACACCTCCGCCTACGGCCACTTCGGCCGCGAGCTGCCCGAGTTCACGTGGGAGCGCACCGACCGCGTCGACGACCTCCGCTCGGCCGTCGCGTGAACCCCGGCGCACACCCCGCGGGACGGCGTGTGGGACGTCCGTGATGTGATGTGGGCATGACCCCGACGAGCCGCTCCCGCCCCCAGCAGGGCGCGCTCCTCGACCTGCCCGCCCCCGGTCCCGTCCCCGTCGACGGGGACGGCGTGAGCGACCCGGTCGCGCGCGTCGTGGTCGACGTGCCCCTGCCGCACCTCGACCACGCCTTCGACTACCTCGTCCCGCCCGCGATGGCGGAGACGGCGCTGCCGGGCACGCGCGTCCAGGTCCGCTTCGCCGGCCAGGACCGGTCGGCGTTCGTGGTCGAGCGGCGCGCCGACACGGACCACCGCACCGCCCTGGCCCCGCTGCGCCGCGCCGTCTCCCCGGTGCCCGTGCTGTCGCCCGCCGTGCTGCGGCTGTGCCGGGCCGTCGCGGACCGGTACGCCGGGACGCTCATGGACGTCGTCCGCCTCGCGGTCCCGCCGCGCCACGCGACCACCGAGAAGTCCGTCCTCGAGAAGCACAGCCCCCGGGCCGACGCCGGCCCCGACGTCCCCGCACCGGAGGGCGCCGCGTGGCGGCCGTACACCGGCGGACCGGCGTTCCTGCGCCACCTCGCCGCCGGGGAGGGCCCGCGCGCCGTGTGGACCGCGCTGCCCGCCCACGACGACGCGGCCGCGGTGGTGCCGTGGGCCACCGCGGTCGCCCAGGCCGCGCAGGCCACGCTCGCGTCGGGGCGCGGTGTCCTCGTCGTCGTCGCGACCAGCCGGCAGGTCACCGAGGTGGCCGAGCGGCTCGCCGCGCACCTGCCGGGCGAGCCGGTGGTCCGCCTGGTGGCGGACGACGGTCCCGCCAAGCGCTACCGCAGCTTCCTGCGGGTCCTGCTCGGGGAGGTGCGGGTGGTGGTCGGCACCCGCGCCGCCGCCTTCGCCCCCGTGCCGGACCTCGGCCTGTGCGTCTGCTTCGACGACGGCGACGACCGCCTCGCCGAGCCCCGCGCCCCCTACCCGCACGCCCGGCAGGTCCTCGCCCTGCGGGCCGAGCAGGAGGGCGCGGCGTTCCTCGTGGGCGGCTACACCAGGACGGTCGAGGCCCAGCTGCTGCTGGAGCAGCGGTGGGCCTTCCCCGTGCAGGCGCCCCGCGAGGTGGTGCGCCGGGCCACCCCGCGCGTGCAGGCGCCCAGCGAGATCGACCTCGCCCGAGAGGGCGCCGCCGCCGCGGCGCGGATCCCGCACCCCGCCTGGCGCCTCGCCAAGGAGGCGCTCGATGTCGGGCCCGTCCTCGTCCAGGTGGCCCGCGGCGGCTACCTGCCGGTGGTCTCCTGCGCGCGCTGCCACGAGCCCGCGCGCTGCCGCACGTGCCACGGCCCCCTGCGGCTGGAGGGCGCCGGCCGGGCGCCGACGTGCTCGTGGTGCGGGCGTCACGCGGTCGACTGGAGCTGCCCCACCTGCAGCCACTCGGCCCTGCGCGCCACCCGCGTGGGCTCCTCGCGCACCGCCGAGGAGCTGGGCCGCGCGTTCCCCTCCGTCCCGGTCGTCGTCTCCGGGGCGACGGCGCGCCACGGCGTCGTCGAGACGGTCGACGACCGGCCCCGGCTCGTCGTGGCGACGCCCGGCGCGGAGCCCGTCGCCAGCGGGGGCTACGCCGCCGCCCTGCTCCTCGACGGCGCCGCCAGCACGTCCCGGCCCGAGCTCTGGGCGTCGGCGGAGGCGCTGCGGCGCTGGCTCAACGCCGCCGCGCTCGTGCGCGGCGCCGACGGCGGGGGCCGGGTCATGCTGCTCGGCCAGCCGGCGCCGGTGCCCGCGCAGGCCCTCGTGCGGTGGGACCCGGCCGGGTTCGCGGAGCGGGAGCTCGCCGAGCGCACCGAGCTGGCGTTCCCGCCGGCGGTGCGGCTCGCGGCCGTCCAGGGGACGCCCGGCGCGGTCCGGTCCTTCCTCGCGCACCTGGAGCCGCTCGAGGACCTCGAGGTGCTCGGCCCGGTCGAGGTTCCCGCGGGCGCCCCCGGGGCCGACGCCGCGCCGCCCGACGCGCCGCGCCGTCCCGGCCGCCCGCGGGCCGCCGCGGAGGCGGAGGTCCGCGCGGTGCTGCGCGTGGACCGGCGCCGTGGCACCGAGCTGTGCCGGAAGCTGGCGCACGCGTCGGCGGCCCGCAGCGCCCGCAAGGAGGACGGCGCGGTGCGCGTGCAGGTGGACCCGCCGGACCTGTGGTGAGGACCGGGCGCGCCGCCGCGCCCCGGCGGGTGAGTGCGTCCCCGCCGCCCGCCCGGTGGGGGAGGATGGCGCCATGACGCGCACCCCCGGCCCCGAGCTCACCGTCGTGTTCGACCTGGGGCAGGTGCTCGTGGGCTGGGAGCCGTACGGCGCCGTCTCCGACCACCTCGACCGCGCCGCCTGGGAGCGGTTCTCGGCCGACGTCGACTTCCCGGCGCTCAACCTCGCGATGGACGCCGGCCTCACCCTCGCCGAGGCCGAGTCCCGCGTGGCCGGCGCGCACCCCGAGCATGCGGGAACCCTCGCGCGCTACTGCGAGAACTTCGCCGCGGCGCTGACCGGGCCGGTCCCGGGCACCGCCGCGGTCGTCGCGGAGCTCGCCGACGCCGGTGTGCCCCTCCTGGGCCTGACCAACTGGTCGGCGCACACCTTCGCCCACGCACTGCCGGCAGCCCCGGCCATCGCCTACCTCGAGGGCATCGTCGTCTCGGGCCGCGAGGGAGTGGTCAAGCCCGACCCGGAGATCTTCCGCATCCTGCTGGGCCGCTACGCCCTGGACCCGGCCCGGACGGTGTTCGTCGACGACTCTCCGGCCAACGTCGCGGGCGCCGCCGCGCTCGGCATCACCGCCCTGCGCTTCACCGGCGCGGACGCCCTGCGCCGCGACCTCCTCGCGCTCGGCCTGCCCCTCGCCCTGCCCGCGGCCGCGCCCGCGGTCATCGACGGCCACGCCACCGCCGGCGCCGGCACCGCCGCGGCCCCGGGCGGGCCCGGCGCCTAGACTCGTCCACCATGCGCCTGCTCTTCGCCGGCACCCCCGAGGTCGCCCTGCCCTCGCTGCGTGCCCTCCTCGCCTCGCAGCACGAGGTCGTCGCCGTCCTCACCCGCCCCGACGCGCCGCGCGGCCGGGGCCGGGCCCTCGCCGCCAGCCCGGTCGCCGAGCTGGCCCGCTCGGAGGGCGTGAGAGTGCTGACCCCGCGCACCCTCCGCGAGGAGGGCGTGCCGGAGCAGCTGAACGCGCTCGACCTCGACGCCGCGGCGGTCGTCGCCTACGGCGGCCTCATCCCGGCCGCCCTGCTCGACGTCCCGCGGCACGGGTGGATCAACCTCCACTTCTCCCTCCTCCCGGCGTGGCGCGGCGCGGCCCCCGTCCAGCGCGCCGTCATCGCCGGCGACGAGGTCACCGGGGCGAGCGTCTTCCAGATCGAGGCCGGGCTGGACACAGGGCCCGTCCTTGGCACGCTCACCGAGACCGTCCGGCCCCGTGACACCGCCGGGGACCTGCTGGGCCGCCTGGCCGTGTCCGGCGCCGACCTCCTCACCGCCGTCATGGACGGTGTCGCCGCGGGCGACGCCCGCGCCGAGGCGCAGCCCGCCGACGGCGTGAGCCTGGCCCCGAAGCTCGAGCCCGCGGACGCGGAGGTGCGCTGGACCGACCCGGCCCTGGCCGTCGACCGGCTCGTGCGGGGCTGCACGCCGGCCCCGGGGGCGTGGACCACGGCGCCCGGCGGCGCGCGCCTCAAGCTCCGCCCGGTCCTGCCCCGGCCCGACGTCGACGACCTGCGGCCGGGGGAGGTTCGCGCCGGGAAGCGGGAGGTGCTCGTGGGCACCGGGTCGCACGCCGTCGCCCTCGGCGAGGTGGCCCCCGCCGGGAAGAGCTGGATGCCGGCCGAGGCCTGGGCCCGCGGCGCCCACCTCCCCGACGCGAGCGCGCTGGGGGCCCGCTCATGAGCGAGGCCCCCGGCCGCGCCGCGCACCCGCCGGCCGGCCGCGACCGCGCGGCGGGCCGCGACCGGGCCGCCCGGGCACGGGTGCAGCGACCGACCACCCCGGACGAGCCGCGCCGCGCCGCGTTCGACGTCCTGCGGCAGGTGGGGCAGAGCGACGCCTACGCCAACCTCGTCCTGCCCGGCCTGCTGCGCGAGCGACGGATCGTCGGGCGCGACGCCGCCTTCGCCACCGAGCTCGCGTACGGCACCCTCCGGATGCAGGGCCGCTACGACGCCGTCATCGCCCGGTGCACCAAGGGCCGCGCGCTGAACACCCTCGACGCCCCCGTCCTGGACCTGCTGCGGCTCGGCGCGCATCAGCTCCTCGGCATGCGGGTCCCGACCCACGCCGCCGTTTCCGAGACGGTGACGCTGGCCCGCGCCACGGTCGGCGTCGGCGCCTCGGGCATGGTCAACGCGGTGCTCCGCGCCATCGGGCGCCGGCCGCTGGAGGACTGGCTCGCGGAGATCGCCGACGCCGCGGACCCGGCCGGCACGGACGCCGTCGCGCGGCTCGCGGTGACCACCTCCCACCCGGAGTGGATCGCCCGTGCCATGCGCCAGTCCCTCCTCGCGAACGGCCGCCCGGCCTCGGAGCTGCCGGAGCTGCTGGCGGCGGACAACCTCGCGCCGCGGGTGACCCTCGTCGCCCGGCCCGGCATCGTCTCCGTCGACGAGCTGGCCGCCGAGGCCGAGCGCGAGACCGGCGCCGACCCGGCACCGGGCCGCTGGTCCCCGCAGGCCCTCGTCCCGGACGGTGGGGACCCGTCGCACCTGCCCGCGGTGCGGGCCGCCGCCGCCGGCGTCCAGGACGAGGGCTCGCAGCTGGTCGCCCTGGCGCTGGCCGCCGCGCCGCTCGCTCCCGCCGGCACCGCGCACGCCGCCGGCACCGCGGGGGACGTCCCGGACGCCGCCTGGCTGGACCTCTGCGCCGGGCCCGGCGGCAAGGCGGCGCTGCTCGGCGCCCTCGCCCACGTCCGCGGCGCGCACCTGACCGCGAACGAGGTGGCCCCGCACCGCGCCCGCCTGGTCCGCTCCTCGGTCGCGGCGATCCCAACCGGCACCGTGGACGTCGTCACGGGCGACGGCCGCGAGCTCGGCGCCGAGCGGCCGGGACAGTTCGACCGCGTCCTCGTCGACGCCCCGTGCACCGGCCTGGGTGCGCTGCGCCGCCGGCCGGAGTCCCGGTGGCGCCGGAGCCTGGACGACCTCGCCGCGCTCGGCCCGCTGCAGCGCGCGCTCCTCGCCTCGGCGCTGGAGGCGGTCCGGCCCGGGGGAGTGGTCGCCTACGTGACGTGCTCCCCGCACGTGGCCGAGACCCGCGTCGTCGTCGAGGACGCCCTGCGCCGCCGGGACGACGTCGAGCTCCTCGACGCGGTCCGCGCCGTCCAGGACGTGGCCGTGACCCCGCTGCCGGGCCTGGGCGACGGTCCCTTCGTGCAGCTGTGGCCGCACCTGCACGAGACCGACGCGATGTTCCTGGCCCTCATCCGCCGGACGGCGTGAGCCGCACCCCGGCCCTGCCCGCGGCGGCGCTCAGGACAGGGCGATGAGCGCACCGATCGTGAACCCGGCGGCCACCAGCCACAGCAGCGTCGGCAAGGCCTGTACCCAGCGCATAGGACCACCTCAGAGGGTGTAGACGACCCGGTCGCGGACCGTGACCGACACGGCGGGAAGCGGGCGGGGCGCCGGGCCGCCCAGCACGGCACCGGTGCGGGGGCTGAACCGGCTCCCGTGGCACGGGCAGACGATGGCCTCCGCCGTGACGGTCGCGACGGTGCAGCCCTGGTGCGTGCAGACGGCGGAGAACCCGCGCACCGTGCCACCCGCGTCGCGGGTGAGGACGATGCGGCTCTGGGTGAGGACGAGGCCCCCGCCCGGGGGCACCTGGTCGAGGGTGGCGAGGCGCTGGGCGGGCGCGGCGGTCATGCCGTACGCGTTCGCCGCCCCACCCTCGTTCTGCGGGCGGCCGGCGACGGCCACCCTGGCGGCCACGTAGCCGGCGACCGCCGCTGCCACGGCGATGGCGAGGCCGTGGAGCGCTGAGCGACGGGACATCGTGCCGGTCGGCATGGGCGGGCCCTCCGGGTCAGGTCAGCGGGATGCCGGGGCGCGTGAACAGCCACAGCGCCGCGGTGAGCCAGGCCAGCACGAGCAGGGCCAGGAGAGTGACACCCAGCAGCGGGATCGCCCGGCGCGGGAGCCGGCGGACGCGCAGGCCCAGCATCTTCGCGGCGAAGGCGCCGTAGAACAGGCACCCGGCGATCCCGTGCACGACGACGCGGGGGCTGGTGGTGGCCAGGCCGAGCGCCCAGAGGCAGTGGAACGCGACCGGCAGGGTGAGGACGAACGCGACGCTTCCGCTGTAGCGGTGCACGAGCGCCGCCCAGGGCGGGGCGGTCCCGGCGCCCGGCAGACGCCCCCACATCCACAGTGCGGTGGTGACCTGCACCAGCAGCAGCGCCACCGCCGCGCTGCCCAGCCACGCCTTCATCTGGAGCATGCCCGAGAAGCCGAGGGTGAACAGCGGACGGCCGGCGGCGGGGTGCAGGCGGCCGTAGACACCCAACGCCACCGCGACCCCGACCCCGAGCGCCAGGACGGCGAGGAGCCGGGCCCGGCGCGAGGGCCCGGCCCGGGCGCGCACCGGTGCGTGCGGGTCCATCGTGCCCATCTCTGGCCTCCCGCGCGGCCTCGTGCGCTCTGCCGGGCGCACGTCCTCAGGTCGCACCCCGATCGTCCTCCCGCGGCCCCGCCGGGACAATGCCAAGGCGCAGCTGGCGGGCTTTCGGGGCGCCGGGCCCGGTCTGGGGCGCCCGGGTGGCCACCGACACAGCGGCACGCCCGGCCCGCCGCACGGTCGGCCCCTAGTCTGGGGGAGTGAGCATCCTCATCTCCCCGAGCATCCTGAACTCCGACTTCTCCGACCTGCGCGGAGAGCTCGCCAAGATCGCCGGCGCCGACTATGCGCATGTGGACGTCATGGACAACCACTTCGTGCCGAACCTGACCCTCGGCCTGCCCGTGGTCGAGGCCATCGTCCGCGCCACGCCCGTGCCCGTCGACGCGCACCTCATGATCGAGGACCCGGACCGCTGGGCCCCCGCCTACGCCGAGGCCGGCTGCGCGTCGGTGACCTTCCACGCCGAGGCGGCGACCGCGCCCGTGAAGCTCGCGCGCGACCTGCGCGCCGCCGGGGCCCGCGCCGGGCTGGCGCTGCGGCCGGCCACGCCGATCGAGCCCTACCTCGACCTCCTGCCCGAGTTCGACATGATCCTCGTGATGACCGTGGAGCCCGGCTTTGGGGGCCAGTCCTTCATCGACGGCACCCTGCCGAAGATCCGCCGCACCCGCGAGGCGATCTCCGCCTCCGGCCTCGACGTGTGGGTCCAGGTCGACGGCGGCGTCTCTCGCGCCACGATCGAGCGGGCCGCCGACGCGGGGGCCAACGTCTTCGTGGCCGGCTCGGCGGTGTACAAGGCGGACGACGCCGCCGCCGAGGTCGACGCGCTGCGCGGGCTCGCGCAGCAGGCCCACCGGCACTGACCCTGCCGGGGCGCCGGCCACCGCCCCACCCGGGTCGTGGCCCGGCGTCGGCGTGACGCACGGCCGTCAGCCGTGCGGCACGCCCCGCCGGGCGCCGATCGGCGCGTCCTCCCCGGCGCGCAGCCCCGCGACGCCCATGAGGGCGGCGGCGGCCAGCAGGATCAGGACCGGGGTGGCCCAGCCGTCGGTGACGGCGTGCGACCAGCCGACCAGTACCGGGCCCACGGCGGCCAGCCCGTACCCGGCGCCCTGCACCATCGCGGAGACCGAGCGTCCGTAGTCGGCGTCGACGGGGCGCACGGCGACGAGCGTGAGGCCCAGACCGATGCCGGCGCCCTGCGCGACGCCGCCGACCAGCACCCACGCGAGCCACAGCCCCGGGACGAGCAGCAGCCCGGCGAGGAGCACCGCCCAGCCCGCGGCCACCGTGACGGCGACCCGGCGGGCGTTGCCGAGCCGCGCGAGGAGGGTGGGCACGGCGAGCGTCCCGGCGATGCCGAGGAGATGGAAGAGGGACACGGCAGTGCCGGCCGTGGCGGTGGTGACGCCCGCCTGATCCGCCACGAGCGGCGGGAGCCAGGCGCTCGAGCTGTAGAACAGCGTCGACTGCAGGCCGAAGAAGAGCGCGAGCCACCACGCGGCCGGCTGGGTCCACACCGAGGGGCGGGCCGCCGGGCCGCGGCCGTCGGCCCGCCCGGGACGGGCGGCGGGACCCGGCACGGCCCGCGCGGGCCCGGCCGTCGGTCCCGCCGCCGGCCCCGCCGCGGGCGCGGCAGCCGCGCGGCGCATGCGCACCAGCCAGACCACCAGCGCGAGCACCACGAGGACCGCGAGCAGGGCGGTCGAGCCGCGCCAGCCGACGACGGCGGCCACCGGGACCGCGACCGCCACCGCCAGCGCTGCGCCGACCCCGTAGGAGCTCGTCGAGGCCGCCATGACCTCCTTGGTGCGCCCGCCGGCGTCGCGCCGCACGAGGACCGGGACGACGACGTTGCCCACCGTGATAGCCAGCCCCACGCCCACGGTGCCGAGCAGCAGCGTGACGAGGCCGCCCCACGGCCGCAGCGCCACCGACACGCCGAGGAGCACCAGGCTCAGGAGCACCGCCCGGTCCAGGCCGACGCGCCGCGTGAGCAGCGCGACCAGGGGAGAGCCGACCGCGAAGCAGATCAGGGGCACGGAGGTGACCAGTCCCGCCGTCGTCCCTGTCAGGTCCAGGTCCGAGCTGATCTGGTCGATGAGCGGCGGGATGCCCACGATGGGGCCGCGCAGGTTCAGGCCGACCAGGACGACGGCGAGCACCAGCAGGCCCAGGCCCGGGCGGGCGGCCGGCCCGCCGGGGGACGGGCGGGCGCTCTCGGTCGTCATGGGCCGGTCGTCGCGGCGTCGCACGAGCGTCCCGTCGTCACCGGCGGGTGGCGAGGTCGTCCGAGATCGCCTGGGCGGTCTGAAGGAGGTGGGGGAGCACGTCGCTGAGCAGGGCCGCGGCGGGGCCGCGCCGCGCCGCCGTCGAGAGGTTGACCGCGGCGACGACGGCGCCCGAGCCGTCGCGGATGGGCGCCGCGATCGAGCGCAGCCCCTCCTCGAGCTCCTCGTCGACCAGCGCCCAGCCCTGCTCGCGGACCTTGGCGAGCTCGGCGAGCAGCGCCGCCGGGTCCGTCACCGTGTACCGCGTCAGCGCCTCCAGGTCGCCCAGGCGGGCGGCGGCCTCGTCGCCCGGCAAGGCCGCCAGCAGCACGCGGCCCATCGAGGTGGCGTACGCCGGCAGCCGGGTCCCGACGCCGAGGTCCACGCTCATGATCCGTCGGCCCGCGACCCGGACGACGTAGACGATCTCCCGCCCGTCCAGGACGGAGACGGACACCGACTCGCCCAGCGTCTCCGCGAGCTGCTGGACGTGCAGGGTGGAGATCTCGGGCAGGGTCAGTGACGAGAGGTAGGCGTACCCGAGCTCGAGGACGCGGGGGCGCAGCGCGAACAGGCGGCCGTCGGCGTGGACGTACCCCAGCTCGACGAGGGTGTGCAGGAAGCGCCGGGCCGCGGCGCGAGTGAGCCCGGTGCGCCGGGCGACGTCGCTGAGCGTCAGCCGGGCGTGGTCCGCGTCGAACGCCCGGATCACCGCCAGGCCCCGGTCGAGGGACTGCACGTAGCTCGTGCTGCGCTCCTGCGGGGCGGCGCCGCGCGGCTCGGCCACCACTGGGTCCTCGCTCATCCCACGTAGTTCTCGGCCAGCGCCGTGGAGTAGGCGCGCGAGGAGACCACGTTGGTCAGCTGCGCCGTCTGCACCCGCCGGTCGAAGGCGGAGTCGGCGTCGAAGCGGTGGAGCATCGTGGTCATCCACCACGAGAAGTACTCGGCCCGCCACACGGCGCGGAGCGCGCGGTCGGTGTACGTCCGCAGCCCCGCCTCCTCGCCGGTGCGGACCTGCTCGGTGAGCGCCCGGGCGAGGAGGTCGACGTCGCGGATCGCCAGGTTCATGCCCTTGGCGCCGGTCGGGGGCACGGTGTGGGCGGCGTCGCCGGCCAGGAACAGCCTGCCGCGCTGCATGGGCTCGCCCACGTAGCTGCGCAGGGGCGCGAGCGAGCGCTCGAAGATCTCCCCGCGGGTCGGCTCCCACGGCTGGCCGTCGAGGCTGAACCGCAGCGCGAGCTCGTCCCAGATGCGCTCGTCCGGCCACTCCTCGAGGCGGTCGGTGGACGGCACCTGCAGGTACAGCCGTGTGACGGTCGGGGACCGCATCGAGTAGAGGGCGAAGCCGTTCTCGTGGTTGGCGTAGACGAGCTCGTGGATGCGCGGCGCGGCGTGGGCGAGGATCCCCAGCCACGCGAACGGGTACACCTTCTCGATGGGTGTCAGGGCGCCGCCGAGGGCGGGGCGGCCCGCGCCGTGGGCGCCGTCGCAGGCGACGACGAAGTCGGCCACGATGCGGTGCTCGCCGCCGTCCGCGGTGTACGTGACGGACGGTTCCGCGGAGTCGATGTCGTGGATCGCCGCCGGCCCGCAGGCGAACCGGACGTCGCCGCCGTCGGCGAGCCGCCGCTCGGTCAGGTCGTGGACGATCTCCTGCTGCCCGTAGACGGTGATGTGGCGCCCCGTGAGGTCCGTCATGGCGATGCGGTGCGCGGTGCCGTCGAAGCGCAGCTCGATGCCCTCGTGCGGGAGTCCCTCCCGGTCCATCCGGTCCCCGACGCCCGCGCGGCGCAGGATGTCGGCGGCGCCGTGCTCGATGACCCCGGCGCGCACCCGGGCCTGGACGTAGTCGCGGTCCTGCGCCTCCACGAGGATCGTGGCGATGCCCTCCTCATGGAGCAGGTGTGACAGCAGCAGGCCGGCGGGGCCGGCGCCGACGACGACGACCTGCGTCCGCTCCGTGCTCATGCGCCCGCGAGACCGGCGTAGGGGCCGTCACCGACCGTCGGGGGCAGGTCGCCGCGCGCGCCGGCGGCGGGCACGAAGACGTCGTCGCCCGGGCGGTAGCCGCGCTTGGCCTTCTGGACGAGGTCGTAGATGTGGGCGCGCAGGCGGGCGAACTCGGGGTCGTTGCGGGTGGTGAGCTGGTCGCGCTCGTCGGGCAGGTTGACCGTGACGTCCTCGAGGATCACCGTGGGGCGGCCGGAGAGGACGAGGACCCGCTGGCCGAGGTAGATGGACTCGTCGATGTCGTGGGTGACGAACAGGACGGTCACGCCCAGGCGGTGCCACAGGGCACGGACGAGGTCCTCGAGGTCGGCGCGGGTCTGGGCGTCGACGGCGGCGAAGGGCTCGTCCATGAGGAGGATGTGGGGTTCGTAGGCCACGGCGCGGGCGATGGCGACGCGTTGCTGCATGCCGCCGGAGAGCTGCCAGGGGTAGGAGGCGGGGACGTCGGCGAGGCCGACGGCGTCCAGGGCGGTGGCGACCAGCCGCTTGCGTTCGGCCTTGCCCAGGCCCTTCTCCTTCAGGGGCAGCTCGACGTTCTGCGCCACGGTCAGCCAGGGGAACAGGGACCGGGCGTACTCCTGGAACACGACGGCCATGCCCTTGGGCGGCCCGGAGATGGCGGTGCCCTCGAGGACGACCTGGCCGGAGCTGGGGGCGAGCAGGCCCGAGATGCAGCGCAGCAGCGTGGTCTTGCCCGCGCCGGAGGGGCCCACGATGCAGACCATCTCCCCGGCGCGGACCTCGAAGGTGAGGTCGCGGATGGCCTCGGTGCCGCCGTCGGCGCCGGGGTAGACCTTGTGGAGGGCGCGGACGTCGAGCAGCGTGGAGCCGGGGGCGGGGCGGTCGGTGGGGGTGGACATCAGTTACCTCCTCGTTGGGACCGCCGCAGGCCGGTGTACCAGGCCAGGACGGGGCGCTCGACGGCGCGGAAGATGATGGAGAGCAGGACGCCGACGAGGCCGAGCAGGATGATGCCGGTCCACATCTCGGGGAGGGCGAAGCTGCGCTGGAACTGGACGATGGTGAAGCCGAGTCCGTTGTTCGCGGCGAACATCTCGGAGATGACCATGAGGATGATGCCGATGGACAGGGCCTGGCGGGCCCCGGTCATGATCTGCGGCGAGGCGCCGCGCAGCACCAGGGTCCGCAGCCGTGCGGCGGTGCCCAGGCGGTACACGCGGGAGGTGTCGCGCAGGACGTCGTCGATGCCGCGCACCCCCTCGATGGTGTTGAGCAGGATGGGCCACACGCAGCCGGTGGCGATGACGAAGACCTTCATGGGCGTGAAGATGCCCAGGAAGAGCATGAGGATCGGGATCATCACGGGCGGGGGGATGGCGCGGAAGAACTCCAGCGCCGGCTCGGTGAACGCGCGCAGCAGCGGGTTCAGGCCGATGAGCATGCCCAGCCCGATCCCCGCGACCAGGGCGATGAGATAGCCGGCCACGAGCCGGAACAGCGAGGGCAGGACGTCGGAGGCGATCCGGCCGGTCAGCCACGTGTCGGGGAAGACGCCCAGGATCGTGCGCAGCGGCGGGAAGAAGAAGCTCGTCGAGCCGGCGGAGGCCACCCACCAGGCGGCGATCAGGACCACCGGCAGGGCGACGACGAGCAGGACGCGCCTGCCCGTGGACATCCCCCGGCGGGCCCGGCGCCCGGCGGGCCGCACGGTCGGGGCGGTGATGGGGGTCGTGGTGGTGCTCATGCGGCACTCTCCCGTCGCACCGAGGGGTGCCAGCGAAGGACCCGGCGCTCGACGAGCCGGGCGAGGACGTTGACGGCGACGCCGAGCAGCCCGGTGACGATCACGAGCGCGTACATCGAGGCCACCGCGCCGGACTGCTGGGCGACGGCCAGCAGCTTGCCCAGGCCCGGGGTGCCGATGATCAGCTCGCCGGTGATCGTCAGGATCAGCGCCACCGTGGCGGCGAGCCGGAAGCCGGTGACGACGTAGGGCAGCGCCGTGGGCCAGATGACCGTGCGGGCCTGCGTCAGCGCCTTGAAGCGGTACGAGCGCGCGGTGTCCCGCGCGACCGGGTCGACGTCCTGGACCCCGTAGAGGACCTGGACGAGGACCTGCCAGAAGGACGCGTAGACCACCAGCAGGAGCGTGGAGCGCATGCCGGTGCCGTACAGGAGCACGGCGAGCGGGATCAGCGCGACGGACGGGATCGGGCGCAGGAACTCGATCGTCGACGAGGTCGCCTCGCGCAGCACGGGGATGCCGCCGACGACGATCCCGATGACGATCCCCGCGGCCATCGCGATGACCAGGCCGACCGCCCACGTCGTCAGGGTCTGCCCGAACGCCGTCCAGAACTCGGGCGTCTGGACCCGCGCGACCAGCGCCGCGAACATCTCCGAGAACGGGGGCAGGAAGCGCCGGTCGACGATGCCGACCCGCGGCGCGAGCTCGATCACCGCGACCACGCAGAGGATGCCCGCCAGGCCCAGCACGGCCTTCCCCCCGCGACGACGCGGGCGTCGTCGCGGGGGAGAGGCCGTGCCGGGGGTGGCGGCGTTCGTCGAGAGGGCCGCGGTGCTCATGGCAGCAGCTTGCTCACATCGACGGGCTCGGTGACCAGGCCGTACTTGAGGGCGAGGTCGGCCAGGAGCTGGACGCTGTCGGCGTTGATGGCGCTCTCGAACCGCGGCATGACCATCTTCTCCTGCACGGTGGGGTCGATCTCCGTGTAGGTGCTCAGGATGGCGCGCGCCTCGTCGGGGTGCTGCTGCGCGTAGCTCAGCGACTCCTCCATGGCGTCTGTGAAGGCGCTGACGGTGTCGGGGTCGCTCTGCTCGTACTGCTGCGAGGTGAAGTAGCCCGCGATCATGAGGTCGGGGTCGACCTCGGCGAAGTTGTAGGTGACGACCTGCGCGCCCTGCTCCTTGGTGATCGTCAGGAAGGGCTCGAGGATCCACGCGGCGTCCACCTTGCCGGAGGCCACGGCGGCGGGCATGTCCGGGAAGCCCATCTCGACGAACTTGATCGTCGAGGGGTCGCCCCCGGCCTTGTCCACGACCGCGCGCACGGTCGAGTCGCCGATGTTGTTCAGGGTGTTCACGGCGACGGTCTTGCCGGCCAGGTCGGCGGGGGACGTGATGCCGGAGGCGGGCATCGCGACGACGGCGCCGATGTCCGACTTCGTGTCACCGGTGGAGAAGTTACCCGGGGCCACGAGCTTGAGGGGCAGGCCCTTGCCGCTGGCCACGAGCAGCGAGGTGACGTTGGAGAAGCCGAACTGGTACTCCCCGGAGACCACGGCGGGCACGACGGCGGCACCGCCCTGCGCGACCTCGAGCTTCATGTCCAGCCCGTGCTCCTCGAAGATGCCCTTGTCCTTGCCGAGCCAGATGGCCGCGGTGTCGACGATGGGCAGGACGCCGACCGTGATGGAGGTCAGCTCTCCGCCGCTGGCGGCGTCGCTGGACCCGGCCGCGCTGGGGGTCTCGTCGGAGCCCCCGCCGGAGCAGGCCGCGGTGAGCATGAGGGCGGTGGCGGCGGCCAGCACCATCGGTGTGCGTCGCATTCGCATTCTTGGTCCTTATGTCGGGGGTGCCGGCGGGGTGATGGCTCGGCCCCCGCTCGTGCGGTCCAGCTGTCGTTCAGCCTGTCTTGGGCGTCGTCGGTACGGTCATGGCCAGGGGTGGGGCCGGCTGGTCCTGCGCCGCGTTGCACAGGCGCGCCTCGTCGTTCTCGATGGGAACTTGAGTTCGCAGGGAGAACGTAGGGGTGACGTAGGTCCCACGTCAAGCAGGCGGCGCGTACTTCTGGCCGCGGGCATACCGTGGTTTTCGACGGCTCCCGGCCGGTAGATGTGATTGACGACACTCGGCGCCTCCGTTAGCGTCCCCGGGAACAAGTGTGCGCATGGGGAACACGAGGGACGTCCCTCGCGGCCGGTGCGCGTGCGGCACGAGGACGTGACCCAGGAGAGGACGACATGAGCGGTCTGCACGATCTCCGCGCCCCGGGGGCCATCACCCGTGGCGGCCTGGTGGTCCCCCAGTACCCGATACCCCAGGACGTGCACCCCCCGCTCGACAGCCCGGAGTACCTCTCGACCGTGAAGCGGCACCCCAAGGAGCCGCTCCGGGCGCTCCCGCAGCGGCTCACCGAGCTCACCGGCCCGGTGTTCGGCAACGACCGCGTGGGGGAGAACGAGAACGACCTCACCGTGGCCCACGGCGGGCCGGGGGAGCCGATCGGCCAGCGGATCATCGTGCACGGCCGCGTGCTCGAGGAGGACGGCCGGCCGGTCCCGAACACCCTGGTGGAGGTGTGGCAGGCCAACGCGGCCGGGCGCTACGCGCACGTGTGGGACACCTGGCCCGCGCCGCTCGACCCGAACTTCGTCGGCGTCGGGCGCATGCTGACCGACGCCGAGGGCAGGTACCGCTTCACGTCCGTCAAGCCCGGCGCGTACCCCTGGCGGAACCACCCGAACGCGTGGCGCCCGGCCCACATCCACTTCTCGCTGTTCGGCCGCGCGTTCACCCAGCGCCTCGTCACCCAGATGTACTTCCCCGACGACCCGCTGTTCTTCCAGGACCCGATCTACAACTCGGTCCGGGACGAGAAGGCCCGCGCCCGGATGATCTCCCGCTTCGACTACGCCAAGACCGAGGACACCTGGGCGCTGGCCTTCGAGTTCGACATCGTGCTGCGCGGGCCCGAGGCCAGCGTCTTCGAGGAAGAGGAGGACGAGGACGATGAGTGAGCGTCTCGGACTGACCCCGTCACAGACCGTCGGCCCGTACCTGGCCATCGGCCTGGACTGGGGCGCGGAGGGCCGGATGGTCGTGCCCGAGGGCACGCCGGGCGCGTTCTGGATCACCGGGCTGGTGCTCGACGGCGACGGCGAGCCCATGCGGGACGCCCTGGTCGAGACGTGGCAGGCCGACCCCGAGGGGCGGTTCGACACCCCCGAGGACCCGCGCGGCGCGCGCCCGAGCACGGTGGAGGGCTTCACCGGTCTCGGCCGCAGCGCCACCTGGGAGGACGACCTGAGCTGGCGCGTGCACACGGTGCGCCCCGGCGCGCTGCCCGCGGCGGACGTCGACGGCGCCGACGGCCCGGTGGAGGCGCCGCACATCGACGTGAACGTGCTCGCCCGCGGCATGCTCGACCGCTGCGTGACGCGCATCTACTTCCCCGGCGAGCCGCTCAACGACACCGACCCGGTGCTGCAGTCCGTCCCGGCCGACCGCCGCGGCACGCTCATCGCCCGGCGCGACGGCGACGGGTACCGCTTCGACATCCGGGTCCAGGGACCCGGCGAGACCGTCTTCTTCGCGGTCTAGCCCCCGCGGCCCGCCCGCCCCACCCGGGCGGGCGGCGCACGCGTTACTATGCGCGGGTAGCAAGCACGTGCTCCGGGGTCGGTGAGAGTCCGAACCGGCGGTGACAGTCCGCGAGCCGCGCACCTCACGGTGCCGGTTGACCTGGTGGAACTCCAGGACCGACGGTAAAAGTCCGGATGGGAGGAAGCACGCGGCACGCATCCGATGCGTGCCGAAGAGGTGACGGCTCTGCCGCGCGCCTCGTCGTCCCCGGTCCACGTGCCCGGACGGGGAGGACGCAGAGTGAGTACCGAGGCAGCGCGAGAGACCGGCACCGCGCCGACGGGCGGCACGGCGCCGACGAACGGCGCGCCGTCCGCGTCGCCCGGGCCCACGGCGGCCCGCGTCGCAGCCGGGCACACGACGCCCGTCACGTCGGCCGGCCGCCGCACAGCCACCGCCGCGCGCCCCCGGTGGATCGCCCCCCTGAGCGTCGGCCTCCTCGGCCTCCTGGTCTGGGAGGCCGCCGCCCGGTCCGGGGCGGTCCCGGCGTTCTTCCTCCCCGCGCCCACCGCCGTGGCCGTCAGGCTCTGGCAGGACCTCACTCTGGGCGGCCTGCTCGGCTACACCGTGCCCACCCTGGTCGAGGCGCTGCTCGGGTGCCTGCTGGGCACCGTCGTCGCCCTGCCCCTGGGGTACGCGGTCTTCCGCAGTCGCTGGGCCGCGGCCGCGCTGAACCCCTACATCGCCGCCTCGCAGGCCATCCCGGCGGTCGCCATCGCGCCGCTGCTGGTCATCTGGCTGGGCTACGGCCTGCTCCCCATCGCCACGCTCTGCGCGCTGCTGGTCTTCTTCCCGATCCTCCTCGCCACGGTCCACGGTCTGAGCACCGTCGACAGGAACGTCGTCGAGGCGGCCCGCCTGGACGGGGCGGCCGGCTGGGCCCTGCTGCGCACCATCCAGCTCCCGCTCGCGCTGCCGAGCCTGCTGACCGGGCTGCGCAACGGCTTCACGCTCTCCATCACCGGCGCCGTCGTCGGCGAGTTCGTCATGGGCGGCGAGGGGCTGGGCCAGGTGCTCTCCGTGCGCGGCGGCTCCTCCGACACCACCGGCCTCTTCTCCGCGCTCCTCGTGCTCTGCGCCCTCGCGATGGCCATCTTCGGCCTGCTCCGCGCCGTCGAGCGCCACCTGGAGCGCCGGTGAGACGTCCACCCGCCCCCGACCATCAAGCCCCCAGCCCAAGGAGAACCTCTATGACCGTCCGCCCCGCCCTCGCCGCCCTCGCCGCCGGCGTGCTGACCCTCGCCGCGTGCGCCTCGCCCACGTCCGGTGACACGAGCGCCCCCCCGACGGACTCGGCCAGCGCCGGGCAGGATGCGATGACGATCGGCCTCACGTACACCCCGGACATCCAGTTCGCGCCGTTCTACGTCGCCGCGGAGCGCGGGTACTACGAGGATGCCGGGGTCGACGTCACGCTGCGCCACCACGGGGCCAGCGAGGGCCTGTTCTCCGCGATCGGCGCGGGCCAGGAGGACCTCGTCGTCGCCGGCGGGGACGAGATGCTCCAGGCCCGCTCCCAGGGGGTGCCGCTGAAGTCGGTGGCCACCCTGTACCAGAGCTACCCCGTCGTGCTGATCGTCCCGGCCGACTCCGACATCACCTCCGCCGCCGACCTCCGGGGACACAGCGTCGGCATCCCGGGCCCCTTCGGCGAGACCTACTTCGGGCTGCTGGCCCTGCTCGGCAGCGCCGGCCTGACCGAGTCGGACGTCGACGTGCAGAACATCGGCTTCACCCAGCAGGCGGCGCTGTCCGCCGGCCACGTCGACGCCGTCATGGGGTTCGTCAACAACGACGCCGTCCGGTTCGCGCAGGCCGGCATGGACGTGCGCACCATCGCGATCCCGGACGACGCCCAGGGCACGGTGCCGCTGGTCGGCATCAGCCTCGGGCTGCTCGACAAGACGGCCGAGGCCCGCCCGGACGACGTGGCCGCCGTCGTCGCCGCCTCGCTGCACGGCGTGCAGGACGTCATCGACGACCCCGGCGCCGCCGTCGAGCTCTCCGCCAAGTACGTGCCCGACCTGGCCCGTCCGGACCAGCAGAAGGCGGCCCTCGCCGCACTCGAGGCCACGGTGCCGCTGTTCCAGGCGGGGCCCGCGCTCGGCGCCCACGACCCCGCCACCTGGGACGCCATGGTGGGGCTGCTCTCGAGCCGCGGCCTGCTCGGGGGAGAGGTCGACCCCGCCGCCGCATGGACCGACCAGTTCCTGCCCGGAGCGAGCAACTAGGGTGGGGGCCGTGAAATCCTTCGAACAGCTCTTCGCGGAGCTCCAGGACAAGGCCGAGACCCGCCCCGAGGGCTCGGGAACCGTCGCGGAGCTCGACGCCGGCATCCACGCCATCGGGAAGAAGGTCGTCGAGGAGGCGGCCGAGGTCTGGATGGCCGCCGAGCACGAGAGCGACGAGGCCACGGCGATGGAGATCAGCCAGCTGCTCTACCACCTCCAGGTCGTGATGATCGCGCGAGGGCTGACCCTCGACGACGTGTACCGCCACCTGTGACCGCAACGCCACAGCGGGCCGGGCGGCGGCTGCCGCCGCCCGGCCCGCTGCCGCGTACGTCCCCGACCGACCCCACCCCCACACGGAGCTGAGAAGTGCTGCGTATCGCCGTGCCCAACAAGGGTTCCCTGTCCGAGCCCGCCTCGACCATGCTGACGGAGGCGGGCTACCGCCAGCGCCGCGACAACCGCGAGCTCGTGCTCGCCGACCCGGTCAACGACGTCGAGTTCTTCTTCCTGCGCCCGCGTGACATCGCCGTGTACGTCGGGTCGGGCACGGTGGACGTGGGCATCACCGGGCGGGACCTCCTGCTCGACTCGGGCGTCGCCGCCGTCGAGCTGCGCGACCTCGGCTTCGCGCGCTCGACGTTCCGGTTCGCGGCCCCCGCCGGGCAGATCACCACGCTCGAGCAGGTGCGCGGGAAGCGGGTGGCGACGAGCTACGACGTCCTCGTCGGCAACTACCTCGCCGAGCGGGGCATCGACGCGAGCGTCGTCCACCTCGACGGGGCGGTGGAGTCCTCCGTCCAGCTCGGCATCGCCGACGTCGTCGCCGACGTGGTCGAGACCGGCACCACCCTGCGCGCCGCGGGCCTGGAGACGTTCGGGGACCCGATCCTCGACTCCGCCGCCGTGCTCATCCACCCCGAGGGGCACGAGGTCACCACCGCCATGCAGGTCCTCGACCGCCGTCTCCAGGGGGTGCTGGTGGCCCGCCGGTACGTGCTCATGGACTACGACGTGCCGGTCGAGCACGTCGAGCGCGCCGTGGCCATCACGCCCGGCCTCGAGTCCCCGACGATCTCGCCCCTGCACGACGGCGCCTGGGTGGCCGTGCGCGCGATGGTGGCGAAGGCGATCACCAACAAGGTGATGGACGACCTGTACGACGTCGGCGCCCGCGCCATCCTCGTGACCTCCATCCACGCCTGCCGCCTCTGACCATGACGTCGCGCCAGGACCTTCACGCACCGTTCCGTCCCCGGATGGCCCGCCGGGTCACGCAGGTCCTGGGCGTCATGACCGTCGCCGGCGCCGCGTTCATCATGATCGCGGTGCCCCAGCTGGAGAACGTGCGGTTCGGCGTCGCCGACCAGGCCGGCACGGCGCTGCTCGCCGCGGTGATCTGCTGGCTGCTCTGGCGACAGGGCGCCGTGCGGGCGGTGCCCGACGAGCGCGGGCTCACGGTGCGCAACTTCATCTACACCCGCACCGTGGAGTGGGCGGAGATCGTCTCCGTGACCTTCGGCGAGGGCAACCCCTGGGTCCAGCTCGACCTCTCCGACGGCGACACGCTCGCCGTCATGGCGATCCAGCGGGCCGACGGCGCGCGCGGCGTGGCCGAGTCGCGGCGCCTCGCCACCCTCGTCGCCCTGCACGAGCCGACGGGCGGCTGAGAGAGGGGCTCGAGCGGTCAAGTACCGACGGTTCCGGGACACGCTGCGCCGAGGGGGCGCCGTGGGGTATAGAGAGGGCTCATGGCCCCCTACGCCGACCAGCCCGCACGCCGCGCCCGTCAGATCCTGGGCGACGCCACCGTCGCCGCCTGGCTGGTGATCTGCATCCTCGCCGGGCGCACGGTCCACACGGCCATCCTCGCCGCCCAGGAACCGGGGCGGCGCCTCGCGGACGTCGGCGCGAGCGTCGCCGCGAACATGGCCGAGGCGGGGCGCCAGGCCGGCAGCATCCCGCTGCTGGGGGAACGGCTCGGCCTCCCGTTCGAGGCGGTGGCGGGCGCCGGGGCGCAGGCGCGCGACGCCGGCGACCAGCTCGTGCGCGTCGTCGGCGACATCGCGTTCACCCTCGGCGTCGTCGTCGCCGTGGTGCCCGCGCTCCTCGTCGTGGTGCCGTGGCTGGTGCTGCGGGTCCGGTATGCGCGCGAGGCGGGGGCGCTGCGCGCGATGCTCGCCTCGGCGGAGCCCATCGACCTGCTCGCCCTGCGGGCGCTGGCCGGGCAGCCCCTGCGCCGGCTCGCCGCCGTGAGCGCGTCGCCCGTCCGCGACTGGCGCGCCGGCACTCCCGCGGTCGTCAGGGCGCTCGCCGAGCTCGAGCTCGACCGGTGGGGCGTGCGGGCGCCACGCTCGCCGGGCGGGTCGTAGCCCCGGGCTCAGGCCGGTGGTTCCGCGGCGCCCTCGGCCAGGCGCGCCGCGTGCATCCCCGCGACGCCGGCGGCGAGGAACGCCGCCGGGTCCTGCTCCAGGCCGCGCCCCATGGTGGACAGCCGCACGGGCGAGTCCGCGAGCGCCGCCGCCAGCCCCTCGGTCGAGACCTCGACCAGGCGGTGGATGCCGGTCGGGGCGCCGAGCGTCCGGGCCTGCTCGCGCACGCGCGCGCCCAGCCCCGCGGGGAGGCCGCGCTCCAGGTCGGTGCCGGCGTCGAAGTGCGGCACGACGACGTCGGCCGGGGCCAGGGCCACGCGCCCGTAGGCGGTCATCGAGTGGTGGGAGATGCCGAGGTGCCGCTCCCGCGGGTCCGCCCCCGAGACCCGGAGCGAGGCGACGGGCGCGCCGCCGAGCGTCGCGACGGCGTTGACGGCGTCCCCGCACACCGTCCCCGAGAAGCCCCACCGGGTGCCGGTGCCGAGGTTGCCCGGCCCCTGGGCGACGACGGCGACGTCCGCCCCCAGCACCAGGCGCGCGGCGAGCAGCCCCGAGTGCAGGCTGACGGCCTCCAGGTCGCCGCCGAACGCCTGACCCACCGTGACCGACCCCCACAGCCACCCGGCCTCGCGCAGCCCGGCCAGCGTGCGGGAGAACCACGCCGGCAGCGCCCCGCCGTCGGTCATCACGTACGCGACGCGCAGCGCGGGCGCGGCGCTCCGGATCCCGGCGACGACGGCCGGCACGGCGGAGTGCAGGTCCGCGACGACGACCGGCAGCCCGGCGAGGTCGTCCGCGTCCTCGAGCAGGTGATGGTGGGCGGACTCCTGCTCGTCAACGCCGAGGACCATCGTCTGCAGCGGCGTGTACCTGCCCTTGACGAGGTGCCCGGGCCCCGCCGGGGGGTCGGCCGGCAGCCGGTCGGGCAGCGCCACGACCATCGCGTAGCCCCCGGTGCCCAGGCCCCGGGCGAGGGCGGCAGCCGAGAGGGTCACCCGGTCGCCCACCCGGGGCTCGCCCACGAGCCCCGGGTAGGCCAGCGCCCGGACCGTCGCGCCGGGCGGGAGCACGCCGTCCGGGGCGTCGTCCGGTGCGCTGCCGGACGGCGGCCCCTGGATCTCCACCGCGAGCTCCGTCGCCCCGTCCCAGGTCGCCCGAAGGGCCCGGACCACGCCGTCACGCCAGATCATCACGCCCGTCACGCTACCGGCCCTCGGTGAGGGCGCCGAGCGTGCTGCGCCCGATCGCCACGCCCCGCGGCTGGGCCCGCGGTAGCGTTCGGCCATGGCAGCGGCGAAGACCCCGGCGGTCGAGATCGAGGTGGGCGGGCGCGCCGTGCGGGTGAGCAACCCGGACAAGGTGTACTTCGCCGAGGTCGGGATCACCAAGCGGCAGCTCGTCGAGTACTACCTCAGCGTGGGGGAGGGCATCCTCCGCGCCCTGCGGGAGCGCCCGGTCACGCTGGAGCGCTGGCCGGGCGGGGTCCGCGCGGACGCCAAGCGGGCCACGCGCACCGACCCCCACGGCGACGCCTTCTTCCAGAAGCGCATCCCGGAGAGCGCGCCGGACTGGATCGAGACCGCCACGATCGCCTTCCCGAGCGGCCGGACGGCGGCCGAGCTGTGCCCCACGGACCTCGCGGCCATCGCCTGGGCCGTCAACCTCGGCACGATCACGTTCCACCCGTGGCCCGTCCGGCGCGCCGACGTGGACCACCCCGACGAGCTGCGCATCGACCTCGACCCGCAGCCCGGGACCGACTTCGCCGACGCCGTCGCCGTCGCCGCCGTGGCCCGGGAGCTGTTCGACGAGCTCGGCTGGACCGCGTACCCGAAGACGTCGGGCAACCGCGGGCTGCACATGTACGTGCGGATCCAGCCGCGCTGGACCTTCACCGACGTGCGGCACGCGGCCATCGCCCTGGGGCGCGAGCTCGAGCGGCGGCTCCCCGGCCGTGTGACGACGAAGTGGTGGAAGGAGGAGCGGGGCGAGGAGATCTTCGTCGACTACAACCAGAACGCGCGCGACCGGACCATCGCCAGCGCCTACAGCGTGCGTCCGCTGCCGCACGCGCCGGTCTCGGCGCCGCTTGCCTGGGACGAGATCGCCGACGTCGACCCCCGAGACCTCACCGTCGCCACGATGCCCGCGCGGTTCGCGGAGCGCGGCGACGTCCACGCCGGGATCGACGACGTGGCCCACGACCTCACCCCGCTGCTGGAGTGGTTCGCGCGCGACGAGCGCGACGAGGGGCTGGGCGACCTGCCCTACCCGCCGGAGTATCCGAAGATGCCGGGGGAGCCGAGCCGCGTCCAGCCCAGCCGGGCCAAGCAGGAGTAGCCGGGGGCGGCGCTCCGGGCCCGCCGGGCGCTACCGGTCGGCGGCGACGTCCCCGAGGACGTCGCCCAGGTCGAACCGCACGGGCACCTCGAGCTGCTCGTAGGTGCAGGACTCCGGCGCGCGGTCGGGGCGCCAGCGCCGGAACTGCGCGGTGTGCCGGAACCTCGTGCCCTCCATGTGGTCGTAGGCCACCTCGACGACCCGTTCGGGCCGGAGCGGCACCCACGTGAGGTCCTTGCCGGCGTTCCACCGGCTCTGGGCGCCGGGCCGGCGGCCCCCCTCGTGCGACGCCGCGTCCGCCCAGTCTCCCCAGGGGTGCTCGGCCCCCTCGGCGAGGCGGAGCGGCTCGAGCTCCTCCACCAGCTCGGCGCGGCGCTTCATCGGGAACGACGCGGCGACACCCACGTGCTGCAGCCGTCCGCCGTCGTCGTACAGACCCAGCAGCAGCGAGCCCACGACGTCGCCGGTCTTGTGCCACCGGAAGCCGGCCAGCACGCAGTCGACGGTGCGCTCGTGCTTGGTCTTGAGCATCGCGCGCACGTCGGGCTGGTACGGCGCGGCCAGCGGCTTGCTCACCACGCCGTCGAGCCCGGCGCCCTCGAAGAGCCGCAGCCACTCGCGGGCGACGTCGACGCTCGTGGTGGTGCGGGTCAGGTGGACCGGCGGCCGGGCGTCGGCGAGCGCCTGCTCGAGCAGGGCGCGGCGCACGGACAGTGGCTCGCCCTGGAGGTCGCGGTCGCCGAGGGCGAGGAGGTCGAACGCGACGAAGGCGGCGGGCGTCTCGGTGGCGAGGAGATGGACGCGGGAGGCGGCCGGGTGGATGCGCTGGAGCAGGGCCTCGAAGTCGAGGCGGTCGCCGGTGACGATGACGATCTCCCCGTCGACGACGCAGCGCGGCGGCAGCTGGGCGCGGGCCGCCTGGGCCACCTCCGGGAAGTACCTGGTCAGTGGGCGCTCGTTGCGGCTGCCGATCTCCACCTCGTCGCCGTCGCGGAAGATGATGGCCCGGAAGCCGTCCCACTTCGGCTCGTACAGGTAGTCCCCGGTCGGCACGTCCTTGACGGACTTGGCCAGCATGGGCGCCACCGGCGGCATCACGGGCAGGTCCATGCCAGGTCTCCTGGTGGCCGGTCCGGCCGCGTCGCCGCTCGCACTCATGGGCTCAGCGTAGGGGCGGGGCGCGCGCCGGTCCTGCGGATGGGGCTCGGTCAGCGCGCGGCGGCGCCGAACCACGTGGGCAGCCGGCTGAGCAGGTCCCGCTGGTCGTCGCCGACCCACGCCACGTGGCCGTCGGGCCGCAGCAGCGCCGCGGGCAGGTCCAGCTCCTCGCTGACGTCGACGACGTGGTCGACCCGGTCCGCCCAGCCCGCCACTGAGAGCCGGCCGGTCTGGTCGAGGAGCAGCCCGCGGCCACCGTGCGTCAGCGCGTAGAGGCGACCGTGCCGCAGCGCAACGTCCCGCAGCCGGCGGCCGAGCAGCTCGTGGCCCTCGCCGAAGTCGTAGCGGACGCCGATGGCGGTGATCTTCTCGATGAGATACCGGTTCACGTCCTCGAGGTCCATCAGCTCCGACAGCAGCCGGCGCACGGCCTGGGGGCCCGGTTCGAGGGACAGCAGCTGGGCCTGTGCGCGGGTGGTGTCCAGCACGTCGGCGGCCACGGGGCGCCGTTCGGCGTGATAGCTGTCCAGCAACCCCTCGGGCGCCCAGCCGTGAACGGCGGCGGCCAGCTTCCAGCCGAGGTTGAAGGCGTCCTGGATGCCGAGGTTGAGTCCCTGCCCGCCCATCGGCGGGTGGATGTGCGCCGCGTCTCCGGCGAGCAGCACGCGGCCGGCCCGGTAGCGCTCGGCCAGCCGGGTGGCGTCGCCGAAGCGGGAGAGCCAGCGCGGTGAGTGCGCACCGAAGTCGGTGCCGGCGACGGCCCGCATCGCCTGCCTCAGCTCGTCCAGTGTCGGCGGGACCGTGCGGTCCTCGGCGACCTCCCGAGCGGGCGCGACGACGCGGTACACCCCGTCCCCGAGCGGCCCGGCGCCGAACCCGCGCTGCGTCTCGCGGACCTGGGCCACCACCGCGGCCAGCTCCGCCGGCGGCACCGTCGTCTCCACCTCGCCCAGCAGCCACTCGGCGCTGGCGGGCTCGCCGGGGAAGCCGACGCCGAGCAGCTTGCGCACCGTGCTGCGTCCGCCGTCACAACCGACGAGGTAGCGCGAGCGCAGCTGCGTGCCGTCGGCCAGCCGGGCGTCCACCCCGCGGGCGTCCTGGCTCAGGCCGACGAGCTCGCCGCCGCGCCGGATCCGGGCGCCGAGCTCCGCGGCGCGCTCGGCCAGCAGGCGCTCGGTGGTGGTCTGCGGGATGCCGAGGACGTATGGGTGGGCGGTGTCCAGCAGGCCCGGCGCCGGCTTGGTGATGCCGGCGAAGGACCCGCCCAGCGGGTACTTCGTGCCGAGCGCGAGAAATCGCTCCAGCAGGCCGCGCTGGTCCATCACCTCGACGCTGCGCGCATGCAGGCCGAGCCCGCGGACGACCCTGCTCGGCTCCGCCTCCTTCTCCAGCACGAGCACGTGCACGCCGTGCAGCCGCAGCTCGCTCGCCAGCATCAGACCGGTCGGCCCGCCGCCGACCACGATGACGTCGATCATGAACGCTCCCACCCACGAGATCGCCGGTTCGCCACAGTCACGCCTGCTGGGCGAGCTGCTTCCGCCTCGGTCGGCGATTCTGCGGCACGACCCGGGTCTTGCGGCAAGGCCCCCGGCGGGCTATATCGTGAAAGTGGCGGGACGAACCCCTCGTCCAGGCCCGTCCGCATGCCGGGCCGTGTGCGCCGTCGTGTCCGCATGGTGACCGATCCGTGCACGGCGACACCTGACGTCATGCATGATGGCCGCAGAGCAACACGTGCTCCGGGGTCGGTGAAATTCCGAGCCGGCGGTGACAGTCCGCGACCCGTGCGCCTCGGCGCACGGCTGACCTGGTGGAACTCCAGGACCGACGGTGAAAGTCCGGATGGGAGGCAGCACGTGGCGGCGCGCCGCGGACCGATGGGTCGGCGCCGTCGCCACCCTGCGGCGTCCCCTCGCCCCGGCCCACGTGCCGGAGGAGAGGAGAGACGTGGAGACCAGGCCCATCACCCGCGAGGACGCCGCCCTCGAGCGCGCCCTCGACCTGGCGGCCCGCGGCACGCTCGCGGGCGGGAACCCCCGCGTGGGCTGCGTGCTCCTCGCGGCCGACGGGGCCGTCCTCGCCGAGGGCTGGCACCGCGGCGCCGGCACCGCCCACGCGGAGGCCGCCGCGCTGGCCGCCGTGGCACCCCAGGACCGTGCCCGCCTGGTCGGTGCGACGGCCGTGGTCACGCTCGAGCCCTGCCACCACACCGGTCGCACCCCGCCGTGCTCGCGCGCCCTCCACGCCGCCGGGGTGGCGCGGGTCGTGCACGCGCTGGACGATCCCACGCCGCGGGCCGGTGGGGGCGCCGCGTGGCTGCGGGAGCAGGGCGTCGACGTGGTCACGGCGGCCGAGGCGGGCCTGCGCGGTGAGCTCGTGACGCGGGCGCGCGAGCTGCTCGCCTCCTGGGCGACCGCGGGCCTGCGGGGCCGTCCCTGGCTCATCGGCAAGACGGCGACCACGCTCGACGGCCGGGTTGCCGCACCGGACGCGACGAGCCGGTGGATCACCGGCCCCGAGGCCCGCGCCCACGCCCACGAGGTGCGCGGCCAGGTCGACGCGATCGTCGTCGGCACCGGCACCGTGCTGGCGGACGACCCCGCCCTCACCGTCCGCACCCCCGGCGGCCCCGCGGCCCCGCGGCAGCCGGTGCGCGTCGTCGTCGGCGAGCGCCCCGTCCCCGCCCACGCCCGCCTGCGCCGCGGCGAGGGGGAGTGGCTGCACCGGCCGACCCATGACCTGGCGGCGGTGCTCGGCGAGCTCCACGCCCGCGGGATGCGGCACGTCCTGCTCGAGGGCGGCCCCACGCTGCTCACCGCCGCCCTGCGGGCGGGACTGGTGGACGAGCTGCACGCGTACGTCGCCCCGGTCCTGCTCGGCGCCGGGCCGGGCGCGGTCGGCGACCTCGGCGTCACCACGATCGGCCAGGCCCTGCGCTGGCGCACCACCTCGATCCGGCGGCTCGGGGACGATGTCCTCCTCACCGCCCTCCGCACCCGAGAAGGGAAATGCTGATGTTCACCGGACTTGTCGAAGAGGTCGGCACCATCCGTTCGCGCCGGGAGGTCGACGGCGCCGTGCTCCTGTCCGTGGCCGCCCGCGCCGCGCGGGAGGGCCTGGCCCACGGGGACTCCGTCGCCGTGGCCGGCGTGTGCCTGACCGTAAGAGACCTCGACGACGGCGGTTTCGTCGCCGACGTCATGCCGGAGTCGCTCCGGCGCACCAGCCTCGGCCGCCTGGCGCCGGGCGACCCGGTCAACCTTGAGCGCGCCACCCGGGTCGGCGCCCGCCTCGGCGGGCACATCGTGCAGGGGCACGTCGACGGCGTGGGCACCGTCGTGCGCCGCGAGCCCGGGCCGCGCTGGGACGAGGTCGAGGTCGAGCTGCCCCCGGCGCTGGCGCGGTACGTGGCCGAGAAGGGCTCGGTGGCCGTGGAGGGGGTGTCCCTCACGGTCACGCACGTCACCGCGTCCACGTTCGGCGTCTCCCTCATCCCGACGACGCTGGCCGGGACCACCCTGGGCGCCCTGGCCGTGGGCGCCGCGGTCAACCTCGAGGTGGACGTCGTGGCGAAGTACGTCGAACGCCTCCTGACCGCCGGGGCGCTCCGATGAGCGCGGCGACCGGCCAGGAGCAGCGCGCCGCGGGCGCCGGCGCCCAAGTCCCGGAGGGCCGGGCGGCCGGCCGGGTCGAGGCCGCCCTGGAGGCGCTGCGCCGCGGCAGGCCGGTGCTTGTGGTCGACGACCCCGACCGCGAGAACGAGGCCGACGTGATCCTCGCCGCGTCCGCCACGGACGAACGGTGGGTCGCGTGGACCATCCGCCACACCTCGGGATACCTCTGCGCCCCGATGCCGGCCGCCCGCGCCGACGCCCTCGCGCTGCCCCTCATGGTGCCCGACTCCCAGGACCCCCGGCGCACCGCCTACACCGTCTCCGTCGACGCCGCCCGCGGCGTGACCACCGGGATCTCCGCGGCCGACCGCACCCGGACCCTCAAGGCCCTGGCCGACCCGGCCTCGGGTCCGGGCGACCTCATCCGCCCCGGGCACGTGCTGCCCCTGCGAGCGGTCCCCGGCGGGGTCCTGGACCGCGCGGGCCACACGGAGGCCGCCGTCGACCTCTGCCGGCTGGCCGGTGTCGGGCCGGTGGCCGCCATCGCCGAGCTCGTGAACGACGACGGCACGATGATGCGGCACGAGGACGCGGGCGCCCTCGCGAGGGCCGAGGGGCTGGTGCTGCTGACGATCGCGGACCTCGTGGCGTGGCGACGCGAACACGACGACCCTGGCCACGACGGCCCGGGCGCCGCGACTGCCGCGGTCTCTGCGCGCGTGGCCGCCACCGCGCGCGTCCACGCGACCGGCACCGCCACGCTGCCCACCGCGTTCGGCACGTTCGCCGCGCACGGCTACCGGGACCTGCGCACGGGCGCCGAGCACCTGGCGATCGTCGCCGACCCGCCCGCCGGGGCCGCGGACCGGCCGCCGCTCGTGCGCGTGCACTCCGAGTGCCTGACCGGGGACGCCTTCGCCTCCTTGCGGTGCGACTGCGGCCCCCAGCTGCACGCCGCCATGCGGCGCGCGGCCGACGAGGGCGGGGTCGTGGTCTACCTCGGCGGGCACGAGGGTCGCGGCATCGGGCTGCTGGAGAAGATCAGCGCCTACGGCCTGCAGGACACCGGGCTGGATACCGTCGAGGCCAACCTGCGGCTCGGCTGGCCGGTGGACGGCCGCGAGTTCGGCGCCGCCGCGGCGATCCTGGCCGACCTGGGCCTCGGCGCGGTGCGGCTCATGACCAACAACCCCGACAAGGTCGACGGGCTCTGCGCCGGCGGCATCGCCGTCAGCGAGGTCGTCGGCCTCGAGGTCGGCCTGACGGAGCACAACCGGGACTACCTCATGACCAAGAGGACGGCCATGGGGCACCACCTGCCCGGCCTCGGCGCGCCGGGTGCCGAAACCTTCGAGAGGGAAGAACGATGAGCGGAGCGGGAGCACCGAGGCTGCGGGTCGACGGGAGCGGCCTCAGGGTCGTGGTGGTCGCGGCGCAGTGGCACACCGAGGTCATGGACGGCCTCCTGGCCGGCGCCCGGCGGGCGCTCGAGGACGCGCGCGCGAGCGTCACCGTGGTGCGCGTGCCCGGCTCGTTCGAGCTGCCCGTGGTCGCCGCCGAGGCGGCCCGCGGCGGCGCGGACGCCGTCGTCGCCCTCGGCGTGGTCATCCGCGGCGGCACCCCGCACTTCGACTACGTGTGCCAGGCGGCGACGTCGGGGCTCACCGAGGTCAGCGTGCGCACCGGGGTGCCGGTGGGCTTCGGGGTGCTCACCACCGACGACGAGCGCCAGGCGCTCGATAGGGCCGGCCTGCCCGGCTCGAGCGAGGACAAGGGGGCCGAGGCGGCGGAGGCGGCGGTGGCCACCGCGGTGGCCCTGCGCGCGCTGCGGGGGGCGGCTGTGGACGCCTGACAGGCGCCGGCCGACCACAGCGTGGAAATCGGGGGACCCGGCTGCCGGTAGCGTGAGCGCCGTGGCACAGCGCGTGGAGGCGGCGGAACGGCTGCTCGACCTGGTGATCGCCCTGACGCACACCACGCGGTGGATGACCAAGAGGCAGATCCGCACGCAGGTGAACGGTTACGCCGATGCGGTCAGCGACGACGCCTTCGAGCGCATGTTCGAGCGCGACAAGGACCTGCTGCGCGAGATGGGCGTGCCGATCGTCGTCGAGCACGACGCGGCGCACGAGGACGACGTCGGCTACCGCATCGACACCGAGGGCTACACCCTGCCGCCGGTCTCCTTCACCCCGGCCGAGGTCGGTGTGCTGTCCCTGGCGGCCGAGCTGTGGCAGGACGCGTCGCTGCGTTCCTTCGCGGGCCGGGCGATGACCAAGCTGCGCGCCGTGGGGCCGGCGGCCGACCCGGATGCCCACGCGGGCCTCGCGCTGCGCGTGCGTGGGCCGGAGGCAGCCTTCGCGCCGCTGCTGGAGGCCATCGACGCGCGCCAGACGGTCACGTTCACCTACCGCGCGGCCTCCACGGGCCAGGTGGCCCGGCGCACCGTCCAGCCGTGGCGGATCCTCAGCCGGGACCACGGCTGGTACCTCGTCGGGATGGACACGGACCGGGGCGCGCCCCGCGCGTTCCGCCTCTCCCGCATCTCCGGGCGGGTGCGCGCCACCGGAGCGCCGGGTGCCTTCACGGTGCCGCCCGACGTCGACGTGGAGTCGCTGCTCGCGCGGGCGCGGCCGCGCTCGGGCACCGCGCACCTGGCCATCCTCCCGGACCGGGCCGCCGCCCTGCGGGTCCGGGCGGCCGACGGCGGGACGGACACCGCCTCGCCCGGCGGCGGCCCCCTGACCGACCGGGACCTCGTCACGGTGCCCTTCGCCGACCTCGAGGTACTGGCGGAGGACATCGCCGGCTACGCCGAGTCCGTCCTGGTGCTCGGCCCGCCCGAGCTGCGCGAGTCGGTCCTGCGCCGGTTGCGCGCCATCGCGGCGCTGGACACGGGGGATCGGGCCGATGGCTGAGACCACCGCCGACCGGGTGACCCGGCTGCTGTCCCTCGTGACGTACCTGCGCGAGCACCCCGGCGTGCCGGTCGCCGAGGTGGCCGCGCAGTTCCGGACCACCGAGGCCCAGGTGCTCGCGGACGTCAACCTCCTGTGGGTCTCCGGCACGCCCGGATACCTCCCCGACGACCTCATCGACTTCTCCGCCGAGGCGCTCGACCACGGCGAGCTCACGCTCACCGACCCCCGCGGGATGGACCGGCCCCTGCGCCTGAGCTCCTCCGAGGCGCTGTCCCTCCTCGTGGCGCTGCGCTCGCTCGCCGAGCTGGCCGGTGCGGCGCCTGGTCTCGCCGCGGAGCAGGACGCCCTCGCGTCGGCGACGGAGAAGCTCGCCCGGGCGACCGGTCACGCCGTCGAGCAGGCCGCCGCCGTCCAGGTGCACGTGCGCGCGGACGTGCCGACCGCCATTCTCGACACGGTGCGGCGGGCCGTGGACCAGCGCCGCCGCCTGCACCTGCGCTACGTCTCCGCGGCCGACGTCGTCACGGAGCGCGACGTTGACCCGGTGGAGCTGCGCTCCGACGGGGTGACGTGGTCGCTGCGGGCGTGGTGCTACCGCGCCGAGGGCGGCCGGACGTTCCGGCTGGACCGCATGCTCGCCGTCCGGGTGCTGGGTGCGCCGGTCGCCGAGCACCCGGGGATGACCCGCGAGGAGCCCGGGGCCTGGTCCGGGGACGGCCGCCTCGTCACCCTCGAGCTGGCGTCCCAGGCCCGTTGGGTGGCGGAGCACACGCCCGTCGAGGAGGTCACGGACCTCCCCGACGGCGGGCTGCGCGTGCGCCTGCGCGCCGGGGACCCCGCCTGGGTCACCAACCTCCTGCTCTCGCTCGGCGAGTCCGTGCGCTCGGTGGAGCCGCCCGAGCTCGCCCGCCAGGTCGCCGCGCGGGCGCGCGCGGCCCTCGCCGCCTACGACCGCCTATCCTGAGCCCATGTGGTGGCTCGTGTGGGTGGTCCTCGTCCTCGGTGCGCTCGGCACCGCGGCCCTGCTCGGGCTGCGGCTGTGGCGCCAGGTCAAGGCGCTGGGCCGCGAGGCGAGCGGCGCCGCGCAGCTGATGAGCCGCCTCGAGCCGACCGGGCCGGGTCCCGGCCCGGTCGGCGGCGCGGACGCCCCGCACGTGCCCGGCCCGGCGGGGGACGAGGCCACGCTGCGCCGGGCGCGGGCGGACCGCGCCCGCATCAAGGCGCGCCGCGCGGCTCTGCGCGCCGCCCGCCTCGACCGCGTCCAGGCGCGCTGGCGCGCACACGGCCTGGCGTAGCCCCACCCCCCCCGCGCCGAGCGGTCAAGTACTCGCACCGCCGCCGCTCGCCGGCACCCGCGCGCCCGCCAGGTGTCCGGCAGATGACCGGCGCAAGGTCCGGCGTCGACCGCCGAGTGACGCTCCGGCGTCGTCCCGGAGGGCCGCGCGGAAGGTGCGTGACGTGCGGGTATTCTGCAGACAAGTCCGACCCACGACCGAAGGTGCACCGATGTTACGTTCCGGCCTCCAGCCCTGGCACATCATCGTCCTGGTGGTGGTGATCCTGCTCGTCTTCGGCGCCTCGAAGCTCCCCGACATCGCCGGCAGCATCGGCAAGTCGCTCAAGGTGTTCAAGAAGGAGGTGAAGGAGCTGCGCGAGGACGACGACACCACGTCGTCCTACACCGCCACCGGCGGAACGCCCCCGCAGACGACGTACCCGCCGTACCCCGGGACGCAGAACCCGGCCGGCGGACCCGTGCCGCCCGGCACCCCACCTCCCGCGGGCACCGCCTACCCGCCGGCGAACCAGCCCTACCCCACGGGCGGCCAGCCCTACCCGCCGGCGAACCAGCCCTACCCGCCGGCGAACCCGCCGCACACGGACCAGCCGGTCGACCCGCAGACGGGCCAGTACCCGCCGCAGCCGCCGCAGCAGTCCTGACCGGTGAGCGGGAAGACCCGCGCACGCCCACGCAGGCGCGACCCCGAAGGGCGGATGCCGCTGGGAGATCATCTGCGTGAGCTGCGCAGACGCATCCTCTGGGCGGCCGTGGGCATCGTCATCGGCGCGGTCGCCGGATGGTTCCTCTACGACCCGTTGATCGGGGCGATGACGGCCCCGCTGGCCGTGATCTCGCAGGACGGCCGTGAGGCGGCGCTGAACTTCGGCACCGTCGGCTCGGCGTTCGACCTCAAGGTCCAGATCGCGGTCTTCCTCGGCCTGTTCCTGTCCAGCCCGTGGTGGATCGGGCAGCTGTGGATGTTCGTGACCCCGGGGCTGACCCGCAAGGAGCGGCTCTACTCGCTCTCGTTCATCCTCTCCGGGGCCGTGCTGTTCATCGCGGGCGGCGCCCTGGCGTGGTGGGTCCTCCCGCACGCCGTGGAGGCGCTGACCTCCTTCACCCCGGTGTCGGCGCTCAACCTCATGGACGCGCGGACCTACTTCAACTTCTTCATGCGGGTGATCCTCGTCTTCGGGGTCGCCTTCCTCCTGCCCGTCATCATGGTCGGCGTCAACTTCCTCGGCGTGGTCTCCGGGCGCACCTACCTGAAAGCCTGGCGCTGGGCCGTCATCGGCGCCTTCACCTTCGCCGCCTTCGCGAACCCGCTGCCCGACGCGTGGTCGATGATCGCCCTCGCGCTGCCGATCTGCTTCCTCTTCTTCGGCGCCGTCGCCGTCTCGATGCTGCGCGACCGCAGGGTGGCCAAGCGCCGCGCCGCGACCGCCGCGGCCGACGCGGCGAACGGCCTGTGACCCCGGCGGGCGGCGCACGCCCACGCTCCGGACGGGTGGGGCTTGTGGTCAACCCCAGCGCCGGCAAGGGACGCGGTCAGAGGGTCGCCCGACAGGTGCGTGCGGGCCTGGCGGCCGCGGGCCTGGACACCCTCGACCTGTCCGGGCCGGACCTCGACGTCGCGACGTCGCGTGCCCGCGTCGGTCTGTCCCGGGGGATCGACGCCCTCGTCGTCGTCGGCGGCGACGGCATGGTCCACCTGGGCGTGAACGTCGTCGCCGGGACCGGCGTCCCCCTCGGCATCGTCGCGGTCGGCTCCGGCAACGACGTCGCCCGTGACCTCGCGCTGCCCGTGCACGACGTCGGAGCCTCCGTGGCGCTGATCCGTGAGGCGCTCGACGGCCCGGCCGCCGCGCCGGACGACGCCGCGCCGGCCCCCGCGGGGATCCGGGCCCTGGACGCCGTCGCCGTCTCCCGCCCGGGAGAACCGGCCGAGCACTGGTACATGGCGGTGCTCTCGTGCGGCATCGACGCCGCCGTGAACGACCGCGCCAACAAGCTGGCCTGGCCGGCGGGGGCGGGCCGCTACGTGCGCGCGCTGACGACGGAGCTGAGCGCCTTCGAGCCCTTCGGCTACCGGGTGACGATGGACGGCGAGGTGTGGGAAGGCAACGGCACGCTGGTGGCCGTGGCGAACACGCGCAGCTTCGGCGGCGGGATGCGCATCGCGCCGGACGCCGAGCCCGACGACGGCTTGCTGGACGTCGTGATCGCCGACGGGCTGAGCCGCACCGCCCTCCTGCGTCTCTTCCCGCGCCTGTACAACGGCACCCACGTGTCCCATCCCGCGGTGCAGGTCCGGCGCGCGCGCAGCGTGCTGCTCGAGCCCCTCGTCAGCCACGGGGCTCTGCCGCCGGTGGCGTTCGCCGACGGCGAGCGCCTCGACGCGCTCCCGCTGCAGTGCGACCTGCACCCGGGCGCTGTGAGGGTGCTGGCACGTACGCTCGGATCATGACCTCGGCAGATGAGACGGCCTCCCCTGCGGAGCGGTACGCCGCGTCCCGGCGCCGTCAGCAGGCCGCACGCACCGAGCTCGCCCGGTTCCGCGGCTCTCTGGAGTTCGAGCTCGACGACTTCCAGGTGCGCGCCTGCGAGGCGCTGGAGTCCGGCCACGGCGTGCTGGTCGCGGCCCCGACAGGCGCGGGCAAGACCGTGGTGGGCGAGTTCGCCGTCCACCTCGGCGTCGCCACCGGGCGCAAGACGTTCTACACCACGCCCATCAAGGCGCTGAGCAACCAGAAGTACCTCGACCTCGTCGCGGTGCACGGCAAGGCCAGCGTGGGGCTGCTGACCGGGGACACCACGATCAACGGGGACGCGCCCGTGGTGGTGATGACCACCGAGGTGCTGCGCAACATGCTCTACGCGGGCTCCTCGGCGCTGGCCGGTCTCGGCTTCGTCGTGATGGACGAGGTCCACTACCTCGCGGACCGGTTCCGGGGGCCGGTGTGGGAGGAGGTCATCATCCACCTGGACCAGGCGGTGCAGGTGGTGTCCCTCTCGGCCACCGTCTCCAACGCCGAGGAGTTCGGCGAGTGGCTGACGATGGTGCGCGGCAACACCGAGGTGATCGTCTCCGAGCGGCGCCCCGTGCCCCTGTGGCAGCACATGATGGTGGGCAGCCGGCTCCTCGACCTGTACTCCGCCCACGTCGACCCCACCGACGTGCGCGCGGACCCGCCGCTGAACCCGCACCTCGTCGACGCCATCCGGCGCGCGCAGCGGGCGGGCAGCGCGCATCCGCCGTCGGGACGGAAGGGGCGCGGCGCCGTCGGGCGGGGGGCGCCCGCGGGCCACGGCTCCGGCGCGCGCGGCGGCCACCGGCAGCCCGGCCGCGGGGCGCACTTCCCCGCGCGGATCCGGCCGGCCCCGCGGCCGGTCGTGGTCGAGGCGCTCGACAGGGAGGGCCTGCTGCCCGCGATCGTGTTCATCTTCTCCCGCGCCGGGTGCGAGGCGGCCGTGCACCAGACGGTCAACGCCGGGATCCGGCTGACCACCGCGGCGGAGGCCGCGACGATCCGCACCGTCGTGGAGGCGGCGTGCGCCGCCGTCCCGCCGGAGGACCTCGCGGTGCTCGGCTACGACTCCTGGGCGCTCGCCCTGGAGCGGGGTGTCGCGGCCCACCACGCCGGCCTGCTGCCGGTGTTCAAGGAGACCGTCGAGCAGCTCTTCGCGGCCGGCTACGTCAAGGTCGTGTACGCCACCGAGACGCTGGCGCTGGGCATCAACATGCCGGCCCGGTCGGTGGTGCTCGAGTCGCTGGTGAAGTGGAACGGCAGCGCGCACGTGCAGCTCACGCCGGGGGAGTACACCCAGCTGACGGGGCGCGCAGGGCGCCGCGGGATCGACATCGAGGGCCACGCGGTCGTGCTCTACTCCGACGAGATCGACCCCGTCGCCGTCGCCGGCCTCGCGTCCCGGCGCACGTACCCGCTCCGCTCGGCGTTCCACCCCACGTACAACATGGCGGTCAACCTGCTCGGGACCATGCCGTACGCGGACGCCCGCGAGGTCCTCGAGACCTCCTTCGCCCAGTTCCAGGCCGACCGCGGGGTGGTCGGCCTCGCCCGGCAGGCGCGCAAGCACGCCGACGCCCTCGCCGGCTACGCCGAGGCGATGACCTGCCACCTCGGGGACTTCGCCGAGTACGCCGAGCTGCGGCGCCAGATCAAGGACCGCGAGGCCGACCTCTCCCGCGGCCGGTCCGTCGCCCAGCGCCAGGAGGCGCGCCGCTCCCTGACGGGGCTGCGGCGCGGCACGGTCGTGGCGTACTCCCGCGGGCGCCACACCGCCCACGCCGTGGTCCTGGAGAGCGACGACGGCGGCTTCGACGGCCCGCAGCTGCGGGTCCTCACCGACGAGAAGCAGGTGCGCACCCTCACCACCCTCGAGCTGCCGCGCGGCGTGACGGAGGTCGGCAGCGTGCGCGTGCCCAAGGGGTTCAACCCCCGCAACCCGGCCCAGCGCCGCGACCTCGCGTCATCCTTGCGCAACGCGCTCGTCGAGGGACGTCTCGGCGCCGACCTGGACGGCCCGCGCGGGCGAGCCCAGGTGCCGTCGGCCGCCAGCACCGACGCCGAGCTGACCCGGCTGCGCCAGCAGCTCCGGGCCCACCCGTGCCACGGCTGCTCCGAGCGCGAGGAGCACGCCCGGTGGTCCCAGCGCTGGATGCGGGCCAAGGAGGAGCAGGAGCAGCTCCTGCGGCGCATCCAGGAGCGCACCGGGTCGATCGCCGAGGACTTCGACAAGGTCTGCGCGGTGCTCACAGAGCTCGGCTACCTCGTCCCCGGCCGGGCCGCGGACGACCTCAAGGTCGGGGAGGACGGCAGGTGGCTGGCCCGCCTGTACGCGGAGAAGGACCTGCTGCTCGCGGAGTGCCTGCGAACGGGGGCGTGGGACCTGCTCACGCCGGCCGAGCTCGCCGCCATCGTGTCCACCACCGTGTACTCCGCGCGCACGGCCGAGCTGCGCGGTCCCGGGGCGGTGCCGGGCGGACGGCACGGCAGGCTCGGGCAGGCCATCACGGCGACCGGCACGATCGGTGAGCGGCTCGCCGAGCTCGAGCGCCGGCACGGGCTGCCGGTGGGGGAGCCCGTCGACCTCGGCCTCGTGGGGGCCGTGCACCTGTGGGCCACGGGGGCGCCGCTGGCCGACACGCTCCTCGTGGCGGACCTGGGTGCCGGCGATTTCGTGCGCTGGTGCAAGCAGGTTCTGGACGTCCTCGACCAGATCGGGGTGGCCGCTCCCAGCGCGCGCGTGGCGGCCCGCGCGCACGACGCGATGTCCCTCGTGCGCCGCGGGGTCGTGGCGTGGTCGAGCGTGTGATCGGGACCGGATCGACAGCTGATCAGCGACACACCGGCGACACGCCGGAGACGTTGGCAAGCGGCGCAATCTGTGATCCTCCCTGACCTGCGTCCTTCGCCGTGACCTGCGCGGACGCCGGGTTGTGGTCGCCCCAAGGGGCGCGCTAGGTTCGTGCTCTGTCCCCCACCGAGCAGGCCACCGCAGCGGTCTCCGCGGCGCGTGGGCGGCCGGTGGGCAAGCAGTGACCAGGCCCGCGTACCCGTTAGAAAACGGCTGGTCCGCCGCGAGGCGGCCCATCCGGTCCGAAGGGTACGCGGGTCTGTCGTCCGCCCAGGGGCCGCGGCGTCTGCGCTGGTCCGGCCGCACCTAGACTGACCTGGTGCGTCACCCCTTCCCCTCCCGCCGGTGGACCGCCCTGCTCGCCGCCGCGGGCGGGCTGGCCGCGGAGACGGCGTTCCCGTCCCGGTCCTGGTGGCCGATGGCCTTCGTCGGCCTTGCGCTCCTCCTGCTCGCCCTGCGCCGAGACTCCGCACGCTGGGGCTTCGTCGTCGGCTTCCTCTGGGGCCTAGCATTCTTCCTGCCGCACCTGTGGTGGGCCAACCACGCCGTGGGGGAGCCGATCGGCTGGATCGCACTCTCGGTCGCCGAGGCGGGCGCGATCGGCGCCTTCGGCGCCATGTGGGCGTGGGCCCGGCGCGGCGCGTGGCTCCAAGACCGCCTCTGGCTGCAGGTCCTCGCGGTCGCCGCGCTCTGGGTGGCGGTGGAACAGCTGCGTGGGCGATGGCCCTTCGGCGGGTTCCCGTGGGGGGCGCTGGCCTTCTCCCAGACGGACGGGCCGCTGCTGCGCCTCGCCTCCGTGGGCGGCACGACGCTGGTCAGCGGCGTCGTCGTCGTGCTCGGGGCCCTGCTCGCCATCGCGCTGGCGCGGGTGCGCCGGCTGCAGGTCGGCTCCGCCAGCGCGGCGGTCGTGGTCGCCGTCGCACTGATCTTCGCGCCCATGTTCGTGCCGCTGGGCACGCGGGCAGAGAGCGGCACGCTGCGCGTGGGGGCGGTCCAGGGCAACGTGCCCACCCGGGGGGCGGAGGCGGTCTCGCAGGCGCGCGCCGTCACCGCCAACCACGCCGACGGCACCCGCGCGCTGCTCGACCACGTCGCGCCCGGCGACCTCGACCTCGTGCTCTGGCCGGAGAGCTCGGCGGACATCGACCCCCGGGTCGACGCCGAGGTGCGCGCGACCGTCGACGCCGCCGCGCAGGCCGTGAGGGCGCCCATCCTGCTCGGCACCCAGCGGTTCTTCCCTGAGGTGCGCTACAACGACTACATCCTGTGGGAGCCGGGTCAGAAGCCGGGCCAGGGCAACGAGGTGAGCTACACCAAGCAGCATCCCGTGCCCTTCGGCGAGTACATCCCGCACCGCGACTTCTTCCGCCAGATCACGACCGCCGTCGACCTCGTGGGCACGGACATGGCGGCCGGGACCAAGATGGCGCTGCTGCCGGTGCCGATCGCGCGACTGGGCCGGACGGTGCCCATCACCACGGCGATCTGCTTCGAGGTGGCCTACGACGACCTCATCCGAGAGTCGGTCATGGCCGGCGGGGAGCTCATCGTGATCCCCACCAACAACGCCTCGTTCGGGATGACCCAGGAGTCGACGCAGCAGTTCGCGATGTCCCGGTTCCGCGCGGTGGAGCACGGGCGGGCGGTGGTGCAGGTGTCCACCGTCGGCGTCAGCGGCATCGTCAGCCCGAACGGAGTCGTCCAGCACAGGACGGGCCTGTTCACCGCCGAGCAGATGATCGAAGGGCTGCCGCTGCGCACCTCGATCACCCTGGCCGACCGGCTCGGGCAGTGGCCCTCGCGCGCCGTCGGCCTCCTCGCGGTCCTCGCCCTCGTGGGCGGCTTCGTCAGCGCCTCCCGGGCCCGCGGCGAACGCCGTGCCGCCGAGGCCGCGGCGGGAGCCGGGCGGGCGTCCCGGCGCGGCGGGCAGGGCGGGCAGCGCGGCGGGCAAGCGGCGCCGCGCGGGCAGGGCGCGCAGCCCGGCGGGCGCCCCCGTACCGCGGGCGGAGCGCGCCGGTGAGGACACTCGTCATCATCCCGACCTACAACGAGAGTGCCGCCCTCCCGACCGCCATCTCGCGCACCCGCGCGGCGGTCCCAGAGGCGGACCTGCTCATCGTCGACGACGGGAGCCCCGACGGCACCGGGGAGATCGCCGATGCGGCGGCCGCGTCGGACGACCACGTCAACGTCCTGCACAGGACGGCCAAGGACGGGCTCGGGCGCGCGTACGTGGCCGGGTTTGGCTGGGCCCTCGAGCGCGGGTACGACCTCGTGGTGGAGATGGACGCCGACGGCTCCCACCGCCCCGAGCAGCTGCCGGCGATGCTCGAGCGCGCCGCGAGGCCCGACGCGCCGGACCTCGTGCTGGGCTCGCGGTGGGTGCCCGGCGGCGAGGTGGTCAACTGGCCGGCCCACCGCCAGCTGCTCTCCCGCGGCGGGAACCTCTACGTCCGCCTGGCCCTGGGGCTGCCGGTCGAGGACGCGACGGGCGGCTTCCGGGTCTATCGGGCCGACACGCTGCGCCGCCTCCCGCTGGGCGAGATCGAGTCGCAGGGGTACTGCTTCCAGGTGGACATGACCTGGCGCGTGCACCGCCTCGGGGGTCGCATCGTCGAGACGCCGATCAGCTTCGTCGAGCGCGCCGAGGGCGAGTCGAAGATGAGCCGGGACATCGTGCTCGAGGCACTGTGGCGCACGACGGTGTGGGGGCTGGCGCACCGCGGCGGCCAGCTGCGTCAGGGCCTGCGACGCGTCCTATGCGCCGACCGCCGTCGTCGCGTGGGCTGAGACCTGCCTCCCCACGTATGGCCGAGCGCCGCCTCCTCGTGGGCGAGCGGCTCGTGGGCGACCGGCGTCATGGGCCGACCGGCGTCACCTCAGCCACAACGAACGGCGGCCCGCCCGGTCCAAGGACCGGGCGGGCCGCCGTGTGGGTGCGCTGCGCCCGTCAGGCGCTGCGACGCCGGAGCTCACCGCTGCGAAGCAGGGCGAGGCGCTCCTCCAGGAGCGTTTCCAGCTCGGGGATGGAGCGTCGTTCGAGGAGCATGTCCCAGTGAGTACGCGGCGGCTTGACCGCCTTCTTGGGCTCGGGCTTGGTGGCGTCCAGGAGGAGCGCCTCCTTGCCGCACTTGCACTCCCACACGGCCGGGACCTCGGCGTCGACCGAGAACGGCAGGTGGAAGGTGTGCCCGTCGGGGCAGGTGTACTGCGCTTCGATCCGCGGAGCGAAATCGACGCCCTCGTCCGACTCCATACTGTTGGCGCCGATCTTCATGCCGCGCAGTGAGCGTTCCGCCATGTGCATCTCCCTCGCTCGTCAATGGTTGTGCTCGTCAGTGGTCCAGCGTCCTGTGTTCGCGCCGGCCGGGAGCGCGTAGACCCGCGAAGGGCCCGCCGCCGTCCTTGTTCCACCTGAAGTAACGTCGTGGCCCGCCGTCGTGTTCCAGACACGGGGTGACGGTCGTGTGAAGTTCGTCTATCTCAGACTCGAGCACCGGATTGGGGAACAACGGTCGGGTGAGGCATCCTGACCCAGTCCATCCGAACCGATGAGGGAGATCGCGATGTCCAACGCCGCTACCGCAGCGTCTATTCTACGGCCGGTGCTCGCCGATGCCCTGCCGGGTGCGCGTGTGCGTGACGTCACCCTGGTGCTCGGGGGAGCGGCATTCGTCGCCGTCGTCGGTCAGGCCGTCGTCCCGCTGCCCTTCACGCCCGTCCCTCTCACCCTGGGGACGTTCGGCGTGCTGCTCGTGGGCGCCGCGCTCGGGCCCGTGCGAGGCGCGCTGAGCATCGTGGCGCTCGTGCTGGCCGGGCTTGCCGGCGTGCCGGTGTTCGCCGACGGGACGGCCGGCTGGGCCTTCGCCTCATTCGGCTACGCCGTCGGCTACCTGCCCGCGGCGGCGCTCATCGGATGGCTGGCCCGGCGCGGCGCGGACCGTTCGCCGTGGCGCACCGTCGTCAGCGCCGTGGGCGCGACGACGCTCGTGTACGCCGTCGGCGTTCCGTGGCTCATGGCGTACCTCGGGATCGGACTGCCCGAGGCCCTCGCCCTCGGCGTCGTGCCGTTCCTCGTCGGCGATGCGGTCAAGGCCGCGGCCGCGGCCCTGCTCCTGCCCGGCACCTGGCGCCTGGTGGGGGAGCGCCCCACCCCCTCCAAGGCTCGACAGGTCAAGTCCTAACCACCGGGCGTGGGCCCGTCCCGCCACCACCTGTCAGTCCCGACGGCGAAAGTGACTTCCGTGCCGCAACTTGCCATGGTCAATCTCCTTGTCCGCGAGTACGACGAGGCCATCGCCTTCTTCACGAACGCCTTCGGCCTCGAGCTGCTCGAGGACACGCCCCAGGGACCGACGAAGCGGTGGGTCGTCGTCGGTTCCCGCGCGGCCGGCGCCGGCCTCCGGCTGGCCCTGGCCACGAGCGAGTCGCAGCTGGCCCGCGTGGGCAACCAGAGCGGTGAGAGCGTCGGCTTCTTCCTCCATGTCGAAGACTTCGAGGCGACGCTCGAGCGGGCGCTGGCCCACGGCGCGGTGGCCTGCGAGGAGCCTCGCCACGAGGCACACGGACGCGTGATCATCCTGGCGGACCTCTACGGGAATCGGTGGGACGTGATCGAGCCCCCGGCCGGCCGTGCTGATCGGTAGGAGGGGGCACCGGTGCGACCGGAGGGGCCACCGCGCTAGCCGCGGCCCCTCTCGGTGGCCACGTCGACCTCGTTGCCCTCGGCGTCGGCGAGGGTCCATCACGCCGGCGCGTGCGCGTCGCTGACCAGGTGACCGCCCGCCGCGATCGCCGCCGCGCCCCGTGCCTCCGCCTCGTCGTGACGGACAAGCGCGTCGTGGACGTGGATGTGTGGTGAGACCTTGCCCCGGCCCGGCCCGGCCCAGCACTGTGCACCGGGCTTCCCTCAGTGTCACCACGGACGCGCTGGCCGGGGTGCGGTCTGCCGCCTCGGCCGGCCGCAGATAAGGTACGCAGCGGACTCGTTGCCGCATTCGCGGCCACGAAGCAGGACCAGACGTGCTGCACCAACCTGGTGAGACCGAGCCAGGCGACGCCGACGGGGACCGCAGAGGCGATCCCCGCGAAACCGAGGGAGACACGATGAGCCCGGCCACGAGGACGGACACGCAGTCGCCTGCGCTGCATGTCGCCGACAGCCACGGTCTGATCCGTGTGCAGGGCGCGCGCGAGAACAACCTCAAGGACGTCAGCGTCGAGATCCCCAAGCGCCGGCTGACGGTGTTCACCGGTGTCTCCGGCTCGGGCAAGAGCTCGCTGGTGTTCGGCACGATCGCCGCGGAGTCGCAGCGCCTGATCAACGAGACCTACAGCGCGTTTGTGCAGGGCTTCATGCCGACGCTGGCGCGGCCCGACGTCGACGCCCTCGACGGGTTGACGACGGCTATCATCGTCGACCAGGAGCGGATGGGGGCCAACCCCCGCTCCACGGTAGGCACCGCCACCGACGCCAACGCCCTGCTTCGCATCCTCTTCAGCCGTCTGGGAGACCCGCACATCGGCTCGCCCAACGCGTACTCCTTCAACATCCCCACCGTGCGCGCGAGCGGTGCGATCACCGTCGAGCGGGGCAACAGGACGAAGGCCGAGAAGGCGACGTTCAACCGTCTCGGTGGCATGTGCCCGCGGTGCGAGGGCATGGGTTCGGTCACCGACTTCGACCTGTCTGCGCTGTACGACGAGACGAAGTCGCTCAGCGAGGGTGCACTGACGGTCCCCGGCTACAGCATGGACGGCTGGTACGGCCGCATCTTCAGCGGTGCCGGCCTCGACATGGACAAGCCGATCGAGAAGTTCAGCAAGAAGGACCTGCACAAGCTGCTCTACGCCGAGCCGACCAAGATCAAGGTCGAGGGCATCAACCTCACCTATGAGGGGCTGATCCCCAAGATCCAGAAGTCGATGCTCTCCAAGGACGTCGACGCCATGCAACCGCACGTCCGTGCCTTCGTGGAGCGGGCGGTGACGTTCACGACCTGTCCCGAGTGCGACGGCACCCGGCTCGGCCCGGAGGCGCGCTCCTCGAAGATCGACGGGAAGAGCATCGCCGACCTCTGCGCCATGCAGATCAGCGACCTCGCCGACTGGGTCGGCAACCTCGACGAGCCGTCGGTGGCCCCGTTGCTCACCGGGCTGCGGCACCTCCTTAACGCGTTCGCGGAGATCGGTCTGGGTTATCTCTCGCTCGACCGGCCGGCCGGCACCCTGTCCGGGGGAGAGGCGCAGCGCACGAAGATGATCCGGCATCTCGGCTCGTCCCTCACAGACGTCACGTACGTGTTCGACGAGCCGACGATCGGCCTGCACCCGCACGACATCCAACGGATGAACGACTTGCTGCTGCAGCTGCGGGACAAGGGCAACACCGTCCTCGTCGTGGAGCACAAGCCCGAGACGATCACGATCGCCGACCACGTCGTCGATCTCGGCCCCGGCGCCGGCACGGAGGGCGGCACCGTCTGCTTCGAGGGCACCGTCGAGGGGCTGCGGGGGAGCGGCACCACCACCGGCCGCCACTTCGACGATAGGGCCACGCTCAAGGAGACGGTGCGGACGCCCACCGGCGCGCTGGCCGTCCGGGGCGCGTCGACGCACAACCTCAAGGACGTGGACGTCGACGTCCCGCTCGGGGTGCTCTGCGTCGTCACCGGCGTCGCCGGCTCCGGCAAGAGCTCGCTCATCCAGGGCTCGGTCGCCGGCCGCGACGGCGTGGTGGTGATCGACCAGGGCGCGATCCGCGGCTCGCGGCGCAGCAACCCGGCGACGTACACCGGGCTGCTCGACCCGATCCGCAAGGCGTTCGCGAAGGCAAACGGCGTGAAGCCGGCGCTCTTCAGCTCCAACTCCGAGGGCGCGTGCCCCACCTGCAACGGCGCCGGCGTCATCTACACCGACCTGGGCGTCATGGCCACCGTCGAGTCGACCTGCGAGGAGTGTGAGGGGAAGCGGTTCCAGGCGTCGGTGCTGGAGTATGCGCTGGGCGGCCGGAACATCGCCGAGGTGCTCGCGATGTCCGTGACCGCGGCCGAGGAGTTCTTCGGCGACGGCGAGGCGCGGATCCCGGCCGCGCACACCATCCTCTCTCGGCTCGCAGACGTCGGTCTCGGCTACCTCACCCTCGGCCAGCCGCTCACCACGCTCTCCGGCGGCGAGCGGCAGCGGCTCAAGCTCGCCAGCCAGATGGCGGAGAAGGGCGCCGTCTACGTCCTCGACGAGCCGACCACCGGCCTCCACCTCGCCGACGTCGAGCAGCTGCTCGGCCTGCTCGACCGGCTCGTCGACGCCGGCAAGTCGGTCATCGTCATCGAGCACCACCAGGCGGTCATGGCGCACGCCGACTGGATCATCGACCTTGGCCCCGGTGCCGGCCACGACGGCGGCCGCGTCGTCTTCGAAGGCACGCCCGCCGACCTCATCGCCACCCGCCCGACCCTTACTGGCGAACACCTCGCGGCCTACGTCGGAGCCTGACCGGCTCCGGCTGACCAAGACATCGCGCCGACCCTGTCGGGTTACTCCTCGTCGACCTCGGTGGAGTGCGAGCGCCCTCGCCTGGCCTTGCGTGCCCCTGCGACTGCGGCGGGGACGCCGCCGACGACGGCGCCCACGAGGGCTCCCTTGAGCATTGCGAGGGCCGCGCCGCCGGTGAGGTCGACCTCCGGAGCGGTGATGAGGCCATGACTGGACACGACCGTGTAGAGCATGGCCGCGGCGACCAGGATGAGGCCGCCGATGATGGTGACGGTGACCCTGAGCCGCGACCTGAGGTCCGCCCGCGACGCCATCTCGCCGATGTCGACTCCCTTTCGGCGGGCGTACCAGAGCGTGGACCAGTTCGGTACCGCCATGACGACGAGCAGCACGACGGGCAGAAGAAGCTGCCCCAGGACGGCGGCGACGACGGCCGCCGTGATGCTGACGTAGATCCCGAGGGTGAGACCGAAGGTACTGGCCTCCATGAAGACAGCACGTTCGCGCTCGTCGCCGTAGGTGGGGCTGTCCAGCGCCATCAGGCGGCTGGCGGCCTTGTCGAGGGCACCGTGGTCGCGCTTGTTCATCAACGTGCTCCTGCCGTCTCGTCTGCCTCGATGAAGAGGTTCTCCACCGTCTCGTGCAACGCCCGAGCGATCCTCAGGGCGAGGTAGACAGAGGGCGCGTAGGCACCTTGCTCGATCGCGATGACCGTCTGCCTGCTCACCCCTGCCAGCTCCGCGAGCTCGGCCTGCGTCAGCCCTTGTGCCTTGCGTCGCAGCCGCACGGGGCTGTGTGTGCCCGCCGCCTGCGCGGCCTGCCTCGGTGCCATGTGCACGATGTTAGCGATACTTGACATCTAGATGTCAAGTTCTGTTGACATATTCTACGCTCGGGGTCCGGACCTCGACAGCGACGCTCCGTCAGCCCGGCACGGTGCGTGGAAGGCTGGTGCGCGTGCACACCACTTCCGACGCCGCTCCCGACCCGATGGTGGGGCACCGCACGCTCGGGCGGCTGCTGCTCGTGGGGACTGTCGCCGGGGGAGCGATCGGGGGCTTCGTCGGCGGCGCGGCCTTGTGGTCGCCGGGCGCCCCCGACTACTGGGACGCGGGGGTGTCCGTGGGGATCGGCGTGGGCGCCCTGCTCGGGCTGATCACCCAGGCCGTCACCCTTGCACTCGTCCTCGGCGTCCGACGGGTGAGGCCGTTCGCGAGCGGCACCCCTGGCCTCGTTGTGGCCGCCGTGGTCCCGCTCGTCGCCGTCGCCGCCTCGTCGGTCTGGATGGCGGGAGTCACTCACGGGTCCGCGTGGCGGTCCGTCGTCATCGTCGGCGGTGCGGTGACGCTTGCGGCAGTCGCGGTGGGGCTGGCGTCGCGCTGGAGCCTTTCACCCCTCCAGCAGACACCGCGTCCGCGGCCCGGCAGCTGAGGCGCGCTGCCCCGCAGTTCCCCGCCGGCCGACATGAGGCGCCGAACTTGGGACGGGAGTCGCCGTCGAAGCGAGAATGGACCGCGTGGAAGCGCGACAGGGGGTGCCAGCACGAGTAGCGCTGTTCTTCGGGTGGGCGCGGTCACCGGTCTGGTATCGCACTCCCGGGGACGTCGGTGACGTGGACCTGGCCGGCCTTCCGATCACCGCCGGTCTGCGGGATCGCCTGGAGGCGTGGAACGCCCTCGCGGACCGGGTCCTGTCGGCAAATGACTACCAATGGCCGGATGCCAGCACGGAATCGGAATTCATCGCGACGGGGTCGGCCTTGGCCCGAGAACTTCGTGACGAGCTCGGCATCGAAGTCATCTACACGCCGGACGGCGACATCGACGAGGCGTTGCCGCTGGAGCGAAAGCTCGAGACTGGAGGGAACTACGGCTGGTATGCCCACACACCGCTGAGCGGAGAGATATTCCGGCCGCACCGGCCTGAGAATTTTGGCGACGAGGCATAGGCGACACTTCCGTGCCCGTACGGCAAGGCCGCGCATACAACGATGACGGGTAGTGCGCCGGCATTCCTGGAACCGACTTCTCCTGCTCCGTGGATCCCGGCCGGTGCTCCCTTCCACCGCCGGCGCGAGCGGCATAGCCTGAGCAAGCCCCGCGTAAGGGAGGGAAAGCGCCATGAGCGACGCTGCCGAGGCCGTCACCTGTATCCATAGCGCGGACCGTCGCGTCGCTGACCCGACGCCGGGCAAGGTGCGCGAGGAGGCGATCGCGGTCCCCGGGCTCTGGTCTGGGTTCGTACGCTCTGAACCCGGCGTGTCGTCCGGCTGGCACCACCACGGCGACCACGACACCTCCGTCTACGTCGTCGAGGGCACCGTGCGCATCGAGTTCGGCCCCGGGGGAGCCAAAGCCGTCGACGCCGGACCGGGTGATTTCGTCTACATCCCCAAACACGTCGTGCACCGAGAAGTGAATCCTGGACCGGCCGCTTCCCAAGAGGTGATCACTCGCTCCGGCACCGGTCCGCTCACGACAAACGTCGACGGGCCGGCGCCGTCCTCCCGGTGAGGACGCCTTCGGTGCGGCGGCCGTCGTCGCTTCTTTGCGCAGGTGCACTCGTGTTCGCCCTCCATGCCATTCGCCGCGGCTGCGGCTCGGGCCCAACCGAAGGGCAGGCGCTCGTTCCGTCTTGAGTACACGAGTGGTCACAACGGGGGAGTGCGACGAAGGAGAAGGACCACCATGGCGATTCAGCGGATGGACCACGTGGGCGTCGTCGTCGACGACCTCAAGGCTGCTATCGCGTTCTTTGTCGAGCTCGGGATGGAGCTGGAGGGGCAGGCGCCGATCGAGGGACGTTGGGTGGACCGTGTCGCTGGGCTCGAGGGCGTCCGAGTGGACATCGCGATGATGCGGACTGCGGACGGCCACGGTCGGCTCGAGCTGACCAAGTTTTACACGCCGACGGCGGTGGCGGCCGAGCCGGAGAACGCACCGGGGAACACGCTGGGCCTGCGGAGCGTCATGTTCGCCGTCGACGACCTCGACGCCACGGTTGCCGGTCTGCGTGCCCGCGGCGCGGAACTCGTTGGGGAGGTGGTGCGGTACCAGGACAGCTACCGGCTCTGCTATGTGCGCGGCCCTGAGGGGATCATCGTCGCGTTGGCCGAGCAGCTCAGCTAGCGGCCCGTCGGACGGTCTGATCGACCCAGAACGGAGTTCCCGCAACTGTCGCGGGTCCCATGGTGCGGGCGAAGCGATGTCATCGACGGCGCCGAGTGCCCCCACTGGTCGAGACGAAAGGCGCGTCGGAAATCCGCAACTCCGGACTACCGTCCCTTCCCTATTGGCGGTTGACCGATTGAGGTAGCCGGGGGAGGGACGGCCGACGTCCCCGTCCCGCGAGGCTCCATCGGCGATACCGCCGTTCATCCGGAGCCCAGGCGATGTCCGCAATCTCCACCGCTCTACCTTCCGGTCAAGACCAGCAACGGCTCGACGAAAGGAGGCCTTCGGTGTCGCCGGCGAACGAAGCGGGACGTGCTCTACTTACGACTGTGGACCCGACCTCGAAGAAGTGCTTGATCGTCGGCATCATCCTGTGCATAGTTGGCGCGCCGCTTATTCGATACACGCCAGATCTCTACTTCGCCGTGACCGGGGGCCTTGGCGCCGGCGCTGAAGTCGGCATGGTGGCTCTCGATCTCCTCTCGACCATAGTTCAGTGGGTCGTGGTCCCACTTGGCACCACGTTTATCGGGGCTGCGATTGTCATCGAGACCCTCCTCCGGAGGTGGCGCCATGGAACCGAGGACAACTACAACTAACCCCTCCCACGGTCGAACGCCGCACGGACCGCCCCGGCCGCCTGGGCGGCTCTCCACCGCGCAGGGGTGCTGTGCGGCCTGCCGACCTGCGACGGGGCGGTCAGGATCGACTAGGCCAGGAGCGCTCGCACGCAATGCAACTCCCGTTGGTTCACTGGCAGCGAGATATGTTGACGGAGGATGAGCGGCGAGTAGATCTTCCGTAGAACGCAATAGTGAAGGCACCGGCAAAAAGCTCGTTACGGGCGGTGAACCCGTACGGCTAGGTCCGCGGCCGCACCGGGCGGCTCTGATTCGAGGTGCCGGCCGTTACCCCCTGGGCAAGCGATGATGTGGTGATCTGCTGGAGGGCGGCGATGTGCCCGTCGAAGGCGTCACGCCCCGCAGGGGACAACCGGATCCAGCCGACTCTCCGACGGTCTTCCCTCTCGCCCGACGGCACCTTGTTCATCGTGAGGTAGCCCGCTTCCGCCAAGGTTCTCAGATGCTTGGAAAGGGTTGGTTTGCTGACATCCAACGTCTCCCGCATCGTGGAGAACAACAATGCGTCCACCTGCCTCAACAAGGCGCAGATCCGAAGGCGCACAGGGTTATGCACGAGCTCGTCGAACAGGGGTTCAGTGGCCACTTTGCAGCTTGCTCCGCCTCGAGTGGTCGATCATCCGGACCGCGCCGAACGTGACGGCGGCCATGAGGAGCGAGGGGACCAGGCTCCACCACGTCAACTCGAGCGAGACCAGAGCGAGCGAGGCGCTGTAGAGGAGGAGTCCGGCGGGAACCAGCACGCCAAACGCGATCCGGCCCCGGGCGCCTACGCTGTGGAGCCGCACGCCGGTTGCGCGCGTTGCCCCCAGGACGAGGACGAGAGCCGCGACGTAGAGGAACAACCCGAAGGAGTCGTCGCTCCGGCCGAAGAGTGCCGGCGAAGCGACCCATGCACCTGTGATGAGTCCTAGTGCCGGCGACAGCCATGAGGGCATCCGCGCGCGCTCACTCAGGGCAGCTCGGTCTGCTGCCAGAGTGTCGAACGGGTGCGAGTCCGCGCCGTAATCAGTTTTCATGTGGATGACGGTACGCATCAGTTGCCGATCCGGCAACCAACTGCGGATCGACGAAGCGCTGCGAAGGCGCAAGAGCGCCTGCCTGACCTCCTCTCAGGTGTTGAACTAGGACGAGTAGCCGGGCCTCGCCAAGTGGTCCGTTCCGCGACCACTGGGACAAGTTCTCGCATCTGTTTGAACCCGTCCTCTTTAACTGGCAGCGACGGGAGTTCGTCAGCCGGGAGTCGGCTGAGTAACCTCGTGCCAATGGGCGAGCCTCGCAAGATCCGCATGCGGCGTCGGGACGACGTGACCGCAGTTGAATTTGTTGGCGGCGTGGAGAAGCGCGAGCTGTTCCTCGCCGAATACGATCCAACGTGGGGGAGCCAGTACGCCGTGCATGAGGCTCGTGTGCGAGATGCGGTTGGGAGCACCGCGGTCGCAGTCGACCACATCGGATCGACGTCGGTCCCTGGTCTCGCCGCCAAGCCGATCATCGACATCTTGGTCACGGTGGCCGACATCACCGCGGAAGAGGATTATCTCGAACCGTTGGTCGCATCAGGTTATGTGCTGCGCGTTCGTGAGCCGGGTCATCGAATGGTTCGTACCGAGCAGCGCGATGTGCACATTCACATCCTCGAGCTCGACGACCCCGCAGCTGGTGACTATCTCCTTCTGCGGGACCACCTGCGGATCGACCAGGCGGACCGCCAGCTCTACGAGGCCACCAAGCGGGATCTGACGAGACGCGATTGGCCCGACATGAACGCGTACGCCGATGCCAAGACTGCGGTCATCGAGACGATCAAGGGACGCGCCCGTTCTCGGCTCGCCACGGGCTAGTTCGCTCAGGGCTTCAGGGCGCTCACCAGGACGCATCGTCGCCTGAGATGTGGGTTCTCGCTGCGCCACGCCAACGTCTCCTGCGCCATGAGTGCGAGACCGCTCGCGTGAAAGAGCGTTCGTGCCGTCGCGCGACTTGGCGAGGCTCTACCCGGCGGGTCGGCCCACAGCGCCATCGTGAGCTTCCCGCATTTGCGGCCTGGCCTGCGGGGATGTGCTCAACGTTTCCGACCGGAGCTCTCGCACCCTTGCAATCCGATAATGCACATTATGTCAGAAGTAAGCCTGCGCATACGGTGGATGCATCAGCATCGCCGTGCCCTCTCACCCTCCCCTGGCGTTGGGGCTCCAGTCGTGCTGGCCGTTCCGCGCGGCGAGGAGCCCTCGAGTTCGGGGGCCGTGTGGGCTAGCTCTCTGGGTCGTACATGAACTCGCGGAGCATGACCGATCAGTTCTCGCCCGTTCTCGCAAGCGACCAGCAGGAGCGGGGCCCAGCCTCCCTGATCGCGACCACCTGGCCCGACAGGGGGCTCGGCTCAACGCGACGCTGCGCAGCTGATCTCACGAGAAGGCGCGTCGGCGTGCTCAGCCGGTCCACCCGCCGTCCGGACGGCGAATTCTGGATAACGCGGACAGGGCAGCACAGGCTGTGGACTCGCTCGCCATCGATTGACCTAGCGACGACCATGCGCCTCGGTGATCGGCACACCTTTGAGCACCGTCGCCGAGAGTGATGTGACCCGAGCCCAGACCGGATCCAGCTACGCGAGACGTTGCGTCGCAGAGCCGCCGCCGCCACGCCACTCTCGCGGTCGCATCGCTTGGTTCACCAAGCTGGCCGGCGACGAGGCTCCCAACGAGCGCACGGCTGGGTCGACCCCGGACGCACGCCGCGGCACTCGTTTCCGTCGAGAGGCGTATCGCTCGCAAGCGTTCCGACACTCGGCGTGAGCGTCATCCGCCACCCGTTGGTGAAGATCTCGCAGTCGCAGTAGGCGCCATGATCCGCCAGGCGGCGTCGCAGCGCCGTCGCCCGTGGAGCCCTGGCTTCCTGCCATCGCAGTGCCCACCGCAGGGTCCAGTCGCACTCGTTCTCGGCGAGCATGCGGCTGGTGAAGCACATGACGCACTCGCCCAGTCGCGGCGCCGTCAACCACTCCGCCAGCCCCGCAAACTCACTGTCCAGCACACGCATACCGTCGTCGGCAGACATGCCGTCCTCCCCCGAGCTCCGGATCCGAGAATCAATTCTCGAACGCTTGTTCTAGAGCGTGCCATGGGGTGCTGACATCGGGTGGCGGCTTACGCGGACAACGCACGCTCCACTACGGCGGCGTGGGTGGGAGCGAGGTTCCGTTTGGCCGCGAGGGTGATGGAGCGAGGATCGGAGAATGCGTCAGCGGTGATCTCGTCTCCGCGACGTACCGGCATGGCATGCATGAGGAGGAGATCCGGGCCGCCGGCATCGAGCACGGTCGTCGTGATGCGGTACGGCTCGAAGGTCGTGCGGCGCCGGCCTGGTCGCTGAGCAGACTTCGGCCATGCGTCGGTGTAGAGGACGTCGGCCCCTTCGACGGCTGCGGTGAGGTCGTGGCTCACGACAACACTCCCCCGCTGACCGCGCTTCGCCAGGTCGGCCAAGAACTCCTCGTCGAGCCCGTGCCCGGGCGGGCAGACCTGACGGACCTGGAGCTCGAACCCGACCGTGAGCTCACACCAGGAGCGAAGCATGTTAGACGCCTCGCCGACGAAAGTGAGGGTGACGTCATCGATCGGGCCGCGCCGCTCGAGCACGCTGTACGCCTCCGAAAAGACCTCGACCGGATGACCGGCGTCGGTCATGGCATTGATGACCGGAACGTCACAGGCCTCGGCCAGCGCCACTACAGCCTCGTGATCGCGCGCACGGACGACGACGGCATCCACGGCGTCGGACAGGATGGACGCCGTGTCGCTGATCGGCTCGCGCTCCCCCAGCACCAACGGCAGATCGACGCGGTGGGCGCCCACGGCGTCGATCGCCGTGTCGTACGCGAGGCGGGTGCGTAGCGCCGGGCCGTCGAAGATGGTGGCGACGCGCCGATCGGTGAACCGAGAACGGCGTCGCGAACGCTGGTCGCTCCATCCGGCAGCGGCGAGCCAGAGCCGTTCGATGTCTGAGCGTTGGAGGTCAAGGAGCGAAAGCAGGGTCCGGGCATGCGGCACCGAGCCAACCTACCTCAGGGCCTGCGGCGCTCCCCTCACGCACGATCCGTGACACTTCGGACGGGATGACGGTGCGTGCGGAGCGCGCGTCCGCTCTCGGGGACCGTGACGGGCGGGATGCGCCTCGGCATCGGCGCCGTGGGTGCGATCGGACCTTTGCGCTAGAAGGGTGGTACGTCGTGACCGCGGCGACTGCTGGTCAGCGGGGTGACGGTGCCGTCGATGGCCCGGTGGTAGGCGTGGCCCGAGGGCGTGGTCCACTCGAAGACGCCCGGGCTGGGCTGCGTGAGGTGGAAGAGACCCGACGACTTCAGCTGATGGTCACGTACGCACAGCGGCCCGAGGTTGACGTCCGCTGTCTCCCCGCCGAGGGACCACGAAAGGTTGTGGTCGAGCTGGCAGCGCTCAGCCGGGACGGAGCAGGTCGGCTGCACGCAGGTGCGGTCACGCTGGCGCACATGCTCGGCGAGCTCATCCGGCGGTCTGTAGCGGGTGCGGCCTACATCAAGCACCGCCCCGGTGAGCGCGTCGGTCACGATTCGGCGCCATGTGCCGCCCAGGGCGATCGCCCGAGCGACGTCGGGCGTGATGGGTCCATACCCCGAGAGTTCGGCGACCTCGGCCGGTGGTACGTCGTACACCGCGGACGTCGTGTCAGCCCCCGCAGCATCGGCGCCGGGTGACTGGGGAGCCGGTGGCATCGCCACGCTCAGCGGCAACGTGAGTCGGACCTGCGTGCGGTTCGTGGTCGGGTTACCGAGACGCATGCCCTTGCGGGGACGAACCAGGAGGTGGAGGGGAGGCAGACGGTCATCGCCGAGGTCACCGGTGCACGTGCAGGAGATGTCGGCATGGCCGGATTCCACCGCGCTCGTTGCGCCACCTGGCGTGGCGAGTGACCGTTCGGGGGCTGGGACAGGGGTCACACTCGTGCCCGGAGGCTGGTCCTCATGGACGGAGTCGGGCGGCTGATCGGGGACGTCGTGGTCATCGGAGCCACCCGGGTCGACGTTCGGCGATGCCCCAGCCCGCGACCGATGGTCCGGCGCCTTGCCCTGCCCTGCTCCCTGACGACTGTGAACGCCCGCGGCGAGACGGTCGGGTGTGTCGTCGTCACCGTCCGGGTCGGCCTCCTCGGCAGCGACCTCGACGCCTTCGTGCGTGTCTGCGTCCATGTCGGTGCCCGCTGCTCCTGCCGTGGCCCCGGTGGCAGCCGTGGCGGCGGTGCCGTCGGAGCTGGTCGGCGCGCGGTGGGCGTGGTCGTCGGCGGTGCACGTGCACGCTCCGCTGGTGGTGCCGGGCACCGGGCCGACCCACCCGGTGGTCAGCGCGCCGGCCGCCAGCGTGAACAAAGCCTCGGCGCGAAGCTCGTCGGTGCTGCGCGAGTCGCCGGCGGTCTTGGCCGCCTGGGCGTAGGCGGTGAGGGTCAGGTCCAAAGGGACGGTGTCTTCGGCGCCGCCAACCACGTACATCGTGGACATCCCGTCCGGCAGGGCCCTGGGGTGCGTCACGTGCTGACGGCGCAGTGCCTTCTTGTGCCGGCGGGCGGCCTCGTCTGGATCCACAGCGATCAACGCCTTCACCAAGTCTCGGGTCAGCTGGTTGCCCGTGCGGCCGGCCGCGCGTTCAAGGACCTCCTGCTCCGCGCACCAGGCGACGGCGTCCGGGTAGTCCCACAGCGTCGTCACGATCGTGGTGGCCTTGCGAAGGTCGATGACGCCAGCCTGCACCGCCGCCGCCGTGTCGGTAAACGTGGTCTGCAGGCCTTGCCCAACCTGAACCATGCGTGCCCCCTCGCCGCGGGTGACGCCCAACCGCATGGCGAGCTCCTCGGCGGTCCCGTTGATGATGGTGTTCATCGGGTTGGCCGGGTGTCCGTCGCTGCTCATCTCCGGCTTCGTCGCCAACTTTGCGGCCGCCATAGCGGCGCCCGCGCCTGCCCATGACTCGAGGCGCTTGAGTGCTGCGACGACCTCGACAGCCGTGAACGCATCGACCTCCCCCACGTCGACGCCGTCCAGGATCGCGGCGAGGCCGGCGCCGGGTGCCATCTCCGCGAGCAGGCCACCGGAAATGGCTTCCCCGAGCGGGGCTGACCGCCCCGGCACAAGGAGAGGTGCGATGGTCGAGACCTCGTCAAGGTCGCGCAGGCTCATCCCGGCATACTCGGCCGGCTCGTCGTCGACGTCGTTGCCGTCGTCGTCCCACCCGAGGAGGGCCCGGGCGTCGGTGTCGCCGTCGGCGGCCCGCTCCACCAGGTCCCAGTGCCCGAGCGGCCGGAGCTCGTCGAGTCGCGCGGTCTCTACTTCCCGGTCCGCGGCGATCTGCTCGGCCAGCCATGATGCGAGGTGCTCGCATCCGCGTCCGAAGTCGGCGGCTGCACAGCACGGCTGCGTGCCGAGCACCGCAAACGCGCCGGAGCCAGGACGGAGCGAGACGGCGCCGTCGACCGCCGGGGCCTTGGAACTCGCTCTATCGAACATATGTGCAACCTATCGGTGACCACCGACATCGAGCCATGAAGGGGCACGGCGCGCACAGGCCCTGTCAGGCCGGGGGCATACCGACCGGTGTCACGGGATTGGGCGATGTTCGGCACCGGCCGTGGCGGGACTGGGCGATGTCCCGCCCCGGCCGAGGCGGGGCGCGGCACGGCTCGATCCCAAGGCCAGATCCGGAGACCAGAAACCGGAGATCCAGCGAGCGCTCCCCATCCCGGCGCCAAGACGCAACCGGCCCCGCCCCGGATTCCCGGGACGGGGCCAGCTGCCCTGGTTGCCCGGCCGCTAACGGCCGGGCTCACAGCGTTATCTCAGGCGGTGGCGACGAGCTGGCGCAGCACGTACTGCAGGATGCCGCCGTTGCGGAAGTAGTCCGCCTCTCCGGGGGTGTCGATGCGCACGACGGCGTCGAACTCGACGACTCCGCCGTCCTGCTTCGTGGCGGTGACCTTGACGGTCTTCGGCGTGGTGCCCTCGTTCAGGGCCGTCACGCCGGCGATGTCGAAGGTCTCGGTCCCGTCCAGGCCCAGCGACTCGGCGCTCTCCCCCGCCGGGTACTGCAGCGGGAGCACACCCATGCCGATGAGGTTCGAGCGGTGGATGCGCTCGAAGCTCTCGGTGATGACGGCCTTGACGCCGAGGAGGGACGTGCCCTTGGCCGCCCAGTCGCGCGACGAGCCCGAGCCGTACTCCTTGCCACCAAGGACCACGAGCGGCACGCCTGCCTCGGCGTAGGCCTGCGCGGCGTCGAAGATGGTCTCCTGCTCGCCGGTCAGGAGGTTCTTCGTGAAACCGCCCTCCACACCCTCCAGGAGCTGGTTGCGCAGGCGGATGTTGGCGAACGTGCCGCGGATCATGACCTCGTGGTTCCCGCGGCGCGAGCCGTAGGAGTTGAAGTCGCGGCGCGCGACGCCGTGCTCGGCGAGGTACTTCCCGGCCGGGCTGTCCGGCTTGATCGCGCCGGCCGGGGAGATGTGGTCGGTCGTGACCGAGTCGCCCAGCTTGGCCAGCACGCGCGCACCAGTGATGTCCTGCACGGGCGACGGCTCGGCCTGCATGCCGTCGAAGTACGGGGGCTTGCGCACGTAGGTGGAGTCGCTCTGCCAGTCGAACGTGCTCCCCTCCGGGGTCTCCAGGGCGCGCCACCGGTCGTCGCCGGCGAAGACGTCGGCGTAGTCGTTGGTGAACATGTCGCGGTCGATGGAGCTGGCGATCGTCGCGTCCACCTCGGCGGCGGAGGGCCAGATGTCCTTGAGGTAGACGTCGGAGCCGTCCTTGTCCTGCCCCAGCGGCTCGTTGGAGAAGTCGAAGTCCATCGTCCCGGCAAGGCCGTAGGCGATGACCAGCGGCGGCGACGCGAGGTAGTTCATCTTCACGTCGGCGTTGATGCGGCCCTCGAAGTTCCGGTTGCCGGACAGGACCGACGCGACCGAGAGGTCGTTCTCGTTGACGGCCGCCGAGACCTCCTCGGGCAGCGGTCCGGAGTTGCCGATGCAGGTGGTGCAGCCGTACCCGACGAGGTGGTAGCCCAGGTTCTCCAGGTAGGGCCAGAGGCCGGCCTTGTCGTAGTAGTCGGAGACGACCTTCGACCCCGGCGCCATCGACGTCTTGACCCACGGCTTGACCTGCAGGCCCTTCTCGACGGCCTTCTTCGCCAGCAGGCCGGCCGCGAGCATGACCGAGGGGTTGGACGTGTTGGTGCAGGAGGTGATCGAGGAGATCACCACGGCGCCGTGGTCGAGCTCGGTCTCACGGCCGTCGGCCATGGTGACCGGGACCCGCTTCGAGGCGCGGCCGATGCCGAGGTGGTGACCGACCGGGGCCTCGTCCATGCCGTCGGCGCCGGCGGCGATCGGGTCGGACGCCGGGAAGGTGTCCTCGACTGCCTCGTCGAGCTTGTTCTCCTGGAGGGGAGCCTCCTCACCGACGTAGTGCGGCAGGACGTCGGCGAACGCCTCCTTGGCGTCGGACAGCGCGATGCGGTCCTGGGGGCGCTTGGGGCCCGCGATGGAGGGGACCACCGTGGAGAGGTCGAGCTGGAGGTACTCCGAGAACGCCGGTTCGGTGGACGGGTCGTGCCACAGGCCCTGCTCCTTGGCGTAGGCCTCCACGAGGGCGACCTGCTCGTCGGTGCGGCCGGTGAGGTGCAGGTAGTCGATGGTGACCTGGTCGATCGGGAAGATCGCGGCGGTGGAGCCGAACTCGGGGCTCATGTTGCCGATGGTGGCGCGGTTGGCCAGCGGCACCTCGGCGACGCCCTCGCCGTAGAACTCGACGAACTTGCCGACCACGCCGTGCTGACGGAGCAGCTCGGTGATCGTCAGCACGACGTCGGTGGCCGTGGCACCGGCCGGGATCGAGCCGGAGAGCTTGAAGCCCACCACGCGCGGGATGAGCATGGAGACCGGCTGGCCGAGCATCGCGGCCTCCGCCTCGATGCCGCCGACGCCCCAGCCCAGCACACCGAGGCCGTTGACCATGGTGGTGTGGGAGTCGGTGCCCACGCAGGTGTCGGGGTAGGCGCGCAGGACGCCGTCGACCTCGCGGGTCATGACGACACGGGCGAGGTACTCCAGGTTGACCTGGTGGACGATGCCGGTGCCCGGGGGCACGACCTTGAAGTCGTCGAACGCCGTCTGGCCCCAGCGAAGGAACTGGTAGCGCTCCTTGTTGCGGCCGTACTCGAGCTCGACGTTACGCTCAAAGGCGTCCGCGCGGCCGAAGACGTCGATGACGACCGAGTGGTCGATGACCAGCTCAGCGGGCGCGAGCGGGTTGATGCGGGCGGCGTCGCCGCCGAGCTCGGTGACGGCCTCACGCATCGTGGCGAGGTCGACCACGCAGGGCACGCCGGTGAAGTCCTGCATGACCACGCGGGCCGGGGTGAACTGGATCTCCGTGCTGGGGTCCGCCTGCGGGTCCCACTCGGCCAGGGCGCGGACGTGGTCCGCGGTGACGTTCTTGCCGTCCTCGGTGCGGAGCAGGTTCTCCGCGAGGATCTTCAGGCTGTACGGGAGGCGCTCGAGTCCCTCGACGGCCGAGAGCCGGAAGATCTCGTAGCTCTTCCCGGCGGCCTCCAGGGTGCCCCTGGACTTGAAGCTGTCTGTGCTCACATCTGCTCCTCGGCTCGTGCTGGCGTGCGGCGCCGGCGGCTCGCGCCACCCTGCGCGACCGGATCCATCGTCCCACGCCAGCCACACCACTGATATCTCGACATCAAGATACTTCGGACGCGTGAGTGTGTCCACCGACACGCCCGGGCGACGGCGTTGCAGGCGGGGCCGACGGCGGAACGGGGTGGGGCAGGGCAGCCAGCAGGGCAGGAGGCGCGACGGCGCAGCCCAGCCGGGCGCGACGGCGCAGCCCAGCCGGGCGCGACGGCGCAGCCCAGCCGGGCGCGACGGCGCAGCTCACCTGGACGGGCTGCCCGGAGCCGGCGGGCCGTGCGCTCCTACGCCCGGCCGAGCGCCGCGACGACCTCGAAGTGGTGCGTGTGCGGGAACAGGTCGAAGGCCTTGATGGTCCGGACGACGTAGCCGTGCTCCCGGGCTGCGCGCAGGTCCCGCGCCAGCGCCGCCGGGTCGCAGGCGACGTGCACGATCGTCTCGGCGCCCACCCCGGCCACCGCGGCCATGACCTCCTTGCCCGCACCCACCCGGGGCGGGTCGAGCACGACGATGTCGCTGCCCGGACCGATCTCCCGGACGGCGGCGGCGTCCACGCGACCGGCCCCGAGGCGGACCGCCGGGTGGTCGTGCAGGTTGCGCCGGGCATCCCGGACGGCGGCGTCGGCGCCCTCGAGGCTGACGACGGAGCCCTCCTCCCCCACGACCCGGGCCAGCGGCAGCGTGAGCAGTCCCGCGCCGGAGAAGAGCTCGAGCACGCGCTGCCCCGCGGCGGGCGCGGCCGCGCCGAGGACAGCCTCGACGAGCGTGGCGGGCGCACGACGGTGCACCTGCCAGAACCCGGCGGCGCTGACCCGGTAGTCGAGGTCCCCCACGGGCGACGTGACGCGCTCACGAACGCTGCGGCGCGGCGGTCCGCTGCGCCGACGCAGCGTGACGGGCTCGCCGTCGACGAGAACCATCGGCTCGCCCACGCTCGGGGCCACGGCCTCGACGCGGGAGCCCGGGCGCCAGGCGCGCCGCCACGGCGAGGACTCCCCGAGGAGCTCGAGCGCCAGCAGCGCCTCGTCGGCCAGCGGCATCTCGCGCAGCGCGACGACGTCGTGGCTGCGGAAGCGGTGCATGCCGGCGACGCCCTGGGCATCGACGGTGAGGTCGATCCGGGTGCGCGTGCCGAGCCCGCGGCTCTCGTCGTCGCCGGGCAGGCCCTCGACCGGCACGGTCCCGGCGACCGCGGCGACGTCGTCGGCCACCTGCTCGCCACCGATGCGCCGGAGCGTGTCCGCAAGGACCTGCGTCTTCCAGCCGCGCTGGGCGCCCAGCGCGACGTGCGCGAGCTCCCCGCCGCCCACGCCGCCGGGGCCGGCCTCGGGCCAGGGCGACTCGACGCGGTCGGCCGACGCCTCGAGGACCTCGACTGCGTCGGCGCGCCAGTACTTCGAGCGCTGCTCGGTGATCCGCAGGCGTACGCGCTCGCCCGGGAGGGCGTGGCGCACGAAGGCGACGCGTCCGTCGTCGAGCCGGGCCACGCAGTGACCGCCGTGGGCGGGCGGCCCCACGGTGACGACGGGCGCGTCGGCGCCGGGCGCGGTCATCGCTGCACCGGCGGACGGATCGCGTCGTCGGTGGACCGGCTGAGGTCGGCCGGGGCGTCGAGGTGGTCGACGTCGTAGAGCTGGAAGGGCACCGAGGCCATGACGACGCCCGGGGTGAAGAGGAGGCGGCCCTTGAGCCGCAGCGCGCTCTGGTTGTGCAAGACCTGCTCCCACCAGTGACGGACGACGTACTCGGGGACGAACACGACCACGAGATCCCGCGGAGACTCTCTGCGCACCGCGCGCACGTGCTCGACGACCGGACGGGTGATCTCGCGGAACGGGGAGTCCAGGACGGTCAGCGGCACGGGGATCTCCGCGGCCTCCCACGCCCTCCGGAGCGCCTCCGTCTCGTTCGGGTCGACGTTGACGGTCACGGCCTCGAGCGTCGAGGGCCGGGTGGCCCGCGCGTAGGCCACGGCCCGCATCGTGGGCTGGTGCAGCTTGGAAACGAGCACGATGCCGTGCACCCGGGACGGCAGCGCCCGCGCCTCCGCGAGGTCGGGGACGGCGAGGTCGCGGGAGACCTGGTCGTAGTGCCTGCGGATCGCGCCCATGGTGACGAACAGCACCGCCATGAGGACGAGCGTGATCCAGGCGCCGTGGGTGAACTTGGTGACCAGGACGATGGCGAGCACGACGCCGGTCATCCCGAGCCCGAAGCCGTTGACGACCCGGGAGCGCCGCATGCGCGTGCGCTCCTTCGGGTCGGTCTCGGTGCGCAGGTGCCTCGTCCAGTGCCGCACCATGCCCAGCTGGCTGACGGTGAAGGAGACGAACACGCCGACGATGTACAGCTGGATCAGGCGGGTGACCTCGGCGTCGAACGCCACGATGAGCACGCTCGCGGCGACGGCCAGGGCGATGATGCCGTTGGAGTAGGCCAACCGGTCGCCGCGGGTGTGCAGCTGCCGCGGCAGGAAGCCGTCGCGGGCGAGGATCGAGCCGAGCACCGGGAAGCCGTTGAAGGCGGTGTTCGCGGCGAGCAGGAGGATGAGGCCGGTGACGACGGTGACGAGCACGAACAGGACCGGCACGTCATGGAAGACGGCGGCCGCGATCTGCCCGATCACCGGGTCCTGCAGGTAGCTGTCGCCGACCGGCCGGCCGTCCACGAGGAGCTGCTTGGCGGGGTCCTGGGCGAAGTGGATGTTCGTGGCGCCCGCCAGGAGCAGGATCGACATGAGCATCGTGGCGGAGATGGTGCCCAGCAGGAGGAGGGTCGTCGCCGCGTTCTTGGACTTCGGACGCCGGAAGGAGGGCACGCCGTTGCTGATGGCCTCGACGCCGGTGAGTGCGGCCGCGCCGGAGGAGAAGGCGCGCAGCACCAGGAATGCGCCGGCGAGCCCCACCAGGCCCTGGTCGTAGGCGGCGTCCGGCGCCAGCTCGAACGCCGCGGACGCCGCGGGCCGCAGCGTGCCGGCGGCCTCCTGGATGAAGCCGACGATCGCCATCAGGCCGATGCTGCCCATGTAGAGGTACACCGGGATGGCGAACGCGGTGCCGGACTCGCGGATGCCCCGCAGGTTCAGCATGGCGAGGACGACGACCAGCGTCACGGCGATCGTGGTCTCGTGCCCGGCCGCCGCCGGCAGGGCGGCCGCGAGGTACTGCACGCCGGACGACATCGAGACCGCCACGGTCAGGACGTAGTCGACGAGCAGCGCGCTGGCCACGGTCAGGCCCGCGCGCGGCCCGAGGTTCTCGGTGGCGACCTCGTAGTCCCCACCGCCGGAGGGGTACGCGTGCACGGTCTGGCGGTAGGACGCGACCACCGTGATCATGACGACGATGACCGCGAGGCCGACCCACGGCGAGAGGGTGATCGCGGCGAAGCCCGCGAGCGAGAGGGTGAGGAGGATCTCGTCGGGGGCGTACGCGACCGACGACAGCGCGTCGGAGGCGAACACCGGGAGGGCGATCCGCTTGGGGAGCAGCGTGGCGCCCAGCCGGTCGCTGCGCATCGGCCGCCCGACCAGCATGCGCTTGGAGAAGCCTGCGATGTCCGGCACGAAGCACCATGTTAGGCCCGCTCCGGCGGACCCGCCGCCACGGCGACCGACACCGTTACCAGCGACGACGCGCGGGCGGTAGCGTCAGGCCTCGTGCACTTCGTCATCATGGGCTGCGGCCGGGTGGGAGCCTCCCTGGCCGAGCAGCTCGAGGATCATGGCCACTCCGTGGCGGTGGTCGACCAGAACCCCGAGGCCTTCCGCCGTCTCCCGGCGGACTTCGAGGGACGCCGCGTCACCGGGCTCGGCTTCGACCGCGACGCCCTGGCGCAGGCGGGCATCGAGGACGCCTACGCCTTCGCGGCCGTGTCCTCGGGTGACAACTCCAACATCATCGCCGCGCGGGTGGTCCGCGAGACGTTCGGGGTCCAGAACGTCGTCGCCCGCATCTACGACCCCCGCCGCGCCGAGGTCTACCAGCGCCTGGGCATCCCCACCGTGGCGACCGTGCGCTGGACGGCGGACCAGGTGCTGCGGCGGCTGCTCCCGATGGGGGTGGTCTCCGAGTACCAGGACGCCTCCTCGACGGTGTCGCTCGTCGAGTGCGACCTCCACACCGCCTGGGTGGGGCAGGAGGTCACCCGCCTCGAGCACCTGACCTCCGCCCGCGTGGCGTACCTCACCCGGCGCGGCCGGGGCCTGGTGCCCGAGTCCCGCACGATCGTGCAGGAGAACGACCTGGTCCACCTCATGGTGGCCACCGAACGGATCGGCGTGGTCCAGCGCGTGCTGGCGGCACCGCCGGCGAAGGAGGAGTGATGCGCGTCGTCATCGCCGGAGCAGGGTCCGTGGGCCGCTCCATCGCCCGTGAGCTGCTGGGGCACGGACACCAGGTCACGCTCATCGACCGCCAGCCCGCCGCCATGCGCGTCGCCAGCGTCGCCCAGGCGGAGTGGCTCCTGGCCGACGCCTGCGAGCCCGCCGCGATGGTCGAGGCGCAGGTGTCCGAGAGCGACGTCGTCGTCGCGGCCACGGGCGACGACAAGGTCAACCTCGTCGTCTCGTTGCTGGCGAAGACCGAGTTCGGCGTGCCCAGGGTCGTCGCCCGCGTCAACAACCCGAAGAACGAGTGGATGTTCGACGAGGCGTGGGGCGTGGACGTGCAGGTCTCGACACCGCGGATCATGACGTCCCTGGTCGAGGAGGCCGTGAGCGTCGGGGACCTCGTCCGCATCTTCCGGTTCCACCAGTCCGGCGCGAGCATCCACGAGATGACCCTGCCGCCGCACTCCCCCGTGGTGGGGCGGCGCGTCGGTCAGATCGTCTGGCCGCCCGAGACGGTGCTGGCCGCGATCATCCGGGCGGACCGCCCCATCGCGCCCAGCCCGGACGACACCCTCGAGGTCGGGGACGAGCTCCTGATCGTCGTCTCGGCTGAGGCCGAGTCGGAGCTCAGCGTTCTGCAGGAGCTGTTGAACCCTTCACCAACACCCATGTTGCCCACAGAGTGAGCCCCCACAGGGGCAGGCCCATCGCCAGGCGGGCGGTGCCGAGCCACGCCACCTCGGCGCTGACGTACAGCGGGACCTGCACCGCGAGGCGGACGAGGAACATCCCGACCCACAGCCACGTCGCCAGGGCGTAGCGCCCGCGGAGCGCGCGCCGCGCGGGGTCGGTGCGCCAGGACATGTCCTGGCCCTTCAGCAGCGAGACGACGACGCCGACGGCCGGCCAGCCGAGCAGGAGCGCAAGGGTCAGGCCGACGGCGTAGGCGCCGTTCGTCCACAGCCCCATGGCGAAGTAGTTCGCCGCCTCGCCCGAGCGCCACGCCCACACGACGCCGACGAGGACGCCGATCAGGCCGCCCGCCGCCTGGGTCAGCGGGGTGCGGGCCACGAGGCGCAGCACCATCGCGAGGACCGCGACGGCGAGCGAGGCGATCAGGGGCGGGAGCAGCTCCCTCGTGGCGATGAAGACGACGACGAACACGAGGCCGGGCGCCATGGACTCCACGAGGCCACGCACCCCGCCGATGGCCTCGGCGAGCGAGAAGTCCTCCCCCATCACCTGGCTGAGGCCGGAACGCTTCACCGCGGCCGCGGCGGGGGCGCCTGGCTGCAACGGGGCGTCGGGGGCGCCTGGCTGCGCGGTGTGGGGGGCGCCTGGCTGCGGCGCGGTGTCGGGGAGGTCTCGCCCCCGTGCTGCGCCGTCGGGGCCTGCGTCGTCGCGGGCTGCGTCGTCGGGGACGGCGCGGGGAATGGTCATGCGTTCTGCCCCCGTGGGATCAGCTCGTAGGAGGGGTTGAAGATGGTGCGGTGACCGGCGTCCTCGTAGACCATGCCCTCAGCCACGAGGCGCCGCCCGGGCTCGATCCCGGGGATGTCGTGCCGGCCCAGGAACACCAGGTCGATGCTTCCCGAGCCGTCGAAGAGGCGCGCGACCAGCGCGGGGGACTGTCCCCGCGGTCGGTACGTCAGGGCCGAGATCGCACCGGCCACGACCGCGCGCCGGCGCGGGACCAGCTCGGCCACCGGCGTCGCGCCGTGGGCGGCGCTCGTCTGCCGCTCGTCGTCGGCGTGGAGCTCCTCGCGGGAGGCGGTCAGCCCGTGCAACAGCTGACCGAGGCGGCTGCTCATCGCACTTCCGTGATCTCCGGGCCGCGGCGCAGGACGTCGGGACCGGGCCCGGCCTGGGCCGGCGCCTGGGGCGCGGGGGCCTGCCCCGGGGCGTGCAGCACCAGCACGTCGCGGGGCGCGCGGGCCTCGGCCCCGCGCACGACCACCACGTCGGCGAGGACCTGCTCGAGCTCGGCGGCGGCCTCGGCGTCGACTGCGGCCTTGCCGGTCAGGACCGCGCGGAGGAACCAGCGGGGTCCGTCGACGCCGATGAAGCGGGCCGGACGGTGCGTCGTCTGCCCGTCCTCGCCCTTGACGGGCAGGCGGGTGAGCAGCTCGCGGCCGAAGGTCCCGTCGGTCTCCCCCGCCGTCCCGCCCTGCTTCGCCACCGACTCGGCGATCTCCCCGCGCAGCTCGTCCCAGATGCCCAGGGTCCGCGGTGCGGCGAACACCTGCAGCTGCATGGCGGAGCCGGCCAGGCCGAGGGTGACCGCGACGATGGTCTGGGACTTCTTCTCCACCTCCAGGCGCAGCTGCATCCCGGGGCGTGCCGGGATGCGCAGTGCGCCCAGGTCGAGCCGGGCGCCGAGCTCGGGCTCGTCGACGGCATCGTGCGGGCCGTGCGCGGGCGGCTGGGCGTCGGCGTCGACGCCCGCGGCGGGGGCCTCGTCGGCGGCTGGCGCGACCGCGCCGCCGTCGGGCGCCGTGGGCTCGCCGGCGGTGGCGGGGCGCTTGCGGCGCGTGAACAGGCTCATCAGGGATCTCCTCGGGTGCTCCGTGCCCACGGTCGGCGCCTGCGGGCGGGGTCGACTTTACCCGCGACCGCAGGGTGCCGCGGATGGCTGCCCACGCCGCGCGCCCGCGACGCCGCTCGCCAGGTCCGCGATGCGGCGGAGGGTTGCCCATGCCGGCCGGGCCGCGCGGGCTGGCAGAGTGGAGGGGTGGAGACCTCCCCCGTGACCCGGACCGCCCTCTATCGCGAACGGCTGCGGCCGTCGGCCGGCCTCGCCGTCATCCCGGTCGTCGCCGGGGTCGGGACCGCGCTGGCGTTCACGCCGGTCGACGTGACCGCGGCGGTCGTCCTCGGCGTCGTGGTGGCCGTGGCGGTCTCGGTGCTCCTGGTCGCCACGTCGCCGGTCGTGGCGGTGGTCCGTGGCGGCGAGCCCGGCGACGGCGGGGCGGAGGGCGCACCACGGCTGCGGGCCGGGCGGGCCGTGATCCCGGTGGACGCCCTCGGCGACCCCGAGGTGCTGGACGCCGACGCGCTCACGCGGGCGCTCGGTCCGGAGGCGGACGTGCGCGCCTGGGTGTGCCACCGGCCCTGGGTCCGCACCGCCGTGCGGGTCCCGGTCACCGACCCCCGGGACGCCACGCCCTACTGGCTGATATGCACGCGCCGGCCCACACAGCTGATCGCTGCGCTGGGCCGGCGCTGAGGTTGCTCGTGGGTGGGGTCAGGCCGCGCACTCCGAGCAGACGAGCTGCCCGTTGTCCTCGTAGGCCAGCTGGCTGCGGTGATGCACCAGGAAGCACTTCGCGCAGGTGAACTCGTCCGCCTGGCGGGGCAGCACCCGCACGGAGAGCTCCTCCCCGGACAGGTCGGCGCCGGGGAGCTCGAACCCCTCGGCGGCCTCGGTCTCGTCCTCGTCCACGACCGCCGAGTTCTTCTCGGCGCGTCGGGCCTTCAGCTCTTCGATCGAGTCCTCGGTGGAGTCCTCTTCGTTCTTGCGCGGTGCGTCGTAGTCGGTCGCCATCTCGGCGTCACGCTCCGGTTCTTTCGGGGGTGTGTGAGTCAGGTCTGTGGCACTTCTGCCGCACCCCGAGAAACGTCCTGGGGGCGTCTTTGTTCCCGGGGTCACCGGATTGTGCACCATCGGCAGCCGAACTGCTAATGGTCCGGCCGCTCTCGCCCTGGTTGGTGAGAGACCTCACATGGTGGCGGGCGCCCCGGCCGCCTCGAGGGCCGCGGTGAGCTCGGCGACGAGCGGCGCGGCCCCGGCGACCGTCATCGCCTTGGACGCCGGCAGGCCCGACAGGCCCTCCACCGTGCCGCCGGCCTCGGTGACGACGAGGGTGCCCGCGGCCACGTCCCACGCGTTGAGGCCCCGCTCGTAGTGCGCGTCGAGGCGGCCGTCCGCCACGAGGCACAGGTCGATCGCCACCGACCCGATCCGGCGGATGTCCCGCACCTGCGGGAGGATCTGGGCCACGATCCCGGCCTGCTCGCGCCGGCGCTCCTCGGTGTACCCGAACCCAGTGCTCACCAGCGCCTGCCCGAGCGGGACGGCGTCCTTGATGCGCAGCCGCTCGCCGTCGCGCCACGCGCCGAGGCCGCGCCCGGCCGACCAGGTGGTCCCGGCGGTGACCGCGTGGACGCAGCCGGCCAGCACGGTCCAGGTGCGGGGGTCGGGCGCGCCGCTCACGACGGCGACGGAGACCGAGTACGAGGGGATGCCGTAGAGGAAGTTGACCGTCCCGTCGATCGGGTCGACCACCCAGGTGAGCCCGGTGGTGCCGGCGACCGCGCCGTCCTCCTCGCCGAGGAAGGCGTCACCGGGCCGGGCCTGCGCGATGCGGGTGCGCAGGAGCTGCTCGACCTCGCGGTCCACGGCGGTGACGACGTCGTTGACGGACGTCTTCGTGCCGGCGACCGCCACGCCGCTGCCCGCCGCCCTGACGTGGTCGCCCGCCTCGCGGGCGAGCCGTTCGCACAGCGCCATCAGCTCCTCAATGCCGTCCGGCGACTGGCCGGCCGCGCCCTGGGACTGTGCCGACGTGCTGTGAGAATTCACTTCGTGCCTCTCGCTCCATCTCGGTGACGCCGCGACCGGCGCCCTGGTGACCATTGTCAAGCACCCCACACCGAACACACCGCCGCCAATCCTCGCCGCGCGGCGGTGCGGATGGCACCCTCGTGGGGAGAACCTCGAAGGAGGACCCCCATGGTTGAGCTCGAACTGCTCGGGCTGCACGGCGACGGCGAACACCTCACCCTCACCGACGGTGACGGTCGGCGCTACCGCCTCGCGATCGACGACGCCCTGCGCGCCGCCGTGCGCCGCGACCGCCCGGGCCTCGAGGCCCTGCGAGCCGCCGGGGAGTCCGCCCTGCGCCCCAAGGAGATCCAGTCCCTCATCCGCGCCGGCGCGAGCGTGGAGGAGGTGGCGGAGCGGTCCGGCCTCACGGTGGAGCACATCCGCCGCTACGAGGGCCCGGTGCTGGCGGAGCGCGCGTGGGCGGTGCAGCAGGCCCAGGCGCAGCAGCTCGGGCACGAGCCGGACGCCCCGCACCTGGGCGAGCTCGTCGTCGACCGGCTCGCGGCCCGCGGCGTCGACAGCGACGCGCTGGAGTGGGATGCCGTGCGCCGTCAGGGGCACCCCTGGGAGGTGATCGTGACCTTCGTGGCCGGTGGCCGCGAGCGTGAGGCGCGGTGGCAGGCCGACCTGGCCGCCAGGACGCTCCACGCCCTGGACGACGAGTCCCGCTGGCTCTCCGAGACCGAGGTCGGCCCGATGGCGCAGCCGCGCCGCCACCTCACGCCCGTCGGGTCCGTCCGGCCGCGGGTCTACGACGCCGAGGCCGACGACTTCCGGCCGCTGCCCGGTGGCGGCACGTCGAGCCCGTCCGCCCTCTCGCCCCTCACGACGGCCGCCACGCCTCCGGACGTCGGGGACGGCCAGTCGGACCCGACGACGGACGCGCTGCTCGCCGAGCTCTCCGCGCACCGCGGCACGCGCGTGCTCCTGCACGAGGTCGACGACGACGAGGACGACACGGAGCTCTGGCGGGACGCCCACGGTGCGCACCCGGCCGCCTCCAGGCCCGAGGAGGCCACCGACGCGCACGTGCTCTCGCTGCCGCGGCGCGAGCTCGGCGGCGCGGAGCCCGGGCCCGACGCCCCCGGCACCACCCCCGCCCTGCCCGCCGAGCAGGCGCCCCCCGGGGTGCGGGAGGCGATCGAGGGCACCCACGACGCCTCCCCGCACGACGAGGACGACCGCGCGCCGGCCTCCCGCGCCGAGGACGACGCCGGGCCGGGCACGGCGGCCGAGCCGCCCCCGCGCCGGCGTCAGCGCAGCAGCGGGCGGCGCAGCGTGCCGAGCTGGGACGAGATCGTCTTCGGCGCCAAGCCGGAGTAAGGGAGGCCGCGGAGGCCATGCGCGCCCGCGCGGGTGTTCGCGGCGCGCCGCCGCTCTCGGCGGCCCCCCTCAGGCGTCCAGCGGGAGCGTGAGCGGGCTCAGGCTCGCCGCCTGGGCGCGGGCGGAGGTCACGCGGCGCAGGTGGTGCAGGCGGCACAGCACCTCGTAGCCGACCTCGCCCGCGGCCTGCGCGGGCGCCTCGCCCATCTCGGAGGTGTCCCCGACGACGACCTGCTCGCCCTCGGTGACCATCACCCCGCCGACTGTGCGTGCGTTGTGCGTGGCGCGGGCGCCGCACCAGCACAGCGCCTCGACCTGCAGGCGCTCCACCCGGTCGGCGAGCTCGAGCATGCGGGCCGAGCCCGGGAACAACCGGGTCCGGAAGTCGGTCGTGATGCCGAACGCGAAGACGTCCACGCCCATCTCGTCGACGAGCCGGGCGAGCTGCTCGACCTGCGCCTCGGTGTAGAACTGCACCTCGTCGCAGATGAGGTAGTCCACGCGCCCGCCCCTGGTGCGCCGTCGCACGACCTCGTCCCAGAAGTCGGTGCCGTCGGTGACCTCGACGGCCGGCACGGCCAGGCCGAGGCGGGAGGAGATCACGGCGGTCCCGGCGCGGTCGTTGCGGGAGAAGATGAGCCCCTCGCGGCCGCGGGCGGCGTGGTTGTGATCCATCTGCAGGGCGAGGGTGGACTTGCCGGAGTCCATCGTCCCGGAGAAGAAGACGAGCTGGGCCACCTAGACCACCGTCCTGACGAGCGGGACCAGCATCTCCTCGCGTGTCAGGGACCCGTGCATGCCCACCATCGTCAGGGAGGCCGGGGACTGGGTCCGTGAGTCGACCACGGCGTGGCGCCCGCGCATGAGGGCGACGACGTCGCCGACGGCGTCGAGCCGGTCGGGGGCGACGTCGCCGAGGAGCCCGCGTGCGACCAGCTCGTCGCGCTCCAGCACCCAGGCGGTCTCCCCCAGCTCCTCGCGCCACCGCGCGGCGACGGCGGACGCCGTGCCCGCCGCCGTGTAGACGTGGTTGGCGCGGGGCTCGCCGGCCACCAGGTCGACGTCCTGGGCCAGCGCGGGCGTGTGCGCGACGTCGACCCGGTCCGTGACGTCCACCATGCCGTGGTCGGCGGTGATGATCAGCAGCGTGCCCCTGGGCAGCGACCGCGCCAGCCGGGCCAGCTCGCCGTCGGCCGCCGTGACCTCCTCGCCCCACTGCCACGAGCCCCACCCGTGCTCGTGGCCGACGTGGTCCACGTCGCCCCAGTAGAGGTAGACCGCGGCGACGTCCGGGCGGCGCAGCTGCGCGGCCGCGGCGTCCACCCGCTCGGCGAGGGACTCCGCGGAGACGTTGCGCATGCCGCGCAGCGCCGCCTCGGTCAGGCCCGAGCCGACGAAGCGGGCGGGGCCGACGCTCACGACGTCGGGGAGCTCCTCCCCCGCCGCGCGCCGGGCGGTGAGCTGCTCGAACAGGGTGTCGTGGCGCTGCCACGCCCGCGGGCTCAGGCTCGTGCCGTCCCAGCGGATGAGGTTGAGGACCCCGCCCGAGGAGGGGTCGCGCACCGAGTACCCGAGCATGCCCGTGACCCCGGGGAGCTCGCCCGTGCCGACGGCGGTGATCGCCGCGGCGGTCGTGGATGGGAAGGTGCTCGTCAGGGTGAGGGAGTCAGGCAGGTGGGAGCGCAGGAACGGGGCGTGCCCGCCCCGCTCCGCGAGCATGCGGGCGCCCAGGCCGTCCACGAGCACCACGCACACCTTGGCCGCGGTGGGCAGGCCGAGGACCTCGCGGTCGGCGGCGCTCGGGCGCCCCGAGGAGGTGGTGCTCAGCCCCACCGCGTCCAGCGCGGCGGGCATCACGCCGCGCAGATGGAGACCGTCCGGGGCCGGTGGACACAGGTCCGGGGTCACGCCCGGCCCGCGCTCCCGGCCGTGGCGGCGGACAGCGCCCTGGCGAAGTCGAGCGCGCCGGTGAGCGCGTCCGCGCCCTCGGCCTGGGCGCTCACGCGCACCTCGAGGCCCTCGGGGGTGATGGTGCCGATGTAGCCGTGGTCGGCCTCGCACTCGGGGTCGTCGCAGTGGTCGGGCTTGAGATCGACGCTGTCCGCGGTGCCCCAGCTCACCGCGACGGTGAGCTCCTGGGTGCGCATGCTGCGGGTCCGGGCCGGGTCGCTGACGCCGTGGGTGAGCGCCACCGAGCGGACCTGGTGGAGCGGGACCGACTCCGTCGTCGCGAGGGCCGAGGGGCGGCCGTCCGGGCCGGGGCCGTCGTCGACGTGCGCGAAGACGAGGCGCGTGGGGGTCAGCACGAGCGTGGTCAGGTGCCGGAAGACCTCCGCCTCGTCGAAGGTGGTCTCCGGGTGCACCAGGTAGGAGACGACGGGTTCGTCGGCGAGGGCGACGTCGATGACACGGGCGACGAGGTCGGGGTAGTAGCCCGCCAGATCGAGCTCGGCGCGCAGCTTCTGGGCAAGGTTGAGGTCCGGCACCCGGCTATTCTCCCACCCGCCGGGCGCCGGCGTCCCCAGCCGCCCCGGCGGCCTCGCCCGCGGGCACGCTGGACGGCTCCTCGCCCGCCGGCGCGGCCTCCGTCGCGGGCGCCGGGAGCGTGCGACGCCCCGCGTCCTGGCGAAGCGGATGCCCCAGCGTGACGACGACGGACGCGATGTTCACGCCCTGCTCGCCCACGATCACGGGGTTGAGGAGCACCTCGGCCACCTCGGGCAGGTCGTCGGTGAGCATGGAGACCCGGGCGACGACGTCCTCCAGCGCGGCCACGTCGACGCTCGGCAGGCCGCGGTGCCCGAGGAGCCGCGGGGCGGCCCGGACCGAACGGACCATCTCGTGCACGTCACGGGCCGTCAGCGGCGGGATGCGGTAGGACACGTCACCGAGGAGCTCGGTGGCGTCGCCGCCCAGCCCGAAGGCCACCACCGGCCCGTAGAGGTCGTCCTCCGTGGCCCGGACCACGCAGGCCACGCCCGGCTGCGCGAGCGCCTGGACCTCGAACGTCGTGGCGCGACCGAGCACGTGCAGCGCGCGCTGGCGCATGTGCTCCATGGCGTCGCGCAGCTCCCTGGCGTCGGCGAGGTCCAGGCGGACACCACCGAGGTCGGCCCGGTGCCGCAGCACCTCGTCGGAGGTCTTCAGCGCCACCGGCCAGCCGATCTCCTCGGCGGCCGCGACCGCCTCGTCCTCGTCGGTGACGGGGGTGGCGGGCAGCACGTCGATGCCGTAGCAGCCCAGCAGCGCGATCGCGGTGGCGGCGTCGAGCCTGCGCCGCTCACCGGGGGGCAGGGCGGCGAGCGGGTCGGACAGCACCCGGCGGGCGGCGGCCGGGTCGATACCGGACGGGTTGACGAGCGGGTCACCCGCTCCGGTGCGCCAGGTGGCGTAGCGCACCGCGCCGGCCAGCGCCGAGGCCGCGTCCTCGACCGTGGCCATCGACGGCACGACCGCGCTGCCGGAGGCCAGCTCCTCGGTGAGGCCGTGCAGGCCGTAGATGCTGGCCACCCAGGTGCGCCCGTCCGCGGCGGCCGCCCGGGCGACGGCGGCCGCGACGCCCGCGTCGGTCACGCCGAGCGGTGAGGTGTGGGCCACGATCACCGAGTCGAAGTCGTCGCGGGCGGCCAGGTCACCCAGCGCCTCGGTGTACTCGGCGGCGCCGGCCAGCGGGGTCAGGGTGACCGGCGCGCCGGCGATCTCAAGGCCGTGGGCGCGCAGCACCTCGGCGACGAGGGCGGCCAACGACGGCGAGGAGGACACGATGGCCGTGCGCGGGCCGGCCGGCAGCGGCTGGGTGACGAGCAGGGCGGCGACGTCCAGCATCTCGCGGACGGTGCGGGCGCGGACCAGCCCGGCCTGCCGCAGCATCTCGGTGAGCACCCGCTGCGGCTGGCGGGAGGTGCGCACGGCATGGCCCGGTGGCGTCGCCTGCCCCGTCTGGCCGGAGATCAGGGCGACGACGGGCCTGCTCGCCGAGAGCCGTCGGGCCACCCGGGAGAACTTGCGCGGGTTGCCGATGGACTCCAGGTAGACGGCGCCGACGGCGGTCGCGTCGTCGGTGGACCAGAACTGCAGCGTGTCGTTGCCCGAGACGTCCACGCGGTTGCCGGAGGAGAGGAACGTGGCCACCGGGAGCCCGCGGCGGGCCGCCGTCGAGCGCAGGGAGAGCCCGGCGGCCATGGACTGCGCGAACAGGCCGAGGCCCCGGCCGGGCGGGCTCGGCACGACGGGGTCGTCCTGCTCCGTCCACAGCGAGGCGTTGTAGCGCCCGTGCGGGCCGTGGCCCACGACCCCAAAGGACGCCGGCCCGACCAGCCGCATCCCCGCGGCACGGGTGCGGGTCAGCAGCTCGCGCTGCCGCGCCATGCCCGCGGCCCCGGACTCGCCGAAGCCGTGCGAGAGGACGACGAGGGCGCGCACGCCCAGCGCGGCGAGGCCGGCCACGGACCCGACGACGTCGTCGGGCGGCCCTGCCACCACGGCCAGGTCGACGGGACCGGGCACGTCGGGGAGCGCGGCGTGACGGCGCACGGCCGCCGCGGCGTGGGGACCGGCGTCGTGGGGACCGGCGTCGTGGGGGCCGGGGTCCTCGGCCAGCCCCACGAGGTGGACGGGCCCGGAGAACGAGCCGCCGGAGAGCGAGCGGGCCACCTGCCGGGCGAGCACCTGCCCCTCCCCGCCGGGCTCCCCCAGGGCCAGGAGCAGCACCGACCCGGCCTGCATGAGCCCGCGCATGCTCCGGGCCTCGGCGTGGCGCTCGCGCTCCGCCATGACGCGCCAGGACCGCTCGGTCTCCTCGATGCTGAACTCGACGCGGATGACGCCGTCCTCGAGGCGCTGCTCGACGTCGTAACCGGCGTCGGAGAAGACGCGGATCATCCGGGCGTTGGACGGCAGCACGTCCGCGACGAAGCGGTCGACACCGATCTCGCGGCCGGCGGCGGCCAGGTGCTCCAGGAGCACCGACCCCAGCCCGCGGCCCTGCTCGGTGTCCGCCACGTAGAACGCCACCTCGGCCTCACCCGGCGTGACGACGTCGAAGCGGCCCACCGCGCGGATCTCGCTGCCGTGCACGAGCACGAGGGCCACGCGGTCGTGGTGGTCCACGTGGGTGAATCGGTAAAGGTCCTTCTCGGCGAGCCGCTTGAGCGGGGCGAAGAAACGGAAGTACACCGACTGCTCCGACTGGCCCAGGTGCATGCGCTGCAATGCATCGGCATCGTCCGGCCGGATCGGCCGGATCTGCATCGTGGCGCCGTCGCGCAGCGCCACGTCCGCCACCCAGCTCCAGGGGTAGTGCTCGTCCGTGCCCACCGCGCCGGCCTCCATACCCGCCGAGCCTAGCGGCACGGTCCCACAGGCCGGCGGGGGCATCCCCGGCGACGAGGCCAACAACACGCGCGCCACTGGTCCGCGACGGGCCGAAAATCGGGGACAATCGCCCCCATGGCCCGGAAGACCCCGACGACACCACCTGCCCTCGTCCACGAGAAGATCGTCGACATCGACGTGTCCGCGGAGATGCAGGGCTCGTTCCTGGAGTACGCCTACTCCGTCATCTACTCGCGGGCGCTGCCCGACGCCCGGGACGGCCTCAAGCCGGTGCAGCGGCGCATCCTCTTCCAGATGGACCAGATGGGCCTGCGGCCGGACCGCGGGCACGTGAAGTCCGCCCGCGTCGTCGGCGACGTGATGGGCAAGCTGCACCCGCACGGCGACACCGCGATCTACGACGCGATGGTGCGCCTGGCGCAGCCGTTCTCGCTGCGCCTGCCGCTGGTGGACGGCCACGGCAACTTCGGCTCGCTCGACGACGGCCCCGCGGCGCCGCGGTACACCGAGGCCCGGATGGCCCCGGCGGCGCTGGCGATGACGGCGGACCTGGGCGAGGACGTCGTCGACTTCGTCCCGAACTACGACAACCAGCTCACCCAGCCCTCGGTCCTGCCCGCGGCCATCCCGAACCTGCTCGTCAACGGCGCCACCGGCATCGCGGTGGGCATGGCCACGAACATGCCGCCGCACAACCTCATCGAGGTCGTCGCCGCGGCCCGGCACCTCATCGCCCACCCGGACGCCACGCTCGAGGACCTCGTCCGCTTCGTCCCCGGCCCCGACTTCCCCGAGGGCGGAAAGATCATCGGGCTGGAGGGCGTGCGCGACGCCTACGCCACCGGGCGCGGGAGCTTCCGCACCCGCGCGACCGCGCGGATCGAGAACATCACCCCTCGGAAGAAGGGCATCGTCGTCACCGAGCTGCCCTACATGGTCGGGCCCGAGCGGGTGATCGAGAAGCTCAAGGACGCCGTCCAGGCGAAGAAGCTCCAGGGCATCGCCAACGTGCAGAACCTCACCGACCGCCACCACGGCCTCCGCCTGGTCATCGAGATCAAGAACGCGTTCAACCCCGAGGCGGTCCTCGAGCAGCTCTACCGGTACACGCCGATGGAAGAGTCCTTCGGGATCAACAACGTCGCCCTCGTCGAGGGGCAGCCGCGGACGCTCGGCCTGCGCGAGATGCTGGTCGTCTACGTCGACCACCGCCTCGTCGTCGTGCGCCGCCGCACCGAGCACCGCCTGGCCAGGGCCACCGAGCGCGCCCACCTCGTCGCCGGCCTGCTCATCGCGATCGCGGACATCGACGAGGTCATCGCCGTCATCCGCTCCTCGGACGACGCGGAGGAGGCCCGGTCCCGGTTGATGTCGGTGTTCGACCTGTCCGAGCCGCAGGCCGAGTACATCCTCGCCCTGCGCCTGCGCCGCCTGACGAAGTTCTCCCGCCTCGAGCTCGAGACCGAGCGGGACGAGCTGGCCGCGCAGATCCTCCAGATGCAGGCCATCCTCGACTCCGAGGAGCGGCTGCGCGGCGTGGTCTCGGACGAGCTCGCGGACGTCTCGGCGCAGTTCGGCACCCCGCGCCGCACCGTCCTGCTCGAGCACGCCGGCGGCCCGGCCACCAGCGCCACCGCGGGCCAGCCCACCGGGCGCTCCGGCGGTGCGCTGCCCCTGGAGGTCTCCGACGACCCGTCCTGGGTCCTCCTCTCGGGCACCGGCCTGCTCGCCCGCACGTCCGACGGCGACGCCCCACTGCGCAGCGGACCGCGCTCCGCCCACGACGCGATCACCCACGCCGTGCCGGCCACCGCGCGGGGACAGGTCGCGGTCGTCACGTCCGCGGGGCGCCTCGTGCGCCTGGACGTCCTCGACGCTCCCGCCCTGCCGTCCACCGGCGCCGCACCCGGCCTGTCCGGCGGGGTGCCGGTCACCGAGCTCGTCACCCTCGAGCGGGACGAGCAGGTCGTGGGCCTGGCCCGGCTCGACGCCGCCGCGCCCCCGTTGGTGCTCGCGACCGCGCAGGGCGTCGTCAAGCGCGTGGGCGGCGAGCACCCGGGCAACAAGGACGCCTGGGACGTGATCGCGCTGCGCGACGGCGACCGGCTCGTGGGCGCGGGTCACGCGGACGACACCGACAAGCTCGTCCTCGTCACCTCCGACGCCCAGCTGCTCCGGTTCGACGCCGACGCCGTGCGCCCGCAGGGGCGCGCCGGCCAGGGCGTCGCGGGCGTGCGCCTCGCCGAGGGGGCCGCGGTGATCTACCTCGGTGTCATCCCGGCCGACGAGGTCTCGGCCTCCGTCGTCGTCACGGTCGCCGGCACCTCCGGCGCCCTGCCCGGCACCGTCCCAGGCAGCGCCAAGGTCACCCCGCTGGACCGCTATCCCGCCAAGGGCCGGGCGACAGGCGGGGTGCGCGCGCACCGCTTCGTGCGCGGCGAGGACTGCCTCCAGCTCGCCTGGGTGGGCACGGAGCCGGCCCGCGCCGTGGGCTCCGGCGGCCAGGCGGTCTCCCTGCCGGCGATCGACGAGCGTCGCGACGGCTCCGGGCACGCGCTGCCGGTCCCCGTCGCCGCGATCGGCTGACCGGCCCCACCCAAAGCCGGTGAGCGGTCAAGTCCTAGCAAACCCGCCTCCGCCTCCGCTGGAGCTGCGAGGACTTGACCGCTCGAGCCCAAGGGTGCGAGGACTTGACCGCTCGCCGCGTTAGATCTCGATGGTGTACATCGCCGATCCCCGGGTGCGCTCGTACCCGAGGTGGGCGTACAGGGGCACCGCGCCGGTGGGGTTGTCGGTGTCCACGTCGAGGCCGGCGTACTGCATGCCGTCGGCGGCGTAGGCGCGCATGGCCTCCGTCAGGAGCGCCGTGGCCAGGTGCCGGCCACGCCACTCCCGCAGCACGCCCATCATCTCCGTGTAGCCCTCCGACCAGCCCAGCGCCGGCCAGTCCTGCGCGTAGCGCCCGGAGATGAGGTAACCGGCCACCCGGGCGCGGTCAGAGCTGCGGTCCAGCGCCACGAAGCTCCAGGACGGGGCGAAGTGGGTGCGGCCCTGCTGCCAGCTCTCGATGGTGTGCGGCTGCGAGCCCCACTCCTCGCCGAAGGCCTTGTTGTGCGCGCGCCGGACCGCGTCGTCGAGGTCCGGGGACCACGGCACGATGCTCAGCTGACCGTCGAGGGAGACCTGCGGGATCGGCACGCTGAGGTCCCGGCGCATCTCCATGTACCAGCGGCGCGGGCTGAACCCCCGCGCGGTGAGGAGCGCCTCCAGGGTGTCCATGCCGTCGTCGACGTGCACGACGATGCGGGCGGGGGCCTCCTTGCCGGTCTCGACGAGCATGGTGCGGGCCCGGGCCACCTGCCAGTCCATCAGGGCTGAGCCGGCGCCGTGCCGGCGCCAGCCGGGGTCCACGCCCCCGGAGCAGAAGGCGCGCAGCAGCGTCACGTCCCCGTGGGGGATGCGCACGAACCCGAAGGCCCGCAGGACGCCGTCCGCGTCCCAGGCGCCCATCGCGCTCCAGGCGTGGCTCGTGTCGAAGTACTCGAGCACCTCCTCCGCCGAGGTTCGGTACGGCGGGTTGTCAGCCTCCTCGATGCGGTCCACCAGCGCGGTGAGCCCCCGCCGGTCCTCCTCCCCCAGGGCGCGCCACCGGAGCCCGGCGACGCCGTCCGGCACGGGCACCGTCAGGGGCACCTGGGCCCGTTCGGCCAGCGGGCCGCGGGCCCCGGAGGGCGCGGCGCCGTCAGGCCGGGGGGCGGGGGTGGACATGGCTGTGACCCTACGTGGTCGCCGGCGCGGGCGTCACGTCGGCCCGGCCGGGTGCACGGCGAGGGCGCGCCGCGCGTGTGGCGGGTGGCCGGCACCTCAGATCTCGATGGTGTAGAGGATCTGGGCGCCGTGGTGCTCGTAGCCGAGCCGCTCGTAGAAGTGGTTCGCGCCGGAGGGGTTGACCGTGTCCACGTCCAGGCCCGCGGACTCGATCCCGTCTGTCGCGAGCGACTCGATGACGGCGACGAGCAGCGCCCGGGCCAGCCCCTGCCCCCGGTACGGCCGCCGCACACCGAGCACCTCCGTGTAGCCCTCGGTGAATCCGAGCCGGGCCCAGGCGTGCTCGTGCCGGCAGGTCATGGCGTAGCCGGCGACGTCGACGTCGCCGTCGGGCCCGGTGGCCAGCGCGACCTTCGACCAGGTCGGTGCGAGCTCGCGGTGCAGGATCGCCCAGCTCTCGGGCGTCAGCGGCTGCGAGCCCCAGTGGTCCGCGAAGGCCTCGTTGTGGGCGTGCCGGACGGCGTCGTCGAGGTCCGGGGCCCAGTCCACGATGCGCACGCCCTCGGGCACCGCGGTCTCGGGCAGCGGCGCGGCGACCGGGCGGCGCATCTCCTGGAAGACCCGCTTGGGGCTGAACCCGGCGGCGACGTAGAGCTTGCGCCGGTCGGTGAGGTGCTCGTCCACGTAGGCGCCGATGCGGGCGGGCAGGTCGCGACCGTCCGCCGCCAGCAGCTGGCGTGCCCGGGCGTCCTGCCAGTCGAGCAGCGCCCGGCCGATGCCCCGGCCGCGCCAGGCGGGGTCGATGGACGCGGTGAGGAAGGCGCGCAGGATGTCGACGTCGCCCTGGGGCAGGTAGACGACCGCCATCGCCCTCAGCTCGCCGTCGACGGCGAAACCCCCGAGGGAGTCGGTGACCCTCTCGCGCTCGTCCCCCAGGACGTCGGCGACCTTGGCAGGGTTGAGCTCGGTCACGGGCCGGTCGACCGCGGCGCTGCGCTCCGCGAGGGCCAGCACGGCGGGCGCGTCCGCCGGCGTCAGGGCGCGCCAGGTCAGGCCCAGGTGGGGGGCGGGCAGCTCCGCGGTGGCCGGGACATGGAGTCGCTCGGCGAGCGGCCCCTGTGGTCTGACGGGGGTGGGCATGACCCGATCCTAGGGGCCCGACCCAGGCGGCCTCCGTGTCCGCGGACGCCGCCGGGTGTGAACCTTCTCGCCCCGGCCCGGAACGCTGCGGGGTCAGGCGGTAAGGCAGGCGCGGACCGGGAACCGCCACCCACCAGCGTCCCTGTCAGGCGTCGATGCGGTCGCGGTCGATGTGGTCGGCGCCGGCGACGATGAAGTCCTTGCGGGGGGCGACGTCGTTGCCCATGAGCAGCTCGAAGACGCGCTCCGCCTCGAGGAGGGAGGCCTCGTCGGCCATGGAGATCCGGCGCAGCGTCCGCCGGGACGGGTCCATGGTCGTCTCGGCGAGCTGGTTGGCGTCCATCTCCCCCAGGCCCTTGTACCGCTGGATCGGCTCCTTGTAGCGCCGGCCGCTGCGCTCGAGCTTCTTGAGCAGGGCGTTCAGCTCCGCCTCGGAGTAGGTGTAGACGACCTCCCCCTTCTTCCCGCCCGAGCCGGCCATCTCGACGCGGTGCAGCGGCGGGACAGCGGCGAAGACCCGGCCGGCCTCGACGAGGGGCCGCATGTACCGGAAGAAGAGGGTGAGCAGCAGCGTGCGGATGTGGGCGCCGTCGACGTCGGCGTCGGTCATGAGCACGACCTTGCCGTAGCGCGCTGCCTCGACGTCGAAGGTCCGCCCGGAGCCCGCCCCGATGACCTGGATGATCGAGGCCACCTCGACGTTCTTGAGGATGTCGCCGGGCGAGGCCTTCTGGACGTTGAGGATCTTGCCCCGGATGGGCAGCAGGGCCTGGTAGTCGCTGGAGCGCGCGAGCTTCGCCGTGCCCAGGGCGCTGTCCCCCTCGACGATGAACAGCTCGGTGTGCTCGACGGCCTCGCTGCGGCAGTCGGCGAGCTTGGCCGGCAGCGTCGAGGTCTCCAGCGCGTTCTTGCGGCGCGAGATCTCCTTGTGCAGGCGCGCGGAGACGCGGGCGCGCATCTCACCGATGACCTTCTCCAGGACGGCGGCGGCCTGGGTCTTCTCCGACCGCTTCGCGGACGTCAGCAGCGCCGTGAGCTCCCGCTCGACGACCTTGGCGACGATGCCGCGCACGGGCGCGGTCCCCAGCACCTCCTTCGTCTGCCCCTCGAACTGAGGCTCGGGGAACCGGACCGTGACGACGGCGGTCAGGCCGGCCAGCACGTCGTCCTTCTCGATCTTCGGTTCCTTGGCGGAGACCTTGAGCCGGCGCGCGTTGGTCTCGATCTGCTTGCGCAGCGTCTTGAGGAGACCCTGCTCGAAGCCGGCGAGATGGGTGCCGCCCTTGGGGGTGGCGATGATGTTGACGAAGGAGCGGACGGTGGTGTCGTACCCGATCCCCCACCGCAGGGCCACCTCGACGTCGCAGCTGCGAAGGACCTCCTGCGGGCGCAGGTGGCCCTTGCCGTCGAGCTGCTGGACGACCTCGGTGAAGGTCTCGGTGCCGCGCAGGCGCCAGGTGTCCGTCACGGAGGCGTCCATGGCCAGGAAGTCGGCGAAGTCGGCGACCCCGCCGTCGTGGCGGAACACCTCCTCGACGGTGCCCTGCTCCCCCGGCGTGCCGGGCAGGCGGCGCTCGTCACGGACGCGCAGCGTGAGTCCCGGGACGAGGAAGGAGGTCTGGCGGGCCCGGTCGATCAGGTCGTCGTAGGAGAACTGGGCCGACGCCGGGAAGATCTGCCGGTCCGCCCAGTAGCGCACCCGTGTGCCGGTGCGGGTGCGCGGGACCTTCCCGGCGACGGCGAGCTCGGAGGCGTTCTCGAAGGCCTCGAACGGGGCGTCCGGGGAGATGCCCTTACGGTCGTCGAACGTGCCGGGCTCGCCCCGCATGAACGTCATCCGGTAGGTCTTGCCGCCGCGGTCCACCTCGACGTCGAGCCGGGCGGAGAGGGCGTTGACCACCGAGGCGCCCACGCCGTGCAGGCCACCGGAGGCGGCGTAGGAGCCGCCGCCGAACTTCCCGCCGGCGTGCAGCTTGGTGAAGACCACCTCGACGCCGCTCAGGCCCACGGACGCCACCGTGTCCACGGGGATGCCGCGACCGTCGTCGCGCACCTCGACCGAGCTGTCCGGGTGCAGGACGATGTCGATGGTGCTGGCGTGCCCCTCGAGCGACTCGTCGACGGCGTTGTCGATGATCTCCCACAGGCAGTGCATGAGGCCGCGGGAGTCCGTCGAGCCGATGTACATGCCGGGGCGCTTCCGCACCGCCTCCAGCCCCTCCAGCACGGAGAGGTGGCGGGCGGTGTAGCTCGATGCGGCGTTCGCGGTAGCAGTCGACACCCGGCGATCTTAGGTTTCTTCGGGCTCCGTCTCGTGCACCGACCCGCTCCCTGGGGAAAATGTGGGCAAGATCCGCACTCCCGGGGCGCCGGGGACGGGACGTTGGGCCCTTGTCCGGGCGGGCCCGAAACTACGCCGGCAGCGAACCGGGCGTCCCTCGTGGTACCGATTCGCGCTCGGGATGGTTACATGCTGATGTGACTGCTACGACTGCTGCCCCGACCCTGACCGCCCAAGACCGATGTGACGCGTGCGGCGCCCAGGCGTACGTGCGCGTGCAGCTCGAGTCCGGCGAGCTGCTGTTCTGCGCCCACCACGCCCGCAAGCACGCCGAGGCTCTCGCCGGGGTGGCCACGTCCATCCAGGACGAGACCGACCGACTGTACGAGGACAAGGTCAGCGAGACGCGCTGACCGCCTCAGCGAGGAAGGCCGCCACCCCACCGGGTGGCGGCCTTCCTTGTGCGCCACGGCGCCCGCACGTGCCGACCGGGCGCCGGCATGCTCCTGCCACGCCCTGCACGTGCCGACCGGGCGTCGGCATGGTTCCGTGAACCCATGACACCAGCACCGACGGCCCGCGGGGCCGCGGACCGGGCGCGCGCCTCGGCCAGCGGCGGGTGGCTGCACACCCTCGGCAAGGCGGGCTACGCCGCCCAGGGCGTCCTGTGGTTCCTGCTCGGCTGGATCGCCCTCCAGCTGGCGCTCGGCTCCTCGGGCGGGGCGGAACCGAACCAGCGCGGCGCGCTCGGCAAGCTGGCCGCGAGCGGGCCCGGCCGGGTGCTGCTCGTCGTCATGGTCGTCGGCCTGGTCGCCTACGCCCTGTGGCAGCTCGTGGAGGCGATCTGGGGCCACCGCGGCAAGGAGGGGCGCCGGCGCGTCGGCAAGCGGGTGGGCTCCTTCGTCAAGGCCCTCGTGGCCGCCGGCTTCGCCGCCACCGCCGTCCAGCTGCTGTCGAGCCACCATGCCGGCGGCGGCGCGGAGGAGGACGTGACCGCGCGCGTGCTCGGCGCCCCCGGCGGTGCGCTGCTCGTCGGCGCGGCGGGCGTGGTGCTGGTGGTCCTCGGCGGGTACTGGGTCACCAAAGGGGTCACGGCGTCGTTCCGCGAGAAGCTCGAGCCGGGCGTCGACCGCCGGGTCATCGGTTTCGGCCGCGTGGGGCACGTGGCCAAGGGGTTCGCCGTGGGGGTCCTGGGCGTCCTGGTCATCCTCGCGGCCGTGCGCCACGACCCCCAGGAGGCGGGCGGTATCGACGCCGCGCTCACCGCGCTGCTGGCCCTTCCCGCCGGCCAGCTGCTGCTCGGCGCCGTGGCGCTCGGTCTGATGCTCTTCGGCGTCTTCCAGGTCCTGGCCGCCCGCCACCTCGTGGAGGGGTGAGCGGCGGCATGGCCGCGGAGGCAACGTTCGACCCCGAGGTCCGCCTCACCGGTGGGTGGGCGTCGCGCGTGCCCGACGAGCGCGACATCGCCGTCCTCGCGGAGCTCCGGGCCGCCGTGACGCGGCGCGCCACCGGCCTCGGCGCGGTTGACGTCGCGCCGGTCCTCTCGGAGGTCACCGAGGCCGGCTCGTGGACGCGTCGGCAGCGCGTGGCCCTGGACCCGTCGGGCCGGGTGCGGGCGTGGGCGTCCGCGCACGACCGCGCCGCGGGCCGCGCCCTGGTGCAGCTCACCGTCGACCCCGCGCTGGACGACGGCGACGCGGACGCCGTCGCCGCCGCCCTGCTGACCTGGGTCGAGGAGGTCAGCCACGGCATCCTCGCCGTCCGGCACCTGGACGTCACCCAGCTCGACGCCGGCGCCTACGCCGACGACCCGCGCCAGTCCCGGTGGCTCGCGGCCGCGGGGTACGTGCTCGCGCGCCGCTGGCTGCAGATGCGACGCCCCGTCACCGCCCGGGACCTGGAGCCCGGGGCGCTGCCCGCGCCGCGTCCGGGTGTCAGCGTCCGGCGCGTGGAGCGCCGCGCGAACGGGCTGCCCGTGGCCCGGGACGTGCAGCTGGCGCACCGGGTCCTCGAGGAGTCGTTCGCGGACCACTTCAACTCCTACCGTGAGAGCTTCCCGGAGTTCGTCCACCGGCTCATGGAGAACCCCGGGCACACCTGGGACCACTGGTGGCTGGCGTTCGTCGAGGTCGACGGCGCGCAGCTGCCCGGCGGCGCGCTGGTGAGCACGGTGCTCCCGCCGGACGCCGACGGCGTGGCGGGCAGCTACGTCGACTACCTGGGCGTCCACCGCCGCGCCCGTGGCCGCGGGGTGGCCAAGACGCTGCTCGGCACGGTCATCGCGGACACCGCCGCGCGCGGCCGCCACCGCCTCGGCCTGGAGGTCGACGCCGACTCCCCCACCCACGCCGACGGCCTGTACCGCGCGCTCGGCTGGGACACCGCCTACGTCACGCAGTCCTGGCACCGGGACCTGCGGCGCTGAGGGCGCGCCAGCCCGGCGCGCGGCCGCGCTCGCCGATCAGTCCAGGTAGTCGCGCAGGACCTGGGAGCGGCTGGGGTGGCGCAGCTTGGACATGGTCTTGGACTCGATCTGGCGGATCCGCTCGCGGGTGACGCCGTAGACCTTGCCGATCTCGTCCAGGGTCTTGGGCTGGCCGTCGGTCAGGCCGAAGCGCATCGAGACGACGCCGGCCTCCCGCTCGGAGAGGGTGTCCAGCACGGCGTGGAGCTGCTCCTGGAGCAGGGTGAAGCTCACCGCGTCCGCCGGGACCACGGCCTCGGAGTCCTCGATGAGGTCGCCGAACTCGCTGTCGCCGTCCTCGCCGAGGGGGGTGTGCAGGGAGATGGGCTCGCGGCCGTACTTCTGGACCTCGACGACCTTCTCGGGCGTCATGTCCAGCTCCTTGGCCAGCTCCTCCGGG
>NZ_RXOZ01000011.1:0-402660 GCF_003991205.1 Georgenia sp. SYP-B2076 | reverse complement strand
GCATCTGGCGCTGCACGCGGGAGAGCTTGTTGATGACCTCGACCATGTGCACCGGGATGCGGATGGTCCGGGCCTGGTCCGCCATGGCGCGGGTGATGGCCTGGCGGATCCACCAGGTCGCGTACGTGGAGAACTTGAAGCCCTTGGTGTAGTCGAACTTCTCCACCGCGCGGATCAGGCCGAGGTTGCCCTCCTGGATCAGGTCCAGGAACAGCATGCCGCGCCCGGTGTAGCGCTTGGCGAGGGAGACGACCAGGCGCAGGTTGGCCTCGAGGAGGTGGTTCTTGGCCAGGTGCCCGTCGTTCGCCAGCCACTGGAGCTCGCGGCGCAGCTTCGGGGGGATGTTCTCGTCCTTGGCGAGCCGCTCCTCCACGAACAGGCCGACCTCGATGCGCTTGGCGAGCTCGACCTCCTGCTCCGCGTTCAGCAGCGCGACCTTGCCGATCTGCTTGAGGTAGTCCTTGACCGGGTCCGCGGTCGCACCCGCGGTGACGACCTGCTGGACGGGCGCGTCGTCGTCGTCCGCGTCGTTGACGACGAAGCTGCCCGACGTGGTGGGCTCCTCGTCGGCGGCGTCCGGCGCGGCGTCGGGCACCGCCTTCAGCGCCGGCTTCTTCGCCCGCGAGGTGGTCTTCGCGGCGGCCTTCTTGGCGGGCGCCTTCGCGGCGGCCTTCTTGGCGGGCGCCTTTTCGGGGGCGGCGGCGGAAGCCGTGGTCTCCTCCGTGACGACCTCGGCAGCGTCCGGCGCGGCAGCGGACGTCGAGGAGGTCCGGGTGGTGCGGTCAGACTTGAGGGCAGCGGTGGACGACACAGAGAACCTTTCGGCGGGGGTGCAGGGTCGACGTGCGGGCAGCGTGTGCGCAACCGTTCGCAGCGCGGGCTGGTTGCGGAACCGGCGAGCAGCACGTCGCGGCAATACAATTATAGCCTGAGGGCCTCCGAACGGGCGCCCCGAGGCTGGGACGAGGTCACGTCTCTTCCGCCACAGGGGCGGGCGACGGGGCCGCGTGGCCGCGCACCGGTGTGCGCGACTACAGGCCCTAACGCGCGCGTGTCGCCGATTATGCCCGGACGCAGGAAGCGCACGTCACCCGGTGCGGGTGTCGCCCGGCCCGGGGTGGCCGAGGTCCACACTCGCCCCCGCAGGGACCGGCCCCCCGGACCCGGCCCCCGCGAGAGGGCCCGCTAGGAGACGGTCTCGTACGCGTCGACCGGCTGGCACGAGCACACGAGGTGCCGGTCGCCGTACGCCCCGTCGATGCGCCGGACCGGCGGCCAGTACTTCCCGTCGACGGAGCCGGGCACCGGGTAGACCGCCTCGGCGCGGGTGTAGGGGTGGTCCCACTCCCCCACGAGCATCTGCGCGGTGTGGGGGGCGGCCACCAACGGGTTGTCGTCGGCCGGCCAGTCACCCGCCCGGACCCGCTCGGCCTCGGCGGCGATCGCGACCATGGCCTCGCAGAAGCGCTCGATCTCGCCGAGGTCCTCGCTCTCCGTCGGCTCCACCATGAGGGTGCCGGCCACGGGGAAGCTCATCGTCGGCGCGTGGAATCCGTAGTCGACGAGCCGCTTGGCGACGTCGTCGACCGTGATCCCGGTCGTGGCGCGGAGCGGGCGCAGGTCGAGGATGCACTCGTGGGCGACGTGCCCGCTCGCCCCGCGGTAGAGCACGGGGAAGAACTCCTCCAGCCGGGCCGCGACGTAGTTCGCGGCGAGCACGGCCGCACCGGTCGCCGCGCGCAGCCCCGCGCCGCCCATGAGGGCGACGTAGGCCCAGCTGATCGGCAGGATCGACGGCGAGCCGTAGGGGGCCGAGGAGACGGCGCCGGCGTGGCGGTCGCCGTCCTGCGCCAGCGGGTGGCCCGGCAGGAACGGGGCGAGGTGCGCGCGGGCGGCGACGGGGCCCACCCCCGGGCCGCCGCCGCCGTGCGGGATGCAGAAGGTCTTGTGCAGGTTCAGGTGCGAGACGTCTCCGCCGAACATGCCCGGGCGGGCGTGACCCACGAGGGCGTTGAGGTTCGCGCCGTCGATGTAGACCTGCCCGCCGGCGGCGTGGACCGCCTCGCAGACCTCGCGGACCTGCTCCTCGTACACGCCGTGAGTGGAGGGGTAGGTGATCATGATGCAGGCGAGGTCCGCGGCGTGCTCCGCCACCTTGCCGCGCAGGTCCGCCAGGTCCACGTTGCCGTTCTCGTCCGTGGCGACGACGACGACGCGCAGACCCGCCAGGACGGCGGACGCGGCGTTGGTGCCGTGCGCGGAGGCGGGGATGAGGCACACGTCGCGCTCGTGCTCGCCCCGGCTGGCGTGGTAGCCCTTGATGGCCAGCAGCCCGGACAGCTCGCCCTGCGAGCCGGCGTTCGGCTGCAGGCTCACGGCGTCGTAGCCCGTCGCGGCGGCCAGCCAGCCCTCGAGCTGGTGGATGAGCTCGAGGTAGCCGGCCACGTCCCCGGCGGGGGCGAAGGGGTGGATGCGGGCGAACTCGGGCCAGGTGATGGCGGCCATCTCGGCCGCGGAGTTGAGCTTCATCGTGCAGGAGCCCAGCGGGATCATGCCGCGGTCGAGGGCGTAGTCCTTGTCCGCGAGCCGGCGCAGGTACCGCATCATCGCCGTCTCGGTGCGGTGGGAGGAGAACACCGGGTGGGTCAGGTACGCGCTGGTGCGCACCATGTCCGCGGGCAGGGCGGCGAGCTCCCCGGCCGCGGCCGGCGACGGCGCCGCGGCCGGCGACGGCGCTCCCAGGGCCAGCGCGCCGAGCACCGCGCCGGCCAGCTCGGCGACGACCGCCGTCGTCGTGGCCTCGTCGGTGGACACGCGCACGCGGTCCGTGCCCTCGGCCCACACCGTGATGCCCCGCTCCGCCGCCGCGGCGCGCACCGCCTCCGCCCGGCCCGGGACGACCATCTCGAGGGTGTCGAAGAAGTGCTCGTGGCTGAGCTCGACCCCGCCGGCCCGCAGCGCGGCGGCCAGCGCGGCGGCGTGGCCGTGGACCTCGGCGGCGATCTCCCGGATGCCGTCCGGGCCGTGGTAGACGGCGTACATCGAGGCCATGACGGCCAGCAGCACCTGGGCGGTGCAGATGTTCGACGTGGCCTTCTCGCGGCGGATGTGCTGCTCGCGGGTCTGCAGGGCCAGGCGCAGCGCCGGCTGGCCGTCCGCGTCCCTGGACACGCCCACGAGCCGGCCGGGGAGCTGACGCTCGAGGCCCTTGTGCACGGCCAGGTAGCCGGCGTGCGGGCCGCCGAAGCCCATGGGGACGCCGAAACGCTGGGTGGTGCCCACGGCGACGTCGGCGCCGAGCTCCCCCGGGGAGACGATGAGCGCGCTGGCGAGCAGGTCCGCCGCGACGACGACGAGCGCGCCGGCGTCGTGCGCGGCGGCCGTGATCGAGCCCAGGACCGCGCGGGTCGGGACCCGGCCCGAGGCGCCGGGGAGCTGGACGAGCACGCCGAAGACGTCGTCGAGGTCGACGCCCGCCAGGCCGTCGGTCAGGTCCGCGACGACGAGCTCGATGCCCACCGGCAGCGCCCGGGTGGCCAGCACGGCCCGGGTCTGGAGATACGTGTCCGCGTCGACGACGAAGCGGTGGCCCGCGCCCTTCGTCGCCCGCCGGGCCAGCAGCATCGCCTCGGCGGCGGCGGTGCCCTCGTCGAGCATGGAGGCGCCGGCCACGCCCAGGCCGGTCAGGTCGATGACCATGGTCTGGAAGTTCAGCAGCGCCTCGAGGCGCCCCTGGGAGATCTCCGGCTGGTACGGCGTGTAGGCGGTGTACCAGGACGGGTTCTCGAGCACGTTCCGCTGGATCACGGGCGGTGTCAGGGTGTCGTAGTAGCCCTGGCCGATCATCGAGGTGCGCACGGTGTTCTTCGCCGCGATCGCGCGGAGCCGGCCGAGGACCTCGTGCTCGCTCGCCGGCTCGGGCAGGCCAGTCGTGGCCCCCGCGTCGTGGATGGGGTCCGGGACGGCCGAGGCGAGGAGCTCGTCCAGCGAGCCCACCCCGATCCGGTCCAGCATCCGCGCCTGGGCGGCGCCGTCGGTGCCGATGTGCCGGGACGCGAAGCCCCTCACGCGTCCTGCCCCTCGGTCAGGGCGGCGTAGGCCTCCGCGTCGAGGAGGTCCTCGGGCAACGAGGCCACCCGCATCGAGAAGAGCCAGCCGTCGCCGTGGGGGTCGCCGTTGACGGTCTCCGGGGCGTCGACCGCCGCGTCGTTGACGGCCAGGACCTCGCCGTCGGCGGGTGCCATGAGCTCCGAGACGGACTTGGTGGACTCGATCTCGCCGCAGCTCGTGCCGGCGGCGAGGGCGGTGCCCACCGCGGGCAGGTCAAGGTAGACGACGTCGCCGAGGGCCTGCGCAGCGTAGCTGGTGATGCCCACCCGGGCGACGTCGCCGTCGACGGCGATCCACTCGTGGTCGGTGGTGTAGCGGCGGTCGGTCGGGTAGCTCACGGTTGCTCCTGGTGCTGGGCGGGACGGGCGGAGTGCTGGGCGGGACGGGCGGAGTGCTGGGCGGGACGGGCGGACGACGGCGGGGGTCTTCAGCGGGGGCGGCGGTAGAAGGGCAGCTCGACGACGGTCATGGGCTGGCGCCTGCCGCGCACGTCGACGTCGAGGACCGTGCCGACCCCGGCGCGAGGCTGCTCCACGAGGGCCATCGCGATGGGGTGGCCGAGGGTGGGCGAGAGGACGCCTGAGGTGATGGTGCCGACCTGGCCGTCGCCGTCGTGGAGGGTGGAGCCGGCGCGGGCGGCGCGCCGGCCCTCGCCGGCCAGCCCCACGAGCGCCTGGCCCGAGGGGTGGTCGCGGCGCGCCGCCAGTGCGGCGCGACCGATGAAGTCGTGGGCCTCGTCCAGGTCGACGACGCGCCCCAGGCCGGCCTCGAAGGGGGTCGTCCTCCGGGTGAGCTCGTGCCCGTACAGGGGCATGCCCGCCTCGAGACGGAGTGTGTCGCGGCACGCCAGGCCGCAGGCGACGACGCCGGAACTGGCGCCGGCGGCGAGCACCGCGCGCCAGAGCGGGACCGCGGACTCTGCGGGCACGCTCAGCTCGAAGCCCACCTCACCGGTGTAGCCGGTGCGCGCGAGGAGCACGGGGATGCCGGCCACCTCGGCGGTGACGGAGGCGTAGTAGCGCAGGGCGCCCAGGTCGGCGTCGGTCAGGGCGGAGAGCACGCCGGCGGCGACGGGGCCCTGCAGGGCGATCAGCGCCCGGTGCTCGGTGCGGTCGGCCACGTGCACCTGCTCGGTGGCGTCGGCGAGGTGCGAACGCACGGTCAGCTCGTCGAGGACGACCGTGCGGTTGGCGGCGTTGGCGATGACGAGGAACTCGGTCTCGGCGAGCCGGTAGACGATCAGGTCGTCGATGACTCCGCCGTCCTCGGCGGTCATCATCGTGTAGCGCGCGCGCCCGGTGGCCAGCGTCGAGCTGCGGGAGACGAGGGAGCGGTCCAGGGCGGCCGCCGCGCCCGGGCCGCTGACCTCCACCTGGGCCATGTGGGAGAGGTCGAACAGGCCGGCGCGCTCGCGCACGGCGGCGTGCTCGGCCAGGTCGGAGGTGTAGCGCAGCGGCATGGCCCAGCCGGCGAAGGTCGTCATGGCCGCACCGCGGTCGACGTGCTCGCCGTGGAGCGGGGTCCTCAGGGGTGCATCGGTCGTGATCATGCGGGGAGCTCCGTCGGGTCGTCGGGCCGGTACGCATCGAGCGCTCGGGTGCTCCCCGTCTGTCATGGCACCTGAGAGCTTCGACCCGGCGGACGCGGGACTTGCACCGTGGGTGAGGGTGCGCGTGGTGCGGCGCAGCCTGCTTTCCAGATTGGCCTGGTCGGTGCGGTACAGGTACCTGAGAGATTGCCGGGGGGTTGCTCCTTCGGTGCGCCCGACGCCGCCATCAGTGATGGGGACGTGGCGGACGGCTCTCCCGCGTCGACTCGTGACGGCCCGGTATGCAGTTCTCGCGGCCGTCGGCCCTCGCAGGGGCGCGGCGACGGTTGCACGCTACCACCCCGCCGGCGCGCCGATCAGGGGTCCTGGGCCGTGACGTCCCGGCGGTTCGTGGCGCCGTCGTGGGGCGGAGGGACCCGCTGCCCGCCGGTGTCAGGCGCCCGGCGTCGCCGCGATCTCGGGCTTGACGGCGAGGACCGGGCAGGACGCGTCCAGCAGGACGCGCTGGGCGTTGGAGCCGAGGATCAGCTTGCCGACCGGCGAGCGGCGACGCAGACCGATCACGAGGAGCTCCGCGCCGACCTCGTCCGCGGTGGAGATGAGATCCTCCGCGACGTCGTCGCTGCGGCGCAGCTGGCGCACCTCGTACGCCACGTCGGCCTCGTCGAGCCGGTCCCGCACGGCGTCCGCCTCGGCCTCGAGGACGGCGTGCTCCTCGCCGCGCGGGCGTCGCGAGAGCACGACGACCAGGCGCGTGTCCCGCCGGCGTGCCTCCGCCACCGCGGCGGCCAGCGCCGCCTCCCCCTCGTTGGTGGAGAGGTACCCCACGACGATCGACATGCGACGCTCCATCCCAGGGTCAGACCTGCCCCGTGTCCGCTGATTCCCGGGACGTTACCCGATGGCCGCGGCACCCGTGGCGAAGAGCGTGGCCGGCCGAGGGCGTCAGCGGCCGCCGTAGCGTGGCCCGGCCCTCTCGTACCAGGGGGGCGGCAGGCTGCCCTCGACCGCCACGACGACGAGCTCGGCGAGGTGGTGACCGGGCTCCTCGTCCAGCGCCTGACGGGCCACGACGTCCGCGCGGGCGCTCTCGCCGGCCCACCACGCGAGGAACGCGAGCAGGCCGAGCGCGGGCGCCGCGTCCCCGTCGGCGGCGTGCGCCGCGACGGCCGTGGCCAGCGCCATGGCCGGCTCGAAGACGTCGTGGCGTGGCGGGCGTCCGGCGTCGTGCGCAGCCCCGATGGCGGCGTCGCTGAGGTACGAGGCGGGGCTCCTCCCGACGCCGGCGAGGACCGCCGCGATGATCGCGTCGCGCAGGAAGCGGTCGGCCATGAAGACGAGCAGGCGGCCGAGGTCGGACGGCGGAGCCGGATCGTCCTCGGGGCGCCGGACCGAGCGGTCCCACAGGCGGGCCCCCTCCTCGCGCCACCGGTCCAGCGGGCCCTGGTCCCGCAGCGCGGCGGCGCCGGGCACCCCGAACGCCGCGCCCCGCACCAGCGGGGCGCCCCCGCAGGCGGCGGCCACGTCCCGGTGGCGGGCGCGTTCGGCCCGCGCTGCCCGCCGGGCCGCCGAGCGGGCGGGCCCGCGGGGCACGCGCGACGTGCCGAGCCGCTCGCGGCTCGGTGCGGGCCCGACGCCCTCGAGGACCAGGGTGGCCCCGATCTCGGTGCCGAGGAGCTCGTCCAGCGCCCGCCCGCCCGGCGGGCAGCAGGCGCAGCTCAGGTGGCCCCAGCCGTCGGGGCCGACGACCCACGGCTCGACCGGCGGCATCCAGGCGAGCGCGGCGTCGAGGACCTGCCGCACCCGCTCCAGCCCCTCGCGCCCGGGCGCCCCGTGGGGCGCGGACGTGTAGATGACGACGAAGACACCGTCCGCGCCGCTGTCCAGGAGGTGGCCGGCGAGGTCCGCCGCGAGGTCCGGGCCGTGCTCGTCGTGCGCGAGACCGGCGAGGTCCGCACGGGCCACCAGGCCGACCTCGGAGGTGCCGCGGGCCTCGTTCATGGTCATGCCCATCAGCACGACCGAGGCGGCGGGGCGGAACCCGAGGCGGTAGGGGACGAGGGAGATCAGGTCGCGCGGCTCGTGGGCGCGGAGCACTCGTTGCGTCGTCATGGCGCCATCGCACGCCCGCGGGTCCCGTGGCCGCTCGCGGCCTGTGGACTGCGCGGGCCGCGCCGGGGTGTGGAGGGCGCACGCGGCCGCGACCGACGCGCGCCCTCTAGGCTCGGCCTCATGCCTTACTCCTCCCTCGCCTCCGTCCGTGACCGGGTCTCCGACCGTGTGGTCCAGGCCCTGGATGACCACACCGCGACGTTCGGGCACGTGGGCGCCCCGCTGGCGGACTTCCTCGGCCCGGCCCGGGAGCTGCTCGGCGGCGGCAAGCGGCTCCGGGCGCAGCTGTGCGCGGCGGGGTGGGTCGCCGCGGGCGCCCCCGCGGGGGCCGACGTGGAGGCGGTGGTGCTGGCCGGCTCCGCGCTCGAGCTCTTCCAGGGCACCGCCCTCGTGCACGACGACGTCATCGACGGCTCGCTGACCAGGCGCGGGCTCCCGGCGGCGCACCGGCGGTTCGCCACGGAGCACGCCGGGCGTGGCTGGCTGGGCAGCTCCGATGACTACGGGCAGGCCGCGGCGATCGTGCTCGGGGACCTCCTGCTCGCGGTCTCGGCCATGGAGCTCGAGCGCGCCCGCGACCGGGTGGACGGCGCCGCGGGCCGGCGCGCGCGCGAGATCTACGACGTCATGACGGCGGAGGTCGCGCTGGGGCAGTACCTCGACATCCGGTCCCAGGACATGCCGTGGCAGGACGACGAGGCCGGAGCGGTGGACCGCGCCCTGCAGGTGGTCCGCCACAAGTCGGCCCGGTACTCGGTCGAGCACCCGCTGCTCCTGGGCGCCGCGCTGGCCGGCGCCCAGGCGGATCTTCTCGGGCACCTCAGCGCGATCGGCCTGCCGCTGGGCGAGGCCTTCCAGCTGCGCGACGACGAGCTGGGCGTCTTCGGCGACCCGGCGGTCACGGGCAAGCCCGCCGGGGACGACCTGCGCGAGGGCAAGCGCACGGTGCTGCTGGCGATGACGATGTCCCGGGCCGGGGCCGAGGACCGCGCGGTCCTCCGCGGCCAGGTCGGACGCCCCGACCTCACCGCCGACGAAGTCACCCAGGTACAGCACATCATGCGGGCCACCGGCGCCCTCGCCGCCCACGAGGACCTCATCGCGCAGCGCCGCGACGCCGGGCTGCGCGCGCTGGCGGGCGCCCCGGTCGCACCCGAGTCGGTCGCGCTGCTGAACGACCTCGCCGGTGCGCTGACGCGCCGGAGCGCCTGAGCTCCCGCGGGAGCGCTCAGAAGGCCAGCGTCTGGGCGATCCGCCGCACGGCGTGGGTCCGACCCTCGCGCAGGGCGCGGATCGGCGTCGACCCGAGCTCGTCGTCGACGGTGAACAACCACTTGAACGCCTCGTGGTCGTCGTAGCGGGCGTCCCCGAGCAGGATCAGCGTGCCGCGGAGCGCGGGCAGCGGTCCGGGCCCGTCCGGCTCCCCCGGGCCGACGACAAGCTCGGCGGCCACCGACGCGGCGCCGTTGGGCCCGTGCGGGACCGCGAGGAGCCGCTTCTCGCGCAGCAGCGAGCGGACCTCGCGCTGGCGCAGACCGAACATTTCCGCCACCTCGGGGACGGAGTACCACCCGGACGGTTCCTCATAGGCTGACGACACGGCGTCCACAGTAGCGCCCGCCCCAGGACAGGGGGTTGGCGGGAGTGGGGGTCAGTCGCTACTGTCACACTGGTCACAGCAACACCACTGTCACCACCAGGCACTTTGGCACCACCAGTCGCGGCCGACGGAACGGGCGGCCCGGGCGGAGCCGTGCCGATCGTGTAGCGCCCGAACTCTCCATGGAGGATCGATGTCGAAGGCTGATCAGCGTTCCCGGACCGTCGTGCGCACGCACGCCGGACGCGCCGGCGTCGGCCTCGCCCTCGCGGCGACGACGGCGGTGAGCGTGGCCGTGCCGGCCGCGCAGGCCCAGGCGGCTCCCGGCTCGCCCGCGACGAGCGTGCACGGCCGCACCGGCGCGCTCGCAGCGCTCGCCACGGTGCCGGTGCCCGCCGCCGCGCCCACCATGACGTACCGGGTGCAGGCCGGTGACACGGTCTCGCACATCGCGGCGCGCACCGGCTCCTCCGTCAGCGCGATCACCCAGGCCAACGGGCTCGGCGCGAACGCGCTCATCCGTGTCGGGCAGATGCTCAAGGTGCCGTCCCCCGCGACCGCCGCGGCATCCGTCAGCGCGCCCGCCGCGTCCGGCGTGCACACGGTGGCCGCCGGCGAGACCCTCTCGGGCCTGGCCAAGGCGTACGGGACGACCGTCGCGGCGATCGTCACGGCGAACGGCCTGCCCTCGGCCGACCGGATCCGCGTGGGCCAGGCCCTCACGATCGGCTCGGGGTCCGCGCGGCCGCTCTCGAACACGGTAGCCCCGGCGGCGCCTGCCGCCACGGCCGCCACCCACAAGGTCGCCCCGGGCGACACCGTCTCTGCCCTCGCCAAGAAGTACGGCACGACGGTGGCCGCGATCGCCAAGGCCAACAACCTCGGCCCGTCGGCGATGATCTACGTCGGCCAGAAGCTGGCCGTCGGCGGTGCGGGCGCCGCCCCGGCCGCCCTCACCCCGGTAGCCCCCATCGCCGCGCCGGCAGCCGTGACGGCGGAGAAGTACCAGGTCCGGGCGGGCGACACCGTCACCGGTCTGGCGAAGTCCTGGGGCACCACGGTCGCGGCCGTCATCAAGGCGAACAAGCTCGACGACTCCGGCCTGATCTACGTCGGCCAGTCGCTGAAGGTCCCCGGCGACGCCGGCGGGGTCGTGACCGTCCCGACCACGACGCCGCTGGTGCCGAACACCTTCCTGGGCCGCACGTACCCGGAGGCCACCGTCGCGGCCGCCAACGCCAACAAGGCCACCCTCCTCGCCAACGGCGTGCCGTCACGCTCGGAGATGCAGTCCACGGTGGCACGGGTGGCCAAGCAGATGGGGGTGGACCCGGCGCTGGCGCAGGCGCACGCCTACCAGGAGTCCGGCTTCAACCACGCCTCGGTCTCCCCCGCCAACGCCCTCGGCACCATGCAGGTCATCCCGACGTCCGGCGAGTGGGCCTCCGACCTCGTCGGGCGCAAGCTCAACCTGCTCGACCCGGCCGACAACGTCGTCGCCGGCGTGGCGATCATCCGCCAGCTCGTGCGCACCAGCCCGGACCTGGAGACCGCCATCGCGAGCTACTACCAGGGCGCCGGCTCGGTGAAGCGCAACGGCATGTTCGACGACACCAAGCGCTACGTCGCCTCCGTCAAGGCGCACATGACCCGCTTCTGACCGCGCCGGGGCGCGGCCGCTGTTACCAACGACACGGCACGGCGCCCGGGCCGACGCCCGCCCGGCGGATAGGCTCGCGCACGTGGAGACCACTGCCCTCGACCCGATGATCGGCCGCATGGTCGACGACCGGTACGAGGTGACCGCGCGGATCGCGCGGGGCGGGATGGCCACCGTCTACCGCGCCGTCGACCGCCGGCTCGAGCGCACCGTGGCCGTCAAGGTCATGCACCCCCACCTGGCCGAGAGCGCCGACTTCGTCGCCCGCTTCCGCCGGGAGGCGCGCGCGGCCGCCCGGCTGAGCCACCCCGGCATCGTCGCGGTGCACGACCAGGGCATCGCCGGCGAGGCGAGCTACCTGACCATGGAGCTCGTCGACGGGCCGAACCTGCGCACGCTCCTGCGCGAGCGCGGCTCGCTGCCGCTGGGCGAGGCGCTCGACATCGTCGACCGCGTCCTCGATGCCCTGGCGTCGGCGCACCGCGCCGGCGTCGTCCACCGCGACATCAAGCCCGAGAACGTCCTCATCGCGCCAGGCGGGCGGCCCAAGCTCGCCGACTTCGGCCTCGCCCGCGCCGTCTCCGAGACGACCGCCGCGACCACCGGCACCGTGCTCGGCACCGTCGCCTACCTCGCCCCGGAGATCGTCACCGACGGCCGGGCCGACCCCCGCTCGGACGTGTACGCGGTCGGGGTGCTCCTCTACGAGCTCATCACCGGCTCCCAGCCCTTCGTCGGCGAGGCCCCGATCCAGGTCGCCTTCCTGCACGTGAACTCCTCCGTGCCGGCGCCGTCGGTGCGTGTCCCCTGGCTCCCCGTGGAGGTCGACGAGCTCGTGGCCGCGCTCGCCGCGCGCGACCCCGATGAGCGGCCCTGGGACGCCGGCGCGGCGCGCGCCCTCCTGCGTCGCACCGTCGCCGCCCTGGACGCCGCCACGCTGGCGCGCCGGGCCGACGTCGCCCCGCCCGTCGCCGAGTCCGGCACCGAGCAGGGGGCCGGGCCGGGCGCCGCCTCGCCGGCGGACGCGGACGCCACCCGGGCCACCGAGGTGCGCCACGGCACCGTCGCGCTGCCGATCGGCGCGATCCAGCGCGACCTGACCGCGGCCGCCCCGGCGGCGCCCGGGCGGCGGTGGTGGCCGCGTGCGCTGGTCGCCCTGCTCGTCCTCGCCGTCGTCGCCGGCGCGGGGACGCTCTGGTGGTTCCAGGTCGGCCCGGGCGGCGCCGTGGCGGTGCCGGCCCTCGTCGGCCGGAGCGAGGACGACGCCGTGGCGGCGCTGCGCGAGGCCGAGCTCGTCCCCCAGGTCTCGCGCACCAACGACGACACGGTCCCCGAGGGCGCCGTCATCGCCGTCGACCCCGCGGCGGGGACCCAGGTGCGCAAGGGCGACGAGGTGGCGGTCTCCGTGTCGCTGGGCATCCTCATGCTCGACGTCCCGGACGTCGCCGGCGCCGGCCTGGACGCGGCCAAGGCGGCCCTGACCGGCCACGGCCTGCCCCTGGGCGACGTCAAGGAGGAGTTCCACGATACCGTCCCCGCCGGCACCGTCCTGGCGACCGCGCCGGCCGCCGGTGAGGTCGTGCCGCATACCACCCCTGTCGCGCTGGTCGTCTCGGCGGGCCGTCAGCCCGTCGACCTGCCGGACGTGGTGGGCCGCAGCCGGGAGGACGCCGTCGCCGCCCTGAGCGCCGCGGGCCTTGGCACCGGCGCGGTCACCGAGGAGTTTTCCGACACCGTCGCCAAGGGCACTGTCATCGCCCAGGCACCGGCCGTCGGCTCCGCCCAGGTATTCAAGGGTGACGCCGTCGCGCTGGTGGTCTCGCGGGGCCCGGACCTCGTCGCGGTGCCGGACGTCGTCGGCTCACAGGTGGCGCCGGCGCGCCAGGCGCTCGAGGCGGCAGGCTTCCGGGTGGAGGTCGACGAGGTCCTCGGCGGGTTCTTCGGCACCGTGCGGGCGCAGGACCAGGCGGCCGGCGCGATGCTGCCCCGGGGCACCGTCGTGACCCTGACCGTGGTGTGACCGAGTCCTGCGTGGCGTGACCTACTCCTGGTAGGAGTAGCGCTCCTCGCGCCAGGCGTCGCCGCGCAGGTGGTAGCCGCGGTCCTCCCAGAAGCCGCGCTCGACGCCCGTCAGGTAGTTCCACCCCCGCACCCACTTGGGGCCCTTCCAGGAGTACAGGTGCGGCACGATCAGGCGCATGGGGCCGCCGCGCTCGTCGCTCAGCGGCGCGCCGTCGTGGTGGGTGGCCAGCACCGAGCGCGGAGAGGCCAGGTCCTCCAGCCGGAGGGTGGCGCTGTAGCCGTACTCGGCGAAGACCAGGACGAGCTCGATGTCCGCGCGCGGGGGCGCCAGCTCGACGACCTCGCGCGCGGACACCCCGGACCAGTGCTCGTCCACGGAGGACCACCCCGTGGCGCAGTGCAGGTCCGCGACCACCGTCACGGGCGGGAGGCCGAGGAGCTGCTCGAGATTGAAGTCGTGCTCGGCCCCGTCCTCCGTCGCGCCGCCCACGGTGAACCGCCACCGCTCCGGCCGGCGCCTGGGCACGGGCCCGTAGTGCATGACCGGGGCCTGGCCGACGAGGTGCTGCCCCGGCGGCAGGTGACGGTCCGCCGGCAGCCGCTCCGACACGTCCTCGATCACGCCTGCTCCCCCCGGCCCCGGCGGCGCCTAGTGCCCCCGCAGCATCTCGGCGACGTCGAAGGCCATCTCCAGGGACTGCTGGTGGTTCAGCCGCGGGTCGACCAGGGTCTCATACCGCTGCGCGAGCGCCGCGTCGTCGACCTCCTCGCTGCCGCCGAGCACCTCGGTGACGTCGTCGCCGGTCAGCTCGACGTGCAGGCCGCCGGGGACGGTGCCGAGCGCCTTGTGCACCTCGAAGAAGCCGTGCACCTCGTCGAGGATGGTGGCGAGCTCGCGCGTCTTGTACCCGGACGCGGACGTGATCGTGTTGCCGTGCATCGGGTCGCACACCCACGTGACCGGTCGCCCGTCCGCGGTGACCTGCTCGACGAGGGACGGCAGATTGTCGCGGATCCTGCCCGCACCCATGCGCGTGACGAAGGTGAGCCGGCCGGGCTCGCCGTCCGGGTTGAGCTTGTCCATGAGCGCGATCGCGTCGGCGCCGGTCGAGGTCGGGCCGAGCTTGACGCCGATCGGGTTGCGCACGCGCGCGAGCATCTCCACGTGCGCCCCGTCGACCTGGCGGGTGCGCTCACCGATCCACAGGAAGTGCGCGGAGGTGTTGTACGGGTTCCCGGTGCGCGAGTCGATGCGGGTCATCGCGGACTCGTACTCCAGCAGCAGGGCCTCGTGGGAGGAGTAGAAGTCGACGGTCTTCAGCGCGTCGAAGTCCACACCAGCGGCGTCCATGAACCGCATCGCGCGGTCGATCTCACCCGCGAGGACCTCGTAACGGGCGTACGCGGGGTTGGACATGAACCCGCGGTTCCAGTCGTGGACCAGCCGCAGGTCCGCGTACCCGCCCTGGGTGAAGGCCCGGATGAGGTTGATGGTGGTCGCCGAGTGGTGGTAGGCCGTCAGGAGGCGCCGCGGGTCGGGCCGGCGTGCCGCCTCGGTGAACGCGTGGCCGTTCACGGCGTCGCCCAGGTAGGCGGGGAGCGTGACGCCGTCACGGGTCTCGACGGTGCTGCTGCGCGGCTTGGCGTACTGCCCGGCCATCCGGCCCATCTTGACGATGGGCACGCTCGCGCCGTAGGTCAGGACGGCGGCCATCTGGAGGATGGTGCGGATCTTGTTCCGGATGTGGTCGGCCGTGGACTCGGCGAACGTCTCGGCGCAGTCGCCGCCCTGCAGCAGGAACGCCTCCCCGCGCCCGGCGGCGGCGAGCTTCTCCTTGAGGCTGTCCGCCTCGCCGGCGAAGACCAGGGGCGGCCACTCCCGCAGCTCCGCGGTGACCGCGTCGACGGCGTCGCCGTCCGGCCACTCCGGCTGGTGCTTGGCCGGCAGCCCGCGCCAGTTGTCCAGACCCGCCAGGACCTCTTCAGATGCCTTGATGCTCACGCCGCAAGAATAGGTGCCGCCGCCGACCGGGACGGACACCGTCCATCTCACGGATGGCGCGGGCGGTCCGCGGACGCCCCGGGCGGCAGGGGCGTGGCGCCCCCCGCCGCCCGGCGGCGCCTGCGCGGTCAGTGCGCGGCGGCCTGCGCGGCGCGCACCGGCTGACCGATGCCCGCCATGAGCTCGCCGAACCAGTCCTGGCCGATGTCGAAGGCCTTGCCGCCCGCGATGCGCGGGAAGGCGATCGCCTTGAGCCGGTCGCCGTCCTCCTCGTCGTGCCCGATGACGCCGGACTCGCCACGGAGGGCACTCTCGACGGCGAGGTCCGTCATGGACTGGATCAGGCGCAGGTCCTCGGCGTTCGCGCGCGACGACCGCGAGAAGTACCCGCTCTTCTGCACCATGACCTTCTCGGCGCCGATGCGCTCGGCGAACTGCTTGGCGAACCAGGCGCCGGGGTTGATGGTGTCGAGCCGGACGTGCCCGAACGGGTCGCGCTGAACCTCCTCGCCGCCGGCCTCGAGCTCGGCGACGATCTCCGGGACGCCCGCGCCCTCGGACAGGAAGATGTTGACGTTGCCCACGGAGTCCATGACGCCGCGCAGGCGCTCGGCCTCGCCGGCGATGTCGATCTGCATCTCGGGCAGGAACACGGCGTGGATGTCCCAGCGTTCGCGGCTCAGCCCGATGCTGGGGACCCACTCCTGCGTGTCGAGCCAGGACCGGTAGGACTTCGCGGCGGCCGCCGTGAGCCAGCCGCAGTGCCGGCCCATGACCTCGTGGACGATGAGCATCCGCGGGCTGACGCCGTGCTCGCCGATGATGTTCTGGGCGAACTCGCTGGCCTCCTCCGCCGCGGTCCAGGCACCCAGGGACTGGCGGATCGGCACGATGTCGTTGTCGATCGTCTTGGGCAGGCCGACCACCGTCAGGTGGTAGCCGTTCTCCTCGAGGTAGGCCGCGAGGTCGGCGGCCGTCGTGTTCGTGTCGTCGCCGCCGATGGTGTGCAGCACGTCGACGCCGTCGGCGCGCAGCTGCTCGGCCGCCACCTGAAGGGGGTTCTCCCCCTCCTTGACCAGGCCGCGGGCGACGAGGTCCTTGGCGTTGGTGAGCTTGACGCGGGAGTTGCCGATCGGGCTGCCGCCGAAGCGGTGCAGGATCCCGGCGCGGCGCCGGGCCTCATCGTCGACGACGACCTTGGTGCCCGTGAGCAGGCCGTGGTAGCCGTGCTGGTAGGCGACGATCTCCACCTCCGGCGAGATCTCGGTGTAGCGCTCGATCAGGCCGCCGACGGCGGAGGACAGGCACGGGGCGAAGCCACCGGCGGTGAGCAGGGCGACACGGCGGACCGACATCAAGAACCTTCCGTTGTTCCACTCGGGCGGGCCGGCGGCGCGCGCCGCCGGACCGGGCCGGTCAGCCCATGTCCCAGGAGGCCGGCCCGTCCCCATCCTACGGGCGGGGGCCGCCGGCGCGGCCCGGCCTCGGCGGGCGGGTGTCCCGTCCCTCGCGGGCGCGCGGCCCGTCCTTCTGGTGCGTGCCCGTCTCGCGGGGCGCGTCTCCCGCCCGCCGGCGGGGGTGGGGGTCCTAGCGCGGGGCGGCGCTCGTCGCGCCGTCACCGGCCGCGGCGCCCTCGGGCGGGAGGCCGGCGCCGCCGTCACGGGTGCCCTCCGGCGGGACGCCGGTGGTGCCGGCGGCACTGGTGGTGTCGGCGTCCTCGGGCGCGGGCACCGCCACGGCGGGGACCGGGCGCCCGCCCGGGGCACCGACGGGAGCCTGCGCGGCAACGGCGTCGGCGTCCTTCTTCCCGGCCTCCTTCTTGGCGGCGGCGAGGCGGGTCTTCATCGTGGCGGCGTACATGTCCACGTACTCCTGCCCCGACAGTCGCATGAGCTCGTACATGATCTCGTCGGTGATGGAACGCAGCACGAACCGGTCGTTCTCCAGCCCGCGGTAGCGGCTGAAGTCGAGCGGCTCCCCCACGACGACGCCGATGCGGCGCAGCTTGGGGATGCGCTTGCCGATGGGCTGGGCGATGTTCGTCCCGATCATGGCCACGGGGATCACGGGCGCCCCGGACTCCAGGGCGAGCCGCGCCACGCCCGTCTTCCCGCGGTAGAGCCGCCCGTCGGGGCTCCGGGTGCCCTCGGGGTAGATCCCGAAGAGCCCGCCCTCGCGCAGGCGCCGCAGCCCGGTCTGCAGGGCGGCCTCGGAGGCCTTGCCACCGGTGCGGTCCACGGGGATCGTGCCGACGCCCCGCATGAAGGCCGCCACGAACCGGCCCTTGAGGCCGGTGCCTGTGAAGTAGTCCTGCTTGCCGAGGAACACGACCTCGCGGCTGATCATCAGCGGGAGGAAGAACGAGTCGATGACCGCGAGGTGGTTGGAGGCCAGGATCGCCGCGCCGGAGGAGGGGATGTGCTCGGCGCCGCGGATCCACGGTTGGTAGAAGACGCGCATGAGCGTGCCGAGCGTCGCCTTCATCAACCTGTAGAACACGCTGTCATCCTCCGCCGTCGCCGCGAGCCGCCGCTCCCGCGAGCACTGCGGCGTTCGGATCACTCTAGAGTGCATGGCATGGCTGGACCTACCGGAGACGGCGAGCACAACCCGGGCGAGTCGCTGGACGACGACGCCGTCGCCGCCCGCTGGGCCGAGCTGACCTCCTCGCTCGGTGAGCTGCGCATGCCCGCCAGCGACGACGCGGCGGGCGTGCCGCAGGCCGCGGCGGCTCCCACGCCGCCGCCCGGTCCGCGGGACTACTCCTCCGAGCCCCTCGACGAGGACGACGACGATCCCGGCGCGGGGATCGACGGGTTCGTCCCGCCGGAGCCCGAGCCGCTCACGCACGCCGACCCGGCGCTGACGCTCGGCTGGGTGGCGACGGTGGGCTCCGTGCTCGTGGGCATCGTGCTGGCCGTGGTGTGGCACCCGCTGCCGTCCGGGGTGCTCGGCGGGCTGGGGCTCATCCTGCTCGCCGGCGTGGCGCTGCTGCTCTGGCGCATGCCCGACCACCGTGACGACCACTCCGACGGCGCCGTCGTCTGACGTCGCAGCCGGCCGACGCCGTCGTCCGGCGGAGCCGTCTCCACAGGGCTCAGGGCCTCCGGTCAGTGGCGGGCGAGGTCCGCGGCGCCGACGATCCCGGCCTCGTTGCCGAACTCCGCCAGCTCGATGGTCAGCTCGCCGCGGTAGCCGCGCGCCGACAGGTGCTCGCGGAAGGACTCCCGCGCCGGCTCGAGGAGCAGGTCGCCGGCCTGGGCGACGCCGCCGCCGATCACCGCGATCTCCGGGTCGACGATCGCCGCCAGGTCCGAGATGCCCGCCCCCAGCCAGTACCCCAGATCCGCGAACAGCTCGATCGCGAGCGGGTCGCCCGCCTGCGCCGCCTGGGTCACCTGCGGGCCCTTGATCTTCTCCCCCGATCCCCCGGCCAGCTCGATGAGCGCCGCCGCCCGTTCGGGGTACGCGACCGCCGCCGCCCGGGCGGCCCGCGTCAGCGCCCGCCCGGACCCGTACATCTCCCAGCACCCCTCGTGCCCGCACCCGCAGTAGTGCCCGTTCGGGACCATCTGCATGTGCCCGATCTCCCCGGCCGCGCCGAAGGCCCCGCGCAGGAGGCGCCCGTCCACGATGATCGCCCCGCCCAGGCCGGTGCCGACCGTCGCCATGATCATGTGCTCGACGTCGCGGCCGCGGCCGAACCGGAACTCCGCCCAACCGGCGGCGTTCGCGTCGTTCTCGACGACAATCGGCAGCGAGATGCCGCGCGAGAGCCGGTCGCGCAGCGGGTAGTCACGCCAGGCGATGTTGGGTGCGAAGAGCACGCCGTCGCGGCGCGGGCTGACGAAGCCCGCCGCCGCCACACCGACCGCGCTGACCTCGTGCGCCTTCCGCAGCTCCGCGACCGCGGAGATGACCGCGCGCTCGATGGCGCCGGGGTCCGTCGGGTCGGTGTCGTACCGGGTCTGGGCAAGAACGTGGCCGGCCTCGTCCACGACGCCCGCGCCGATCTTCGTCCCGCCGATGTCCACGCCGATGGTGTTCATACGCCTTACCTTGGCACCTCCGCGTCCATCCGCGCCGCTCGCGGCGGCGCGCGCGCCGCGACGGAAGGCGCACTGCAGGAGGAAGGCCCCGATAGTGTGGGGCAACGGACCCGCACGGGGACCCCTACTGCCGATGGAGACAGCATGGACGAGTTCCACGTCCCGCGCCGGGTCGAGGTCGACCCCGCACGAAGCATCACCGACTACCTCGTCGACCACGCCCGCCTGCGCCCCACCCAGGTGCTCTTCGAGGAGAAGGTCGACGGCGCATGGGTCGGCCGCGACGCCACGTGGTCACTGGCACGGGTCGAGGAGATCGCCAAGGGGCTCATCGCCGCCGGCGTCGGTCCGGGCGAGAGCGTCGCCATCATGTCGCGCACCCGGCTGGAGTGGACGCTCGTCGACCTCGCGGCGTGGCACGCGGGCGCCGTCCCCGTCCCGATCTACGAGTCGAGCTCACCGGACCAGGCACAGTGGATCCTCGCGGACTCCGCCGCGGTCGCGGTGATCGTGGAGAACGCAGACAACGCCGCGACGGTCGCCCTCGCCCGCGGCGAGGACGGCGGGCTGCCGGCGCTGCGCCACGTGTGGCAGATCGACGACGGCGCGCTGGCCACCCTCACGGAGCTGGGCAAGGACGTACCCGACGCCGACCTCGAGGCGCGGCGGGCCGCCGTCGGGCTCAGGGACCTCGCCACCATCATCTACACCTCGGGCACGACCGGCCGTCCCAAGGGGGTCGAGCTCACCCACGGCAACTTCGTCGAGCTGTCCCTCGAGGCCATCTCGGAGCTGAACATCGTGTTCGACCCGCCGGGCGCCCGGTCGCTCCTGTTCCTGCCGCTCGCGCACGTCTTCGCACGGTTCGTCGAGGTCCTGCTCCTCCTGTCCGGCCGGCCGCTGGGCCACACCCCCGACACCAAGCAGGCCGTCGCCGACTTCGCCACGTTCCGGCCGACCTTCATCCTCTCCGTGCCGCGGGTGTGGGAGAAGGTCTACAACGGCGCAGAGCAGCGCACCGGCGGCGGTCTCAAGACGAAGATCTTCCGCTGGGCCGCGAAGGTGGCCATCGTCTACTCCCGCTCGCTCGACGCCGGCGGGCCGTCGCCGGCCCTGCGGGTCCAGCACCGCGTGGCCGACAAGCTCGTGCTCTCGAAGCTGCGTGCCGCCCTCGGCGGGCAGGCGCAGTACGCCGTCTCCGGCGGCGCGCCGCTGGGCGAGCGCCTGGGCCACTTCTACCGCGGTGTCGGCCTGACGGTCCTCGAGGGCTACGGCCTCACCGAGACCACCGCCCCGACGAACGTCGGCCGGCCGGGGCACGTCAAGATCGGCACCGTCGGGCCGCCGCTGCCGGGCACCGGGGTGCGGGTCGCGGCCGACGGCGAGATCCTCGTCACCGGCATCCCGGTGTTCCGGGGGTACCACAACGACGCCGAGGCCACCGCAGCCGCGTTCACCGACGGGTGGTTCCACACCGGGGACCTCGGCTCGATGGACGACGAGGGCTACCTGCGGATCACCGGGCGCAAGAAGGAGATCATCGTCACAGCCGGTGGAAAGAACGTCGCGCCCGCGGCCCTCGAGGACCCGGTGCGCGCCCACCCGCTGGTCTCCCAGTGCGTCGTCGTCGGCGACCAGCGGCCCTTCATCGGCGCGCTGATCACCCTGGACGCCGAGATGCTGCCCGCGTGGCTGGCGAACCACGGCAAGGCCGCCATGCCGCTGGAGGAGGCGGCGCGCGACCCTCTCGTGCGCGAGCACCTGCAGATGGCGGTGGACCGGGCCAACGCGCGGGTCTCCCAGGCCGAGTCGATCCGCGCGTTCCACGTGCTCAGTGACGACTTCACCGTGGAGAACGGTTATCTGACCCCGTCGCTCAAGGTCAAGCGCAACCTCGTGCTCGCGGACTTCGCCGACACCATCGAGGAGTTCTACGAGGGCGCCGCCGCCCGGCGCTCCGCGGCACCGACGAGCTGATGCGCGCCGTGCCGGGCCCCGTGGCCCGGCACGGCGACCTCCTCCCCGGCACCTCGCCCGGGGACGTCGGTGGACGGCGATGTCGGTGGCCGGACATACCGTGGCGCACATGGCCCGATCGCTCCTCGACACCGCCCCCGGCGGCCGCCTCGCCCTCGATGACGCCACGCGGGCGGCCAGCGGCACCGGGACGCCGGTGCAGCTGGGCCTCGACGAGCTCAGCACGGCGCTGCACGAGGTGACGTTCGTCGTCGTGGACCTCGAGACCACGGGCGGGTCCCCGGCAGGCTCGGAGATCACCGAGATCGGTGCCGTGAAGGTCCGCGGCGGTGAGGTGCTGGGCGAGTTCCAGACCCTTGTCAACCCGGGCCTGCCGATCCCACCGATGATCACGGTCCTGACCGGGATCACCAACGCGATGGTCATCGAGGCCCCGCCCATCTCGGAGGTCCTGCCCGCCTTCCTCGAGTTCGCCGGCCTGGGTCGCGGCAGCGTCCTCGTCGCCCACAACGCCCGCTTCGACGTCGGCTTCCTGCGCCACGCCACCGAGCGGATGGACTTGTCCTGGCCCCGGCCGCCGATCGTGGACACGGTCGCCCTGGCCCGCCGCGTCATCACGAAGGACGAGGCCCCGAACCACAAGCTCGGCACGCTCGCGGCGCTGTTCTCCACCGCCGTCACCCCCGACCACCGCGCGCTGCACGACGCGCGCGCCACCGTCGACGTCCTGCACGCGCTGCTCGGCCGGCTCGCGCCCCTGGGCGTGACCCACCTGGAGGATCTGCGCACCGCCACCGACCCGGTGCCTCACAAGCGCCGGCGCAAGGCCACCATGGCGGACGGGCTGCCCGACGCGCCGGGCGTCTACCAGTTCCTGGGGCCGGCGCAGGAGGTCCTCTACGTCGGCACCGCGGTGAACCTGCGCCGGCGGGTGCGTCAGTACTTCACCGCCGCGGAGAAGCGGGCGCGGATCGGCGAGATGCTCGACCTCGCCACGGGCGTGCGCACCGTCGCGTGCGCCACCGCGCTCGAGGCGCAGGTGCGCGAGCTGCGGATGATCGCCGAGCTCGACCCGCCGTACAACCGGCGATCACGGCGGCCGGAGAAGCGCCCGTGGCTGCGCCTGACGGACGAGCCCTTCCCCCGGCTCAGCGTCGTGCGGCACCTGCCCGCCGGGCTCATGGGCAGCGCCCTCGGGCCGTTCACCTCCCGCGTCACCGCGGCCCTGGCCATGGAAGCCCTTCAGGAGGCCATCGCCGTGCGCCGGTGCACGCCGAGGCTCCCGCTCGTGCCGCGCCCCGGGGCGAGCGCCTGCGTGCTGGCGGAGATCGGGCGGTGCGGCGCGCCGTGCGTGGGCGGGCAGGACGCGCACGCCTACGGCGTCGTCGTGGCCGAGGCCCAGGCGGCGCTGAGCACGGACGTCGACCGCGTCGTCGAGGTGATGCGCGCGAGGATCCGCACCCTCTCGGACCAGCTGCGGTACGAGGAGGCGGCGACGTACCGGGACCGGCTGCGGGCGCTCCTCGGCGGCGCGCGCCGCACGGAGCGGCTGCTCCCGCTCGTGAGCACGCCCGAGATCGTCGCCGCGCGCCGCCGTGAGGCCGGGGGCTGGGAGGTCGTGCTCGTGCGCCACGGCCGCCTGGCGGGCACCGCGGTGAGCGCGCCGGGCGAGGACCCGATGCCGGTGATCGACTCGCTGCACGCCTTCGCGGAGGCCGTTCCGGCCCCGGTGGACGCGTGCGGCGCCGCCCCGGTGGAGGAGAGCGAGCTCGTCGCGACCTGGCTGGAGCAGCCCGGTGTGCGCCTGGTCAGCGTGCAGGACGGGGACGTGCCCCTGGCCTGCCCGGTGCGCGGGGCGGGGCGACACGCCGTTCCGGGCAGAGGATGATGGGACGGTCCCCGTCCGCGTGACGGCCTCGCCCGCGCGGCGCGGCCGCCCGGGTCCGCTACCAGGAGGAACGAACATGCTCACTGCCATCGTGCTCATCGACGCCGACGTCGCGCGGATCCCCGAGGTCGCCCAGGAGGTGGCCGATCTCGAGGGCATCAGCGAGGTCTACTCGGTCACCGGCGACGTCGACCTGATCGCCATCGCCCGGGTGCGTGAGCACGAGGATCTCGCCAAGGTCGTCGCGGACCAGGTCGGCAAGGTCCAGGGCGTGCACGGCATGAAGACGTACATCGCGTTCCAGGCCTACTCCCAGCACGATCTCGAGCAGGCGTTCCACATCGGGCTCGACTGAAGCACCAGCCCTTCGGTGCGCCGCCGGCCGGCACCGACGACGGCGCCCCGCCGCCCGGCGAACCGGGTGACGGGGCGCAGTCTGTCCGCGCAGCAGGCCGCGGGGCCGGCGAACCACCACACACATCGTCACTGTCAGTACTTGACTCGTCACTGTCAGTACTTGACCGCTCGCGCATGAGGGAGCGCATGAAGGGGGCGGCTCAGCGGGTGAGGGCCACCCAGCGGTCGAGGAGGCCGGCCGCGGCCCCGGAGTCCACCGACCGTGCCGCGTGCTCGAGGCCCGCCCGCAGACGCTCGACGAGCGTGCCGGTCCCGGACGTGCCCGGGAGGGAGCCCTCCGCCACGAGGGCGGCGGCGGCGTTGAGGAGCACCGCCTCCCGCACGGGGCCGGGCTCGCCGGCGAGCACCGCGCGGGCGACGCCGGCGTTGTAGGTCGCGTCCCGCCCGCGCAGGTCCGCCACGGTCGCCGGCGCCAGGCCGAGCTCGGCGACGGCGTCGAGCGTGGACGCGGTCACCGATCCGTCCCGGACCTCCCAGATCTCGTTCAGGGCCGTGGTGCTCAGCTCGTCGAGCCCGTTCTGCCCCCGGAACACCAAGGCCCGGGTGCCCCGGCCCGCGAGGACGCCCGCGACCAGCGGGGCGGTCCGCGCGTCGGACACCCCAATCGCCCCGGCCCGCGGCCGCGCCGGGTTGGTCAGCGGGCCGAGCACGTTGAAGGCCGTCCCGATCGCCAGCTCCTTGCGGGTCACCGCGGCGTGACGCATGGACGGGTGGAAGAGGTTCGCGAAGCAGAACGTGATGCCCAGCTCGGCGAAGACCTGCTCGACGCGGGGGACCTCCAGGTTGAGGTCCACGCCGAGGGCCTCGAGCACGTCGGCCGAGCCCGAGGACGAGCTCGAGGCGCGGTTGCCGTGCTTGACCACCCCGACGCCGGTCGCGGCGATGACGAGCGAGGCCATGGTGGAGATGTTGACCGTGTGCAGGCGGTCGCCCCCGGTGCCGACGATGTCGACGACGTCCGAGGGGACGTCGATGGCGACGGCGTGGTCGAGCATCGCGTCCGCCAGCCCGCGCAGCTCCTCGACCGTCTCGCCCTTCGTGGCCAGGGCCGTGAGGAACCCGGCGAGGACCGTCGGGGAGGTCAGGCCCTGCATCACCTGGTCCATCGCCCACGCGGTCTCCGCGGCGGTGAGATCGTTCCGGGCGACGACCCGGGCGATCAGGCCCGGCCAGGTGGGCTTCTCGGTGGTCCGCTGGGTGCTGGGTGCCTCGGTCATGCGGCGCCCTGCCCGCGCAAGAGCGTGGCCACGGCCTCCTGCAGCTCCACGGGGTCGAGCGGCGCGGCGACGACGGCGTCCGCGTCCGCCCAGGCGGCCAGCCATCGGTCCTGCGGGCGCGCGGTGAGGATCAGGACCGGCGGGCAGTTGAAGATCTCGTTCTTCAGCTGCTTGCTCACGGCCATGCCGCCGACCTTGGCGGCCTCGCCGTCGAGCACGAGGACGGCGAAGTTCCCGGCCTCGACCTTCTGGACCACTCCGGCGTGCGTCGCCGCCTCGGTCCAGCGGATGAGGGGAAGCCCCTTGGCCGCGCGCCTGCCGACCGCCTCCATGACGGACCTGCGGGTGTCGACGTCGTCGCTGTAGATCAGCAGGTCGACCGTGTCCGTGCCGCCCGCCGCGGTGGGAGCTGCGATCTCGGTGCTGGTCATGGTGGTCCTCCTGGCTGCGCGCATGGGCGGGGCCGGGCGGGCCGGCGCTGTGATCCGCGGGCGGCGCTCCGTGCGTCGCCACCCTTGCGCCATCGTAGTGCTCACCGTCACTCTCCGTTTCGGTGCCCGCGCACGGCCGGACGATGCCGGACATCTCGCCCACACGGGGACATCGGCGCAGGTGGGCGGCCCGGGACGAACGTCACGGAAGCGCCCGTGAGCCCCGCAACTACGCTGGAACGACGCGCCGCGCGACTCGCGGGGGACCCTAACTGGCGAAGCAGCGGCAGACCTGCGCCATAATGACAGCGTGTCGTCAACCACTGCTGCCCCGAGCACCACCTTCGTGCAGGTGACCAGGCCGAACACGCTGTCGATCGGCGTCATCGTCTGGCTCTCCAGCGAGCTGATGTTCTTCGCCGGGCTCTTCGCCATGTACTTCACCCACCGAGCCGTCGCCGGGCCGGAGGCGTGGGCAGACTCGGCCAGCGTCCTCAACCTGCCGTTCTCCGCCGCCAACACCACGGTCCTCGTGCTGAGCTCCGTCGCCTGCCAGATGGGCGTCTTCGCGGCCGAGCGGTTCCAGCCGTCGCGCACCGGATCCCTGTTCAACGTCGCGCGCTGGGGCATGCAGGAGTGGTACACCCTGACCTTCCTCATGGGCGCCGTCTTCGTGTCCGGGCAGGTCACGGAGTACGCCGAGCTCGTCGAGCACGGCATGACGATCTCCTCGGGCTCCTACGGCTCGGTCTTCTACATCACCACCGGGTTCCACGCCCTTCACGTCATCGGTGGGCTCATCGCCTTCCTGTTCGTCCTCGGACGCTCCTTCACCGCCAAGCGGTTCGGGCACCTCGAGGCCGGCAGCGCCGTCGTCACCTCGTACTACTGGCACTTCGTCGACGTGGTCTGGATCGCCCTCTTCTTCATCATCTACATCCTGCGGTAGCAGGGGTCCTTACGCCCCGCCCCCGCCCGAACCCCGACCCGAACGAGGACCACTGAACGTGAAGGCACTCGCCGCCAGCAGAAGGCACCGGAATGCGCCGGTCATCCTTCTCCTGCTCGCCCTGATCCTGACCGGCGCGCTCTACGCCGTGCTCGCACCCAAGCCCGCCGAGGCCGCCGCGACCGGCACCGCGCAGGACATCCAGCAGGGGCAAGCCCTCTTCCAGGCCAACTGCTCCACCTGCCACGGGCTCGACGCCGAGGGCACCGACCTGGGGCCGTCGCTCGTCGGCGTCGGGGCCGCGTCCGTCGACTTCCAGGTCTCCACCGGCCGCATGCCGATGGCCAACAACTCGCCGCAGGCCGAGAAGAAGCCCGCCCAGTTCACCGCCGAGCAGACCAGCCAGCTCGCCGCGTACGTGGCCTCCCTCGCCCCCGGGCCCGCCGTCCCGACGGCGGAGCAGGTCGACCCGGCCGGCGGCAACGCGGCCAACGGCATGGCCCTGTTCCGCACCAACTGCGCGATGTGCCACAACGCCGTCGGCGCCGGTGGCGCGCTGAGCGAGGGCAAGTACGCGCCCTCGCTGAACGAGTCCACGCCGACCGAGATTTACGAGGCCATGCTCACCGGCCCGCAGTCGATGCCCGTCTTCAACGAGGCGAACATCTCCCCCGAGGGCAAGCAGGACATCATCGCGTTCCTCGAGGAGCAGCGCGGTACCTCCGTGGGCGGCGCCAAGCTCGGGGCCCTCGGGCCCGTCGCCGAGTTCGTATGGGCGTTCGTCATCGGTATCGGCGCGCTCATCGGCGCGGCCGTGTGGATCGGAGCAAAGTCGTCGTGAGCGTCAACCAGTACAACACCACCAGCACGACGGAGGTTCCGGAGCGGTTCGAGAACCCCGGCCTGGAGGAGCACCGCCCGCGGCTCGCCGACCGCGATCCCCGGGCCGCCAAGCGTGCCGAGCGCCAGATCGTCCTGATCTTCACCTTCTCGATCCTGGCCTCGCTTGTCGCCATCGTGGCGTACTTCGCGATCCCGCTCGACGGCTCGCCGAGCAGCGTCCGCATGTCCACCCTGCTCCTTGGTCTCGGCATCGGCATCGGCATGCTGGGCATCGGCATCGCCGCGATCTACTGGACCAAGACGCTGATGAACAACATCGAGCGCGTCGAGGAACGCCACCCCCAGCGCTCCCCCCAGGAGACCCGCGAGGTCGCGGCCCAGATGATGGTCGACGGCGTCAACGACTCCGGCATCGCCCGCCGGCCCCTGCTCAAGGGCGCCCTCGCGGGCGCCGTGGCCCTCGCGCCGCTGCCCATCCTCGTGCCGCTCGTGGGCAACCTCGGCGGCGACTGGGATGTCTCGAAGTTCAAGCACACCATGTGGGCGCCGGGCATGCGCCTCGCCCGGGACCCCTCCGGCGAGCCCATCAAGGCCTCCGACGTCACGATCGGCTCCGTGTTCCACGTGATCCCGGAGCCCCTCAAGGACGAGGAGGAGTTCTACGAGGAGAAGGCCAAGGCCATCGTCCTGCTGGTGCGCCTCGACCCCCGCGAGCTGAAGGAGCCGGCGGAGAAGGCGGACTGGTCCTACGACGGCATCGTCGCCTACTCCAAGATCTGCACCCACGTCGGGTGCCCCGTGGCGCTGTACGAGCAGCAGACCCACCACCTGCTGTGCCCGTGCCACCAGTCCACGTTCGACATCAGTGACCAGGCCAAGGTCGTCTTTGGCCCGGCCAAGCGTCCGCTGCCGCAGCTACCCATCACCGTCGACGACGAGGGCTATCTCGTGGCACGCAGTGACTTCACCGAGCCGGTCGGCCCGAGCTTCTGGGAGCGTCTGAAGTGAGTACCTCAACCACGAAGTCCGGCGGCGGGTACACGCCGTCCTCGACCATGGCGACCACCGCCGACTACCTCGACAACCGGGTCGGCGTCGCCAAGGCCGTCAAGTTCATCTCGCGCAAGATCTTCCCGGACCACTGGTCCTTCATGCTCGGTGAGATCGCGCTGTGGAGCTTCGTCGTCATCCTCATCAGCGGCGTCTTCATGACGATGTTCTTCGACCCCTCCATGGGGCACACGACCTACCCCGAGGACGCGCTGCCGGTCTCGATGCAGGGCGTGCCCATGTCCCACGCCTTCGCCTCGACGCTGCACATGTCGTTCGAGGTCAAGGGCGGCCTGCTGATGCGGCAGATCCACCACTGGGGCGCACTGATCTTCATCGGCGCAGCCGTGGTGCACATGTTCCGCGTCTTCTTCACCGGTGCCTTCCGCAAGCCCCGTGAGCTCAACTGGCTCGTGGGCTTCTCGCTGCTGGTGCTCGCCCTGCTCGCCGGGTTCTCCGGGTACTCCCTCCCCGACGACGTCCTCTCGGGCAACGGCCTGCGCATCGCCGACGGTGTCGCCCGGTCCATCCCGATCATCGGCTCCTACGCCAGCTTCGGGCTCTTCGGCGGCGAGTTCCCCGGCACGCAGATCATCCCGCGCCTGTTCACCGTGCACATCCTGCTGATCCCCGCCCTGATCATCGGGCTCGTGACCGTGCACCTCATGCTCATGGTCGTGCACAAGCACACGCAGTACCCGGGCGTCGGGCGCACGGACAAGAACGTCGTCGGCTACCCTGCATTCCCGGTCTACGCCGCGAAGATGGGCGGCTACTTCGCCATGACGTTCGGCGTCCTGGCCCTCATGGGCGCCACGATGTCCATCAACGCGGTGTGGAACTACGGCCCGTACGACCCCTCCCCCGTCTCGGCCGGCGCCCAGCCCGACTGGTACATGCTGTTCATGGAGGGCGCGCTGCGCCTCATGCCCGGCTGGGAGGTCGTCATCGGCGGGTACACCCTGTCGCTGAACGTCCTCATCCCCGCGCTCGTCATCCCGGGCATCCTGTTCGGCCTGCTGGCGGTGTACCCGTTCATCGAGGCCGCAGCCACCAAGGACACCCGCGAGCACCACGTGCTCGACCGTCCGCGCAACGTCCCGACCCGCACCGCCATCGGCGTCGCGATCCTGGGTGAGTTCCTGCTGCTGGTGGCGGCCGGGTCCAACGACCTCCTGGCCACCCACTTCCACCTCTCCATCAACGACATCACCTGGACGCTGCGCATCGGCTTCTTCGTCCTGCCCGTCGTGCTCTTCATGGTCACCAAGCGCATCTGCCTGGGCCTGCAGCGCCGCGACCGGGAGCTCGCCCTGCACGGCCACGAGACCGGCCGCGTGGTCCAGCTCGACAACGGCGCCTTCATGGAGGTCCACAAGCCCCTCTCGGACCACGAGCGGTGGCTGCTCGTGGCGCACGAGCCGAACCGTGTGCTCGAGATCGAGGGCGCGACCGACGGGAACGGCGTCGACCGCCCCGGCTACCGCAAGGACGCCGTCCGGCAGAAGCTCTCCCGCTTCTTCTACGAGGACCGGGTCGAGCCCGTCACGCCGGCGGAGCTCGTGGCCGCGCACGCGCACACCCACGGCGAAGTCGAGGGCGACGACGGACCGGTCAAGCCCGTCCGCGGCGGCGGGATCGGCGTCGAGCTCGAGGCACCCCACGAGCACCAGCACGAGGACGGCGACGGCCTGGCCAGCAGGTCCGTGGCGACGCTCGCGCGCAAGGAGTAGCCCCCGGGCCACGCTCCCCCCGGCGGCGGCCGGTTCCCTTCGGGGAGCCGGCCGCCGCCGTTTTCGCAGGTGAGAGCCTTGCCGCGCCAGCCGCCGTCGTCTCAGGACGTGGACGAGCGGGAACACTTCCGCACGCAATAGGTTGTCCCTTGTGACCGGGTCGTCTCCCGGGACGAACGCACTACGTGGCGCCTCGGCGCCGCCTGACAAGCCAGGAGGACATTCATGGCCGTGTACACGCTCCCCGAACTCCCGTACGACTACAGCGCCCTCGAGCCGCACATCAGCGGCAAGATCATGGAGCTGCACCACGACAAGCACCACGCCACCTACGTCGACGGCGCCAACACCGCGCTCGAGAAGCTGGCGGCCGCGCGCGAGAGCGGCGACCTGGCGGCCGTGAACCTGTACGAGAAGAACCTCTCGTTCAACCTCGGTGGCCACATCAACCACACGATCTTCTGGAACAACCTCTCCCCCGAGGGCGGCGGCGAGCCGGAGGGCGAGGTCTCCGAGGCCATCAAGGACTCCTTCGGGTCGTTCGAGGGCTTCAAGAACCACTTCACCGCGAACGCCACGTCGATCCAGGGCTCGGGCTGGTCCGTGCTCGCCTACGACTCGCTCTCCCGCAAGCTCGTGATCTTCCAGATGTTCGACCAGCAGAACAACGTGCCCGTCGGCACCCTCCCCCTGCTCCAGCTCGACATGTGGGAGCACGCCTTCTACCTCGACTACCTCAACGTCAAGGCCGACTACGTCAAGGCGTTCTGGAACATCGTCAACTGGCAGGACGTGGCCGCCCGGCTCGCGAAGGCGACGACCCAGGCCTCCGGCCTCATCGTCCCGGCCTGACGACCAACGACCGGCGCGGCGGCGCCGCAAAGGCCCCCAGGAGCGTTCCTGGGGGCCTTTCTCGTGCCGTGGCGCCCGGAGGGGCGGCCGCGCGCACACCCTGGGGCGGCGAGGGCGCCCGCCGGGCACCCGCCCGCGGGTACGGGAAGGCCCCGGGCACGTGCGTGCCCGGGGCCGTCGCGGTCAGGTGCGCTAGCTCAGTGCGCGTGCTGCCCGCGGGAGAACTCGAAGAGCTGCCCGACGAGCCCGATCACCGCGACGAGGACGCCGAGGCCGGTGACCCAGTAGCCGAGCGCAAGACCGGCGAACGCCAGCGCCGCGCCGAGCCCGAGGACGAGCGGCCACCAGCTGTGCGGGGAGAACACGCCGACCTCGCCGGCCCGGTCCTCGATGTTTGCCGTGGGGTTGTCCTCCGGGCGCGGGTCCACGCGCCGACCCAGGAGCCACAGGTATCCCCCGGAGAGGCCGAACATGCCGCACAGGAGGAGCAGGCTGACCGTGCCGACGGGCTCCCAGTCGGCGACATAGCCGTAGATGAGGCCGACGGGCAGGAAGAAGATGACCGAGGCGCCGAAGAGGATGGTCTCGACGTGCAGCGGCTTCTTCTCCCGCATCGGCTCGTTGTCGTGGCTCATCGCCGCGTCCCTTCGTCGTCGGTGCGCTGCGCCCGTGCCACGCGCTGCTCGATCACCTGGGTCCGGCCCGTCGTCTCGGGGCTGGCGTAGATCGAGTCGAGCACGTCGCGGTTGGGCTCGGCGTGGTCCATGGCCGCCACCTCGGGGTGGTGCAGGTCGAACGCGGGACGCTCCGAGCGGATCCGGGGCAGCGAGGTGAAGTTGTGGCGCGGGACGGGCGAGGCGGTGGCCCACTCGAGGGAGTTGCCGAAGCCCCACGGGTCGTCCACGAACACCGTCCGCGGGCCGCGCTGGGTCTTGTAGACGTTGTAGATGAACGGCAGCGTGGAGACCGCCAGGACGATCGAGCCCACCGTCGAGAACTGGTGGTAGAGCTGGAAGCCGTCCTCGGGCAGGTAGTCGGGGTACCGGCGGGGAGCCCCCTGGACACCGAGCCAGTGCTGCACGAGGAACGTGGCGTGGAAGCCGATGAACAGCAGCCAGAACTGGACCTTCCCGAGCTTCTCGTCGAGCATCCGCCCGGTCCACTTGGGCCACCAGAAGAAGAAGCCCGCGTACATCGCGAAGACGACGGTGCCGAAGACGACGTAGTGGAAGTGCGCGACGACGAAGTAGCTGTCGTGGACCTGGAAGTCCATCGCGGGGCTGGACAGGATCACGCCCGTCAGGCCGCCGAAGAGGAATGTGACGAGGAAGCCCAGGGAGTAGAGCATCGGGGTCTCGAAGGTGAGCTTGCCCCGCCAGAGCGTGCCGACCCAGTTGAAGAACTTCACGCCGGTGGGCACCGCGATGAGCATGGTCATCAGCGAGAAGAAGTTCAGCATGACGCCGCCGGTCGTGAACATGTGGTGCGCCCACACGGTCACGGACAGCGCGGCGATCGCGACGGTCGCCAGGACGAGGCCCTTGTAGCCGAAGATCGGCTTGCGGGAGAAGACCGGCAGGATCTCGGAGATGATGCCGAAGAAGGGCAGCGCGATGATGTAGACCTCGGGGTGCCCGAAGAACCAGAACAGGTGCTGCCACAGCATCGCGCCGCCGGCGTCCGGGTTGAAGATCTGCCCGCCGAACAGCCGGTCGAAGGCCAGCCCGAACAGGGCGGCGGCCAGCACCGGGAACGCCATGAGCGCCAGGATGGACGTGATCAGGATGTTCCAGGTGAAGATCGGCATCCGGAACATCGTCATGCCGGGGGCGCGCATGGTCAGGATCGACGCGATGAAGTTCACCGACCCGAAGATCGTGCCGAAGCCGGTCATCGCCAGGCCGAGGACCCACAGGTCACCGCCCAGCCCCGGGGAGAACGTGGCGTTGGACAGCGGCGTGTACGCCGTCCAGCCGAAGCTCGCCGCACCCTTCGGCGTGAGGAACCCCGCCACGGTGATCAGGCCGCCGAACAGGAAGAGCCAGAAGGCGAACATGTTCAGCCGCGGGAACGCCACGTCCGGCGCGCCGATCTGCAGCGGCACCAGGATGTTGCCGAACGCCGTGAACAGCGGCGTCGCGAACAGGAACATCATGATCGTGCCGTGCATCGTGAACAGCTGGTTGTACTGCTCCTTGGACTGCAGGAGCATGCCGGGCTCCCACAGCTCGGCCCGCATCAGCAGGGCGAGGACGCCACCGATGCAGAAGAAGATGAACGCGACGATCAGATACATGTACCCGATGGTCTTGTGGTCGGTGGACGTGATCCACGAGACGACCGTCTTGCCCAGGCTCTGGCGCTGGGGCCGCAGCCCCGGCACGACCTCGGGGAGCGTTTCGATGGTGGTAGCCATCAGTTCTGGCTCCCTTCGCCGTTGTTCCCGCCAGCGACGTTGTACTGGCGGTTGAGCTCGTCACCCAGGCGGCCGGTCTGGCCGGCGTCGCGCAGGGTGGTCATCTCGGCGTCGAAGGTCGCGCGGTCGACGACCTTGACGTTGAAGAGCATCTCGGAGTGGAACTCCCCGCAGAGCTCGGCGCACTTGCCCGAGAAGGTGCCCTCCCTCTGGGGGGTGACCTGGTAGTGGTTCACCCGGCCGGGGAGGAGGTCGATCTTGTACAGGAACGCGGGGATCCAGAAGGCGTGCGCGACGTCGCGCGACTTCAGCGTGAACTCCACCGTCTCGTTGACCGGGAGGTACAGGGTCGGGAGCGTCTCCTCGACACCGGGCTCCCCCGTCAGCGCCACGCGGTCACCCGAGTAGTACACGTCCTCGGTGAGGTAGTTGAAGTCCCAGCTCCACTGCTTGCCGTAGACCTCGACCTGGAGGTCGGGCTTGGCGCTGGTGTCCTGGATCTCGCCCTGGACGCGGCTGGAGAAGAAGAACAGCACGCCGACCATGAGGATCGGGATGACGGTGTACATGAGCTCCAGCGGCACGTGGTAGCGCAGCTGGACCGGCAGGCGGTCGTCGTTCTTGCGCTTGCGGTACGCGACGATGCACCAGATCGTCAGGCCCCAGACCACGACGCCGACGGCGAGGGCGGCGATCCAGGAACCGTTCCACAGGTCGATGATCCCGCCGGTGTGGTCGGTCAGGCTCCGATCGCTGGGAAGGAACCCGACATCGATGCCCTTGCCCGGCTCGCTGGGGAACTGGTCCGCCGGGGCGCACGCCGCAAGGGCGAGCGCCACGCCGGCGGCTAGGGCGAGGCTGCGCACGACAGGGCGCCTGCCCTGGTGCTTTGACGGTGATCGCACGGGATCTGACCTTCCGACGCGGTGCTGAGCTGGGGTTGACCTCGAAGGACAGATCATTCCCGCCCGGCCCGCGCCTATGGCGCGCGGGCGCACGGAGACCAGGACGAACGTCCTTCTCCGTCACCTTACCGGTGATCGGCGCGGGATCGCGCCCGCCACGGCGGGCGTGGCCGGCGTTTCTTGACGCCGTGTCAGATCCCATGGGGGAAACTCGTCCGAATTGTCCCGAGGGGGCCGACGCGAGGAACGTACGGCTGGGGCGCGCCGGCACGGACGGCACCCCCGCGGCCCGGGGACGGCGCGAACGCCGCGGCCCGGCCGGGCTCCCGGTGCGGGGGTGCCCGACCGGGCCGCGGTCGTGAGTGGCCGGCCGGCGGGCCGGGCCACTCGTTCAGCCGCCGCTGACCACGTCGATGATGTCGATGACCCACGCCTGGGCCGGCGAGGGGCTCGCCGACTCCACGGCCGGGATCTGGAGCACGACGCGGGAGCCCACCGGTGTGCCGGCAAGCTTGTCCAGGACGCCGCCCTGGCCGAGCGACACGCCCTGGACGCCGGACGTCTCCCAGCTGGACACGGACTGGCTGTTGTCCCAGAGGGTCTGGGCGACCTGGAGGATGACGGTGGACCCGGCGCTGCCGGGGACGGCCTCGCCGGTGCCCGTGGCGACCACCGTGGCGGTCGGTTCCGTGGGCTCCGGCGCCCCGTCCTTCACGGCGATCTTGGCCGGCGCGCCGAGGTCGCCGGTGATCGTCACCGGGAGCTCGGGCGCCGGCTCGACGGGCGCCGCGTCGGCCTGGCCGGTGACGCCCGGGGCGTAGGTGCCGACCACGTCGACGACGAAGACGAGGTGGTCGCCCGGCTTGATGACGCCGCCCTGCGGGTTGTCGCCGTACCCGAGCTCCGGGGGGATGGACAGCAGCACGCGGTCGCCCACGTGCGTGCCGGTCAGCCCCTGCTTCCAGCCCTTGATGACGCCGTTGAGGCTGAACCCGGAGGGCGCACCGCGGTCGAAGGAGCTGTCGAACTTCTCCCCGTCCCAGACCTGGCCCAGGTAGTTGGCGACTACGAAGTCGTCGGCCCCGACCTCGGGCCCGTCGCCGGCCTGGAGGACCTCGGTCTTCAGCTCGGCGGGCGCTCCCGTCCCCGGGAAGGTCAGGGCCGGTGCCTCACCGAAGGCGCCCGCGACCGTCGGCATCTCCGTGCCGGCCGGGGTGGCCTCGGCCGAGGGGCTGGCGTCTGTGGAGGCGCTGGCGTCGGGCTCGCCGTCGCCGGAGCAGCCGGCGAGGGTGAGCGCCGCGGCGACGGCGAGGGAGGTCAGGACGGTGGGACGACGGTGCACAGGTTCTCCTGGTCGGTGCTCGGGTTCAGCGGGCCGGGACGGCCCCAGGCAGCGCAACGGCCCCGACCGGAACGTCCGGCGGGGCCGTCGGCGCTGTCGGCGCTGTCGGCTCGGAGGAGCCGATCAGTGGAAGGAGTCGCCGCAGGCGCAGGACCCGCCGGCGTTCGGGTTGTCGATCGTGAAGCCCTGCTTCTCGATCGTGTCGGCGAAGTCGATCGTCGCGCCCTCGAGGTAGGGCACGCTCATGCGGTCAACCACGACCTCCACCCCGCCGAAGTCGCGCACCGCGTCCCCGTCGAGCATGCGCTCGTCGAAGTACAGCTGGTAGATCAGGCCGGAGCATCCGCCGGGCTGCACGGCCACGCGCAGACGCAGGTCGTCGCGGCCCTCCTGCTCGAGCAGGGCCCGAACCTTGTTCGCTGCGACATCGGTCAGCTCCACGGCGTGCGTGGTGACCTCGGTGGTGTCACTCATTCGTCTCTCCACTTCGTCGATGGACGTGCTCAGTGGTGAACCGTCCTGATCGCGGCGTTGTTCCCCGCTAGCCTACGTCGTCCTCCCCCGGCCGGGCTCCCGATGCCGTGGTGCCGCCGGTTCGGGCGCGCAGCGGCGCGGGGAGGCGGGCGGCGGCGTGCGGGACGTCACGCGGACCAGGTGCGGGCGACGCGGGCCCCTCGCACGGTGAGCCGGTCCCGCGCGTGGGCCGCGCCGTGGAGCTTCCCGGACGAGCCGTCACGACGGCGGTCCAGCACCTCGTACGTGGCGCTGATACCGGCCTGGGCCGCCTCCCGCCGGCTCGCCCGGACCTCCTCGGCCACCACCACCACCGGAAGCCCGCGTTCCATGGCCAGGCGCGCGACGGTCGCCGTCACCGAGCCGGTGAGGCTCGGGGCGTCCAGCAGCTGCCCGCCCGTGACCACCAGGTCCGCCTTCGCGACGTGTGCGCGCAGCCCGACGGCGTCGGCGACGACGTCCGCCCCCGGCAGCACACGGCCGCCCAGGAGCTGGAGGAGGAAGGCCGTCCCTCCCCCCGCGCCGGTGCCGCCGCGGCGGGCGAGCCGGGTCGCGGGGGCGCGCCCCGGTGCGTCCGCGAGGGCGAGCGGCGCGGGGGTGCGCGGGGCGTGCTCGTGGCCGGGGGCCGCCGCCCGGAGCGCCCACCCGCGGCGGGGGTCTCCCAGGGTGGCGGCCCGGCGCTCGAGCAGGTCCGTCGCGTGGCCCAGGGCGCGCTCGAGGTCCTGGGCCGCGGCGGGACCGACCGCGGGGTCCTGGCCGAGGACAGCGCCGGCCCCGTGCAGGCCGAGGAGGGGCGCGTCGTCCGCGACGGCAAGGAGGAGGTCCACCTGGACGAGCCGGTCCCGGACCGCGGCGAGGGCCTCGGTGTCCGCCGGGGTCAGCCCGGCGAGCGCCAGCCCCCCGGCGCCGAGAGTGCCGGCGGGACCGGGGCCGGCGGAGGGGAACGCGTCGGCGCCGGCGTCCGACGGCATGCCGGCAGTACCGGCGCCCCCGGCGAGCACGGACAGCAGGCCGGCGCCGGCGTCGTGCACCGCGGCGGCGCCCAGCCCGACGACCACCCTGCTCGCGCCGGTGCGCACGGCCGCCGCCAGGAGGTGGCCCACCCCGGCGCTGGTCCCCCGCTCCGCGGCCCGGCGCCGGTCCGCCTCGGGGACGAGGTGCGGCCCGATCGCCTGGTCGGCCTCGACGTAAGCGGTCCCGCCGCCGCCACCGGGGACGTGCAGGACGGCGGCGGGCACCGGCGCCCCGAGCGGTCCGGGCACGGTCATGGGCACCAGCCGGCCGCCGCGCGCGGCGGCGACGACGTCCAGCAGCCCCGCGGAGCCGTCGGACATCGCCACCGCGGTGACGGCGTCGTCCGGGGCGGCCTGGGCCCACCCCGCGCCGAGGGCCGCGGCGGCCTCGACCGCCGTGAGGGTGCCGGAGAAGCGGTCGGGGGCCAGGAGGATGCGCACGCGGCCATCATCCCCGACCGGGGCCCACTCCCCCGGCACGTGCCCGGCGGGTGCGCGGCGTCAGACCTGCTTGCCCAGCCGCGCCAGCAGGAGCGACTCGGCGAGCACGACCTTCTCGAGCTCGCCGAGGTGCACCGACTCGTCCTCGCTGTGCGCCCGCGAGTCCGGGTCCTCCACGCCCGTCACGAGGATCTTCGCGCCGGGAAAGGCCTCCTGGAGCTCGGAGATGAACGGGATCGAGCCGCCCACGCCGATGTCGACGGGCTCGCGGCCCCACGCCTGGTGGAAGGCCCAGCGGGCGTCGCGCATCTCCTGGGTGTCCTCGGTCGCGTCGAAGGTCTGCCCCCGCTCCCCCGCCGTGACGGTGACCTGGGCGCCGAAGGGGGCGTGCGCCACGAGGTGGTCGTGCAGCAGCCGCTCCGCCTCCACCGGGTCCTGCCCCGGAGCGATGCGCATGGACAGCTTGGCGCGGCACACGGGCGCGATGGTGTTGGAGGACCGCGCGACGCTGGTGGCGTCGAGGCCGATGACGGCGATGGCGGGCTTGGTCCACATCCGCGCGGCGAGCGGGCCGCTGCCGGCGAGCTGGTATCCGGGCACGACGGACGCGTCGGCGCGCAGCTCGTCCTCCGGGTAGTCGACGTCGGCGTGGTCCCTGGCGACGAGGCCGGCCACGGCCACGTTCCCCTCGTCGTCGTGCAGGGTCGCGACGAGCCGGCTCATCAGCGTGACCGCGTCCAGCACGGGGCCGCCGAACATGCCGGAGTGCACGGCGTGCCCGAGCACCCGGACCTCGACCTCGCAGTCCACGAGCCCGCGCAGGGAGGTCGTCAGCGCGGGGACGCCGACCTTCCAGTTGTTGGAGTCGGCCACGACGATGACGTCCGCCTCGAGACGGTCGCGGTACGCGTGCAGGAACGGGGTGAAGGTCGGGGAGCCGATCTCCTCCTCGCCCTCGACGAAGACGGTGACGCCCACGCCGAGGTCCTCCCCGAGGACTCGCAGGGCGCCGACGTGGGCCATGATGCCCGCCTTGTCGTCGGCCGCGCCGCGCCCGAACAGGCGCTCGCCGCGCTGGACCGGCTCGAAGGGGTCCGACGTCCAGCCCGCGGCCTCGCCGGGCGGCTGGACGTCGTGGTGGGCGTAGAGGAGCACCGTGGGTGCGCCGTCGGGCCCCGCGCGGTGGGCGACGACGGCGGGCCGGCCCCGGTCGCCGCCCGGCACCTCGACCTGGAGGACGTCGACCCGGGTCATCCCGGCCTCGCGCAGGAGCAGGGCGACGGCCTCGGCGCTGGCGCGCACGTGGTCCTGGTCGAAGGCGGGCGAGGACACGCTCGGGATGCGCACGAGGTCCTCGAGGTCGGCACGCACCTGGGCGAAGGCCTCGTGGGTGCGTCGGGCTAGCTCGTCGACGGTGATCACCCACCGAGGCTAGTACGCACGCGCGCCGGGTCAGCCCTCGAACAGCGCCTGCGCGATGTAGGCCCCGTCCCGGCCGCCGAGGGCCGCGCCCTCGGGCACGCCGGGCGGGACGGCCCAGATGCCCGAGCCGGTGTGGCGGAGGTACTCGCTGAGGAGGTCGTTCTTCGCGAGCGTGTTCTGCAGGGGGACGTACTGGGTGGCGGGGTCGCGGACGTAGGCGATGAAGAACAGTCCCGCGTCGAGGCGGCCCAGGCCGTCCGAGCCGTCGGTGTAGTTGTAGCCGCGGCGCAGCATCCGTGCCCCGCCGTTGGCGCTCGGGTGGGCGAGCGCGACGTGCGAGTGGGCGGCGATGAGCGGCTTGCCGTCCCGGCCCGCCAGGGCGAAGTCGGGCTCCGTGTGCTCCTCGCCGCCGGAGAGCGGGGCGCCTGAGCCCTTGGTGCGGCCGATGATCGTCTCCTGCTCACGCAGCGACGAGCGGTCCCACGTCTCGATCGTCATGCGGATGCGGCGGGCGATGAGGTAGGAGCCCCCGGCGAGCCAGGCGGAGTCCTGCCCGGCGGCGGCGTCCGCGGCGACGTCGTCCCCGCCGACCCAGACGTGCTCGCCGGCGTCCTCCTCCTCGGCCTTGACGTTCGCGGTGCCGTCCTTGAAGCCGAAGAGGTTGCGCGGGGTGGACTGGTGCGTGGAGGTGGTCGACGTGCGCCCGTAGCCGAGCTGGCTCCAGCGCACCGACGCCGTCCCGAACGCCAGGCGGGCGAGGTTGCGGATGGCGTGCACGGCCACCTGAGGGTCGTCCGCGCACGCCTGGACCGCGAGGTCGCCGCCGCAGCGGGCGTCCTCGAGCGCGTCGCCGGGGAAGTGCGGCAGGTCGGCGAGTGCGGAGGGCCGGCGCGCGGCGAGCCCGAAGCGGTCGACGCCGTCGGCGGCGAACATCGAGGGCCCGAACCCGAAGGTGAGGGTGAGACCGGCGGCGTCGAGGTCGGCGGCCTCCCCGGTGTCGTCCGGCGGCGCGTCGTAGGGCCCGGAGGTGGGGCCGAGCCCGCCGGCGGGCTCGCCCCGGGTCATGCGCGCCGCCGCCTCGGTCCAGCTGCGCAGCAGGTCGATGACGTCGTCGCGGGAGGTGGTCGTCAGGTCGAACGTGGCGAAGTGCAGCCGGTCCTGCGCGGGGGTCAGGATCCCGGACTGGTGCGCGCCCGGGAAGGGCTGCGCCGCCAGGGCCGGCCCGGACGCCCCGCCCTGCCCGGCGGCGTAGCCCGCCGCGGCACCCGCGCCGAGGACGGCGACGCCGGCGCCGGCCAGGCCCAGGAGCCCGCGCCGGCTCAGGGTGCGCGGCCGCGCACCCGGCTGGGCGTCCTCGGCGGCCTGATCGTGCGTCTCGTTCATCCCTGCCCGGCCCCCTACAGCACCACGGCCGCGGCGAGCCTGGACAGCGGCTCCCCGAGGGCGTTGACGGCGTCGGCGAACGCCCGCACCTCGCCCTCGGTCAGGTCGGTGTAGGTCTTGAAGCCGTCACCCACCCGCTGCGCGTCGAGCAGGGCCTGGACGGCGGTGAACTGCTCGTCCAGCTCGGCGGCGAGGTCCGGGTCCTCGGCGCGGACGATGTCCCGCAGGCCCTCGTACGCGACGCGGGCGCCGTCGACGTTGCCCTGGAAGTCCCACAGGTCGGTGTGCGACCAGATCTCCTCCTCGCCCGTGACCTTGCCGGTGGCGACCTCGTCGAGCAGGGACTTGGCGCCGTTGGCGATGGTGGCGGCGTCCATGGACTCCTCGAAGTCGGCGGCGCCGACGCGGGTGTCGAGCTGGGTGGTGTGCTCGAGGAGCAGGTCCGCGTAGTGCGCGCGCTGCTCGGGGGTCAGCGGGGTCGCGGCGCCGCCGGCGGGCGGCCACAGGTCCTTCTCCAGCAGGTGCCAGCCGGTCCACTCCTGGCCCTGCTCCAGGTCGGCCTCGCGCAGGTCCATGAGCGGGTCGAGGTCGCCGAAGGACTCGGCCACCGGCTCGATGCGCTCCCAGTGCATGCGGGTCGGGGCGTAGAGGCCGCGCGCGGCGTCGTCGTCGCCCGCCTTGTAGGCGTCCACGAATGCCTGCGTGCCCGTGAGCAGCTGCTGGGTCTGGTCCTTGACGTAAGTGACGTAGTTCGCCGTCGCGGTCTCGGCCTGGGCGGCCGGCTGGCCGGTGGGGGCGACGTCCGTGCCGGAGTCCGTGACGGTGAAGGGCGCGCGGATGCCGTCGCCGGCCATGCCCGGCTTGCAGGCCGTGACGTAGCTGCCGGGCTTGGCGGTGACCACGAGGTCGCGGCTGATACCCGGGCCGATGTTCTCGACCTCCGCGACGATGCGCAGGCCGTCCTCGGCGAGCAGGTAGAACTCCGTGACGTCGGGGCCGGTGTTGGTGACCGTGAAGACCAGGTGGCCCGAGGGCGCCTGGGGGGCCGAGAGCGTGCACGCGTCGGCCGAGGAGTCGACGGTCACGGTGGTGGCGCCGCCGCCACTGGCCGGGGTCGCCGCCGTGTTGTCGGTGCACGCCGTCAGCGTCACGGTCAGCGCGAGGGCCCCCGCCGCGGCGGCGAGCTGGGTCGTGCGGTGTCCGCGGCTGCGGCTCATGGTGCTCCTTGTCGAACGGCTCATGGGTGCTTCGTGGTGAGGGGTCACACGCTCGTGCCGGCCGGTGCCGGGGACGGGCGGCGCGCCTGCCCGGGACGGGCCCAGACGCGGTGGACGAACAGGGGCAGGATCGCGGCGACGTACGCCGTCCAGGCCGCGGCCTGGAGCCAGGTGGTGGCGGGGGTGAAGTTGAAGATGCCCTTGAGCACGGTGGCGTACCAGCTGGACGGCGGGACCTGGGCGGAGACGTCGAAGGCCAGCGCGTTCAGCCCGGGCAGGATGCCGGCCTCCTGCAGGTCGTGGACGCCGTAGGCCAGCACCCCCGCGGCCACGACGATGACGAAGACGCCGGTCCACTGGAAGAAGACCGCGAGGTTCAGGCGCACCGCGCCGCGGTACATCGCCCACCCGATGCCGACGGCGGCGGCCAGGCCGAGGACCGCGCCGACCAGGGGCAGGGTCGAGGCGCCGGTGGCCGCGGCACCCGCCCAGAGGAACAGGGCGGTCTCCAGCCCCTCGCGGCCCACGGCGAAGAGGGCCATGACGGCGACGGCGCGCCCGCCGGCCGCCACGGCGTCGCCCAGCCGGCCCTGCAGGTCCGACTTGAGATGGCGGGCGGTCCGCGCCATCCAGAAGATCATCCAGGTCAGCAGCCCGACCGCGAGGATCGACAGCGTGCCGCCGATCGCCTCCTGGGCCTCGAAGGACAGGCCGCGGGGGCCGAACGTGAGGACCGCCCCGAAGGCGAGCGAGACGACGACGGCGGCGCCGACGCCGAGCCACAGCTGCGGTAGGAGGTCCCGCCTGCCCGTCTTGACCAGGTAGGCGACGAGGATGCTCACCACGAGGGCGGCCTCCAGGCCCTCGCGCAGGCCGATCAGGAAGTTCGCGAGCACGGTCCGACCCTTCGAGAGAACGTCGATGCCACAGCAGCGTGACAATTTACGTGAGGTGAGGCTTGCCTAATTAGCAGCCGATAGGGAATGTACTGCCTCCGGGGGTCTCGTCAAAGCCCGTGATCCGACCGGACGAGGCGCCCAAGAAACCGACGAGAACGTCGGAAATGTGCGGGCGCAGTAATCCCGCCGATGAGACCCGTGGGTGGCCCGCCGCCGCCCACCGGGCGGCGCCGGAGTGAGGACGGTCACCGTGGCGATCGCCCGGGGGCGCGGACCCCGGGCGGAGACTGGGGCGCGCGCACGACGAGGGTGCGACGACGCACCACGGAGGACGCCGCACATGATGGGCCACAGCCATGCCACCACCGGAGCCGCCGCATGGGTGGCGGTGACCGCCACGGTCCCCGGCACGCTCGGCCTGATCCAGCTCTCCCCCGCCGAGATCCTCGCCGGCGCGGTCGTCACGGCCGGGGCCGCGCTGCTGCCCGACGTCGACCACCACTCCGGCACCATCGCCCACTCCCTGCCGCCGGTCACCCGGTGGGTGACCCGCTGGGTCAGCGACATCAGCGGCGGCCACCGGCACGGGACCCACTCGATCCTCGGCATCGCCGCGTTCGGGCTGCTCGCCAGGGGCCTCGCGACCGTGCGGATCCCCCTCGGCGGCGAGGAGTTCCAGCTGGGGGCGTGGTTGATGATCATCCTGCTCGTCGCGTTCGCCGCCAAGGCGCTGCACCTGACGCGGGGCCGGTTCTCCTCGTGGCTGGTGGCCCTCGCCACCGCCTCCGCCGTCACCTGGGTCGCCCCGGAGTCGACGTGGTGGCTGCCGCTGTCCGTGGTTCTGGGCTGCTCGGTGCACGTGCTCGGGGACGCCCTCACCGTCGACGGCGTGCCGCCGTTCTGGCCGGCTCGTCCCCGGCCTGTCGTGGAGTCGCCGCTGTGGCGGCGCAGCGGGTACTTCGCCCTGCCGGTCCTCGGCGCGGCCGGGTCCGCGCGCGAGTGGGTCCTCATCGCCGCCGTCGACGTCTACCTGTTCTACGTCGCCGCGATGACCGTCATGGAGGGCGCACGCGCCTGGGCGGGCGGTGCCGGACCCCTGGCGATGTCGACTAACCTTCTTGGGTGATCGGACGACGGAACACCACCCCTGCCGAGCCTGAGCCCACCGAGGACCTGCTCGGCGGCAAGGGTCGCCCCACCCCCAAGCGCAAGGAGGCGGAGGCCCGCAACCGTCGCCCCCTCGTCCCGGACGACCGCAAGGAGGCGCGGCGCATCCAGCGGGAGAAGCGCAACGAGGCGTACACCCGCCAGCGCCAGGCCATGGCCACGGGCGACGACCGGTACCTCCCCCTGCGTGACAAGGGCCCGGTGCGCCGGTACGCCCGCGACTACGTCGACGCCCGCTGGTGCATCGCGGAGTTCTTCATGCCGCTGGCCCTGCTGATGATCGTCGTGATGTTCGCCCTCACGCGGTTCCCGGACCTGGCGCAGACCCTGGTGCTCGGTCTCTACGCCGTCCTGCTCGTCGCCATCGTCGACTCGCTGGTCATGGCGGTCGTCCTCAAGCGTCGCCTCGCCAAGAAGTTCGGCGCGGCCGGGATCCCCGCCTGGACGGGCTTCTACGCCTTCGGCCGCGCCTTCTACTGGCGCGGGCTGCGCCAGCCCAAGCCGCAGGTCAAGCGCGGGGAGTACCCCGCCTGACCCGGGTGCACCTGGCCGTCCCGGGTGGACCCGGCCGACCCCGGGCGGTCCGGTCGTCCCCGGGCGGTCCGGTCGTCCCCGGGCGTGCCGGCGTGGGCCTGCCCTAGCATCGCGGCATGGTCAACCACCGCTTCCTGGGCCGCTCCGGCCTGAAGGTCTCCGAGATCATCTACGGCAACTGGCTCACGCACGGCTCGCAGGTGGACGCGGATGCGGCGACCGCGTGCGTCCGCGCCGCCCTCGACGCGGGCATCACGACGTTCGACACGGCCGACACCTACGTCAACGGCAAGGCCGAGAAGGTCCTCGGCAAGGCCCTCAAGGGCGAGCGGCGCGAGGGCCTCGTCCTGCTGACGAAGGTGTACTGGCCCACCGGGGAGAAGGGCCCCAACGACTCCGGGCTCTCCCGCAAGCACATCATGGAGTCCATCGACGGCTCGCTGAGGCGCCTGCGCACGGACTACGTCGACGTGTACCAGGCCCACCGCTACGACGTCGAGACGCCCATCGAGGAGACCATGCAGGCCTTCGCGGACGTCGTCCGGCAGGGCAAGGCGCTCTACATCGGGGTCTCCGAGTGGACCGCGGAGCAGCTGCGGTATGCCCACGACCTCTCGAAGGAGCTCGGCTTCCAGGTCATCTCCTCCCAGCCGCAGTACTCCATGCTCTGGCGGGTCATCGAGGGAGAGGTCGTGCCCACCGCCCGCGAGCTCGGGATGTCGCAGATCGTCTTCTCCCCCGTCGCCCAGGGCGTCCTGACCGGCAAGTACCTCCCCGGGGGGACGCCGCCCGAGGGGTCGCGGGCCACGGACGAGCGCGGTGGTGCGCGGTTCATCCAGCGGTTCCTCGACGACGAGCTGCTGTCCCGCGTCCAGGACCTGCGCCCGATCGCCGAGGACCTCGGGCTGACGCTGGCCCAGCTCGCCGTGGCGTGGGTGCTGCAGAACGACAACGTCGCCGCCGCGATCATCGGCGCCTCGCGTCCCGAGCAGGTGGCGGAGAACGTCAAGGCCTCCGGCGTCGTCATCCCGCCCGAGCTCATGGAGCTCGTCGACGACGCGCTCGGCGACAAGGTCGTCCGGGATCCCGCCCTGACCTGGGAGCGGGCCCCGCACGGGCGCCCGAGCTGAGCGGCCCCGCGGGGCGGCACGCCGTCGGGGTACTGCGCGGCTCAGCCGCGGCGCCGCGCCAGCGCCCGGTTCATCCGCCCCGGCCAGGCGGGCCCGTTGTAGATGAACGCGGAGTAGGCCTGGAGCAGGTCGGCGCCGGCGGCGAGCATCGCCTCGGCGTCGGCCACCGTGGAGATCCCCCCGACGCCCATGATGACCGGCCCCGGCCCCAGCCGGTCCCGCAGCCGCCGCACGACCGCGAGGGAGCGCTCGCGCAGGGGCTCGCCGGACAGGCCGCCGGGGCCGTACCCGTGGGCGATGGTCGTGTTCGTGGCCACCACCCCGGCCAGGCCGAGCTCGCGGGCGAGGTCGGCGATCGCGTCGACCTCCTCGTCCGCGAGGTCGGGGGCGATCTTGACGAGGAGGGGGACCGTGCGGCGTGCGGCGGCGTCCGCGGCGGAGCGCACCGCGACGAGGATGGGCCGCAGCGACTCGACCGCCTGCAGGTCCCGCAGCCCGGGGGTGTTGGGCGAGGAGACGTTGACCACGAGGTAGTCGGCCCACGGCGCCACCTCGCGGGCGCTGGTCGTGTAGTCGTCCACCGCGTCCTCGAGCGGGGTGACCTTGCTCTTGCCGATGTTGGCGCCGACGACCACCGCACGGCCGCGGCGGGTGCCCCTCAGCCGGCGCAGCTGGTCCGCCGCCGCGGCCGCGCCGTGGTTGTTGAAGCCCATCCGGTTGCGCAGCGCCCGCTCGGGGACGTGCCGCCACAGCCGCGGCCGGTCGTTGCCGGGCTGCGCGTGCGCGGTCACCGTGCCGATCTCCACGAAGCCGAACCCGAGCATGTCCATGCCGAGCGCCGTGTCTGCGTCCTTGTCCATGCCCGCGGCCAGCCCGAGAACGCCCGGCACGGGCCGGGCCAGCGGGCCACCGCCCGCGCGGGACGGCACCGGCCGTGCCGGACGCCTGCCCAGGGTCGCCCGGACCGCCGTGGAGAGGACGGGGACGTGGCTGGTGGCACGGATCGCGCGCATCGCGAGCTGGTGGGCCTGCTCGGGGTCGAGACGCACGGCGACGGCGCGGAAGAGGAGGGGGTACACGCCGCGAGCCTACCGGCGCGGCTCAGCCGCGATCGGCGTGCGCGGCGACGCGGGCGGGGCTGGAGTGCCAGAGCCAGGCGACGCCGAGCAACGGCAGCACGGCGGGCACATACCCGTAGCCGCTGCCGAAGTGGGACCAGACCGAGTCGTGCGGGAACAGGTCGGGGCGCGCGACGCTGAGCGTGCCGACGGCCAGCACACCGACGAGCTCGAAGAGCACCGCGCACCAGCCGAGCCGGCGCATGCGCCGCCCGTTGTGGGCCAGCGCCACCGTGGCGGCGATGTAGACCACGCCCGCCAGCGCGGACAGGCCGTAGGCCACCGGCGCCTCGCCGGGGCGCTGCAGCAGCTGCACGGTCGCCCGGGCCGTCGCCGCGACCGCGAAGATGCCGTACACGAGGATCAGCACCCGCCCGGAGCCGTACGCCGGGCGCCGGGTGTCCGTGGTCGACGTCGTCGTCACGGGCTCGTACGCCGCGCGCGGCTCGCGCCGGGCCTCGTCGTCGCTCGTCGTCACCGTGTCCCCGTTCATGCGGTCCATACCTGCCACACCCTCGCCTGCATCGCCAGGATCGCGACGCAGGCGACGAGGAGCACCACCGAGCTCCAGCGCGTCCGTTCCGCGAACGCCCACGCGGCCGCCACCGGCAGGAGCAGGACGGCGACGACGAGGTACCCCCACAGCGTCCACGGTTCGCGCACGTCGTGCCCGCCGGCGAGGGCGACGGCCGCCACGACGATCTGCGCCAGGAGGGCGACCTCGACGACGGCGCCGCCGATGAGCTGCTTGAGGATCACCGCGCGGTCTCGGACGGTGAACCACAGCGCCCACAGCGCCAGGAGCGCGGCGAGCACCGAGGCGAGGACGAGGGCGGGGAGCACCCCGGGAGATTACCGCCGATGAGCCTCCGGGCTAGCATCGACGTCGTGACCGACCTGACGCTGACCACCAAGAACCCTGCCCGGACCCGCGCCGACGCGATCGTCATCGCGGTCGCGGGCGGCCCCGACGGACCCCGCGTGCTCGGCGGCGAGCACCTTCCCCCGAAGGCCGTCGCCCCGCTCACGGCGCTGCTGCCGGCCCTCGGCGTGACCGGCAAGGCGGGCGAGGTCGTGCGGGTCCCGGCCGGCGACGGGCTGGCCGCCACGGTCGCCGTGCTGACCGGCGTCGGTCCCGAGTCGGCGGCGCTCTCGCCCGAGACGCTGCGCCGCGCCGCCGGTGCGGCGGTGCGCAGCCTCGCCGGCACCGCCGACGTGGTCCTCGCCCTGCCCGCCGCGGACGCGGCCCAGGTGGGGGCCGTCGCCGAGGGCGCCCTGCTCGGCGCCTACCGCTTCGACCACTACAAGACCTCCGACCCGGCGCCCGTGGCCCGCCTCGTGCTGGCCACGCCGCTCGCGCGGGACAAGGACGCCAAGGCTGCGCTCGTGCGCGCCCAGGCCATCGGCGCCGGCGTCCGGGCGACCCGCGACCTCGTCAACGCCTCGCCGAAGCACCTGTACCCGGAGTCCTTCGCCGAGGAGGCCCGCGCGGCAGCCCGGGGCACGAAGGTGACCGTGACGGTCCTCGACGAGAACGACCTCGCCGCCGGCGGCTACGGCGGCATCCTCGGCGTGGGCCAGGGCTCGGCCCGCCCGCCCCGCCTCGTCAAGGTCGCCTACTCGCCCGCCCGCGCGAAGGCGCACTACGCCCTCGTGGGCAAGGGCATCACGTTCGACTCCGGCGGCCTGTCCCTCAAGCCCGCGAAGGGCATGGAGAACATGAAGGACGACATGGCCGGCGCCGCGACCGTGCTGCACACCGTCCTGGCCGCCGCCGCCCTCGGGCTGCCCGTGCGGGTGACCGGGTGGCTCGCCCTGGCCGAGAACATGCCCGGCGGCGGCGCGCAGCGCCCCTCCGACGTCGTCACGATGCGCGACGGGACCACGGTGGAGGTGCTCAACACCGACGCGGAGGGCCGCCTCGTCCTCGGTGACGCGCTGGCCGCCGCCCGCGAGGAGGCGCCCGACGCGATCCTCGACATCGCCACGCTCACGGGCGCCCAGGTGGTGGCGCTGGGCAGCCGGGTCGCCGCCGTCATGGGCACCGACGACGTGCGCGCCGACGTCGTGGCCGCAGCCGGCGCCGTGGGCGAGCAGTTCTGGCCCATGCCGCTCCCGGAGGAGCTGCGCGACTCCCTGAAGTCGCCGGTCGCCGACATCGCCAACATGGGCGACCGGTTCGGCGGCATGCTCGTCGCCGGTCTGTTCCTCAAGGAGTTCGTCGGGGACACGCCGTGGGCGCACCTCGACGTCGCCGGCCCGGCCTACAACGAGTCCTCGGCCTACGGGTACACCCCCAAGGGCGGCACGGGCATGGGGCTGCGCACCCTGCTGGGCGTGCTCGAGGCCGCCGCGCAGCGCTGAGGACGGTCAGCGCGGGCCCCGGTTGGCCGAGCTCCACTGCCGCATGCTGGCGGGGTACCCGGTGAGGTGGACGTCGTAGACCGGGATGGCGAGCTCCCTCGCCAGCGCCCGCGCGGCCTTCTCGTCCGGGACCCGCCGGCGGGTCCACTCCCCCGTGCGCGCCACGAGGACGATCGTGAACGGGTCGTGCGCCGTCGGCGGCTCCACGTAGGCCTCCACACCGACCCTGGTGCGGACGAACTCACGGAAGTGCGTCACGGTCTCCGCGCGCGCCTCGCGCGCGGACGGCAGGTCGGCGGGCCGGCGCCCGGCCTCGGGCCGGCGGCGGGAGAAGACACCCATGGCGGTGCATGTTACGGCCTGGACCTGGGACTTCGCTGGGCTGCGGGCCGCCCGGGGCGGCCGGGAATGTGACCGGCTCGTCATGGAACGTTTGGCCCCGGCGGCGGGGAGGGTGAAACAATGTCGGCGGACCCGACCCATCAGGGTCTCCAAGCGCGCTCGAGGAGAGGTTTGTGGCAGACACAAAGGAGTACGACGTCGTCATCCTTGGGGCAGGAAGTGGCGGATACGCCGCGGCCCTCCGAGGTGCCCAGCTGGGCCAGAAGGTCGCCCTGATCGAGGCCGACAAGCTCGGGGGCACCTGCCTGCACCGTGGGTGCATCCCCACCAAGGCGCTGCTCCACTCCGCGGAGGTCGCTGACACCATCCGCGAGAGCAAGACGTTCGGCGTCCAGAGCACCTTCGGCAGCATCGACATGCCCGGGGTGAACAGCTACAAGGACGGCATCATCGCCCGCCTGTACAAGGGCCTGCAGGGCCTTGTCTCCTCGCGCAAGGTCGACCTCATCACCGGCTGGGGCAAGCTCGTCGCCGCCGACACCGTCGAGGTCGACGGCACGCTCTACAAGGGCAAGAACATCATCCTGGCCTCCGGCTCCTACTCCAAGTCCATCCCGGGGCTGGAGATCGGCGGACGGGTCATCACGTCCGAGCAGGCGCTCGAGCTGAACTACGTGCCCAAGTCCGCCGTCATCCTCGGCGGCGGCGTCATCGGCGTCGAGTTCGCCTCCGTGTGGAACTCCTTCGGTGCCGACGTCACCATCATCGAGGGCCTGCCCCACCTGGTCCCCAACGAGGACGAGTCCCTCTCGAAGGGGCTCGAGCGCGCCTACCGCAAGCGCAAGATCGCCTTCCACACGAAGACGATGTTCGCCGGCGTGACGCAGAACGACGACGGCGTCGTCGTCACCACCCAGGACGGCAAGACCATCGAGGCCGAGCTCCTGCTCGTCGCCGTCGGCCGTGGCCCCGCCACCGCGAACCTGGGCTACGAGGAGAACGGCGTGCCGATGGAGCGCGGCTTCGTGCTCACCAACGAGCGCCTCCACACCGGTGTCGGCAACATCTACGCCGTGGGCGACATCGTCCCCGGCCTGCAGCTGGCCCACCGCGGCTTCCAGCAGGGCATCTTCGTCGCCGAGGAGATCGCCGGCCTGTCCCCCGCCCCCATCGTGGAGTCCGGGATCCCGCGCGTCACGTACTGCGAGCCCCAGGTCGGCTCCGTCGGCCTCACCGAGGCGCAGGCCAAGGAGACCTACGGCCCGGACGGCGTCGAGACGGTCGAGTACAACCTTGCCGGCAACGGCAAGAGCCAGATCCTCGCCACCACGGGCTTCATCAAGCTCGTCCGTGAGAAGGACGGCCCCATCGTGGGTGTCCACCTGCTCGGCGCGCGTGTCGGCGAGCTCATCGGCGAGGGCCAGCTCATGGTGAACTGGGAGGCCTACCCGGAGGACGTCGCTAACCTCGTGCATGCCCACCCGACGCAGGACGAGGCAATGGGCGAGGCCGCGCTGGCCCTTGCCGGCAAGCCGCTGCACGCCCACAACTGACCCGATCGAAGGAGACGCCAGGACATGTCTGAGTCCGTGAAGATGCCCGCACTGGGCGAGTCCGTCACCGAGGGCACCGTCACGCGGTGGCTCAAGGCGGTCGGCGAGTCGGTCGAGGTCGACGAGCCCCTGCTCGAGGTGTCCACCGACAAGGTGGACACCGAGGTGCCCTCGCCGGTCGCCGGCGTGGTCGAGAAGATCCTCGTCGAGGAGGACGAGACCGTCGAGGTCGGCACCGAGCTCGCCGTCATCGGCGACGGCTCCGGCGCCAGCGGCGCCGACGCCGCTCCCGCCGAGGCCCCCACCTCGGCCGAGCCCGACGTGGCGCCCGAGCCGCAGAGCGCCCCGGCCGCCGAGGCGGTCGAGGAGGTCCCCGCCGCCGAGGCGCCCGCCGAGCAGGCCGCGCCGTCCGCCCCCGCGGGTGGCTCCGGCCAGCCTGTGAAGATGCCCGCCCTGGGCGAGTCCGTCACCGAGGGCACCGTCACGCGGTGGCTCAAGGCCGAGGGCGACACGGTGGAGATCGACGAGCCCCTGCTCGAGGTCTCCACCGACAAGGTGGACACCGAGGTGCCGTCGCCGATCGCCGGCACGGTCATCAAGATCCTGGTCCAGGAGGACGAGACCGTCGAGGTCGGCACGGAGCTGGTCCTCGTCGGCGAGGCGGGCGGCAGCGCCCCGGCCGCCGCGCCCCAGGCCGAGGCCGCCCCCGCCGAGGTGGCGGAGGAGCCCAAGGCCGAGGAGCCCAAGGCTGCCCCGGCACCGGCACCGGCACCGGCACCGGCCGCCGCGGCGCCCGCTGCCCCGGCCGCACCGGCCCCGGCGGCGCCTGTTGCCCCAGCGGCGCCCGCGGCACCCGCCCCGAAGGCCGAGCCCGCCGCCGCGGCCGGCACGGCCTACATCACGCCGCTGGTCCGCAAGCTCGCCGCCGAGAAGGGCGTGGACCTGTCCACGCTCACCGGCACCGGCGTGGGTGGGCGCGTCCGCAAGCAGGACGTCGAGGCCGCGGCCGAGAAGGCTGCCGCGGAGAAGGCTGCGGCCGAGCAGGCCCAGGCCGCCCCCGCCGCGGCGCCCGCCAGGACGGCCGCACCGGTGGCGGTCTCCCCGCTCCGGGGCACCACCGAGAAGATGTCCCGGCTGCGCAAGATCATCGCCAAGCGCATGCGCGAGTCGCTGGACACCTCAACGCAGCTGACGTCGGTGGTCGAGGTGGACGTCACGCGCATCGCAGCACTGCGGGCGCGGGCGAAGAACGCCTTCCAGGCCGCCGAGGGCACGAAGCTGACGTTCCTGCCGTTCTTCGTCAAGGCCGCGACGGAGGCGCTCAAGGCGCACCCGAAGCTGAACGCGACGATCGACGGCGAGCAGGTCGTCTACCACGGCGCCGAGCACATCGGCATCGCGGTCGACACCCCGCGCGGGCTCCTCGTCCCGGTCATCAAGGACGCCGGCGACCTGACCATTGGCGGCATCGCCAAGAAGATCAACGACCTCGCCGCCCGCACCCGGGACAACAAGGTCACGCCGGACGAGCTGTCCGGCTCGACCTTCACGATCACCAACACCGGCTCCGCGGGTCTGCTTCTCGACACCCCGATCATCAACCAGCCCGAGGTCGGGATCCTCGGGGTGGGCACCATCGTCAAGCGTCCGATGGTGGTCAAGGACGCCGAGGGCAACGAGTCCATCGGCATCCGCTCGATGATCTACCTCTCCATGACCTACGACCACCGCCTGGTCGACGGCGCCGACGCCGGTCGGTTCCTCACGACCGTCAAGGCGCGTCTGGAGGAAGGCGCGTTCGACGCCGAGGTCGGTCTCTGACCGGACGTGACTGAGGGGCCCCGCACCGTCCGGTGCGGGGCCCTTCTGGTCTCGGCGGCCTGGTCCCGGCGACCGTCCCCGCGGACGGCCGCCCGTGTGGGGCGGCCCGGCTCACGGGCCCGTGCAGGGCGCGGTGCTGACGACGCGCCAGGGGGCCGGGCCGGTCAAGGTCATGCTCACGCACCGTTCCGGCTGGGCGGCCACCGCGTGGCCGGTCGGCCCGGCGGTTGGACCCGTCCTGCTGGTTCGCCCGGCTCCGGCCGGCGGCCCCGTCCCGGGCGCGCCGCCCGTGCGCGCCGGGGCCAGGGTGTAGGGGCCCTGGCGGGTGGTCACCTGGGCGACGACGGGCCGCCGCGCGCCGGCGTCCGCTCCCGCGTCCCCGTCCGGCGGGTCCGTCGGCAGGAGCGACACCTCGAGGACCTCCGTGCGCAGCCCCTCGGGGCGGAGCCCGGCGCCGCGCAGCGCCCCCAGCAGCTCCTCGTCCTTCCTCGCGGCGGGCGAGCCGCGCACCGTCAGGGCCTCCAGCGCCCGGGCGTCGGCCCCCGCGAGGGCCTGGTCCCGACGGGCGAACAGGTCTCGCACCACCGCGGCGGCGCCCGCGGTGTCCAGCGCCGCCGTGGTGGCCGGCGCGGCAGCCCCCGGTGCGCCGTCCGGCGCGCTGGCCCCGGCCGAGGGCGCGACCGCGGCCGGACCACCATGCGCCGGCGTCGACGCTGACGTGGCGTCGTGCGCAGGTGCGTCCTCCGCCGGCGCCAGGACGACCGCCCCGGCCCCCACCGCCACGGCCAGCACCGCCACCGCCACCGCCGCCCGGCGCACGGGCCGGCGCCCGTGCCGCCGTCGCGGGCGCCGGCGCGGGACGAGCGCGGTGGGGTCGTGCACGGCGGTGGCCCGCAGCTGCGCCTGTGCCAGGTCGGCCGGGTCCGGCAGCACCAGCGCGGCGGCGTCGGCGAGGGACACGGCCAGGGCCGCCAGGTCTCGGGCGCCGGGACGTCGCGACGGCTCGGGGTCCAGCGCCGGCGCCACCAGGCGGCGGGTGGCCTCGGCGTCGTGCGCCGCCCACGTGACGAGCTGGGCGAGCGCCCAGACGTCGCCCGCCGCGCCCGCCGGGCTCCCGCCGCGCCGCTCGGGCGGCACGAACCCCGCCGTGCCGCGCTCCTGGGTGACCTCGCCCGCGAGGTCGACGAGGACGGGCACCCCGCCATCCGTGACCAGCACGTTGGCCGGGGAGACGTCGCCGTGGATGATGCCGCGCTCGTGCAGGTGCCCCAGCGCGCTGCCTATGGCCGCGAGGAGCCCCGCGGTCTCGCCGGCGGGCAGCGGACCCCGGGCGGCGTGGACCGTGGCCAGGCTCGGCCCGGTGACCACCTCGCTGACGAGGGCGCAGCGCCGCGCGTCCAGGCCCACGACGTCCCGCACGGCGGCGAGATGCGGGTGCGTGGTGGCCCGCAGCGTGCCCAGGCGCCGCAGCTGGGCGGTGCCGCGCTCCCCCGCGGCCACGTCCAGGATCGAGACGACCACCGCCCGGCCGGCGTCGTCGTGCGCCGCCCACACGGCACCGGCCGCCCCGAAGCCGACGGGCGAGCCGAGGCGGTACCCGGGCACGGTGGGCCTGCGCGGGGCTGCGGGGCGGCGGTCCGTCATGTCGCCACCCAACCAGCCGGCTGGCACACCCGGCCGGCCCCATCCACAGGGCCGGGGCGACGAGGGCCTGTGGACGAAGGTCAGTCCCGCGGGACCCGGTGCGCGAAGGGCCACCAGGCCCTGCGACCGAGGTCGTGGATCGCCCCGGGCACCAGCAGGGACCGCACGACCAGGGTGTCGACCAGGACCCCCGCGGCGACGATGAACGCCAGCTGCGCGAGGAACAGGAGCGGGATGACGGCCAGCGCGCTGAACGTGGCTGCCAGGACCAGGCCGGCGGAGGTGATCACGCCGCCCGTCACGGCGAGGCCGCGGCGCACCCCCTCCCGGGTCCCCGACCTCAGCGACTCCTCCCGCACGCGGGTCATGAGGAAGATCGAGTAGTCGATGCCCAGCGCCACGAGGAAGACGAAGCCGTAGAGCGGGACGGTGGCGTCGGCGCCGGGGAACCCGAGCACGTGGTTGAACACGATGGCGCTGAGACCCATCGTCGCGCCGAACGAGAGCACGTTCGCGACCAGCAGCACCAGCGGCGCGACGAACGAGCGCAGCAGCAGGACGAGCATGACGAAGATGACCAGGAGGACGGCCGGGATGATGGTGCGGAGGTCCTCCGCGGCCGTCTCCTGGGTGTCCAGCCGCTGCGCGGCCGCGCCACCGACCAGCGCGTCCGGTGCGACCTCATGGACCGCGGCACGCAGGGCGCGCACGGTCGCCACGGCCTCCTGGGTCTCGGCGGCGGCCTCGGTGACCACCTGGACCTGGACGTTGCCGTCGACGACGACGGGTGCGCCGCCGTCCGTCGGGGCTCCCGGGGCGGGCGCGCCCGTGGTGGGCGCCCCGGTGGCGGCCCCGTCGGCGCGGACCGTCGCGCCGAGGACCCCGTCGGTGCCCTGCGCGGCGGCGACGACGGCCGCGGCGTCCTCCTGCGCCGTGATCACGGTCACCGGCTGGACCAGCCCGGCGTCGAAGTGGTCCGCGAGGACCGCCTCGCCCCGGACCGACTCGACGTCGCCGAGGAAGACGTCCGTGTCGCTCGTGCCCTGCGCGCGGAAGGTGGGCACGAAGGCCGCGGCGGCGAGGAGCACGAGGACGGTGACCACCCACACCGGGCGGTCGCGGCGCGCGACGAGGTCGGCCACCCGCTGCCAGAGTCCCCGTCGCGCGCCCGTGGCCGTCCCGCGGCCGCGGTCGCTCGCGACGTGGGCCGTGGACGGGGCGGCGGGCCCGGCGTCGGCCGCCGCGCCCGGGACCGCGTGCGCGAGCTGGGGCGTGCGCGGCCAGAAGATCGCCCGGGCGCGCCGCCCCGGAACCAGGAGCATGGCCGGCAGCAGGGTCAGCGCGGCCAGCACGGAGGCGGCGATGCCGATGGCGCCCACCGGCCCGAGGCTGGAGTTGGAGCCGAGGTCGGACAGCAGGAGGCACAGCAGACCGGCGATCACTGTCCCGGCGCTCGCCAGGATGGGCAAGACCGAGGCGCGCCACGCGACGCGCATGGCGTCGACCGGGCGGGCGTGCCGCGTCAGCTCCTCCCGGTAGCGGGCGACCAGGAGCAGGGAGTAGTCGGTGGCGGCACCGATCACGAGGATCGAGAGGATGCCCTGGCTCTGCCCGTTGAGCAGCAGCACGTCGTTGCCGGCCAGGGGGTAGATGACCAGCCCGGCCGCGCACACCGCGAACACTGCGGTCAGCAGCACCGTGAACGGGAGGACGGGCGAGCGGTAGACGGCGAGCAGGATCACGAGGACCACGGCGAGGGCGACGCCCAGGAGGATCCCGTCGATCCCGCCGAAGGCCGTGACCAGGTCCGCCACGGCGCCCGCGGGGCCCGTCACCCAGGCGTCCAGCCCGGTGCCGGCGAGCTGGTCACCGGCCAGCGCCCGGAGCCCGTCGACGACGACGATCACCAGCCGGTCGCCGCCGTCGACGGCCTCGTTCGCCCCCGCGGCGTCCAGCGAGATCGGCACCAGCACCGCCCGGCCGTCCTCGGACGGGATGGCCACGACGGGGCCGACCAGCTGGTCCCCCAGGGCGCCCACCCCGGGAACCGTGACGCCCGGCACCTGGGCGGCGAAGTCCTGCGCCGCCGCCAGCTGAGCTGCGCTCAGCGTGCCGCCGTCCGAGGCCTCCAGGACGACCAGGGCCGGGAGCGTCGCGGTGTCCGTGAAGGCGCGCGAGAGCTCGTCGGCGCGGGTGGACTCGGCGCTGGCCGGCAGGAAGGCGGCCTGGTCGTTCTGCTGGACCTGCGAGAGCTTGCCCTGGGTCATTCCGCCGAACGCGCCGACGGCCAGCCACGCGGCCAGCACGAGGACCAGGACGACGGCGCGGCCGACCGCCCGGCGGGCGGGGCGGGCGGTCCGGTGGGGCCGCTCTGGGGCCTCGGTGGTGGGGTGCTGTGACACGGGGGCCGTCCTCGGTCGATGAAACACTCAGCGTGCTGAGCAATTTTGCGGCGACGGGCGCCGGGCCACAACTCCACGGCCACCACGGGGGCGGAACCTATGATGACGGCGTGACCGACCAGCCCGCCCAGAGCGGCCCCGGCGTGGCGGACCCGCCCAGCGCGTGGCCCACCGGGCGCCTGCTCTCGACCGTGGCGCGGCGCGTGGAGCGCGCCTGGGACACCTACCTCGAGCAGTGGTCACTGACGCACGCGTCGCTGCCCGTCCTGGCGATCCTCGCCGGCGGCCCGCGGTCCCAGCGCGAGCTCGCCCGCCACCTCGACGTCACGGAGCAGACCACGAGCCGGATGCTCCTGCGGCTCGAGCGCGCCGGCTACGTCCGCCGGCAGCGCCACGACGAGGACCGGCGCCGCCAGGTCGTGGCCATCACCCCCGAGGGCCTGCGCGCGCTCGGCCAGCTCAACGACCCCGAGGCGATCGACGCCTTCGTCAACCCGCAGCTCCCCGAGGCCCAGCTGAGGCAGCTGCGGGCGCTGCTCGTGCTCATGCTCGAGGCCGAGGGCGCCGCGCCGGCTCATGGCCGCGCGGCGGAGCGCACCGGGCCGCGGGCCTGAGCGGTCGGGTGCGGGAGACTGGCCGCGCCGGAGCGGTCGGCGCAGGAGCCGGCCCGAGCGGTCGGCGCAGGAGCCGAGGGCCGGGGGGCTTAGCATCGTGATCGTGCAATTCGAACGCGTGAGGCTGGGTTTGGAGCACCTCGACTACCGATGGGCGTGGGAGCTCCAACGCCGCATCCACGCCCAGGTCGTCGCGGGCGAGCGTGAGGACACCGTGCTGCTCCTCGAGCACGCCAGCGTGTACACCGCCGGCAAGCGGACCGCCACCCGTGACCGCCCCACCGACGGCACCGAGGTGATCGACGTCGACCGCGGCGGGCGCATCACCTGGCACGGGCCCGGCCAGCTCATCGCCTACCCGATCCTGCGGCTGCGCGAGCCCGTCGACGTCGTCGCCTACGTGCGTGCCCTGGAGCAGGCCGTCATGGACGTCGCGGCCGCCTTCGACGTCGCCACCGCCCGCGTGGCGGGGCGTTCGGGCGTGTGGGTGCTCGCCGACGACCGCGGCAGGGACCGCAAGGTGTGCGCCGTCGGCGTGCGGGTGGCCAAGGGCGTGACGATGCACGGGATCGCCCTCAACGCCAGCGCCGACCTGACCGCCTACGACCGCATCGTGCCGTGCGGCATCGACGACGCCGACGTCACCTCGCTCAGCGCGGAGACGGGCCGCCGGGTCACGCCGCTGGACGTCGCGGACGTGCTGGAGCGTGAGCTGCGCCGCTCTCTCACCCCGCTGGGCGTGCGCGGCGCCGGGGCCACGTCCGGCGTCCGCGAGGCGGCGCCCCGGGCCCCGGCCGCCGCCGACGCGAACCCGCCCGCCGCCGCGGACACCTGGGCGGCCGACCCACGCCACGACATAGGATCGCCGTTGCTGACCGATCAACGAGGGACGAGGTAGCGAGACGTGACGATCGCACCGGAGGGCCGGAAGATGCTGCGGGTCGAGGCGCGCAACGCCGAGACCCCCATCGAGCGCAAGCCCAGCTGGATCAAGACGAAGGCCGTCATGGGCCCGGAGTACCGCGATCTCAAGCAGCTGGTCCACGGCGGCGGCCTGCACACGGTGTGCGAGGAGGCCGGCTGCCCCAACATCTTCGAGTGCTGGGAGGACCGCGAGGCGACGTTCCTCATCGGCGGCTCGCAGTGCACCCGCCGCTGCGACTTCTGCCAGATCGACACCGGCAAGCCCTCCGCGCTCGACCGCATGGAGCCGCGCAAGGTCGCCGAGTCCGTGCGCCAGATGGGGCTGCGGTACTCGACCATCACCGGCGTGGCCCGCGACGACCTCGAGGACGGCGGCGCCTGGCTCTACGCCGAGACGGTGCGCCAGATCCACGCGCTCAACCCGGGCACCGGCGTCGAGCTGCTCATCCCCGACTTCGACGCCAAGCCCGACCAGCTCGCCGAGGTCTTCTCCTCCCGCCCGGAGGTGCTCGCCCACAACGTGGAGACCGTCCCGCGGATCTTCCGGCGCATCCGCCCCGGGTTCCGCTACAACCGGTCGCTCAGCGTCCTCACCTCCGCCAGCGAGGACGGCTTCGTGACGAAGTCGAACCTCATGCTCGGCATGGGCGAGACGTTCGACGAGGTCGTCGACGCGATGCAGCTCCTGCGCGACGCCGGCTGCGACCTGCTCACGATCAACCAGTACCTGCGCCCGTCGGTGCGGCACCACCCGGTGGACCGCTGGGTCAAGCCGGAGGAGTTCGTCGAGCTCTCCGAGATCGCGGAGGAGATCGGCTTCCTCGGCGTCATGGCGGGCCCGCTCGTGCGCTCGAGCTACCGCGCCGGGCGCCTGTGGGGCCAGGCCATGGCCCGCAAGGGCCTGGAGGTGCCGGAGCAGCTCGCGCACCTCTCGGAGCCGCGCACCTCGCGTCAGGAAGCCGCAGCGCTCATCTGACGTGCCTGCGCACCTGCAGGCCCTGCGCCGCTACCGGTCGCTGCCGGGGCTGCTGGGCTGGTCCTACCTGGCCATCGGCTTCCTCGGGCGCCTGCCGACGTCCATGGTCATCCTCGGGGTGCTCACGCTCGTCGCGACCAGCACCGGGTCGGTGGGCGCCGCCGGCACCGCCTCGGCCGCGCTGGCCCTCGCGACGGCGGTCTCGGGACCGCTCATCGGCCGGTGGACCGACCGGCGCGGCCAGCGGCTGCCGCTGCTCCTGCTCGCGCCCGTCAACGCCGTCGCGCTCGTCGCACTCGCCCTCGCCGCCGGCGACCGGGCTCCCCTGCCGGTGCTGTGCGGGCTGTGCGCGCTCGTCGGCGCCACGACGGTGCCGGTGGGGTCCCTGACCCGGGTGCGCTGGCTCGCCCGCACGACCGGCGCCGAGCAGGGTGCGGCGGCCCTGAGCTATGAGTCGATGGTGGACGAGATGGTCTTCGTGATCGGGCCGGCGCTGGTGGGCGTCGCCGCCTCGGCCGCGAGCCCGCAGGTCCCCGTCCTCGGCGCGGCGGCCCTCGTGCTGGTCTTCGTCACCGCCCTCGCCGTGCACCCCTCCGGCGCGGGGCTGGGTGCCGCGCCGGCCCGTGCACCCCGGCGGGCCGGGTCCGCGGCGGGGCGCCCCTTGCCCGGGGCGCGCGCCACCCCCGGCCTCGCGGCGGTGCTGCGCGCCGTCGGCGTCGCCGTGGCGGGCATGAGCTGCGTCGGCCTGTTCTTCGGGGCCACGCAGACCGGGGTCACCGCGTTCGCCACCGAGGCCGGCGAGCCGGGAAGCGCCGGCCTCGTGTACGCGCTCATGGGTGTGGGCTCGGCCGTCATGTCCCTGGCCGTCGTGGCCCTGCCCGCCTCGGTGAGCCTGCGCCTGCGGCTCGGCGCCAGCGGTGCGGGGATCGCGGGCGTCACCGCCGCCATGACCGCGGCGTCGTCGCTCACGGTCCTCGCCGTGCTCATGCTCGCGGTGGGCTTCCTCGTCGGCCCGGCGCTCGTGACCCTCTTCACCCTCGGGGGCCGGCTGGCGCCCGTGGGCGCCACGGCGGTAGCCATGACGGTGCTCGCGTCGGCCAACGTCGTCGGGGTCGCCGGTGGCGCCGCACTGGCCGGCCGCCTCTCGGACGCCCACGGCGCGGACGCGGCGTTCGTCGTCGCCGCCCTGTCCTGCGTCGTGCTCGCGCTGGTCGCTGGTGCCGCCCGCATGCCCGGCCGCAGCGCGGATCCGCACTGACGCTGCGCCGACGGCGCGTGGGCGCCGGTGCCGCCCCGGCGGGCCGGTATCCTTGGGCATCATGGCCCGCAAGAAGAGCAGCACCGGCGTCGAGGGTTCCTCCGCCGTGCCCAAAGAGAAGAAGCAGCGCTGGTACCACAACATCCGCGATGCCTATGTGATGACCAAGAGGGTCGACCCGACGATCACCTGGCTGCTCCTGGGCGTCTTCGTGCTCGTCATGGGTGTCGCCCTCGTCATCGGGTTCGCGTGGGGCCACCCCTGGTACACGGGCGTCTTCGGCCTGCTGCTCGCGCTGATGCTCATGATGGTCCTCCTCGCGCGGAAGACCCAGAAGGCCGGCTACGCCCAGATCGAGGGGCAGCCCGGCGCGGTCGGGGCGGCCCTCGGCCAGATCCGCCGCGGCTGGAACATCCAGGAGCAGCCCGTCGCCATCAACCCGCGCACGCAGGACCTCGTGTTCCGCATGGTGGGCCGCCCCGGGATCGTCCTCGTCTCCGAGGGGCCGAGCAGCCGGGTCCAGCGCCTGCTCGAGGACGAGAAGCGCAAGGTGGCCCGCGTGGCCCCGAACGTGCCCGTGCACTTCGTGCAGTGCGGCAACGAGCAGGGCCAGGTCCCTCTCGCCCGGGTGGTGCGCACCGTCCAGAAGCTCAAGGGCAAGCTCACGCCGGCCGAGGTCGCCGCCGTGGCCAAGCGCCTGCAGGCGCTCGGATCGGCCCGGATGCCGATCCCCAAGGGCGTCGACCCCATGAAGGCACGCCCCGACCGCAAGGGCATGCGCGGTCGCTGACCCGCGCCGCTGCCGTTCCGGCCCCGGCCCCACCGCACCGGTGGCGGCGGGGCCGGCGTCGTTCCGGGCGGCGGACGCTCGGGGCGTCGGCGCGCGGCCGGGGCGCCCGGCGGCCGGGGCACCCAGCGGGCGGGCCGCTCAGCGTGCCGGCGCTGCGGCCTTGCTGCGCAGCCGCGTGATGACGGTGCCCGCCCACACGTCGTGCAGCCCGCGCCCGTCGGGCCCCCACACCACGGCGGGGACGACCAGGCACAGCGCGACGGTGCGGACCAGGGCCCGCAGCGGCCCGGCGGGCCCCCCGGCAGGCGTGCGCACGCCGAGGCCCGTGACGAGGTGGCCGATCGTGGCGCCGAGCGTCGCGACCAGGAGCCAGGTCATCACGGCGAAGATGCCGAGCGTGGCCAACGCGTCGTACTGGAAGAACCCGGCGCTGATGGCGCTGGCGATCCCCCAGTCCACGACAAGCGCGATGATGCGCCGCCCCAGGCCGGCCACGGGGAGGGACGGGGACGAGGTCGCTGCGGGCACCGTCCGAGCCTACCCAGCCGGCGCGTCGGCCCCCGCACCGCGGGACCGACGCGGCCCGGCCCCACGGGGGGCAGGGCACGGCAGAACCGGCGCCGGCGCTGTCTCAGGTGCCGGGGCGGCGCCGGGCCGGCGCCGGGCGCTCGCGTAACATCCTGGACACATTCACGAGACGCAAAGGAAACGCCACCGCACTAGCGTCGGGACGTTCCCACTCGCCTTACGAGTCCCCAAGCCAAGGAGCACTGGATGTTTTCCACCGCCGAGGAGGCCATCGCCTTCACGAAGGAGCAGGGCGTCAAGTTTGTCGACGTCCGGTTCTGCGACCTGCCGGGCGTCATGCAGCACTTCAACATCCCGGTCGAGGCCTTCAACGAGGACATCCTCACCGAGGGCCTGATGTTCGACGGGTCGTCCATCCGCGGCTTCCAGGCGATCCACGAGTCCGACATGAAGCTCGTGCCGGACGTCACCAGCGCGTTCGTGGACCCGTTCCGCAGGCAGAAGACGCTCGTCGTGAACTTCTCGATCGTCGACCCCTTCACCGACGAGGCCTACTCGCGCGACCCGCGCAACATCGCCGCGAAGGCCGAGGCGTACCTGCGGAGCACGGGCATCGCCGACACGGTGTACTTCGGCGCCGAGGCGGAGTTCTACGTCTTCGACGACGTGCGCTTCCAGACGACGCAGCACTCCAGCTTCTACTACCTGGACTCCAAGGAGGCGGCCTGGAACACCGGCCGCGAGGAGGAGGGCGGCAACCTCGGGTACAAGACCCGCTACAAGGGCGGCTACTTCCCCGTCTCCCCCAACGACCAGATGGCCGACCTGCGCGACCAGATGGTCTCCTGCATGCAGGAGGTCGGCCTCGACGTCGAGCGCGCGCACCACGAGGTCGGCACCGCCGGGCAGCAGGAGATCAACTACCGCTTCGCGACGCTCCTCGCCGCGGGCGACGACCTGATGAAGTTCAAGTACATCATCAAGAACGTCGCGTGGGAGGCGGGCAAGTCCGCCACCTTCATGCCCAAGCCCCTCTTCGGGGACAACGGCTCGGGCATGCACTCGCACCAGTCCCTGTGGAAGGACGGCAAGCCGCTGTTCTTCGACGAGCGCGGTTACGGCGGCCTCTCCGACATGGCCCGCTGGTACGTCGGTGGCCTGCTGCGGCACGCGCCGTCCCTCCTGGCGTTCACCAACCCCTCGGTGAACTCCTACCACCGCCTGGTGCCCGGCTTCGAGGCCCCGGTCAACCTGGTCTACTCGGCCCGCAACCGCTCCGCGTGCATCCGCATCCCCGTCACGGGCTCCTCGCCCAAGGCCAAGCGCATCGAGTACCGCGTGCCGGACCCGTCCTCGAACCCCTACCTCGCGTTCTCCGCGATGCTCATGGCGGGCCTCGACGGCATCAGGAACCGGATCGAGCCGGCCGCGCCCATCGACAAGGACCTCTACGAGCTCCCGCCCGAGGAGCACGCCCAGATCGAGCAGCTGCCCGACTCCCTGGACAAGGCGCTCGACGCGCTGGCGGCCGACCATGACTACCTCACCGAGGGCGACGTCTTCACGCCCGACCTCATCGAGACGTGGATCGACTACAAGCGCACCAACGAGATCGACCCGCTGCGCCTGCGCCCGCACCCCCACGAGTTCGAGCTCTACTACGACCTGTGACGGCACCCGCTGACCGGTAGGTCGGCGACCGACCACGACGGGCCGGGACTTCTCCGAAGTCCCGGCCCGTCGTCGCGTGCGAGCCGTAGTGGGACATCGCACAGAACGCCAATGCATATCCATACAGGTGAACGGATATAGTTGCCGGCGTCATCTTCCGTTTCACCTGGAGGCCACCGTGCGCCGTCTACCCGTCCTGACCGCCCTCGCCGCGGCAGGTGCCCTCGCCCTCTCGGGCTGCACCAACGCCTCGGAGGCGACGTCCGGGGCGACGGCGGCCGCGCAGCCGTCCTTCGACGCCTCGGGCATCGCGCGGGACGACGCGATCGCCGCCATGCTGCCCGCCGACTTCGACGGCACGCTGACCGTGGGCGACAACCTGCAGTACGCCCCGGCCGAGTTCTTCGGCGGCGCGGACGGGCAGACCCCCAGCGGCTACGACGTCGACCTCGCCCACGCCCTGGGACGGGTCCTCGGCGCCGAGGTCGAGGTGAACCACGCCGAGTTCGCCTCGATCATCCCGGCGATCGGCACCCAGTACGACGTCGGGATCGCCTCGTTCTCCGTCGCGCCCGAGCGGATCGCGCAGGCCAACATGATCTCCTACGTCCAGGTCGGCTCGACGTTCTCCGTGCGCACCGGCAACCCCGAGGGCCTGGACCCCGCCGACCTGTGCGGCACCACGATGGGCGTGCAGACGGGGACGGTGCAGGACGAGGGCGCCGACGGTCTCTCCGCCGCCTGCGAGGAGCAGGGCGCCGAGCCCATCGAGGTGCTGCGCTACAGCTCGCAGGCCGACGTGACCACGAACCTGGTCGGCGGCAAGATCGACGTCATGTACGCCGACTCCCCCGTGGGCCAGTACGCGGCCGTGCAGACCGGCGGTCAGGTCGAGCAGCTCGGCGACGTCCAGGACGCCGCCCCCCAGGGCATCGTGGTCGCCAAGGACAACACCGAGCTGACCGCCGCCGTCCAGGCCGCGATGCAGAAGCTCATGGACGACGGCACGTGGCAGGACATCCTCGACGGCTGGGGCGTGACCGGCGCCCTGAGCACCGCCGAGCTCAACCCCGGGGCCTGACGTGACCGCGCAGCCCCGTCAGACCCCGCCCGGCCCCGCCGGCCCGGCGCCCGAGCTCATCCGCGCCCACCCGGTCCCGCGCCCGGCACGGTGGGTCTCGGCCGCCGTCGTCGCCGTCCTCGCGGCCATGGCCGTCAACGCCCTGGTGACGAACCCGAACTTCCGCTGGGACATCGTCTGGCTCTACCTGCGTGACGTCGCGATCGTGCGGGGCGTGGGCTGGACGCTCCTGCTCACGGCGGCGTCCATGGCGATCGCGATCGTCCTCGCCGTGACGCTGGCCATCATGCGCCGCTCGGACAACCCCGTCATGCGGTGGGTCGCCTGGCTGTACATCTGGTTCTTCCGCGGCACGCCCATCTACACGCAGCTCGTCTTCTGGGGCCTGCTCGGCGTGCTCTACCCGCGGCTCAGCCTGGGCGTCCCCTTCGGCCCGGAGCTCATCAGCTTCTCCACGAACGACGTGTTCTCCGCCGCGTACGCCGCGATCCTGGGCCTGGCGCTCAACGAGGCCGCCTACCTCTCGGAGATCGTGCGCTCCGGCCTCAACAGCGTGGACCCGGGCCAGTCGGAGGCCGCTCGGGCGCTGGGCATGAAGGAGTCGGCGATCCTGCGGCGGGTCGTCCTGCCCCAGGCGATGCGGGTGATCGTGCCGCCGACGGGCAACGAGACGATCTCCATGCTCAAGACCACGTCACTGGTCCTGGCGATCCCGTTCACGCTCGACCTGACGTTCGCCTCCACGGCGATCGGGAACCGGCTGTTCCTGCCCATCCCGCTGCTGGTGGTCGCGGCCCTGTGGTACCTGGCCATCACCTCGGTCCTCATGGTCGGCCAGCACTACCTGGAGCGGCACTACGGCCGTGGCTTCACCGGCGCGCAGCCCGCCGGGGGCGGCGGACGGCGCGCGGCCGGCCGCAAGCAGCAGGCCATCCTGGCCGCCGGCACCACGAAGGACGACCCGTTCCTGGAGTACACCCCATGACCCACCCCACGCCGGCCGCCGCCGGCCCCCTCGCGGACCCGACGCCGGGCACCATGCCGCGCGCCACGCCCGACCCGACGCCGGGCGCCACGCCGATGGTGGAGGTCGAGGGCGTCCACAAGTTCTTCGGCGAGCTGCACGTGCTGCGCGGCGTGGACATGAGTGTCCCGCGCGGCTCCGTGTCCGTCGTCATCGGCCCCTCCGGCTCCGGCAAGTCCACGCTGCTGCGCTGCATCAACGAGATGGAGCAGATCAGCGCGGGGCGGATCCGGGTCGACGGCGACCTCATGGGCTTCCGCGAGCGGGTGCGGCAGGGCCGCACCGAGCTGTACCGCCGCTCCCCCAAGGAGATCGCCCGCCAGCGCGCCCGCATCGGGATGGTCTTCCAGCGGTTCAACCTCTTCCCGCACATGACGGCGGTGCAGAACGTCATGGAGGCGCCGATCCAGGTCAAGGGCGTGCGCAAGGAGGAGGCCCGCGCCCGCGCCGTCGAGCTCCTCGCGCAGGTCGGCCTGGCCGACCGGACGGACCACTACCCCGCTCAGCTCTCGGGCGGCCAGCAGCAGCGCGTGGCCATCGCCCGGGCGCTGGCCATGGACCCCGACCTGATGCTCTTCGACGAGCCGACCTCCGCGCTCGACCCCGAGCTGGTCGGTGAGGTGCTCGCCGTCATGCAGGACCTCGCCGCCTCCGGCATGACGATGGTCGTCGTGACCCACGAGATCGGCTTCGCGCGCGAGGTCGGTGACCAGCTCGTCTTCATGGACGACGGCGTGATCGTCGAGCGGGGCCGGCCCCGCGACGTGCTGGAGCACCCCCGGGAGGACCGCACGCGGGCCTTCCTCTCCAAGGTGCTCTGAGCGCACGGAGCATCCCGCGCCCCGCCGGCCGGCCGAGGGCCGGGCCGGCCGCGGTTCACCCCAGGGCGCATCGCGAGGCGGCGCCGGCACCATACCGGGCGCGTAGGGTGGGAGACAGCCTCGGCGCCTACATGCCTTCGGGTCCCCCGGTCAGCCACCTACCGGTGGTGTGAATCCGTGGGGATGACCCCGATGTATGACCACCAGCTCTTCGTGAGCACGATCTCCGAGTTCACCCGCACCCTGCTGAACCCGTACGACCCGACCGTCGCCCTCAACGACCTGGCGACGCGGGTCACGGACGTGCTCGCGCTCGCCGGCAGCGGTGTCACCCTCGCCACGGACGGGTACCTGCGCTTCGTCACGGCGGTGCCCGAAGCGGTCGGCGACCTCGAGCGCTACCAGGAGGAGCACCAGAAGGGGCCGTGCGTCGCCGCGTACGAGAGCGGCGATACCGTCGCGGTGCACGATCTTCGGGACCGCGCGGCGGTGTGGCCCGAGTACTGCGCCATCGCCGAGCGGCTGGGCATGGGCGCGGTCGCGGGCATCCCCATGCGCCTGGGCGAGCACACCTTCGGCGCCCTGAACCTCTACGCCGCCGGCACCCGCGCGTGGCCCGACGAGGACCTGGACGCCGCGGCCGTGCTCGCCGACATGGCGACCGCGTACCTCATCAACGCCTCGACCTACCACCAGCAGGAGCAGCTCAACGAGCAGCTCCAGCGGGCGCTGGACTCGCGGATCGTCATCGAGCAGGCCAAGGGCGTGATCGCCGAGGCGCAACGCATCGACGTCGAGAAGGCGTTCGACCGCATCCGCCAGCACGCCCGCAGCCACAACGTCAAGGTCCGTGACGTCGCGGAGGCCATCGTCCACGTGGGCCTGCGCATCTGACCGGCACGTCTCGATACGGTCTCCGCCGTTGCGAGGACGGTGGGCCGGCCCTACTCTCGGAACGAGACCCGCCCAAGACCCTCGGCGGCCCAGCCACTCCTGATCCCGGTGGCGCCACGGTGGTGCGCGGAAGGACGCTGGCATGCGAGGTCTCGGCCAATGGCGCGAGGCGCCCCACTCGGCGTCGGCCGGCCCACCGGGCCGGACCAGCGCCGCGGCATAGGCCGCGTCCGACCGTTCCTTCGGGGTGCCCCTCGACCCGGCCGACCGAGCGATCGGTACATCAGACCATCGGGTCATCGGCACGCAGGATTGGACAGCACCATGAGCGCGCAAGACATCGTCGACCTCGGCTGGTTAGCTGGAGACTCGGGCGCGGAACGGCACGGTCCGCGCCTCGCGCGTACCCTCGGTGACGTCGTGGCCGTCCAGCGGGAGCTGGGCGAGGTGTTCCTCCGCATCAGCGGTGGGCCCGAGGCTGACAAGACCGCCGGCGGCTGGCACCGCGAGAGCGGTTACCCCCTGCCCGGGCTGCCGGCGTGGCCGCTGCACGCCGAGACGTGGTGGCGCGCTGGGCAGGCCACGTGGATCGCCAGGCAGCTGGTCCAGTACTCCTACCTGCTGTCGGACGACAACCGACCGTGGCTGCTGACGGGCACCGTCGTCGGCCGCGGGGCGGACTGCGAGCCGTTGCTCGCCGACGTCGTACCCGTCGCCCACGTGGCGCCGGGCGTGCTGTCGGAGGCGCAGAGCGTCTACGCCGGGTGGCGGGCCCGGGAGTTCCGCTGACCGGGCCTCCGGAGTTCCCGGGGCCTCACCCGTAGAACAGGTCCTCGACCACGGTCCGGGCGCGGCGTGCCAGGCGGAGGTACTCCTCCTCGAGGTCCAGGCGCCCGCCCGGCTCGTGCCCCAGGAGCCGGGCGACCACCTCGAGCTCGACCGTCTCGTGCGGCAGGACGTCGATCCGCTGGCCGGTCGTGCGACCCGTGGCCAGCACGATCGCGTCGCGGAGTCGTGCCGCGAGCTGCCAGGCCGCGCCGAGCCGCCCGGCCTGCTCCGCCGTGACGATCCCGGCCTCGCGGAGGGCGCGCAGCGCGCGCATGGTCGAGGTCGTGCGGAGCCTGGGCACGGCGCCGCCGTGGCGGAGCTGGAGCAGCTGCACCGTCCACTCGACGTCGCTGAGCCCGCCCGGCCCCAGCTTGAGGTGGCGGTTGGGCGGGACGCCGCGCGGCAGGCGTTCGGACTCGACCCGCGCCTTGATGCGCCGCAGCTCGCGCAGCTCCGGCTCGGTCAGCCCGATGTCCGGGTAGCGCAGCGGGTCGACCAGGGCCACGAAGCTCTCGGCGAGGTCCTGGTCGCCCGCGACGGGCCGGGCCCGCAGGAGGGCCTGGCGCTCCCACGGCTCCACCCAGCGCTCGTAGTACTCGGCGTAGGACGACAGGGACCGGACGAGCGGCCCGTTGCGCCCCTCCGGGCGCAGGTCGGCGTCGACGGCCAGGGCCGGCTCCGGCCCCGTCTCGGCCAGGAGGGAACGGACCTTCGACGCCACGGCCACCGCGGTGCGGGTCGCGACCTCGGGGTCGGCGCCGGGCACCGGGTCGTGGACGAACAGGACGTCGGCGTCGGAGGCGTAGCTCATCTCCTCCCCGCCGAGGCGGCCCATGGCCACCACGAGGTAGCGCGACGGCGGCTCGTCCAGCCCCGCCTCCGCCGTCGCCTCGACCGCGGCCACCCGCAGCGCGCCGCGCAGGGCCACGTCCGCGGCCGTGGTGATCATCGCGGCGGCCGGCCCGTTGCCGAACGCGCCGAGGACGTCGTCGATCGCGGCCCGCAGCAGCTCGCGGCGGCGCAGGTAGCGGGCCACCATCACCCCCTCGACCGGCTCGTGGCGGCGGGACTGGAGGGCCAGGAGCTCGCTGGTCAGCGCCTCGACGCCCCGCGGGGCGAGCTCCGCGTCGTCGTCGAGCCAGGTGACGGCCTCCGGCAGCCGCGCGAGGGCCTCGGCCACGTACCGGCTCGAGGAGAGCAGCTGGGCGAGCCGCTCGGCGGCCGCCCCTGAGTCGCGGAGGAGCTTGAGGTACCAGTGGGTCGAGCCCATGGTCTCGGAGAGCTTGCGGAAGGACAGCAGGCCCGAGTCCGGCTCCGGCCCCTGGGCGAACCAGCCGAGCATGACCGGCAGGAGCTGCCGCTGGATCGCGGCCCGCCGGGAGACCCCTTCGGTCAGTGCCGCGATGTGGCGCAGCGCCCCGTCGGGGTCGTGGAAGCCGATCGCGTGCAGCCGCGCGCGCGCCGCCGCGGGAGCCAGGGAGACGTCCTCGGCGCTCAGCCGCGCCGTCAGCGGCAGCAGGGGGCGGTAGAAGATCTCCTCGTGCAGGTGGCGCACCTCGCGGCGCACGTGGCGCCAGCGCTCCTCCAGGCTCCGCGCGGAGTCGACGCCGTCGGCATGGATCGCGCGCCCGAGGCGGCGCAGGTCCGCCTCACCGCTGGGGACCACGTGGGAGCGGCGCAACCGGTGGAGCTGGATGCGGTGCTCGAGCACCCGCAGGAAGCGGTAGTGGTGGCCGAGCTGCTCGGCGTCGTCGCGCGCGACGTACCCGCCCCGGGCGAGCTGGGCGAGGCCCTCGAGCGTGGTGCCCGAGTGGATCTCGGGGTCCGTGCGGCCGTGGACGAGCTGGAGGAGCTGGACGGTGAACTCGACGTCGCGCAGGCCGCCCTTGCCCAGCTTGAGCTGGCGGTCCGCCTCGGCGGCGGGCACGAGGTCCTCGACCCGGCGGCGCATGGCCTGCGCGTCCTCGACGAAGTGCTCACGCTCGACGGCGCTCCAGATCATCGGGGCGAGCGCGGCGCGATACTCCTCGCCCAGCGCGCGGTCGCCCGCGACGGGCCGCGCCTTGATCAGCGCCTGGAACTCCCAGCCCTTGGCCCACCGCTCGTAGTAGGTGACGTGGGAGGCGAGCGTGCGCACGAGCGGGCCGTCCTTGCCCTCCGGGCGCAGGCCCACGTCGAGCGGCCACAGCGCCGGCTCGCCCGACGGGGCCGAGCACGCCCTGGACAGCGCCGTGGCCAGCCGGGTGCCGACGGCGACGGCGTGCCCCTCGTCCGCGCCCGCGGCGGGCTCGACGACGTAGACCACGTCGACGTCGGAGATGTAGTTGAGCTCACGGCCCCCCGTCTTGCCCATGCCGAGCACCGCGAGGCGCACGTCGCGCGCGCCGCCGGGCAGGTCCGCGCGGGCGACGGCGAGGGCGGCCTCCAGCGCCCCGCCGACGATGTCGGCGATGGCGGCGGCGACCCGGGGGAAGTCCTCCAGGGGGTCCGGGCTGGTCAGGTCGGCGGCGGCGATCTCCAGCAGGCGGCGCCGGTAGGTGCGCCGCAGGGCGTCCACGCCCGCGGTCCCGGCGAGGGCCGCGACGGGCACCGGGTCCTCCGGGTCCGCGCCCACCGCCCGCAGGGCCCGGGCCCGCTCGTCGCCCGGGCTCAGGTCGAGCACCGGCTCCTCGTCGGCCCGGTCGCGCAGCAGCGCCACGTCGCCCGGTCGGGCGACCAGCAGGTCCCCGAGGGCGGAGGACGCCCCGAGCACGGCGAGGAGCCGGCGGCGGTGCGCGCCGTCGTCGGCCAGGACGGCCGTGAGCTCGTCGGTCAGTCCCTGGGCGGCGCCGGCCTCGGCCAGGCGCACGAGCGTGAGCAGCGCGTGGTCCGGGTCCGCCGCCGCGCCGAGCGCCTCGGGCAGGGGGCAGCCCGCCGCCTGCGCGGCGTCCACCATCGCGGCGAGGGGCTCCTCGGCGAGCAGGCTCTCGGCGCGCGGCGGGTCGACGAACCCGAACCGGCGCAGGACGCTGGTGAGGGTGATCTCTCGGGCCACCGTCTCCTCCTCCCCGCGGCGCGGCCGGTGCTCAGATGGCCGGGATGAACCGGCGCACCTCGTACTCGGTCACCTGGTTTCGGTACTCCTCCCACTCCGTGCGCTTGTTGCGCACGAAGTAGTCGAATGCGTCCTCGCCGAGGGTCTCGGCCACCAGCTCGGAGCCCTCCATGATCTCCACGGCCTCGTGCAGGGAGTTGGGCAGCTCCTGGATGCCGAGCGCCTTCCGCTCGGCCCGGGTCATCGCCCACACGTCCTCGGAGGCGCCCTCGGGCAGCTCGTAGCCCTCCTCGATCCCCTTCAGGCCCGCGCTGAGCAGCACGGCGAACGCCAGGTAGGGGTTCGCGGCCGAGTCGAGGCCGCGGTACTCGACCCGCGCGGAGCCACCCTTCTCGGGCTTGTACATCGGCACCCGGACCAGTGCCGAGCGGTTGTTGTGGCCCCAGCACACGTAGCTCGGTGCCTCCCCGCCGCCCCACAGGCGCTTGTAGGAGTTGACGTACTGGTTGCACACGGCGGTGATCTCCCCCGCGTGGTGGAGCAGCCCGGCGATGAACGCCCGGCCGGCCCCGGAGAGCTGGTACTCCCCCGCGGGGTCGTAGAAGGCGTTGCGGTCGCCCTCGAAGAGCGACATGTGGGTGTGCATGCCCGAGCCGGCTGCGTCCACGAGCGGCTTGGGCATGAAGGTCGCGACGACGTCCTGCTTGAGGGCGACCTCCTTGACCACGGTGCGGAACGTCTGGATGTTGTCGGCCGTGCTCAGGGCGTCGGCGTAGCGCAGGTCGATCTCGTTCTGGCCGGGCCCGGCCTCGTGGTGGGAGAACTCCACGGAGATGCCCATGGACTCGAGCGTGGTGATCGCGTCGCGCCGGAAGTCGTGGCCCGTGCCGCGCGCGACGTGGTCGAAGTACCCGGCGTTGTCGATCGGGATCAGCGGGCCGGTCGGCGTCGCGGGCTGCTCGAAGAGGTAGAACTCGATCTCGGGGTGCGTGTAGAAGGTGAAGCCGGCGTCAGCGGCCCTCGCCAGGGCTCGCTTGAGGACGTTGCGGGGGTCGGAGCGGGCGGGCTCGCCCATCGGTGTGAGCACGTCGCAGAACATCCGGGCGGTGCCCTGCGTGTCCCCGCGCCACGGCAGCACCTGGAAGGTGGAGGGGTCCGGCTTCGCGAGCATGTCGGACTCGTACACGCGGGTCAGGCCCTCGATGGAGGAGCCGTCGAACCCGATGCCCTCGGCGAACGCGCTCTCCAGCTCCGCCGGGGCGATGGCCACGGACTTGAGCACACCGAGGACGTCGGTGAACCACAGCCGGATGAAGCGGATGTCGCGCTCCTCGATCGCCCGGAGCACGTACTCCTGCTGCCTGTCCATCAACCACTCCTGACCTACGCGGGTGCTGACCGGCCGGGGGCGTGCTCCCGGGCCGGCGTTGTCATGGCGCGGCTGGCCGCGACGCACGGTCCCATCATGGCCCACACCAGCGGCGACGGTGCACCCACCGCGTCGGCGCGGGCACCGCGGCGGCAATAGGGTTTGCGCATGGCTCCGCTACGCATCGCCCTCGCCCAGGTCGACTCCACGGTGGGCGACCTCGACGCCAACGCCGCGGTCGTGCGCCGCGTCACCGCCGACGCCGCCGAGCTCGGTGCCGGCGTCGTCGTCCTGCCCGAGATGATGCTGACCGGCTACCCCATCGAGGACCTGGCGCTGCGGGGCTCCTTCCAGCGCGCCGCCGCCGAGCGGCTGCGGCGCCTCGCGGCCGAGCTGGCCGAGGACGGCCACGGCGCGCTCACGGTCGTCGTGGGCTCGCTCGGGAGCGCGCCCGACGGGCGTCCCACAAACGTCGCGGCGGTGCTCCACGGCGGCGCGGTGGAACGCGTCTACACCAAGCACCACCTGCCCAACTACGGGGTGTTCGACGAGTACCGCATCTTCGCCGCCGGGGACGAGACCGTGGTTCTCGAGGTCGGGGGCCTGCGCCTGGGCCTGGCGATCTGCGAGGACATCTGGGTCGACGGCGGCCCGGTCGCGGCCATGGCCGGCGCGGGCCTGGACGCGCTGCTGCTGCCCAACGGCTCGCCCTACGAGTACGGCAAGGGCGCCGTGCGCCGCCGTCTCGCGACGGAGCGGGCCGCGCAGCTCGGCTGTCCGGTGTTCTACGTCAACCTCGCGGGCGCGCAGGACGACCTCGTCTTCGACGGCCACTCCTTCGTGACCGACGCCGACGGCGCGCTCGTGGCCGCGGCGCGCGGCTTCACCGAGGACCTCCTCGTCGTCGAGCTGCCCGGCGGCGGCGCGGCCCCCCTCGCACCCGCCGGCTACGCGCTGCCGCCGAAGCAGCCGGACATCGAGCAGATGTACGCGGCGGTGGTCACGGGGCTGCGGGACTACGTCGTCAAGAACGGCTTCACCAAGGTGGTCCTCGGCCTCTCCGGCGGGATCGACTCCGCCCTCGTCGCGGCGATCGCGGCCGACGCGATCGGCGGGCAGAACATCGTGGGCGTGTCCATGCCGTCGACCTACTCCTCCGGCCACTCCAAGGACGACGCCGCGGACCTCGCCGGGCGCCTCGGCCTGGACTACCGCGTCCAGCCCATCGCGCCGATGGTGGAGGCGTTCCAGCAGGAGATGGGCCTGTCCGGGCTCGCGGAGGAGAACCTGCAGGCCCGCATGCGCGGTGTGATCCTCATGGCCATCTCCAACGCCGAGGGCCCGCTCGTGCTCGCCACCGGGAACAAGAGCGAGCTCGCCGTCGGGTACTCGACGATCTACGGCGACGCCGTCGGCGGGTTCGCCCCCATCAAGGACGTGCTCAAGACCCGCGTGTGGGAGATGGCCAGGTGGCGCAACGAGGTGGCGCAGGCCGCCGGCGAGACCGTGCCGATCCCGTGGTCCTCCATCGAGAAGGCACCCTCGGCCGAGCTGCGCCCCGGCCAGCAGGACTCCGACTCGCTGCCCGAGTACGCGCTGCTGGACAACGTCATCGAGGGTTACGTAGGGCGCGGCCTCGGCCGCGGCGAGCTGCTCGCCTCCGGATTCGACGCCGAGACCGTCGAGCTCGTGCTGCGCCTGGTCGACCGGGCCGAGTGGAAGCGCCGGCAGTACCCGCTCGGGCCCAAGGTCAGCGCGCTGGCGTTCGGGCGTGACAGGCGCCTGCCCGTCACGAGCCGCTGGCGCGAGCAGCTCGCGGAGGTCGCGCCCGGCGCCGAGGTGCCGTCCGGCGCGCAGGCCCCGCCCGGCGCTCAGGCCCCGCCCGGCGCTCAGGCCCCGCCCGGCGCTCAGGCCCCGCCCGGCGCTCAGGCCCCGCAGAGCCCCGAGAATGTTCCCGCGCCCCAGACGCGGACCGCGCCCTAGAAATGGAGACCACGATGACGCAGAGCCCCGACCACGCACCCGGTGACGGCCCGGCGGCCGGCAGACCCGCCAGCGGGATCGCTGGCGGGTCTGCCGCGGCGCAACCTGGCGCGATTGCGGCGGCACAGGCCGGGGAGCCTGCCGCGACACCGGCCGGGGGGCCCGCCGACGCGGAGGGTTCGGGCCGGGCGCTACCGGGCCAGGAGGGTGTGCCCGTCCCGCGGCGGGTTCGTGTGCACCACCTCCGCCAGGCCAAGGAGCGCGGCGAGCCGCTGACCATGCTCACCGCCTACGACGCCCTCACCGCCCGGATTTTCGACGAGGCGGGCATCGACATGCTCCTCGTGGGCGACTCCCTCGGCGACAACATGCTCGCCCACCCCACCACCATCCCCGTGACCGTGGACGAGATGATCCCGGCGGTCCGGGCCGTGTCGCGGGTCGCGCGCCGCGCCATGGTCGTGGCGGACCTGCCCTTCGGCTCCTACGAGGCCTCCCCGCAGCAATGCCTTGCCACCGCCGTGCGCATGCTCAAGGAGGGCGGCGCCCACGCCGTGAAGTTCGAGGGCGGGGCGCACCTCGCCGAGCACGTCCGGCTGCTGACCCGCTCCGGCATCCCCGTCTTCGGCCACCTCGGGTTCACGCCGCAGTCGGAGAACCTGCTGGGCGGCAAGCGCGTCCAGGGGCGCGGGCAGGAGGCGGCCTCGCACCTCGTGGCCGACGCGCATGCCCTCGCCGACGCGGGCGCGGTGGCGGTGGTCCTGGAGATGGTTCCCGCCCCGGTGGCCGAACGGGTCACCGAGGTGCTCCGCGTGCCGACGATCGGGATCGGCGCCGGCGCGGGATGTGACGGTCAGGTCCTGGTGTGGACGGACATGGCGGGCATGACGTCGTGGTCGCCACGGTTCGCCCAGCGTTTCGGGGAGATCGGCGAGGCGCTGTACGGCGCCACGCGCACCTACGCCCGAGCCGTACGTGAGCGGACGTTCCCCGCGCCGGAGCACACGTACGAGAAGTAGCGTCGCCGGGCCGCCGACGTCGACGCCCGCGACCCGCGCCCGCGGTCTCACCCCACAACGTGTCAGTCGGCGCGGCGGGGACCACAACGTGTCACTCTGCGGGCGCCGCACAGCCCGCCAGGCGCAGCGGTCCTCGGCGAGCAGGAGCTGGGCGACACCGACGAACCGGCACCCCTCGTGCGACCCTGCACACGCCGGGTGGAGGACGGACCTGTGCGGCCCCCCAGCCGGCAACCCGAATCGCGCTCAGGCGTCCTTCTTGCGCCAGTCCTCGTCGGCGTCCCAAGCCTCGTTGCGCGCCTCGGCCTTGGCCAGCGCCATCCGGGCGTCCTCCGCCGTCGGGTAGGGCCCCATGCGGTTGGTCGCACCGTGGACCTTGCCCTCCTCGACCTCGTGCGTGGCGAGGTTGTAGTAGAACTCGCGCTGCGCGGCCATCGTCCGCTCCTCTCGGTCCGGCGCGGTGCGGACGCGCCGCCGCCGGTTCGTGGACCGCGCGCTGCTAGCCCCGAGGTGGGGCGGACGCGGTCCGTAGACTTGTCTCATGTCGAACACCACTATGCTCGCCGACCGCGCCCCGCGAGGCACCCTCACGAAGGGGACGGTCACCCCGATGCGCCCCGTGCCGGCGTCGATCCCACGGCCCGAGTATGTCGGCCGCACCGGTCCCGAACGCATCACGGCGTCGGAGGTGAAGTCCCCGGAGACGATCGAGCGGATCCGCCACGCCTCGCGGATCGCGGCCCGCGCGCTGGAGGAGGTCGGCAAGGCCGTCGCCCCCGGCGTGACGACCGACCAGCTCGACGCCATCGGGCACGAGTACATGATCGACCACGGCGCCTACCCCTCGACGCTCGGCTACATGGGCTTCACCAAGTCCCTGTGCACGTCCGTCAACGAAGTCATCTGCCACGGGATCCCGGACTCCACCGTGCTGGCCGACGGGGACATCCTCAACGTGGACGTCACCGCCTACATCGACGGCGTGCATGGCGACCTCAACGCGATGTTCCTCGTGGGCGACGTCGACGAGGAGTCCCGGCTGCTCGTCGAGCGCACCAAGATCGCCATGGAGCGCGGCATCAAGGCCGTCAAGCCGGGCCGTGAGGTCAACGTCATCGGCCGCGTCATCGAGGCCTACGCCAAGCGCTTCGACTACGGAGTGGTGCGCGACTTCACCGGCCACGGCGTCGGCGAGGCCTTCCACTCGGGCCTGATCATCCCCCACTACGACTCCGCCCCCCGTTACGACGACATCATCGAGCCCGGGATGGTCTTCACCATCGAGCCCATGCTCACCCTCGGGGACATCGACTGGGAGCAGTGGGACGACGGCTGGACGGTGCTCACCACGGACCGTTCCCGCACCGCGCAGTGGGAGCACACGCTCGTCGTCACCGAGGACGGCGCGGAGGTCCTCACCCTCCCGTAGCCGCCCCGGGCTCGGCACCCGCCCGACCGGAGCCGGCCGCCGCCCCAGGCTCGGCACCCGCCCGACCGCCGCGCGGCCGCCGCGCGGCGGTCCCGGGGGGCCGATAGCGTTCGCTCGACGGCCGCGATCTCCTCGCGGCGGTGAGCCCACCCGAGGGCTCGCCCTCATCGCAGCCCGACCGGAGAGAGCCATGACCGCGCAGAGCAGCCCGGCGATCGGATTCGGCATCGACATCGGTGGGTCCGGGATCAAGGGCGCGCCGGTGGACCTGACGACCGGAGAGTTCACCGAGAAACGCGTCCGCATTCCCACGCCGGACCCGTCCACCCCCAAGGCGGTCGCCGCCACGGTGGCCCAGCTCGTGGGCCAGTTCGACCTGCCATCGACCACCCCGATCGGACTGACGTTCCCGGCCCCCATCAAGCACGGCGTCGTGCCGTTCATCGCCAACCTGGACAAGTCGTGGAAGGGCGTGGACGTCCCCGCGCTGATGAGCGAGGCTCTGGGGCGGCCGGTCAGCGGCGTCAACGACGCCGATGCCGCCGGTGTGGCCGAGGCGGTGTTCGGGGCCGCGAAGGGCGTGCCAGGCGTCGTGCTCCTGACGACGCTGGGCACGGGGATCGGCTCGGCGCTCATTGTCGACGGCACGCTCGTGCCCAACACCGAGCTGGGCCACCTCGAGATCGACGGCGACGACGCCGAGCACCGCGCCTCCGACGCCGCCCGCGGCGCCGAGGACCTCAGCTGGAAGGACTGGGCAGAGCGGCTCCAGCGGTTCTACGACACCGTCGAGATGCTGTTCTCCCCCGACCTGCTCGTCGTCGGCGGCGGGGTGAGCAAGAAGCACGAGAAGTTTCTCCCGCTGCTCACGACAACCGCGCCGATCGTGCCCGCACAGCTGCGCAACACGGCCGGCATCGTGGGTGCGGCCTACCTCGCGGCACACGGCCACAGCTGAGGGTCGCGCGTCCGCGGCACCACCGAGGAGCTCCCGGTCGCCCGGCACCACCGGGGACGCCCCGCGCCGACGGCATACCGGCTCGTCACGCCGCCGTGGGCCCACGGCCGTTGATCAGGGTCGATTCAGGGTCGCTCCCTGATGCGCCGCGCCGCGGTGCTACGGCAGTGTGGTGGCTACCAAGCACTTCACTGCAGCAACGAGAGGCCGAACCGTGACCGACGTCCGAACCAACTTCCGCCGACAGGGACTTGTGCGACCGCGAGACACCCGCATCATCGCGGGTGTCTGCGCCGGGCTGGGCCGCCGCTTCGGGCTGAGCCCGTGGGTCGCCCGCGTGCTGTTCGTGCTCATCCTCATGCTCCTGCCCGGCAGCCAGTTCATCGTCTACCCCATCCTGTGGCTCCTCATGCCGAACGAGTACTGAGCCCGTCGCGGCACCTCGGGCCGCCGACCGCGCGGACGCCGTTCCAGGGGCGGCGTCCGCGCCCGCGTGACCTTCCGCACAGCGGCCCGCGCCCACGCGCCGCAAGGCGGACCGGGCCCTCCGCTATATATCCTGGGTACTCAGCACGAGGAGCACCCGGAGACCATGAAGGGCATCGGAACACCCATCAACGAGATCACGACCACGAGCGGCGACGGGGACAGCACCGTCCCCACGACAACAATGCGGCACCGGGTACGCCGGGGCGGGACGGTCGCCGTCGGGATAGCCGTGGTCGGCGCGGTCGCGTTCGTCGCCTCCGCCGCCTCCGTGTACGGCACCGAGGAGCCCCGCGCGCTCTCCGTCATCATCAGCGACGCCGGCTCCTCGTCGTCTGACGACTGCGCCGCGAGCGACTACGAGCGCAGCTTCTTCGACGGTGCCGAAGTCTCCCTCACGGACGCCGTGGGCACCCAGCTGGCCACGCGGGCGGTCGACGGCGCACCCCAGGCCTCCGAGCGGGGCTGCTACTGGACGATGTCCTTCGCCGACGTCCCGGAATCCTCCGGCTACACCCTGCACCTGAGCGACCAGACCGGCACGCGACAGCACTCGTTCACGTACAGCCCGGACAGGCTCGACACCATGGACTGGGCGGTCTGGGTGAGTGTCGTCGCCTGATCGGCGGGGTCAGCGTCGTCGCCTGATCGCGTGAGCGTCGTCGCCCGATCGGTCCGGGGGGCCGCGCCCGGCACTCCCGGCGGGCGCTGCCGGGTGCTGGGCCGCTAGCCTCGGTGTCGCGGTGCGGGCCCAGCGCCGCGACCCGCGGCGAGGGAGGCTTCGTGGCCGGACACCGCGGCAGGAGCGTGCCCCGGCGGGTCGTCGTCATCGGTGCGGGACTGGCCGGCTCGTTCGCCGCCGCTGCCGTGACGGGCGCCGGCCGCAGCGTGACCATCCTCGAGCGCGACCAGCTCCCGACGGGCCCGGCGCCGCGGCGCGGGGTCCCGCAGGGCCCTCAGCCGCACGTGTTCCTGCGCCGGGGGCTGCTCGCGGTCGAGGAGCTGCTCCCCGCGCTGCGCGACGAGCTCCTCGCGGCCGGGGCGGTGCCGATCGACAGCGGTGACCTGGCCTGGCTCGGCGCATCGGGCTGGGGCCCCTCCGGCCAGCGGGAGTACGAGCTGATCTCGGCCACGCGGCCACTGTTCGAGCAGGTCGTGCACCGCCGGGTGCGCGCCCTGCCCGGCGTCCGCCTCAGCGAGGATGCGCGGGTCGCCGGGCTGCGGCGCGGCGACGACGGAACACCGTGGCGGGTCGAGCTCAGCGACGGTGCCAGCGTGCCGGCGGACCTCGTGATCGACGCCTCCGGCCGCGGCTCCCGGCTGCCGGTGTGGCTCGAGGAGGCGGGGCTGCCACGGGCGCGGACGAGCGGCGTCGACGCCAAGGTGGGCTACGCCTCGCGCCTCTACCGTCTCGACGGGCCGCCCGGGCTCGCCGGGATCGTCCTGCAGCAGAACCCGGAGACACAGACCGGCGGCATCGCCCTCCCCGTGGAGGACGGGGGGTGGCTGGTGGGCGCCGTCGGGGCCGGCGAGCTCCGGCCGCCCCGGGACGTTGACGGCTTCACGGCGGCGCTCGCGGGGCTGCGCGACCCGGTCCTGGCGGACCTGGTGCGCGTGGCCGAGCCGCTGACCGACGTCGCGGTGCACCGCCAGACCGAGAACGTCCGCCATCACTACGAGGCCCTGCGCGGCTGGCCCGCCGGGCTCCTCGTCCTCGGTGACGCCCTGTGCACGTTCGACCCGGTGTACGGCCAGGGCCTCACCGTGGCGGCGTGCGAGGCGCTGGCGCTGCGGCGGGCGCTCGCCGGCGGCTTCGGGACGGGGGACGAACGGCGGCTGCTCAGGAGGTTCGCGCGTGTGGCCGCGCTTCCCTGGGCGATCGCCACCGGCGAGGACCTCCGGTTCCCCACCAGCACGGGGCGGCAGTCCGCCGGCCAGGCCCTGCTGGGCCGGTGGACCCGCGAGCTGGGGCGGCTGAGCACCCACGGCGACCGGCGCGCCCAGGCTGCGCTGTCGGGCGTCTACCACCTCATGGTCCCGCCCGTGGCACTCGCGCACCCCGCCCTGGCCGCGGCGGTGGTGCGCGCGCGGCTGCGCGGCTACGGACCCCCGGAGCCGCGGCCCGCCACGCTCGCGCGGCTCTCCGCGCCGGGGTGAGAGCGCGCGGGCAGCGGCTCCAGACCGACGCCCGGCCGGAGCGATGCCACCCGGCGGGACCGATGCCCGGCCGGAGCTGTTGTGCGGATGAGTCAGCCGGTACGCCGGGTTCTGTGAGCGGGCGCCGTCTCCAGCACCCGCCCGGCGGCCATCCATCTACGACGTACGTTGCCGCACGCCTCCAGCGACCTACCCGCAGGCTCGGGCGGGCAGCCCTCGAACGCCTGCTGTCTGGTCTTGCTCCGGGTGGGGTTTACCTAGCCACGACGGTCACCCGCCGTGCTGGTGGTCTCTTACACCACCGTTTCACCCTTACCCTCCCGGCGAACCGGGAGGGCGGTCTGCTTTCTGTGGCACTGTCCCGCGGGTCACCCCGGGTGGGCGTTACCCACCACCCTGCCCTACGGAGCCCGGACGTTCCTCGGCATCCCGGCTCGCACCGGGATGACGCGACCGCCTGGCCGACTCATCCGCGTCGCCAAGTCTAGCCGCATGGCACCCGGCGCTGGTCCGGCGGCCGTCGTGGCCGACCCGGGCGGCCGTGGCGGCCGACCCCGCCGGCACGGACCGTGGCCAGGCGCCCCGCGCGGTCGCACTAGGATCTTGGGGTGCTCGTGCTGCTCCCGCCCTCGGAAGGCAAGACCCCACCGGGGAGGGGGGCACCGGTCGACCTCGCCCAGCTCTCCGCCTCCGCGCTCACCGGCGCCCGTGACCGGGTGATCTCCGCCGTCGCGGACGTCTCCGCCCGACCCGACGCCCCCAGCCTCCTCGGGGTCGGCGCCGCGGTCGCCGACGACGTCCGCCGCAACCTCGTCCTGCGGACCGCGCCCGCGGCGCCCGCCGCCGAGGTCTACACCGGTGTGCTCTTCGCGGCCGCGCGCCTGACCCACCTCACGGGCGCCGCCGCCCGCCGCACCACCGAGAGCGTGCGCATCTTCTCCGGGCTGTGGGGTGTCCTCACTCCCAGGGACCGGGTGCCCGCGTACCGGCTGTCGATGGGGGTCGACCTACCCGGGACCGGCCGGCTCTCGAGCTTCTGGCGCTCGCACCTGGCCGCGGCGCTCGACGAGCGGGCGGCGGGCGACGTCGTCGTCGACTGCCGCTCCGCCACCTATGCCGCGGCGTGGCGTCCCCCGGCGGGGGCGGAGCACGTCGTCGTCCAGGTGGTGCGCGAGCAGGACGGCCGCCGCCAGGTCGTCTCGCACAACGCCAAGCGCGCCCGGGGTCTGCTCACGCACCACCTGCTCACCCGTGCGGGCCGCCCGCCGCGCACGGCGGAGGCGCTGGCGGGGGCCGCCGAGGAGATGGCCCTGGCTAACGCCGGGAGCCGGGAGGTCGGCGCCGTGCACGCCGTCGAGCTGGGCGAGCGGGCGCGCGGCAGGCGCACCCTCACCCTCGTCGAGCGGGCCTGACGAGAATGTGCCGCCCGTTCGCGACGGGGCGGCACGGGACCCACGGCGACGGCGCAGCTCAGGCGAGCTCGCACGGGCAGCCGACCACGGTGAGGTCCCCCACCAGGCGCCCGTCGCCGTCGACGCCGGGCCACACCCGCACGATCGTGACCGACGCCGGCGGGATGCGCACGGCCGACCAGCGCGCGGGCGCCGACAGCCCGACCAGCCCCACCGCGGCTCGGATGACGACGGTGTGCGCGGCCACCACCACGGTGCTGCCGTGGCGCTCCGTCGCGAGCCGGCGCAGGCCGCGCGCGACCCGGGCCCCGACGTCCCGCACGGACTCCCCGCCCGGCGGCCGGACGTCCGCGGTCGTCGCCCAGTCCACGACCTTCCCGGGCCAGCCGGCCTCGATCTCCGCGGGCGTCAGGCCGTCCCAGTCCCCGAACCGGCACTCGCCGAAGCCGTCGTCCGCGGCCACCGGCAGCGCCATCGGCGCCGCGAGGGCGGCCCCGGTCTGGCGGGCGCGCAGCATCGGGGACGTGACGAGGGCCGACGGCGCCGGGAGGTCGGGCCAGAGGTCGACGCCGATCCGGTGCACGATTCTGGCGGCCCGGGCGACCTGTTCCTGTCCGAGCGGGCTCAGCGGCGGGCCGGGGGTGTCGCCGCCGGAGTAGCGGCCGGTCTCGGTCAGGGCCGTGACGCCGTGGCGCACGAGCACGACGGTGACGGGGTTGCCGTTCATGGGGGGCAGCGGGGTGCCGCTGCTGCGGGGGGCGTTGGCCCGGGCGGCGGCGGCCTCCTCGGGCAGCCCTCGGCCGCCGCTCGCGCCGACGGGCACGCCGGCCTCACCCGGCACCGCCCGGACCTGTCGAGCGCCGGCCGGCGCGTCCGCACTGGCCGACGGCGGCGCCGTGCCTTCCGGGGCCGGGGCCGCTCTCTCCGAGGCCGGCGCCACGCCTTCCGGGGCCGGGGCCGCGGCCGCGCTGGCTCCTGCGGTGCCGGCGTCGACGCACCAGAGGTTGCGGTGCACTGTGCCGCGGGAGTCCATCACCGCGTTGGCGAGGGCGTCGGCGGCCTTGTTCTGCGCCCGGGGGACCCAGGTGTAGCGGACCTGCGCGGGGGGGAGCACGCGGCGCGCCTGCTCGGCGAGTGTGCGCATCTCCTCGTGCTTGATCTTCCAGCGGCCGCTCATCTGCTCGACGACGAGCTTGGAGTCGGCCCGCACCTCGACGTCGGCGCGGGGGTCGATCTCGGCGGCCGCGCGCAGCCCTCCCACGAGGCCCCGGTACTCGGCGACGTTGTTGGACACGATCCCCAGGTACTCGGCCCGCTCGGCCAGCACCTCTCCCGTCGCAGCGTCCCGGACCACCGCGCCGTATCCCGCGGGGCCGGGATTGCCCCGCGAGCCGCCGTCGGTCTCGACGACGAGCCGGCGCCCCGGCACGCCGCCGTCCGAACCTCGCGCGCCGCCGGTCTGACCAGCAGCGGGCCCGTCAGGCAGGTCGAACAGCCCCTCCTGGTCGTCCCCGGGCCCGCGGGGAGCGCGCCCGGGGGTGGTCACCTGGCGTCGTCCAGGCGCACGAGGATGTAGCCGTGCTCCTCGGAGGTCACGACCTCGTCGGGCGCCGCGGCGTCGATGGCGGCGAGCTCGCTGAGCGAGAAGTCCACCTGGGCGCCGTCGGTGCGGTGGCCGTGGATCGCCACGGCGCCGAGGCCCCCGGTGCGCCGACGGGCGTACTCGTACGTGTCCAGCAGCTCGGCGTCCAGCTCGGCGGCCACGCCGGCGCGGTCGGCGGAGACGGTCGCGAGCTCCGCGTCGATCGTCGCGAACGCGGCGTCACGCTCGGCCGCGAGCCGGGCGACGTCCTCGCCGATGGCCCGCTCCTGCGCCTCGAGGTCGGCGACGCGGGCCTCGGCGCCCTCGAGCCGCTCCATGACCTCCAGCGCGATCTCCTCCAGCACCGCCTGACGCTGGGAGAGCTGGGCGAGCTCGCCCTGGAGCGCCTGGAGCTCTCGGGAGACGCCCTGCCCGGAGTCGAGGCGCGCCTGGTGCTTGGTCGCCCGGGCCCGCACCTGCTCGACGTCGGCCTCGGCCTTGGTCAGCTCCCGGCGCGTGTCGGAGGCGAGGGTCCTGGCCTCGACCATGGCGCGGTGGAGATCCTCCGCCCGCCCGTCCAGCTCGGCGAGCGACGCCAGCACCGGCAGGGACCGGCGCTGGTGCGCGAGCTTGGCGGCGCGGGTGTCCAGCGCCTGGAGGTCGAGCAGACGACGCTGATCCTTGACGGGGGCGTTGGTCACGGGCGTGCTCCTTCGTTCTGCGTCGAGCCAGGCTCGCTGCTGTGCTGTTGTCCGAGGTGCAGGCTCCACGGGTCGGTGACCCGGGAGGAGACCCGCAGGTCCAACCTAACGCCGCGAGCCCGTGCATCGGAACGCAGGACCTCGGCGGCGCGCGGCAGCCATGGCCACTCGCTTGCCCAGTGGGTGGCGTCGACGAGGTAGGGCCGACCGCCCGCGAGGTGCTCGGACGCGGGGTGGTGGCGCAGGTCGGCGGTGAGGTAGACGTCGGCGCCGAGCCGGCGCACCTGCCCCAGCAGGGAGTCGCCCGCTCCCCCGCACACCGCGACGGTGCGGACCTCTGCGTCGAGGTCACCCCCGATGCGGATGCCCTGGGGCGTGGCGGGCAGCGCCGCGGCCACCCGTTCGCCGAAGGCGCGCAGGGTCATCGGCGCGGGCAGCAGCCCGATCCGGCCCGTGCCGGTCGCTGCGTCCTGCGCCGCCTGGGCCACGAGCGTGAAGGCAGGCTCCTCGTAGGGGTGGGCGCCGCGCAGGGCGTCGAGCACCGCCGTCCTGCGCGCACGCGGCAGGACGACCTCGATCCGGTCCTCCGCCACGTCCTCGACGACACCGACCGCGCCGACGGCGGGACGCGCCCCCGGCAGCGGCCGGAAGGTCCCCGTGCCCGGCGAGAGGAACGCGGCGCGCTCGTAGTCCCCGAGGCGGCCCGCGCCGGCCGCGGCGAGGGCGTCGAGGAGGCGCTGGGTGTGCTCGCGCGGGACGAACGTCGCCAGGGTGTCCAGGGCCGTGCCGGGCAGCGGCTCGATCGGGCGGGTACCGACGAGGCCGAGCAGGTCCGCCAGGGCGTGCGCCACGCCGTCCGCCGCGGCGTCGGCGTTGGTGTGGGCGGTGTACAGCGCGCAGCCGCCGCGGATGAGGGACTGCACCACCTGGCCCTTGGGGCTCGTCGCCGCGACCGTCGAGGTGCCGCGCAGGTACAGCGGGTGGTGCGTGACGAGCAGGTCCGCGCCCCACTCCAGGGCGTCGCTCACCACCTCGAGGGTCGGGTCGACGGCGAGCATGACCTTCTCGACGGCGTCCGCGGGGTCCCCGGTCACCAGCCCGACGGCGTCCCACTCCTCGGCCGTCCCCGGCGGGTAGCGGCCCTCGAGGAGGTCGACGACGTCGGCGAGGGTGAGCGGTGGCATGGCGGTGAGCCTACCGGCGCGCGCGGGGCGCCAGACGGTGCGGCACACGACGGCGCGCGCACGCCCGGCCGGCGCCGCACCGTGGCGGTGGGTGCGTCTCGCACGAAGAGAACGTGGTGGGCCCGGCCGGTCTCGAACCGACGACCTCCGCGGTGTAAGCGCGGCGCTCTGACCAACTGAGCTACAGGCCCCTGCGCGGGTCTGCCCGCGCGGCACAGCCTAGAGCAGTCCGCTCCCGGGCCGGTCCAGCCCTGCCAGCGCGGCACGGTAGGACGAGAGGGCGCGCGCCTGGCCCCGGGGGTTGACGATGCTCCAGCGCACCAGACCGTTCGCGTCGACGAGGAAGCTTCCCCGCAGGGCGTGGCCGTTCGCCTCGTCGAGCACGCCGTAGGCCCGGGCGACCGCGCCGTGCGGCCAGAAGTCGGAGAGCAGGTCGAAACCGAACCCCTCCTGCTCCGCCCACGCCCGCTGCGCGAACATCGCGTCCGTGGAGATCCCGAGGAGGCGGACGCCACGCTCCGCGAAGTCGCCGAGGTTGTCGCGCAGCTCGCACAGCTCGGAGCTGCAGGTCCGCGAGAAGGCGAACGGGAAGAACACGACTGCCACCGGCGAGCCGCGCAGCGCTTTGAGCCGCACCGGCGTGCCCTGCGTGTCGGGCAGCTCGAAGTCGGGCGCCGGCGTCCCGACCGGGACGCCTCCCGTCGCGCGGAGGAGCGGCGGACCGGCCGGTCCGCCCACGTCAGCGCCCGCGGCTGCGCGAGGCGATCCGGATGCCCAGCCAGGCGTCCGCCGCGGACACGGCGGACGTGGCGTGCATGCCCGCCGTCTGCGCGGCCTCCTCGATGTCTCCCGGGCGCACGTGCCCGGGGCGGCCGGGCTTCGGCGTCATGACCCAGATCAGACCGCCGTCGTCGAGGTTGGCCCCCGCGTCGACCAGCAGGTCCGTCAGGTCCTCGTGCTCGGCGTCGTCCTCGCGCCACCAGATCAACGTGCCGTCACACACGTCGCCGTAGTCCTCGTCGACCAGCTCGGAACCGGTGGCCTGCTCCACCAGGTCGCGCACCGCAGGGTCGACGTCGTCGTCGTAGCCGAACTCCTGGATGACCTGCCCGGTGGTGAAGCCGAACCTGCTGGCGGCTTCCGCGCCCGCGCTGCCTGCCACGTGTGTCCTGCCTTTCCCGGGCCCGCGGGCCCTCTTGTTCGGCGGACCGGTGGTGCCCGGCTCCGCCCTGTGTGCTCAAGCCCACCGTAGCGGGGCCCGTCCGTGCAAGCCCGCACGTCCGGGAGGATAGTGAGTCGATGCACCCGGTCCCTGTTGTCGGAAGGGTCACACTGCCACGCAGCCTCAAGGCTCGCCTCCGCGCCGGTCAAGGCATGACAATGGTCGTGACCTGAACGAAGGTGTGCCACCGCGAGCGTCGTCACCGTCGACGCCAGAATCGAAAGAGGGAACGCGTGAGTTCACGAGACGAGTCCTCACCCCTGATCAACGGGCTGCTCAGCCAGGTGAAGGACATCGACAGCGAGGAGACGCAGGAGTGGTTGGACTCCTTCGACGGCCTCGTCGAGGAGCGCGGGGGACCCCGCGCCCGCTACATCCTCCTCAACCTGCTCAAGCGCGCCCGTGAGCGCAGCGTGGCGATCCCCAACCCGGTCACCACGCCGTACGTCAACACCATCGGCGTGCACGAGGAGCCCTACTTCCCCGGCGACGAAGCCGTCGAGCGCAAGTACCGCGGCTGGATCCGCTGGAACGCCGCCGTGATGGTCACCCGCGCCCAGCGCCCGGACATCGGCGTGGGCGGGCACATCTCCTCCTACGCCTCCGTGGCGACGCTCTACGAGGTCGGCCTGAACCACTTCTTCCGCGGCAAGGACCACCCGGGCGGCGGCGACCAGGTCTTCTTCCAGGGCCACGCCTCCCCCGGCAACTACGCCCGCGCGTTCCTCGAGGGCCGCCTCACCGAGACGGACCTGGACGGGTTCCGCCAGGAGTACTCCCACCCCGAGGGCGGCCGCGGCCTGCCCTCCTACCCCCACCCCCGCCGGATGGAGGACTTCTGGGAGTTCCCCACGGTCTCCATGGGCCTGGGTCCCGCCGAGGCGATCTACCAGGCGTGGGTCAACCGCTACCTGAACGACCGGGGCATCAAGGACACCTCCCAGCAGCACGTCTGGGCGTTCCTGGGCGACGGCGAGATGGACGAGCCCGAGTCTCGCGGCATGCTCCAGCAGGCGGCCTGGCAGAACCTCGACAACCTCACGTTCGTCGTCAACTGCAACCTGCAGCGCCTCGACGGCCCCGTGCGGGGCAACGGCAAGATCATCCAGGAGCTCGAGGCGCAGTTCCGCGGCGCCGGCTGGAACGTCATCAAGGTCATGTGGGGCCGCGAGTGGGACGCCCTGCTCAACGCCGACAAGGACCGCGCGCTCGTCAACCTCATGAACGACACGCTCGACGGCGACTACCAGACCTACAAGGCCAACGACGGCGCCTACGTGCGTGAGCACTTCTTCGGTCGCGACCCGCGCACCAAGGAGCTCGTCAAGAACATGACCGACGACGAGATCTGGGCGCTCAAGCGCGGCGGGCACGACTACCGCAAGATCTACGCCGCCTACAAGGCCGCCACCGAGCACACCGGTCAGCCCACTGTCGTCCTCGCCCACACCGTCAAGGGCTACGGCCTCGGCTCCAGCTTCGCGGGTCGCAACTCGACCCACCAGATGAAGAAGATGAAGACCGGCGACCTGAAGATGCTCCGCGACTCGCTGCGCATCCCGATCAGCGACGAGCAGCTCGACGACCCCTACAACGCCCCGTACTACCGCCCGGCGGACGACGACCCGGCGCTGGCGTACATGCTTGAGCGCCGCAAGGCCCTCGGCGGCTTCGTGCCGGAACGGCGGGACAACGGCAAGAAGCTGACCCTCCCGGACGACAAGCCGTACCAGGTCCTGGCCAAGGGGTCCGGCCACCAGGAGGTGGCCACCACGATGGGCCTGGTCCGCCTCCTCAAGGAGCTGATGAAGGACAAGGAGATCGGCAAGCGCCTCGTGCCGATCATCCCGGACGAAGCCCGCACCTTCGGCCTGGACTCGATCTTTCCGACGGCGAAGATCTACAACGTCCACGGGCAGAACTACACCTCCGTGGACCACGACCTCATGCTCAGCTACAAGGAGTCCGAGCAGGGGCAGATCCTCCACACCGGGATCAACGAGGCCGGGTCCGCCGCGGCCATGCAGGTGGTTGGCACCACCTACGCCACCCACGGCGAGCCGATGATCCCGTTCTACATCTTCTACTCGATGTTCGGCTTCCAGCGCACCGGCGACCAGTTCTGGGCCGCCGGGGACCAGCTGGCCCGCGGGTTCGTCATCGGCGCCACCGCGGGCAAGACCACGCTGGCGGGCGAGGGCACCCAGCACATGGACGGGCACTCCCCGGTGCTGGCCTCGACCAACCCGGCGTTCGTCCACTACGACCCCGCCTACGCCTACGAGATCCGCCACATCGTCAAGGACGGCCTCCAGCGGATGTACGGCGAGGACCCCCGCGACCCGAACGTCATGTACTACCTCACGGTGTACAACGAGCCGATGCACCAGCCGGCCGAGCCCGAGAACGTGGACGTCGAGGGCATCCTCAGGGGCATCTACCGCATCGCCGAGCCCGAGGGGGACGGCCCGCGCACCCAGCTGCTCGCCTCCGGCGTCGGCGTGCCGTGGGCGCTCCACGCCCGCGAGCTGCTCGCCCAGGACTGGGGCGTGCGGGCCGGCGTGTGGTCGGTGACGAGCTGGTACGAGCTGCGCCGCGACGGCCTCGACGTGGAGAAGCACAACTTCCTCCACCCGGAGCAGGAGCGCCGCGAGGCCTACGTCACGACCAAGCTCCGTGACGCGGGCGGCCCGTTCGTGGCCACCAGCGACTTCGAGCACCAGGTCCAGGACTCGATCCGCCAGTGGGTTCCCGGCGAGTACTACACGCTGGGCGCGGACGGCTTCGGCTACTCCGACACCCGCCCGGCGGCCCGGCGCCAGCTGCACATCGACGCCCACTCCATGGCCGTCCGCGCGCTCCAGGCCCTGGCCGACCGCGGGGAGATCGACCGGGACATCCCGCGTCAGGCGATCGAGAAGTACGACCTGTTCAACGTCCGCGCCGGCGAGTCCGGCTCGGCGGGCGGCGACGCCTGACCCAGGCGCGCACCGGCGTCAGCGACGCACGGCGACGGCCGGCGGTCCCCTCACGGGGCCGCCGGCCGCCGTCGTCTCAGCCCAGCGGGACGCCGGGCGAGAGCGTCGTCGGGTCCTGCCCCTCGTACCGCCGCCCGCGGTACTGGGGCCGCATGAGGTTGTCGGTCGAGAGGATGTCGTCGAGCTGCTCCTCGGTGAGCAGGCCCATCTCGAGGACCACCTCGCGCACGTTCTTCCCGGTGCGGGCGCACTCGCGGCCGACGAGGTCGCCGTTGTGGTGGCCGATGATCGGGTTGAGGAACGTCACGATCCCGATGGAGTTCAGCACGTTGGCTCGGCACACCTCCGCGTTGGCGGTGATGCCGACGACGCACCGCTCGCGCAGCGCCACGCACGCCCTCGTCAGCAGGGAGATGGACTCGAAGAGCGCCTGGGCGATCACCGGCTCCATGACGTTGAGCTGGAGCTGGCCGGCCTCCGCGGCCATCGTGACGGTGACGTCGTTGCCCATGACCTTGAAGCAGACCTGGTTGACGACCTCGGGGATGACCGGGTTCACCTTCGCCGGCATGATCGACGAGCCGGCCTGGCACTCCGGGAGGTTGATCTCCCCCAGCCCCGCCCGCGGTCCCGAGGACAGCAGCCGGAGGTCGTTGCAGATCTTGCCCAGCTTCACCGCGGTGCGCTTCACCGCGGCGTGCATGGACACGTAGGCGCCGGTGTCCGACGTCGCCTCGATGAGGTTCTCGGCGGGGACGACGGGCAGCCCGGTGACCTCGGCCAGCTTCGCCACGGCGATCCGCGGGTAGCCCGCGGGTGTGTTCAGGCCGGTGCCGATCGCCGTCGCCCCGAGGTTGACCTCGAGGAGGAGTGCCTGCGCGTGGGAGAGCTGCCTGAGCTCCTCGGCCAGGACGACGCCGAAGGCGGTGAACTCCTGGCCCAGGGTCATGGGCACGGCGTCCTGGAGCTGGGTGCGGCCCATCTTGAGGATGCCGGAGAACTCCGCGGCCTTGTCGCTGAACGCCAGCGCGAGCCGTTCCACCTCGAGGGCGAGCCTGGTGACCGCCCGGTGGAGGGCGATCCGGAACCCCGTGGGATAGGCGTCGTTGGTCGACTGGCTCTTGTTCACGTGGTCGTTGGGGTTGACGACGTCGTAGCGGCCCTTGCCCACGCCTAGGTGCTCCAGGGCGAGGTTCGCGATGACCTCGTTGGTGTTCATGTTCACCGAGGTCCCCGCGCCCCCCTGGAACACGTCGACCGGGAACTGGTCGAGGCAGCGGCCGGCGACGAGGACGTCGTCGCAGGCCGCCACGATGGCGTCCGCGATCTCGGCGGGGATGGTCTGCAGCTCGCGGTTGGCGAGGGCGGACGCCTTCTTCACCTGCACCATGCCGCGCACGAGGTCGGGCACGTCGCTGACCCGGGTGTTGCTCAGCTGGAAGTTCTCCATCGCGCGGACGGTGTGGATCCCGTAGTACACGTCGGCGGGAACGGCCCGCGCCCCGAGCAGATCTTCTTCGATCCTCGTTGTCATGCCCGTCCTCTTGCCGCGGCGTGGGCCCGGGCCGGGCGCGGTGCCACCGCGACGTCCGTAACCGATGCTAGCGCCGGCGTGGCCTGCCGGCGGGCGATCCCCGGGCCGCTCGCGCGGGCGCGCCTCAGACGTCGCTGCCGTCCGCCTCAGACGTCATCGCCGTCCGCGGCGAACGCCCCAGGCCCCGTCGCCGACCGCGGCGGACGCCTCAAACCTCGTTGCCGACCTCGGCGCGGGCGACGAGCGGCTCGAGCTCCCGGGCGGCGGTGACGGCCGCCGCGTGGTCGCGCGCCTGGCCTAGCGACTCCAGGTGGCGGCGGGCGTCGGCGGGCCGACCGGCCTCGAGGGCGGCGAGCACCACCTGCCGGCCCGCCTCGATGCTGTTGTCCTTGGGCGACCAGTGCCCCACGCCCAGGCCCAGGCCGTCACCGGGCAGGCCCGCCTCGCGCAGCATCCGGACGCTCTCGGCCAGAGCGCGTCCGGTGGTCTCCCGCTCGCAGGCGTGGTTGAGGCGGCGCATGGCGCCCTCGTGGTCGTCCACCAGGGACAGGCGCCCCAGCTCGACCAGGGCGTACCAGGCGCGGGGGTTCCCGGCGATCTCCTCGGCCAGCGCCCACACCGCGACGTCGGAGGCCCGCTTGACATCGGCGGGCAGCTGCTCGGCGGTGAGCGGGTCCGCGGGGCCCACGCCGGCGGCGCGGCGCCGGACGAGCTCGGCCAGCGCGACGAAGGCGCCGATGTCGTTGGGGTCTTCGATCAGCTTGGCCCTCAGACGGTCCTCCCGGGGGGCGTCCTCGGTGCGCGCCACGGCCGAGGGCCGCCGCGCACCGACGAGGTGCCCTGGTTTCTTCCGCGACAGCAAGGCGAAGAGCCGATCAAGGAATGCCATGCATACGACCATATCCGGTGAGCCGCCGGGCCGCCGTCCGATGGCACGCACGGCGCGGGCGTCCGCGGTGTTTGTAGGCATCCCACAATTTCGCGTGCGCCCCTATGCTCTCCTCCCATGACCGTGAGCGAGCGCGCCGGGCGCGAGGAGGACAGGCCCGACGTCGTGCGCCGGCTACGCGCCGGGTCGGACATGCTCAAGGCGGCGGCCCTCAGACGGCTCGACGCCGAGCTCGGGTGGTACCGCCAGCTCGCCGCAGAGGACCGTTCCTGGATCGGCCTCGTGGCCCAGGCCGGCATCGCCGCCTTCGTCGCCTGGTACGAGGAGCCGGCCAACGGCTCCTACAACGCCCAGGAGATCTTCCGTGCCGCCCCGCCGGAGCTGACCCGGTCGATCTCGCTGCAGCACACCCTCCAGCTCGTGCGCATCGTGGTCGAGGTCGTCGAGGACAACGCCGTGCAGCTGGCCGAGCCGGGGCAGCAGCGGGACCTGCGCGACGCCGTGCTCGTCTACTCCCGCGAGGTCGCCTTCTCCGCGGCCGAGATCTACGCCCGCGCGGCGGAGACGCGCGGCGCCTGGGACGCGCGCCTCGAGGCGCTGGTGGTCGACTCGCTCGTGCGCGGTGTCTCCGACGACTCGCTGCGCTCCCGGATCGCGGCCCTCGGCTGGTCGGGGCACGGGCGCACCATCGTCGTCGTCGGCCAGCTCCAGGCGGCGCTCGACGAGCGGCGGACGGCCGACCTGCGGCGCGCCTGCCTGCGCGCCGCGCAGGACGCGCTGGTCGGCATCCAGGGGGACCGTCTCGTGGTCGTCCTCGGCGGGGAGGGCGACCTGCGCGCGGCCGCCCAGTCCCTGCTCCCCCGGTTCGGCCCCGGCCCGGTGGTCTTCGGTCCCGAGGTGCGCGAGGTGGGCGACGCCGGGCGCTCGGCGCGCGCCGCGCTGGCCGGCCTGCTCGCCGTGCGCGCGTGGCCCGGCGCACCGCGCCCGATCATGGCGGACGAGCTGCTCCCGGAGCGCATGCTCAACGGGGACCCGCTCGCGCGCCGCACCCTGATCGAGGACCTGTACAAGCCGCTCCTGGCCGGCGGCGCGACGCTCGTCCAGACCCTCGAGGAGTACGTGGCGCAGGGCCGTTCGCTCGAGGGCGCGGCGCGCGGGCTCTACGTCCACCCCAACACCGTGCGCTACCGGCTGCGGCGCATCGGGCAGGTCGTCGGGTGGGACCCGACCGACGCGCGCGAGGGCTTCGTGCTCCAGGTCGCCCTCGCCGTGGGCCGGCTGGCCGAGAACGCCTCCGCGCACAGCGGGGTGTGAAGGGCGCGCCACTGTGGATGCATACCATCGCGGGGGCCGGAAGTGGCGCGACGGCGGTGAGACGTGAGTCACACCCTTGTAGGTTTCATACAAAGGCGTCCGTATGAGTTGGTAGGCGTCGGAGGCACGGTCCGTGCCGCCGCGGTTGGCAGAGTGGGAGGGTGCTAGCCCTCTTGTGCCCTGGACAGGGCGCCCAGACCCCCGGGATGCTCGCCAGCTGGCTGGAGGTCCCGTCCCTGCGGACCCTCCTGGACCGGTACTCGGCGGTGACCGAGCTCGACCTCGCGCACCTGGGCACCGACGCCGACGCGGAGACCATCAAGGACACCCGCGTCGCCCAGGCGCTGCTCACCGCCGCCTCGCTGCTGAGCTGGCACGCCCTGACCCTCGACGCCGGGCTCCCGCGCCCGGACGCCGTCGCCGGGCACTCGGTGGGCGAGCTGGCCGCCAGCGCCGTCGCCGGCGTCCTCAGCGACGAGCAGGCCCTGCTGCTGGTGCGCGAGCGCGGGCTCGCGATGGCCGACGCCGCCGCCACGGAGCCGACCGGCATGACCGCGCTCGTCGGCGGCGACCCCGAGGAGGTCACCGCGACCCTGGCGCGGCTGGGCCTCACGGCCGCCAACGTCAACGGCGGCGGCCAGGTGGTCGCCGCCGGCACGCGCGCCCAGCTCGACGCCCTGAGCGCCGCCCACCCGGCGAAGGCCCGCGTGGTCCCGCTGGAGGTGGCGGGCGCCTTCCACACCGAGCACATGCGGCCCGCCGTCGCCCGTGTGCGCGAGATGGCCGACAGCCTCTCGCCGGCCGACCCGACCACCGCGCTGCTCTCCAACGCCGACGGCGCCGTGGTCACCTCCGGCGAGGAGGCGCTCTCCCGCATGGTCACCCAGGTGGCGAACCCCGTCCGGTGGGACCTGTGCTGCGAGCAGCTCCTCGCCCTCGGCGTCACCGGCGTCGTCGAGCTGTGCCCCGGTGGCGTCCTCACGAGGCTCGCACGCCGTACGCTGCCGGGGGTCGAGTCCGTGGCGATCAAGCGCCCGGGCGACCTGCCGGCAGCCCGCGAACTGATGACCCGCCATGGAGGATCCCGATGAGCCGACCCACCCTGCGCGCCGCGCAGCCCGTCCAGCACGCCCGCATCCTCGGCGTGGGCGGCGTCCGCGGTGAGAACGTCGTCGTCAACGACGACATCGTCGGCCCCATCGACTCCTCGGACGAGTGGATCCGGCAGCGCACCGGCATCGTCTCCCGCCGCCGCGCCGGCGCCGACGTCGCCGTCGAGGACCTCGCCGAGGGCGCGGCGCTGGGCGCGCTGGCCGCGGCCGGGATCACGGGCAAGGACGTCGACGCCGTCATCGTCTCGACCGTGACCTGGTACGAGCAGACCCCCTCGCTCGCGACCCTGGTCGCCGACCGCATCGGCGCCACGCCGGCCGCCGCCTACGACATCTCCGCCGCCTGCGCCGGCTACGCCTACGGGATCGCCCAGGCCGACGCGCTCGTGCGCTCCGGGGCTGCGGGCCACGTGCTCGTCGTCGGCGTCGAGAAGATGTCGGACTTCATCGACCCGACCGACCGGTCCATCAGCTTCCTCCTCGGCGACGGCGCGGGCGCCGCCGTCGTCGGCCCCTCGGACACCCCGGGCATCGGCCGGACCATCTGGGGCTCGGACGGCTCGGCCGCCAAGATGATCCGCCAGACCCACTCCTGGCTCGACTACCGCGACGCCCCTCCCGGGACCCTGGTCGAGGACATCGAGTGGCCCACGCTGCGCCAGGAGGGCCCGTCCGTGTACAAGTGGGCCGTGTTCCAGATGACGCCCGTGGCGGAGCAGGCCATCGCCGCCGCCGGGCTGCGGGCCGAGGACATCGACGTGTTCATCCCGCACCAGGCCAACATGCGCATCATCGACCACATGGTCAAGAAGCTCGGCCTGCGCGAGGACGTCGTCGTGGCCCGCGACATCGCCGAGACCGGCAACACCTCCGCCGCGTCCATCCCGCTGGCCACCGAGCGCCTCCTGCGGGAGGGGCAGGCCAAGACCGGCGATCTTGCCCTGCAGATCGGCTTCGGCGCGGGCCTCGCCTACGCCGCGCAGGTCGTCGTCCTGCCGTAACCGCCCTCGTGACGGGGAGTGCGGCATCACGCCCGCTCGCGCCGCGCGCCCCCTGGTGTGCGCCCCCCGTCCCGACCACACTGTCAACCGACAACTTTCACCCCAACGAAACGGAGACCCCCCATGGCTTACAGCGAGCAGGACATCCTTGCCGGGCTGGCCGAGATCGTCAACGAGGAGACGGGCCTTCCCGTCGAGTCCGTCACCGCGGAGAAGTCCTTCACCGACGACCTCGACGTCGACTCCCTGTCGATGATGACGATCGCCACGCTCGCCGAGGAGAAGTTCGAGGTCCGCATCCCCGACGAGGAGGTCGGCAACCTCAAGACCGTCCAGGACGCCGTGAACTACATCAACGGCGCCCAGACGGCCTGACACGGAGGGGCGCGCAGGCGCCCAACCGACGCGGCCCGGTGCCGCGCCCGGGCGGACCGCCGTCCCGGCCGTCCGTCCCGGCGCGGCGCCGCCGCGTCACCCACCCACGGCCGGCGCCTCGGTGCCGCCGTCCGAGCCACCTGGAGCACGTCATGGCACGAACCGCCGTCGTCATCACCGGAATGGGCACCACCAACCCCCTCGGCGGGGACGTCGCCTCGACCTGGGAGGCGATCCTGGCCGGCCGGTCCGGCGTCCGCACCCTCGAGAACGACTGGGCGGAGCAGTACGAGATCCCCGTCAACTTCGCCGGGCAGATCGCCGTCACCCCGGACACCGTCCTGACCCGCCCCGAGACCCGCCGGATGGACCCCTCCGCGCAGTACGCCATGGTGGCGGCGCGCGAGGCGTGGGCGGACGCCGGCAGCCCGCAGGTCGACGGTGAGCGCCTCGGCGCCGTCGTCGGATCCGGCATCGGCGGCGTGTGGACCATCCTCAGCGCGTGGGACACTCTCAAGGAGAAGGGCGCCCGGCGGGTCATGCCGCTGACCGTGCCCATGCTCATGGCCAACTCCCCCGCCGCGAACGTCTCCGTCGCCTTCGGCGCCAAGGCCGGCGCGCACGCGCCGATCTCCGCCTGCGCCTCGGGCGCCGAGGCCATCGGCACCGGCGTGGAGATGATCCGCTCCGGCCGTGCGGACGTCGTCATCGCCGGCGGCACCGAGGCCGCGATCCACCCGCTCCCGCTGGCCGCCTTCGCCAAGATGCAGGCGCTGTCCACCCGCAACGACGACCCGGCGGCCGCCTCCCGGCCCTACGACGTTGACCGGGACGGCTTCGTCATGGGCGAGGGCGCCGGCATCGTGATCCTGGAGTCCGCGGAGCACGCCGCGGCCCGGGGCGCGCGGGTGCACGCCGTCGTGGCCGGCGTCGGGATGACCGCCGACGCCTTCGACATCGCCCCGCCCGACCCGACCGGCTCGGGCCAGGAACGCGCCATGCGCATCGCCCTGGACGACGCCGACATCGCCGCCTCCGACATCGTCCACGTCAACGCGCACGCGACGTCGACCCCCGCGGGCGACGGGGTGGAGGCCAAGGCCATCCACCGCGCGCTCGGCGGGGAGGCGGACAACGCGGCCGTGTCCGCGACGAAGTCCATGACCGGCCACCTGCTGGGCGGCGCCGGGGCCCTGGAGACCGTGCTGACCGTCCTCGCCATCCGCGAGCACGTCGCGCCCCCCACGATCAACGTGGACCAGCTCCAGGACGGCATCGAGATCGACCTGGTGCGTGATCGCCCGCGGGCGCTGCGCGCGGGCGACATCGCGGCGATCAACAACGCCTTCGGGTTCGGCGGCCACAACGTCGCCCTGGTGGTGCGCTCGGTCTGAGCGCGCACCGACACACGTAAGGCGACGACGGCGCCCCCGCGGGGGGCGCCGTCGTCGTCTTCTGTCTGGTGGCCGGGTGCGGCCGACCGGTGGGGAGCAGCCGGCCGACGGCCGGCCGGTGGGTGGCCGGCCGCCGGCTCACCGCCCGGTCGGCGGTCTCAGCCGACCCGGTGCAACCACCGGACGGGGGCACCCGCACCCGCGTACCGGAAGGGCTCCAGCTCGTCGTCCCAGGCCTGCCCGAGGGCGAGCTCCATCTCCTGGCGCATCCGCGCCGGCTCCGTGGCGAACTCCAGCGCTGCGCGGACGCGGTCCTCCGGGACCACCACGTTGCCGTGCACGTCCGTCTGCGCGTGGAAGATCCCGAGCTCGGGGGTGTGCGACCAGCGTCCGCCGTCGCAGCCCGGGCTCGCTTCCTCGGTGATCTCGTAACGCAGGTGCGTCCATCCGCGCAGCGCCGATGCCAGACGCGCCCCGGTGCCGACAGGTCCGCCCCAGGAGTACTCAGCACGGAACAGCCCTGGGGCGGCCGGCTGGGCGGTCCACTCCATGGCTACACGGGCGTCGAGCACCGTCCCCGTGGCCCACTCGATGTGTGGGCACAGCGCACGGGGCGCAGAGTGCACGAAAATGACGCCGCGGGTGTGGGCACCACTCATGTCAACTCCTCCTGGTCGTGTGTCGAGATGCGTCTTCCCCAACGACCTCACGCATGACCAGGCGAAACGTGTTCGCGCGGCGAACAGTCATCATCATGCCCGACGCGGCGCGGCCGCGCTACCGAACGCGGGTAAAGAACGCGTGTCACGACGGAATGATGCCTAAATGAGACGTATCCGGTCGTAAACACACGGCCGCGGGGACGGAAAGGTCGCGGCGCCGTCGGTTTCCGGCGGACCATTCCGCACCGGAATATCGGCCCCGCCGGGATTCGACGCTGGTCGCACCGGCCGCACGCCGATGCCCCCACCCGGAGCGGGGGCGCCGCGCGGGGGCGCCGCGCGGGCGTGCCGCCCGTGGGCTAGAGCTGCTCGCGGATCGCCTTCATCGCCTTCTTGCGAACGCCCTTCTCGAGGCGGTCGAGGTAGAGCATCCCGTCGAGGTGGTCACACTCGTGCTGCAGGCAGCGCCCCATGAGCTCCTCCCCCTCGACGACGACCTTCTTGCCGTCCAGGTCGATCCCCTCGACACGCGCGTACCACGCGCGCTGGGTGGGGAACCACAGGCCGGGGACGGAGAGGCAGCCCTCGTCACCGTCCTGGTACTCGTCCTCGGAGACCTCGACGAGCCGGGGGTTGAGCACGTAGCCCACCTCGTCGTCGATGTTCCAGGAGAAGGCCCGCAGGCCGACCCCGATCTGGTTGGCGGCCAGCCCGGCCCGGCCGTCTGCGTCGACGGTCTCCAGCAGGTCCTCCACCAGGGAACGGACACGGTCATCGATGTCGGTGATCTCGGCGCACGGAGTGCGCAGCACAGGATCACCGACGACACGGATCTCACGCATTGCCATACCGCTATGTTCCCACGCCCGCGGCACCGGGCCGCGCGCCAGGAGGGCGTCGCGGACGGCGCCGCCGATGACCCGGGCGCCCGCACGGGTCGGGTGCAGGCCGTCGGTGCTCATCCCGGGAGCGAAACGGTCTCCGTCGCGCAGCCCGGCAGCGGCGTCCACCCACTCCCACCCGTGGTCCCGGGCCAGGCCCGAGAGCCGGGCGTTGAGCTCGGTCGCGACCTCCGGAGCCGCGTCGATCGGCGGCACCGCCGAGAGCACCACGCGCTGCGCCCCCACCGCATCGGCGACCGCGACGAGGTGCGCGGCGGTCTGGGCGAACGGCACGCCGCTGCCGGCATCGTTGGTGCCGGCCAGGATGACGAGCACGTCGGCCGGGACCGGGCGGGCGGCCGCCGCCATCTGCGCCGTCGTCGCACCCCACTCGGCCCACCCGCCCACGAACGCCACCTCGCCCCCGGCGGCGTAGAAGACCCACGAACCCGGCCCCGGCCGCCCGCCGGACAGGTCGCGGCTGTCGGCGTCGGTGATCGAGTCCCCCACCACGGCGAGCCGCATGGCCCCCGGCGAGGTGGGCGCCATCGAGGGCTCCGTGGCCTCGTCGCGCTGCGCGGGCCCGCAGCACGCGAGCACCAGCGCCAGCAGCGCCGCGAGCAGGGCCGCCCGGGGCGCGCGCGTCGTCACCGCACCACGATAAGGCGCGCGCCGGGCGCGCCGCCCGGGCCTGCCCCCACGCGTCCGGGCCAAGTCCGCGCGTCTGGCCCTGCGCCCCGCGAGTACGTTGGCCGCATGCCCGCCGACCTGGCGTTCAAGGCCCTGAACGCGATGCACCGCCTGTTCCTGAGGACCGGGCGCGTGGGGTCGACCGTGGCCCGGATGCCCGTGCTCGAGCTCACCACGACCGGCCGCAGGAGCGGACGGCCTCACACGGTGATCCTCACCTCGCCGGTCCAGGACGGCGAGGCGCTCGTCGTCGTGGCGTCCCGCGGCGGCGACGACCAGCCACCGGCGTGGCTCCTGAACCTGCGGGCGCACCCGGAGGTCCTGGTGGCCCTGCAGGGTGGGCCGCGGCGGCGCATGCGGGCACGCGTGGCCACCCCCGCGGAGCGGGCTGACCTCTGGCCGCGGATCACTGCCGACCACCGGAACTACGCCGGGTACCAGCGGCGCACCCGGCGGGAGATCGCGCTCGTGCTGCTCGAGCCGGACCGCTAGCCGGCCCGGGGTCGGCTCGGGCCGGGACCAGGGGTCAGAGCGGGTCGAGGATGCGGCGCAGGAACTGCTTGGTGCGCTCGTGCGCGGGCCGGCCGAGGACGTCGGCCGGGGCGCCCTGCTCGACGACGACGCCGCCGTCGAGGAAGACGGCGTGGTCGGCGACCTGGTGGGCGAACCGCATCTCGTGCGTCACCACCACCATCGTCCACCCCTCCGCCGCGAGGTCCCGCATGACGGTGAGGACCTCGCCGACGGTCTCCGGGTCGAGCGCGGACGTGGGCTCGTCGAAGAGCATGAGGGCGGGCCGCAGGGCGAGCGCGCGGGCGATGCCCACCCGCTGCTGCTGGCCGCCGGAGAGCTGGTACGGGTAGGAGTCGGCCTTGTCGGCGAGCCCCACCTTGGTCAGCAGCGCCCGGGCGTCCGCCTCGGCCTCCTCGCGGGGGCGGCGCTGGGCGTAGACGGGCCCCTCGGTGACGTTCTCCAGCGCCGTGCGGTGCGGGAAGAGGTTGTGGGCCTGGAAGACCATGCCCGACCGGGCGCGCAGGCGGCGGACGTCTGCGGGCGACGGCGCGGCGGCGAAGTCGACGCGGGCGTCGCCGATCTGCACGACGCCCGCCTCCGGGGTCTCGAGGCCGTTGAGGCAGCGCAGCAGCGTGGTCTTGCCCGACCCGGACGGCCCGATGAGCACGGTGACGCTGCCCTCCTCGACCTCCAGGTCGATGCCGCCCAGGACCACGTGGGCCCCGAAGGACTTCCGCAGTCCGCGCACCTGCACCAGGCTCATCGCTCGCCTCCTCCTCGGCGCCCCGGCCCGCCGCTCATACGGTCACGTACCGGGACAGGTGCTTCTCGAGCCGGGTCTGCCCCGCCGAGAGCACCAGGCAGATGAGCCAGTAGATCACGGCCGCGAGGGAGTACAGCTCGAGGAAGGCGTAGGTGGGCGCCGCGATCTCCTGCGCCTTGCGGAGCATCTCGGTCACCAGGATCGTCGAGGCGAGCGAGGTGTCCTTGACCAGCGAGATGAACGTGTTGGACAGGGTGGGCACTGCCACCCGCAGCGCCTGCGGGAGGACGACGCGGCGCATGGTGAGCCCGTACCCCATGCCCACCGTCTGCGCCGCCTCCCACTGCCCGCGGGGCACGGAGAGGATCGCGGCGCGGATCGCCTCCGACGCGTAGCCGCCGACGTTGAGGGAGAACGCGATGACGGCCGAGGGGAAGGGGTTGATCACCAGCCCGAGCGAGGGCAGGGCGTAGAAGATGATGAACAGCTGGACCAGCAGCGGGGTCCCGCGCACGACCGAGACGTAGGCGCGCGCCGGGAGCGCGAGCACCCGCCGGTGCGAGAGCCGCATCAGCGCCACGACGAGCGCGATGACCAGGCCGCCCGCGAAGGACAGCAGGGTCAGCGGGATCGTCCCGAGGACCGCGCCGCTGAGCAGCGGCCCGACCGAGCTGAGGATGAGGTCCAGGCGGTCGCTCATCGCGGCCCGCGTCTCACTGGCTGACGTCCTCGCCGAACCACTTCTGGGAGATCTCCGTCAACGTGCCGTCCGCCCGGAGGTCGCCCAGGGCGCCGTTGACGGCGTCCAGCAGGCCGGAGTCCTTGCGCATGGCCAGCGCCTGGGAGGTGCTCTCGTCCGTCTCGAACGCGATCTTCACGTCCTTGTCCCCCGTGGACTTCAGGTAGTCGAGGACGGCGAGGTTGTCGTTGAAGGTCAGGTCGATCCGGCCCTGCTTGAGCAGCGCCACCGTCTGGGTGAACCCCTCGACGGGCTCGACCTTCGCGCCGGCGTCGGTGGCGATCTTGTTCCAGTTCGACGTCGCGGTCTGCGCGGCGGTGCGGCCCTTGACGTCCGCCATGGACGTGATCTCGTTGTCGTCGGCGCGCGTGATGACCACACCGGTGGACACGGTGTACGGCTCGGACATGTCGTACTTGGCCTGCCGCTCCTCGGTGATGCTCACCTGGTTCGCGATGACGTCGTACCGGCCGGCCTCGAGCCCGGGGAAGATCGCGTCCCACTGGGTCTCGCTGAACTCCGGCTTGACCCCCAGCTTGTCCGCGACCGCGGTGATGACGTCGACGTCATACCCGGTGAGGTCGTTCGTCGAGGCGTCGTGGAACGTGAACGGGGCGTAGGTGCCCTCCGTCCCGACGCGCAGGACCCCGGACTCCTGCACCTGGGCCAGCGCGGAGTCGGCCTGCGAGCTCGCCGCCCCGGTGCTCCCGCCGCCCGACCCGCCGGAGGAGCATGCCGCCAGGGTCGCCGTCAGTGCCGCCGCCAGGGCGACCGCGTACCGTGCTCGCTTCATGTCTTCTCCTGCGTCTCTCACGGCGCACCGTCGGTACGCCACCGTCAAGCGTAAGGATCCGGGCTGCTCGGATATTTCCGGCGCCGGGCGGCGTCTCACGCAGCGGACGCCCGCCGGCCGCGGGCTCAGAGGCGGGCGAGCGCCTCGTCGAGGTCGGCGACGAGGTCGGTGACGTCCTCGAGGCCTACGGACAGCCGCACCACGTTCTCCGGCACCGCCAGCGCCGTCCCCCGCACGGAGGCGTGCGTCATGGCGTCGGGGTAGCCGATGAGCGACTCCACCCCGCCGAGGGACTCGGCCAGCTGGAACAGCTCCGTCCCCTCGGCGAGGCGGCGGGCGGCCTGCGGTCCGCCCGTCAGGGCGAGGGACATCATCCCGCCGAAGCCGGACATCTGGCGCGCTGCGATGTCGTGGCCGGGGTGCTGCTCCAGCCCGGGGTAGTAGACCCGCTCGACGGCGGGGTGGCCCACGAGGTGCTCCGCGATCGCCTGGGCGTTGGCGCTGTGCTGCGCCATGCGCACCGGCAGCGTCTTGATGCCCCGCACGGTCAGCCAGGCGTCCATGGGCGCCGAGACGGCGCCGACCGCGAACTGGAGGAAGCCCACCTTCTCGGCGAGCGCGTCGTCATCCATCACGAGGGCGCCGCCGAGGACGTCGGAGTGCCCGCCGATGTACTTGGTGGTCGAGTGCACGACGACGTCGGCGCCCAGGTCGAGCGGCCGCTGCAGCGCGGGCGACGCGAAGGTGTTGTCCACGACGACGGTGAGCCCGGCGTCGTGGCCGAGCTCCGCGAGAGCCGCGATGTCGGTGATCTTCATGAGCGGGTTGCTCGGCGTCTCCACCCACAGCACCTTGGTGCTGCCGGGCCGGACGGCGGCGCGGACGGCGCCCAGGTCGGTGAGCTCGACCGCGGTGATCTCGACGCCCCAGGCGCCCAGCACCCGGTCGAGGAGGCGGTGCGTGCCGCCGTAGACGTCGTTGCCCAGGACGACGTGGTCGCCGGGGCGGAGCAGCGCGCGCAGCAGGGTGTCCTCGGCGGCCAGGCCGGAGGCGAACGAGTAGGCGTGCCGGCCGCCCTCGAGCGAGGCGAGCAGCGTCTGCAGGGACGTCCTGGTCGGGTTGGCGCTCCGGTTGTACTCGTACCCGCCGCGCAGCCCGCCGATGCCGTCCTGGACGAACGTGGAGGTCTGGTAGATCGGGGGGATGACCGCACCGGTGGTGGGGTCGAACTCCTGCCCGGCGTGGATGGCGCGGGTGCGGAAACCTGTCATGACAGTCCTTCTCTCAGCCGCCGGCGTAGGCGAGCAGGTCGTGGCGGGTGAGCACGCCGACCGGTTGACCGACGTCGGTGACCAGCAGGGCGTCCACCCCGCCGAGCGCGGCCCGGGCGGCGCCCACCGTCTCGTTGATGCCGATGAGGGGAAGCGGTGGTCCGGCCACCGTCGAGATGGGGTCGCTCATCTGGACGTCCCGGGAGAAGACGAGGTCGACGAGCGCGCGCTCGCTGATGGAGCCGGCCACCTCCCCGATGACGACCGGCGGCTCCGCCAGGAGGATGGGGAGCTGGGAGACGCCGTACTCGGTGAGCATGTCGATGACCTCGCGGACCGTGTCGCCCGGGTGGGCGTGCACGAGGTCGGGCAGGTGGCCCGTCTTGGCCCGCAGCACGTCGGCCACGGTGCGCCCGTCCGGGTCGGGCGAGAAGCCGTGGGAGCGCATCCAGGCGTCGTTGAAGATCTTGCCGAGGTACCCGCGTCCGCCGTCGGGCAGGAGGACGACGACGACGTCGTCCTCGGTCAGGTCCTTCGCGGCCCGCAGCGCCGCGGCCACGGCCATGCCGCTGGACCCGCCGACGAGGATGCCCTCCTCCTGCGCGAGGCGCCGCGTCATGGCGAACGACTCGGCGTCCGTGACGGCCACGATCTCGTCGACGACCGAGGGGTCGTACGCGCCGGGCCAGAAGTCCTCCCCCACGCCCTCGACGAGGTAGGGGCGGCCGGTGCCGCCGGAGTACACCGAGCCCACCGGGTCGGCGCCGACGACCCGCACGGCGCCGCCGGAGACCTCCTTGAGGTACCGGCCGGTGCCGCTGATCGTGCCGCCGGTGCCGACGCCCGCCACGAAGTGGGTGAGGCGCCCGTCGGTGTCCCGCCAGATCTCCGGCCCGGTCGACTCGTAGTGGCTCAGGGGGCCGTTGGGGTTCTCGTACTGGTTCGGCTTGAACGCGCCGGGGATCTCGGCGGCGAGCCGGTCCGAGACGCTGTAGTAGGACTCGGGGCTGTCCGGGGGCACCGACGTCGGGGTGACGACGACCTCGGCGCCGTAGGCGCGCAGCACGTTGCGCTTGTCCTCCCCCACCTTGTCGGGGACGACGAAGACGCAGCGGTAGCCGCGCTGCTGGGCCACGAGCGCGAGCCCCACGCCCGTGTTGCCGGACGTCGGCTCGACGATGGTGCCGCCGGGCGCGAGGTTGCCCTCGGCCTCCGCCGCCTCGATGATCCGCTTGGCGATGCGGTCCTTGCTGGACCCGCCCGGGTTGAGGTACTCGAGCTTGACGAGCACCGTGGCCCGCACGTCACCGGTGACGTGCGCGAGCTTGACGAGGGGGGTGTCGCCGACCAGGTCGACGACGGATTCTGCATACCTCATGGGATGTCCTCTGGTGGACTCGCGGCGACGTGGCTACGAGGGTGGGGCGACGGGCGGCAGGGCTGGGGCGCTGTCGCTCAACAACAGAGGAGGACCACCGAAGACATGCCCGCGACTGTAGCGGACGGTTCCCGGATCCGGGAACCGTGCCCGGCACCCGGCGCGCGCCGGCGACGCCCGCGGGATCCGGGGCCGCCCGGCGGCGACCCCCGAAACCGGGCGACGACACGGGGCCGTGGGCCGGGCGCGCGGCGCGCCCGGGTGTCATGATTCCGCGATGACGCACCGACGTCTCGCCCGCGCGCAGGGCCTCGCGCGCTCGCTGGTCATGTCCTACGGCACCGACTGGCGCAAGCGCCGGATGGCGGAGTTCTACCGGGCCTTCCTCGGGCCCGGCGACCTCGCGTTCGACGTCGGCTCGCACGCCGGGAACCGGGTGCGGGCCTTCCGCCGGATCGGGGCCAGGGTGGTGGCGGTCGAGCCCCAGCCCGACCTTCTCGCCGTCCTCCGGCTGCTGTACGGCCGTGACCGGGAGGTCACCATCGAGCCCTGCGCGGTCGCGGCGACGCCGGGGCAGGGACGGCTCCAGCTCAGCACGCGCACCCCCACCGTCTCGACCCTGGCCCGGTCGTGGATCGACGACGTGCGCAGGGACTCGACGTTCCGCTCGACCCGCTGGGACGAGGAGATCGTGGTGCCGCTGCACACCCTGGACGAGCTGATCGAGCGGCACGGCGAGCCGCAGTTCTGCAAGATCGACGTCGAGGGGTTCGAGCTGGAGGCCCTCACGGGCCTGAGCCGCCCGCTGGCCGCCCTCTCGTTCGAGTACATCCCGGTGGTCATGGACCGGGCGGTTGCCTGCGTCCAGCGGGTCCGCGAGCTGGGCGACTACCGGTACACCTTCTCCCGGCTGGAGACGTTCCGCTGGGCCACCTCCGAGTGGCTCGACGCCGACGCCGTCGGCGCGGCGCTGAGCGCGCTGGACCCGGCCGAGCGCCCGGGCGACGTGTACGCGGTGCGCGCGGACCGGCCGCTGCCGGCGTAGTGGCGGGGTCCGTGCATCCGGTACCGGAGCTGCCTGCCGGGATCGCCGATCCCTGGAGGGTCATCTCGGGATGCCGATCCCCGGGTCGTGCGGAAGCGTGGGCGACGACCTTGCGGTGACATCTCCGCAGCGTGGGACCGACGTCGCCGCTCTTCGCTCGAGCCGGAGGACAGTATGTACCTGCACGTGCAACGCCTCATCAACGAGATCGTCGCCGACGAGCCCGACCCGGCGGCCGCCAACGCCCTGCAGGAGGGGCTCGGCGGGCAGTTCGGCGAGATGCGGACGATGATGCAGTACCTGTTCCAGAGCATCAACTTCCGGGGACCCGCCGGCAAGCCGTACCGCGACCTGCTCCAGGGCATCGGCACGGAGGAGATCAGCCACGTCGAGCTGATCGGGACCACCATCGCGCGCCTGCTGGACGGCTCCCCCCGCTACAACGGCAAGCCGACCGACCCCCTCGACACCCCGGGCGCCGGCGGGGCGACACCGCTGAGGATCGCGCTCGACACCAGCAACATCCACCACTACCTGGTCGGCGCCCAGGGGGCGCTGCCCGTCGACGCCGCGGGGAACCCGTGGAGCGGCAGCTACGTGTACAACTCCGGCAACCTCGTGCTGGACCTGCTCTACAACCTCATGCTCGAGTCCACCGGCCGGCTGCAGAAGTGCCGGATCTACGAGATGACGGACAACAAGACCGCCCGGTCGACCATCGCCTACCTCATCGTCCGCGACCAGGCGCACGAGAACGCGTACGCACGCGCCCTCGAGACCCTGGGTGTCGACTGGGCGAAGGCCTTGCCCATCCCGAAGACCAGCGCGGAGAAGTTCCCGGAGGTCAAGAAGCTGCTCGACCTGGGGCTGCAGAGCAAGCAGTACACGTTCGACCTCATGAGCGCCTCAGAGGCGGGCCGGATCTTCCAGGGCATGTCGCCGTCGAAGGACGGCACCGAGCTCATGGCCGCCGAGCAGGCCCCTGAGGGCGTGCCCGCCACGATCGCCGAGGAACGGTTCGAGGAGTTCTCCCCCGGGCTCGATCCCGAGCTGCTCGCGCTGATCCAGGCCACGGCGGACATGGAGATGGCCGAGGTCCTGCCGCTGTACGGGCCCGTCCCGCCGTCGGCCGAGACGAAGTAATCCTGCGGGCGGTCAATGCGAGGCTGAGTAGCCGGCGCCCCCGGTCGTCCCGACCGGGGGCGCCGGCGCGCGCCGAGGCCCTCCTCGCCGAGCTGCTGCCCGCGCCGGCCTGACCCGCGGCGGTCACCGCCGACGCCGCCGCCCGGTAACGGCGCCGTCACGCCCGGCCCCCCAGACTGTCAGTCCGAGTCGCGGGAGGCAGGGGGTGCCTGTGGCGTGGCTGCGCGTGCTGGCACGACGGACCGACACCGTCCAGGGCCTCGTCGGCGCGCTGCTGGCGGCCGGCCTGGTCGAGGAGCGGGAGGGCCCGGAACCGGGTGTCGTCGTCGCCGACGGCGCGTCGGACGAGCTGCTGGCGACGCTGGCCGGCGGCGGACGGGTCCTCGTGGCGGTGACCGGCGAGGACCTGAGCCCGTGGTGGCTCCTGGAGGCCGGCGCGGCCGATGTGCTCCGCGCCCCGGGCGCCGACGCCCGCGAGGTCCTGGTGCGCCTGGAGCGGTGGGCGGCCGTGGAGGCGCTGGTCGACTCCGCCGAGGTCCGCTCGATGGCCGTCGGGGCGTCGCCCCGCTGGCGCGACCTGCTCCGTGACGTGGTGGAGATCGCCCGCTTCACGCACTCGCCGGTCCTGCTCACCGGGGAGACGGGGACGGGCAAGGAGGTCGTGGCGCGCCTCGTCGACCGGCTGGACTCCCGGTCGGGCAAGCCCGAGCTCCAGCTCGTGGACTGCACGACCGTCGTGCCCACGCTCCTGGGCTCGGAGCTCTTCGGGCACGAGAAGGGCGCGTTCACCGGCGCGTCGGGCGCGCGGCTGGGGGCCTTCGCGCTCGCCGACGGCGGCACCCTCCTGCTCGACGAGGTCGGCGAGCTGCCGACGGACCTCCAGCCGGCCCTGCTGCGCGTGGTGCAGGAGGGGACGTACAAGGCCGTGGGCGGCACCCGCTGGCACCGGGCCCGCTTCCGGCTCGTGGCGGCCACGAACCGCGACCTCCTCGCCGAGGCGGAGGCCGGCCGGTTCCGCCGCGACCTGTACTACCGGCTGGCGGCGGCGACCGTGCGCGTGCCGCCGCTGCGGGAGCGACCCGAGGACATCGTCCCGCTCTTCCGTCACTTCCTCGCCGCCGCGCGCCCGGGCGAGCCGGCGCCCGGCATCACCCCGGAGGTCGCCGCCGTCGTCACCGACCGGGACTACCCCGGCAACGTCCGGGACCTGCGCCAGCTGGCGGTGCGGGTGGCCGCCCGCCACGTCGGCGACGGCCCCGTCACGCCGGGCGACCTGCCGCCCGACGACCGGCCCGCCGTCGGCGCCGTACCCACCACGCGGGCGCGCGGGTGGGCCGACGACCTCGCCGTCGCCGTCCGCGGCGCGCTCGTCGCGGGCGTGGGGCTGCGCCGGCTCAAGGAGACGACGGCGGCGCTGGCGACGGAGGTCGCGCTCGCGGAAGGGGGCGGCGCGGCGGGCGCCGCGCGGCTCCTGGGGGTCAGCCGTCGCGCCGTCGACTACCGCACCGCCGGCGGGCGGGACGGTGCGGCGCCCGAGGGGGGCGGCCCGCCGGCGGCGCCCGGTCAACGCGGCGCCGACAGCTCCCCGGCGAGCTCGTAGAGGTACTCGGCGAGCTCCTGCCAGCGCACGTCCGCCCCCGTGGCCACCGGGTCCTTGCGCGCGGTCAGGTGCCGCTTCGGCCGGAGCCCCTCGATGAAGGCCCGGCGGACCAGCGGCTCGAAGGCCGAGCCGCGCACGGTGGGCCCGACGACCTGGAGCCAGCTCTTCATCTCGGGGTGCGCGGGCACCGCGATGGACGTCACCTCGTGCCACGTGCCCAGGCCGTCGACCCACGCCCGGCCCCCGCGGGGCAGCTTGCTCGGCGACCGGCTGCCCGGCTGGAGGATGCTGGCGCGGGGGCGCAGCGCGTAGACGGTCAGCGTCGACGAGCGCGGCCGGTAGACGTACGTCAGCAGCACGGGCTCGTCGCCGGCGGCCGCCGCCGCCGCGTGCCGACGCAGGTCGCGGATGCCCTCACGGATACCCGCGTACGTGTGCGCCTTGATCTCGCCGAAGCCTGGCGTGCCGCGGTAGCGGAGCGGCGGCTGGAGCCGGCTGGGGGTGGGGGCCACCTCTTCCTGGAGGAGCTCGGCGGGCTGCATCGACATGGGTCCTCCTAGGGGATGGCGGCCGGGACCGGCCGGTGGCTGTCGCGGCGCACGCCGCGCATGAGACGGGTGATGTTGCCCCCGAGGACCAGCGCGCGGGCGGGCGGGTCCAGCCCGAGGGCGAGGACCTTGGTCAGCTCCACGGCGGGATGGAGGAACGGCCCGTCGGTGCCGAAGATGACCTTTCCGGGGCCGGCGCGCCGGGCGGCGTCCTCGAGGACGTCGAAGTACCGCACGCCGGAGGTGTCGCCGAAGACGTTGGGCAGGCGGACCAGCTGGTCGACGAACGCGGTCTGCGCCTTCCAGTCGTCGGCGAAGGACGACAGGTGCGGGATGATCCACGCGACGTCCGGGTAGGCCCGCGCGACCGTCTCGACCGTCCCGGTGTCCCCCGCGGGGTCGTAGATGACGGGCAGGGCGCGGGCGCGGGCGACGTCGGCGATCTCCCGGGTGATGTGGCCGTCGCGCCAGTGGACCTTCAGGCCGCGGAACCCCCACCCGTCGACCGCCTGGTGGACCATCTCGGCCACGTGGCCGCGGTCGGCCGTCGGGCTCACGAACGCGAACCCGGTGAGCCGGCCCCGGGAGCCGTGCACGAGCCGCGCGACCTCGGCGTTTGCCCGCGGGTAGTCCGAGGTGAGGGGCGCGAACACCACGGTGCGGTCGATGCCGGCGGCGTCCGCCCGCCGCAGGTAGGTGCTCAGCGGCGCCGCGGTGTCCCAGGGGCCGGTCAGCCCGTCGCCCGTGCCCGCGTGGCAGTGCGCGTCGACGATCATCGGCCCGTGGCCGCCGCCAGCGCGGCGGCCACCTCCTCCGCGGCGCGGGGGTCCAGGTCGGCGCGCAGCGCGAGGGACAGGGTGACGGCGGGCAGGCACCGCGGCGCCAGCAGCAGGGCGCGCACGCCCTGGGCCAGCAGGCGGGCGTGCAGCCGCCGGGTGCTCTCCGGCGTCGGGCCCCTCGTGTGCACGACCGGGAACGGCAGGCCGAGCACCGGCAGCCGCAGGCGGCGCAGCGCGGCCCGGACCGCGAGGACGAGCCGGCCCAGGCGTGCCCGCCGTCGCTCGTTGCCGCCCGGGTCGCCCGTGGCGGCACGGGCGGCGAGGAGGTCGACGGCGCTGGGCGGGCTGGCGTGCACCCGGGTGCCGATGGTGCGCAGCCGCGCGACCGTCCCGCCGGGCCCGCTCGTGACCGCGAGCGGCGCCCCGTACGCCTTGGCCAGGGACGCCACGAGCACGGCCGCGCCGGGGCGCCCGCCGAGCCAGGCGAACGTCCCGCCCCCGCCCCGCCCGAACGGCGGGCCGCCCGCCCCCCGGTGACCGAGCACCCCGAGGGCCTGGGTGTCGTCGACCAGGAGCACACCCCCGCACCGCCGCGCGAGCGCCTCGAGCTCCAGCAGCGGCGCGGGATGGTTGCACCCGCCGCACCAGCCGTCGGTGAGGAGCAGGACGCGCCCGCCGGACCGGGCCACCACGCGCCGCGCGTCCGCGGCGTCGTGGTGGGCGAAGGTCGCCAGCTGCCCGCGGCCGCCGAGCAGGACCCGCGCGGCGGCGAGCTCGGCGAACGGGTAGGCCGCGGCGTCGACGACGACGGCGTCGGGCCGCTCGAGCTCGATGACGTCGCCGAGCGCGTGGAGGGTGGAGCGGTGCACCACGCCGGCCGCGGCGCCCTGCGTGCGCGCCACCCGCCCGGCGACGGCGGCGGCGGCGGGCGGCTCGTCGAGCGCGGCCGGGCGGCCGGTCGTGAGCCGGTCCCACCCCCCGAGCTCCGCCGACGCGTGGCGGAACCCGAGGAAGCTCGCGGACGTGAGGTCGAGCACCGCGCACCGCCCTACGCCCGGCGGGCGGGCTGCAGCCTGCGCGCGAGGAGCAGCGCCGGCATCGTGGCGTCGACCGTCTCGGACAGGTCCACCCCGGTCACGGCCCGGTAGGCGTGGACGTAGCGCTGGATCTGCGGGCGCAGCGCCCGGGCCCAGTTGGCCGCGCTGGCGGCGTCGAGCGACGTGTCGTTCCAGTTGCCCCAGCGGATCGTCAGGAGCAGCTGCTCTCCGTAGACGGCGAGCTCGTGGAAGTGCGTGATGCTGGTCGGGCTCCACCCGAACAGGTTCTTCATGGTGTCGACCCGGTCCATCCACGGCTCCTCGTACGGCATCATCGGCCGGCCGCCCAGGAAGTCGCGCATCTCGGGCTGGGCGAGGATCTCCTGCATCACGAGCATCTGGACCCGCGCCTCGGTGGGGAGGTCGCCGAACTGGTTCTCCGCGCCCTCCGCCATGACGAGGTGGGTGTCCCGCAGGGCGTTGAGGACGGGGAACGGGTCCGCCACCACGGTGGTGTCGTCGTCACGGTGGAAGAACTTGTGGGCCTCGTGGAGCAGGGCGTGGAACGACTCGAGGAACCGGTTGCGGCGCTCGACGTACAGGCCCCGCCCGGGCACCGCGCGTCCGATGAGGTCCAGGCCGTACTCGAACTCGTACTCCGCCGCCCGGCGCCGCACCGTCAACCGGGAGACCTCCTCCTCCGCGAACGTCCACAGCAGGTGGCGGAGCGGCCGCAGCGGGTGGAGGTCGAACCGCGCGAGCGGGTTCGGGCCGGGCCCCACCCGGCGGTTCTGGAAGCGGGCGAGGATGAGGTTGAGGCTCTGCACGAGGCCGCCCTCCTCCTGCCAGTAGCTCCAGATGAGCTCGACGGGCAGGGGCTCGTCGAGGATCTGCGGGTCGAGCGCGGACAGGACGTCCCGGTTGTCGACGACGTCGGCGTAGCGCTCCGCGACGTTGGCCACGTACGGCAGGACGCCGTTCTTGAAGTACCGGTCGGTGGGGTCGATCACCTCGGACCACCGCGCCTGCGCGAGGAACTCCCGCGTGATGTCGACGAGGCGGTCGTACGCGTTGGGCGCCAGGACGCGCTCGCGGGAGCCGAACCGCGCGCGCACGTAGGCGTCGTAGAACTCGAACTGCCGCTGCCGGGACCCGGCGAGGACCATCCTCGTCAGGACCTCGTCCCCGGTGGGCTCGGTGGCCGTGCGCGTGAGGCGGACCGTCGTCGCCGGCGGCTCCTCCACGGCGTCCGCGGCGGCCACGTACTGGAAGGCGAGCTGCGTGTCCAGGACCCAGGTCGCCGGGTCGGTCTCGTCGTAGCTCGCCGGGGCCGGCTCCGTGCCGGCGGGCTGGTGGCGGATCTCGAACAGGTACGGCCCCGATGCCTGGTCCACCAGCAGGTCGTGGATGTCGAGGTCCGCCTCGGCCTCGGTCCCGGCCAGCTCGATGACGCCGACCGCGTCCCCGGCGGCGGCACGCAGGACGCCCCCGTAGGTCCGGTCCGGCAGGAGGTGGGCCATCCGGAAGACGACGGAGCCGGCGTCGACCCGGCCCAGCCTGATGCTCACGGGCTGCTCCGGCGTTCCGGCGGTGGCCCTGGCGCGCGGTGGTGTCATGGGAGTTTCCTTTCTAGCTGGGCGGCACGGGTGCCGACGGCGGAGGGGACGCGGGCGTCGCGCTCGAGGACCTCGAGGCTGCCTCGGACGGCCCAGGCGGTGAGGACGGAGGAGAGGACGTCGCTCTCCTGGTCGGCGCTGACCCGGCCGGCGGCCCGCGCCTGGCCGACGGCGGCGAAGACGAGCGTGGGCGGCAGGCGCGCGACGATGCCGAGATCGTCCCGCCAGGCGGCGTGCATGGCCAGCAGCTGCTCCGGACGGCGGCGGCGCAGCGGCATGATCTCCGCGAGCGCGCGCCCGCCCAGGCTGGGCGGGCGGTGGCCGGCGAGCAGCCGCGCCATGGCCGGCACCGTGGGCTCGAGCTCCGCGACGGCGCGCGCGTGGTCCGCCGGCAGCCCGCCGGTGGGATAGAAGGCCCGCCACGTCTCGGCCATGCGCCGCCACTGCGGGTGGGGGTAGAGCACGTCCCCGACCGCCGCGCTGAGCAGCACCCGCAGGTACGGCGTGGGGTGCGGGTCCTCCCCCGACGGGCGGAAGACGAAGTACCTCGGCAGGCTGACGACCGCCATGAGGCCGAGCGTGGCGGAGATCCCGAGCTTGCCGACCGCCCAGAAGTCGGCCACGCACTCGGAGACGGTGCGGTGCCAGGTCTCCCACGCTCCGCCGTCGCCCCGCGCCCGGATCTCCGCGCGCAGCGACTCGACGAGACCCAGGAGGGCCGCGGCCTGGTGCCCGACCTCGTGCACGAGGGACGAGGCGACGCCATGCCCGACCATCCGCTCGCGCGGGACGCGGATGATCGCCACCGGGCTGAGGCGGCCGCCGGGCAGCCGGGTCCGGGCCCGCCGGATCGCGGCGCCCGACCCGCGGGCGAGATAGCAGATCTGCGGCGGCAGCTGCGGGTGCGGCGCGGGCATCCGCAGCGCGTCGGCCGCGAGGTGGTCGAGGCCGGAGAGCCACACACCCGTGGTCTGCTCGCTGCGCTGCGTGAGCACCTCGGCGAACATGTCGAGCTGAGACAGGACGTCGTTGAACCGCAGCCGGATGACCACGAACCGGCGCTGCTGCTCCTCGGGCGGCGCGCCCCGGCCCGCACCGTGGAGCCACCCGAGGAAGCCGACGACCTCACGCCGCAGCGCCATGCGCCCGTCGAACAGGAACCGCTCGATGGCGCGGTGGGCCTGGTAGGGCAGGTTCGCCGCGACCACCATCGTCTCGGTCAGCACGAACGGCCGCACCTGCCCGAGACGCACCAGCAGCGCCTCCGCCTCGACCTCGAGCAACCGAGCGGTGGTGGCGGTCACCTGCAGGGCGGTCATGGGTACTCGAACCCCCCGCCGTCGTCGCCGTCCCACGTCTGGCCACCGCCGTCGCCCCAGGCGGCCGCCCAGGGGGCGAAGTCGTCGGCCGCCGGGTACGCGGGGTAGTAGTAGCCGCGCGGCGCGCGGCGCCGCCCGTAGCCCTGGCCGCCGTAGCCCTCCTGGCCGTAGCCCCCCTGGCCGTAGCCCCCCTGGCCGTAGCTCCCCTGCCCGTAGGCCTGCTGCCCGTAGCCGGCCTGGCCGCGGCCGCCGTACGACTGGCGGGGGGCCTGCTGGTGGCCCCGGGCGCCGTAGCGCTCGTCGCGGCGGGACCGCCAGCCCTGGGAGGAGCCGCGGAGCAGGGCGGGGGCGTAGCGCCGGGCCGCCGTCGTGGCGGCGGTGCGGGCCACGACGCCCGGGGGGACGTTGGGCGGTGCGGCGGCGGCGTACCGGACGGTAGCGCGCCCGAACCGGACGAACCGGCGCGCGGCCTCGTACTCCGCCTGGACCTCGCCGAGCATCTCCTGCTCGTCGACCTCGAGCAGCTTGGAGGCCATCGACCCGAGCTTCCCGCCGATCGCGGTGCCGACGCCGGGCGCCACGAAGCTCCCGATGGCGGAGCCGACCACGGGCAGCGCGGTCTTGGCGACGCTCTTCAGGACGCCCAGGACCGACTTGCCCACGCTCGACTTGAGGAACTTGCCGGCGCCGCGGACGAGGCTGCCGAGGAACTGGTCGAGCTCCTCCTCGTTGGTGATCTCCAGGAGCTCCTGGGCGAGGGCCGTCTCCCCCTCCTCGGACTCGCCCGCGTACTCGCCCTCGTCCTCCTCCTCGCCCTGGAACAGCTCGCCCTCCCCCTCGCCGGCCCAGCCCGTCTCGTACCCCGGGCCCTCGCCGACGAGCTCCCACTCCTGCAGGCCGCCCTCGCCGGCCCAGGCGTTCTCGTTCTCATAAGCGGTCATGACCCCACTCCTAGGCGTTCAGGATGACGATGGACGAGCCGCGCCGCACCCAGCGCCCGGAGCGGGGGCGGCGCGGACCGCCCTGCCCCGCGCCCGGCGGGCGCAGCCGCTGGACCACCGGGACGAGCCCCGGGAGGTGACGGGACGCGGCGATGGTCGCCGCGCGCGACGCCGCCACGGCCGCCGGGACGGTCGGCGGCGCCGCCACGGCCGTGCGCGCCATCTCGTCGGCGAAGCGGACGAACCCGCGGGCGGTCTCGAACTGGCGGTCCTCGGCCGTCATGCCCTCGACCTCGAGCCCCAGGGTCTTGCCCACGAACGCGCCGGCCCGCTGGCCGGCGGCGCCGCCGGCGCCGGGGACGAGGTAGTTCCCGAGGGCCTGGCCGACCTGGGGCAAGGCGGTCTTGGCCGCGCTCTTGAGCAACCCGCCGACGGCCTTGCCGGCGTCCGAGGCGAGGAAGGAGCGGCCGGCCTTCACCGCGCCGCTGAGCAGCTTCCCGAGGAACTGGTCGAGCTCCTCCTCGTTGGTGACCTCCAGGAGCTCGCCCGCGAGCGCGAGCTCACGGTTGTCCGCGAACTCTCCCTCGAAGGTCTCCCCCTCCTCCTCGGTCTCGAAGAGCGCTCTGTCGATGTCATGCATGGCCCAGCTCCCTCCAGTCGCAGCGGCACGAGACCCGACACCCTTCGATATGCACGTTCCGTGCCAGGGCGGCGCGCGAAGCGGCACGAGGGGACTTACGCCCGCCCCGAGGGCCGCCCGGCCACGCCACCGGAAGCACGCTTCGCGGCGATAGGCGTCCGGGCGCGCCGGGGAGAAGCCGTCTTCCCGGGCTACGAGCCCTCTTCCAGCTCGCGGCGGTACTTGGCGACGGTCCGCCGGGCGAGCACGACCCCCGTCTCGGCGAGGCGCGCCGCGGCCTCAGCGTCGCTGCGGGGCGGCCGCGGGGACCCCAGCATGGCGGCGAGGGCGGCCCGGGCGGAGACGGCCCCGCCGAAGAAGTCCGCGAGCGCGACGATGCGCCCGTCCGGGAGCCGGGCCACCGCGCCGGCGACCGCCCGGGAGACCGTCGAGGGGTGGACGCCCACCTCCGCGGCGACCTGCGCCCGCGTGAGCGGGCGGTGCGCCGCCGGCCCGTGGAGCACGAACCCCCGCTGCCGGTGCGCGAGGACGTCCGCGAGCCGCTGGAGGGTACCGGCCCGGCGGTCCAGCACGTCCAGGAGCGAGCGGGCCTCCGCGCGCGCGGTCTGCCAGCCCCGCCCGGGCCCGTCCGGCGCGAGCGCCAGCCCGAGGTCGTCGGGCCGCAGGACGACGGCGCTCACCTCGCCGTCCTGGGCCCGCAGGATGACGTCGGGCGGCGCGGGGTGGCGCGGGCCGCCGCCGCTGGGCAGGGGCGCGGGTGTCAGGCGGGCGCGCACGAACCGGGCCACGGCGTCGACCTCGGCCACGCCCACGCCGAGGGCGGCGGCCGCGGCGGCGCGGTCGGTGGCGAACGCGGCGAGGTGGTCGCCCAGCAGGGGGACGAGGAGCGGTGGCCCGCCGTGCGCCGCGTGCCAGCGCGCCTGGGCGAGCAGCGCGGCGGCGGCGTCCGGCGCCGCCGTCCCCGGTGGTCCCGCCTCCTGGACGGCGCGCAGACCGGCGGCGAGCTGGGCCGGGGCGCACCCCTGCGGCGTCAGCTCCGCGAGCCCTCCCGGGAGGAGGCCGCGGGCGTCGAGGCCGGCCATGACGACGTCGACGGCACGCTCGCAGCCCCTCGGCGCGAGCTGGCGGGCGACGAGCCGGACCTCGTCCCGCTCGTCGGCCGCCGCGGGGGGCTCCGCCATGAGGCCCACGGGGCCTCCGCAGGCCCGGCAGCGGCCGTCCACCAGGGACAGGCCGCACCACCGGCAGCGTCGCGGGCCGGCCGCCAGCAGGGCGGGGTTCTTCTCCAGCTGGTCCGCGACCAGCCGGTCGACGTCCTCCTGGGGCTTGGCGAGCAGCCGGAGGACCTCCAGCGCGAGGGTCGTGAGGCGGTGCTCGTGCCGCAGGACCAGGTCCTGCTGCTGCGTCGGCGGACCCGCGCGCGGGCCCCCGGTCACCGTGACCGCCCTGCCGACATCTCGGCTCACCTCGCTGACCGCCGTCCGGTCGCCGATCCGCGCCGATCCGCGACTGGCACGAACGCTAGCGCCGGTCGGGTCGCGGTGGCGAGGGTCGCGGCACCCGTCACAGGTCCCGCTCGGCGAGCTCCCGGAAGGCGTCGGGGACCCCACCGGAACGCCGCAGCGTCGCCGGGAGGTAGCCGACCGCATCGCGCCCGAACCGCGCGCGGACGGCGTCCATGGACGTGTCCAGGGCCCACCTCGTCGATCCCGTCGCCGACCCCGGGCGCCACGGGTCCTCGGGGGCGAGGGGGAGCTCGAGCTGGACGCCGTGCTGGTGGCTCAGGTTCGACACGGAGATGGCGAGCAGGCTGATCTGGGCCGCCGGCTCGTCCTGCTCCCCGATCGCCTGCCAGGCGAGCTGCTCGGCCACCTCGGTGAGGGTCAGCGTGGTGGCGACGGGCGCGGGCAGCGTGAGGGAGCGCGTCACCGCGCGCATGCCGGTGAACCGCACCCGGACGGTGACGGTGCGGCCCGCCGTGCCCTTGGCGCGCAACCGGCCGGCCACCCGCTCGGCCAGGTGCCCCAGCACCGCCCGCACGAGCTCCGGGGTGGGCGGGCGGCGGCCGAGCGCGGACTGCGCACCGACCGACCGGGTCCGGCCGGGCGTCGTGACCCGGCGCGGGTCCTCGTTCAGGGCGAGGGCGTGCAGGGTGGCCCCGGCCGCACGCCCGAGGAGGCGTTCCAGCATGGGGCCAGGCGCCCCGGCGAGGTCGCCGATCGCGTGGATGCCCCGCTCGGCCAGCCGCCGCTCCGTCACCGGGCCCACGCCCCACATGAGGCCGACGGGCAGCGGGTCGAGGAACGCGCGTTCCTGGTCCGGCTGGACCACCACGAGACCGTCGGGCTTGGCGACCTGGGAGGCGATCTTGGCCAGGTGCTTGGTCCGGGCGGCGCCGACCGAGATCGGCAGCCCCGCCTCGGCGCGCACCCGCCGGCGGAGCAGGGCCCCGATCGCGGCCGGCGGCCCGAACAGGTGCGTCGACCCGGAGACGTCGAGGAAGGCCTCGTCGATGGAGATCCGCTGCACCGCCGGGGTCACGTCGCCGAGGATGTCCATCACCTGGTCCGCGAGCCGCTGGTACCGGTCGAAATGCCCCCGGACGAAGACGAGCGAGGGGCACAGCTCAGCGGCCCGCCAGCCGGGCATGCCGCCCTGGACGCCGTGGGACTTGGCCTCGTAGGACGCCGCGAGGACCACCCCGCCGCGGGCGCTGCCCCCCACCGCGACCGGCCGGGCGCGCAGGGCCGGGTCGAGCAGCTGCTCGACGGACGCGTAGAAGGCGTCCAGATCGGCGTGCAGGATCGTCGGCCCGGCGGACACGACCCCAGCCTAGTCGAACACGTGTTTGAACGTCGAGGCCGGCGGCCGGCGGCGCCCCTACGAGCCGATGTGCGCGGCGATGATGCTCGTGACCACCACAGAGGTGATCGTCACAGTGGAGAACCCGGCCACGATCATCTTCGGGAGGATGTCGGCCTCGATGGCCGCCACCTCGTCCGGGGTCTCGCCGGCCCCGCGTGCCGCCTCCTGGCTGAGGATCATGGTGCCGGGGAACCCGTAGAGGGCGGTGAGCCCGATGCCGACCGACATGGGGATGCTGTACCCTAGCAGCTTGCCGACCAGGCCGGCGAACAGCGCGATGCCGACCAGCCCGAACACGAAGGCGAGGACGAGCGGCAGGGCGAGCGCTCCGACGTCGGCGGGCGACACCCCGGCCAGCGGGGCGAACACGAGGATCAGGATGGAGATCATCATCAGCCCGAGGGCGTCGATCCCCACCAGCACCGAGGGCCTGAGCACACCGGTGGCGCGCAGCGTGATCCCCAGCAGGAGGGCGACCACGAAGGTGTTGAGGATCCCGTCCGTGACGTTGTTGACCAGGATCGAGACCAGCACCACGACGCCCACCACGAACAGGGTGCCCGCGCTGGTCTGCAGGGCCGCCGGCAGCCTCGTGCTCCGCTCGGTCTCGGTGCCGGCCGAGACGGCGGGGGCGAGGTTCCCGGCGCGGTACTCGCCCCGCAGGCGCTGCGCCTCGCTGCGCAGGATGACGGAGGTGAGCGGGAAGCCCACCAGGCCCTGGAGCGCGGCGATGAGGACGGGGAAGATCGCCACGGCGGTGAGCCCGTAGCCGAGCGCCGCCTCCTGGACGATGAGGACGGAGATCGTGCCGCCGCTCAGGGCCCCGGTCCCGGCGATGACGAAGTCGAGGGCGCTCGCGACCCCCTCGTACCCGCGCGGCGCCCGGCCCCCGAAGATCAGGGCCGCGACGAGGAGCAGCACCCCGATGCCGATCACGGTCGAGATCCCGATCAGCAGGGTCCTCCACTGCTTCTTGAAGTCCTCGATGCTGATGAGGGTGCCGAGGTGGACGATGATGAACCCGACCACCACCCCGCCCAGCCCGAGCAGCGCCGAGCTGGAGAGCATGTCGCCCGGGAAGATGTCGGTGAGGAACCCGATGAGGAAGATGACCGACGCGACGAACAGGGACGACAGCAGCGACTTCGTCCTCTTGGCGACGAGGTCGCTGACGGTCCAGATCGCCATGACGACGACGAACGCCAGGACCGGGTTCATGCGACCGCCTGCCGCTCGGGCGTCGCCACACCGGCGGCGGGAGCGGTGAACCCGCGGGCCAGCTCGAGGAGCAGGCGCGCCCCGTAGCCGGTGGCGCCCTTCGAGCGCCACGCGTCGTCCGCGTCGACCTGCATCGGCCCGCAGATGTCCAGGTGCGCCCAGGGCACGCCGCCCACGAACTCGTCGAGGAACAGGGCCGCGGTGATGGCGCCCGCGTGCGGGCCGCCCAGGTTGGCGATGTCGGCGATGTCCGAGTCCAGCTGCTTCCGGTACTTCCGCTCGAGGGGCAGCTGCCAGACGGGCTCGTCGGTGCGGGCCGCGGCCGCCCGCACCTGCTCGACCACGCCCTGGTCGTTGCCCAGCGTCGCCGCCATCGCCGTCCCGAGGGCCGCGAGCGCGGCGCCGGTGAGCGTCGCGATGGTGACGACGGCGGACGGCGACTCCTCCGTGGCGAGGACCAGGGCGTCGCTCATGACCAGGCGGCCCTCGGCGTCGGTGTTCTTCACCTCGATGGTCTTGCCGGCGCGGGTGCGCAGCACGTCGCCGAGGACGTAGGCGCTCCCCGAGGGCACGTTGTCCGTGCAGGCGAGGAACCCCGTGACCCGGCTGGCGACCCCCGCGTCGCCCAGGGCGGTGAAGGCGCCGAGGATCGCCGCCGCCCCGCCCATGTCCATCTTCATGAGCAGGTGCATGGGGTCGGAGGGCTTGAGGCTGATGCCGCCGGAGTCGTACATGATGCCCTTGCCGACGAGCACCAGGTGCGCGTCGGCCCCGCCCTGGGGCGCGTAGGTGAGCTTGACGAGGCGCGGCTCCTCGGCGCTGCCCCGGTTGACGCCCAGCAACCCCCCGCAGCCCATCTCGACGAGCTCGTCCCGCCCGAAGACCTCCACGCCGAACCCGTGGGCCCGCCCCAGCTCGGCGGCGACGTCGGCGAGGTCGGCGGCGGTCAGGTGCGCGGGCGGCGTGTTGGCGAGGTCACGGGCGATGGCGGCGGCGCGGCTCGTGACGAGCCCGGCCGCCGCCCCCGCCGAGGCCTCGGCCGCGTCGGCCCCGTCGAGCAGCAGCTGGACCTCGGCGAGGGGGGTCTCCTGGGGCTCCTTCCGCAGCGCCGAGTACCGGTAGCGTGCCAGCACGACCCCCTCCGTCAGGGCCCGGGCCGCGTCCCGGGCGTCGACGCCCCCGAGCGCGGGGACGCGCAGCCCGACCCGGGCGGCGCGGGTGGTCGCCCGCCCGAGGGCCGCCGCGACGTCGCGCAGCGAGGCCTCGCCCTGCTCGGCGAGCGGTCCGGCACCCACCGCGACGAGGAGCGGGCCGGGCGCGCGGGGCAGGGCGAGGGCGCTGCCGACCTTGGCCTCGAACCCGGCCCGGGCGAGGTCGTCGCGGGAGAGGCCCAGCTCGGCGGGGACCTCGGCGTCGGTGTGGACGGCGACGCCGGTCGCCTCCACGTCCGTGAACCGCTCGACCACGCGCACGGTGGCCGTCGACAGCTGGGACGGGACCGGGGTGAAGGAGTCGGGGATGAGCTTGTTCGGGCGCCGCACCATCGGGATCCCTCCTCCGCGCGGGCGGGCGCGCCCGCGCTCTCGGCCCACCCTCCCCGCCCGCGCCCACCCGGACATCACCCGTTGCGGGTCACCCGGGTCACCGCAGCGGCCAGACCACCGGGATGACGAGCAGCGCGATGGCCAGCCACGCGACGAGGACCACCGCGCCGAGGCGCCAGTAGTCGCCGAACCGGTACCCGCCCGGGCCCATCACCATCATGTTCGCGGGGGTCGCGATCGGGGTGAGGAAGGACGCCGCCCCGGCCACGGCCACGGTCATGAGGACCGGCTCGACGGCGATCCGACCCTCGACGGCGGCCGCCACCGCGATGGGGACGACGATCAGCGCCGTCGCGGTGTTGCTCACCACCTGGCCGAGGGCCGCGGTGACCGCGAAGACGACGAGGAGGAGGAGGTACGGGGAGAGGTTGCCGACGACGCCCAGGAGCGCCCCGGCGAGCAGGTCCGCCGCCCCGGAGGTCGAGATCGCCGTCGACAGCGGGATCAGCCCGCCGAGGAGGACCACGGTCTGCCAGGACACCGCCCGGTAGGCGTGCTGCGGCGTCACCACCCGCAGCGCCACGATCGCGGCGGCCGCGCCGAGCCCCGCCACGGCGGGCGGCACGGCGCCGGTGACGAGCAGCACCACCATCGCGGCGAGGACGGCGAGCGCCTCGATCGCCTTCGCGCCGAGCGGGACGGCCTGGCGGCGGACGCGGTCCGGGGCGTCGACGACGAGGACGTCGCGGTCGTCGACGAGGCTGTCGATCACCGCCCACGGGCCGTGCAGGAGGAGGCTGTCCCCCTCGCCGAGGACGGCGCCGCGCGGCCCGCGGTCCAGCCCGCGGTGGCGCACCGCGAGGATGACGACCTCGCCCAGGCGCACCATCCCCGGGAACACCCGCTCCCCCACGAGCGGCGAGCGGGGCGGGACGACCACCTCGACGACGCCCGCCTCCCGGGTCAGCAGGGCGTCCGCGGTGACCGGCCGGAGCCCCACGTCCAGCTGCCGCGCCCCGGCGAAGGCGATGACGGCCTCGGCGGGGCCCGTCACGATGATCGCGTCGCCGGCGTCGATGATGTGCTCCGCCGGGTGCGCGGCGCCGCGGGCGGTCTGCACGCCGAGCACCGACAGCCCGGGCGGGTCGCCACCCGGCAGGGGCGTCCCGACGAGGCTCGACCCGGCCCGGACCGTCAGGCGGTAGAAGCCGTCCTGGAGCGCGTAGTGCCCGGACAGGGTGCGCGCGTGCCGGCTCAGGTCCGCCAGGGACGAGCCGGCGGCCGTGGCGGGCAGGAGCCGGGGGCCGAGCAGGGCCGACAGCGCGATGGTGACGGCCAGCAGGGGGACGCCCAGGATTGCGAACTCGAAGAACCCGAACGGTCCGGCGCCCTCCTGCGCGGCGGCATCGCTGACGATGATGTTGACGGGGCTCCCGGACAGGGCCAGCAACGACCCCGCGTGCGCGGCGAAGGCGAGCGGCATCGCCAGCTGGGACGGTGAGTGGCCGTTGCGCACCGCGACGACGACGACCATCGGCAGCAGCGCGGCGACCGAGCCGTTCGGGCTGACGACGGCGGTCAGCACGCCGGCGAGCACCATGATGGTGACCAGCAGCTCCCGGCGCCCGGTGCCCGCCCGGTCCGTGAGCGCCTGACCGGCCCACGTGGTCACCCCGGTGGCGTCCAGCGCCTCGCTGACCACGAACAGGGACGCGACGAAGATGACGATCGGGTCGCCGAAGCCGGCCAGCGCCTGACCGGCGCCCAGCACCCCGGTGGCGTAGAGGGACAGCGCGGTCAGGACAGCGACCACGCCCACCGGCAGCCGGTTCCACAGGAACAGCGCGACCGCGCCGGCGAGCACCACGAGGCTGGTGACCGCGGGATCCATGTCAGCCTGCCGGCCGTGCGGTCACGGTCATCCCCCGGCCGGTCACTCCTGCTCGAGGGTGAGGCCCTCGGCGTCGTCACCGATGGTGAGGGTCCTGCCCTCCAGGGCCACGGCCGGGTCAGAGGTGAGCAGCACCTTGAGCCAGTCGTCCTGGTCGGTCAGCTCCCCCGAGCACGCCATCATCGTCTGGGCCATGTGCGCGTCGACGGCGAGGACGCCGCCGGCCCAGGTCGCCGCGCCCGTGAGCGTGTTGCAGCCCGCGTTCACCGAGATGGTGTCCTGCCCGAACAGCAGCCGGACGTCGGTGCCGGCCACCAGGTCGTGGCCGCGCACCCCGCTCGAGACGAAGCTCTTGCCCGCCAGGTCCGGCGCGGCGCCCCCCGCGGCCGCGGCGCACGCGGCGAGCAGCGCACCGGCCACCACGGCCGCCGCCGCGGACCGCCGGCGCATGGTCCCCGCCATGTCCCGCCCCCGCCCGCTCTGCTCGCGTGGGTTCAGCCCGCGGGCGTGGCCAGCTCCTCCGCCAGCTCCTTCTCGTCCTCCTCGGAGAGGGAGGTCTGCAGGACGCTGCCCCCGAACGGGCGGAGCGCGGCGGCGAACTTGTCCTCGGTGAGCTTCTTGGCCATGACGACGACGGCGGCGTGGCCGGGCGTGAGCATGTCCTCCACCCGGTCCCGGAAGGCCCTGTCGATGCCGGTCTTGCTCAGCTTCCCCGTGAGCGCGCCCAGCGCGCCGCCGACGAGCATGCCGAACGCGGGGACGAGGAAGAGGAGGCCGAAGATCGTGCCCCACAGCGCCCCCGAGGCGGCCGAGGCGCCGACGATGTGCGCGGGGGTGTCCACGTGCTTCTTGCCGTCCGGGTCGATGCGGACCACGGCGAGCCCGGTCAGGTTGACCACGAAGTCCTGCTGCAGCTCCAGGACCTTCTCGTAGGCCTTCTCGGCCGTGGCGTGGTCGTCGTACCCAAGGATGATCAGCTCGGACATGGGGTCTCCTTCGAGGCGAGGTGCGCATCGACCGGGCGCGGTGCGACTGCGTGCTCCCACACTCGTGCCGGTCCCGGGCCCCCGGATCACCCGGAACGGGTGGTCCGCGCGCGGCCGGGCCCGCGCCAGGATGGGCACGGCCGGGAGCCGCGGGCGCGTCCCGGCGCGCGGGAGCCCGGGTGCTGCCCGCCCCCGAGGGAGGTCCGATGAGCGAGAAGAGCCCGGCCACGCGCAGACGCCTCAGCGGCCGCACCTGGCTCGGCCTGGCGCTGGCCGCGTGTGCGGTGGTGTTCATCCTCCAGAACCGCAGCCCCGTCGCCGTCCAGCTCTTCGCCGTCCGGGTCGTGTCGCCCCAGTGGCTGACCCTGTCCGTCGTCTTCCTCCTCGGCATGGTTGTCGCGTGGCTGCTGTCCCGGCGGCGCCGGTAGCGCCCGCGCCCACCATGACCGGTATCGACCTCTCGATCAGCGCGGCCGGCGAGCCCTCCGCCGCCGTCCTCGGCGAGCTCGAGGGTTTCGTCGTGCGGCGCCAGGCGGGTCGCGTGGTCCTGCGCGGGCACGTGGCGGACCAGGCCGCGCTCATGGGGGTGCTGGCGCGCCTGCGCCGCGACGGCCTGACGATCCGCCACGTCGTCCCGGTGCGGGGCCGCGCCCCCTCGCGGCCAGCCCGCCCGCACCGGCCCGGGCCGCCGCGGGCCGTCGCCGAGGTCGGCCTCGTCGGGCTGGTGGCCGACCTGGTCGGGCCCGCGATCGAGGGGGCGGAGGTGACCCAGGATCCGGCCACCACGACCGTCCGGGTCCGCCTCGCCGACCCGGACGCGCTCTTCGCCCTTCTCGACCGCCTCGAGGACCTCGCCCTGGAGGTCCGGGAGATCCACGTCCGCCCGCCCGTCGGGGGGTGCCCCGAGGACCCGGTGCGGGGATAGGCTTCCAGGCGAACCGCGTCGTCTCACGGCGACAGGAGAAGGTCGTGGACCCGCAGGCCCCCGTGCCGGCGTTGCTCGAGGCCCGGCTCACCGTCCCGCAGCTCTCCGCCGGCGTGGTCCGGCGGGAACGGGTCCTGGGTCTGCTCGACGACGCCGTCAGGCACCCGGTGACCCTGGTGACCGGCGGGGCGGGCGCGGGGAAGACGTACGCCGTCGCCGGCTGGGTCCGGGCGGGCCACCCGCCGGGACCGGTCGTCTGGGCCTCCCTCGACCGGACCGAGCGGGACGCGCACCGGCTGTGGACGACGGTGCTCCTCGCGGTCCGGGGCGTGCTCGGTGACGAGGTCCTCGGCGGCCTCACCGTCCCGCCCGTGCCCGACGAGGACTTCGTGGCGCTGGTGTGCGCGCGGCTGCCCGCCCGCCCCCTCGTGCTGGTGCTCGACGACCTCCACGAGCTGGAGGGCGGGAACGCCACGGAGTCCCTGGAGCCGCTGCTGCGCAGCCCGCCCCCTCGCGTGGCCCTGGTGCTCGTCTCCAGGCACGACCCGGCCCTGCCGCTGCACCGCCTCCGGATCGCCGGCGATCTCGGCGAGCTGCGCGCGGCGGACCTGGCGTTCACCGAGGCGGAGGCGAGCCGGCTCCTCGAGGACCGGGACGTGCCCCTCCCGGAGCCGGCGCTGGGCCGCCTGATGGAGACCACCGAGGGGTGGGCGGCCGGCCTCCGGCTGGCGACGCTGGCCCTGGAGGCCGCGGCCGACCCGGTCCGGGCCGTCGGTGAGTTCGACGGCCGTCACTCCCTGGTGACGGGATACCTCGGCGGTGAGGTGCTGCGCGGCCTGGGCGCGGACCGCTCGGAGTTCCTCCTGCGGACCAGCGTGACGGATCGCGTGTGCGCGCCGCTGGCGCGGGCGATCACGGGCGAGGAGTCGGCCGGGGCGATCCTCGAGTCCCTCGTGCGCGACAACGTGCTCGTGGTGGAGCTCGACGGCGGGTGGTACCGCTACCACCCGCTGCTGCTCCAGATGCTGCGCACCCGGCTCGAGAAGGAGCGGCCGGACCTGCGCCGTGAGCTCGGGCGCCGCGCCGTCGCCTGGCTCGAGGCGGCCGGCGAAGGGCTGGCCGCGCTCGGGCTGGTGCTCGACTCCGACGACCGGGAGCTCATGGGACGGGTCGCGCTGCGCTCCGCCGCCACCCAGATCTTCACGGCCGGCCGCGGCGAGCTGGGGGCCACGCTCGGCCGGATCCCGCCCGAGGCCGCGCTGGACGACGCCGAGCTGGCCCTCGCCCTGGCGCTCGGTGCGTTCTGCCGGGACGACGACGACGCCGCCGCGCTGCTCCGCCGGGCCGAGCCCGGCCTGGGGACGCTGCCGGATCCGCGGCGCACCGTCGCCGCCGTCGTGCTCCGGATCCTGCAGGCCACGGCGGCGGAGCGGGCCGGCGACCCCGTGCGCATGGTCCGGGCGGCGCGCCGGGCCGACCGCCTCGCCCGCACGCTGACCACGGCCGACGCCGGCGCCTGGGCCGCCTACCGCGGCGCGGCCGGGGGCCTCCTGGGGGTCGGTGAGCTGTGGCTGGGGCGCCCGCGACGGGCCCTGGACCTGCTCCGCGCCGCGCTCGCCGACGCCCGCGCTGGCGCCGTCCACGGCTCCGGCGAGGTCCACCTCCGGGGGTACGTCGCCCTCGCCGAGGGCGGCCTGGGGCTGGTCGAGCGGTCACGGGCCGAGGCCCTCCGGGCGCTGCGCGCCGCCGAGTCGCAGGGGACGAGCAGGTCGCCCGAGACGGGCGCGGCCCTGCTGGCGCTCGCGGCCGCGGGCCTCGAGCGCGGCGAGCTCGGCGAGGTCGACCGGGTCCTCGGCGACGCGCGTGAGGCCCGGGGGCATGACCCGTTCGTCGGCGCCGGGCTCCGGCTCGCGGCGACGTATCGCCGGCTGATCGCGGGCGACGTCGCCGGCGCGCGGCGCGGCCTGGCGGACGTCGACGCGTGGCTCCGCAGGTACCCCGGCATGATCCACCTCGTGCGGCTGCGGACGGCGCTGGTCGTCGACGTGGAGCTCGCTGCGGGCGCACCCGAGCGGGCCCGCGCCGTCCTGGTCGCGCACGACGACGCGGCCGGCCGCCCGGCCGCCCGGGACGCCGACGAGTCGGCACCGGAGGTGGACGTCATCGCCCTGGCCCGGGCCGGCGTGCTGCTGGCCACCGGGCAGGCGGACCAGGTCCGGCCCGCGCTCGCGGGGCTGCTGGCCAGCCAGACGAGCTGGGCGGCGAGGGCGTGGGGGCTCGTCGGCCTCGCCGAGGACCGGATGCGCCACGACGCCTCCGCGGGCGAGGCGATCGCGCGGGCACTGGGCGCCGCGGACGCGGCCGGCACGGTCGCCTACCTCCTGCACACCACCGGCCGCCTCGACACGCTGCTGCGCCGTCACCTGGAGGTGGCGGGCACGCACCGGGGCCCGGCGGGGCAGGCGCTGGCCGCGTCGCGGCGCGTCCCGGCCCCGGTCGGCGCCGGCCACCCGCCGGAGGCGCTGACCGACCGGGAGCTGTCGGTGGTCGCGTTCCTGCCGATGAGCACGAACGCGGAGATCGCCGACGAGCTCGGCATCTCGGTGAACACCGTGAAGCAGCACCTCAAGTCGATCAACCGCAAGCTCGGGGTGACGTCGCGGCGCGACGCGGTCCGCGTCGTGGGCCGGCTCGGGCTGCTGCCGGAGAGCGTCGCCCCGGCGCGGCTCTGACCCTCCCCGTCCGGACCGCTGACGCCCGCCACGCGGGCCGGACGCCCGACGAGGGCCGACCCGCCCCCCCGCGGTCGCCGGTCACACCCCGTCGACCTGATAGCCCTGCTGCGTCATCGCCGCGGCAAGCGCGTCGAGCGTCGCCCCCGCGCACTGCCCGTCCGGCTCGAGCCCCTGCGAGCCCTGGAACTGCGCGACGGCCGCGCGGGTGTTCGGTCCGTCCAGTCCGTCGATGACGCCCGGGTCGAAGCCGAGCACCGCCAGCGCCTCCTGGATCCCCCGCAGCGTGCCGAGGTGGTAGACCTTGGGCCCGCCGCCGCCCGCGCCGGGTGACGGCGGCGAGCCGTCCTGCATGAAGGTCACCGGGGTCACGGTCTCGGAGAGCGCCGAGTCCAGGAAGAGCTGGTAGAGGTCCACGCCGCGGTACTGGCCGCCGGGCGCGCCGCCGATGATCTCCACCAGCGCCAGGTGGGGCGGGATCCCGTCGAACGCGAGCACGGTCCCCAGGACGTCGCCGCGTGCGACGGCGGAGCCGACCGCCAGGGACGGCGGCACGTGCGTCATGTGCGTGTAGAACCCGCCCATCATGTCGTTCGGGGCCCGCATGAACAGCTGCGCCCCGTACACCTTGCCACTGTCGGTGGCGGGGTCGTGCGGGGCGAGCTTGGTGATGTGGGCGTCGAAGGCGGCGTGGACCTCGGTGCCCTCGGTCGCCCCGAGGTCCATGCCGTACTCGATGTACCAGTCGGGCGGCTGGTGACCGCCCTGGTGCGGGCCGCCCAGGCCGCCGGTGAACCCGGTGGGGAACGGGCTGGACACGTCGATGTCGAAGGCGGTCATGAGGGCTGTCCTTCCGTCTCCTCGGCCGTCCGGACACCCGGGGCCGTGCGTTCGCCCGACGCTAGGGAGTCGGCGTTACCCAGGAGTTACCGGACGATCCCGGGGCCCAGCAGCCCGCGCCCGCGCCGCCGTCGGCGCGGGCTCGTACGCCACCGGTAACGCCGTGGTCACGCGCCGCGAGCACGATCACGGGCACGCGCTCCCGCAGCGGGCGGAGCGCGCGCCGCGCTCACCGCTGAGCGCGCCCCGCCATCGTTCTGGGAGCCACGACCGTGACCAAGGCCTACGTCCTTCTCGGCGACATGTACGCCCGCTATGACGTTGAGGCCGACGCCGTCGACGCCGGGTACCCCAAGCCCATCACCGGGGGCTGGGCCGGCCTCGCCGACGCGGGGTTCGACCGCGACATCGACACGGTGCTCGACCTCGGCGCCGGCAAGGCGTACCTCTTCAAGGGGACGTCGTACCTGCGCATCGACCAGCAGACGAACGCCGTCGATCCGGGCTACCCGCTCACCATCGCCGACCAGTGGACGGGGTTCGACGGCGCCGGCTTCGCGGACTCGATCGGGGCGTCCGCCAACTGGGGCAACGGCAAGGCGTACTTCTTCAAGGGTGACCAGGTCCTGCGCTACGACATCGCGTCCGACGGGGTCGACGCCGGGTACCCCAGGCCCGTCGGCGACGAGTTCGCCGGGCTCGCCGACATCGGGTTCGCCGATGCGCTCGACGCGGTCGTGGCATGGCCCAGCGGCAGGGCGTACTTCTTCAAGGGCAGCGACTACGCCGCCGTGGACGCCGCCACGCTGACCGCCCTCCCGGGCTACCCCGCCGCCGTCGACGGCAGCTGGCCGGGTCTCACGGCCCCGGTCGACGCGATCTGGGTCAGGCTGACGTCCGGTGCCGGCCCGGCGCCGGCGGGCGGGCTCGGTCCCGGCGACCACGCCTGGTACTACGCGGGCCAGGTCTCGACGGGCCAGAACATCCCCCGGACCACCTGGTTCCCGGGGTCGACGTCGGAGACGGACTACCTGGGCCACGGCCCAGAGATCTTCAACTTCGTCGTCCACGCCGACGGCGAGATCCGCCGCGGCCGGCCGCACATGCGGGGCTTCGAGGGAACCTTCGCCTGGCTCAACATGAACCCGGGCAACATCACCGGGGGCCAGGGGGGTCCCGACCTCGGCCAGTACCCGGGCAAGGCGAACTGGCACAACTTCATGATCTTCCCCACCGAGGAGATCGGCTTCGCGGCGATCGGGAAGCTGCTGCGCGGGCCCGGCTACCGCGACCTGACCATCCTCGCCGCGTTCGAGCGGTACGCACCGGCGTCGGACGGGAACAACCCGGCCCAGTACGCCGCCGACGTCGCGGCCGCGACCGGGGTGCCGGTGACGACCGTGGTCCGGGACCTCAACGACGACCAGCTCCTGGCGATGCGGTCGAAGATTCGCGACGTCGAGGGCGCGCGCCCCGGCGTCACCCTGGCCCCGGACGATCCGGGGCTCCCGGCGGAGATCCGGGCGCTCCTGTGAGGATCGCCGTCCTGCGCCCGGAGGACCTGCTCACCCTCGAGCTGGAGCTGGTGAACCTGGCTCCCTCCCCCGACGGCACCACGCTGGAGCGCGAGGACCCCGCCCAGGACGCGATCGTCGTCGTGCGCCTGCCGCCGCAGGCGCTCGCGGAGGGCGTCTTCGACGACCCCACCGCGCTCCCCTGGCCGCCGGTGCCCACCGCCCTGTCCGGGCCCACCAGGCTGGTGTTCCGCGTGCCGGCCGGCAGCGTGCCGCTCACCCCGGACGGGCTGCTGGGGTGGGACGCCTGGGAGCCACTCCTCGCCCCCACGGCCCTGCCGCGCGGCACGGCCCCGGCCCCGGGGATCCCCGCGCCGGCCGAACCCGGGCCGCTCGAGACGGCCATCGAGTTCCCGTACCGCCTCCTGCTCTCCCCCGACCCCACCGGGCGCTGGCGCACCGACAACGGCGCCGGCTCCGCCGGGCACGCCCAGCTGTGGAGCGCCGTCCTCGTCGCCGGCCCCGGCGACGGCGGCCGGCCGGGCGCCGACGTGCGGGCGCTGGCCCAGCGGGGCGGCCCCGGGACGGCGGACACCGTCCCCGGCGCGCTGAGCCCCACCGTCCGGGAGCAGATCGTGCGCCTGAGCTCGGACTTCGGCCTCCCGGTCGGCGAGCCGCCCGCGCCGGGCGCGCAGCCTCCCGCGTTCACCCCGGTGCCGATCCGGGCCGACCGGCTGGAGCTGACCGCCCTGGGGGCCAACGCTGAGCTCGACGCGCAGTGGGACTACCCCGAGCCGGCCCCGCCCCCTGCCGGTTACGTGCCGCTGAGCCTGCGGAAGTACCAGCACACGGCGGCGCTGGGCCGGGACCACTTCGTCCGGACCGTCATCGTCGGGTTCCTGTGCGGCACCGGGCACCGGGCCGTCTACGTCGAGACGGTCGAACGGCTCCCCGGCGGCGTCCAGACGGTCGGCCAAGCCCCCGGGGGCGGCGCCCTGTTCGGCGCGAAGGCCTACCTGCTGCGCACCGCCCAGGTGGTGGTCCAGCAGCCGCTCCTGGACTACGCCCCGCTGGCGCCGGCCTTCGCCCACGACGGCCACGAGCTGCCGCTGCGGAGCATCCGGCTCACCACCCTGTCCGCCCGGGTTGCGCACGTGGAGGGCTACGACACGAGGCCGTTCTGGCTGACCCAGCCGGACGGCGGCGACTATGTGCGCTTCGGCGCCACGGCGACCGACGTGGCGGGCGGCACGCTGACGTTCACCCTCCCGCTCATGTTCGTGCCCTTCGGCGTCCTGGACCAGCACCGCACCATCCGCGCCGTCTTCGACCACCCGCCGTTCCCGGGGCCCGCGGTGATCCCGCTGGCCGGGCAGGCGCTGGCCGCGGCGCCCGCCGCGGTCCGGGCCGGCTCCACCACCGTGAGGGCACAGAGCCTCACCTACGACATCGAGCAGCCCTACTGGGGCGGGCCGCCCTCGGAGCACGTCATGAGGGTCGAGGCGGCGCCGGACGGGTACCTGCCCCGGTTCCTGCCCCGGATGGCCGCCGTCACCGGCTCCTCCCCCGCGGTGGACGACCTCCTGGGCACGGCCGCACCGCAGGTGCTGGTCCCCGCGAAGGAGTACCTCGACCACGGCTTCGCGCCCGGCGGCAACCGGGCGGAGCTGTTCCTGGGTCTCGCCCAGCCCCTGGAGCTCGGCTTCCCCGCGCAGCGCGGCGGGGGCCTGGCCAGCCCCAGCCAGACAGTGACGGCGCTCTCCCGGGGCCTGGGCCCGGTGGCCAGCCCCGACGCGCTCCAGGCCGGCGACGTGGACCTGGGCGCGTTCGCGGACATGCGGCTCTTCGGCACCATCGCGCTCACGAAGGTCCTCGCGGAGCTGCCGTTCGACGGCGCCGCGGCCACCGGCCCCCTGCCCACCGACGCCCAGCTGGAGGACCAGGCCTTCACCCTCAGCCCGCCGCGCCTGGTCACCACCCGGACCCCGCCGGGCGCCGCCGTCCCGGACCGGGTGGAGTCGCGCTTCCTGTGGAAGCCGCGGCTGAGGAGCGAGAGCATCGGCCCGCTGACCCTGGACCTGGACCGCGCCGACCTGCTGCTGGACGCACGGACCGCGGTGGAGCGCGGCGGCCAGGTCACCGCGGGGGTCCGCGGCCACCTCCGCGGCGCCCGGCTGACCTTCGCCAAGGCGCTGAGCGTGACCCTCGGCGAGCTGACCTTCCGGCAGGAGGACGGGAAGAAGACGGAGCTCGGCGCGAGGGACGTGGACATCACGTTCGAGGGGCCGCTCGCGTTCGTGAGCGCGCTGCAGGCCATCCTCCCGGCCGACGGCTTCGACGACCCGCCCAGCGTGACGGTGGACGCCCAGGGCGTCGTGGCCGGGTACACCCTCGGCGTGCCGGACGTGGCGGTGGGCATCTTCAGCCTCCAGAACATCGCCCTCTCCGCGGCCCTGTCCCTGCCGTTCACGGACCGGCCCGCCGGCGTGCGCTTCGCCGTGTCCGAGCGGCACAGCCCCTTCCTCGTCACGGTGAGCCTGTTCGGCGGCGGCGGCTTCTTCGCCGTCGGGGTCAGCGCCAACGGGATCGAGGAGGTCGAGGCCTCGATCGAGTTCGGCGGGAACATCGCCCTGAACCTCGGTGTCGCCTCCGGCGGCGTGTCCGTCATGGCCGGCATCTACTTCGGGCTCACCGGCCCGGTGGTCACCCTGACCGGCTACCTCCGCTGCGGCGGCTACCTGGAGGTCCTGGGCCTGATCTCCGTGTCCCTCGAGTTCTACCTGGCCTTCACCTACCGCAAGAAGCCGGCCGGCTCCGAGGTGTGGGGGCAGGCCAGCCTCACCGTCTCGGTCCGGGTGGCCTTCTTCTCGACCTCGGTCTCCCTCTCGGTGGAGCGCCGGTTCGCCGGCTCCGATGGCGACCCCTCCTTCGCGGACACCGTGACCCCGGCCGAGTGGGCCGGCTACCTGCAGGCCTTCGCATGAGCGCCGCACGGAACCCCGCGGGCACCGGGAGGACCGCATGAGGCGCCACCAGCTGGTCCAGTGGATCCTCCTGCCGGGCGGGCTGACCGAGGACGGCATGCTCGCCGCCTCGGTGTTCGTCGCCCCGCGGCTGCGGCCGGAGGCGCCGGCCACGCTGGCGGACTTCCCGGACCTCGCCGACTGGCGCTCGGTGCTCGACGGGCTGACCCTGACCCTGGAGCGCGCCGACGGCGGCACCGAGGCGCCCCAGCACGTCGCCGTCGGCGCCGAGGGCAGGTTATGGGGGGCCCTGTTCCCGCCAGCGACGACGGTGCGCGCCTTCGCGTTCGCCGACCTCGCGGACCGGCCGCTGATCAGCTACCCGCTCCGCGACGTGCACGCCCACCTGCGCGGGCAGTGGGCGGCCCTGGCCCTGGACGCCCGGGACGATCTGCCGGTCACCAGCCGCAACGCCTCCCCGTGGGGCCCCCCGCCGCAGGGCGCCGACACCGACCGGCGGACCCTGGCGGGCCGCTTCGGGGAGCTGCGCGCGGTGGCGAACCGCGGCGTCTTCGAGGGCGCCACGGATGAGGGGGAGCTCACCGACAGGCTGCGCGCGGCGCTGGGCGGCGCGGCGGAACGGGCGCGGCAGCTCCGGCAGGAGCACCGCACCGCCGACCCCGGGCTCATCCGGCCCTTCGGCCCGTCCACCGGGCCCGGCCAGCCGACGGGCACCGCCGAGGCCTTCTACGCGCTGGCCGGCTTCCACGCCCGCCCCCCGGCCGAGGATCCCAGGGACTTCCCCGCGGACCGGGCCACCGCCCGCACGGAGCTGGAGCGGCGGCTCGACTTCCACCACCACCTCTCCGCCCTGGGCGACCACCCCGCGGCGCTGCGCCGTCTCGGCCTGGTCATCGACCTGGTGATCCGTCCCGACTTCGTGCCGCAGACCGTCGACGGCGCCCCCGGCACCCTGCTCCGCCTGCGGGTGGAGCGCCCCTCCGCCTTCCCGCCGCGCGGCCAGGACCCGGACCTGTGGAACGCCGACGTGACGCCCTGGACCGAGTGCCGACTCACCCAGATCGACGGCCAGGCCTTCTTCACCGCCGTCGAGCGCACCGCCCGTGAGGACTTCGCCCACGGCTTCCTGCACCTGGACCCCGCCCGCTTCGAGCCCGTCGGCGTGGACGTGGACGGCCTGGCCCTCAAGGCGCTGGGCATGGCCGCCACCCTGCAGCGCCAGGACACCGCCGAGCAGCGCCCGCTCGACGAGCCCGACCGCGACGGGGTCCCCGCCGCCCGCACCGGGGGCATCGCCGTCGTGCACGCCGGCCACGCCCAGGAGCTGCACGAGGACCTCTACCAGGCCCGGCGCAACAACGACGCCCTCGAGGCGGATCCGGACGACCCGCCCGTGCTCGCCGCGGAGGACCTGGTGCGCGGCTACCGAATGGACGTCCTCACGGACGGCACCTGGCGCTCCCTGCACGCCCGCCACGTCACCTACGTGCCCGGCCGGGACCCGGAGCAGGCCTTCGTGACGGAGGACGAGGGAGCGGTGCAGCTCTCCCTCACCGGGGAGGCCGACACGACGGAGCGGCCCGCGGACCCGGACGGCGCGCTGTACGCGCACGAGGCCCTGGTCACCTGGGACGGCTGGTCCCTGGCCGTGCCCCGCCCCGGGCGGCCCGTCGAGCAGGAGCCCGCGCCGCCGGCGGCCGACCTGGACGTGGGCACCACGCGCCTGTCCATCACCGCCACGGCGGTGCCGGGCTCGCTCCCGCGGCTGCGCTTCCAGGCGCGGTACCGGCTGCGGCTGCGCACCGTGGACCTGGCCGGGAACTCACACAGCCCGGCGGTGGCGGACGGTCTGAGCCAGACGCTGGAGGGCACGGGCCTGCCCCGGTACGTCCACGCCGCGCCCGCCGCACCGCTGGACCACCGGCGCTTCGAGCCCGTCCCGCCGCCGGAGCTGGTGCCGCGCCACCCCTTCGGCCCCGGCGAGGGGCTCGAGCGGCTGGTCGTGCGCAGCGCCCCGGGCGTCACCGCCGCCGAGTACGCCGCCGCGAGCCAGGGCGCGGCGGAGCCCAGCCTGCGCTTCCGCGACACCTGCGAGCGTCACGCCGCCGCCGCCAAGGCCTCACTGCAGCTGGTGGAGGCGCACGGCCTCCTGGACGACGCGATCGACGCGGTGCGCGGCCTGTCCCCGGACGACGCCGTCGCCGCCACCCAGGAGCTCTACGCCGTCGCCGGACGCGAGAGCGGCAGCTTCCGCGGCGCGCCGGGCGCCCTGTTCGTGCCCACCGGGGTCCGCGGCGGCGACGGCGGCGCGGCCGGCGGCACCGCCGAGGGGTACGTGACCATCGACGCGGACGCCACCGCGCTGCCGTACCTGCCGGACCCGCTGGCGTCCGGGGTGCTGGCACGCGTCACCCTGGACCCCGGCCTCCCCGCGGTGGAGCTGCGGCTGCCCTTCCCACCCGGCGCCGGGTGGCACGACCCCCGCCCGCTGCGGGTCGTGCTGGGCGAGGGGGACCACGGCGCAGCGCTGGACCCGGACGGGCGGACGCTCCGGCTGAGCCTGCCCGCCGGGCGCACCGGCAACCTGAGGCTGTCCTCGCTCTTCGAGAACGACCCGGACGTGTTCGGGATCATGGGCTGGTGCCGCGAGGAGCTCGGCCCGGGCGACGCCGAGCAGGTCTACGAGGCGATCAAGCGGGGCACGCACTGGATGACCGCACCCTGGCGGGACGTCGCGCTGGTCCACGCCGTCCAGCGTCCCCTGGAGCCGGGCGAGCTCGACCTGGAGCCGGACGCCGCGGGCGTCGCAGGCGGCCCCCCGGTGCTGCAGCGGGACAGGGGCGCCACCGCCGCGCAGCTGCACGGGCGCTTCTCCTTCGACCAGCCCTCCACCGCCACCCTGCGGCTCGCGGCGACCTGGGCCGAGGTCCGTGACGACGCCGGCGTGCACTGCGCGAGCGCGGAGGAGATGGTCTCGCAGGTGACCCGGGAGGTCTTCTCGCTCCCGGTCCCCGAGCCCTTCGGCACCCCGTGGATCCCGGAGATCACCACCCTGATCGACCAGGTGGACGCGGGGCTCGTGGAGTTCCGCACTCGTGGGGAATGGCCCCCGGAGACGCGGCGCCTGCAGCTGCTGGCCGAGGCCGGGGCGCCGGGCCTCGGCGCCCGCGAGCGCCGCCGTCTCGAGGCCGGGGCCGCGCAGCTCGAGCAGCTCAGGGCGCACGAGTTCGGCGACACCCGCTACCGGCGGGTGACCTACCGGCCCAGCGCCGCGACCCGCTTCCGCGAGTACTTCGACCCGGCCATGCCTGCCGAGGACGGCATGTCCGCCGGCCAGCCCCTGGTGCTGGACGTGCTCAGCAGCGCACCCCCGGCGCAGCCCAGCGTGCTGCAGGTGCTCCCGCTGCTGGACTACGCCCAGTCACGGACTGACGACGGCGCGACGTCCTCCCGGCGCAGCGGCCCCGGGCTGCGGGTCTGGCTGGATCGCGGGTGGTTCTCCTCCGGCGCCGGCGAGCTCCTGGCGGTGGCCTGCACCGGGAGCCCGATCACGTCCGAGAGCGACCTGTCCCGGGAGATCACGCTCCGGCTCCAGGACCCCGGGCACGCCTCGACGCTCCCCCAGCCGCTCCTCGCCGAGTCCTTCCCGGGCGCCCGGCTCCGGGTGCGGAGCGTGCCCCTGCACGCCGCCGGCACCTCACCCGGGCCGTGGGTGGACCTGGCGGCCTTCGAGCCGGTCTGGGACGAGGGTCGCCAGGCGTGGTACTGCGACGTGGAGTTCAGCAGCGGCGCGGCCTACTTCCCGTTCGTGCGGCTGGGACTGGCCCGCTATCAGCCCCGGTCCATCCCGGGCTGCGAGCTCTCCCCGATCGTGCCCACCGCCTTTGTCCAGACGGTCCCGGAGCGGTCGCTCAGCTGCGTCCCCGGGGACGGCGGCGCCGTGCGCCTCTCGCTCAGCGGCCCCGCGCCGTCCGCCGCGCGGGACGGGGGCGGGGCGGTGGTCGCGGGCACCAACGTCGTGGCCGCCGTCGTCGAGGCGAAGGATCCCCGCTTCGCCCACCCGGCCCTCGGCTGGGCCGCGGCCGGGGCGGAGGTGGAGCTGACCGCCGTGCTGGGCGACGACGGCACCGCGACCTGGACCGGCGACGTCCCCGTACCGGCGGGCGGCGGCGCGCCCCTGCGCGTGGCCGTGCGGGAGTTCGAGGTGCTCCCCGCCGACGGCGGACCGGCCCGCCGGCAGGTCCACGCCGATGTCGTCCCCCTGACCTGAACGCACGGACCAGACGGCGCCGGGCTGCGCGGCCCGGCCCGGAGGCGCGCCTCCCGACATCGCCGTCCGGACCTCCGCGGCAGGGCGGCCACGGTCGATAGTGTGCGGGGACACCGCCCAGGCGCGGGCGCCACCACCCACGACGGGACCGACACCATGGCCATCCACGGATCGCTGTTCAACGACTTCCGAGAGAACAGCTCGCAGGAGCAGTTCTCCCTCCAGAACAAGAAGCTCCTCAAGATCCAGATGGGCTACGGCCCCGTGTGGGCCAAGAGCGGGTCGATGGTCGCGTACCAGGGCGACATCCGCTTCGAGAACAAGGGCTCCGGCGGGCTCGGGAAGATGGTCAAGTCGGCGGTGACCGGCGAGGGCGTCGACATGATGCACTGCTCCGGGCAGGGCGAGCTCTTCGCCGCCAACTCCGCCGCCGAGGTTCAGGTCATCTACCTAGAGAACGACGCCATCTCCGTCAACGGCAACAACGTGCTCGCCTTCTCCTCGTCCATCGACTGGGACATCCGCCGCATCCAGGCCCGTGGCGCCGCGATGACCGGCGGCCTCTACAACGTCTCGTTGCGGGGCACGGGCTTCGTGGCCATCACCACGGAGGGCGAGCCGGTCGCCCTGGACGTGGCCGGCGCGCCCACGTTCGGTGACGCGCAGGCCGTCGTCCTCTGGACGGCCGGGGTGAGCATGGACGTGCGCGTGAGCACCGGCGGCCTGAAGTCGATGGTCCGGGGCGGCACGGGCGAGACGTTCCAGATGGCCTTCGGCGGCCAGGGGTACGTGCTGGTCCAGCCCAGCGAGTCGGTCGGCACCGCCGGGCACCAGGCCTCCGGCGGCAAGAGCGGCGGCCTCGGAGACCTCTTCGGCGGCTGACGGGCCTGCTCGCAGCAGGGGCCCACGGTGCCGCCGGCCCGCGCACCGCTCGAGGCGCCGTCAGCGGGGGCCGGCGCGGCCGCCGATCTCCGCCGTCCGCCGCTCGCGGAGGATGCGGAGGTGGACCGCCGCCCAGGTGCGGAAGGGCCGCCAGGCCCGGGCCACGTCATCGAGGCTGCGGTCTGCGCCGTAGCGCTCGGCGACCTCGGCCTCGAGCCGGCTCTCGTGGCGGGGCAGGGCGTCGGGGGCGTTGGCGCCTCGGACGACGACGAGCTCGGCGGCGAACGGGCCCAGGCCCTTGACCTCCTGCACCGCGCGGACGGCCTCGTCCGGCTCGACCGAGCGGAGCGCAGCGCCGTCCAGCCGCCCCTCGAGCGCGGCGTCCGCGACGGCGTGCAGGTACTCGCCCTTGCGGCCCGGCAGGTCCAGCTCGAGCGCGCGCAGCGTCTGCGGGGGCGGGAAGGCGCCGCCGTCGCCGTGGTGCCGGACGAGGTCGTCGCGCAGCCGGGCAGCCTGGACGATGCGGACGCGTTGGGACAGCACCGCCCAGGCTGCGGCCTCGTACGGGGAGTGGAATCCGCACGGGCGCAGGCCCGGCAGCTGCGCCTGGGCGGCGGCGATGACCGGGTCGCGGTCGCCGACGTCGGGCCAGCCGCGGGCGTCGACGTCCAGGGACAGGAAGCGGCAGACCTGGGCGGCGGCGGCGTCGAGATCGCCGTCCCCGGCCACCCGGACCCGGGCGGCGTCGTCCTGCTGGGCCACTGTCGCCTCGGCGCGGCTCCAGTCCGCCTCGACGCGAAAGACGGTGTGGAGCCCCTGCTCGCTGCCCTGCGCGGGCAGCGCGGCCGGCGCGAAACCCTCCCAGAACGCGCGGCTGGTGGCCAACGACCACGGGCCGCGCACCTCGACGGTGACCTCGTGCTGCCGCATGGCGCCGCCCGGCCGGACCAGCGAGCCGCTCACGCGAGCCCGAGCCGCGTGACCAGCGCGGTGATCGCCTCCGCGACCCGGTCCGGCTCGTGGAGAAGGTGCAGGTGGCCACCCGTGATCGTCGTCACCGGCCAGCCCAGGTCCATGGCGCGGTCCCGCTCCTGCGCGTAGGTGTCACCGAACGCCAGGTAGGCACACGGGAATGTGCGCCAGCCCGCCGGAGCGTCGAGCCCGCTCGTGAAGTACGACAGCGGCATCCGGCGCTGCTCGGCCTCGACGAGCCGACGCGTCGACGCGTCGGGGAAGAGGTCGGTCACCTGGTTCTCGCCCCACCACTCGGCCCACGGGGGAAGGACGCCGTCGGCGTCCGCGAGCGCCCGCAGGTGCTCCTGGAACGCCACCGGCGCCAGGGGCACGTGGCCCTCCTCCGGCGGGAACCCGGCGTCGACGAAGATGGCGCCGACGACGTGGCGCCGCGCCGCGATGCCCGCCACGAACAGGCCGGCGTTGCTGTGCGGCACCAGGACGACCGGGCGGCCGTCCGGGATGGCCGCGACCAGCCGTGCCAGCTCGCCCTGGGGCGTGAGGTCCGCGTCCGTCGGCGCACCGACGGACTGCCCGAGGACGGCCACCTTCCGGCCCCACCCGCGAAGACGGGCCGCCACCGGCTCCCAGGTCGCGGGCCCGAGCAGCGGGGAGGGAACCAGCACCAGCTCGACGTCGCCCGAGTCCATGGGCGAGACAGTATGCCTTCGCTGTCGAGATCGAGAACGGATTATCGGGGCGCCGGGACGGTGCCGCCGGCCGCACCCGGGCGGACTGGTCGTACCCGGCCGGACCAGGTCATGCTCCGCGATCTACGACCTGGTCCGGCCGAGCACGACCGGTTGACCGCGGCCGCCCCAGTGCACGCGGTGGCGGGCACCGCCGGTGACCGGCGGGGTCAGAAGGGGTAGCGCTCGATCTCCGACTGCACGGTGACCCATTGGACCTCCGTGAACGACTCGAGGCTCGCCCGCGCCCCGAAGCGGCCTCCGACGCCGGAGGCCTTGACGCCGCCGAACGGGATGACCGCCTCGTCGTCGACCGTCTGGTCGTTGATGTGCACCGCCCCGCTGTCGATGTGCGCCGCGAGCTCGAAGGCCTTGAAGGCGTCCGAGGTGAGGATGGCGACGGAGAGCCCGTACTCGGAGGAGTTGATGATCTCGAGCGCCTCCTCCACGGTCTCGTACGTGGTGACCGGCGCGACGGGGCCGAAGATCTCCTCGGTGAACGCCGGGGCGTCCTTCGGCACGTCGGCGAGCACGGTGGGCCGGTAGAACAGCCCGTCGTACTCGCCGCCGGCGGCCAGGGTGGCCCCCTGCTCGACCGAGGCGGTGACCAGCGCGTGGACCTTGTCCCGCTGGCGCTCGTCGATGATGGGGCCGAGGGGGTTGGCGGGGTCGGTCGGGTCCCCGACCGGGATGTGCCGGGCCTTCTCGGCGAGCTTGGCCGTGTACTCCTGGGCGATCGAGGCGTGCACGAGGTGCCGGCCGGTCGTCATGCAGATCTGCCCCTGGTGCAGGAACGAGCCCCACGCCCCGGCCGATGCGGCGGCGTCCACGTCCGCGTCCGGGAGCACCAGGAGCGCGTTGTTGCCGCCGAGCTCCAGGTGCACCGTCTTGAGCAGGGGCCCGGCCGCCTGGCCGATCGCCCGTCCCGCGGCGGTGGAGCCGGTGAAGGAGAGGCAGGGCACGCCGGGGTGGGCCACGAGGGCAGCTCCGACGTCGGCCCCGGCGGGCAGCACGTGGAGCAGCCCCGCGGGGAGCCCGGCCTCGGCGAAGAGCTCGGCCAGCGCCAGGCCCCCGGAGATGGGCGTGCGGGGGTCCGGCTTGAGGATGACGGCGTTCCCGGCGGCGAGCGCAGGGGCGACCGACCGCATCGACAGGATGGCGGGGAAGTTGAACGGGGAGATCACGCCGACCACCCCGAAGGGCACGCGGCGCGCGAGGGACAGTCGCGGCTTCGAGGACCGCAGGAGCTCGCCGTAGGGCAGCGACGTGATGCCGGCGCACTCGTCGAGCTCGGCGACGACGAGACCGACCTCGAACTGCGCCTTGCCCATGCCGGAGCCGGACTCCGGCACCAGCCAGCGAACGAGCCGGTCGGGGTCCTCGGCCAGCAGGGCGGACGCCCGGCGGAAGACCTTGGCCCGCTGGTCGTAGGTGAGCGCCGCCCACGTCTTCTGCGCCTCCGTGGCGGACCGGACCGCGGCGTCGAGGTCGTCGACGCCTGCCGCGCCGACCGTCGCGATGCGCTGGCCCGTGGCGGGTGCGACCACGTCGACCGTGCTGGCAGCGGCCTTCCAGGTGCCGTCGAAGAGTGCTCCGTCCCAGGGCATCGTCACCTGCTGGGCTTCCGTGAGGGTCATGGTTCGTCCTTTCGTGAAGGGTGGTGCCCGGGCGGGCGTCAGGCGGAGATGTCGCGGTGCCGGCTCTCGCGGGTGAGGAACACGAGCGCGAGGGCGCTCAGCGCGCACATCGGGATGAGGAACCACAGCACGCTCGTGATCTGGCCGCCGCTGGCGGCGAAGATCGACGCGACGATCAGCGGGGTGAAGCCCGCACCGAGGAGGCTGGCCATCTGGTACCCGAGGGAGGCGCCCGTGTAGCGCGACGTCGTCGAGAAGTTCTCGGCGAGGAACGCGGCCATCGGGCCGAACGTCAGGGCCTGAAGCAACGGCAGGGCGACGAGGAAGCCGAGCATGACGAGCGCGAAGCTGCCCGTGCCCAGGAGCAGGAAGATCGGGTAGGCGAGGAGCGCCATCCCGACGACGCCCGCGAGCATGACCGGCCGGCGCCCCACGCGGTCGGAGAGGCTGGCGAAGACCGGGATCGTGACGGCGGCGACCAGCTGGGACAGGGCGAAGGCCCACAGGCCGTGGGACTCGCTGACGCCGTGGGCGACGGCGTAGGTGATCGCGAACGTCGAGAAGGTCGCCTGGATCGTGAAGCCGCCGACGCCCGCGAGACCGACGGACAGCACGGTGCGCGGCTTCTTGAGGACCTGGGCCAGCGGGAGCACCTTCTTCACCTGCTCCTTGGTCTCCTCGGCCGCGAGCGCGGCCTTGAAGACCGGGCTCTCGCTGATCTTCGACCGGACGTACAGGCCGATGACGAGGAGGACCAGGGAGAACAGGAACGGCAGGCGCCAGCCCCACGCCAGGAACTGGTCCCTGGGCATGAGGGCGACGAGAGCGAGCGCGGCGGTCCCGAGGAAGGCCCCGCTGGGGCCGCCGGCGTTGGCGAATGAGGCCGCGAGGCCCCGGCGGCGGTCGTCCGCGTGCTCGAGCGACATGAGGGCCGCGCCGCCCCACTCGCCCCCGATCGCGATGCCCTGGATCGCGCGCAGGGCGACGAGCATGACCGCGCCCCACGTCTCGACGGGGGGCACGACGCCCACGAGGAAGGAGGCGAGGCCCATGATGGTCATCGACAGCATGAGCATGCGCTTGCGGCCGATCCGGTCGCCGAAGTGCCCGAAGACGATGCCGCCGATCGGGCGGGCGAGGTAGCCCGTGGCGAAGGTCGCGTACGAGGCGGCGGTCCCGACCAACGGGTCGAGGTTCGCGAAGAAGACCGGGCCGAAGACGATCGACGAGGCGGTGGCGTAGAGGATGAAGTCGTAGAACTCGATGGTGCTTCCGAGGTAGCTCGAGAGCACGACCTTGCGCGCCTCGCCTGTGCCGAGGAAGGCCAGGGGTGAGCGCCGCGGCGCCTGTTCGGTCATTGTCGTAGCCATGGGCGTGACCCTCCTTTGGGTACAGCTCCGGATCGGGACGGGATGGGTGCCAGGGGCGGGAGCGCCGCCGGGTCGGTGAGCCAGGGTCGGTAGGTCAGCTGGTGGGCGCGGGCTGGCGCAGCGCACCCGAGGTGAGCGGCGCGTGCGGGGCGTCCCAGCTCGCGAGCACGTCCGCGGCCGGGACGGTGTCCGGCGGGCTGACCCGGCGCGGCGGAGGCGGCGCGGTCCGGCTGAACCGAGGGGCGGGTGCGGGCTCGACGTGCCCGTCCCGCTCGACGAAGACGCCGCGGGCCCGCAGGTGCTCGTTGCGCGGCGCCTCCGCCATGGACAGCACCGGGGCGACGCAGGCGTCCGTGTCCCGGAAGACGTCCCACCACTCGTCTCGGGTGCGGGCGGCAATCACGGCGGCAAACCGCTCCCGCAGCTCGGGCCACCGGGCGCGCTCCCACTGGCCGGGGAGGTCCTCGTCGTCCTCGAGGCCGAGCCCGCGGAGGAGCTGGGCGTAGAACGGCGCCTCCAGGGCGGCGACCGCCACGTGCCGGCCGTCCGCGGTCTCGTAGACGTCGACGAACGGGGCGCCGGAGTCGACGAGGTTGGTGCCGCGCTCGTCGTTCCACGCGCCGCCGGCGAGCAGCGAGTACGGCGAGGCCATGAGGTGCGCGACGCCGTCGACGATCGCGGCGTCGACGACCTGCCCGCGCCCGGAGCGTTGCCGCTCCCACAGGGCGGCGAGGACGCCGGTGACGAGATACATCGCGCCGCCACCGAAGTCCCCGACGAGGCTGAGCGGCAGCTGCGGCGGACCGCCCGCCCGGCCGATGGCATGCAGCGCGCCGGTCATCGCCAGATAGGTCGGGTCGTGGCCGGCCCGGGCGGCGAGCGGGCCGTCCTGGCCCCACCCGGTCATGCGGCCGTAGACCAGGCCGGGGTTGCGCTCGAGGCAGGCGTCGGGGCCGATGCCCAGCCGCTCGGCGACGCCTGGGCGGTACGGGTCGAGCAGGACGTCGGACTTGTCCACCAGCCGCAGGACGAGCTCGCGGCCGTCGGGGTGCTTGACGTCCACGGTGATCCGGTCCTTGCCGCGCTGGAGCGTGTCGAGCTCGTCCGGGATCGGCATGGTGAAGCCGGCGCCCCGACGCTCGATGCGGACGACGTCCGCGCCGAGGTCGGCCAGGAGCATCGCCGCGAACGGCGCGGGCCCGAGGCCGCCGAGCTCGACGACGCGCATCCCCGCGAGGGGGCCGTGGCCGGCAGCCATCACACCAGCACGGCCGCGGGCTCGGCCGCGACGGTCTTGACGGACTTGCCGGGCGTGCGGTTGTCGGCGATGAACTGCTCGTTGAGCTCGATGCCGTAGCCGGGTCCCTCGTTCGGGTAGAGCTTGCCGTCCTTGAAGAGCGGCACGTTCGCCGCGATGTCCTGGGTGATCGGCTGCTGCTCGTTCTCGAACTGGCTGTTGATGATCATCGGCCCGAGGTTCTCGTGGGTGAACTGCGACGCCCACTGGTTGGCGATCATGAGGTGCGCGGAGGGGCTCGCCTCGAGGCCGGAGCCGATCATGCAGCCGCTCATGACGGGCAGGTCGGCCAGCCGGGCGAGGGTGAGCCAGCGCTGGGCCTTGAGCAGGCCACCGGCCTTCTGCATCTTGATGAAGAGACCGTCCGCGGCGCGCCGGTCGATGATCTCCTTGAGGTGGTGCAGCTCCTGGGCGGACTCGTCGGCGAAGATTGGCGTGCCGACCCGCTGGCGGAGGCGGGCGAGGCCCTCGATGTCCCAGTGCGGCAGGGGCTGCTCGATGCAGTACATGTCGAACTTGTCGAGCTTGCGCAGGGCCGTCAGCGCCTGGTCGTAGTTCCAGAACCCGTTGACGTCGACGACGAGGCGGACGTCGTCGCCGATGGCCTCGCGCAGGGTGGCGACGTTGCGCACGTCCTCCTCGACGGACCCCTTGCTCTTGATCTTGATGAGGCTGTAGCCCTGCGCGAGCGCGTGCTGGGCCTCGGCGGCGATCTGCTCGGCGGGGCCGGCGGAGGCGACCCAGCCCTGCACGGAGGCGTCGGCGGTCTTGCCGCCGAGCAGCTGGTACACCGGCATCCCGGCGACCTTGCCCTTGAGGTCGTGCAGCGCGAAGTCGACGAGCGCCTTCGCCTGGTTGTTGTCGCGGACGAACGTGTCCATCTCGCCGACGATCTTCTCGATGCTGAGCGGGTCCTGGCCGAGCAGGGACCGGGGCGCGATGTGGTCGCCGATCATCGCCATCATCGAGTCCTGCGTCTCGCCGCGGTACCACGTCGACGTGTCGCCCGAGTCGCCGAAGCCGACGTGGCCCGTGTCCGTGTAGATCTTGAGCAGCACGCTGTGGATGTGCGTGATGCGGGTGCCGGGCATGAGGAACGGCTTCACCAGGGGCGTGGAGACCGGGGTCAGCTCGATGCGGGTGATCTTCATGAGGAAGCTCCTTCTTTCTGGGTGGCGACGGCGACGGCGCCGGCGGACTCGAGGCCGGCGACGCGGTCGTCGTCGTAGCCGAGCTCGCGGAGGATCTCGAGGGTGTGCTCGCCGAGCAGCGGGGCCCGGCGGGCGACCTTTCCAGGCGTGCGGTGCAGCTTGGGGACGACCCCGGTGACGGCGACCTCGCGGCCCGTCCCGGGGTTGACCACCGTGGGGAGCATCTGGCGGGCGGCGAAGTGGGGGTCGGCGAAGATGTCCGCGGCGTCGAAGATCGGGCCGAGCGGCACCTTCCCGCCGAGGAGGCCCATCAGCTCGGCGACGGTGTGCCGGCGGGTCCAGCCGGTGACGATCTCGTAGACGGCGTCGCGGTTGACCCAGCGGGCGTGGTCGTCCGCGAAGCGGGGGTCGTCGACCAGCTCCGCACGTCCCATGATGTGGCAGAGCTTCGCCCACTGGGGGTTGTGCGGGGCGCCGAGCGTGACGGTCCCGTCCTTCGCGGGCACCGCGTCGAAGGGCGCGAACCCGCGCAGCTGGTTGCCGATGGGGCTCGGCACGTCGCCGGTGTGGGCGTAGTTGTTGACGACGACCTCGGAGACGGCGAGCACGGCGTCGACCATGGCGACGTCGACGTACTGACCGCGGCCGGAGCGCCTGGCCTCGACGACCGCGCACATGGTCCCGAACGCGGCGAACAGCGCCGGCACCGTGTCGCCCACACCGGAGCCGACCCGCACGGGGTGGTCGGCGTCGGTGCCGGTGATGCTCATGAGGCCGCCCATCGCCTGGGCGACGATGTCGAAGGCCGGCCAGTGGCTGTAGGGGCTGGTGCCGCCCCGGTCGTCCCCGAAGCCGCGGATCGAGGTGTAGACCAGGCGGGGGTTGCGGGCGGAGAGGGTCTCGTAGCCGAGTCCGAAGCGGTCCATGACGCCCTTGGAGAAGTTCTCGACGAGGACGTCGGCGCCGTCGACGAGGTCGAGGAGGATCTCGCGCGCCGCGGGGACCTTGAGGTCGAGGACGACGCTGCGCTTGTTGCGGTTGGCGTTCTGGAAGACGCCGCCCATGGGGCGCGTGGCGTCGTCGGCGGCGAACGGCCCGGTCTTGCGGAGCATGTCGCCGCGCGGCGGCTCGATCTTGATGACCTCGGCGCCCTGGTCGGCCAGGAGCGAGGTGCAGAACGGCCCGGCGAGAGCCTGCGTGAGGTCGATGACGCGCAGCCCTTCGAGGGCGCGCCCGGCCGCGGGGGCCGTCATGCCGTCGCCTCCCTGCCCAGCAGGGAGCGGGCGATGACGAGCTTCTGGATCTGGGGGGTGCCCTCCCCGATCTCCAGGCCGGCGACGTCGCGGTACATCGCCTGGAGGGGCATCTCCTCGGAGTAGCCGGTGTGCCCGTGCAGGATGATCGTGTCGTGGATGGCCTCCAGGGCGACCTGGTTGACCCACCACTTGACCATCGCCGCCTCCTTCGTGAAGCTCTGCCCGGCGTCGGCGAGCGAGAGGGCGCGGTAGCTGAGCCAGCGGGCGGCCTCGAGCTTCGTGGCGTGCTCGGCGATGGGGAAGGAGACGCCCTGGTACGCGGCGACTGGCTTGCCGAACGCCTCGCGCTGCTTGACGTAGCCGATGGTGATGTCGAGGGCCTTGCGGGCCACGCCCGAGGACATGAGCCCGATGACCGAGCGCGTGTAGTCGAACTCGCGCATGACGAGCCGGAAGGCGTCGCCGACGCCGCCGACGCGCAGGGTGTCCGGGACGAAGACGTCGTCGAGGAAGACGGCGGCGCGCCCCAGCGGCTTCCAGCCCGGGTCGGCGAACTTCTGGACGGTGACGCCCGTGGCGTCGAGCGGCACCAGGAAAGCGGTGACGCCGCCCGGATCGCCGTTCTCGTCGCGGACGCGCACGACGGCGACCATGGCCTTGGCGTGCGGCGCGAACGTGATCGAGGTCTTCTCGCCGTTGAGCTTCCAGCCGCCGGGGACCCGCTCGGCGCGGGCCCGCATGGCCTGCGCGTCGGAGCCGCTGCCGGGCTCCGTGAGGCCGAAGGCCACGATGTGCTCGCCGCGGACGATGCCCGGGACCCACTCGTCGGCGGACTCGGCCGGGAGGAAGCGCTCAAGCAGCGGCGCCATGAGGTTGCACGTGTAGGACAGCTGCGAGAGGTAGAAGTCTCCGTATGCGAGCTCCTCGTGGGCGATGCCGAGGTGGACCTTGGTCAGCTCCTCCCCCAGCCGCCCGGACCCGCCGCGCTCCTCCGACGTGCCGAGGCCCAGGAGGCCCTGCGCGGCCATGTCCTTGGCGAGGTCCCACGGGAACTCCTCGCTGTGGGCCCGCGCGAGGTAGCCGTCGCTGAAGGGCGCGGCGAACTCACGGACCCAGGACGCGAACTCCTCGTGCTCGGGATGAAAGAGGACGGGAGGACTGATGACGGGCGACGCCGTGGACTGCATGGATGACTCCCTCGTCGTGACCGGTGGCCGGGTGGCTCGGACGGCGCTGCGCCGGCCTCGGCCCGGTTCGGGCTGGCGCCGGCTCTGGCGCACGGTCGAGTATGTTTCGCGCCACATACCGCGAAAAGGGACAAAATCCCGCGCTGTTTCCCAACCGCACCTTTGGAATGCGCGGCGGGCGCCGCTACATCGAGTCGGGGACGACGTCCCGCGCCAGCTCCAGAAAGGCCTTGGCGTTACGGCTCAGCGGACGACCCTGGGGCCAGGCGGCCACGATCCGCACGGCCCCGACGTCGTCGGTGATCTCCTTCGTGACGATGCTCAGGCCCTCGTGCGTGGTGCCGACCTTCGGCCGCATGAGGTTGATGGTCCAGCCCAGGCCCCGGCCCACGAACGAGCGCACGGTCTCGAAGTTCTGCGACTTGTAGCCGACGCGGGGCTCGAAGCCGGCGGACCGGCAGAGAGAGAGGCTGTGGTTGGCGCTCACGGGGTTGTCGAGGAGGACGTAGGGCTCGTCGGCGAGCTCCGCGAGGTCGACGGGTCCCTCCCGGTGCGCCGCCCAGTGGTCCTCGCCGACGAGGACGCACGGCCGCAGGTCGAGCAGCGGAAGCTGCCGGACGTTCTGGGGCAGGCCGAGGTCGTAGGTGACGATGAGGTCCAGCAGTCCGGCCTCGAGGTCGGTGTGGAGCACCTCGGGCGAGTCCTCCCGGAACCTGAGCGCCACGTGCGGGTGGTTCTCGAGGAAGGTCCGTACCAGCAACGGCATCATCGTGGGTCCGATGCTGGGGAAGCACCCGAGCGAGAGCCCGCCGGTGAGGTCGCCGGTGCCGGAGATCTCCTCGTAGAGGTCTCCCGCCTCGCCGAGGATCTGGCGCGCGGAGGCGAGCACCGACTGGCCGGTGGTGGTCACGGTGACGCCGTGCGCCCGTCGCCGGTTGAGGAGCTTCACGCCCAGCGTGCGCTCGAGCTGGTTGATCGCCAGGGACACCCCCGTCTCGGAGACGTAGAGCCGTTCGGCGGCGCGGCTGATCGTCCCCGCCTCGGCGACCGTCACGAACATCTGCAGCTGGCGCAGCGTGAAGGGCACCAGATGCGGGACGGCCGGGTCGGCCTCGACGCCCGGTGTCGTGCTGTCGTTGCTGTCGCCAGGGCGCGTCGTCGCGCTCATCGCTGGTCCTCCCGGTCGTCGACATCGACAGGCGTGGCTGGCCCTCCGAGCCCGACCAACTAATCAGATGTTGGGAAGCACCCTAGATTCTAGGCCTTTTCCAGGGGAAGTGAGCCCGCACATACTCGGTGACGCAGGAGCACCGCCGCCACCGCGGTGGGCCGCCGTCAACGAGGAGGCGTGAACCGCATGAAGATTCTGGTGCTGGTGAAGTACGTGCCGGACACGGAGGAGCCGAGGCGCCTTGACACGGTCACGGGCGAGATCGACAGGGCCGACGGGGTGATCGACGAGATCACCTCTCGCGCGCTTGCCTGGGCGTTGGAGACCAGGGACGCGGTCGGCGGCGAGGTGGTCACGCTCACCGTGGGACCGGATGACGCCATGGACGCCCTCAAGAAGACCCTGGCCATCGGCGCCGACGAGGCGGTCCACGTCCTCGACGACGCGATCGCCGGGTCCGACGCCGTGCAGACCTCCGCGGTCCTGGCCGGCGCCGCACGTGCCACCGGGTTCGACCTCGTGGTCGCCGGTGCGGCATCGACCGACGGTCAGGTCGGAGCCGTGCCGGCGATGCTCGCCGAACGGCTCGGCGTGCCGCACCTGACGTACCTGACCGAGGCCACCGTGACCGGTACCGGCGTCAGCGGCCGGCGCGACGCCGGGTCCACCACCTACGAGGTGGCGGCCGACCTCCCGGCGGTGGTGTCCGTGACGGAGAAGGCCGCCGAGCCCCGCGTGGCGAGCTTCCGCGGCGTCATGGGGGCGAAGCGGAAGCCGAAGCGAGTCCTGACGCTCGCGGACCTCGGCCTGGAGACCGCCGCCGTCGGCGCGGCCAACGCCGCCTGGACCATCACCTCGGTCGCCGAGAAGCCCCCGCGGGCCAGGGGCGACGTCGTCACCGACGACGGCGACGCCGCCCGCCGGATCGCCGACTTCCTCGCCGAGCACCAGCTGATCGGAAAGTGAGAACACCGTGAGCACCATCCTCGTCCTTGCCGAGCTGACCGGCGGGCATGTCGACCCGGCCGTCACCACCCCGCTTGCCGTCGCCGCCGACCTCGGCACCCCCGCCGCGGTCCTGTCCGTCATCCCCGGCACCGCCGTCGACCCGCTGGTCGAGCAGCTCGCCGCCCTCGGCGCGGAAGCCGTCTACGTCGCCGAGGGCACGGACTTCCTGGTCACGCCGCACGTCGACGCCCTCGAGGCCGCCGTGGCCGCAGGGTCCGACGTCGCCGCGGTCCTGGTCCCGGACTCCCCCGACGCCCGTGAGGCGGGGGCCCGGCTCGCCGTCCGGCTCGGCGGCGGCTTCGCGCCCGACGCGAGCGACGTCGCCCTGGTCGACGGCCGGGTGACGACGACCCAGCAGGTGCTCGGTGGCGAGTACGTGGTGACGGCGGCAACCCGGCCCGGGTCGGTCCCCGTCATCGGCGTCACCCCGGGCGCCCGCGACGGCGCCGCACCGCCGGCCGCCGCTCACCGCGTCGTCAGGCTGACGCCGTCGGCCGGCTCCGGCGCGCGGATCGTGGCCCGCCACGCGCGGGCGACGGCGACCGACCGCCCGGACCTCCGCTCGGCGCGGATCGTCGTCTCGGGCGGCCGCGGACTCGGGTCCAGGCAGAGCTTCGCCCTCGTCGAGGACCTGGCCGACGCCCTCGGCGCGGCGGTCGGCGCCTCTCGTGCCGCCGTCGACGCCGGGTACGTCGACCATCGCACGCAGGTGGGTCAGACCGGCGCGACCGTGTCCCCGGACCTGTACATCGCCGTGGGCATCTCCGGAGCGATCCAGCACCGCGCCGGCATGCAGTCCGCCAAGACCGTCGTCGCCATCAACAAGGACCCCGACGCCCTGATCTTCGACTTCGCCGACCTCGGCGTGGTCGGGGACCTCTTCACCATCCTCCCCCAGCTCACCGAGGAGATCGGCGCCCGCCGGGCGGGGGCGCTCGTCGGCTGACCGTCGACGCCTCCCGGCCCCGCCGATCTGCGCGATCGGCGGGGCCGTCGTCGTCCGGGCTCACCACGGTCGCGCGCAGCCCCGGCAGGGACCCCGATGCTAACTTTTGCTTGGGAGCCACCGCGGATTAACGCTCTTCTCCTGAGGAGCCGCACTCAGCCATACTCGTTCGAGAGCTGAACGCATGCTGACCGCCGTCGATGTGGAAGCGCTGGTTCGCTCGCCCGGCCGCCGGTGCCGGCGCCACCGCCGCGCCGTCGCCGACGCGCACGACCCGGCGACCAGACCGCCAGAACAGTAGGGAGCAATCGTGACGACATCGACCGCCAAGAGGACCAGCCGGACCTCCCGGGCCCTGCTCGCAGCACTTGTCGCTGTCGGCTGCCTCGCGATCGCGGTGCTCGCCGCACGATGGCTCATCGGCCTCCCGGCGGTGGCCTCGTTCGTGGAGCGCTACCCGGGCACGGGAGCGGTGCCGGCGGCCGCGCCGACCGGGCTGCCGGCCTGGGCCGGCTGGCAGCACTTCCTCAACCTGTTCTTCATGGTGCTGATCATCCGGACCGGGTGGCAGGTCCGCACGACCCGACGGCCTGAGGCGTACTGGACCCGCAACAACAAGCGGTTCCCCCGGACCAAGGGCGCCCCCACGAAGATCAGCCTCGACCTGTGGCTGCACCTCTCGCTCGATGCCCTGTGGTTGCTCAACGGCGCCGTGTTCGTCGTCCTCCTCTTCGCCACCGGGCAGTGGCTGCGGATCGTCCCGACGACGTGGGAGGTGCTCCCCAACGCCGCCTCGGTGGGCCTGCAGTACCTGTCCCTCGACTGGCCGACCGAGAACGGCTGGATCCACTACAACGCCCTGCAGTCCCTGACGTACTTCGTGACGATCTTCGTCGCGGCGCCGCTGGCTGCGATCACGGGCTTCCGCATGTCGTCGGCGTGGTCGAAGCGGTGGACGCGCGCCGGGAAGGTCTTCCCGGTCGACCTGGCCCGCAAGCTGCACCTGCCGGTGATGGTCTACTTCGTCCTGTTCATCGTCACGCACGTCACCCTCGTCATGGCGACCGGCGCCCTGCGCAACCTCAACCACATCTTCGCCGCCCGCGACGACGCCGGCTGGACGGGCTTCGGGTTCTTCGCCGGTGCGCTCGCGGTCGTCGTCGTCGGGTGGGTGCTGGCCCGGCCGATGTTCCTCCAGCCCGTCGCCTCCCTGACGGGCAAGGTCACCGCCCGCTGAGCCCGGTCAGTCGCGGCAGCAGGTCTGGTGGGGTCAGGCGAGCCTCGTCGAGCATGGCCGAGGCGCTGCCGCCGCCGGTGGTGATCCTGCGCCGCACCACAAGCGGGAGGCGGGGCAGCAGGCGCATCGCCTGCGCCAGGATCCAGATCCGCCGGCGCGTCGCCGGGATGACCAGGTCGATCGCGGCGGGCCCGATCGAGCGGCTGTGTCGCACGACGGGTTCCAGAGCGCGCTGGTAGGCGGCGAACCCGTCGGTGGGGTCCCCGCCGGCCCTGACGAGCTCACTGGCCAACAGGTACGCCCCGATCACCGCCAAGCTGGTGCCGCCGCCAACTGCCGGGCCCGGGCAGTAGCCGGCGTCACCGACCAGGGCCACCCGACCCCCCGTCCACGTCGGCATGACGATCTGAGTGATCGAGTCCATGTAGAGGTCGTCGGCCCGGTCCAGCCCCGCGAGCAGCCGGGGCACCTCCCACCCCAGATCGCCGTAGAGCTCGTGCAGCAGCCGGCGTTGCGCATCCAGGTCGTGCCGGTCGTAGTCGTGCAGTCGCGGTGCGCGCCACAAGAAACCCGCTCGCGCGTGGGTGCGATCACCGACCGGGTACAGCCACGCGGTCCGGCCCGGCACGCTGAGGCCGATCATGCGGTTCTCGAGGGCCAGGTGGTTGGGCACGGTGAACACTGCCAGGTAGCCGCCCAGGAACCGCGAGAAGCGCTCCTCCGGCCCGAAGATGAGGCGTCGGGTGATCGAGTGCAGGCCGTCCGCCCCGACCACCAGGTCGAAGTGTCGCGGACCGGCGTGCTCGAAGGTCGCCCGCACCGCGCCGCCCTCGTCCTGCAGGGCCGTGATCGAGTCACCGAAGACGTACTCCACCTGGTTCCGGGTCGCATCGAACACGATCCGAGCGAGGTCGCCGCGCATGATCTCGATGTGGCGTTCCGACACCCCTTCGCTGAGCATCTCCGCGGGCACCTCAACCCAGGGTCGCCCGGGACGGACCAGCGCGATGACCTCGGTTGTGGTCCGGGCGCGCTCCACCTGGTCCCCGACACCCATCCAGTCCATGACGTCAAGGGCCGGACCGAACAGGTCGACGGCGTGACCGCCGCCTCCCGCGCGCAGCTCGGCGGTCCGCTCGACCACGGTGGGTCGAAAGCCGAACCGGTGCAACCAGTAGGCCAGCACCGGGCCCGCCACGCTGGCACCCGAGATCAGCACCCGAGGCTGGCCCATGGCATCACCCCGCTGCGACTGTGAGACGCGGCCATTCTCGCACCGCTCGATGGTGGTGCTCGGCCGGGACCTACCTGTGTGGGCAGCACTCAGCCGCGGCCGATGACCGCGTAGAAGCTCCCGTCGGGCACCAGCTTCACCGTCTCCACCCGCTCGTATCCGGCCATGTCGAGGTCGGCGGCCACCTGGCTCGCCGACGGCAGCGGTGTGGCGCCCTCGGTCATCGCACCCCACAGGTTCAGGCTCGCCACCCCCGCGCTGCGGCCGCCAGCCATCGAGGTGACGAGCAAGGCGCCGCCCGGCCGCAGCATGGTCCTGATCCGTGCGAGCGCGGCCACTCGATCGCGGAAGTAGTAGATGTTCTGGTGCAGCGTGGCGACGTCGGCGCCCTGGCCCGTCCAGGTGCGGATGTCGCCGGTGTCGATGGTGACTCGGTCGCTCAGGCCCCACCGCTCGATGTTCGCGCGCGCGACGTCCGCTGCGGCCGGGTCGATGTCCAGCCCGACCGCGGTGAGGTCGGGGTTGCGCTGGGCGGCGTGCCGGATGTGCGTGCCGGTGCCGCAGCCCACCTCCAGCAGGCGGAGCCGGCCTCGGGGTGGGACGACGAGGTCGATCGCCTCGTGGATGAGCTCCTCGCCGGCGCGCGAGGCACGGATGACGACCGAGTCGTCCGTCTCCGCCATCGCGAACAGCTTCCCGGCACGAGCGCGGGCGGGGATCTGCGTGATGTACCGATGATCGATGACCGAGACCTGCTCGAGCAGCGCCGCGATGGGGTCGTTGCCGGGGCGGGCGAGCCTGCGTGCCAGTCGGCTGCGCAGCCGGTATCCGCGCTCGTCGAGCCCCAGATCCCCGAGCCGGATGCCAAGGGCAAGCCAAGCGCGCAGACCCTCGCGGGTGTGCGGAGGTATGCCGAGCTCCTTCACGAGTACCTCGAAGGTGGCCGGGGTAGCGAGCCGCTGGAGCAGCCCCTCCCCCAAGGCGGTGCCGAGGAACGCGGCGCGGTAGGAGCCGCGGATGATGCGCATGACGGCGACCATCGGCCACATCTTGCCGCTGCGGGCGAGCCGCGCGATCGTGTCGGGTCGCATGTTTCACCCTAGCCTCGCGGCGGAAGCCACTTCCGGGCGACGTGCCATGAGGGCTTGGGCAAGGGTCGCGCACCTGGGTACGTGTTCAGGACGCGCGCTGTCATGACCGGCCTCCTTGCGTCTGGCCCTGCTGCGCGGTCGCCTCGACGGCGGCCCGTTCGATCGCAAGACCCGCCACGTAGCGCTCGAGGAAGGCCTCGAAGCCCTCGAGGTCCGCGGCGTCGGGCTCGACGACGTCCACGGCGGCGTCGGCGAAGACCCGCGTGCGGAGGTAGGTGCCCAGATCCTGCTCGTCGGCCGTTAGGTAAGCCGCGAGCACGGCCATCCCCCACGGCCCACCCTCGCTCGCGGTCCGCGCGACGGCTACCGGAGCCCGGACGGCGGCGGCCAGCAGCCGCTGCGCCACCGCTGCCGTCCGGAACATGCCGCCGTGGGCGAACAAGGTGTCGAGCTCAACGCCCTCGGCCTCGAGCACGCGCATGCCCAGGCTCAGCGTCGCGAAGGCGCTGTACACCTGCGTGCGCGCGAAGTTCGCGAGGGTGAGCCGGCTGCCCGGCGTCCGGACGACCAAGGGGCGCCCCTCGGCGAGACCGGTGATCGGCTCGCCGGACAGGTAGTTGTAAGCGAGCAGCCCGCCGCCGTCGGCGTCACCGTTCAGCGCCTCGCGCAGCAGCGCGCCGAACACGGCGTCCGGCTCGGCCGGCTGCCCCAGCGCCGCGGCGAAGCGGCCGAAAACCTCGGCCCACGCACCAAGCTCGCTCGCTCCGTTGTTGCAGTGCACCATCGCGACCAGGTCACCGGCCGGCGTGGTGACAACGTCGAGCTCGTGGTGCACGCGCTCGAGCGGTCGCTCGAGCACGACCATCGCGAAGATCGAGGTTCCGACACTGACGTTGCCGGTCCTGGGCGCGACGGCGTTCGTAGCGACCATGCCGGTGCCGGCGTCGCCTTCGGGCGGGCACAGCGGGATGCCAGGCAGCAGCGTGCCGGTCGGGTCGAGCAGCGCGGCGCCCTCCTCGGTGAGCCGGCCCGCCTCCTGCCCAGCGACGAGCACCTCGGGCAGGAGCGCCCGCAGCGCGAGACCTCCCGGGCGACGCTCGGCCACGAGCTCGTCGAACTGCGCCAGCAGGCCACCGTCGTAGTCGCGGGTCGCTGGGTCGACCGGGAACATGCCGGACGCGTCACCAACCCCCAGCACGTGACGCCCCGTGAGGCGCCGATGGACATATCCGGCCAGCGTCGTCAGCGACGCGACCTGCGCGACGTGCGGTTCGTCGTCCAGGACGGCCTGGTAGAGGTGGGCGATCGACCAGCGCAGCGGGATGTTGTAGCGAAACAGCTCGGTGAGCTCGGTCGAGGCTCGCTCGGTCGTCGTGTTCCGCCAGGTGCGGAACGGGACGAGGAGCCGGCCGTCGACGTCGAAGGCGAGGTAGCCGTGCATCATCGCCGAGACGCCGAGTGCGCCGAACGTCGTGGGACGCACGCCATGCTGCCGCTCGGTGTCGGCGAGCAGCGAGGCGACGCACTCCTGCAGGCCCGTCCAGACGGCACCCAGTGAGTAGGTCCAGGTCCGATCGACGAACTGGTTCTCCCAGTCGTGGCTGCCGGTCGCGACGACGGAGCCGTCGGGGCCGACGAGGCACGCTTTGATGCGCGTGGACCCGAGCTCGATGCCGAGGGCCGTGCGGCCCTCGGTGATGGCTGCGCGCAGGTCGGTGCCCTGCTGGGGCTCGACGTCCATGTCGCTCCCGTCCGTGACGGTGTGCGGGCACCCCACGCGGATCGGCCCGCGGGCGGGTGCGCGGCCCGCGGGGCACGAGCCAGTCCGGTCATGCTAGCGCCCGCTGTGCGCGACGACGATATGGGTAGCGGCGCCCAGCGCCGCCTCAGGAGGACCCGTCAAGGCTGCAGACGTTCGGTCTGCCACCGATCCGCGACGCGGGTGTAGGCCACACGGTCGTGCAGGTGAAGATCGCCGCGCTGCCAGAACTCGACGAAGTCCGGACGCAGCGCCCAGACAACGAAGTGGTCGGGCCGGGGAACGTCCCGGCCCTCGAAGCGGTGCACGGCGGCCTCTAGCTGGGCGACCAGGGCTCCGCGGTCGGCGATGGGCTGTGACTGGTGGTTGGCCCAGTACCCAATCCGCGCACCACGCGCCCGGGAAGCGAACGCGGCCTCGCTCACCGCGGCGGGAAGGACCATCACCTCTCCGCGCAGGCGCACCTGCCGGCTCATCCCCGGCCAGTAGGCGACCATCGCCGCCCGCCCACCGGTCGCGAGCTGCACGCCCTTGCGGGAGCGCGTGTCGGAGTAGAACGTCAGTCCGTGATCCCCGATCTCACGCACGACGACGACGCGCGCGTCGGCATCGCCACGCTCGTCCACGGTCGCGAGAGTCACCTCGAGGGCATCGGTTACCCGGGCCCGTCGGGCCTCCGCGAGCCAGTCCACGAGCTGCACCAACGGGTCAGCCGCCACGGAGTTCTTCGAGAGCACTGCTGCTCGCCCTCCTGTTCACGTACGTCCTACGTGGGAACGTGCGGCGAGACGGATCCCTTCCCACGCCGCCGGTACGGCGGAGCCTGGGTCTGGCCGGTCGCGCCTCCCGTTGCCTCGATCTCCAGGTCGTAGCGGGCGTGGAGGTTGCGCCAGTGGGCCCGGCGGCGCCTCGCTCAGCCGGCCGCGCCGACCACCTCGAGGATCGCGGCGCCGTAGCGCTCGAGCTTGGCGTCGCCGACGCCGGTGATGCCGCGCAGCTGCGCCGCGTTCGCGGGTCGGCTCTGGGCGATGCCGGCGAGGGTGGCGTCGTTGAAGACGACATAGGCGGGCACCCCCTGCTCCTTCGCGACCCCGGCGCGCCAGGCACGCAGCTGTTGGAACAGCTCCTGCTGCGGCTCGTCGAGCTCGGCCGGGGCGGCGCCCCTGGTCCTGGCCTTGCGGGGGGCACGGACGCGCTCGGGCTCGCGGCGCAGCCGCACCTCGCGGCTGCCGCCGAGCACCTCGCCCGCGGCCGGGGTGATGACGAGGACGCCGTACTCACCCTGGACCTCGATCAGGCCCTGCGCGAGCAGCTGCCGTACGACGCCGCGCCACTCCTGGTCACCGAGCTCGGTGCCGATGCCGTACGTGCTGAGCTCGGTGTGCCGGAACCGTACGGTCCGCTCGGTCTCGCGGCCGAGCAGGATGTCCACGAGGTGCCCCGCGCCGAACTGCTGGCCGCGCTCGCGCTGCAGCCGGACGATCGTCGAGAGGAGCTTCTGCGCGGGGACCGTGCCGTCGAAGGCCTCGGGCGGGGTGAGGCAGGTGTCGCAGTTGCCGCACGGCTTGCTCTGCTGGCCGAAGTAGGCGAGCAGCTGCTGCCGGCGGCACCGCACCGTCTCGCACAGGGCGAGCATCGCGTCGAGGTGGAGCGACTGCACGCGCTTGCGCTGCCGGTCCCCCTCGCCGTCGGCGATCATCCGCCGCTGCTGGACGACGTCTTGCAGCCCGTAGGCGAGCCACGCCGTCGACTGCAGGCCGTCACGGCCCGCGCGTCCGGTCTCCTGGTAGTAGCCCTCGATGCTCTTCGGCAGGTCGAGGTGGGCGACGAAGCGGACGTCGGGCTTGTCGATCCCCATGCCGAAGGCGATGGTGGCCACGATGACGACGCCGTCCTCGCGCAGGAACCGGGCCTGGTTGCGCGAGCGCGTCTCACCCGGCAGGCCCGCGTGGTACGGCAGCGCGGTGACGCCCTTGCCGGTGAGCCACTCGGCGGTGCGCTCGACGGAGGCGCGGCTGAGGCAGTAGACGATGCCGGCCTCGCCGGGGTGCTCGCTCTCGATGATCTGCAGGAGCTGGCCCTTGGCGTCCTGTTTGGGCGCGATGCGGTACTGGATGTTGGGCCGGTCGAAGCTGGAGACGAAGACACGCGCGTCGCCGAGGTCGAGGTTGCGGACGATCTCCTCGCGGGTCTCCTCGGTGGCCGTCGCGGTGAGCGCGATGCGTGGGACGGCGGGCCAGCGCTCGTGCAGCATTGACAGCCTGAGGTAGTCGGGCCGGAAGTCGTGACCCCACTGGGCCACGCAGTGGGCCTCGTCGATGGCGAACAGGGCGATGCCGGCCCGGTCGAGCAGGTCGGCCGCCGCGGGCAGCCGTTCGGGGGCGAGGTAGAGCAGGTCGAGCTCGCCCTCGAGGAGTCGCCGCTCGACACCGCGACGCTCGTCGGCCGACTGGGTCGAGTTGAGGAACGCGGCTCGCACGCCAAGCTGCTCCAATGCGTCGACCTGGTCGTGCATGAGGGCGATGAGGGGGCTGATGACGACGCCGGTGCCCTCCCGGACCAGGGAGGGGATCTGGTAGCACAGGCTCTTGCCGCCACCGGTTGGCATGAGGACCAGGGCGTCGTCGCCGCGGGCGACGGTCTCGATGATCTCGGCCTGCTCGCCCCGGAACGCGTCGAAGCCCCACACGCTGGTGAGCGCCTCGAGGGCTGAGGAGGCGGACGCGCGGGCAGCCGTGACGGCCCGGATGGGTGCGGCGGCGCCAGGGCCGGCGGCCAGGGCCTCGACGAGGTCGCCATCGTGCTGGTCCCACTCGTCCCACGCGTCCGGCGGTGGTTCGTCCCAGTCGGGTGGCGGGGCGGTCCAGGTGTCAGGCACCGTCCCAGCCTACGTGGGAGCGGGCGCCGCCCCTTGGCCGGCCTGTGTGTCGGTGACTCCCGCGTCGCGCACGCGACCTGACGCAGATAGTGCCCCCGGCAGACTCGAACCCGCGACCGACGAACTATGAGGGGATTCAGGGATTTGTGTTCACGCTGGTCAAGAAGGAGCCTTACCGTCTGACCAGCGAAAAGACTCCCGGACGACTCTCGTCCCCTTACGGCACGTCGCTAGAATCTTGCGGACGCATTGCGGACTTTGGCGGCGATCGTCCTGATGCGGGACGCCGCCTGCCGGACCGACCGCCGGCGGTCGGGGCCACGCTCACCCCCGCCCGCAGGAGGCGCCACCCTGACCCGGCGACGATGATCGACGCACGGCGCGGTCATACCCGCCCGGAGAGCCGGAAGGAACCAGCAAGGCGGTCGCCACATGGAAGGTCGTTGTCGCCGGCCTCCGGGGTTTACTCGGAGTGGCTCAGGATCGGTCAGATCAACGGTCAGACCGCACGGCGGCTGACTGTCTGCTCCGTGTCCGATACGTCGGGCGGGCCGCTCAGGGCCACCCCACCGCGGCGTACCGCCTGCCCCGGTGGCCATCTGGAGGTTCTCTTGCTCCTGGCCGGCTCGCGGCACAACAATCCCGCGTCGCCGTAGTCCGTGGTGTCCGCATGGGACCACCTCGTCTGACTTCGATGGCGCCGTTCCGCGGGACGGGCCGCCGGCGGTCGGGGCCACGCTCACCCCGCCCGCAGGAGGCGCCACCGTGACCTGCCCACGATGATCGGCACACGGAGCGGTCGCACCGTCGCCAAGGGAGTTGTGCCGATGGACCTGTCCACATTGCTCCTGGTGCCGACCATCGCGGTCTGCGCCCCGGTGTCTGCCGCACTGCTCAGCAGATTCGCCAAGATCCCGCTGGTGGTCTTCGAGATCGTCCTCGGCCTCGTGCTGGGCCCAGCAGTCCTGGGCTGGGTCGGCACCAGCGAGTTCATCGACATCCTGGCCGAATTCGGCCTCGCCATGCTGTTCTTCATGGCCGGCAGCGAGATCGACTTCCAGCTCATCAAGGGTCGGCCGATCAAGCGCGCGAGCGTGGGCTTCTTGCTGTCGCTGGCGATCGGCACCACCGCCGGCCTCATCCTGGCTCCGACCGCGGCCGCCGGGGTGTTCGTCGGCATCGCCCTGGCCAACACGGCCCTGGGCACGATCATGCCGGTGCTGCGGGACGCCGGTGAGATGCGCACCCCCTTCGGCACCGCCGTGACCGCCGTCGGTGCGGCGGGCGAGTTCGGGCCGTTGATCGCCATCTCGCTCTTCCTGTCCGGGCGCACCCCGGGACGGGCCACCGTCGTGCTGCTCGCGTTCACCGTCATCGCCGCAGCAGGTATGTATGCAGCCAGCCGGGGCGAGCACCGCGGCATGCACCGGCTGATCTCCACCACCCTGCACACCAGCGGCCAGTTCGCCATCCGGCTGGTGATCCTCGTGCTCGCCCTGCTGGTCGGACTCAGCATCTGGCTCGGGCTGGACATGCTGATCGGGGCATTCGCGGCGGGCATACTGTTCCGGCTGCTGCTGGCCGGTGCCCTGCCGGAAGACGCGCACCGCGTCGAAAGCAAGATCGAAGCCGTGGCCTTCGGGTTCCTGGTTCCGGTCTTCTTCATCTACACCGGGATCACCTTTGACCTGCGGGCCCTGCTCGACGACACCCGCGCACTGGTCCTGCTGCCCGTCTTCCTCGTGCTCCTACTCGTGGTGCGCGGCCTGCCGAACCTCATCGCGGCGCCCCCGGGGGCGACCGCGGCGGACAGGCGGGCCCTCGTGCTGTTCGGTGCCACCGCGCTGCCCATCATCGTGGCGATCACCGACATCGGCGCCGACCATGGCGTCCTGCAGCAGGCGACGGCTGCCTCGATGGTCGGCGCGGGCATGCTGTCGGTCCTGCTGTACCCGCTCCTGGCCCTGGGCCAGCGTCGCAGATCGGCCACCGCCTCGGCAGAGCCACGGCCCGACGACGAGGACGTCCCGGAGGAGGCGTGACCGAGGGGCAACAGTGAGGACGGACGCGGGGGCCCACCAAGCCGGTACTCGGCCCTCGCGACTTCACACACGCCAAGCCCAGGTCGACCCCGATCGCGTTCACGCACGAACATGGTCGGCACGATCGGAAGAGAGATTCTCTCAGGAGCTGAGGATCCTGCGCTTTTGCACCTCAAGCTCTGCGTCGGTGAGTATGCCTTGCTCCTTCAGCGCCGCGAGCTCCTTGAGCTGGGCCAGCTTGGCGTCCATGTCCTGGGCCGGGGGCTCGAACTGCGGCGGTGCGTATGCCGGCTGAGTCGGGACGTAGGCCTCCTGCGGGGCCGCCCACTGTGCGTCCTGCGCGGCCCACCGGCCAGCCTGTCGCCGCGAGACGCGGTTCGACACCGATGTCGCCGTACCCGCCACGACGGCGGTCCGTGCGATTCCTCTGAGCAAACCAGACATTTTCTTCCCTTGTCTTCGTCAGGCGACATCTTCGTCAGGCGACATCTTCGTCAGGTGACATCTTCGTCAGGTGACATCTTCGTCAGGTGGCCGACTCGGCGGCGTCGAGGGCCGCGAGCAGTGCCTGCACCGGGATGCGGCCGCTCGCCACGAGCTCCCCGCCGGCTCGCCGCAGCGCCGAGGCGAACGGGCCCGCCCAGACGTTCTCGTAGACCAAGATGCCGGCAACGCTTCCCGGCTCGAGGACGTCCCGTATCGCCTCGAGGTCGTCCTCATCCACCAGGCCCGATGAGGCACCTTCGAAGACCGAAAGGTCGTACCCGTCGCTCGTGACCAGCTCGCTCAGTGTGAGCGGGACAACCGATCCGTCCGGATCCTTCCGGAGGAACATCAGGTCGAGGATGTGGATCAGGCCCCTGTCGACGAGGTCGACCAGCAACGGGAAGGCCTCACCGGTCATCCGGTCGCCCCGGAACTCCACCACCAGGTAGTCGATAGGCCCAGTCTGGTCGAGGTCGTCGGTCATCGTGCGCTCCTTCCGTGGGTCTGTCCGGGGAGCGGTCTGACGCCCAGGCGCCCTCGCCGTCTCCGCTTTGACGATGCACGGTGTCCGCGGCCGACCGCCTCATCCTGCACGGACGAAAGGGGGCTGAGCCGGGTCCTCGGAGCCACATTGGTGGAGGGGCTCGCCACCATCGGCTGGCGCCCGTCACGTTCGTGGTGGAGCTGGGACCGTTTCGAGCGGGGCCGCGGCCGGGGCTGCGAGCACCTCGAGGACCACGAGGAGCAGGGCAGCCACGCCGGCGACCACGATCACATCGGCCGGGGTGGGGCGGTCCCAGAACAGGATGACCAGGGCGGCGAGCACCAGCACGACGATCCGGATCATGGTGCGGTAGGTCCCCAGCCGCGCGCCCAGGCGCGGCCCGGCCAGACCGCCCGGGGCCCCGGACAGCTCCCGCACCCGGGTCAACCCTCGCGAGAGGCCCCGCCGGACGCCGACGGCCGCGGCGGAGGGGCCGGTCAGGTACGCCACGGCCGCGACGACGACCCCGACCACGAAGGTCGCGCGCAGCCCCGTTCGCAGGAACCGCACCAGCGTGTCGTACAGTCTGGCCGCCGGCTCCCGGGCCAGGAGGTCCGGCGGCACCGCGTTGAGATAGCCCGTGCGGGCGAGCGCGAGCACGGCGCCCAGGACCAGCATCGACGCCGCGATGCCGATGCCCGCGCCGACGAGGGCACGCCGCCGGTTCCGGGCGAGCAGGACGCCACCGGCGAGGACGAGGACGGTCACGTAGGGCAGCACCGCCCCAGCGGTGTTGAGCAGGCCGAAGGCGGTCTGGGCGGCGGGCAGGTTGGGCAGGGTGAAGAGCACGAATGACCGATGGATGGTCGGGATTCGCTCGGCGACCGTGACGCCACGTTCGACGAGCCGTTCCTTCACGAGCTCGACGAACGGCGCGATGTCGATGCTCACCTGTCCGTCGACGACCGAGACCCCCTCCCGGGTGTCCCCGGTCAGGACGGCCACCAGCTGCCGGTGGACGATGGCATTGGCCTGCGCCCAGGTCACCGCGAACTGGTCCGAGCCCACGACGGTGTTCACCTGCGTGCGCACGAAGCCCTGGACCCCGCTGACGATCGGGACGGCGAGGCCCTCGATCCGTTGCTGCATCTCGGGCGGAAGATCGGTGCGTCCCGCGAGCGACGACAGCGCGGCAGTGGTGGTCTCCTCGATCCCGAGGGCGTCGAACACCGCGTTCGTCACGGCAGCCGACAGGGCTCGCTGCACGGCCGGGTCCTCGATCAACGGCGCGACCGTCTTGACGTACGCGTCGGTGTCCGTCACCTGGGTGTCCAGCCACGTGGTGACCACCGAGAATGGGGCCAGGACGCAGCCGAGCACAATGACGAGGGTGGCGCCGACGGTCCGCAGGCGGCGCCCGCGCCCGGGTGAGCGCGCCGCGCCGTGCCCGCCCGCCGCAGGCCGCGCGCGCAGCGCGGCGACCTCCGCCCGCAGGCGCTCGAGCTCGGCGCGCTCGCCCGCACTCAGTGGGACGGTGTGAGACATGGTCCCTCAGCTCCTCGCGATCACGCGCTCGCCGGCACCGGGTGGTGATGGCCGGAGCACACCCAGGCGCCGCGGAACCAGTCGATCAGCGGGCGCCGGCTCCAGCGATGATTCCCCCGCACCGAGCACACGAAATCACCCGGTACAGGTGAATCCGGCCGCAACCGGCACCTGAGGGCGCCGGTCACCCCGCTGCAGACCGCCGCCGGGTTACGTGCGCTCAGGGATATGCGGGACCGAGCCACCGGGAGCCCCACCTCGGCCCGTTCCGGCTGAAGGTGTCCGGCAAGCAACCTGTGACCCTCATCCGTTTGCGCGGGGAGCCAGGGTCAGGCGGATCACCCCGCGCGGACGAGGACGCGTACCGGTCAGGGCGCGCAATATCGAGTGGAACGCACTGACGGCACGATCATGATCGGGGAAGCTCCCATGGAGAACTATCCGCTGCTCGGACTGTTCTTGACGATGCTGTGGTTCTTCCTTTTCTTCGCCTGGATCAGCCTGCTCGTCTCCATCTTCCGTGACATCTTCCGGAGCTCTGACCTCTCGGGCTGGGGGAAGGCAGGTTGGATACTTCTCGTCGTGATCCTGCCTTTGCTCGGGGTGCTCATCTATGTCATCGCGCGCGGGGGGCAGATGCAGCTTCGTGAGCACGAGGATGCCGTCGAGCGCGAGAAGGCGGTTGCCAGCTACATCAGGTCCGTCGCGCCTGCATCGACCCCCTCGACGGCGGACGAGCTCGTCAAGCTCGGGCGCCTGCGCGACACCGGCGTCCTCACGGCCGCGGAGTTCGAGCTGCAGAAGTCCGCCCTGCTTGCCTGAGGGCACACCGTTACACGTTCCTGCGCCCACCGATTCACAGCGTGGCGCCAGGCTCTCTCCGCTCCGGGCTGCGCGGGCCGCAAGGCAGGCCCGCCGCGGCAGGCGCCCCAGGAGCTCCGGGGCCATGACCGAGGATGACGGCCGCCACTCTGTACACGCGGAGGTCCCATGCCCTCACATCTGATGCATGCCGGCGGCGGCGGGTGATCCGGCCCGCCTCGACGGCGGCCGAGTCACCGACACAGCCGCCCGCCGGGCTGGATCTGTCGGTGCCGCACTCACGCAGGTACATCAAGCTGCTGCTGCTGAGCGCTGCGCTGGGTGTGCCCATCTCCGCCGTCGCGTACGGCTACCTGCAGCTGGTCCACGGACTGCAGCACTGGGTCTACGACGACCTCCCGGAAGTCCTCGGCCTCGGGACCGCGCCGCCATGGTGGCCGGTGCCACCGCTGGTCCTGGCGGGGCTGCTCGTCGGGCTCTGCGTGCGGTACCTGCCCGGGCATGGCGGTCACCCCCCGGTGGAGGGCATCCATTCGGGGCCGCCGCCGGCGCCCCGGGAGATCCTCGGCATCGCGCTCGCCGCCCTGGCCAGCCTCGGGCTCGGGGCCGTCGTCGGCCCGGAGGCCCCCCTCATCGCCCTCGGTGCCGGACTGGCGGCCTGGGCGCTGCGGCTCCTCCGGCGAGGCGCAGACGCGCAGGCGGTGGCGATGGTGGGTGCGGCGGGCAGCTTCGCCGCGATCAGCCTGCTGCTCGGCTCGCCGCTGCTCGGCGCCTTCCTGCTCATGGAGGCCTCTGCCCTGGGCGGCGCGATGCTGGGCCTCGTGCTCGTGCCCGGCCTGCTCGCCGCCGGCATCGGGGCACTGGTCATCATCGGGCTCGGCTCGCTGACCGGCCTGGGCACCGCGTCGCTCGCCATCCCGGGCCTGCCCGGGCTCGTCCGTCCAGACGTCGCCCAGTTCGCCTGGGCGATCGGCATCGGGCTGACAGCCCCGTTCGTCGGGACGGCGATCCTGCGCCTCGGCCGTGCCCTCCACGCCCGGGTCGCGCCTCGTCCGGTGCTGGCCACCCCGCTGGTAGGGCTGGTGGTCGCCGGGCTGGCGATCACCTACGCCGCCCTGTCGGGGCGGAGCCCGACGGACGTGCTGTTCTCCGGCGAGGCCGCGCTGGGTCCGCTCCTCCTCCGCGCCGCCGACTACTCCGTCGGGACGCTCGTGCTGCTCATGCTCTGCAAGGGCCTGGCATACGCACTGTCGCTGAGCGCCTTCCGGGGCGGGCCGGTCTTCCCGGCGATGTACCTCGGCGCCGCCGGAGGCGTCGCTCTCTCGCACCTGCCCGGGCTGCCGTCGGTGGCTGGCGCCGCGATGGGGATCGGCGCCATGTGCGTCGTCATGCTCCGGCTGCCTCTCGTCTCGGTGCTGCTGGCAACCCTGTTGCTGTCCTCGGGCTTGACCCTGATGCCGCTGGTCATCGTCGCCGTGGTCGTCGCGCATGTCCTCACGGCGTACCTGACCCAGGCGACGCCGGCGTCCGTGTCCGCTCCGCCGACACGCCCGCCTGCCGTCCCCGCCGCTTCCTGACCCGCGGCGAGCACTGCCATGCGGCGCATCGCCGATGCGTGACTCGCCGGTCAAGGCAACGGGGGCCGGCCCCGGTCCGCACTGCGGTACGCCGCCGACTGCGCTGCGCCGACGAGGACGCGAGCGACCAGCCCGACAAAGATGAGGTTTCCAGTCATCTGAACGATGACCGCCACGCGGGCCGCCTCGGTGACCGCGGCGATGTCGCCGAAGCCGACGGTCGCGAAGACTGTGAGGGCGAAATACAGCGCGTCGGTGCGGCCCAGCGCCTCGGTGAAGGCGGACGGGTCGTGACTCGACATGGCGGCGAAGACCGCCGCGAACAGCAGGATGAAGAACGGCAACATGGTGGCGACCGCCTCGATCGCCCGCAACAACGGGTAGGGCGAGGCCATGACCACGCGGACCTGCCGCAGGAGCATCGCGCCCAGGGCCAGGAGACCCACGCCGAAGGCGACGAGGATGACGCTCGACGGGCGGTCCAGGGGTAGCAGGTAGTACACGACGAGCATGACTACGGAGCTAAGGACCGGACGCGCCAGCGCCTGGAAGAGAAGCCGCCGGCGGCGCTTGGGCGGCAGTTCCTCGTAGGTGAGCATCGCCTTCTCCTCGCCCCCACCATCATCTCGGTTTGCGCGGCGGCTGGCGCGGCTCGGCCAGTTCCAGGCCTCCGGCCGGAGCGTCTCATCCCTTTCGGGTGAGGCCCTACGAGCGGGGCACGGCACACCCTGGACCGAAACGCCCTGCACCCGGCCTTCAGCCAGGCACCAGACCCAGGGCCGGTCAGCGCTTGGGAGCACACGATGACCACGTACGAGATCCACCTCATCGGCAACCTGCCGCCGTCGCTGGCGGCCCGGCTCGACTCCATGACGGTCCTCCAGGCGCCTGCCCAGACCGTGCTGGTCACGACTCCTCTCGACCAGGCGGATCTGCACAACCTTCTGGGCCGCCTGACCGATCTCGGCATCGAGCTCATGGAACTGCGTCGGGCGGCCGACGGCCGCACTGGCGCCGGGCCGGGACGATGAGCGAGCGTCCGAGGTCCGGCTGCCGTGCGTATGACGTACGGGTAGGCGGGCAGCTCGGCCCCGTCATGATGTGCGCAGTACGGCACGATGTTGCGACGTGGCTGCCCGACATGACCGTCGTGGTGGCCGACACCGACGGAGGACGGGACCTCGTGGAAATCCTCACGCTCCTCCTGTCGACCGGCCTGGAGGTCGACAGCGTCACCGTGCTGCCCGCGTCGCCGTCCCCGGAGAAGGCGCCGTCCCGCACGACGCCCGTCAACCGCCACGTCGTCACCGACAACGCAGGCGCCCACGGATGGTATGTCTAGGACTGCCGATCCCCGCGTGCCGCTGCCCCACCCCCACGCTCGCAGTCTGTCCCGCACTCCCGGCGCTCTCAGCTCGTCTTCAACGCCCGGCCGTGCACGCAGAGCGCGTAGATGACGAACACGTCCACCGCGATCATGATCATGGACCAGAACGGGTAGGCGGCGATGAAGGCGAAGTTCAGCAGCGCGCTCACCACGGCGAGAATCACGCCCACGACCCGCGCCCACGTCTGCCCGGCGAACACGCCGACGCCGGCGATGATGATGACTACCCCGCCGATCAGGTGCACCCAGCCCCAGGTGCTGAAATCGATCTGGACGGCCAGGCCGCTTGCACCGACGAGGTAGTAGTCGGCGCTGAAGAGGGCGATGAGACCCTGGATCGCGTGGAACATGCCCACGACCCACATCATCGTTCCGGCGAACATGAGCCAGCCGACCCAGCCGCCCGCGTCCTCGTCGCGCGTCCCCATGCCCGCACCCGAGGCAGCGGCGTCGTAACCGTGCGCCGACGTGGTGTCTGTCATCACAGCTCCTTGTGCTAGGACCGACACCCCAGGATCCGGGGACCGGAGGCACCGCTGCCTCATCCCGAAGGGGTGAGACCCCTGTCGGCGTCCTCAGCTGTGAGGAGGTTGAGCTCCCGGGCGAGCCGGACGGCCTGGTTGCGCCGCGAGACGGCGAACTTGCGGAGAATGTTGCGCACGTGGGTGCGCACGGTGTTGACCGAGACGAACATCGCGCCGGCAATCTCCTCGGTGTCCTCCAGCGCGGCGAGGTGCTCGAGCACCTCCTGCTCCTTCGGCGTCAGGGGCTCGAGCAGCCGGGCGGAGAGGGGCGACGAGCTCATCGCCTCCCCGGCGCGGTGGCCTCGCGATGGGGCGTGCGCGTACCCCCTCTGTCCCCTCGCGCCGAGCCAGCGATGTCGCGCGAGCAGGTCGCCGTCCAGACGCATCAGACGGCGCACCTCCGCCGGGGCCTCCCGGAACGGACGCCTGAGGTGCTCCGGCGCCGCAAGCAACAGCGCGCGTTCCACAGCGCGGCGCGCCAGCTCCTCCTCCCCGAGCGTCAGGTGGCTGTGCGAGTCGAGCAGCAAGCTGTTCACCCGCACGGCGAGGGGCGTCGCCGTACCGGTGACCGTCGGTGTGGCCGTGTCGGCGCCGAGGGCCAGGGAGGCTCGACTTCGAAGGAGAGCCACCGCGGGGTTCGCCGTGTCGGCAAGCTCCTCGATGACGCTGACGGCACGGGTAGCGCGGCCGCCGACGAGGTCGAGCGTCGCCTGCTCCAGGCGCAGCTCGTCCTGCATCCAGGCCGGGAGGGCGGGCACAGCAGCGCGGGCCCCGTCGAGGACCTCGAGGGCACCGACGAGGTCGCCGTGGGCATGGCGCACGCGCGAGGTCACGAGCGCGAGCATCGTCGCCGCGAGCGGGTCGTTGCCGCCGCCCTGGGACGCCGCGGCCGCGCGCATCGTGTGCCGACTGGCGCCGGCGAGGTCATAGGTCTCCATGCCCACCCACGCCAGTGCGATCTCGGCGGTCTCGTTGGGCTCGGCGTGGAGGTTGGCGGACTGGTGCAGCGCAACCGTCTGCGCCGCGAGATCTGTCGCCCTGCGCAGCTGGCACCGCAACGCGGCGATGAGCGCCAGATGGCCCAGGCAGCTGCCGACGGGCGCCTCCCGGCCAGGCGCGTAGCCGGCGTGGACTCCTTGGGTGAAGGCGTGGGCCGCGAGGTCAAGGCTGCCGCGGAGCAGCTGCGCCGCGCCGTCACCGCTGTGGATGAGCGCCGGTAGTTCGGGGTGGGCGCGCAAGCGCTCGCGAGGCGCGCTATCGAGCAGCTGTGCTGCGGCTCGTGCAGCCTGCAGCGCCCTCTCGGCGTCGGAGGACGCACTGGCCTGCGCGAGCGTCAGGCACTCCGCCGCCAGCTCCGCCTCAGTCCAACCGTCTCGCGCCCCGGCGAGAAGCTCACGAGCCTGCGCCACCTCGTTGAGGCACCGCTCGTCGTCGGCGGCGGTCAGAGCCAGGGCGGCTCTCACAAGTGCGGGGGCCACCCCCTCGACGTCGGCCGGCAGGGCTGCCAGGGTGTCGCGGAGAACCGGCGGCTGCTGGACGAGCACCTGGCCGAGCGCGAGGTTGTCGATCACGTGCCAGGCGGCGTCGTCCCAGGCCCCCGCAGCGGCGTCGTGCCTGACGGCGTCCTCGACCATGTCGTGACCCGCCAACCACGTGGCCGCGGCCCGGTGCAGCGGCGCGAGCCTGGCGGGCGACTCATACGCCAGCTGTGCCCGCAGCAGCTCCCGGAACAGCGCATGGTAACGGAACCAACCGGGGCGCTCTGCCAGCTCCTCGATCAGCACGTTCCCCTTCGCGAGCAGGGCCACGTCGCGCTCCGCTCGCGGGCCCGCGAGCGCCTCGACCAGACCCGGTCGGAGCACATCGGCGATGCTGGTGTCCAGCAGCAGCTGCCGTGCCTCGGGGGACTGACTGTCGAGGAGCTCGGCGATCAGGTACTCCGCGACCGCGCCCGTGTCGCCCCTGAGATCGTGGACGGCCTGCTCCGGTTCGGCGCGCGTAGCCAGCGCGAGGGCCGCCAGGCGGAGCCCGGCCGCCCACCCCTGCGTCCGGGCCGTGACGGCGTCCGCCGCGACCGGGGACAGGTCGAGGCCGGCGGCGGCCAAGAGGACGCGGGCCTCATCCGGGGTGAACGCAAGGTCGGCCGTTCGGATCTCTGTCAGGGTGCCCGCGAGCCGGTATCTGTGGAGGGGAAGCAGGGGGTCGGCCCGCGTGAGAAGGACGAGGCGCAGGCGCTCGTGGGAGCGTCGGAGCAGATGGTCGAGGCCGGCGGCGACGTCGGCGGGCAGCGGCGCGTCGCAGTCCAGCACCAGCACGACCGGGTGCGGCCTGACTGCGAGCGTCGTGGCGAGCGCGTCCGGGAGTGGTTCGTTCCCCTCGTTCACGCCGTCCGGCAGGCGCACCTGGGCGCCGCCGAGCTCGAGGGCCCCGACCAGCCGGGGCCACAGCGGCGCTGCCATGTCGCCGTCGTCCAGCGAGAGCCACCGAACGTCCTCCGGATGCCGCCGTGCCCAGGAGGAGGTGAGAACCGTCTTGCCGGTGCCGGCTGGGGCGCTCACGAGCGTCAGAGGGCCGGTCACCCCGGCCTCCAGGCGCTCTCTCAGGCGCGGGCGGTCGACGGTGCCGCGGGGCAGGGCCGGGAGGCAAAGCGTGGAGTCGGTGCCGGGCCCCAGTGCGGCGGCGCCACCGACGCGTCCGGTAGGTCTCTCGCTGACCTCGGGTGCCATGGTGGAGCCGTCCTCTCAGGGCTCTCCGCCACTCGGGCGAAGCGCCGGGGTCCGGGGAGCGGCGTCCGGCCGTGCGATCGAGGGGCCTCCCCACACGGCGATCCAGGACGGGACCGGGACCAACGGTAGGCGTGCGAGGGCGCGCCCACAAGGATCCCCCACGACGCCGGACCTCACCCGTACGGGATGAGGCAAGCGGCAGTCGGGGAACGTACCTTTCACGGACCATGTCCGCACCGTGGGGCTGGCGGGCCCGGTTCCGCGCGAGGGCGTACTTCAGGGACAGCCTGTGGGTGCTGCCCCTGGCCTGCACCGTCCTTGGCGCCGTGCTCGGAGTGGCCTCGGCACGTCTCGACGCAGCCGTCGAGACGCCGGTGGGACTGCAGTACACGCCCGGGACAGCGACGACGGTCCTGACCACGATCGCCGGCGCGATGGTGGGCCTGCTCGGGCTCGTGGTCACGATCGGCGTCCTCGTCGTGCAGCAGGCGACGAATGCGCTGTCCCCACGTTTCATGCGGCTGTGGTACCGCCAGCGACTCCAGAAGGTGGTGCTCGGCACCTTCGCGGGCACCTTCACCTTTGCCTTCACCAACCTCCGGCGGGTGGAGGACGACTCCGTCCCCGATCTGGGCGTCACGGCGGCCGGCCTTCTGTGCGCCGCCAGCCTCGTGCTGCTCCTGATCTACCTGAACAACTTCATCCAGCACCTCAGGCCCGTAGCGGTCGCCGCGCTCGTCGCGGCGGCGGGTGAGCAGGCACTCGCGGCCGCCCGTCGGTCGCCGTCCCTCCGCCCGGCCGAGGATGTCACCCTCCCGGTCGGCGAGCCGGTCCTACGCATCCGGGCGAGCAGGTCGGGGGCGATCCAGGCCCTCAACCCTCGGGGCCTGCTCGCGGTGGCACGCCGCTACGAATGCACCGTGGTCTTGATCCACGGCATCGGGAACTTCGTACCCGCGGGTGCGACGGTGGTCGAGGTCCACGGTCCCGGCGTCCCCAACGCCGAAGACGTGGAGCGTTGCCTCGTTCAGGGCGTGGAGCGGACAGTCGAGCAGGATCCGGCATTCGCGCTGCGCATCCTCGTCGATATCGCGATCAGGGCGCTCTCCCCCGCCGTCAACGATCCCACCACCGCCGTGCAGGTTCTCGACTACATCGAGTCATTCCTGCAGTCCACCGCCGTGGTGCCGCTTCCCGGCGCGTACGCCCTGACCGACGACGACGGCGCACACCGGGTCGTCATCCCGGGACGACGATGGGACCAGTACCTCGAGCTCGCCCTGACGGAGGTCCGGCAGTTCGGCGCGATGGACGTCCAGGTATGCCGTCGCCTCGCCGCACTGCTGGACCAGCTCCTCGAGAGCGTCCCGGACGAGCGACGCCCCGCCGTACAACGTGAGCGAGTCGAGCTGGCCGCCTCTGTGGCCAGATCCTTCCCCGACCCGACGAGCCGCGCCCTGGCCTGCCAGAGCGACCGGCAGGGCATCGGCGGCGCCGACCGCCTTCAGTAGGCCGTCACGGCGGATGATGACTGCCGCGCGGTCGCACAGCCGTGGAACGGTTGGTCCCGGTGCTCTGCCACCGTTCAGCAGCTGCGTGGTCATCCGGGCCGGATGACGCGTCCAACTGACGCGGGACCGAGGCTCGGTCCATGCGAGCAGCAGCCACCCGTGATCGGAGCCCCGCGTGCCGGCCCGTCGGCGGCTCGTGGACTGGGCACGCCAGCCGTGACCGAGGAGCGTCATGATCCCCGCCGGGGGTTCCACCGGTACCTCCGGGGCGGCTGCCGTCTACGAGATCCGGGTCGCGGGCCTCGTTCCCGACGACGCCCTCGAGGACCTCGGCGCCATGAGTGTCGAGCCGGCACCGGTCTCGACGGTGCTGTTACGCCCGATCATCGATCAGTCGGACCTCCTCGGAGTCCTCGCCCGGCTGCGCACGCTCGGCCTCGAGGTCATCGAGGTGCGCCGGGTGCGCCGACGGCCCGAGCCCGGCCCCCAGGAGCGATGACTGGAAAATCACCCGGCACGGAGGAGGTAGGGACAGCCAGGGCGGTGCCACTGTCGTCGTGTGATACCAGAGGCGTGAGCGAACGCCCCGAGGCCCACCGTCGACGCAAGGAAAAGCGTGCTTCTCATGACCTTCTGGGCATCGTTCTGGGACATCATCTGGTGGTTCCTCTGGGCGTTCGCGTTTGTCACCTACCTCTTCGCGGTGTTGGCGATCATCGTGGACCTCTTCCGCGACCGGAGCGTCAGCGGCTGGGTCAAGGCCGTCTGGCTGACCTTCATGGTCTTCGTCCCGCTGCTGACCGCGCTGGTCTACCTCGTTGCGCGCGGCGAGGGGATGGCCGATCGCAGCTACCGCGCGTCGAGGGCGGCACGCGAGGAGACGGAGGCCTACATGCGCGCCGTCCCCGGCAACAGCCCGAGCGAGGACATCGCCAAAGCGAAGGTGTTGCTCGACCAGGGAGTCGTCACGCAGGAGGAGTACGAACACCTCAAGGCGGAGGCCCTCGGGCGTGTGCGGCCGTCCGCGCACCCTGTGCACTGACGTGACCGGGACTCTCATGAAGGATGCCTGACGGCGAAGCCGGCTGGCGCAGCAAAGCATCGGGCGCTCGGCGAGAGGAGACCACCATGATCCGCATCATCATCCGCGCCCTGATCTTCCTGGCGTCCGCGGCGCTGGGGATCCTGGCCGCGACCTGGTTGCTCGAGGGTGACTTCACGGTCAGTCCCGCGGGCTTCGTCGTGGCCGTCATCGTGTTCGCTGTCGCGCAAGGCGTCCTCTCCCCGTTCATCGCCAAGATGACGGCGAGGTATGCGCCAGCATTCCTCGGTGGCATCGGCCTGATCTCGACGTTTGTCGCACTGCTCCTCGCCTCACTCGTCCCTGCTGGGCTGGCTGTCTCCGGCGTGAAGGCGTGGGTTCTAGGAACACTCGTCGTCTGGTTGGTGACGGCGCTAGGGACGCTCCTGCTCCCGCTGGTCTTCCTGCGCGAGAAGACGGAAAAGGCCGGGAAAGCGCACAAAGCTGACAAAGCATCGAACAGAACGGGAGCGCGAGACGGCCAGGCCCCTGAGGCGTGAGGCGTGGGGCCACGCGTGCCTGTGGCTTTCCCGTGACCACGTTCGACGTCGCCCTGCTCGGATGTCGCCGCCTCGACAATGAGACGCAGTTTGGGTTCGCGTGCATGCGTCTGACAGGCCCCAGTTGCTGTGTCGCGGGGAACGCGGCAGGCGTATGCGCATGGCGGTCTCCGGGTGCGGCGACGACGGACCCGCCCGCCCGCTCATCCTCGCCGGACGATGCTGCGGCCGGCGGCCGATGCTTGTGTCATCACATGTGCAGATGGATGGCGTACTCGGGTGACCCGGTCCTCGCGGAGGAGCTGCTCTTCAAGCCCGAGCACTCCCTCATCGACCAGAGCCTGAACTCACGGCTCGGGGCAACGACCACAAACGGCGACGGATTCGGCATCGGCTGGTACGGCGAGGGCGAGGAGCCATCGGTCTTCAAGGGCACCGATCCCGCCTGGAACGACCGCAACCTGCGCGAGGTCACGCGTCAGATCCGTACTCCGATGTTCTTCGCCCACATCCGCGCATCGACCGGCACTGCGGTGCAGCGCAGCAACTGCCACCCCTTCCGGCACGGGCACTGGCTGTGGATGCACAACGGTCTGGTGGAGGGCTTCCAGCACCTCAAGCGCGACCTTGTGGTGGCTGTGGACCCCTCGCTGTACCCGGACATCGAGGGCTCGACGGACTCGGAGGTGCTCTTCTTCCTGGCGATCACCTTCGGGCTGAAGGACGACCCAGTCTCGGCAGTCGAGCGCGCGGTCAGGCTCGTCGAGGACGTTGCCGCCCGCCACGGCGTGGCAAACCCAGTGCAGATGACCGTGGCGACGACCGACGGCCAGGCGATGTGGGCCTTCCGGTACTCGAGCGTGGGCCGGTCACGGTCGCTGTACTTCTCCACCAAGGTCTCCAAGCTGCTCGAGCTCCACCCGGACGTGGAGGTCCTGCATCGCCTGGGTGCCGAGACGCGGTTTGTCGTCTCGGAGCCGCTGCGCGATCTCAGCGGGGCGTGGAACGAGGTACCGGAGTCCTCCTGCGGGATGGTCCGGCCGGGCGAAGCCGAGATCCGACCATTTCGGCCCATGGCCCTCACCGCCTAGCTCGCGAGGCGAGCATTTCCCAGCACCGCCCCGGCGCTCCCGGTCCTGCACCTAGCCCCTCAGACTTCGCCGTGACGCCAGACACCCACTTCGCCGCGACCTGCAAGACGGTACGGCCGTTCGCGGCGTGACCCGCCGAGGATGCTGTCGGCGAGAGTCGAGAAGTGGGCCGGCACCGCGTCGAGTAGACCCTTGCGTTCCTGGGTGATGAGGCGCGCACGTAAGACGTGGGCCACTTCCAGGCCTGGCCTGAGCTGCGGAAACAACGAACAAGGTGAGGACGGGTTGTCCCGCCGCTCCCCCGCAGGCGCCGGTCCGCAGATTTGCGTACCACAGTCCGGACAACATCTGTCCCGAATCAGTCGCTAAGGTCGTGACCTGCACAAACGGTGCCCCCGGCAGGACTTGAACCCGCGACCGACGAATGATGAGGGGATTCAGGGATTTGTGTTCACGCTGGTCAAGAAGGAGGCTTACGGCCTGACCAGCGAAAAGACTCCAGAACCACTCTCGTCCCCTACGGCACGTGTCCGATGTTTTGCGGACTCAGCGCGGACTCCCCACACCCGACGCCCCCAGGCAGCTACACAACGCCACACCCCCGCGAGGACCTCTTCACTCCCAGCTGAAGTCGGCCATCGGCCGTGTCCTCCGACGTGCCGATCGGGGGCACCTCGACGTCGTCGCGGGTAAGGATCTCCCGGCCGACGGCGAGCTGGAAGGAGCTGAGCTCCGTCCCCTCGTACCCCGGCGGGGACGTCCGCGACCACGAGCAGCGGGCCGTTCTGGCCGACGCGTGAACAGGCGCAGCGAGTCCCAGCGAGTCCTCCAGACGTGCCCGATCTCGGGGCTTGCGTCCGGCAGCAGGAACCGGGCACCGCCCTGGGTCAGGTGGTAGCCGACGGCGAGCCCGGCCTGACCGGCGCCGATGACGACGACGTCGAGAGCGGAACTTGGGGCCGTTGAGCGAGACGTGATTGGACCGGGCATCGCAACCGACTCCACGACCGTAGGAGGCCGACTGCTGCTGTCTCGTCGGCGAAATCACCGGGATGTGCGGCCGGCGCGACCCCACCGGCCCGAGACTGACCAGCTCCGAATCACTGAGAATGGCCGGACTCACGGGGAAGAACGGGGCTGGGAGCGGCGGATTCTGGCAGTTCTACCGGCGCGGCCGCCGCAGCCGGACCGCGAGAGTCGACGGCGTCGGCCAGCCAGGCCGCGACTCGATCGCCGAAGGAGTTCTCATGTCTCACGACACCAGCACGGCGGCCGCACCGGCCGCCGTCCAGCACGACGCGGAGCCGGAGGTTCGGCGCCCGTGGACGATTCTCGGCGTGATGCTGATGGCCCAGTTCATGGTCATTCTCGACGTCAGCGTCGTGAACGTCGCCCTGCCCAGCATCGGCAAGGCCCTCGACTTCACCAGTGCCGACTACCAGTGGACCGTGAGCGCGTACGTGCTGCTCAGCGGTGGCCTGCTGCTGTTCGGCGGCCGACTCTCGGACCTGCTCGACCGACGCGCCAAGTTCCTCATCGGGCTCAGCCTGTTCGCCACCGCATCCCTGGTCAGCGCGATGGCATCCTCGGCGACGATGATGGTCGTCTCCCGCGGCGCTCAGGGGGCCGGCGCCGCGCTTCTGACCCCGGCCGCAATGTCAATCATCATGACCGCCTACTCCGGGCGTCAGCGCGCCACCGCGCTCGCGGTCTGGGGAACCATCAGCAGCATGGGCATCGCCGCCGGTGTGCTGTTCGGCGGCATCCTCACCACCGCTCTTGGCTGGCAGGCCGTCTTCTTCATCAACGTGCCGATCGGTGTCGTCGCCGCAACGCTCGCGGTCCGTACCGTCGCCTCGGGGCAGCGCACCGGCGACCTACGACGCCTCGACCTGCCGGGCGCGCTCACTGCCGTCACCGGCCTCCTTGCGCTGGTCTTCGCCATCGAGGGCACCCGGTCCGAGGGCTGGGCGTCACCGCAGACGCTTGGTGCGTTCGGCGTCGCTGTCGTGTTCCTCGGTGCGTTCGCGGCGATCGAGCATCGTGTCCCCGCTGCATTGGTGCCGCCGGCCACCTGGCGCATCCGGTCCCTGCTCTCGGCTTCTACCGTGATGGCTGTCATCACCGGGGGCGTCGTCGGCGCCATCTTCCTCAGTTCGTTGTTCCTGCAGACGGTGCTCGGCAGTTCCGCGATCGTGACCGGGTTGCAGTTCCTGCCGCTGGCCGCAGCCATCACCGTGGGCGCCACCCTCGCCTCGAAACTGCTCGGACGGGTGACCCCCAAGGTGATGATGGTGCTCGGCCTGCTCGTGGTCGCCGCGGGTGCCGCGATGCTCGCCGGCATGGACTCGGACCCCGGCTACGCGGCCGACGTGCTTCCCGGCTTCCTGGTGATCGGGTTCGGAGTCGGCCCGATGTTTGTGGCCATCTCTGTGGCAGCCATGGCGGGCATCCCGCACGAGCAGTCGGGCCTGGCCTCGGGGCTGATGATGACCGGACATGAGGTTGGCGCGGCCCTGGGTGTCGCCACTCTGACCGCGATCGCCGGCGACCTGACCACCCGAGCCGGGCTGGTCGACGCCTATCCGCGGGTCTTCACCGTGGTGGCTGTGGCGATGGTGGCTCTGGCCGTGTTCGCTGCCGTCGCGGTGCCGCGTCAGCGCGCCTTCGACAGCCACGAGCCGGTGCCCTGAACCTGTGGTTGGTTCGGCCGGGAAGGCGCCGCCCAGGCCTTGCGGTCCTTCTCGGCCAATCCATGTTCCCCGGACCGGCGCCGCCCCTGAGCAGCACCGGTTCAGGCTGGATCGGGGGTGATTCGAGATCTCCGGTGCCCGACGCTCAGGCACGTACCGGAGGGGCCCGGTCGGAGTCATTTCAGTCGAACGTTTGCCAGCTCGGCGCGCGAGGTCACGCCTAGCTTGGCGAAGACGTTGCGCAGGTGGAAGTCGACCGTGCGGGGGCTGACGAACAGCTGCGCCGCGACCTCCCGCGTCGGGAGGCCATGGGCAACAAGGCCGGCCACCTGGAGCTCCGTCGGCGTCAGCCGTGGTGCCGTGGCGTCCTCTGTCTTTCGACGCTGGGCGCGCTCACCAGAGGCTCGCAGCTCCTGCGCTGCGCGTTCCACCCATCGTCGTGCACCGACGTCCTCGAAGGTCTTCAGTGCGGTGCGCAGGTGGGGGCGCGCGTCGACGCGGCGCCGTTCGCGCCGCAGCCACTCCCCGTACGCCAGGTGGGTGCGCGCGGCGTCGACCCGCCGCGGGGAGTGTGCGTGCAGCTCGAGCGCCCGGGTCAGGTGCACGCCGACGTCCTTGCCCTCGGCGAGTGTGGCCATTCCGTGCTCGGCGACCGCAGCCGCCCATGCTGAGCCGGTGCCCTCGGCAAAGTGGGCGATCTCACGCAGCCAGCGCTCGGCGAGGTCACGGCGACCCGCGAGGACGGCGGTCTCGATGCGGTCCACGACGATCATCCGCTCGGCGAACCCGTGCGTCATCTGTTCGTAGTGGTGCAGGGCGGCGGCGGGCGAGTCGGTGAGGAGGGCACGGACCCACAGGAGCTGATCCTTGACCGACGCCGACGTGGTGCCCATGAGGCCCGTGGCTCCGGTGCGCTCGAGCGCAGCGAGGTGCGCCGACGCGTCGCCATCGCCGCGCATCGCCGAGACGAGCGTCAGCCATGCGCGGGGCATCGCGGCCAGGCCGGGCCGCCCGGTGGCTTCGGCGAGTCTCAAGGACTCCTGCGCGCCGGCGGCGAGCTGGTCCCACCGTCCAAGAACGGTGTCGACCCCACCGCGACGCGTGAGCGCGTACAGGACCAGGATGAGCGCTCCAGCCTCGCGGGCGTTCACGAGCAGGCGTTCGTGTAGGCGCAGGGCGACGTCGTCGAGGCCGACGTGCATGGCCGCCAGCGCGAGGTTCGCCAGAAGGCCGTCCAGGCCCGGGTCGGCGTCGTCGGCGTGTGACTCCGCGCTCCGGACAGCAACCACCGCGTCCGCCCACTCGTGCCGGGCGATGTGGACGAAGCTGCGCAGGACCTGCTCGACGCAGCGGTCTCTCGCAGTGGTCGGCTCTCCCGCCAGCGGCAGAAGGTCGGTACTCGCCTCGAGCGGCACGGCAGCGGCGAGGGAGGCGGCGAACATCGCCATCTCCCGGGCCCGGCCGGGGTCGTGCGGCGCGACTGCGGCCGCCTCCTGCAGCAGCCGGCGGTGTGCGATCAGCGCCGAGCCGGTGTTCCACTCGATACGCGCGCGGAGCAGGGCGGCGTCCGCGCGCAGGACCGGGTCGTCCGTGGACAGCAGCGCCGCATCGGCGAGGGTGGCCGCCCGGTCCGGTCGGCCCGCGGTCCACGCCTCCGCTGCGGCCTTGTGCAGGCGCCGGGCGCGCCGGGCCGGGTCCGCGGTGAGTTCCGCGGCCCGTTCCCACGCCGCCGCTGCGGCCTCGTGGCCGCCCACGGCCGCGGAGCGCCGCGCCGATGCCTCCAGCTCGCCCACGACCTTCTCGTCGGGGTGATCGGTCGCCGCGGCCAGGTGCCACGCCCGGCGGTCGGCGGCGGCCGTACCGCGCAATGCCTGCGCCAGGGCGGCGTGCACCCGCCGCCGCTGGGGAGTCGTCGCCCCGCCGTAGACGGCCGAGCGGACCAGCGGGTGACGCAGCTCGACCTGGCCGCCGTGACGGGTGAGCAAGCCGGAACGCTCCGCGGCATCGAGTGCCGCGTCACCGGAGCCGAGCTCGCGGGCGGCCTCTTCTACGGTCGCCAGGTCACCGGCGTCGTCGGCCGCGGCGAGGAGCACGACGACTTGTGCGGCCGCGTCCAGGCCGTGGTAACGGTCAAGGAACGCCGACTCGACCCCGCCGGTCAGGGGCAGAACGGCGGGCAGCGGCGAGCGGCCAAGCAGGACGTCGCGGTGCAGAGCGCCGGCCAGCTCTGCCAGGGCAAGCGGGTTGCCGCCTGTCCGGGCGTGGAGTCCCTCGGCAACGCCCTGCGGAACCTCCGCCCCGGCAGCATCGGTCAGCAGCAGACGCGTCGCGGCCGGGCCCAGGCTGCCGATCGACAAGGTGCGCAGGTCGGGGTCGACGGGCGCGTCGTCACGGACAGCAAGCAGGACGGCGAGATGTTCGCCCTCGGTACGCCGGGCGACGAACAGCAGCGCTTCCCGCGAGGCGTCGTCGAGCCAGTGTCCATCGTCGATCGCGACAAGCGTCGGAGTAGCCGCTGCCGCCTCGGACAGCAGCGTGAGCACGGCGAGGTAGACGAGGAACCTGTCCACCCTGCCGCCGTCGGTGTCGTCAGCCTGTCCCAGGGCGGCCCTCAGGGTGGCCGCCTGCCGTGCCGGCAGTGTGTCCACTCCGCTCATCAGCGGGCGCAGCAGGCGGTGCAGGGCCGCGAACGCCAGCGGCGACTCGGACTCGACTCCGCGCACACGTAGCACACGCATGGGCTGCGCTGCGGCCACGGCGTCGGCTAGCAGAACGGACTTCCCGGCGCCGGGCTCACCGGTCAGCACCAGGGCACCGCCGTCCCCGCGGCGCGCCGCCTCCAGCACCGATCTCACGGTGGCGCGCTCCGCATCCCGGCCGACGATCACGGCGGACAGCCTATGGCTCCCGCGCCCCGACCGGGCGCGTTCATCAGCACCGACGCCGAAGTGCTTGGTGGACGATCGTCACAACCCGCGTCCCCCTCGGCGCCATAGTCCACCTCGCCAGAACCGTGGCGACATCGCACAGGCCGGCCGCCGTCATGCGTTGGGCACCTACCGCCGTCGCACCAGTGTCCAGGCGCCCATGGCAGCGGTGGCAACTGCCACGACTGCCGCCGCGACGAACGCCGCCGCGAACCCGTCGGTGGACACCACCTGGCCGGCGGCGTCGCCCGTGCGGCTCGCCGCCGTGGCGACGGCCGTAAACGCTGCCATCCCGAGTGCAGCACCGACCTGCGTGCTGGAGTTCGCCAACCCGGAAGCCAGTCCCGCATGGTGCGCAGGAAGCCCGGAGGCGATGACCATGGTTGTGGGCGTGAAGCTGAACGCTACGCCCACGGCCACGAGCAACAGGCCGGGCAGGACGTCGACGACGTACAGCGCCGGGGACGGGGTCCGGGCGATCCACAGGTGGCCCGTCGCGAGGACCACGAGGCCGAGCACCATGCTGCGCTCCGGTCCCACGCCCCGTAGCACCCGCGGAAGAAGGCTCACCGAGGCGGCGAACCCGGCGAGCGACGTGGGCACCATGGCCAGGCCGGCCACCTGTGGCGCCATGAGCAGCGCCTGCTGAAGATATAGGGCGATGAGGACGAACGTGGACGCGCGGGCGGCGCCGCCCAGCACCCCCAGGGTGACACCGGCAGAGACCCTTCGGGCCCTGAACAGGTCCAGTGGGACGAGAGGCTCGGCGACGCGGCGCTCCACCTGCGTGAACGCTACGAGGAGCGCCACGGCGACGGCCGCACCCGCGAGCACGGCGGGCGAGGTCCACCCGTGCTCCGGAACGGCCAGCGCGGCGTGGACGAGAGCGAGGACAGCCCCCGTGATCGTTGCTGCACCAAGCGCATCGAAGCGCCCGCGGGGGCCCGCCCCTGCACCCTCGAGCAGGAACCGGGCACCGACGATCAGGACGAGCGAGACCGGCACGGTGGCGAAGAACACCCACGACCAACCCAGCGTCCCGGTCAGCAACCCGCCGGCCAACACCCCGGTGGCGCCGCCGAGAGTGGAAGCGGCACCCCACGCGCTCATCGCCCGGGCGCGGGCCGGACCCGGGAACATCGCCAGCAGCAGCGACATGGCGGCGGGGCTGAGCGCGGCGGCTCCCGCGCCCTGAACGACGCGCGCCGCGACGAGCACGCCCTCGTTCGGAGCGGTGCCGGCCAGGAGAGTGCCTATCGTGAAGACGGCAGCCCCGGCGACGAACATGACGCGCCGGCCGACCACGTCGGCGGCCCGCCCGGCGAGCAGCAGCAGACTGCCGAAGGCCAGGACGTAGGCGTTGACGACCCAGGACAGGCCAGCCGGGCTCAGGCCAAGCTCGTCCTGAATGGACGGCAGGGCAACGTTGTCGATCGAGGTGTCGAGCATGACGACGAACTGCGCCGACACCAGGAGGCCGAGCGCTGTGCGCCGACGCAGCCGGTTGTGGCGTGTCTCAGCGCGCTCAACGTCCGCCTGTGCGCTGGCCGTGGCCGGACTGGTCACGGCCGCCGTGGTGCCCGGGCCGTGTCGACGACGTCCACGGCGATGAGCGTCGGGCCGGGTGGTCGCTTCCTCCGAGGACGGGATCCATACCGAAGTGTCGCCGCCCCGAGCGGGTGCGTTGGTCATGGGTGTTCTCCTGATGTGGGGTGCTCGATCGTGGAACGCACAGCGCCGCCGATGCCGGGGGCCTCGCAACGGTGAAATCGCCGGGCCGGTCACACCGGCGGTGGAGCGTGCGTTGCGGCCATCCCGGACAGCCCCGTGGGCTGCGCCTCCTGCGTAGGAGCGGTGCGGTCTCGAGGCTCGTACGGGGCCGCGGTGACCAACCGGCCGGCTGCGTTTCTTGTGTCGCGGCCGGGCGCCCCTGGCGGACGCCCGGCCGTCGGCGAGGCCCTACTGGGCGACCACCGCCTGCAGCACGTCAAGCCGCGCGGCCCGCCGCGCCGGAAGCATCCCGGCGAGCAGCCCGGCCACGGTGGCGAGGGCGACCACCAGTAGCAGCCGGTCCACCGGCCAGGCCACCGGCACCGGTTCGGTGCCGGACAGCGCCCGGACCGTCGCGGCCCCGAGGCCCGCGCCGAGCCCGACGCCGACCACTACGGCCAGGGCCGCCACGAGCGCGGCCTCCGAGCGGACCATCCAGCGCACCTGCCTGCGCGTCATGCCGATCGCGCGCAGCAGCCCGATCTCACGGGTCCGCTCGACGATCGACAGGGCCAGGGTGTTGGTGATGCCGAGCAGGGCGATCGCGACGGCGAGCAGCAGCAGGACCGTGACCATCCCGAGGATCTGGTCGACCGCGCCGGCCCGCGCCGCCACGGCGGCGGCCATGTCGCGTACGTCGGCCGTCGGGAACTCGGCAAGGGCGTCGACCACGGCCTTCTCGCCGGCCTCGGCGTCCACGCCATCCTTCAGCTTGACCAGCAAGGAGGCGTCGACGTCCTCCGTGAAGTACTCGGCGTAGGTGTCCATCGAGATGAGGTACCCGGTGGCCAGGGCCTGGGCGTCGCCGTCGTCGACGAGCCCGACGATCTCGAGGTCCTGGTCGCCGGTGCGGGCGAAGGTCATTGTGAGGGTGTCGCCGACCCCAAGCCCGTGCTCGGCGGCCTTCTCCGCACCGATCACGACGCCACCGCCGGCGAGTGCGCTCAGCGAGCCGGCGACCATGTCCACGTTCGCGACTTCGCCGAGGGTGGCCGGGTCGATCGCGGTCAGTGCGCTGGTGGCGCCGGCGTCCTTCCAGTGGCCGTACCGCATCCGGGAGACGACGGCGACCTCGGGCACGTCCTCGACGGCGTGGTGGACGTCGTGGGACAGCCCGCCCAGCATCTCGGCACGGGCGCTCTCGACGACCAGGTCGGCGGCGATGACCTCTTTGTAGGTGCCCGCCGTGGTGGCCTTCACCGACTGGCCGAGGATCGTCATGAAGGTGATGAGCGTCAGCCCGATCGCCAGTGCTGTCATGGTGGCGGCGGTGCGGCGCGGGGCGCGGGCGGCGGACTCCCGGGCCAGCCGGCCGGTCATGCCGGCGGCGTCGAGCGGGCGGCCGACCAGCCGCACCAGCCGCGGCGCCAGCACCGGCCCAAGGAGCGTCAGCGCCACGAGCGCGGCCACGGCACCGGTGGCCACGACCATGACGTCCGCCCCGACAACCGTCGACCCGACGGCAGCGGCGGCGACCACCGCCGCGCCCCATCCGAGCACGGTGCGCCGGCGTGACGGCGGCACGGCGCCGCTCTCGCGCATTGCCTCGACCGGGGCGACCCGGGCGGCCTTGCGGGCCGGCCCGACCGCGGACAACACGGTGACGATCACGCCGATGCTGAGGGAGACCAGCAGCGTCCGCGGCGCCACCACCAGGCCTCCGTCGGGCAGGGCCACCCCGAAGGAGCGGGCCACGCTCCGCAGCCCGTACCCGGCGAGAATCCCGAGCCCGGTGCCGAGCACAGCGCCGACGGCGCCGACGACAAGTGCCTCCCCGAGTACCGAGCGGCGCAGCTGCCGGGCGGTGGCGCCCGCGGCGCGCAGCACGGCGAGCTCGCGGGAGCGCTGGGAGATGACGATGGCGAAGGTGTTGGCGATGAGGAAGCCGCCGACCAGCAGCGCGGCCCCGGCCATCGCCAGGAGCATCACCCGGATCATCGACAGCTTGGACGCCGCGGCCGCGGCGCCGGAGGCCACGGTGTCCTGGGAGGTGGCGATGTCGTACTCGGCGCCGAGCTCCTCCCCCACGGCGCTCTGCAGGGCGGTGGGCGTGACGCCGTCGGCCGCGACGGCCTGGACCTGGGTGACCTGGTCGCCGAGCTCGAGGAGCCGCTGGGCGGTGGGCAGGGAGACGAGCGCCATGGTGGTGTCGGCCAGCCCGTCCTCGGTGCCGAACCCGGCCAGGCCGACCACGGACAGGGTCTCGGTGGTGCCCGCCTTGACGGTGACCTCGTCGCCGACGGCTATGCCGTAGGTCTCGGCGGTGGCGACGTCGAGGACGACCTCGCCGTCCGCCGGCGAGCTGCCCTCGCGGATCTCGAAGGCGCCGTACGGTGCCGGCGACCAGGAGGACAGCAGGGACGACCCGGCCGGGACGAGCGGCTCGCCGTCGACCTCGAGCAGGCCCTGCCCGGCGGCGGAGCCGGCGGCGTCGGCCACCCCGTCGACGGCGCGGACGCGCTCGATGAGGTCGGTCGGCAGCGGGTCGCGCTCGACCTCGACGCCCATGGCGGAGTCGAAGGCGGCGGCGTCACGGATGGTCAGGTCCACGCCCGCGGATGCGGTGCGGAACTGGTCCTCGAAGAGCTTCTGAGAGGTGTCGGTCAGCACGAGACTGCCGGTGACGAACGTGACGCCGAGGACGACGGCGATGAGCGTGAGCGCGAAACGGGAGCGGTGGGTGCGGATGTGCGCGAGGGTCAGGTGCCACATGTCGGTCAGACCTCCCGGGTGGTGAGGCGGGCCATCGTGGTGAGGATGGCGGCCGTGGTGGGCTCGGTCAGCTCGTCGACGATGCGGCCGTCGGCGAGGAAGACGACGCGGTCGGCGTAGGCGGCGGCGCCGGGGTCGTGGGTGACCATGACGATGGTCTGGCCGAGGTCGCGGGCGGCGTAGCGCAGGAAGCCGAGCACCGCCTCGCCGGCCTTGGAGTCGAGGTTGCCGGTGGGCTCGTCGGCGAAGACGATATCCGGCCTGGCGATCAGGGCGCGGGCGACGGCGACGCGCTGCTGCTGGCCGCCGGAGAGCTCGGTGGGCCGGTGGGTCAGCCGGTTGGCGAGGCCGACGACGTCGACCAGCTCGGCCATCCAGGCCGGGTCCGGCTTGCGGCCGGCGAGGGTGAGGGGCAGGGCGATGTTCTCCGCGGCGGTCAGCGACGGGACGAGGTTGAAGGCCTGGAAGACGAAGCCGATCCGCTCGCGGCGCAGCACGGTGCGCTGCTCCTCGCTGAGGGTGGTGAGGTCGGTGCCGCCGAGGAGGACCTGGCCGGAGTCGATGGTGTCCAGGCCGGCGAGGGCGTGCATGAGGGTGGACTTGCCGGAGCCGGAGGGGCCCATGATGGCGGTGAATCGGCCGGTGGGGATGGTGACGTCGGCGCCGTCGAGGGCGCGGACCTCGGACTCGCCGCGGCCGTAGGTCTTGACGACGGCGCGGGTCTCGGCGGCCACGGCTGTCCGGGTGGTGGGGGCGGTCAGGGTGCTCATCTCGGGTCCTGTCTCAGCGGTAGGTGGTGGTGCTTCGGGGTGTGCGGGTGGCCCGGCGGCGGCCCGGGCGGCGGCGGCCTCGCGGTTGAGATCGGCGGCGCGGCAGCGGTGCAGGTCGAGCCAGCTGTCCATCTCGGTTCCTCGGTTGGTTTTCAGTGGGGATGGTGGCCTGTGGTGTCGATGGCGTCGGCGATGTCGGCGCGGTCCACGGGCTCCGCGGCGGTGACGGTGACGACGCCGGAGGTGAGGTCGACGGCGATGGCGGCGATGCCCGGCAGCGCCCGGATGACGCCGACGAGGGCGTCGGCGCAATGGCCGCACGTCATGCCGGTCACCTCGAAGGTGGTGGTGCCGACGAACGCGCGGGGCGTATGGCGCATCATCTTCGGTCGCTCTCTTCGCGGTTGATCTGGTACGCCAACGAGGTTCCTCCGCAGGTCACCTGGATCGCGCCGGTGAAATCACCGGGGTCATCACCGGGAAGTCGGCCTGTGCGGCCCGGGATCAACGTCAGTCGTCGGAACTATCCCGGCCCCCCTGCTCGGGCCTCGGCCGCCGCGGGTAGTCTTCGAGCGTTGCGTCCCGACATGCCACGACAAGAGAGAGGCACCATCGGAGCATGGTGACCAGCACGTGCCTCGGCGCCGACGCACACCGTGTCGATCGAGCCGTCCATGCCGATACGGACGCCGTGGTCGCGGTTCAGGCGGCCGCCTCCTCCGACTACCCGTCGACGTCCCGGATTACGCCACCGACCGACCGCACAGCGCGACTGCACGCCCGCCGTCGCGCTTCGCTCGGACAAAGAGGTGCCTGTGCACGTCTGGGCCGCGGTGGAAGCCAAGCAAGCCACGATGATGGACGCACGGAACGACGCTGCCCGCGAGGGAGCGGTCAGGAGGCGCTCGACCCGTTCTCCCGGCAGATCCGGTCCAAGAGGACCTCGACCACCGGGAGGTTGAACGCGCGGTGAAGACCTTCCTGTTGCCCGTCAGGATCTGGGCTCCGGCACCCCGTAGGCGCTTATCGCGGTCGCCAGCCCTTCACACACCGCGCGAAAGACTTCCCGGGGCATCAGGCGCGCGCTGACGCGCACGCGACTTTCGCCTTTGGATGGCGCTGTTCTGCCGACGGTCAATGGCGGCCGCCGGGTCAGGGGACGCTTGGCGTCCCTGTCCGGTGCTGCAACGCCACACAACCAGCGGTCAGCGGTGGGAGGTGCCGGGTTGAGGCCGACCACACCTCGGAGCCTGGGCGACTAGCGCCTTGGACATGGTGGGGCGCTTGGCGTGGAGGCGCTCTGCGCGGCGGCCGCACGCGCGGCGAGGTTAGAGGAGCAGTTGGTTACTCGTCACGTCGGTGACGCCGATGTGGATAGGAACGTTTTGCAGCTCTTCGGGGGGGAGGCCGAGCGCCTGTGCGAACAGCTCGGCGGCGCGGTTTCGGATCGCCTCGGCAAGCGGGACAAGTTGGGCGCGGTAGAGGGCGACGATCTCGATCGTGACGGCCTCGAGGTTGTGGTTGGCGTCCGTGGTGCAGGTGATGCGGGTGGCGCCCGCCCGGGGGATCGCGTCGAGCGCCTCACGCAGGTGGGCGACCAGCACGTCGCCCGCGACGAAGAACTCGCCCGCCTTGTGGATGCCTCGCACGGGTGCGGAGGGGCGGAACATGGCCAGCGCGCGGGTGAAGAGGTCGGCCCGGATGGCGATCCAGCCCTCGTCGGTGTGCTGGCGCAGCGTCGAGGCCGCCCGGTCCAGGGAGTCCTTTGTGGTCATCGCCATCCTTCTAACCTTGTTTCTAGGCTTTGGCGCGCCCGGTGGAGCTGGCCGCGCACGGCGTCGACGGTGGTATGTCGGATCTCAGCGACCTCGGCATAGCTGAGGCCTTCGATCTCGACCAGGAGCCAGGTCGAGCGCTGGGAGAGCGGAAGTTCTCGCAGCGCCCGGTCGAGTGCGGACAGCAGGTCGGTGGCCAGGGCGTGCTGCTCAGGGTCGGAACGCCCCGGTGCCGCGATCTGCAGCTCCTCCACGGGCAGGGTAGACGGTGGACGGCGGCGCAGGAAGGTCCGCACCTGGTTGATGGCCAGGGCGAAGAGCCAGGTCCGCAGCTCGGCGTCGCCGCGGAAGGCGGGCAGGCCGCGCCAGGCGGCCACCAGGACCTCCTGCAGACAGTCCTGGGTATCGCTGTGGTGCTGCAGCATGCGGTAGCTGTACCGATACAGCGCCGGACCGTGCCGATCGACGATGACGCCGAAGGCCGCGTGGTCGCGCAGCGCCGCCCGGCGCGCCAGCACGGCATCGGGCAGGTCGGCCAAGGAGGGGGCAAGCGGTCTGGTCACTGGCCTCCCCCGCTGGGTCGCACCTCGCGGCCACGAGCCGCCCCTTCACGACTGCGATGAGCTACTCCGGGTCAGTGTGATGCAGATCACATTCCATGGACCGTGAGGATCGCCAGACAACAGCGTCTCACTAGGTGTCACGACGCTGACACCCAGGCTGTGTGTCGGCAAGTCGTAGCGACGAGCGAGAGGAACTCCCGTGAGCGAGCAGTCAGCGGTCCCAACCGGCGGTGCCATGACCAGCCGTCCCACTGGCGCCACGAACGTCGGCACCGCCACCGTCGTTTCCGCCCTGAGCAGCAGCAAGGGAACCACGACGATCAACGATGTGGTGGTCAGCAAGATCGCCGGCATCGCCACCCATGAAGTCGACGGCGTGCATGCGATGGGCTCGGGCACGGCCCGCGCGATGGGCTCGCTGCGCGAGCGCATCCCCGGCAGCACCACGAACCAGTCCCGGGGTGTCACGGTGGAGGTCGGGGAGACCCAGGCCGCGATCGACCTCAGCATCGTCGCCGAGTACGGGGTGGCGATCGCCGACCTGGCGGAGGGCATCCGCCGCAACGTGATCGCCTCGGTCGAGCGGATGACCGGCCTGGAGGTCACCGAGGTGAACATCAACGTGACCGACGTGCACCTGCCCGAGGACGACGTTGAGCCCGAGCGGGAGCAACGGGTCCAATGACCACCGACCCCGAGCCCGCGGCGACCGCAGTATCGACGGGGCACGAGCTCGCGGACGCGGTGGCCGCGGCGGTCCTCGCCGTCCCGGGGGTGGCCCGCCTGCACGCGGGCGCCTTCGGCGAGGTGGCGACCTACCTACCCGGTCGCCGCGTGCCCGGGGTGCGCATAGGCCCCGGCGGCGTCGAGGTCCACGTGGTGGTGGACCAGGCGGTGCTGGACTGGCAGGTGCCCCTTCCCGAGGTGGCCGAGCACGTGCACCGCGCGGTAGCCGCGCTGGTGCCGACCGGGGTGCACGTCTACATCGACGACCTGGCCACCGAGCCGTCGCCCATGACTTCTCCGCCCGAGCGTCCCGGCCGGGCCGGGGCGATCCGCATCCACCTGGAGTGAGGATGTCCGCTTCCCAGACCGGTCTGCTCGCGGGCCTGCTGCTCGCCCTCGCCGCCATCGTCGGCGGGTTCAACGGCTTCCTGCTCGCACTCGTCCTCGGCGCGCTCGGCTGGCTGGTCGGCGCCGTGGCCTCCGGCCAGCTCGACCTGGCCGGGCTGCTCGCTGGCCGCGGCCGTGGCTAGCCCCTACACCCACGCACGCGGGACGGTCGAGGTCGCAGACCGCGCGGTCGAACGGGTCGCCCGTGCCGCGGTCCTGACCGTCGACGGCGTCGCACCCGCCGGCAGCACCGCCGGCGCGCTCGGCACCGCACTTGGCCGCACCTACCCCCGGGTGGACTGCGAGATCGCCGGTGACCACGTGCGCGCCTCGGTCGAGATCGCCATCCGCTGGCCGGCCCCGGCCCGGCAGGTGGCGGAGAAGGTCCAGGACGCCGTCACCACCCAGCTGCACCACCTCGCCGGGCTGCACGTCGACTCCGTGCGCGTGGTCGTCGCTCAGGTCGTGCGCGTGGCGGACGAGCCCCGGAGGGTGCGATGACCACCTCCTTCCCGCAGCCCGTTTCGGCACCAGGCGCCCGCACACCCCACCCGGACGGCACCGGCGACGGTCGCGCTGGCCTCCCCGCCGTTTCCGGCGAGCTCGACCAGAACGACTGGGCGCCGATGCCGCCGGCGAGCCTGCCCACGCGCAGCGGCGCCATCGGCGTCGTCGGCCCGGTCCTGGCCACCCTGCTCCTCGCCGCCGGCGTCGCGCTGGTGCTCGACGCCCTGATCACGGGCGGCATCCTCGCCGGCACCGGGCTGGTCGCGACGGGCCTCGTCGCGCTCGACGGGCTGCGACCCGGTCCATGGTTCCTCGTCGGCGGCATCGTCGCGGCCCTGCTGGGCCTGTGGCTGATCGCCGTCGCCCTCGGCCGCCGGGTCCGCTCCCGGGTGACCGTCAGCTCCCGCACCGGGATCTACCTCGGCGTCGGTGACGTCGCACGCCTGGCCAGCGCGGCCGCCGAGGAGGTCGGCGGCGTCATCTCCGCCTCCACCATCGCGACCCGCCGCAGGGTCACGACCACCATCCGCTCCATCGGCGACGCCGGCATCGCCGACGCCGTCCGCCAGGCCGTGGCCGCCCGGCTCACCATGCTCGACCCCGCCCCACGCGTCACCGTCGCCGTGCGCGGCAAGGGACGCGCCACCGACGGGCGGGAGCCATGAGCCGTGCCGTGCTCGCCCTCGACCGCATCCTCGCCTTCGTGCTCGGTCTGCTGCTCCTGGCCGCGGGCACGGCCGCCGTCGCCTGGTGGGCCGGGCAGCTCGGCCGCGTGTGGCCCACCGCGCCAGACACTCTCACGCTGGGCACCGCGTCCTCCGCCGTCGGGGCGCCGTGGTGGCCCTGGGCCGCGGGAGCGGCCGGGGTGGTGGCGATGCTCCTGGCGCTGTGGTGGCTGGTCGCTCACGTCCCCCGGCGCAACGTCGGCACCCTCGCCCTGCCCAGCAACCACGGTCGCGGGAGCCTCCGGATCGACCCGGGCGCGGCCGCCACCGCCGCCGCCCAGGTCCTGGCGGAGACCCCCGGCGTACGGTCCACCCGAGGCACCGTGCACCACGATCGCGGCGAGCTCGTCGCCGTCCTCAGCGCGACCATGGAACCCACCGCCGACCTCACCACCATCGTCGACCACGCAGAACGCGTCAGCGCCGAGATGAACCACGTCCTCGGGATCGACGCCGCCCGCTGCCGAGTCCAGCTCTCCGTCGCCCGCCGCGGCCGGCGCCTACCCCGGGCCGGGTAGCCCACCGAGCAGCTCCAGCCAGGCCGCCGACTCCGCCGGGAAGCAAACGCGCCCAAGTCATCGACTGACTGGGGAGGGTCTTGTCTTCCTCAGGCCATCCTTCGGGCAAGTCACGCCCTTGCATCGCCCGCCCCAGCGATGGTGAGGACTTCATGCAGTGCCTGACCCGCAAAACAACAAGATGAGGAGGGGTGGTCCCGCCACTCCCCCGCGGGTGCCGGTCCGCAGATTCGCGGGCCACGAGCCGGACAACCTCATGGACGCCTGCAGCGAGCTCGCTGCGCCGAGCGGCCAGTTCCGGAGTAGTGCGGTGGTACACCGTCTCCTCCATAGGTTCTTTCCCTTCCGTTCACGGTCGTGGCCAGGCGGGAAGTCAGCCCTGGAGCAGGGTGGCGAGCACCTTGGCCTCGCTGATGTCGGCGTGCTTCGTGGCGGTGATGAGCGTCAGTGGCCCATGCTCGGCCAGGTCACGGAGGTGCTGGAGGGCCGCGGCGCGCTCGGTCTCCTCGAGCTCGGCGCGGTACCGGCGCTCGAACTCCTCGAAGCGCGCCGGGTCGTGGTCGTACCACTTACGCAGCGCCGTCGACGGCGCGATCGTCTTGCACCATTCGTCCAGGCCGGCCTTGTCCTTGCGCAGTCCCCGGGGCCAGATGCGGTCGACCAGCACGCGGATGCCATCTTCTTTTGTCGGCTCCTCATACGCACGACCGACCTTCACCTCATGCTTGGGCACCGTGACGGACCTTTCTCCTCGTGCCCCTGGGCGGCGGACACCCGGGCCTAATAACCATCGGTACGCGCCGCTAACTGCCATCAAGGCCACTTGCGGTATTCCGCGGCTCGGCGCGTGGCTTGTCCGGTTCTTGGCGCGCGATGCGCTGGTCAAGCACCTGTTTGCGGCCTTCGGTTTCTGGGCTGGCGTAGACGGACTCGAGGTGGCCACGGCCCGCTCCGGGCCGGTCCATGGCCGCGACCTCGGGGTGGTGCAGGTCGAACGCGGGACGCTCGGAGCGGATGTGCGGCAGTGAGGTGAAATTGTGCCGCGGGACCGGACAGGCGGTGGCCCACTCCAGGGAGTTACCGAACCCCCACGGGTCGTCCACGAACACGGTGCGCGGGCCGCGCTGGGTCTTGTAGACGTTGTACAGGAACGGCAGCGTGGACAGGGCCAGGATCGCGGCACCGACCGTGGAAATCTGGTGGTAGAGCTGGAAGCCGTCCTCGGGCAGGTAGTCCGCGTAGCGGCGCGGCATGCCCTGCGCGCCGAGCCAGTGCTGGACCAGGAAGGTCGTCTGGAAGCCGATGAACAGCAGCCAGAAGTTGATCTTGCCCAGGCGCTCGTCAAGCATCCGCCCCGTCCACTTGGGCCACCAGAAGTAGAACCCGGAGTACATCGCGAAGACCACGGTGCCGAAGACGACGTAGTGGAAGTGGGCGACGATGAAGTAGGTGTCGTGGACCTGGAAGTCCATGGGCGGGCTGGCGATGATCACCCCAGTCAGGCCGCCAAAGAGAAAGGTCGCCAGGAAGCCGAGCGAGAACAGCATCGGCGTCTGGAAGGTGAGCTTGCCCCGCCAGAGTGTGCCGATCCAGTTGAAAAACTTGATCCCGGTGGGCACCGCGATGAGCATGCTCATCAGCGAGAAGAAGTTCAGCATCACCCCGCCGGTGGTGAACATGTGGTGCGCCCACACGGTCATCGACAGCGCCGCGATCGCGATCGTGGCGAACACCAGGCCCTTGTAGCCGAAGACCGGTTTGCGGGAGAAGACCGGCAGGACCTCCGTGACGATCCCGAAGAACGGCAGCGCGATGATGTAGACCTCGGGGTGGCCGAAGAACCAGAACAGGTGCTGCCACAGCAACGCCCCGCCGGCGTCCGGGTTGAAGATCTGGCCCCCGAAGATCCGGTCGATCGCCAGGCCGAACAGGGCCGCGGCCAGCACCGGGAAGGCCATGAGCACCAGGATCGACGTGATCAGCGCGTTCCAGGTGAAGATCGGCATCCGGAACATGGTCATGCCCGGCGCCCGCATGGTGATGACCGTCGCGACGAAGTTCACCGCGCCGAAGATCGTGGCGAAGCCCGTCATCGCCAGGCCGAGGACCCAAAGGTCGCCGCCCAGACCCGGGGAGAACACGGCGTTGGACAACGGGTTGTAGGCCGTCCAGCCGAAGCTCGCCGCGCCCTTGGGGGTGAGGAAGCCGCCGACGACGATGAGTCCGCCGAAGAGATAGAGCCAGTACGAGAGCATGTTCAGCCGTGGGAAGGCTACGTCCGGGGCGCCGATCTGCAGCGGCACCATGATGTTGGCGATCCCGGTGAACAGCGGCGTCGCGAACAGCAGCATCATGATCGTGCCGTGCATGGTGAACAGCTGGTTGTACTGCTCGTGCGACTGCACCAGCTGCAACCCCGGTGCCCACAGCTCGGTCCGGATGAGCAGGGCCAGCACGCCCCCGAACATGAAAAAGACGAACGAGGTGACCAGGTACATGTAGCCGATCACCTTGTGGTCGGTGGAGGTGACCCACGAGACCACCGTCCTGCCCAGGCTCTGCTCGCGCGGGGAGAGACCCGGTACGACGTGGGTGCGAATCTCAGCGGTGGTAGCCATCATCGGCCCCCTCGGGGGTGGTAGCCGCGGCGCACGAAGCGCCAGGTCTTGACCGGCGAGGTCTTGGCGGAGGGAGGACGCCGCCACGGCGCCGGCCTGGGGTGCAGAAGATGCCGGCAGGGCGCGGGCGTGCGATGGATGAGACGATGGTTGAGTGCGAGCTACGGGGGAGGTGGACGGGGACCCGACAGGTGCGGTCTCCAGTCGTGTCCGCGTCCTGCATGCGTTGCGTGACTCGTCGGAGCCTCTCGGCGCGCACGAGCTGGCAACCCATCTTGGTCTGCACCCCAACACGGTCCGATTCCACCTCGGCCGGCTCGAGCAGGACGGCCTGATCCAGCGCCAGGTCGGGCACCAGAGCGTTCCCGGTCGCCCCCCGCTGCGCTTCAGCGCAGTTCCACAGCCCAACGCGCTGGGCACCCGGCGTGATTTCCGGGGACTGGCAGAGGTGCTGGCCGGTGTCCTCGCCGATCGCGTGCCCGCATCGCCCGAGCTGACCGAGCAGGCCGGGAAGGCCTGGGCGCAGCGCCTGATGGAAACCTGGGACGGTCCGGCCCCTGACGCCACAGAGGCGATCAACATGCTGGTGGATGCACTGGCCAGCATCGGCTTCGACCCCCAGATCACCTCGGACCGCTACCAGATCTCGCTGCTGCAGCGGCACTGCCCATTCCTGGAGGTCGCCCGGGAGCACCGCGACGTCGTCTGCTCGGTCCAGCTCGGACTGATCCGCGGGGTGCTCGAACGCCTCGGCGCCCCCGTAGAAGTCACCCGTCTGGTGCCCTTCGCCATCCCCCAGGGATGCTTGGTGCAGTTCACTGCGAAGTGACGCCGGCCCGTCGGGGGACCCGCTCGGTGTCATCCCCGACGACGCCGAGCTGGAGCGAACCACCCTCTCACCCCGGCCGCTCGCTCCTTCCGGGCAGGGACTGACCGCCGAAACGCGCACCGCTCGCCTCAGGCCGTCGCTCATCTCCATGTCATTCCCGTGTGGACGTGGCGATGGCCCCCCGAGGGCCGGGACGGCATGAGTGGAACGCCACCTGTCGCGTCCACCGGCGCCGCTGCCGCCCGCTCGCCCGGGCCGAGGTACCGGGTGCGATCACGGTCGTCGCTGCGGGCCACCGGCCGCCCGTCCGCGCAGGCCCAATTCTGGACGTCAATGCCCGGGATACCGAGCCCGTAGGTCACGTCTGCCTCCAACCGTCGGCCCTTGCATCTTCCGTCTTTCCGCGAGTTAATACAAGGACGACTTGTAAAAAAGGGAGACGGTCCCATGAGCACCCATGACAAGCCCGTTTCGACACCCCGAACGGCCGAGGGACGCCACGCCGAGCTGTGGTCGCAGCTGACCCAGCGCGGCTCGGCCCTCATCGAGGCGGTTGCGCGTCGCACGGACACCCAGCCCAGTCGGCGCAAGCTGTTGGACCACCTCGACAACGAGGTCATCCCACACCTGCGCGCCGAGGAGGAAGTCCTTCACAACCTCGCCCGCCGCGCCGGGGAACACACCCTGGTCGCCGCGATGGAGATCGACCACCGCGCCCTGCTGCGCCAGGTCGAGCACATCGAAAGGGCCGCTACCCCATTTGATGCCGCCCTGGCGGCCCGGGCGGTGCTGCTGCTCTTCGCGCTGCGGATGGAGAAGGAGGAGAAGGTGCTCCTGCCTGCCCTGGCCCGGGCCGGCGTGGACACGGCCGAGCTGCTCAAGGGCCACCACGAGATGGTCGGCACACCGCTGAGCACCTAGATACACCCGGGGGGACGGCGCAGTGAACGTGAAGTCCAAGGACGAGACCAAGCCGGCGCGCAGGAGCGGCGGTCAGGGCAAACCGGCGCCCCACAGTGACTTACCGCCTCGAAGACGACGCCCCGCGAAGGAAGCTAGCGCGGCAACCGACTACGACGCGCCCCGCAAGAGCGAGGACGACGCCAATGTGGACTCCCTCGAAGAGCTTCAGGAGCGAGGCCAGGTCGGGAGCTGGGCCACCGTCGACGAAGAGGACGTCGTCGCCGCAGATGAGTTCGAGCTGCCCGGGGCGGACCTGTCGGGCGAGGAGCTCACGGTCGTGGTCGTGCCCAAGCAGGCCGATGAGTTCATCTGCACGCACTGCTTCCTAGTCCACCACCGCAGCCGGCTGGCCAGTGACGCCGCAGGGCGGCCGGTGTGCACGGAATGTGCCGCGTGACCGGCCCCGGCGCGATGGATCCGTGCGCCCAAGGCGTGTTCTCGGGCCGGTTCGAGGCCATGGCCGGAGCAGCAGGCATCGCAACAGGACGAAACCAACACAGGGGGTTCTAGCGCCGAAGAGGCGCACCCCGGGAGGGCATCATGACGATCCGCGTCGGCATCAACGGCTTCGGCCGCATCGGTCGCAACTTCACCCGGGCTGTGCTGGCCGCGGGCGCTGACATCCAGATCGTGGGCGTCAACGACCTCACCGACATCAGGACCCTCGCGCACCTGCTCAAGTACGACTCGGTCCTGGGCAGGCTCGAGGAGGAGGTCAGCTCCTCCGAGGATTCGATCACCGTCGGGCCCCTGACCTTCAAAGCGTTCGCGGAGGAGGACCCGGCGGCGCTGCCCTGGGGCGAGCTGGGCGTACACATCGTCATCGAGTCCACCGGCCGCTTCACCGACGCGACCAAGGCCCGGGCCCACCTCGACGCCGGCGCCAAGAAGGTCATCATCTCCGCCCCGGGCAAGAACGAGGACGCCACCTTCGTCATGGGTGTCAACCACACCGACTACGACCCGGTGAAGCACCACATCATCTCCAACGTCTCGTGCACCACCAACTGCCTCGCCCCGCTCGCCATGGTGCTCGACGACGAGTTCGGCATCGTGCACGGCCTCATGACCACCATCCACGCCTACACCGCCGACCAGAATCTCCAGGACGGCCCCCACAAGGACCTGCGCCGCGCCCGCGCCGCGGCCATCAACATCGTGCCCACCACCACCGGCGCCGCCAAGGCCGTCTCCCGCGTCCTGCCGAAGCTCACGGGCAAGCTCGACGGCTACGCCCTGCGGGTCCCGGTTCCCACCGGCTCCGCCACCGACCTGACCTTCACCGCGGCGCGGCCGGTGAGCGTCGAGGCCGTCAACGCGGCGATGAAGAAGGCCGCCGACAGCCCCCGTTGGCAGGGCCTCCTGTCCTACACGGAGGACCCCATCGTCTCCTCCGACATCGCCGGCGACCCGCACATCTCGATCTTCGACGCGGGCCTGACCAAGGTGATCGGCGACCTGGTCAAGGTCGTCGCCTGGTACGACAACGAGTGGGGCTACGCCCACAGCCTCGTGAAGCTCACCGCCTACGTCGGCCAGCGTCTCTCGCCTGAGCAGCCCCAGCCATCACCGGTGCCACTGACATCGGCGCGCGGCTGACCGAGCCCACGCGCGTCCTCGCCCACACGGGCACGCAGCGCCGGCAAGAGCCGTCAGCTCGCGTCCGCAGGCCGGGCCCACGGAAGGAGGAACACCATGGGCACCCCAATCATCAGCAGGGGGAGCACCACCCGGAACGGTGACTTGCAGTCCGGATCTGGCGCCACCACGCTCGCCAGCTCTGGTCTGGGGAGGTTCAACGTCGACTGGCAGGCCCGTACCGCGAGCCACGATGGGTGGAGGACGTCACCCGAGGAGCTTCTCGCCGCCGCGCACTCGGCCTGCTTCGCGATGCAGCTCTCCCACGAGCTCACCCAGAACGGCACTCGCCCGACGCAGCTCGACGCCACCGCGGAGGTCACCTTCGTCCCCGGTACGGGGATCAACGGGATCCACCTCGACGTCACCGCCCGGGTCCTGGGCATCTTGACGGACGACTTCCGGCGCATCGCCGAGTCAGCAGCGGTCCACTGCCCGCTGACCCAGGCCCTGGCCGGCACCGAGATCACCCTGACCACCACCCTGGCCCAGGCGTACCCCGTCCACGGACCCGGCAGTGGCGCGGCCACGACGGCGGGAGACCCCGCGCGTCGTGGAAGAGATGCCCACCCGTTGAAGATCTAATCCAGGGAGATGGCCGTGACGCTCAACAGCTTCGATGCTCGCGCCGAGCTGCAGGTCGGTGACCGGCGTTACGAGATCTTCCGGCTCGACCGGGTCCCGGGTGCTGCCCGGCTGCCGTACAGCCTGAAAATCCTGCTGGAGAACCTGCTGCGGTGCGAGGACGGCACGGTCGTGACCGCCGAGCAGATCACCGCCCTGACGGGCTGGGACCCTACGGCGGGTCACGGCGCGGAGATCCAGTTCACTCCGGCCCGGGTGCTGATGCAGGACTTTACCGGGGTGCCCTGCGTCGTCGACCTCGTGGCGATGCGCGACGCGATGGCCGCGTTCGGCGGTGACCCGCAACGGATCAACCCGCTGATCCCGGCCGAGCTCGTGATCGACCACTCGGTGATCGCCGACGCCTTCGGCAGCCCCGGCGCGTTCCGGATCAACGCGGACCTGGAGTTCTCCCGCAATCAGGAGCGCTACCAGCTGCTGCGTTGGGGCCAGCAGGCCTTCGACGATTTCCTCGTGGTACCGCCGGGCACCGGGATCTGTCACCAGGTCAACCTGGAGTACCTCGCCCGGGTGGTCTTCGTCCGGGAGCGGGCCTCAGGTTCCGGGATGCCGCAGGCATACCCCGACACGCTCGTTGGAACCGACTCCCACACCCCCATGGTCAACGGCCTCGGGGTACTGGGGTGGGGGGTCGGCGGCATCGAGGCGGAGGCCGCCATGCTCGGGCAGCCGATGAGCATGCTCATCCCGCAGGTGCTGGGCTTCAAGCTCACCGGTGCGCTCCCCGATGGCGCGACCGCCACGGACCTGGTCCTGACCGTCGCCCAGCTGTTGCGGCAGAAAGGCGTGGTGGGCAAGTTCGTCGAGTTCTACGGGCCGGGCGTCGCCAGCGTGCCGCTGGCCAACCGCGCCACGATCGGCAACATGAGCCCCGAGTACGGCTCGACATGCGCGATCTTTCCGGTCGACGAGGAGACGCTGCGCTACCTGCGCCTGACCGGCCGGTCCGAGGAGCAGATCGCCCTCGTTGAGGCCTACGCCAAGAAGCAGGGCCTGTGGCACGACCCGGACCACGCTCCGGTGTACTCCGAGACGATCGAGTTCGACCTGGGCGCCGTCGTCGCCTCGATCGCCGGACCGAAACGCCCCCAGGACCGCATCGCCCTGTCCAAGGCCCGCGGCGTGATCGGGCAGATCCTCGCCGAGGGATCCCAGGTACCGGCCGAGCTGGCCGGCCTGGACGAGGCCTCCGCCGAGTCCTTCCCCGCCTCCGACCCCATCGCGTTCGGGCGCATCGAGGACCACCAGCAGCCGGTGGACAGGTCACGGTCGGAAGCGGACACCGTGTGGCCGTCCGCCGCGGCGCCGGTGACGATCGACGGCCAGTCGGTCGACATCGACCACGGCCACGTAGTCATCGCCGCGATCACCTCATGCACCAACACCTCCAACGCCTCGGTGATGATCGCCGCCGGCCTGCTCGCCAAGAACGCCGTCCTGCGCGGACTGACCAGCCGTCCGTGGGTCAAGACCTCCCTCGCACCGGGGTCCCGGGTGGTCACCGACTACTACGACCAGGCCGGGCTCACCTTCTATCTGAACCGGCTCGGGTTCGACCTCGTCGGCTACGGCTGCACCACCTGCATCGGCAACTCCGGGCCCCTGATCCCCGAGGTGAGCGCGGCGGTCACCGAGCACGACCTGAACGTCTCCGCAGTGCTCTCCGGCAACCGCAACTTCGAAGGACGCATCCACGCCGAGACCACGATGAACTTCCTCGCCTCACCCCCCCTGGTCGTCGCCTATGCCCTCGCCGGGACGATGAACACCGACCTCACGAGCGACCCGCTGGGCCACGGGCCCGACGGCGAACCGGTGTACCTGCGTGACGTCTGGCCCACCACCGAACAGGTCGAGGCCGTGGTCGGGGAGGTGGTGCAGGCCCAAATGTTCACCGAGGGCTACTCCGACGTCTTCGCCGGTGACATGAACTGGCGCAGCCTCGACCTGCCCTCGGCCGAGAGGTTCGCCTGGGACGAGTCCTCCACGTACGTGCGCCGCCCGCCCTACTTCGACGCGATGCCGCGCGAGCCCGAACCGCTGCGTGACATCACCGGCGCGCGCGTGCTGGCGATGCTCGGTGACTCGGTCACCACCGACCACATCTCCCCCGCCGGCGCGATCCGCAAGGACTCACCAGCCGGGCAGTATCTCCTCGCCCATGGCGTGCAGGTCCGCGACTTCAACTCCTACGGCTCACGGCGCGGCAACCACGAGGTGATGATCCGCGGCACCTTCGCCAACATCCGGCTGCGCAACCAGCTCGTCCCCGGCGTCGAGGGCGGGTTCACCCGCCACCTGCCGGGCGGGAAGCAGATGAGCATCTTCGATGCCGCCACCGCCTACGCCGCCGACGACGTGCCCCTGGTCGTGCTCGCCGGCGCCGAGTACGGATCCGGGTCCTCCCGCGACTGGGCGGCCAAGGGCACCACGCTGCTGGGCGTCCGGGCCGTGCTCGCCGAGTCCTTCGAACGGATCCACCGCTCCAACCTCATCGGCATGGGGGTCCTGCCACTGCAGTACCGGCCCGGGGAGTCCGCCCACAGCCTCGAGCTGACCGGGGAAGAGACACTTACGATCACCGGGCTCGCCGGCGCCGAGACCGTGCCCAGCGAGGTCACGGTCCGGGTCGAGGACGGCGGCCACCAACGGGAGTTCACCGCGGTGGTGCGCATCGACACCCCCGCCGAGCGGGAGTACTACCGCCACGGCGGCATCCTGCGGTACGTCCTGCGCCAGCTCCTCAGCCACAGTGGGGAGGCACCGGCCTGACGACATCGCCCAACGTGCCCACGCCGACAACGTCGTGGGCCTCCACACCGCTCCGCAGGAGGGAACTGACCATGACAACGCTCAGGACGTGCACCCTCTGCGGCTTCGCCACCGCCACACAGCACTCGGTGCTGCTGCCCATCCCGCGCGTGAAGCTGCTATCCACCACACGCGTGAAACGGGTGGTGCTGACCGACCGCCGGCGCTGCGACCGCACCCGCTGCGGCTCCTGGGGCGCCTCCGCCCGCGACCGCACGGTCAGGGCCTGCACCTGCGGCGGCTCCCTGTCATTCGCCGCCCCACCGAAGGGAAACCACTTCCCACGGCCACCAACGAGATGATCGCGGCCAGCAACGAGCGCCCCGGCCGCGTGACCGCCGGGACCAGCGGCAGCCGCACTGCCGATCACCAGGGGTCCGGGCACACCGAGCCCGGGACCACCGCAGCCGACGCCTCGGTCAGCGCCCGTCCGCACGGCGTCGACCCGACCCCAACCCGAGTTACCGCGCACGAGCGGCTTGGAAGGAGCAAGACCGTGTCACTGCCAAGGACGAGGCTGCTCGAGCGGCACGACGTCGCCGACGGCACCATGGCCTTCTATTTCGACAAGCCAGCAGGCTTTGAGTACAAGGCCGGCCAGTTCGCCGACTACACGCTGCTCGACCCCACCGAGACCGACGGCGAGGGGCCCACCAGAGGTTTTTCGCTGACCAGTGCCCCGTACGAGCCACGACTGATGGCCACGACCCGCCTGCGCGATACCGCCTTCAAACGCGTCCTGAAGAACCTGCCCATCGGTACCGAGCTCGCCCTGGACGCGCCCTACGGCTCGTTCACCCTCCACCACAACGTCGCCAGGCCCGCGGTCTTCCTCACCGGCGGGATCGGCATCACCCCGGTCCGCAGCATCGTCCTGCAGGCCGCCCATGACCGCACCGGTCACACGATCATCGTGTTCTACTCCAACAAGCGCCCAGAGGACGCCGCCTTCCTCGACGAGCTGAGCATGCTCGACCAGACGAACGAGGACTTCACCCTCGTCGCCACCATGACGCGACCCGAGACGTCACGGCGCAGATGGGACGGGGAAACCGGCCATGTGGACGGGGCCATGCTCGCCCGATACATCGACGACCTGACCGCCCCCATCTACTACCTCAGTGGCCCCGCGGCGATGGTGACCGCCATGCGCGGGGTGCTCAACACTGCCGGCGTCGACGACGACGACATCCGAACCGAGGAGTTCACCGGCTACTGAACCCGGCCGATCCCGCGCACCTGCGACTTTGGGCGCTCACATGCACCCGCGCGCCGACAGGTGTTGACAACAGGGCGCCGGGCGAGGATTCTAAAACCAGGATGTCTCATCTATAGAAGGAGTTGATCCCGATGACTGCCAACGTTGCCAGGAGCCCGGCCATGAGGGAGGGGACGGGGGTCCTGCACAGGGCGCGGACCGAGCCCGCCTACGGGGCGTTCCTGCTGCTACGGGTGGGTTTCACTGTCCTCCCGATTGTCTTCGGCCTGGACAAGTTCGCCAATGTGCTGACGAACTGGGAGGCCTATCTCGCCCCGTGGATCGTGAGCCTGCTGCCCATCAGCGCACACACCGCCATGCTCGTGGTCGGTGTGGTCGAGGTCGTGGCCGGCATCCTCGTGGCGGTCCGGCCGCGCTTCGGGGCCTACGTCGTCGCCCTGTGGCTGGCCGGCATCATCCTGAACCTGCTGACCTACTCCGGCTTCTATGACGTGGCCCTGCGCGACTTCGGGCTGCTGCTCGCCGCCCTGACCCTGGGCCGCCTCGCCAGCGTCTACGACCAGGCCGGAAACGCTCCGGCCCGCGCCGCCCGCTGACCGCGCCGGTAGGAGGAGCATCATGAGCGTCCCACTCACCACCCTGAGCGAGGCGGGCGTCTCCGTCTGGCTGGACGACCTCAGCCGGGAGCGGCTGAGGTCGGGAACGCTGGCGGATCTCGTGGAACGCGAGCACGTGGTGGGCGTGACGACCAACCCGACCATTTTCGCCAAGGCCATCACCAGCGGTGACGCCTACGACGCCCAGATCGCGGACCTCGCGGCGCGCGGCGTGGACGTCGGCGAGGCGCTGCGCGCGCTGACCACGTTCGACGTGCGCTGGGCGTGCGACGTGCTTCGCCCGGTCTACGAGGCCACCGGCGGCGTCGACGGCCGGGTCTCGATCGAGGTCGACCCCCGCCTCGCGCGCGACACCGAGGCCACCATCGCGGAGGCGCGGGCGCTGTGGTGGGCCGTCGACCGGCCCAACCTGTTCATCAAGATCCCCGCGGCCCGTCAGGGGCTGCCCGCGATCGCCACCTGCCTGGCCGAGGGCATCAGCATCAACATCACACTCATCTTCTCCCTCGCCCGCTACGACGCCGTCATGGACGCCTTCCTGGAGGGCATGGAACGGGCCCGCGCGGCCGGGCGCGACCTGTCCATGATCGGCTCCGTCGCCTCGTTCTTCGTCTCCCGGGTGGACACCGAGGTCGACGCCCGCCTCGACCAGATCGCCACCCCGGCGGCGGCCGCGCTGCGCGGGCGCGCGGCCATCGCCAACGCCCGGGTCGCGTACGAGCACTACGAGCGGGTCTTCTCGTCAGCCCGCTGGGCGTCCCTGCGCTCGGCGGGCGCGCGCCCACAACGGCCCCTGTGGGCGTCGACCTCCACCAAGGATCCCGCGTACCCCGACACCCGCTACGTCGTCGACCTCGTCGCCCCGGGCGTCGTCAACACCATGCCTGAGGCCACGCTCCGCGCGGTCGCCGACCACGGCGAGGTCCCGGCCGACTCGGTACGCGACCAGTACGACGACGCGCATCGCGTCCTGGACGGCCTCCGGGGCCTTGGCATCGACTACGACGACGTCGTCCAGACCCTCGAGGACGACGGCCTGGCGACCTTCGACGCGAGCTGGGACGGGCTCGGCGACCAGCTGGCCGCACGCCTGCGGCCACGCCCGCCGCTGACCCCGGCAATGACCGCTCCCCCAGCACACCGACCTTGACCGGATGACGAATTCGGCGCAGCGCAGCCCACGTTCGATCGGCTGAGGAAAGGGCAATAGCGATGGAGCGTGCCACGGTGGCATCGTCGGTCATCTTCGTCACCGACCTCGACCGATCGGTCGATTTCTACCACGATGTCTTTGACTGCCAGACCACCCTCCGCGAGGGCGAGGCCGCCCTGATGTTGGCCCCCGAGGGCTTCCAGATCTACTTGATCGAGAAGGGCCGTCAAGCACCGCACCCGTCGGGGGGCATCGGGGTGCAGTGCCTCATGTGGGCCACCGACAGCACGGCAGGGCTCGCGTACTTCGAGCAGGCGCTGCAGGCTCGCGGCTGCCACACGCACACGCACGCCAGCGGCGGGGTGCAATTCGTCGAAGGTCGCGACCCAGACGGAATTCGAGTCATCATTGCCCAGCCCAGTCCGGAGCAACGACCGCGCTCGGCCCTGGACATTCTTCTCTACGCGTGTTGACGCCCTGCCGTGCCGCCACCGCTGAGGTGTGGTCGGGACGCTCCGACGATGCGGCGGGTGGACAACCGGATCGGTCAGTCGCAGGTGCGTGTTCCGGGAAGGGGGTTCCCGTGACCGCCAGTACCCTGCGTGAGGCTTCGCCGCCGAACCCAAGAAGGCCCACGGCCGTTGTGACGTTGGAGAAGGGACGACACCACTGCCGGACACAGACGAGCAACAGAACGTCTACTGAGCCTCGGCGCCGTCGCTTCCCCACCACGGGGACCGCCGACGGAGCGGGCACCGCCCCGCCGGCGAGCCGGTGCCCGCTGTTCTCAGCGATGTCGCATTAGTCGTGGAGCAGAGACCGGACCGGGGGCGCACACAGGGGTCTTCTACGTTGGGCACCATGAGCGGCAGGTCCAGTGCTTCTGCCAGCGCAGATGACATGGGGGTGGGCACCCCTGCGCCGAGGTCGTTCTTCGGGCAAGTCACGCCTTTGCATCGCCCGCGCCAGCGATGGTGAGGTCTTCATGCAGTGCCTGACCCGCGAAACAACGAACGTGGTGAGGACGGTTGTCCCGCCGCTCCCCCACGGGCGCCGGTCCGCAGACCTGCGGGCCACAAGCCGGACACCGTCTGTCCTGAATCACCCACTAGGTCCTGACCTGCATAAACGGTGCCCCCGGCAGGACTTGAACCCGCGACCGACGAATTATGAGTTCGCTGCTCTGACCAGCTGAGCTACAGGGGCGTCTGGCACGTCCGTGCGCACGACGGCGTTCAGCGTACCGGGGCCGGCCAGCTAGCGTGTGACGCATGATTCTGAGTCGCCGTGGGTCGCGCGCACCCAAGGACGTCATCGCACACCTGCCGAAGTCGGACAACGTCATGGCGGCCGCCGAGCTCGCCGACGGCTCGTGGGCCCTGGTAACGGCCGGCGTCCTGGTCCTCGCCGACACCTCGGGCGTGCGGGGCCGCCACCCGTGGCACGAGGTCCAGCACGGCCGGTGGGACGGCGACGTCCGGCAGTTCACCGTCACGTGGGTCGACGGCGCGCGCCGGCCCCTGGTGCTGACGACCCTGACGGACGAGGTCGAGCCGTTCACCTCAGCGCTCCGCGAGCGGGTGCAGTCCTCCGTAGTCCACACCGAGAGCAGGGACATGCCGGGCGGGGCGACGGCCCAGGTCCTCATCCGGCGGGGTGAGGACGGCGAGCTCCTCTCGCAGCTCACGGTGACGGGGCCGATCCGTGGTGATGACGAGGAACGCCGCCTCGTCGACGAGCTCGAACAGCACGCGCGCTCAGCTGTGGGACTGGACACATAACCGCCCGGGAGGGGCTCGGCGGTCCGGGGCGCCGATGAATCTTTGCTAGAGTCCTATCTCGCGATCCCGCGTAGCTCAATTGGCAGAGCATCCGACTGTTAATCGGACGGTTACTGGTTCGAGTCCAGTCGCGGGAGCCCACGAGGCCCGGAACTGCAACAGTTCCGGGCCTCTGCCGTCTCGGTCAACCTCGCCCCGTCAGCGACGACGACGAACTTCGCGCGTCCGCTCCCGGCCGACCATCTTCACTGCCGAGCGTCGCGGGCCGACGCCGGGCAACGTAGCGATCCTGAGTGCTCGCGGTACGGGCACGCCCCCACGCGAGCAATGCCGTCCGGTGTGACGCCGGACCCTGCCGGGCGGCTTGACGTCCCTGCGACGAACCCCCCGCCCTGCCGGTAGGTGCAGCAGGTCCCCAACCTCGCGCCGGCACGCTTGTCGGTCTCGGCGACACCAGCGCTCGACGCCCCGGCCGCCCGAAACGTCGGCCGGTGCCTCACTGCCCGCAACGTGGTGCATGCGTTGGCGTTTCGGCACGTCCGTCCAAAATTCAGGATACCTAATAGTTTCGTCCAATTATGCTCGACCTGCAGGCGCAGGAATCGAATACCACCGGCGTGGTTCTCGATCACCCCATCACCTCTTCTGAGATCATGCCTGGTCAGCCGCGCAGACACCCCCATTTGTGAGGGAGCGCAGAGTCCGTTACAACCGCTAGGGCTATGCCTACCGTCGGACCTACGTCCACGGTATTGATGCCCCGAAACGCTTGACACCCCACGGGGCGGTCGGCAGGCTTCGGGCACGTCGGGCAGACGTGTGAGGCACTTCGGGCTGAGAAGAGGGCCGGCTGATGAAGCACCACGCGGTATTTCCGGCGACACGAAACGGAATTGTCGTGGGTAGGCGGCTTTTCATCTCGATACTGCTGCTCGCCACTGTGGCGGTAACAATGCTGGTTCCGCCCTCCCCGGCTAGCGCAGTGACGTACCCCGCAGGCTTCACCCAGACTACGTGGGGAACCGGGCTCGGCAGGGTGACGGCCATGGCGTTCGCTCCCGACGGCCGGCTGTTCGTCGTCGCACAGGACGGGACGGTGCGGATCGTCAAGAACGGCACCACGCTGCCGACGCCGTTTCTCAAGATCACCACCGACGACCAGGGCGAACGAGGCCTGACCGGCATCGCGATCGATCCAAACTTTGCGACGAACAAGTACGTCTACCTGTACTACGCGTCGTTCACGCCGGTGCCGCACAACCGCGTGTCGCGATTTGTGGCCGACGGTGACGTGGCACTCAGGTCCGGCGGGGCGGTCGTCGAGACGCCCATTCTTGACCTCGACAACTTGAGCACTGTGAACATCCACAACGGCGGTGCGATGAACTTCGGCGCCGACGGCAAGCTGTACGTAGCAGTGGGCGAAAACGCTAACGGCTCCAACTCTCAAAACTTGAACAACCTGCTGGGCAAGGTCCTCCGAATCAATGCGGATGGAACTATTCCCACGGACAACCCGTTCTTCGCCACCGCCTCAGGCAAGAACCGGGCAATCTGGGCGCTCGGATTCCGGAATCCCTTCACGTTCACCTTCCAACCCGGCACGAACAAGATCTTCGTGAACGACGTCGGGGGCAGTGCGTGGGAAGAGATCAACGACACGGTGCGGGGCGGCAACTACGGGTGGCCCACCACCGAGGGGCCGACGACGGATCCTCGCTTCATCAGCCCCTTCTACGCGTACCCCCACGACACCGCGGCACCAGTGAACGGCTGCGCGATCACGGGCGGGGCCTTCTACAACCCTGCAACGATGAGGTACCCGAGCGACTACGTCGGCGACTACTTTTTCGCGGACTTCTGCAACCACTGGATCAGGCGGATCGATCCCGTGACCAAGACCGTGACGGACTTCGCCACAACGACCACGCCACACCCGGTGGATCTGAAGGTTGGCCCGGACGGGAACCTGTACTACCTGTCGCGGGGCAGCGGCGCCGTCGTCAGGGTCACGTACACGGGGTCCCTGGCACCGACCATTCAGACCCAACCCGCGAGCCAGACGGTCGGAACCGGGGAGTCGGTGACGTTCTCGGTTGTGGCGGGCGGGACCGGGCCGTTTAGCTATCAGTGGCAGCGCAACGGCGCGAACATCGCCGGCGCGACGGGGAGCAGCTACACGCTGAGCTCGGCGTCAGCAGGCGACAACGGTGCCGGGTTTCGTGTTGTCGTCACGAATGCGGCGGGGAGTGTGACGAGCTCGGTGGCGACGTTGACGGTCAAGAACGACGCCGCCCCGACGGGGACAATCAGCAGTCCCCTGAACGACGTCAAGTATGTGGGCGGGCAGACGTTCACCTATAACGGGACGGCGACAGATCCGGAGGACGGGACTCTCCCGGCAAGCGCATTCACGTGGACGGTCGATTTCCACCACGATCAGCACGTCCATCCATTCGTGCCCCCGACAACCGGATCGCGGACGGGTCAGTTCACGATCGCCACGACCGGTCACACCGAGACGAACGTGTGGTACCGCATCCATCTGACGGTGCGGGATTCCGGCGGTCGCACCCAGGACAGCTATGTGGATCTCAGGCCCACCGTCGTACCGATCACCCTTCGGTCCAACACCCCCGGCCTGTCACTGAACCTGGACGATCAGCCGCGCACGCTTCCCCTCACGACGGACAGCGTGGTGGGAGTCATACGCAAGCTCGGCGCCCCTTCTCCACAAACCGTGGGAGGGGTGGCGTACCAGTTCGACACCTGGTCCGACGGCGGTTCAGCGACGCATGACGTGGCGACGCCGGCAGTCGCGACGACGTACACCGCCAACTTCAAACCAGCCGCCACGAGCCCGGTGGTGATCACCCGGACCCCCATCGCCGACGCGACCGCCAACGCCGGCGCACCCACCACCAGCAACGGGACGTCCGCGTCGCTGGCATCTCAGGGGACGAACCCCGGGCAGATCGCGTACCTGCGCTTCGCCCTGCCGGCCGCCCCGGCCGGCAAGACGCTGACAGGAGCGGTGCTGAGGTACCGGACCACTACCCTGGCTTCGGCCGGCACCGATGAACCGCACACCATCCGCGTCTCCGGCGACGCCTGGTCCGAGGCCACGCTCAACTGGGCGAACCGACCTGCATTGACGGGCGCGGCCCTGGGTACGCTCCCCGCAGGGGCTGTTCCGAACGCGGCGTACAGCGCCGGCGTCTCACCGGCCAGCCTCCAGCCGTTCCTGGGCACCTCGGTCTCCATGGGAATCACCAGCGCGGGGACCGACCGGCTGTGGTTCTGGTCGCGCGAGCACGCTGCCGCGTCCTACAGGCCTCAGCTGGTGTTGACGTTCAGCTGAAGTCGGGTGCCGACCGGCGCCCCGGGCCGATGCGGCACGCGCCGTCCTACACCCGCCCGGCGAGCCCGCCCCGCCGCCACCCGGCATCGACGAGCTGCTCGAGCACGTCCAGGTCGAGACGGCCGAACCGCCCCACGTACAGGCAGCTGACGCCGAGCTTGTGCGGGTCCAGCCGTGCCAGGAGCGGCGCGACGTCGTGGTGCTGCAGCCCGTAGAGGGACATCGACGCCTTGCGCGGGGAGAACCCGACGACGAGGGAGTCGCCCTCACGGCCGCTTTCGTACCGGTAGCGGTACTGGCCGAAGCCGACCATCGACGTGCCCCACAGGACCGGCCCCTCCCCCGTCACCCGGGTCATGAGGCCGAGGAGCACCGCCGCGTCCTCCCGCCGGCCCGCGGGCTCGGCGCGGGCGATGAAGGCCGCGACGTCGCCGTCGGTGGGCCGGGTGAGGTTCTGCGTCATCCGCACATCCTGGCACCGGCGAGGAGCCGGCCAGGACCCGTCAGAAGATCGACTCCCGGACGAGGTAGCCGTAGTAGCGGCCGTCGGTGGGCCGCAGGGGGTCCCCCACGAAGCCATAGTCCGGGAACGCGATGTTGTGCTCCTTGGTGGCCGCGGTCATCACGCCGATGTTCTTCGTGCCCCAGCGGTAGTCACAGACGTCGCTGACCATGCACAGAGCCACCGTGCCGGCGACCGTGGGGCTGGCGAAGCTCGTGCCGTGCATCGTGCCGTAGCCGCCGGGAACGGTCGAGTGCATGCAGACCCCGGGGGCGGCGATGGTGTGGGCCTTGTCGGCGTCCTGGGTCGCGTAGTTCGAGAAGAACGCCACCACGTCGTCCTGGACCGTGGTCAGCTTCTGCCCGTCGCACTCGGGCTGGGTCACCAGCCCGCCCGGCTGCCCGTCGAAGTCGGAGATCGCCGTCGCCGTGAGCACCTCGTCGTAGGTGGCGGGCATGACCCCGGCGATGTCCTCGGTGGTGTTGCCCGCCGCCACCACGTAGGTGACGCCCTTGTCGACGGAACCGCAGATCGCCCGGTGCAGCGCGTCGGCGTTGACGCGCCCGCACTGCCCGTCGTCCGCGCCCGGCCCGCCGATGCTGATGTTGGCGACGTCGATGTCGTTGCTCTGGTCGGCGTCCGTCCTGGTGGAGGTCACCCAGTCGACGGCGCAGACGAGGCTTTCCAGGGAGATGTTCCCCGCCGGGTCCATGACCTTCACGGACCACAGGTTCGCGCCGGGCGCGGTGCCGACCGTCCCGATCGCGTTGTCCCGGGCGCCCGCGACACCCGCCACGAACGTGCCGTGGCCGTGGGTGTCGGTCAGGCTCGTGCCGGGTGTGACCGCCGAGCCGCTGGAGCAGTCCGTCCCCGCGTGGGAGTTGAGGTCGGGGTGGGTGCCGTCGATCCCGGTGTCGATGATGGCGATGTTGACGTCGACGGAGCCGGTGCCGTCTCCGGCCTCGGTGCTGGAGCGGTCGGCGCCGACCCTGACCACCGACGGCGCGGGGTTCTGGGGGACGTTGACATCCTCGAGATGGAACTGCCGGTCCTTCGTCACGAACTGCACGGACGGGTCCGTGCCGAGCCGCGCCGCCTCGGACGCCGTCATCCGGGCGGCGTAGCCCTTGAGCGCGGCGTCGAACGTGTGCGCCTCGGACCCGCCGTACTGCTGCACCTGCGCCGCGGTCGTTCCGGCGACGTCGGGCACGTCGTCCTTGAGGACGACGATGTACCCGCCGGAGAGTTCGGCCCCCACCGACGGCGTCAGGAACAGCAGCCCGCTCGCGAGGAATGTCGGCAGCGCCGCCGCAAGGACGAGGGCCCGCCTGAGGCGAGGACTGGTGGCTCGGCGTCGTTCGATGGGAAGTGCCATGGTCCGCTCCGTTGCGATCAAGGGGGACAAGGTGGGGACGCCCGCTGACTGCAACGGTGGGCATCCGCCGGGGCCCGGTCAAGCCCCCCGAACTGGTGTGTCCGGGTGCCGCACTGGGCCCCGGGCCGGCCCTGCTGACGGTGCCTTTCAGTCCTGGCTGAGCGAGCGACGCCGGCTCTCCAGGGCCATGAGGTCGGCGAAGATCTGAGCGTATGTCGGGTCGCCCGGGTCTGTGCGCTGAAGGCGCCCCTTGATGTCTGCGATCTCGCGCGTGAGGCCCATCCGGATCAGGGCGACGAGGACGCCCTGGGCGTAGCCCGCCAGCGCGTCCGGGCGGTCCTCGGGCAACGGGGCGACCGCCAGCTCGGTGATGACGCCGTCGACCGGTCCGACGGCGTTCTCGCGCACCTGCTCGGCCCACCAGGCCGCCGCGTGCTGCGCCGCGTCGCCGGCCGACCGCTCGGCCGCGAGCTGCTCCACCCGCTGCCCGTAGGTGGCCGTGCCGCCGGCGGCCCGGATCGCGTCGTGCACGCCCCGGTAGGACGGCACGGTGAACGTGTCCGGGGCGAGGCTGTCGAAGCCCGCGCCGAGCGCGTGCTGGGGCAGCTGCAGCACGACCTCGAGCACCTGCCGCTCCAGCCGCGCGACGGGATCCTCGCGCACCGGGCGGCGCACGCCCCGGTCCTCGGCCTCGCGGAAGCCCCCGGGACCGCCGCGGCCGTCGCGCCCACGCGTCTCCCGGCCGCGCTGGTCGCCCCGGCCGCCCGGTCCCGCGCTCGGACCGCCGCGGCCGCCATGGCCGCCGTCGTAACCGGCCCGGCCGCCGTCGTAACCGGCCCGGCCGCCGTCGTAACCGGCCCGGCCGCCGTCGTGCCCCGCCTGCTCGCCCTGGCGGGCGGCGCCGCGCTCGGCCGCCTGGACGGCGCGGCGCACGGTCGGCTCGTCCATCCCGAGCCAGCCGGCGAGCTCGCGCGCGTACTCCCACCGCAGGGCACGGTCGCGGATGCCCGCGACCACGGGTGCACCGGAGCGCAGGGCGGCCACCCGCCCCTCCGCCGTGCCCAGGTCGAGCTGGGCGAGGACGGACCGGATCGCGAAGGCGAAGAGGGGCTGGCGGGACGCCACGAGGTCGCGCACGGCCGCGTCACCGCGCTGCAGGCGCAGGTCGCAGGGGTCCAGCCCGTCGGGGCCGACCGCGACGAAGGTCTGCGACGCGAACCGCTGGTCCTCGTCGAAGGCCCGCAGCGCCGCCTTCTGCCCGGCGGCGTCCCCGTCAAAGGTGAAGATGACCTCGCCGCCGTGCGTCACGCCCGACGCGAGGATGACGCCGGCGGCCGCGTCGGCCGTGTCACCGAGCAGCCGCCGCACGATACGGATGTGGTCGGTGCCGAACGCAGTGCCGCACGTGGCGACGGCGGTGCCCACGCCGGCGAGGTGCGCGGCCATGACGTCGGTGTAGCCCTCGACGACGACGACCTTGCGCTCCTTGGCGATCGCCCGCTTGGCCAGGTCGAGGCCGTAGAGCACCTGCGACTTCTTGTAGAGGACGGTCTCGGGCGTGTTCAGGTACTTCGGGCCCTGGTCGTCCTCGAAGAGGCGGCGGGCGCCGAACCCGATGGTCTCGCCGGTGACGTCACGGATCGGCCACACGAGGCGCCCGCGGAAACGGTCGTAGACGCCACGGTTGCCCTGGGACACCAGCCCCGACGCGGTGAGCTCGGCCTCGGTGAAGCCCCGCCCGCGCAGGTGCCGCATGAGGTGGTCCCAGCCCTGGGGGGCGTACCCGACGCCGAAGGTGGCCGCGGCCTGCCGGTCGAAGCCACGCTCGGCGAGGAACTGGCGGCCGGGGAGCCCGCCGGGGGTGTCGAGCTGCTCGACGTAGTACTCCTCGGCCACACGGTGGGCCTCGATGAGGCGCTGGCGCCGGCCCGGCTCCTCCCGGGGCCGGCCCGTGCCGCCGTCCTCGTAGCGCAGCTGCACACCGACCTTGCCCGCCAGGTGCTCCACGGCCTCGGAGAAGGGCAGGTGGTCGATCTTCTGCACGAAGGAGATGACGTCGCCGCCCTCGTCGCACCCGAAGCAGTGCCACAGGCCCAGCTGCGGGCGCACGTGGAACGACGGCGTGCGTTCGTCGTGGAAGGGGCACAGGCCCTTCATGGAGCCGACTCCGGCGGTCTTGAGCGTGACGTAGGTGCCCACGACCTCCTCGATGCGGGCCCGCTCGCGCACCGCGGCGATGTCCTCGCGTCGGATCAGGCCTGCCATGGCGTCAGTCTAGGTCGCGCCGCCCACACGCCCCGACGCCCTCCACCAGCCGGTCCAGGGCGCCACGGCCCTGCGCACGGCCGCCGGCGGCCCGGCCGGTCGGCGCGTCAGCCGCCGCACAGGTCGGCCGGCCCGCCACTGTCAGTACACCTCGGAGAGCATCCCGCACAGCCGCGCGTGCCACTGCTGGGCCGAGGTGTCGGTGAGCGAGGCCACCTGGTCGACGACCGCCCGCAGCCGCGCTCCGTCGTCGCCGGCGTCGCGCCAGTCCGCCGCGAACGGCGACTCGAGGTGCTGCGCCCCGGTGGCGACGAGCACGTCGACGAGGTCGAACAGGATCGTGCGCTGGGCCAGGTAGAGCGGTTCGTGCTCGCGCGGCGCCATGACGTACAGGGCCGCGACGCCCTTGAGGACGAAGATCTCCGCGGCCGTGCCCGGCGGGACGACGAGGTCGGCGGCGTAGCGCGTGAGCCTGCCGGGGCCGTAGGCCGCACGCGTGGCGGCCTCCGCCGCGCCGCAGAAGCGGCCGATGAGCTGGCTCGTCATGTCCTTGAGGTTGGCGAGGTCGCGACGCGAGCCGTCGTAGGAGCGCACCCAGATGGGCAGCGCCGCGAGCCGCTCGAGCGCCGCACCGAGCTCGTCGTCGCTGACGGCGGGGTCGTACCACTCGCGCACCTGGGCCACGACGCGCTCGTGCTCCTGCGGCAGCCGGACCCGCTCGAGGTCGATGCGCCCGCCGACGATGGCGTCCTCGACGTCGTGCACGGAGTAGGCCACGTCGTCGGCGAGATCCATGACCTGCGCCTCGAGGCACTTGCGGTTCGCCGGCGCCCCCTCACGGAGCCACGTGAAGACGGCGAGGTCGTCGGGGTACACGCCGAACTTACGGGTGGTCGAGCCGTCCGACCGCCGCGGCCCCTCGCCGGGCAGCCAGGGGTACTTCGTCGCGGCGTCGAGGCTCGCGCGGGTGAGGTTCAGGCCCACGCACGTGCCGTCGTCGGCGAAGGTCTTGGGCTCCAGCTTGGAGAGCAGGCGCAGCGTCTGCGCGTTGCCCTCGAAGCCGCCGATGCCGCGGGCCACCTCGTGCAGCGCCCGCTCACCGTTGTGACCGAACGGCGGGTGGCCGAGGTCGTGGGCCAGGCAGGCCGTGTCGACGACGTCCGCGTCGCAGCCCAGCGCCTTGCCGAGCTCCCGGCCCACCTGGGCCACCTCGAGGGAGTGCGTGAGCCTGGTGCGCACGAAGTCGTCGCTGGACGGCCCCAGCACCTGGGTCTTGGCGCCGAGCCGGCGCAGCGCGGAGGAGTGCACCACGCGGGCCCTGTCCCGCTCGAAAGCGGTGCGCCGGGGGTTCTTGGCCTGCTCGTCGACGTAGCGCTCCCGGTCGTGCTCCGTGTACGGGTCGACGGCCAGCGCGTCCTGCGCTTCCTCGTACGCACGGACCTCGCGGTCGAAGGTGGACTCGGAGGGCTCCTGGGGCACGCCACGAGCCTACGGGATCGCCTGTGAGCACGAGCACGATGGGCCACAATGACCTGGTGACCGAGCCGAGCAGCATGTCCGCACCGGCAACGCCCGAGAGGGGCGCACGGCCGGTCGACGCCGCGGCCCGGTTGCGCCTGGGGCCGGTCACCACCACCACGCTCGTCCACCGGCGCACGCACAGCCCGGCCCCGTGGTGGCGGCACGCGGTCGTCTACGAGGTCCCGGCGCCCCTGGACGTCGAGGGCGCGCGGGTGCTCAGCGCCGACATCTCCCACATCGCCCGCCTGGGCGCCGACGCCCTCCAGATCCGCGTCCCGGACCTGGACCCTGCCGGCGAGCGCGCTCGCGTGGCGGTCGACGACCTCATCCACCGCGCGCACCAGCGCGGTCTGCGGGTGATCGCCGCCGTCGCCGGGTACGACGCGCCGGCGGACACGGCCGACGCCGTCGCCTGGCACACCGCCCGCGCCGGGGACTGGCTGGCCCGGGGAGCGGACGGCATCGACCTCTTGGTCGCCGGGCCGGTCGCGCCGGGCGCGCCCCACACCCACGCCGGTGTCGACGTCGGCGCGCTGCAGGCCCTCCTGGCCGAGCGGGACAACGACTCGGTGCTCGCCGGGGCGGGCAGCGCGCTAGACACGGAGTCGCTCGTCGCCCACCTGCACGAGGACTGGCTGCACATCAGCCGCGACGACCGGCTGACCACCGTGCCGTGGCTCGCCTCGGCCGTGCGCGCCACGATCTCCGACTCCTACGTGGTGCGTGACACCGTGGGCGCCCCCGCGGCGTGGACGCTCAGCGGGATCACGGAGGCGCCGTCGCCCCAGGCGTGGGCGCCGTCGGCCGACGAGCTCCGCCGTCGGGTGCACGCCGCGACCCTGCTCATGCTCGCGCTGCCCGGGGTGACGTACCTCCGCCAGGGCGAGGAGGTGGGCCTGCCGGCGCCCGCGTCCTGGACGGAGGTATCCGCGCGGGCGCGGGCCGTCGCCGACGCCACTGCCGAGCAGAAGGGGGTGCCGGGCAGCACGTTCGAGCGCTTCCGGCAGGCGATGCGGCTGCGCCACGAGCTCCGGCTCGGCACCGGCCCCCTGGCCTGGGTCGACGACCCGCCAGGAAAGGACGTGCTGGCGTTCCTCAACCGCAACGTGCTGGTGCTGGTCAACCTCGGTGCCGGGCCCGTGCATGTGCCGTTCGAGAAGGAGATCCTGCACGCCAGCCAGGACCTGCCCCTGCCGGTGGACGGGGAGATCGCGGTGCCCGGGGACACGACGGTGTGGATCGCGCTGGAGTGAGGCCGCGGCGGCCGCTCGTGCACGCCCGCAGGATCTTGCAGTAAGTTTGCGGACGGTAGGCGTGCGCATCGGGGCGCACGCGCCACAGAGAAGGTCGGGACCGGAACATGCGAGGGCGCACCAGGCTGACCGACGTCGCAGAACAGGCCGGCGTGAGCACCGCGACCGTGTCGCGCGTCCTCAACGGCAGGCCGAGCGTGGCGGGCGAGACCCGGCGTGCGGTGCTCGCGGCGCTCGACCTCCTCGGCTACGAGCGCCCGGACAAGGTCCGCGCCCGCTCCGCCGGGCTCGTGGGGCTCATCGTCCCGGAGCTGTCGAACCCGGTGTTCCCCGCCTTCGCCCAGGCGATCGAGTCGATGCTCGCCACCGTCGGCATCACGCCGCTGCTGTGCACCCAGGCACCGGGCGGCACCACCGAGGACGAGTACGTCGAGATGCTCATCGAGCACGAGGTCGACGGCATCATCTTCGTCTCCGGGCTGCACGCCGACAGCAGCGCCGACCCCACGCGCTACCAGCGCCTGCGTGAGCGCGGCGTGCCCTTCGTGCTCGTCAACGGCACCAACCCCGACGTCGTCGCGCCGTCCTTCTCCACCGACGACCGGATGAGCATGGACCTCGCCGTCCGTCACCTGGCCTCGCAGGGGCACCGCGACATCGGCCTGGCCATCGGCCCGGACCGCTTCGTCCCCGCCCGGCTCAAGCGCGAGGGCTTCCGTGAGGCGATGTCCGCCTACCTCGCCGTCGCGGACCCGCAGGTGGTCACGACCCTGTACACGGTCGAGGGCGGCGCCGGCGCGGGCTCCGCACTGATCGAGGCGGGCTGCACCGCGGTGATCTGCGGCTCGGACCTCATGGCGCTCGGCGTGGTGCGGGCGGCCCGCTCGCGGGGGATGTCGGTGCCCGACGACCTCTCCGTGATCGGCTACGACGACTCCGTGCTCATCCCCTTCACCGACCCGCCCCTGACCACGCTGCGCCAGCCGGTCCCGGCGATGTGCCAGGCCGCGGTGGCGACCCTCGTCGCCGAGATCGGTGGCGCAGCCGCGCCGCACACCGACCTGCTCTTCGTGCCCGAGCTCATCGTGCGCAGCTCGACCGGTGCCGTGGCCGACGGCGCCCGTCCCGCCCTTGTCGGTGCCGCGAGCAACGGCGCCCGGCGCGGCTAGCTAGACCTGTGCGGAGGCGGGTCGTGCGCGGCCTCGACCCGCGTGGCAGCATGGACAAGGTCGCCGGCGCCCGCGCGTGCGACCACGCGCGCCACCGTCCGGACCGCGTCCCAGGTGGCGCCGGACCCGACATCCCCCTGGTCGACCGGGCCAGGACGCCAACCCCACGAGGAGAACCGTGACCGAGGCCACCACGCGCACCGCACCTGCCCTGACCATCCACGCCGCCGCCCCGGAGGGCGGCAGCCAGTGGTGGCGTGAGGCGGTGATCTACCAGGTCTACCCGCGCTCCTTCGCCGACTCGGACGGCGACGGCATGGGTGACCTGGCGGGCATCACGGCGCGGCTGGACCACCTCGCGGCGCTCGGTGTGGACGCGCTCTGGCTCTCCCCGTTCTACCGGTCCCCGCAGGCCGACGGCGGCTACGACGTCGCCGACTACCGCGCCGTGGACCCGCGGTTCGGCACCCTCGGGGACGCCGACGCCCTGCTGGCCCGCGCCCGCGAGCTTGGGCTGCGCGTCATCGTCGACCTGGTGCCCAACCACACCTCGGACCAGCACGCCTGGTTCGCCGCCGCGCTGGCCGCCGGCACCGGGAGCGCCGAGCGCTCCCGGTACATCTTCCGCGAGGGCCGCGGCGCGGGCGGCGAGGAGCCGCCGAACAACTGGGAGTCCGTTTTCGGCGGCCCGGCGTGGACGCGGGTGCGTGACCGGGCCGACGCCCCCGGCAGCGCGTGGGCGGACGACGGCCAGTGGTACCTGCACCTGTTCGACTCCACGCAGCCCGACCTGGACTGGGACAACCCGGAGGTGCGCGCCGAGTTCGAGGACGTGCTGCGCTTCTGGCTTGACCGGGGCGTCGACGGCTTCCGCGTCGACGTCGCCCACGGCCTGGTGAAGGCACCCGGCCTGCCGGACTGGTCCGGCCACGTGAGCATGGTCGAGGGCGTGGAGGATCCGACGTCGGGCGGCCCGGGAGCGCCGCCCCGTCCCGCCGCGGAGCCCGTCCGCGCGCCGATGTTCGACCAGGACGGCGTCCACGAGATCTACCGCTCCTGGCACCGGGTCCTGGCCGAGTACCCCGGCGACCGCGTGCTGGTCGCCGAGGCGTGGGTCGAGCCCGTCGAGCGGCTGGCCAGGTACGTGCGCCCCGACGAGATGCACCAGGCCTTCAACTTCCCCTTCCTCGTCTCGCAGTGGCGGGCGCCGGACCTGCGCGCGGTCATCGCCTCCTCCTACCGCGCCAACGACCTCGTCGGTGCCCCCACGACCTGGGTGCTGTCCAACCACGACGTCGTCCGGCACGCCTCCCGCCTGGGCCTGGCGCGCACCGGCAAGGGCCCGAACGGCATCGGCGCGGCCGACCCCCAGCCCGATGCGGCCCTCGGCCTGCGCCGCGCCCGCGCGGCGTCGCTGCTCATGCTCGGGCTGCCCGGCTCGGCCTACGTCTACCAGGGTGAGGAGCTCGGCCTGCCGGAGCACACCACCCTGCCCGACGACGCACGCCAGGACCCCACCTTCTTCCGCACGCACGGCGCGGAGAAGGGCCGCGACGGCTGCCGCGTGCCCCTGCCGTGGGAGGCCGCCGCCCCCGCCTTCGGCTTCTCCCCCACCGGCGCGAGCTGGCTGCCCCAGCCGGCGGAGTGGGCTCAGCTGGCGGTCGACCGCCAGGCCGGGCGCGCGGGCTCGACCCTGGAGCTCTACCGGACGGCCCTGCGGCTGCGCCGCGAGCTCGGCCTCGGGACGGGCTCGGTCGCGTGGCTGCCGGGCTTCGAGGACAGCGCGACCGTGCTGGCTCTGGCCGTCGGGGCCGGCGGTCCCGGCGACGTCCTCGTGCTCACGAACCTGGGCGCGGCCGAGGTGGCGCTGCCCCAGGGGTGGCGCGTCGTCCTGGCGAGCGGCGCCGTGCGGGTCGCGAACGACGGCGGCGTGCTCGTGCCGGGCGACACGACGGTCTGGGCCACCCGCTGACGGCGCACCGTTGAGGATGGAGGCTGACGACGGGCCGGCGTCAGCCTCCGGAGACGGAGAGCTCCGCCTCGGCGAGCATGGTGCGCAGATCCTCGTCCATGTCGCGGCTCGACAGCCAGCCATCGGGCAGGTGCGGCGTCTTCGGGGTGCCCGCCCGCCCGCGCGGCCCCTCGGCGCCGGCCCCCGGGTAGGGCTGGTCGAGGTCGAGGGCCGCGAGGCGCTCGTCCAGCTCGGCGAGCGAGGAGACCATGCCCAGGTCGCGGCGCGCCTCCCCGCCCACGACGTAGCCCTTGAGGTACCAGGCCATGTGCTTGCGCATCTCGCGCAGCCCGCGGTCCTCCTCCCCGAAGTGCTCGACCATGAGCTCGGCGTGGCGCCGGATGACCGCGGCGACGTCGCGCAGCCCGGGCGTCACCCGCAGGTCCGACCCGTGTGAGGCAGCCACCAGGTCGGTGAACAACCACGGGCGGCCCTGGCACCCGCGGCCGACGACGACACCGTCGCAGCCGGTCCGGGCCATCAGCGCCAGGGCGTCCTCGGCGGACCAGATGTCGCCGTTGCCGAGCACCGGGACCTGGGTCACGGCCTCCTTGAGCCGGGCGATCGTGTCCCACTGCGCCTCGCCGGAGTAGTGCTGGGCGAGGGTGCGGGCGTGCAGGGCGACTGCTGCGACGCCGGCGCGCTCGGCGATCCGTCCGGCGTCGAGGTAGGTCAGGTGGTCGGTGTCGATCCCCATCCGCATCTTGACCGTCACGGGAATCTCATGGTCACGGCCGACCGAGGCCTCTCGCGCGGCGGCGACGGCGCCGGTAACGATGGCCTCGAACAGGTCTCGCTTCCACGGCAGCGCAGAACCGCCCCCCTTGCGGGTGACCTTGGGGACGGGGCAGCCGAAGTTGAGGTCGACGTGGTCGGCGCGGTCCTCGGCCACGAGGATGCGCACGGCGGCGGCGATGGTGGCGGGGTCGACGCCGTAGAGCTGCACGGAGCGGACCGGCTCCGCCGGGTCCGGGGTGATCATCCGCATCGTCTCGGGGGTCCGCTCGACCAGCGCGCGGGAGGTGATCATCTCCGTCACGTAGAGGCCGGCGGGCGCGACGGTGCCGGGCGCGACGGTGCCGGGCGCGGAGTCGTCCGTCGCCGCGCGCAGACCGGCCAGGCCGGCCTCGCGGCACAGCTGGCGGAACGGAGGGTTGGTCACGCCCGCCATGGGGGCCAGGATGACCGGGCTCCCCAGCCTCACGGCTCCGATCTGCAGTCCATTCACCGGGCCATTGTCCACGAGGCCACCGCGCGGCCCAACCCGGCGCGGCGTGAGATGGTGCGCGACCTCGTCACAGGGTGGGGGCGGGGACGGTGCCCGCCACCGAACGCGCGCCACCGCTGCGGACGTCGCCGCCGCGGACCCTGCCGCGGCCCGCGCTGGTGCGCACCAGCAGCGCGGCGATGCCGGTGGTGGCGGGGATCGCGAGGACCAGGCCGACCGAGGACACGAGCGTGCGCACGACCTCCTCGGCGATCTCGCCCGCCATGAGGGTGTCCAGCGCGGCGCGGTCCATCAGCGCCGCCACCATGAGCACCGGGAGCGCGGTGCCCACGTAGGCGAACGCGAGCGTGTACACGGTCGAGGCGATGTGGTCCCGCCCGATGCGCATGCCGCTGGTGAACAGGGTCCGCCGGGGCAGCGCGGGGTTCGCGGCGTGCAGCTCCCATACGGCCGAGGCCTGGGTGATGGTGACGTCGTTCAGTGCACCGAGACCGGCGATGACGATCCCGCACATCAGCAGGTCGGTCAGCGACAGGTTGGGGAACGTGGAGGAGAGCATGACCGCGTGCTCTGAGCTCGTGCCGGTGAGGTTCGCCGCCCGAGTGCTCCACATCGCCAGCACCACGGTGATGGCGAGTCCGAGGAAGGTACCGAGCAGCGCCGTCGTGGTCCGGATCGACACACCGTGCGCCAGGTACAGCGACGCGAACACATGGCTGCCGCGCCGGCGAGCGCCACCAGCAGTGGCGGGTGCCCGAGCATGAGGGCCGGCAGCACGAACACGACGATGATCGCGAGGGACGCCGCGAGCCCCAGCATCGCCGCGAGGCCCCGCCACCGTGCGACGGCCAAGACCACGGCGGCGTAGCCCAGCGCCAGCCAACCCACCGGGGCGGTGCGCTGGAAGTCCCAGAACACGTAGGGGCTTCCCGTGCCCATTGCCTGCGGGGTAAACATCAGACGAATATCGTCGCCTACGTCCATGCCGTTGGTCATGACCTCGGGCGGCACCTGGACGGGGACCACCTGGCCCTCGCCGATCCCCGTGCTCAGCTCCACCCGCACCTGGCCGCCCGCGCCGGACGCGTCCTCCGCGACCTCGACCACGGTTCCCGCCTCGATCGTCATGCCGGACCCGGCGAGCGGCACGCTGCCGATCGGCGTCTCGCCGCGCGGCCACAGGAGCGCCAGACCGACGACGGTTGCCGCCAGCAGCGGCGCGACGAGCAGCGCGAGGATCGTGCGGACGCGCCGGGACTCCGCCGGCGCCAGGTCCGGGGCATCCGGGCCGCGGTTGTGGTTGTGGGGCACCCACCCATGCTCTCCGGGGCGACGCCGCCCGTGCGGGAGGGCACGCCCCGGCGCGCCGCCCGCCCGGCCTCGGCCAGGGCCGGCCCGCCGCGGCAGCGACGGGGCGTCCCGCCGAGCGCCCCACGTACGTCGCCCGGCGGGACGGCGGTCAGCAGCCGGGCAGCCGCTCGGCGAGGTACCCGCGGACCTTGTCCAGGCTGATCCGCTCCTGCGTCATCGTGTCGCGCTCACGCACGGTGACGGCCTGGTCCTCCAGGCTGTCGAAGTCGACCGTGATGCAGAACGGCGTGCCGACCTCGTCCTGGCGGCGGTAGCGCCGGCCGACCGCGCCGGCGTCGTCGAAGTCGACGTTCCAGTACTGGCGCAGCTCGGCGGCGAGGTTCTTCGCCACCGGCGAGAGCTGCTCGTTGCGGGAGAGGGGCAGGACCGCGGCCTTGACGGGCGAGAGCCGGGGGTCGAGCTTGAGGACCGTGCGCTTGTCGACGCCGCCCTTCGTGTTGGGCGCCTCGTCCTCGGTGTAGGCCTCGACGAGGAACGCCATGAGGGAGCGCGTCAGGCCCGCGGCGGGCTCGATGACGTAAGGCACCCACCGCTCGTTCTTCGCCTGGTCGAAGTAGCTCAGGTCCTGCCCGGAGTGCTGGGTGTGGGTGGACAGGTCGAAGTCGGTGCGGTTGGCGATGCCCTCGAGCTCGCCCCACTCGCTGCCCTGGAACCCGAAGCGGTACTCGATGTCCACGGTCCGCTTGGAGTAGTGGGACAGCTTCTCCTGCGGGTGCTCGTAGTGGCGCAGGTTCTCGGCGCTGATGCCCAGGCCCGTGTACCAGTCGGTGCGCTGGTCGATCCAGTACTGGTGCCAGTTCTCGTCCGTACCGGGCTCGACGAAGAACTCCATCTCCATCTGCTCGAACTCGCGCGTGCGGAAGATGAAGTTGCCCGGCGTGATCTCGTTGCGGAAGGACTTGCCGATCTGGCCGATGCCGAACGGCGGCTTCTTGCGGGCGGACGTCATGACGTTGGCGAAGTTGACGAAGATGCCCTGGGCCGTCTCGGGGCGCAGGTAGTGCAGGCCGGAGTCGTCCTCGACCGGGCCGAGGTAGGTCTTGAGCATCATGTTGAAGTCGCGGGGCTCGGTCCACTGACCACGGGTGCCGCAGTTGGGGCAGGCGATGTCCGCCAGCCCGTTCTCCGGGGCGTGGCCCTTCTTCTCCTCGAACTCCTCCGCCATGGTGTCCGCGCGGAAGCGCTTGTGGCAGGAGAGGCACTCGGTCAGGGGGTCGGTGAAGACGCCCACGTGGCCGGAGGCCACCCAGACCTGGCGGGGCAGGATGACCGAGGAGTCGAGCCCGACGACGTCGTCGCGCGAGGTGACCATGTGACGCCACCACTGCTTCTTGATGTTCTCCTTCAGCTCCACGCCGAGGGGTCCGTAGTCCCACGCGGAGCGGGTACCGCCGTAGATCTCTCCCGAGGGGAAGACGAAGCCCCGCCGCTTGGCGAGGTTGATGACGTTGTCGAGGCGCGAGGGTGCAGCCACTTCAGATCACTCCGGTTCATCGTGCGGACCCACGCCTGGCTGACGGGGGCTCGAACCCGCGCCTGGCTGACGCGGGCTTGGACCCGCGCCTGGCTGACGCGGGTGCCCAAGGGCGCGCGGGCACTGCTGTGCACGCCCTTGCGGTGCTCCACCTAACCATGCCGGGCCGGTCGGGGACTTTCTGGCGCCCGGTCGGCGGCGGCCACGTGGTGGGCGTCACACCAACGGCAGTTGACATCCATTCTCAGCTGTCCTGAGAATCATCCTCATGAAGACCCCTCGCTGGCGCGGCCTCGCCGTGGCCGCGGCCAGCGCGCTCGCCCTGGCCGCCTGCTCGACGTCCGCACCGCGGAGCGACGGCGGACCGCTGGAGGTGATGGCCGCCATCTACCCGCTGCAGTACATGACTGAGCAGGTCGGTGGCGAGCACGTGCACGTCACGCCCCTCACGCCGCCCGGCGTCGACGCGCACGAGCTCGAGCTGTCCCCCAACGCCGTCGCTCAGCTCACCAGGGCCGACCTCGTCGTCTACCTCTCGGGCTTCCAGGCGGCAGTCGACGACGCCGTCACACAGTCCGATCCCGCGCACGTCCTGGACGCGGCCGACCACGCGAACCTGCTGACGCCCGAGGAGGAAGTCGCGGGGGCGACCGCGCCCACCGGGGCGAGCGGGGACCACGCCCACGAGAGCGGTGCCCACGCCGGGCATGACCACTCCGGGGCGGACCCCCACTTCTGGCTCGACCCGACCCGCCTCGCGGACGTCGGCCGGGCGCTCGGTGAGGAGCTCGCGACGGCCGACCCCGCCCACGCCGCCGACTACCGGGCGAACGCGGACGCGTTCGCCACCCGGCAGGGAGAGCTCGACGCGGCGTTCACGGACGGGCTGGCGACGTGTGCCACCCGCACCATCGTCGTCGCCCACCAGGCGTACGGCTACCTCGCTGAGCGCTACCGACTCGAGCAGGTCGCCATCGCGGGCCTCGACCCGGAGGGTGAGCCCTCCCCTGCGCATGTCGCGGAGGTCAGCGAGGAGATCCACGCGCACGGCGTCAACACCATCTTCGCCGAGCCCGGCGCCGGCTCCTCGGTCGCGGACACAATCGCCGGGGACCTCGGACTCGACGTCGCGGTGCTCGACCCCCTCGATGCCCGGATCGACCAGGGCGTCGACTACGACAACACGATGCGCGCCAACCTCGCCGCCCTCAAGGGTGCGCTCCAGTGCGCGTGAGCGCGCGCGCCGGCACGGCTGCCCGCCCGCACGGCCGAGGCGCACGGCGAGCCGCGTCCGTGGAACCATTGAGCCCCATGGACGCCCCGCCGATCGTCACCGAGGACCTGACCGTGGTCCTGGGCACCTCCACCATCCTGCGCGGGATCTCCCTGACCGTCGGGCGCGGGGAGATCGTGGCGCTGCTCGGCGCCAACGGCTCGGGAAAGTCCACGCTGGTGAAGTCGCTCGTCGGGATCGTGCCGATCACCCGGGGGCACGCCCGGCTCTTCGGCCGGGACGTCGGCGGTCACCGCCGGGACGTGCCGTGGGCCCGGATGGGCTACGTGCCGCAGCGGGTCACCGCCAGCGGTGGCGTGCCCGCGACCGCGCTCGAGGTGGTGACCTCCGGCCTGGTCGACAACGGCCGGCTGCGGCTCCCGCGCGACGCCCGCAAGCGTTCCCTCGAGGCGCTCGCGCAGGTGGGCCTGGCCGACCGGGCCGACGACAGCGTCCAGGTGTTCTCCGGCGGCCAGCACCAGCGGGTGCTCATCGCCCGCGCGCTCGTGCGCGAACCCGAGCTCCTCATCCTGGACGAGCCGCTGGCCGGCATCGACAAGCGGTCCAAGGAGGCCCTCGCCGCCACCCTCGCAGACCTGCACGGGCGTGGCACGACCATCCTCGTCGTCCTCCACGAGCTCGGCGAGCTGGGCGCGCTGCTCGAGCGGGCGATCCTCCTGCGGCACGGCCGCGTGGTGCACGACGGCGCCCGCCTGCCGGCCGCCGTCGGGCACGACGACGCGCTCCACGACCACGTCCACGCCCACGACGACGACGCCGGGCGACTCGACGCCCACGTCCCCAACCTGCGGGTGGACCTGTGATGGCCTTCTTCGACACGCTCCTGCTCATGGTCCAGACGCCGCTGATGCAGCGGGCGCTCCTCGTCGCGGTTCTCGTGGGGGTGGCCGCCCCGGTCATGGGCACCTATCTCGTCCAGCGGCGCCTCGCCCTGCTCGGTGACGGCATCGGCCACGTCGCCCTCACCGGCGTCGCCATGGGCTGGCTCGCCGGCAGCATCGCCGGGCTGACCCCGCGTGACGTGCTCGCCGTCCCCGGCGCGATCCTCGCGTCGGTCGTCGGCGCCGTGCTCATCGAGGTGGTCCGCGCCAGGGGCAAGACCAGCGGGGACCTCGCGCTCGCGCTGCTGTTCTACGGCGGCATCGCCGGCGGCGTGCTCATCATCGGGATCGCGGGCGGCACCTCCGCGAACCTCAACGGCTACCTCTTCGGATCGATCGCCACCGTGTCGACGACGGACGTGTGGCTCACGCTCGGCCTCGCCGTCCTCATCCTCGGCGCCGGCCTCGGCCTGCGTCCGGCGCTGTTCGCGCTGTGCCACGACGAGGAGTACGCCCGGGCGAGCGGGCTGCCCGTGCGCGGGCTGAACATCCTCATCGCCGTCATGGCGGCGATGACCGTGTCGGTGTCCATGCGCGTGGTCGGGGTCCTCCTGGTCTCGGCCGTGATGATCGTGCCGGTGGCGATCTCCCAGCTGTTCAGCCGCTCCTTCCGCACGACGATGACGATCGCGATGGTCGTCGGCGTGGCGGTCAGCGTCGTCGGGCTGTCGCTGACGTACTTCCTGCCCCTCTCCCCCGGCGCGACGATCGTCGTCCTCGCCGTCGCCGTCTACGCCGTCGTGTCCGTGGTCCGCCCGCTGGTGGTGCGCCCCAGGCGGGTCCTCGACCCGCACCTCGACGTCGAGGACGACGTCCAGCTCGAGCAGGGGGCGACATGGTCCGCATGACGCGGCAGCGCTCGGCGGTCAGCGCGCTCCTCGAGCGCACGACCGACTTCCGCAGCGCCCAACAGCTCCACGAGATGCTCCGCGCGCACGGGCAGCCGATCGGGCTCGCGACCGTGTACCGGACGCTGCAGGTCCTCGCGAACTCCGGGGAGGTCGACGTCCTGCGGATCGACGACGGCGAGACCCTGTACCGGCGCTGCGCGCGCCAGGAGCACCACCACCACCTCGTGTGCCGGGTGTGCGGGCGCACCGTCGAGGTGGCCGGTGAGCCGGTCGAACGGTGGGCGGCGAGCGTGGCGCGCGAGAACGGGTTCGTCGGGGTGGACCACACGGCCGAGCTGTTCGGCACGTGCGCCGCCTGCGCGGCGCGCCAGCTCGTGAGCGCGGGCGGCGGGGACGAGGACGAGGGGCCTCGGCGGGCTGAGACGGGGCACGGCGGGGACGCGCGTGCCTGACTTCCTGGCGAGCTGGCCCTTCTGGCTGGTCTTTGCCTTCCTCTACCTCGGCGCCACGATCCGGGGCCAGGGGACCTACTGGGCCGGGCGGATTCTCACCGAGCAGGCACTGCGCCGGTCCCACCCCCGGGGCGGGTGGCGGCGGCGGGCCTACGACTGGCTGCAGGGCGAGGGCACCGCCCGCGGGATCGAGGCCATCCGCCGGTGGGGGCTCGTCGTGGTGCCCGTCTCGTACCTCACCGTCGGCTTCCAGACGATGGTCAACGCCGGTGCGGGCGTGCTGCGCATCCACTGGGGGCGGTACGCCCTGGCCCAGGTGCCGGGCGCGCTGGCCTGGGCGGCGATCTACTCGACCATCGGCTTCGCCGTCTGGGACGCGGCGCTCGCGGCCGCCGCGGGCTCTCCGTGGGGCATCGCGGGCATCGCCGCGGTCGCCGTCGTCATCACGGCCACCGTCCTCGTGCGCCGTCGCCGCTCGCGCGTCACCCCCGCCCCCCGGGACCCCGAGCGGTCAAGTCCTCCCAACCCCTCCCCTCGGTGAGCGGTCAAGTACTGACAACTCCTCGGAGCCGATCGGGATCCACCGGTCGTGCCCGGCCGGACGAAGTCATACTCCGGGACCTACGACCTCGTCCCGGCGAGTACGACCAGGAGCGGGGCGTGCGAGCACTTGACCGCTCGCGACCCGGGGGCGCCGTCGCGACCTGGGGGCGCGGCCGTCGTGCGAGTACTTGACCGCTCGCCACATGGGGTCAGGGGGCCGAGGCCACCGGCTTGTCGACCGCTCCCCCGTAGCGCCGGTCGCGGCGGGCGTACGTCTCCACCGCGCGCCACAGGGTCCGCCGGTCCACGTCCGGCCAGGCGTCCTCGATGAAGACCATCTCCGCATAGGCCGACTGCCACAGCATGAAGTTGCTCGTGCGCTGCTCCCCGCCGGTGCGCAGGAACATGTCGACGTCCGGCAGCTCCGGCTCGTCGAGGTACCGGGCCACCGTCTTCTCCGTGACCTTCTCCGGGTCGAGCCGCCCGGCCGCGACCTCGCGCGCGATCGTCTTGGCGGCGTCGGCGATCTCAGCGCGGCCGCCGTAGTTCACGCACATGGTCAGCGTGCACACGTCGTTGTGCCTCGTCTGCTCCTCGGCGCGCTCGAGCTCGGAGATGACCGAGCGCCACAGCCGGGGCCGGCGGCCGGCCCACCGCACCCGCACGCCCCAGCCGTCCATCTGGTCGCGCCGGCGGTGCAGCACGTCCCGGTTGAAGCCCATGAGGAACCGGACCTCCTCCGGTGAACGCTTCCAGTTCTCCGTGGAGAACGCGTAGGCGGACACGTGGGTGATGCCGAGCTCGATCGCTCCGGCCACCACCTCGAGGAGCGCGGCCTCCCCCGCCTTGTGCCCCTCCACGCGCGGCAGGCCGCGTGCGTTGGCCCAGCGGCCGTTGCCGTCCATGACCACGGCGACGTGACGCGGGACAAAGCGGCGGTCCATCTGGGGGGCCCGCACGCCCGACGGGTGCGGGGGCGGCGGCGCCGGGGCGCCACGGCCGCCGTCGGGCCGGGCTGCGTCGTCGGGCCGGGCGGATCCCGCGGCCGCGCCGGGGAAGGTACGCAGCACGGACTCGAACTCGCTCATGCGCGCTCGACCATGCGCAGCGACCGGAGCTGACGCTCCAGGTGCCACTGCAGGTAGGCGGCGACCAGGCCGGAGGCCTCCCTGCGGTGGCGGACGTCGGAGCCGTCGGCCTCGGTCCACTCCCCGGAGAGCAGCGCCCCGAGCAGCGACATCGTCTCCGGCGCGGGCGACGCCGAGCCCGGGGGGCGGCACGCGTCGCACATCGCGCCGCCGGCCGCCGGGTTGAATGCCCGGTGCGGACCGGGGGCGCCGCAGCGGGCGCAGTCGTAGCAGCTCGGCGAGTAGCCGGCCACCGACAGGGAGCGCAGGAGGTACGAGTCGAGCACGAGGGACGCGGCGTGGCGCCGGGTCGCCAGGGCGTGCAGGGCGCCGATGAGGAGGAGGTACTGCTGCGGCGCGGGCTCGCGCTCGATCTCCGTGAACCGCCCGGCGGTCTCCACCATCGCGGTCGCCGTCGTGTACAGGGAGTAGTCGGCGCCGATCGACCGGCCGTACGGGGCGATGGTGTCGACCTGGGTGATCGTGTCGAGGTTCCGGCCCAGGTGGAGCTGGATGTCGACGACGCCGAACGGCTCGAGCCGCGCCCCAAACTTGCTGGACGTGCGCCGCACGCCCTTGGCCACGGCCCGGACCTGCCCGTGCTCGCGGGTGAGCAGGGTGATGATGCGGTCGGCCTCACCGAGCTTGTGGGTGCGCAGCACCACGGCCTCGTCCCGGTAGAGCTTCACCGCACCATCATCCCAGCCCGCACCCCGCCCGGCTCAGCGCTGCGCGCGGTTGACGGCGGAGACGATCGCCTTGAACGACGCGGTCATGGTGGACGGGTCGATGCCCACCCCCCACAGGACCTGGCCGTCCACCTCGCACTCGACGTAGGCGGCGGCCGTGGCGTCCCCGCCCTCCGAGAGCGCGTGCTCGGCGTAGTCCAGGACCCCGACCTCCACACCGACCTCACGCAGCGCGTTGGTGAAGGCGTCGATCGGCCCGTTGCCGGTGGCGGCGACGACCTTCTCCTCGCCGCCGTCGACGAGCGTGACGGTCAGGACCGCGCCGGTGCCCTCCCCGGCGGTGGTGACCGTGGTGCCCTTGAGCGCGAAGCGGCCCCACGGCGCCAGGCCCATCGCGGCGGTGTGGGGCAGGTACTCGTCGGCGAAGATCGACCACAGCTGCTCGGCGTCGATCTCGCCGCCGTAGGCGTCTGTGTGCTTCTGGACGATGCCCGAGAGCTCGATCTGCAGGCGGCGGGGCAGGTCCAGGTGCCGCGTGGAGGAGAGGAGGTACGCCACGCCGCCCTTGCCGGACTGGCTGTTGACCCGGACCACGGCCTCGTAGCTGCGGCCCACGTCCTTGGGGTCGATCGGCAGGTAGGGCAGCTCCCAGACGACGGCGCGCTCGTCGCCGCCGGCGGCCGCGACCTTCTCCTCGCGGACGCCGAAGCCCTTCTTGATGGCGTCCTGGTGCGAGCCGGAGAACGAGGTGTAGACGAGGTCGCCGCCGTAGGGGTGGCGGGGGTGGACGTCCATCTGCGTGCAGGACTCGACGGTGCGGCGCACGCCGTCGATGTCCGAGAAGTCGATCATCGGGTCGATGCCCTGGCTGAACAGGTTCAGGCCGAGCGTGACGAGGTCGACGTTGCCGGTGCGCTCGCCCTGGCCGAACAGGCAGCCCTCGACGCGGTCCGCGCCGGCGAGCATGCCCAGCTCCGCGGAGGCGACGCCGGTGCCGCGGTCGTTGTGCGGGTGCACCGACAGGGCGATGTGGTCGCGGCGGGACAGGTGCCGGCTCATCCACTCGATCTGGTCGGCGTAGACGTTCGGCGTGGCCCGCTCGACGGTGGCGGGCAGGTTGAGGATGATCTCCCGGCCGCCCTCCGGCTGCCACACGTCCATGACGGCCTCGCAGACCTCGAGGGCGTAGTCCAGCTCGGTGTCGACGAAGATCTCCGGGGAGTACTGGTAGCCGAAGGTGGTCTCGTCGCCGAGGACCTTCTCCGCGTAGGCCATGACCTCGCGGGTGCCGGAGACGGCCAGCTCCTTGGTGGCCTCGCGGTCGCTGCGGAAGACGATCTCCCGGAAGACGGGCGCGGTCGCGTTGTACAGGTGCACCGTGGCGCGGGGGAAGCCGACGAGGGAGTCGATGGTCCGGTGGATCAGCTCGGGCCGGGACTGGCTCAGCACCGAGACGGTGACGTCGTCGGGCACGGCGTCGTCCTCCACGAGGGAGCGGACGAAGTCGAAGTCGGTCTGCGAGGCGGCCGGGAAGCCGATCTCGATCTCCTTGTAGCCCATCTTGACGAGCAGGTCGAACATCGTGCGCTTGCGCTCGGCGTTCATCGGCTCGATCAGCGCCTGGTTGCCGTCACGCAGGTCGGTGGACAGCCAGCGCGGGGCGCGGGTGGTGCGCCGGGTGGGCCACTGCCGGTCCGGCAGGTCTACCCCGTTGGTCTCCTGGAAGGGCCGGTACTTCGCCACCGGCATGCCGGAGGGCTGCTGCGCGCTGATGTGGTCTTGCGTCTTCATCGTGGTTCCTCGTCGCTGGTGCGGGTGCTCGGTGGCCAGGCACGACAACCGCCGCGACGAGGAGCCGGCCTTACAGGGCCTCGTCGCGGCAAGGAAGGAGCAGCAGGTGCCGCCCGTGGTGAGCCATGCGCACGAGTGTGAGGTTAGCGCGCGGCGGTGACATCGTCACGTTGCGGCCCCCGGTGTCTCAGAATTCCACGGGGCCGGGCGTCAGACGGGCGCGGTGGGCGCCGCCGCGCCGGCGTCAGCCGGGCGCGGTGGGCGCCGCCGCGCCGGCGTCAGCCGGGCGCGGTGGGCGCCGGCGCGCCGGCGTCAGCCGGATCGACGACGACGACCGTCACGTTGTCGTTGGCCCCGCCGTCGAGCGCCCGGCGCAGGAGGGCGTCCGCCGCCTCCTGCGCGTCCGGGACGGCGGCGAGCACCTCGGCGATCTCGGCGTCCTCGAGCTCGCCCACCAGCCCGTCCGTGCACATCAGGAGGCGCTCCCCGGGCCCGGGGTGCAGGACCCAGAAGTCGATCTCGGTCTCGGCGGCGGCGCCGACGGCACGCGTGATGACGTTGCGGCGCGGGTGGGTCCGGGCGGCGGCCGCGTCCAGCTCGCCCGCGTCGACCATCTCCTGCACGAGGGAGTGGTCGACGCTGACCTGGCGGAGGGCGCCGTCGGAGTAGCGGTAGACGCGCGAGTCGCCGACGTTGAGGACGAGCCAGCTGGGTGTGCCGTCGTCGTCCTGCGTGCGCACGACACCGGCGACGGTGGTGCCGGCGGTGTCCCGGACGGGGTCGAAGGCGGCTCCCGCCTCCGCGGCCATGGTCTCGCGGATGCGGGCCACGGCCCGGTCCACGGCCGCCCCGACGTCCGCGGGGCCGATCCGCGCCGGCGGCCGGCCGGCGAGGGCCGCGAGCTCCTCCACGACCATCTGGCTTGCCATCTCGCCGCGGGCGTGGCCGCCCATGCCGTCCGCGACGGCGAACACGGGCGGCTGCGCGAGCGCGGCGTCCTCGTTGGCGGCCCGGTGGCCACCGGCGTCGGTGGCCATGCCCCACGTCACCATGCGTCCCCTTCCGTCCGTGCCCTGTGCCGAGCGTGCCACGCCGCGCCCACACGGGCCCACCGGTGCACGCGGTGCACGCGGCGCACGCTCACCGACGCAAAGCCGGGCGTTGACACGGGGCTGCTCACAGCACGGCCGGGAAGACGCCCCAGTAGGCGGCGTTGACCAGCAGCACGACGCTGCCGGCGACGGCGCAGGTCAGCGAGGCCCAGCCCGCCCGGCCCATGGTGACCCGGCCGCGGGGCGCGCGCCGCCGCCGCCAGGCGCCGTCGACGGTGAGGACGAGCAGCGCGGCGGCGAGGATGCCGACGATCTGGACGACGATCCACCCGCCCTGCACGATCAAGGCGTTGGTGCGGTAGTTCAGCGCGAGGCTCGCGATCGAGACGAGGTAGGCCAGGAAGACCACCCAGGTGGCCACCGTCGCCAGGCTCAGGGCGGCGGTGTACCGCCCCAGGGGCGGCGCCATGGCGGAGGGCCGGCGCCTCGCGAGCCGCGGCGCCTGCCCCGCGAGGGCGGCCACGGCGGCGAGGGCGAGGAGCCCCAGGCCGACGAGGAAGGTGTAGACGATCATGTCGCCGCTCGCGTACCAGCGCGGGCGGTCCACCGGGTCCGCGCGGAACGCCTGGACGGGCTCGGCGCCCGCGATGCGCGGCGGCGCGTCAGCGGTCTCCGGCAGGCCCAGGGTCCAGCGCGCGAGGTCCTGGGTGAAGCCGGGCGCCAGGTCCTTCCCGATGCGGATGCCGTGGTTCGCGCCGTCGTAGTAGCGCACGGTGTACTGCTCGTTGCCGGCCTCGGCAAGGTCCGAGATGAGCAGCTCGGCGCCCTGGACGATCGGCATGGAGTAGTCCTGCGTGCCGTAGACCATGAGGACCGGCTGGGTCATGTGCTGCTGGTAGCGGGACACGTCGAAGTCGAAGTACTCGAACCCGCCGCCCGGCAGCGACCCGCCGACCAGCCGCGGGATGGCCCGCAGCATGCGGTCGGGCACGCCCACCTCGCGCAGGTACGAGTCCGCGGCCAGCGCGCCCTGCTCGCGCAGCGGGAGGACGGGTGCGGAGACGAGGACGACGAACGCGACGTCGTCGTTGCCCGCGGCGGCGATGGGCGCCGACATCGCGCCCTCGCTCTCGCCGTAGATGCCCACCCTGTCGGGGTCGACGCCGGGCCAGCCCCGCAGCACCGCGAACGACTGGAGGTAGTCCTGGGCCATCTCGGGGTAGTCCCGCTCGCGCGTCGTGTACGTGTCGGCGCGTTTGTCCGGGACCATCGTGACGATCCCGGCGCTGGCCAGCGCGGTCGTGATGTCACGGAAGTTCTCGTGGGTCGCCGTGCCCGCGCCGTGCATGAACAGCATCGCGGGCCGGGGGCCCGGCGCCCCGACGGGCGAGGCGACGGTCGCCTGGACGGTGACGTCGGGCGCGAGCCGGACGCCTACGACCGCGCGGGCGACCTCATAGGTCCCGACCGGCGGGGTGAGCGCGTCGGACCCGATCGCGGTGCCCGCCGTCTCTGGCACGAGCGTGTGCCCCAGCGGCTGCGGGCTCCAGCCCGGGCCGGCGAGCGAGCCGATGAGGCCCAGCAGCAGCACCAGCGTGATGCTGGCGGCCAGCCTCCCGTGTCTCACCTCGACAGGGTAGTTCGTCCCGGCCGCCCCGCCGTCTGGGCCGCGGGTGGTGCCGCCCACAGCCCTCGCGCGGCGGGCGGGGAGGGAGGGAGCGAGGGGGCGTGAGCGGTCAAGTCCTCGCTGGGAGGACTTGACCGCTCACGCCGACAGGTTGGTTGCTAGGACTTGACCGCTCACCGCGGGGGTCAGAAGCCCAGGCGTTGGAGCAGCTTGGGGTCCCGCTGCCAGTCCTTGGCCACCGTCACGTGCAGGTCGAGGAAGATGCGGGAGCCGAGGAGCGCCTCGATGCCGCGCCGGGCCTGGGTCCCCACCTCGCGCAGGCGCGCCCCGCCCTTGCCGATGATGATCGCCTTCTGCGAGCTGCGCTCCACGTAGAGGTTGACGCGGACGTCGAGCATCGGGGGGCGAGGGTCGTCCTCCTCCTGCGGCCGCTCGGTGATCTCGTCGACCAGGACTGCGAGGGAGTGCGGCAGCTCGTCGCGCACGCCCTCCAGCGCGGCCTCGCGCACGAGCTCCGCGATCATCACGTTCTCGGGCTCGTCCGTCAGCTCCCCGCTCGGGTAGAGCGGCGGGCCCACCGGCATCCGCTCGATGAGCAGGTCCGTCAGCACGTCGACCTGCTCGTCCTTGACGGCGGAGACCGGCACGATCTCGGCCCAGTCGCCCAGCTTGTCGATCTCGAGCAGGTGGGCGACCAGGGCCTCGCGCCCGACCTTGTCGGCCTTGGTGGCCACGGCGATGACCGGCGTGCGCTGCTGGGTGAGCTCGCGGGCGATGAACTTGTCGCCGGGGCCCACCTTCTCGTCGGCGGGCATGCAGAACACGATGACGTCGACCTCGGAGAGGGTCTCGCGCACGAGGTCGTTGAGCCGCTGGCCGAGCAGCGTGCGGGGCCGGTGCAGCCCCGGCGTGTCGACCAGCACGAGCTGGCCGTCCGGGCGGTGCACGACGCCGCGGATGGTGTGGCGGGTGGTCTGCGGGCGCCCGGAGGTGATCGCGACCTTCTGCCCGACCAGGGCGTTGGTCAGGGTCGACTTGCCGGCGTTGGGCCGCCCGACCAGGCACGCGAACCCGGCACGGAAGTCCTCCGGCCAGTCGCCGGGCGTGATCAGGGCGTCGTCGAGGGCGTTGGGCCCCGCCATGAGCTCGTCGTCGGATGGGAAGCTCATAGGTGCACCTGGGTTTCGTCGTCGTGCGGGGCGGCCTCGAGAACGGGCGAGGCCAGGATGGTGGAGATGCGCCGGCGCCGGCCCTCGGCGCGCTCGGCGACGAGGTGGAGGCCGAGGACGTCGACCTCCGAGCCGGGCAGCGGCACCTTGCCGAGCGCCTTGGCGAGCAGGCCGCCGGCCGAGTCGACGTCGTCGTCGTCGATCTCCAGCCCGAAGAGCTCGCCCAGCTCGTCGATGGGCAGCCGGGCGGGCACGCGGACCGTCCCGTCCGCGAGGTGCTCGACCTCGGGCTCGGCGCGGTCGTGCTCGTCGACCATCTCGCCGACGAGCTCCTCGAGGAGGTCCTCGATGGTCACGAGCCCGGCGATGCCGCCGTACTCGTCCACCACCATGGCGATGTGCACGCTGTCGGCCTGCATCTCCCGGAGCAGGTCGTCCACGAGCTTCGTCTCGGGCACGAACGTGGGCTCGCGCATGACGTCCGCGACGGTGAGGTGCGCGGCGTCGTTGCGGTGGTGGACCCGGCGCATGACGTCCTTGAGGTAGAGCACGCCGCGCAGGTCGTCCGTCGACTCCCCCACGACCGGCACCCGGGAGTACCCCGAGCGCGTGAACAGGCTGATCGCCTTGTCCAGCGGCTGGTCGACGTCGATGGTGACCATGTCCGTGCGCGGGACCATGACCTCGCGGGTCAGCGTCCGGCCGAGCTCGAACACGGAGTGGAGCAGCTCTCGCTCCTCCTCCTCGATCTGGTCGGACTCGCTGACCCGGTCGACCATGTCGCGCAGGTCCTCCTCCCGCTCCGCGCGGGTCTCGTCGGCGGTCCGCGAGGGCCGCGGGGCGAGGGCCCGCGCCACCCGGTGGACGCCGGCGCCGGCGACGGCGAGCACGGACATCACCGGCGCGAGCACCTGGAGCACGCCCACCGGGTTGCGCCGGCCGAGGCGGCGCGGGCTGACCTGGACCACGAGGGCCAGGAGGAACGCGGTCACCGCGACGGCCACGAGCAGCACGTGCCACCAGCGGGGCAGCAGGTCGGCGACCACGAGGGTCACGCACACGGCGGCCGTCATCTCGGCGAGCACGCGCACGAAGGACACCGCGCCCATCGCGATGTGGCGCCGCTCCACGAGCCGGGCGACGGCGTCGGCGTTCTTCCGGCGCCCCGCCGCCATCTCGCCGACGGCGGTGCGCGTGATGCGCTGCAGGGCGGCCTCCCCCGCGCTGAGGGCCGCGCCGACGACGACGCCGAGGACCGCGAGGACGCCGAGCCAGACCTCGGGGACCTGGTTGATCATCCCGCTCATGGTCGGCGCCTCAGCGCCCGGCCAGGAAGGTCAGCAGGAGGCGTCGCTGGAGGGCGAACATCTCCTTCTCCTCCTCCGGCTCCGCGTGGTCGTAGCCCAGGAGGTGGAGGATGCCGTGGGTGGTCAGCAGCAGCATCTCCTCGACGGTGGAGTGCCCCGCGGCGCGGCCCTGCTCGGCGGCCACCTCCGGGCACAGCACGATGTCGCCGAGGGTGCCCGGCTGCGGCTCCTCGCCGGCCCGCCCGGGGCGCATCTCGTCCATGGGGAAGGACAGGACGTCGGTGGGGCCGGGCTCGTCCATCCACCGCTCGTGCAGCTCGGACATGACGTCGGTGGTGACGAACAGGATCGACAGCTCGGCCTGCGGGTGCACCCGCATCTCCTCGAGCACGTACCGCGCCAGGGCGGCGAACTCCTCGCCGTCGACGTCGTACCCGGACTCGTTGTTGATCTCGGTGCTCATCGCCGCTCTCCTCGCGCCTGGTGGTCCCGACGCTCGGGGCGCTCCGACGCCCGGTCGCCGTGACCGGCGGCGGTGGCGTCCCAGCGCGCGTACGCGTCGATGATCTCGCCGACGAGCCGGTGCCGGACGACGTCCGCGCTGGTCAGGCGGCAGAACGTGACGTCGTCGATGTCGTCGAGGATCTCCTGGACCACCCGCAGGCCGGACTTCGTGCCGGTCGGCAGGTCCACCTGGGTGACGTCGCCGGTGACGACCACCTGGGAGTTGAAGCCGAGGCGCGTGAGGAACATCTTCATCTGCTCGGGAGAGGTGTTCTGGGCCTCGTCGAGGATGATGAAGGCGTCGTTGAGGGTGCGCCCGCGCATGTACGCCAGCGGCGCGACCTCGATGGTCCCGGCGGCCATGAGCTTGGGGATCGACTCGGGATCGAGCATGTCGTACAGGGCGTCGTACAGCGGGCGCAGGTACGGGTCGATCTTGTCGCTGAGGGAGCCGGGCAGGTAGCCGAGGCGCTCGCCCGCCTCGACGGCCGGGCGCGTGAGCACGATCCGGTTGACCTGCTTCGCCTGCAGGGCACCGACCGCCTTCGCCATGGCGAGGTAGGTCTTCCCGGTGCCCGCGGGGCCGATGCCGAAGACGATGGTCGACTTGTCGATGGCGTCGACGTAGTGCTTCTGGCCCACGGTCTTGGGCCGGATGGTGCGCCCGCGGCTCGAGAGGATGTTGGTGGTCAGCACGTCGGCCGGCCGCTCCGCGCTCGGGGCGACCAGCATCGCGATGGCCCGCGCGACGGCGTCGGCGCTCAGTGGCTGGCCGGCGTCGGCCACCTGCGCGAGCTCGTCGACGAGGCGCTCGGCCAGCGACACGTCGCCGCTGGGGCCGGTGAGGGTCACGACGTTGCCCCGGACGTGGACGTCGACGGCGGGGAACCCGCCCTCTATCGCGCGCAGCACCTCGTCGCGCTGCCCCAGGAGGGCGACCATGGGGACGTTGTCGGGGACGGTGACCAGGTGCTGCACGTGACCTGCTGTGCCGTCGCCGCTGGCTGGAGGTGGGTTCTGCGACATGAGGTCGGGCCTGGGCCCTTGTCTCTCCTGTAGATCGTGACGGCGCATCCGCGCCGAGCCGGCACCAGGATATCCGCCCGGCCGCCGGAGCCCTACCGCAGGGCCGGGCGGATAGGTGGGGCCGGTCGCGGTGGGCGGCCGGGGTCCGTGACGTGGCCGGTCGTGGTGGGCGGCCGGTCGCGGCGGGTCAGCCCCAGCGCCCGAGGCGCTGGGCGAGGACGGCCAGGGCGGCCGGGCCGGCGGTCGAGGTGCGCAGCACGTGCGGCCCGACGAGCACCGGCTGGGCGCCGGCACCTTCCAGGGCGCTGATCTCGGCGTCGGAGATGCCGCCCTCGGGGCCGACGATCACGGTGACGTCCGTGGGGCGCTCCGGCCCTGGGCCGGCGGACGGGAGGCGCGCGGCGGCCAGCGGGACGCTCGCCCGCTCGTGCAGGACGAGCACCGCCCCGCCCGCGGCGACCGTCGCGGCCACGGCCGGGACGAGGTCGCGTGACGTCAGGGGCGCGCGGACCTCGGGCACCCAGGCCCGGCGGGACTGCTTGGCCGCCGCGAGCACGACGGCGGCCCACCGCTCACGCCCGCGCGCGACCTTCGCACCGGCCCAGACCGACACCGACCGCTCGGCCTGCCAGGGCACGACGGCGTCCACGCCGAGCTCGGTGGCCGTCTCGACCGCCATCTCGTCCCGGCCGCCCTTGGCGAGGGCCTGGACGAGGACGAGGCGCGCCGCCGGCGGGGCCTCCCGGCGCACGTCGGCGACCTGGACGCGCAGGGCATCCTTCCCGGCCGAGGTGATGGTGCCGCCGACGCGCAGGCCGGCGCCGTCGACGAGCTCGACCTCCTCGCCCACGCGCATCCGGCGCACGGTGGAGGCGTGGCGGGCCTCGGCGCCGGTGAGCGTGACCACGGACCCGGGGGCTGCGGCGTCGAGCTCGCGGCCCCCGGCGTGGAAGACGGCGGTGGTCATGGCCTGGTCCCCGGGTCGCTCAGCGGCCGGCGAGCTTGTCGCGGAGCTTGGAGAACACGCCGGAGCCGCTCGTGGCGAGGCGGGGCTCGGGCTGTTCCTCGCCGCGCAGGGCGGCGAGCTCGGCCAGGAGCTCGCGCTGACGGTCGTCGAGGCGGGTGGGGACCTGGACGTCGAGGTGCACGTGCAGGTCGCCGCGACCCGGGCGGTTGAGGTGCCCGACGCCGAGGTCGCGGAGCGTGAGGACCTCCTCGGGCTGGGTGCCGGGCTCGACGTCCACCGCGCGCAGGCCGTCGAAGGTGTCGACCTCGAGGACGGTGCCCAGCGCGGCCGCGGTCATGGGGATGCCCATCGTGCAGTGCAGGTCGTCGCCGCGGCGCACGAAGGTGGGGTGGGACCGCTCGCGGATCTCCACGTAGAGGTCGGCGGCCGGTCCGCCGCCGGGGCCGACCTCGCCCTGACCGGTCATCCGGATGCGGGTGCCGGAGTCGACGCCGGCGGGGACCTCGACCTTGAGGGTGCGGCGGGTGCGCACGCGGCCCTCGCCGGCGCAGTCCGGGCACGGGTCGGGGATGACGGTGCCGTGGCCCTGGCAGGCCGAGCACGGGGCGGTGGACATGACCTGGCCGAGGAAGGACCGTGTCACACGCTGGACCGAGCCGCGGCCGTGGCAGACCTCGCAGGTCCGCGGCTGCGTGCCGGGCCGGCAGCACGTGCCCTCGCACGTGGGGCACACGACGGCCGTGTCCACCTGGAGCTCGCGGGTGGCGCCGAAGACGACCTCCTCGAGCTCCATGTCGAGGCGGACCAGGGCGTCCTGCCCGCGCCGCCCGCGGGGCACCGGGCCGCGGGGCGCCCCGCCGGCGGCCGCACCGAAGAAGGTCTCGAAGATGTCCTGGAAGCCGCCGAAGCCGCCCGGGGCACCGCCGCCGCTGAAGGCCTGCTCACCTCCGACGTCGTACATCTGGCGCTTCTCGGGGTTGGAGAGCACCTCGTAGGCACGGGTGACGTCCTTGAACTTGTCCTGGGCGTCCGGGCCGGCGACGTCCGGGTGGAGCTTTCGGGCCAGCTTGCGGTAGGCCTTCTTGATCTCCTCGTGGCTCGCCTGGCGGGACACGCCGAGGATCTCGTAGTAGTCGTTCACCACGTCACTCTCTGCTGGGGGCTGGGTGCTGGGCTCCGGCGGCTCGGCCCCGGAGGTGTCTGGTGCCGGTCATCCGGCGAGGATGCGGGAGATGTAGCGGGCGACGGCGCGCACCGCCGCCATCGTCCCGGGGTAGTCCATGCGTGTGGGGCCGAGCACACCGAGACGGGCGACGCCCTCGGAGGGTGCCGCACCACCGTAGATGCTCGTGACCACAGACGCCTCGGCGAGGCCTTCGTGGTGGTTCTCGGCGCCGATGCGCACGGCGACGGCGTCCTCCTCCATCTCCGAGAACAGGCGCAGCATGACCACCTGCTCCTCGAGCGCCTCGAGGACGGGGCCGATGGTCCGCGTGAAGTCGAGGTCGGAGCGCGCGAGGTTGGCCGTGCCGGCCATCACGATGCGCTCCTCCGTCTCCAGGCGGAGCGTGTCGACGAGCACGTCGGCGACCGCCTCGACCAGCGGGCGGTGCTCGGGGGCGAACTGCTCGGGCAGCGACGCGAGGGTGTGCGAGATGGCGGGGAGCCGCCGGCCGGCGCAGATGACGTTGAGGCGCGCCCGCAGCTCGGCGATGACGCCCGGGTCGATCTCGGCCGCGGTCTCGACGCTGCGCTGCTCCACCCGGCCGGTGTCGGTGATGATGACCACCAGCAGCCGCTGCGGGCTCAGCGGCACCAGCTCGAGGTGCCGCAGCGCGGAGCGGCGCAGCGACGGGTACTGCACGACGGCGACCTGGTGGGTGAGCTGCGCGAGGAGGCGCACGGTGCGCTCGACGACGTCGTCGAGGTCGACGGCACCGTCGAGGAGGCTCTGGATGGCGCGCCGCTCCGCCATGGACAGCGGCTTGAGCGTGGAGATCTGGTCGACGAAGAGCCGGTAGCCCTTGTCCGTCGGCACGCGGCCGGCGGACGTATGGGGCTGGGCGATCAGGCCCTCCTCCTCCAGCGCGGCCATGTCGTTGCGGATGGTCGCGGGCGACACGCCGAGGGAGTGCCGTTCGACGAGGATGCGCGAGCCCACCGGCTCACGCGTCTCGACATAGTCCTGCACGATCGCGCGCAGGACGTCCAACCGACGGTCCTGACTCATCGCTCCTCCTCCCTGGTGCACGGCCACGGCGCTCGGCACCCTCTGTGCGCAGCCTGCCACCGACCACCCCCGCAGGTGAGCGGCTCTGCGGCGGCGCCGCATCAGCACTCTGACGTTCTGAGTGCTAATCCTACGCGCCACGCCCGCGCGCCGGCCGGTGGGAAGCACCACACCTGCCTAGGCTGCCTGGGTGAGCGACCGTTACGGGACCGACATCCTTGCCTCAGACCCGCACCGCAGCGGCGCCTTCGCCACCCGGGCCACCACCCGCGACCTCCCGGCCGAGAGGGGGCTCGTGGTCGAGGAGGTCCAGACGGGCTGGGTGGGCGCGGTGGTGCGCGTGGAGAAGTCCGGCGGGATGCACGTCGTGGTCCTGGAGGACCGCAAGGGCCGCACGCGGACGTTCCCGCTCGGCGCCGGGTTCTGGGTGGAGGGCAAGCCGGTGCGGCTGACTCCCCCGGCGGCCGCACCGGCCCGCCCGAGCGGGCCTGCCACCGCCGGGGGGCGGAGGCTGACCGCCTCGGGCTCCATCGCGGTGGACCAGCACCGCGCGCGCGTCGCCCGGGCCTCGCGCATCTATGTGGAGGGCCGTCACGACGCGGAGCTCGTCGAGAAGGTCTGGGGGGACGACCTCCGCGTCGAGGGTGTCGTCGTGGAGATGCTCGACGGCGTCGACAACCTCGAGGCGGTGCTGCGCGAGTTCCGGCCCGGGCCCCGCCGTCGCGCCGGGGTCCTCGTTGACCACCTGGTGGCGGGGTCGAAGGAGTCCCGCATCGCCGCCAAGGCCACCGCGGGCGCCGCGGGGGCGCACGTGCTCGTGCTCGGCCACCCGTACATCGACGTCTGGCAGGCGGTCCGCCCCGAACGGCTGGGCCTGACGGCGTGGCCCGACGTGCCGCGCGGCGTGGACATCAAGCACGGCACGCTGGAGGCCCTCGGCTGGCCGCACGCCGACCAGGCCGACATCGCCCACGGCTGGAAGCGCATCCTCGGCCGGGTCCGCGACTACAAGGACCTCTCCCCGGCCCTGCTCGGCCGGATGGAGGAGCTCATCGACTTCGTCACCGCCGTCCCGGAGTGAGCGCGGCCCACCGGGGTCGGTGACCGGAGCGGGTCACCGGGATCGTCGCCGTCAGGCGGCGCCCTAGATCGTCGCCGTCAGGCGGTCAGCGCCCGGACCACCGCGTCGGCGAGCAGGCGACCGTCCAGCGTCAGGACGATGCGCCCGCGGCGCGCCGGCGCGAACTCGACGAGCCCGCGACCGATGAGGTCGGCCACGGTCGCCCGCCGGTCCACCGGTACCGCGCCCGTCCCCGGGGCGAGCTCGAGCCCCTCGGCCAGGCGCACACCGAGCATGACGCGCTCGAGCTCGCGGGTCGCCGCGTCGAGCGTCTCGCGCCCGGCGGCGGGGCTCAGGCCCTGCTCGAGGCGGTGCGCATAGGTGCGCGGGTGCTTGACGTTCCACCACCGCACGTCCCCGACGTGGCTGTGCGCGCCCGGGCCGACTCCCCACCAGTCCTGGTCGCGCCAGTAGGAGAGGTTGTGCCGGCTCGCGTGGCGGGGGGTGCCCAGCGCGCCCCCGGCACCCGTCGTGACGCCGTCGGCGGGGTCGACCCGCGCGAAGTTGCTCACCTCGTACCAGCGCAGGCCCGCGGCGGTGAGGATCTCCTCCGCGAGCTCGTACTTACGCGCCGCGTCGTCGTCGTCGGGCAGGGGCAGCTCGCCACGGCGGACCTGGGCGCCCATCTTCGTGCCCGGCTCGACCACGAGCGCGTAGGCGGAGACGTGGTCGGGCTCCATCGCGACGGCGGCCTCGAGGCTGGCGCGCCAGTCCGCCATCGACTCCCCCGGCGTGCCGTAGATGAGATCCACGGAGACGTCGAGGCCCTCCCTACGTGCCCAGCCGACGACGTCGGGCACGCGCCTCGGGTCGTGGGTGCGGTCGAGCGTGGCCAGCACGTGCGGGACCGCGGACTGCATGCCGAAGGACACGCGGGTGAAACCGGCCGCCGCCAGCGCCCCCAGCGAGGCGGCGTCGACGGAGTCGGGGTTCGCCTCGGTGGTCACCTCGGCCCCCGGGTCCAGGCCCCAGGTGCGGCGGACGCCGTCGAGCATCCTGGCGAGATCGGCGACGGGCAGCATCGTGGGCGTCCCGCCGCCGACGAAGACGGTCGAGACCTCACGCTGGGGCATGCCCGCCGCGAGCAGCGCCGGGTCCGCGAGGATCCGCGCGGCGAGGTCGATCTCGCGCAGCGCCGTGCTCGCGTAGCTGGCCGCGTTCGCCCCGCCGCCGAGCTCGGCGTTGGTGTAGGTGTTGAAGTCGCAGTAGCCGCAGCGCACGCGGCAGAAGGGCACGTGGAGGTAGACGCCCAGGTCTCGGCGCGCGGCCCCGGCCGCCGCGGACGGCGGGAGGGTGCCGTCGTCGGGCGGCGTCTCGCCGTCGGGAAGTGCGGGCATGGCCTCTATCCTCTCCCACTGTGAGCGCTCCCGAGACCCCCGGCGACCCTGAGATGCGTCACGCCGGCGGGCCCCGCGCCGACCCGGCACTGACGGCCGTGTACCGCCTGGACCGCACGGACCAAGCCACCCGCGCGCGACGTGCCGCGGCGGTGCGGCTCCGCCCCCTGCCCGACCAGGAGCAGTACAGCTCGCGCGCCGCGCTCACCCTGCCCGCGGCCGACGCCGACCCCGACCGCACCCCCTTCGTCGTCGAGTACGACGGCGCCGCCGTCGGGTTCGGGGTCCTGGACGCGGTCGGTTACCTCGACAGCCTCACCGACCGCCCCGCCGAGGCGGCGCTCCTGCGCGCCTTCTACATCGACGCCTCGAGCCAGCACCGCGGGCACGGGCGCACCGCGGTGCGCCTGCTGCCGGCACTGGTCCGCGAGGTCGCGCCCGCCGCCCGGTGGCTGTACCTCACCGTCAACGAACGCAACCCCGCCGGTGTCCGCGCGTACACCGCCGGCGGCTTCACCGACGTCGGCCGCTATCTCGGCGGCGGCCACGGCCCGCAGCGGGTGATGCGGCTGGCGGTTGAGGAACGGCCATGACTGCGCAGCGCAGTCGGCACGCGTTGCCCCCGTCGGCGTCCTGTCCGCGTCGGCGTCGGCACACCCGCTACGGTGTGCCGACGCGGCGGCGGAGTGCCGGCACGGCGGTGGACGTGGTCGCGTGGAGGTGGACGTGTCCGGGCGGTGATCGGCTTGGCCGGTCGGTGCGATCAGAATGGGGGCGCGTCCCCGACGTCGGACCCGTCGCCTCGGAACCGGATACCAGGCGGCTGCGGTCCGTTTGCGGCCGGGGCACGAGCCGGAGGCGGCGGGGGCCCCGGCGGCCGGTCGGGTGCGCGGATGTAGACGTGGCCGGTCGGAGCCGTCCACGTGATTGCTCCGCTCACCTCGTCCCGGCTTGCATGCCAGAACTTGGCGGTCTTGAGGTTGTGGTGGCGGCGGCACAGGGCCTGCATGCGGTTCTTGGTGGTCTGCTCCAGCAGATCGGCCACGGCCGGATCGTAGGAGTCGATGTGGTCCAGGTCAGCGCGCCAGGCGGGCTGCCGGCAGCCCGGGAAGGAGCACGTGACGTCGCGCGCGATCACCGTGCGCGAGAGGTCTGCCCCCGGCCGGTACTTCTTGGAACCCAGTGCGGCGAAGCACCCGGCGGCGTCCGTGAACAGTCCCCGCCACGTCCCGTCCAGGGCGATCTCCCGGCCCAGCTCGGCCGAGATGGGCCCGTGCCCGCCCAGAACCGCCGGCTCGTCGTCGATACCGAGCAGCGTGCCGGCGCCGATGGTCACCTGCACGAGTGCGCGCTGGCCGTGGAACGTGGGCAATGGCTGGCCCTGCAGATCCACGCCGCGCTCGAGGATGCCCCCGAAGATGTCGGCAAAGGCGTCCGCCCGACGCTGGTCGACCGTTCGGTTGTCCGTGTCTGTCTTGCTCGCGGCGGCCAACGCCTCGAGGACCACGCGGGCGGCGGCGCCGTGGTCGGCGCGGATGAATGCGGCCACCCACATCATCCCGTCGCCGCCATCGTCGAAGGAGACGGTGCGGTCCCGCACCGCCTGGGCTCGGCGCTTCTTTCCCGCATCCGGGTCCACCCGTAGGGCTGCCGTCGCGATCTGGGCCTTGAGCTGCGGGCCGGTCAGCCCGCCGGCCGCGGCCAGGAGCTGGGCGTGGAGCCTTCGCCTCTCCGCCGGTGTCAACGAGTCGTGGGTGAGGAGAATGTCCGCCTTGCGGGCATCGATCCTGCCCGCGGTCAGTGCGTGGGCGACCGCGGGAAACTCCTGAAGCCCGAGCGCCAGGTTCACCTTCGCCTCTGCCGCGTGCTGCGTGATTCCCAGCCGGGCCTGTACCTCCGAGACGGCCAACCGGTTCGCGTCGGTGCCGCGGCCGTGGGTGCGGTCTCGCCGGGCCTGGAGCTCGGCAACCGCCATGGCCTGGGTCGACACCAGTCGGGCTATCTCACGCTCATAGCCCGCAATCACCTCGATGACCGTCGCGTCATCCACGTCGGCCAGGTTGACCGCCGCCAGTCGGGCCGCCAGCGCAGGGCCGGTGGGTGTGCGCTCCAGGGTGATCGCTGCCGGGGACGTCACGCCGTATCTGAAGGCTTCGGCGAGGTCGGGGTCGGCGAGGTGAGGGTCGCCCGGGACGGCGTCCACGCCGCCCGGAGCCGCGTGCGATGCACCAGCCGACAAGGCGGCCCCGGCACCAGCCCCGGCCAAACCGACCGGCGGGGTGGGCGCCGGGGGCGGCGTCGTGCCTGCTTCCGTCCCCGCGTCCCCGTCGTCTGTGACCATGGTCACAACGTATGACCGGGCACCCACATACGACCGACCACGGTCCACACCGGGCGCCGAGGCAGCGAGGGCTGGCCGTTGACGGCCGCGCCCAGAGGGCGGAAAATGCGGGCACGTCACAGGCCAGGTGCCACACCGCGGTGAAGACCCCGCCGGTCGAGCTGACGATCCTGGCTCCTGGCCCGGGAGAGGAGTCCTCGTGGCCTGGGACATGTCAGGAACGTACTTCGAGCACTGTCCGTGCGGGATGGTCTGCCCGTGCACGACCTCCGGGCTGACGCTGCCGGCCAACCTGCCGGCCGGCCAGGACCGGTGCACCGTCGTCCTAGCGTTCAACGTCGAGAAGGGGGCGGTCGACGGCGTCGACGTCGGCGGGCGCGTCGCTGTGCTGGTGGTCGACGCACCGGCCCTCATGAGCGAGGGTGGGTGGAAGGTGGGCCTCTACGTCGACGACGCCGCGACGGACGAACAGTTCGGGGCTCTTGGAGCGGTGTTCTCCGGGCAGCGCGGCGGCATCTGGGCGGCGGTCGCCCCGCTGGTCGGCGAGATGATCGGTGCCGAACGCGCTGCCATCACCTACGCGGACGACGGCCGGGCGCACCGCCTCCGCGTCGGCGACACCATCGACATGGAGATCGAGGACTGGGTGCCACCGGGCGGCGAGGAGGTCGCGCACCTGACCGGCATGACGTTCCCCGCGCCCGTGCTGACGCTCGCCAGGGCGACCCGTTCCCGCGTGCACGCGTTCGGCGTCAGCATGGACAGCCCGGGGACGAACGGCCACTCGGCGCCGTTCGCCTGGGCGGCCTGACGGGACTCACCCTCGCTCGGCCGCCGCCGTCCGGCCCGCGGCCCTGTCGACGTGCTTGCGCAGGTACGAGGCCATCTCCCAGCCCGTGTCGGCCTCGTGCGCGAGGAGCGCGCGGGCGGCGTCGGGGTGGTTCGCGGCGAACCACCCGGCCACGCTCACGCCGTGGCCGGGCCGGTGCACGACGGTGACCGCGTCCCCCGCCGCGACCGACCCCGGCGTCAGGACGCGGAGGTAGGCGCCGGCGCGCCCGTGCTGGGTGAACCGCCTGACCCAGCCGTCCTGCCGCAGCCATCGTCCGAACGTGGCGCACGGCGTCCGTGGGCCGGTGACCTCGACCTCGAGGTCCTCGCCGATGCGCCAGCACTCGCCGATCTCGGCGTCGTCGACGGCCACGCCGGTGACGCGCAGGTTCTCCCCGAACCGCCCGGGCGGGACGTCCTGGCCGAGCGCGTCCGCCCAGTGGTCGGCCTCGGCCTGGTCGAAGGCGTAGAGCGCCTTCTCCGTCCCCCCGTGGTGCTTGCGGTCCGCCTGGACGTCCCCGCGGAGGCCGAACGGCCCCACCCGCACCGGGCCCTCCACGGGCCGCTTGTCGATCGCGGTGACGCCGACGGCGCCCGCGTCGGGGTGGAGGTCCGCCACCCGGCAGACGCCGAGAACTGTGGCCACGTGCGGGTCCTCCTTCCGGTCGGGGAGCGAAGCGACGCTACTTCTTGCCGGTGGGCGCGTCGGAGGTGAGGGCGGCGATGAACGCCTCCTGAGGCACCTCGACCCGGCCGATGTTCTTCATGCGCTTCTTGCCCTCCTTCTGCTTCTCCAGCAGCTTGCGCTTACGGGTGATGTCACCGCCGTAGCACTTGGCCAGCATGTCCTTGCGCAGCGCCCGGATGGTCTCGCGGGCGATCACGCGCGCGCCGATCGCGGCCTGGATGGGCACCTCGAACTGCTGGCGCGGGATGAGGTCCTTGAGCTTCTCGGCCATCGTCACGCCATAGGCGTACGCCTTGTCCCGGTGCACGATCGCGGAGAAGGCGTCCACGTGCTCGTGGTTGAGGAGGATGTCCACCTTGACCAGGTCCGCCTCCTGGTCGCCCTCGGGCTCGTAGTCGAGGGAGGCGTAACCACGGGTCTTGGACTTCAGCTGGTCGAAGAAGTCGCCGACGATCTCGGCGAGGGGCAGCGTGTACCGCATCTCCACGCGGTCCTCGGAGAGGTAGTCCATGCCGAGGATGTTCCCGCGCCGGCCCTGGGCGAGCTCCATGATGGTCCCGACGTACTCGCTCGGGGCGAGGATCGTCGCGCGCACCACCGGCTCGCGGATGCTCGACACCTTGCCCTCGGGGAACTCGCTGGGGTTGGTGACGCGGATCTCGGAGCCGTCCTCCGCGACGACGTCGTAGAAGACGTTCGGCGCCGTCGAGATGAGGTCGAGGTTGAACTCGCGCTCGAGCCGTTCGCGGACGATCTCCAGGTGGAGGAGGCCGAGGAAGCCGCAGCGGTACCCGAAGCCGAGCGCGACCGACGTCTCCGGCTCGTAGACGAGGGCGGCGTCGTTGAGCTTGAGCTTGTCGAGGGCGTCGCGCAGCGCCGGGTAGTCCGAGCCGTCGATCGGGTACAGCCCGGAGAAGACCATCGGCTTGGGCTCTCGGTAGCCCGACAGCGCCTCGGCGGCCGGCTTCGAGAGGTTGGTGACGGTGTCACCGACCTTGGACTGGCGCACGTCCTTCACGCCGGTGATGAGATAGCCGACCTCGCCGACCCCCAGTCCCCCGGAGGGGATGGGGTCGGGCGAGATGACGCCGATCTCCAGAAGCTCGTGCGTGGCGCGGGTGGACATCATCTGGATGCGTTCGCGCGGGCTGAGCTGGCCGTCGATGACGCGCACGTACGTGACGACGCCTCGGTAGGTGTCGTACACCGAGTCGAAGATCATGGCGCGGGACGGTGCGTTCGCGTCACCGGTCGGCGCGGGCACCTTGGCGACGATCGTGTCGAGCAGCTCGAGCACGCCCTCGCCGGTCTTGCCGGAGACCCTCAGGCAGTCCTCCGGCCGGCCGCCGATGAGGTTGGCGAGCTCCTCGGCGTACTTCTCCGGCTGGGCGGCGGGCAGGTCGATCTTGTTCAGGACCGGGATGATGGTGAGGTCGTTCTCCATGGCCATGTACAGGTTGGCGAGGGTCTGCGCCTCGATGCCCTGCGCCGCGTCGACGAGCAGCACGGCGCCCTCGCAGGCGGCCAACGAGCGGTTGACCTCGTAGGAGAAGTCGACGTGGCCGGGGGTGTCGATCATGTTGAGCGCGTACGGCTGGTCCCCCACCTGCCACGGCATGCGCACGGCCTGCGACTTGATCGTGATGCCGCGCTCGCGCTCGATGTCCATGCGGTCGAGGAACTGGGCGCGCATGGCCCGCTCCCCGACCACCCCGGTCAGCTGCAGCATGCGGTCGGCCAGCGTGGACTTCCCGTGGTCGATGTGCGCGATGATGCTGAAGTTGCGCAGGAGCGCCGGCGGGGTCGCCGCCGGGCGGATCTGCGCGGCCAGGGCCGGGGTGGGAATCGGTGACACGCAGCTACCTCTACGGCTGGTGCGCGAAGCCGCGCACGTCGGACATGACTTGTCCTATCGTCCCATGCCCCCGCCGGGCCGACGACGGTGCGGCGGGGCGGACTTCGCCGCACCGCCCGCGGACGCCGCCGCGCGGGCGGGTTCCCGATGTTCGCCCAGGGGCGAGCGCTCGTTCCGGCGGGCCGCGGCGTGCGAGCCTGGATCCATGACCGCGACCGGAGACCTGCTGGGCCAGGTGGTCCCCACCCTGGTGCGTGTGGCGCGCCGCCCGGGCGGCGTGCTGCTCCGCGTCGCCGGTGCCGGCGTCGCCGTCTTCACGTTGCTCGCCCTCGTGCTGGGCCTCACCGGTTCTGGCTGGGGGGCCTGGGTGCCGCTCGCGCTCGCCGGGGCGCTGGGCGTCCCGGTGGTCGTCCTCGCGGTGCGCCGCGAACGGCTCCAGGCCCAGACCGCCGACCTGCATCTGCACCGGACGATCGGCGCGTCCTCGCGCGACCTCGTCGTCGTCGGCGGCGTCGAACCCAGTCCGGTCCAGCAGGAGCTGGACGCGCTCAGCGCCGCCATGGCGGAGGGCGCGGTCCGCACCGCGCGGTTCCTCCCCCGGGTCGAGGCCGCCCAGCGTGCCGCCCTGCGCGCGGCCGGCGGGCCGGTGCAGGCGCCCTATCTCAGGGACGACCTCCGGGTCACGATCGTGGCGCTGCTCGGCACCGTCGGGGCCGTCCCGCTCTCCGTGCTCGGCTCCGTCGTCACCGCCGTGCTGCTGCTCGCCCGCTGACGGGTACGCACCGCTCCCCCGCCGGTGAGGGCGAGGTACGAAGGAACGCCCCGCCGAGGCCCGTGACCGATGCCCCCACTAGCCTTGGCGGTCATGAGCACTATGTGGCGCCGAGCGCTGAAGATCGCCGGGACCGTCGCCGCCTCCGCGGTGGGCGGCTACCTGCGCAAGTCCCGCGGCGGCGCCACGCCCGTAACCTCGCCCCGCACCACGCCCGGGACGCCCGCCAGGACGCCGCGCCCAGCAGGGACGTCCCACGGGGCCGGCGCGCCGGCGACGAGGTCCCGCCCGCACGCCCGGCCCGCCGGCCCGCGGCGCCGCGGCGGCACCTCTCCCACGGCGAGCCCCGGCGAGCAGCAGGTGGGGGCGGCCTCACGGACCACCCGGGCGTACGACGTCGCCCGCCTCGGGCTGCCCGAGCTCACCTACAGCCCGAGCGACGACGACCAGCCGGACCCCGGTGAGGTGGTGTGGACCTGGGTGCCCTACGACGACGACGCGGCGCGCGGCAAGGACCGCCCCGTGCTCGTCCTGGCCCGGGAGGGCGCGGGCCTCGTGGTGGCGCAGATGACGTCCAAGGACCACGACCGCGACCGCGCCGACGAGGCCCGCTGGGGCCGGCACTGGGTCGACGTCGGCTCCGGCGCCTGGGACCGCCAGGGTCGTGAGAGCGAGGTGCGCATCGACCGCCTGCTCTGGGTCGACACCGTGGCCGTGCGCCGCGAGGGGGCGGCGCTGGACGCGCGCCGCTACGCCGCCGTCGCCGACGCGCTGCGCGCGCACCACCGCGGCTGAGGGTGCCCTCGCGGGCCGGCGCACGCGGGTCCTGCACGGACCGGAACCCAGGGAGACGCCGCTCACGCCGCCGCCCGGTGCGGGTTCCGGGCCCCTGCTGGTAAGGTCGTTCCTTGGGTTGCCGCCCGGTCGGCGGCTGCCCAGCCACCGACCAACCACAAGGTATCCCCACGCCCCAGTCCCGGTCGCGGCGAAAATCCCTCACCGACCGTTGACAGATCGCTCCGGCGAACGTACGAGAGAGTCCTTACGTGGCGAACATCAAGTCCCAGATCAAGCGCATCCGCACCAACGAGAAGGCGCGCCTCCGCAACAAGGCTGTGAAGGCCGAGCTGCGCACGCACGTGCGTCGGGTTCGCGAGGCCGTCGTGGCCGGTGACAAGGACACGGCGACCGAGGCCCTCAAGACCGCGGGCCGCAAGCTCGACAAGGCCGTGAGCAAGGGCGTCATCCACGCCAACCAGGCCGCGAACCGCAAGTCCAAGCTGGCCAAGCGGGTCGCCGGCCTCTGAGCCGGCCCGGCTGACGGCCCCGGCCGTCAGCCCAGCACGCGCGACGGCGCCGTACCCCTCGAGGTGCGGTGCCGTTTCGTCATGCCCGAACGCGGGCGGCGCCGCGTGCGGGCGGCGCCGCCCGCGACGTCAGCGAACCAGCGGCCATGCGGCGTGCCGGACGGCCGCCGCGGCGTCGACGGCCTCGGCGTAGTGCTCGAGCAGCGCGTCGCCCAGCGCCTCCCAGGATCGCGGCAGCACCCGGCGCCGGCCCGCCTCACCCATCCGTGCCCGCATCGCCGGGTCGGCGGCCAGCACGGCGACGGCGCGCGCGAGCGCGCCGTCGTCCTCCGGGGCGTACAGGTACCCGGTCTGCCCCTCGGCGACGACGTCCAGGGGTCCGCCGGCGGCCGGCGCGACGACCGGGACGCCGCTCGCCATGGCCTCCTGGAGCGTCTGGCCGAAGGTCTCCATGGTGCCGGTGTGGACGAAGACGTCGAGCGCGGCGTACGCCCGGGCGAGCTCCACGCCGTCGAGGCGCCCGAGGAAGCGGGCGCCGGTGCCCGCGACCGCCCGCTCGAGCCCCGAACGAGACGGGCCGTCCCCGACGACGGCGAGGCGCACGCCGGGCAGGTCGGCCAGCCCGGCGAGGCGGTCCACCCGCTTCTCGGGGGCGAGGCGGCCCACGTAGCCGACGAGCGCCGCGCCCTCGCCGGCCCCGTCGAGCAGGCACGCACGCAGCGCCGCGCCGGCCGGGCTGGTGCGGTGGCGTGGGTGGTACGCCCGGGCGTCGACGCCGCGGCCCCACCACCGCGTCCTGGCGATCCCGTGCGCGGCCAGCTCGGCGAGGGTGGCGCTCGAGGGTGCCAGGGTCAGGTCGGCGTGGGAATGCACCCGGCGGAGCCAGCGCCAGATGGTCGGCCCCGCGACCGCGAGCCCGTGCCTGCCGGCGAAGCCCGCCACATCGGTCTGGAAGATCGCCACCGTGGGGACCCCCCGGCGGTGCGCGGTGACGAGCGCCTGCGCGCCGAGCCCGAACGGTGAGGCGGCGTGCACGACGTCGGGCACGAACCGGTCCAGCAGGCGCGCCAGGGCGACGCCCGGGACGGCGGCGCGGAAGCCGCGGTAGGTGATCGCCGGCACCTCGACGACGGGGAAGCCGGCGTAGGTGCTCGGCGCCGGCCCCGGGCAGACCACGAGCGCCTCGTGACCGCGGGCGGCGAGGTGGTCCAGCACCCGGAGCACCGACGTGGTGACCCCGTTGGCGGAGGGCAGGAAGGACTCGGTCACGACCAGGACGCGCACGGGGCCACCGTGACGGGCGCAGGCGGCCCCACGGCATCCGGACCTGAAGCGTCCGGTGTCGGGTCGGTGAACGTTGCGTGCGCGGTCGCCGCGGGCGGCGCGGCGCCGGAGCTACTGCTCCAGGGCCACGCCCTTGCGCTCCTGGAGCAGGAGCGCGGCGGCCGCGGCGATCACGAAAGCGCCGGCGAACACGGTGAAGACGAGCCAGAGGTCGCCCGCGCGGTTCAGCACGGGCACCGCGAGCGGGGCGAGGATCGAGGCGAGGCGCCCGAAGCCCGAGGCCCAGCCGGCGCCCGTGCCGCGCACCGCGGTGGGGTACATCTCCGGGGTCACCGCGTACAGGGCGCCCCAGGCGCCGAGGCAGAAGAACGAGAGCAGGCAGCCGGCGGTGAGCACGCCGGCCGGGGTGCTGGCCACGGCGAACAGCGCCGCGGCGCCCGCCGCGCCGACCAGGAAGCTCGCCAACGTCGGACGCCGGCCCCACCGTTCGATGAGGTAGGCCGCCACGGCGTAGCCGGGCAGCTGGGCGGCGGTGATGATGAGCGTGTACTGGAACGACTTGACCATGGTCATGCCGTCCGCCACGAGCAGCGTCGGCAGCCAGGTGAACGCGCCGTAGTAGGCGAAGTTCACGAAGAACCAGACCAGCCAGAGTCCCAGCGTGCGACTGCGCAGCGACGCGCCCCACAGGGCGCTGAGGCCCGTCGCGGTGACCGGAGCGTCAGCGGGAGCGGTGACCGCACCGTCGGCCGGGGCATCGCCGGCGGCGGCCGGCGGGGCCACGGGGCCGGCCGCGCCACCGAACATCGGCGTGGAGCCCTCGAACCTCTGGACCGCGGCCTCGGCCTCGGCGTGCCGCCCCGTGGACTCGAGGAAGCGCACGGACTCCGGGATGGACCGGCGCACGTACAGGGCGTAGACCGCCGGCACGGCGCCCAGGGCCAGCGCCCACCGCCACCCGTTGTCGGAACCGGCGACGACGAGATAGCCCAGCAGTGCAGCCAGCAACCAGCCCACGGCCCAGAAGGCCTCGAGGATCACCACGAGCCGGCCGCGGATCCGGGCGGGCGCGTACTCGCTGACCAGCGTGGAGGCCACGGGCAGCTCCGAGCCCAGCCCGAGACCGACGATGAAGCGCAGGACCAGCAGGGCACCGACCGAGGTGGCCAGTGCGGACGCACCCGTGGCCAGGCCGTAGAGGAGCAGGGTGAACGCGAAGACGTTGCGCCGGCCGATCCGGTCCGCGAGGAGGCCGCCGAGGGTGGCGCCGAGCGCCATGCCGACGAAGCCGATCGACCCGATGAGGCTCAGCGACGTGTCCGAGAGCTGCCACTGCCGCGACAGGGCCGCCATGACGAACGAGATGAGGCCGACGTCCATCGCGTCCAGCGCCCAGCCGATCCCCGCTCCGCCCAGCAGCCGTCCGTGCTCCCGGGTGAAGGGCAGCCGGTCGAGCCGCTGGGAGCGGCTCAGGGTCGGCGCGGCGGCCGCCGCGCTCTCGTCGATCCGGGGCACAGGGCCCACCTCTTCCCTCTCTCGAACCCCACCACGGTGACCGCCGGTGCGGGGCCACCGCCCAGGACGGCCCGACGCTGCGGGACGGGGGTCGCGGCTCGCCCGGACGGGATCGCTCACGCGCCGAGGGTAATCCTGCGGCGGCCCGGCGCGTAGCGCCCGGCCAGCCGCCGGACTTGAAGCATCAAGACAACCGTGCCGTCCGTCACACTCGCCCCGTTCGGGAACAGACCACCAGGTGTATGCATTGGCATGTACGTGAGCGGGCCATGCCCGTCCTATTCGCACCTTCCTGAAGGAGAAGCATGACGAAGATCGCCATCATCACCGGCAGCGTCCGTCCCGGCCGTCAGAGCCTGAACGTGGCCAACTGGGTCAAGTCCATCGCCGACAAGCGCTCGGACGCCGAGTTCGAGGTCGTCGACATCGCCGACTTCAACCTGCCCGTGTGGGCCGAGGCGACCCCGCCGTCCTGGGGCCCCGCCGCCTCCGCCGAGGGCCAGGCCTGGTCCGCGAAGATGGCCGAGTTCGACGGCTACGTCTTCGTCGTCTCCGAGTACAACCACTCCATCACCGGCGCCCTGAAGAACGCCCTGGACTACCTCGCCGGCGAGGTGAACAACAAGGCCGCCGGGTTCGTCTCCTACGGCTCCGCCGGCGGTGCCCGCGCCGTCGAGCACCTGCGCGGCATCCTCTCCGAGATGCAGGTCGCCCACGTGCGCAACGCCGTGCTCATGTCCCTGTTCACGGACTTCGAGAACTTCTCGGTCTTCGCCCCCACCGAGCCGGCCACCTCGTCCGTCGAGCCCATGCTGGACCAGCTCGTCCCGTGGACCAAGGCCATGGAGTCGGTGCGCGCGGACCAGCTCGCCGGCGCGAACGCCTGACCGCACGCTGACCGACCGGCGCTGCCGGTCACCACGTCGCGGACGTGAACCCACGACGGCGGCACTCCTGGTGAGTGCCGCCGTCGTGGCGCGTGGTGGGCCGGCGGCGCCGGTCAGCGGTGGGCGCGGGCGGCGGCCACGCGCAGCACCGCGCGCTCGACCGCGAAGACGGGGTCCCGGCTGAGCCCCTTGACCTCGGCGTCGGCCGCCGCGACCGCGGTGATGGCGTTGGCCAGCCCCTCCGGCGTCCAGCCGTCCAGGTCCCGGCGCGCACGGTCGATCTGCCAGGGGGCGAGCCCGAGCTCGCCAGCGGAGACGCCGGAGCGGCCGCGGGTGGCCGCGACCTTGGCGAGGGTGCGGAGCTTCATGGCCAGCGCGGCGACGATCGGCACGGGGCCCGTCCCCGTGGCCACCGCGTGACGCAGCAGCGCGACGGCGTCCCCGGCGTGCCCGGCGACGGCCGCGTCCGCCACCTTGAAGCCGGTCGCCTCGACCCGACCGCCGTAGTAGCGGAGGACCACCTCGGCGGAGATGGTGCCCGTCGTGTCCGCGACCAGCTGGCTCGTGGCGGCGCCGAGCTCGCGCAGGTCCGCGCCCACCGCCTCCACCAGGGCCTGCACCGCGTCGGGATCGATCTTGCGGCCGGCGCGCCGGAAGTCCGCGCGCACGAAGTCGGCCTTGTCGGCGTCCCGCTTGACGGGCTCGCACGTCACGACCGGGAAGCCGGCCCCGCCGATGGCGTCGAGGAGCTTCTTGCCGCGCGTGCCGCCCCCATGGCGGACCACCAGCCAGACGTCGTCGGGCACGGCCCGCAGGTAGACGAGCGCGTCCTCGAGGAACGCGTCCGTCATCGCCTCCGCGCTGTCGATCACCACGCAGCGCTGCTCGCCGAAGAGGGACGGGCTGGCGACGAGCTCGAGCTGGCCGTGCTCGTACGCGGCCGCCTCGAGATGCGTGACCTCGACGGCCGGGTCCTCCTGGCGCGCGAGCTCCAGCACGCGGTCGACCGCGCGGTCGGCGAGCAGGCCTTCCGTGCCCTTGACGAGCACGACGGGGGCGAGCGGGACCTGGTCCCAGGTCAGGCCGGCGGAAACAGTCTTGCGGCGGGTGGGTGGCACGGTCCTAGCCTGCCACGACGCACCGACATCGCCGCGAGCGGCTCACGGGTGGTCACTCACAGGCCGCGCAGGGGCTGCTGCCCCGCGCGTCACGGCGGGCAGCCCGAGACGGTGGCGAGCCCATCGCCGTCGCGCACGACGGCGATCGGCCCGCAGGTGTCCGTGCGCTGGACGACCGCGCCGAGGCGCCCGTACAGGGTGACGGCGTCCGGCGCGGGGTGGCCGTACTCGTTGCCGCTGCCCACGCTCACCACCGCCAGCCGGGGGCGCAGCATGCCCGCGAGGGCGTCGTCCTGGAGGGCGGAGCCGTGGTGGGCCATCACGACGACGTCGGCCGCGGCGGGCGCGCCGCGGAGCCGGCGCACGAGCCCCGCCTGCCCCGCCAGCTCGACATCACCGAGCGCCACCACCGCCACACCCGGGACGCTCAGGCGCAGCACGAGGGAGAGGTCGTTGACACCGTCGTCGCCGCGCAGGCGCGCGACGGCGGCGGCCGGGGGCCAGAGCACCTCCCAGTCCACCGCGCCCGCCCGGCCTCGGGTGCCGCCGCCGTCGGCCACCGGCCGTGTCACGGGGATGTCCCGCAGCTGCTCGAGCACCCGCGCGGTCGACGAGCCGGGGCCGTCGCCCGGCGTCAGCAGGGCGGCGGAGACGTCGACCGTCGCGAGCACCGCGGTCAGGCCGCCCACGTGGTCGGCGTGACCGTGGGTGAGGACGAGCAGGTCGAGGCGCTCCACGCCCGCAGCGGACAGGCACGCCTCGGCCCGGCCGTCGACGGGCCCGACGTCCACCATCACCGCCGCGCGCTCCCCGGACCGGACGAGGACCGCGCCGCCCTGGCCGACGTCGCACTGGATCACCACCCAGCCGGCGGGGGGCCACCCGCCGGGCAGCCACCCGGTCACACGCGGCCACGGCACGACGGCGAGGGTCGCCACCACGACGACCACCGGCGCGGCGCGGCGCCACCCGGCCGGGCCCGGCCTGAGCCGGGCCAGGACCCTCACCGCGACGACCGTCGCCAGCGCCAGGGCGAGCGCGCCGCCCGCGCCGGGCGGCCACGGCAGCTGCGCGCCGGGCAGCGCCGCGAAGGTGCCGGCGACGGCCGCGATCCACCAGGTGCACCAGCCCGCCGTCACCGCCAGGGCGTGGGCACCCGCCGGCCAGACCGGCGCGAGCAGCGTGGCGGCGACGCCGAGCACCGTGACCGGCGGGACCGCCGGGGCCGCGAGGAGGTTGGCGGGCACCGCGTAGGTGGACAGGGCCGGGGTGAGCAGCACGACCACCGGCGCGCACACCGCCTGGGCCGCGGCCGGCACCGCCAGGGCGGTGGCGACGCACCGGGGCACGAGGTGGGAGAGCCACCGCGCCCAGGGGCGGGCGAGGAGCACGAGGCCGCCGGTGGCCAGCACCGAGAGCACGAAGCCGTAGCTCCGGGCCAGCCAGGGGTCGGCCACGAGCAGCAGCGTCACCGCGGCGCACAGGCCCGGCAGCGCGCGGGCCGGCCGGCCGAGCAGCAGGGCGGCCAGCACCACCGCGCCCATCACCGCCGAGCGCAGCACGCTCGCCTCCGGCCGGACCAGGGTCACGAACGCGACGAGGGCGACGGCGCCCAGCCCGACCCGCCAGGCGCGGGGCAGCCAGACGAGGGCGCCGAGGACCGCGCCCAGCAGGATCGCGATGTGCGCGCCCGAGACGGCCGTCAGGTGGGTCAGCGACGTCGCGCGCATGTCCGCCGCCAGCTCCGGCGGCAGCGCCCGGTCGTCGCCGACGGCGATACCCGGGACCAGCCCGCGCGCCTGGGCCGGCAAGTCCGCGGTCACGGCACGGAGGGACCCGCGCAGGTGGTTCACCGCGGCGAGCGGCCACCCCGGGCCCGCCTGGACCTCCGGGGTCCGGTCGGTGAAGGCGAGAGCGGCCGGGCCGTCGCCCGGCGCGGTCGCGACCAGGCCGGCCCGCACCCGGACCTGGGCGCCGAGCGGCACCTCGGCCCACGCCAGCGGCCCGACCAGCACCACGGTCGCGGCGGCGCCCGACGTCTCGCCACGGCCGGCGACCTCCTCCACCCGCAGCATCAGGCGGTAGCGCGGCGCGCTCCCCCGCCCCTGGGGCTGGGCGACGGCGCGCGGCTCGGTGCCCACCCGTCCGGTGAGCACCGCGCTCGCGCCCCTCGTGGTGAGGTCGGCGAGCAGGCCCGAGTGCCTGGCGTGCAGGTGGGCCGCCGTGGTCAGGAGCACGGCCAGCAGGACGACGACGGTGAGCAGGGCCGCCGCCGCAGGCGGGGACGTCGGGGCGCCACGATGCCGGGCGCCGGGGCGCCGTGTCGTCCGCGGGTGCCCACGAGAGTGCGGTTGCGTCGTGGCCGCGCCCGTGGTGGCGGATGCCTCGCGCCGCCGTCCGGCCCGGCGCGCGCGCGCCAATGCGACGGCGGCCAGCAGGGCACCGGCACCCGTTACCGCCGCGAGCACCAGGACCTCGGGCGGTGTCCGCGCGACGGCGACGAATGCGCCGAGCCACGCCGCGAGAGCCGCCGGGACGAGCCGCGCGTCGACGGGCGCGGGCGCGCGCGGCTGTGCGGGATCCGCGCCCCGGCGTGGGCCGTCGGCGCTCACACGGTCACCAGGGGCCGCAGGCGTTCCAAGATCGTCGGCCCGATGCCGGCGACCTCGTCGAGCTCGTCGACCGTGGTGAAGGGACCATTGAGGTCGCGCCACTCGAGGATGCGCTGGGCGATGGCCGGGCCGACACCGGGCAGGGCGTCGAGCTGGGCGGCGTCGGCGGTGTTGAGGTCGACGGGGGCGCCGGGCCCGGCGCCGCCGTCGCCGGCACCGTCGCCGCCCGCGCCTCCGGTGGCCCCGGCACCACTGTCACCGGCGGCCCCGGGCGGCGCCTCGCCGACGCGCGGGACGTAGACCTGCTCGCCGTCGGCCAGCAGCCGCGCGAGGTTCACCGCCGTGAGCTCCGCCTCGGGAACCGGGCCGCCGGCGGCGGCGACGGCGTCCGCCACGCGCGAGCCGCCCGGCAGCTCGACGATCCCCGGGCGCGTCACGGCGCCGGCCACGTGCACGACGACGACCGCCGCCGATCCCGCACCCCCGCCGGCTCCCGCCGCGCCCCGGGCGCCGCTGGTGCCGTCGCCGCCCGCGCCACTCGAGCCGGTGTCACCCCCGCCACTCGTGCCGTCGCCGGCCGCGCCGCCGTCGGCCGGCGGGGCGGCACCCTCCCCGGAGGCGCCGGCGGTGGGGTCACCGGTCATCCCCGACGCCGCCGGGGGCAACGGCACCGGATCCGAGGGACTGGCGACCCACACCCGCAGCGCGAGGACGAGGGCGATCAGCAGCACGACCGCCGCGGCGGTGGTCGCGGCCCGCGCGGACGGCGCCCAGCGGCGCCCGCCACCGGCCCGCTCCCCCTCGGGGTCGAGCTCGAGGTGCCCGGCGGCCGCCGAGTACGCGGCGCGCGTCAGGCGGCTCAGCCGCTCGTTGCTCCCCCGGGACTCCACCCGCGACACGCTAGGAGCGGGCACCCCCACCGCGGCGGCCGTCCCCCTCGCGCCTGTGGACGCGGTGGCAGCAGCGCGTCCTGTGGGTCGCGCGCCTCCCCTCCCGCCCTGCCGGCCGGGAGCCGGTGGGTCAGGGAGCGGGCGCGACCACGATGCCGATCACGCCCGGCCCGGTGTGCGCGCCGACCACGGCGGTCAGCTCGCTGCGCAGCGCCTCGACGACCAGCGCACCCGTCCCGGCGAGGGCCTCGGCGAGCTGGTCCTGCAGCGCCGCCGCCTCGTCGGGACGGCCGAAGTGATGCACCGCGACCCGGACCCGGACGGCGGGCGGGTGCGGCACGCGCGCGCCGGGCCCACCGGCCGCGCGCACCGCACGGTCGAGGACCCGTCGGCGCACCCGCGCCAGCCCGCGCGCGGTCTCGACCACGGCGATGCGCCCGTCGCTGATGCCCAGCACCGGCCGGATCCCCAACGCGGAACCCACCAGGGCGGCGCCCGCCCCGACCCGTCCGCCGCGCTGCAGCCACGCCAGGTCGGGCACCGCGAACAGGACCGTCGCCTTCGCCGCCGTCTCCCGGGCGACCGCGACGACCTGCTCGGCGCGCCGGCCCGCCGTGGCCGCCTCCGCGGCGGCGATGGCGGCCAGCCCGGTGCCCCCGGCCACGGTGCGCGAGTCGACGACGTGGACCCGCACGCCGTCGTCCGCGAGGAGCGCGGCGGCCCGGCGGGCGCCCGCGACCGTGCCGGACAGCTCGCCCGAGAGGTGGAGGCTGACCACGTCGCGGCGCCCGTGGTCCGACGCCGCGCGCAGGGCCTCCACCAGCTCGCCCACGGAGGGCTGGGACGTGGTGACCCTGGCGCCGGCCGCCATCTGCGCGGCCAGCGCGTCGCCGCCCACGGCGTCGTCGAGCTGCTCGACGCCGTCGACGACCACGTGCAGCGGCACGACGGCGATGCCGTACGCCGCGGCCACCTCCGCCGGCAGGCTCGCGGTCGAGTCGGTGACGACGGCGATGTGCTCGGGCGGTGGCATCCCCTCACCCTAGGGGCGTCGACGCCGCGGCCCGCGCGGCGCCCGTCCGCCGCCTAGGATCCGGGCATGGCCGATGACGCAACGCTCGTGCCCGATCCGGCAGAGATCGCCCGGCTGCGCGCCGAGGCGGCCCGGGCCGCGGCCGAGGCCGCCAAGGCCAAGGCGGCCGCCGCGCAGGCGGCGCTGGACGCCGCGCTCGCGGCGGCGGGGAGCGGCGCGCCCGCGCCGCAGGCTCCCCCGCCGACTCCCGCACCGGCGCCACCACCGTCGCCCGCTGCCGCAGCGACGGCGACGCCACCGATCACGCCGGCCGGGCCGCCCACCACCCCGACCCGGCCGCCTGCCCCGGCACCGGGCCCGTCGCCGGCCCCGGCGGCGTCGTCGGCGCTGAAGGGGTACGCCCAGGAGGTCGCCGCGGGATACACCTTCGACGGGCTGACGATCCCCCTGGGCGCCCTGCTGGACGACGGCGCGCCCGTCGCGGGCGCGCAGGTCACCCTCCCCCTGCGGATGCTCAACCGGCACGGTCTCGTCGCGGGCGCCACCGGCACGGGGAAGACCCGGACGCTGCAGCTCCTCGCCGAGGAGCTCTCGGCGGCGGGCGTGCCCGTCTTCCTCACGGACATCAAGGGCGACCTGTCCGGCATGCTGGAACAGGGCAGGAGCAGCGAGAAGCTGCTCGCCCGCACCCGCGCGCTGGGCCAGGACTGGTCCCCGGCCGCCTTCCCGGTCGAGCTGCTCTCGCTCGGCGGCATGGGCACCGGCACCCCGATCCGCACCACGGTCACGGACTTCGGCCCGCTCCTCATGGCCAAGGTGCTCGGGCTCAACGACACCCAGGAGTCCAGCCTGCAGCTGATCTTCCACTGGGCGGACGCGCAGGGGCTGGCCCTGCTCGACCTCAAGGACCTGCGCGCGACCGTCGCGTACCTCACCGGCGAGGGCAAGGACGAGCTCAAGGCGATCGGCGGGATCTCGACGGCGACGGCGGGCGTCATCCTCCGCGAGATCTCCGCCCTGCAGGCGCAGGGCGCCGACGTCTTCTTCGGCGAGCCGGCCTTCGAGACGACGGACCTCCTGCGCACGGCACCCGACGGCCGGGGCGTGGTCTCCGCGCTGCAGCTGCCCGACCTGCAGGACCGCCCGGCGCTGTTCTCGACGTTCGTGATGTGGCTGCTCGCCGACCTCTTCGGCTCGCTGCCCGAGGTGGGCGACCCCGAGCGGCCCCGCCTCGTGTTCTTCTTCGACGAGGCGCACCTGCTGTTCACCGGCGCGTCCAAGGAGTTCCTGACGCAGGTTGTCCAGACCGTCCGGCTCATCCGGTCCAAGGGCGTGGGCATCTTCTTCGTGACCCAGACCCCCAAGGACGTGCCGGCCGACGTGCTCGGCCAGCTCGGCGCCCGCGTCCAGCACGCCCTGCGCGCCTTCACGCCGGAGGACGCCGACGCCCTGCGCGAGACCGTGCGCACCTTCCCCACCTCGCCCTACGACCTGGGCGGCGTCCTCACCTCGCTGGGGACGGGCGAGGCCGTCGTGACCGTGCTCGCCGAGACCGGCGCCCCCACGCCGGTGGCGCCCACCCGCATCCGCGCGCCACGCTCGTCGATGGGCACGGCGGCGGTCGCCACCATCGAGCGGGTCGTCACCGCCTCGCCCCTCGCCGCCCGGTACGCCGTCGCCGTGGACAACGAGTCCGCCTACGAGCTCCTCGCCGCGCGGGTGACGCAGCAGCGGGCGGCCGCCGAGGCGGCGACGGCAAGCGCCGAGGCGGCGGCGAGCGCCCGCGAGCGGGCGCAGCAGGCGGAGAAGGCCGCGGACAAGGCGGCGAAGGATCGGGAGCGCGAGCTGGCGAAGCAGCAGGCGGAGAGGGAGCGGGAGGAGGCCAAGGCCCGCACGGCCTCCGAGCGCGCGGCAAGGCGCCGCTCCAGCGCCTTCGACTCGCTCCTGCGCTCGGCGGGCACGCAGCTCGGCCGGGAGATCACCCGCTCGATCTTCGGCACCCGGCGGCGGTAGGCGAGCGACGAGCGGGGGCCCGGCCTCGCCGGGGCGACCCGACCCGAGCCGCCAGCGCCCCGGCCTCGCCAGGGCGACCCGACCGGAGCGCGGGCGCCCCGGCCCCCCGCGTGACTCCCGGAGAGAATGGGCAGCGTGCCCGACGCCCTGCCCCTCCCCCTCTCCCTGCTCGACCGTTCCCGCACTCGCGGCGGGGAGCCCGACTCCCGGGCGCTGAGCAGCACGGTCGCCCGCGCCCGCCGGGCCGAGGCCCTCGGCTACCACCGCTTCTGGGTCGCCGAGCACCACGGCGTGCCGGGCATCGCCAGCGGCAGCCCCGCGGTGCTGGCCGCCGCCGTCGCCGCCGGGACCGGCCGCATCCGCGTGGGCTCGGGCGGCGTGATGCTGCCCAACCACCGCCCCCTCGTCGTCGCCGAGCAGTTCGCCGTGCTCGCGGGCCTCTACCCCGGGCGGGTCGACCTCGGCCTCGGCCGGTCCCTCGGCTTCACGGCGCCGGTGCGCGCCGCCCTGGGGGCGACGAGGGCGGAACCGGCGGACTTCCTGCAGGCGATCGACGAGGTGCGCGACTACCTCCACGGGCGCGGGCCGGTCACCGCGATGCCCCGGGTGCCGGCTCCGCCGATCTTCGTCCTGGCCGGCGCGCGCGGGCTCGAACTCGCCGCGGCGGCCGGTCTTCCCGTCGTCGTGGGCGGCCCGGTGCTCGGGTCGCCCGCGCCGATCGAGCGCTACCGGCGCGACTTCCGGCCGGCCGGCCCCGACGACCGGCCGCACGTGATCATCAGCGTCATGACCATGGTCGCCCGGTCGCGCGCCACGGCCCGCGAGCTCCTGCTCCCCGAGGCGTGGGCCATGGCGGCGTCCCGGACCACCGGCGCGTTCCCGCCGCTGGAGGACGTCGCGGCCATCCGGTCCCGGACCCTGACGGCTCGGCAGGAGTCGACGGTGGAGTCCTTCCTCGCACAGGCGGTCTACGGCGCGCCCACCGAGGTCGCCGCCGAGCTCGCCGCGCTCGTCGCGCGCACGGGCGCGGACGAGGTCATGGCCACGACGTCGACCCACGACCGGGCGGAGCAGGACGCCGCGGACGCGGCGCTCGCCGAGCTGTTCGGGTGACGGCGCGGCCGGCGGGCCCGGCCGAGCGGCTCCGCCGGCGAGAAGCTAGCCTCAGCCGCGCCGGTAGACGATGTCGCTGACGAGCTGCCGCTGCTCCCCCGGCGCCAGCACGAGTCCCTCCGCGCTGTCCGCGCGGTTGAACGCGTCGGTCATCAGCTGGCACGGCTCGACCGCGAGAGACGCGCGGGGCCCGCGCTCGAGGATGTCGCCGGTGAAGACGTGCACGACGCGCGCCTGGAAGGGTTCCTGCTCCACCGTCAGGCTCTCGCCCGTGCGCGGGGAGCGCAGCACGGTGGCGACCACTCCGTCGTCGTCCGGCACCAGGCCCGTGAAGGCGTCGTCGAGGGACACGCCGGCCAGGGGCGCGAACCGCACCGGCGCCGCCGTCCCGGCGTACGCCTGCTCGCCCGGGAGCGGGATCAGCGACTCGTCGGTGAGCACGCGGGCGCGTGCGGGGACGGTGACCTCGAGGTCGTCGATGGTCGCGTGCCCGGGCAGCCGAAGGTACGGGTGCCAGCCGAGCGCCACCGGCGCCGGTGTGTCGCCGACATTGGCCGCGACAAGCTCCAGCCCCAGGCGCGCCTCTCCCTCGGCACCGATCCCGAGCGAGTACGTCGCCGAGAGCTCGAGCGCGAACGGGTAGCCGGGGTGGTCGCCGGGCGCGAGCGTCGCGGTCAGGTGGAGCACGCGGTCGCTGTCGCGCACCCCGGCCTGGGCGCGGGTCCAGCGCACGGCCGTCACCAGCCCGTGCAGGGCTTCACGCCCGTCGGTCTCGCCCGGCGCGAGGTCGTGGCTGACGCCGCCGAAGACATACCTGGCATCGCGCACCCGGTTAGACCAGGGCGCGAGGACGGCGCCGCGATAACCGTCCCGCGCGGCGATCTCGGCGCCGGAGGTGTAGCCGTCGATCAGGTCGACCAGGGCGCCGTCACGGCCGGGGGCCTGCCACGCCAGGACCGTCGCCCCCGTCTCGGCGACCACCAGGCGAGCGCCGTCGGGGTGCGTGAGGGTCCAGGTCGGCTCGCCGTCGAGCGCGCCACGCTCGACGGTCGCGCGGGCCTCGGCCGAGGCAGTCTCCATCTGTTCGCTCCAGGCTGGTCGGTGCTGTTCCTCCTACTGTGAAGGATCGTCGCGCGCCGCGCTCACCTGTCCACGGAGCAGCCCACCTGCCGGACAGGCCATCCGCAGGCGCCGCGCCGGGATGCCGCCCCGGCCGGCGGACCAGCCAGACCGCCGCACCTACTTGCCGGGGACGATGTTGACGAGCTTCGGGGCCCGCACGATGACCGTGCGCACCGCCTTGCCGTCGAGCGTGCGCCGCACGGCCTCGGACTCCATCGCCAGGGCGCGCAGGTCGTCCTCACCGATCGAGGCGGGCACCTCGAGGCGGTCGCGGACCTTCCCGGCCACCTGGACCACGCACGTCACGGTGTCCTCGACCAGCAGAGCCGGGTCCGCAGTCGGGAAGGGCTCGTGCGCCAGGGACGCCGGGTGACCGAGCCGGGACCACAGCTCCTCGGCGATGTGCGGGGCGACGGGCGCGACCATGAGCACGAGCGGCTCGATGGCCTCCCGCGGCACGGTCCCGAGCGCGGTGAGGTGGTTGTTGAGCACGATCATCCGCGCGATCGCGGTGTTCACGCGCATGGCCGACATCTCGGTCTCGACCTCGACGATCGTGCGGGCCACGAGCCGGCGCGTCTCCTCGCCGGCCGGGGCGTCCGTAACGGTCGTCTCGCCGGTGCGCTCGTCGACCACGTTGCGCCACAGCCGCTGGAGGAAGCGCTGCGAGCCGACGACGGCGCGCGTGTCCCAGGGGCGGGAGACGTCGAGGGGGCCCATGGACATCTCGTACACGCGGAAGGTGTCGGCCCCGTACGTGGCGTACATGTCGTCCGGGGTGACGATGTTCTTCAGGGACTTGCCCATCTTCCCGTACTCGCGGAAGACCTCCTGGCCGTTCCACGAGTAGGTCGGCTCGGCGCCGTCGGCGCCAGGCACCTCCACCACCTCCTCGGCGGGGACGTACTGGCCGCGGTCGTCGGCGAAGGCGTAGGCCTGGATGTAGCCCTGGTTGAAGAGCTTGTGGAAGGGCTCGGAGCTGGAGATGTGGCCCAGGTCGAAGAGGACCTTGTGCCAGAACCGCGCATAGAGCAGGTGCAGCACGGCGTGCTCGACGCCGCCGACGTACAGGTCCGCGCCGCCGGAGACGTTGGCCGCCACGGCCTCGCCGCCCGGCGTCGTCGTCGCGGGACGCGGCCCCATCCAGTACTGCTCGACGGCCGGGTCGACGAGCGCGCCCGTGTTGCGGGGGTCCAGGTAGCGCAGCTCGTACCAGGACGAGCCGGCCCAGTTCGGCATGGTGTTGGTGTCGCGGTGGTAGGTCTTCAGGCCGTCGCCGAGGTCGAGCTCAACCTCGACCCACTCGGGCACCCGGCCGAGCGGCGGCTCCGGGGAGGAGGCTGCGTCGTCGGGCTCGAACGTGCGCGGGGAGTAGTCCGGCACCTCCGGCAGGTCGACCGGCAACATCGACTCGGGCAGCGCGTGGGCGTGGCCCTCGTCGTCGTAGACGACGGGGAAGGGCTCGCCCCAGTAGCGCTGGCGGGAGAACAGCCAGTCACGCAGACGGAACGTCGTGGCGCCGCGGCCCAGGCCCTTGGCCTCAAGCCAGTCGGTCATGGCTCGCTTGGCCTCGGCCATGGGCAGTCCGTCGAGGGAGATCTCCTCGTTCGCGGAGTTGATCGTGGGGCCCTCACCGGTGAAGGCGCCACCCTCGAACCCCTCGGGGGGCTGCACCGTGCGGATGACGGGGAGCTCGTAGACGGTCGCGAACTCGTAGTCGCGCGCGTCCTCGGCGGGGACCGCCATGATCGCGCCGGTGCCGTAGCCCATGAGGACGTAGTCGGCGACAAAGATGGGGACCGAGCCGCCGCCCACCGGGTTGGTCGCGACGATGCCGGTGAACACGCCCGTCTTGGTCCGCTCGGCGTCCTGGCGCTCGGTGTCGGTCTTGGCCGCGGCCTGGCGCTGGTAGGCGCTGACCGCCTCGGCGGGCGTCGCGGCGCCGCCGGTCCAGGCGTCCTTCGTGCCCGCGGGCCAGGCAGCGGGGACGGCCCCGTCCGCGAGCAGCGGGTGCTCGGGGGCGACGACCATGAAGGTGGCGCCGAACAGCGTGTCCGGGCGGGTGGTGAACACGGTCAGCGGCTCGTCGACCCCGGGCACGTGGAAGTCGACGTGGGCGCCCTCGGACCGGCCGATCCAGTTGCGCTGCATCGAGCGGACCTTCTCGGGCCAGTCGATGGTGTCCAGGTCGTCGACGAGCCGGTCGGCGTAGGCGGTGATGCGCAGCTTCCACTGGCGCAGGTTCCGCTTGAACACCGGGAAGTTGCCGCGCTCGGACCGGCCGTCCGCGGTGACCTCCTCGTTCGCGAGCACGGTCCCCAGGCCGGGCGCCCAGTTGACCGGCGCGTCGGAGATGTAGGCCAGCCGGTGCGAGTCGATGACCTCGCGCCGCTCGTCCTTGCTCAGCTCGGCCCAGGGACGACCGTCCGGGGTGGGACGGGTCCCCGCGGCCAGCTGGGCCTCGAGCTCGGCGATCGGCCGGGCCCGGCCGCGGCCGCCGTCGGCGCGAACGGCCTCGGTGTCGTAGAACGAGCCGTAGATCTGCAGGAAGATCCACTGCGTCCAGCGCACGAACTCGGGGTCCGTGGTGGCGAAGGTGCGCCGGTCGTCGTGGGCCAGGCCCAGGCGGCGCAGCTGGAGGCGCATGTTGGCGATGTTCTCCTCGGTGGTGACCCGAGGGTGCTGGCCGGTCTGGACGGCGTACTGCTCGGCCGGCAGCCCGAAGGCGTCGTAGCCCAGGGCGTGCAGGACGTTCTTGCCCTTCATGCGCTGGTAGCGCCCGACGACGTCGGTGGCGATGTAGCCCAGCGGGTGGCCCACGTGCAGCCCCTTGCCGGAGGGGTAGGGGAACATGTCGAGGAGGTAGAACTTCTCGGCGGGAACGTCGCCCTCCGCTGGCGCGAGGTCACCCGTGGGGTTGTCGGCACGGAAGGTGCCGCGCTCCTCCCACCGGTCCTGCCATGCCTTCTCGATCTCGCCCGCAAGGGCAGCGGTGTAGCGGTGGCTGGTCTCGACCATGGTGGTGGCTTCGTCGTGCGTGCTCATGAGTGGCTTCGTTCCTCGCCTCAAGGGGGTGCTGCGCGTGCTCCTGACAAGAGAAGACCTCCCGGGGACAGGAGGTGAGCCGCGCCGGGGCGGCGCCCTGGAGTCGGGCGCCCGCTGGGGTCAGCGCGGCTGGGTAAGGAGCACCACGGCCGTCATGGGTCCCAGGCTATCGCAGCGGCGGCTCCCTCCCCGCGCCGCCGCCGGGAGGCACCGCCGCGCGCCCACCACCGGCTCGACGGGCGGGCCCCGCCGGCTCGAGGGGCGGGCCCCGCCGGCTCGACGGGCGGGCCCCGCCGGCTCGACGGGCGGGCCCCGCCGGTCCGGCCTATGGTGAAAAGAACCCACCAAGACCGCCCCGAATGGGGCACGGAAGGAGCGACACCGATGGCGAAGCCGCTGAAGATCGTCGAGACGAGCCTGCAGGAGGCCCTCGTCGACCTCGTGGACCTGGCGCTGCAGGGCAAGCAGGCGCACTGGAACCTTCACGGACCCCACTTCCGTGCGATCCACCTCCAGCTCGACGAGATCGTCGCGCAGGTCCGCGCCGCGTCCGACGAGGTCGCCGAGCGGCTCGTCGCGACCGGCGGGACCCCGGACGCCCGGCCGGCGACGGTGGCGGAGACCTCGGGCCTCGAGCCGCTCGAGGGCGGCCCGGTCGCCACCGACAAGGTGGTGCGCCAGTTCGAGGAGCGGCTGCAGACGACGTCGGACCGCATCAAGGCGCACCTCGACGAGCTCGACGAGAAGGACCACCTCAGCGCCGACCTGCTGATCGGCGTCGCGACCGGCCTGGAGAAGCAGGCCTGGATGCTGCGCGCCACCGCCGACGTGGTCTGAGCCACGCACGGTCCGAGGGACGCAGAGGACGGGGCGGGCCGCCGATCGGCGGCCCGCCCCGTCACGCGCCCGGGCCGGGCCGGGCCCGGGCCGCGCCCGATGCCGGGCGCGCCGCGCCGGGGCCGGGGCCGTCATGGTCCCGTCAAGAACGCCTGCCGGCCTGTCAAGGGTCCGTAAGGATCCTGCTCGACCCCCCCGCCCGAGTGGGAGAACGGTGGCATGAGCGCCGCCCTGACCATCCCCGAGGTGCTCAAGCGCGCGCTGGTCGGGCGGCCCGTGCGCAGCGACCGCATGGGAACGACGCTGCTCCCCAAGCGGATCGCCCTTCCGGTCTTCGCCTCCGACGCCCTCTCGTCCGTCGCCTACGCCCCGGACGAGATCCTGCTGACGCTCTCCCTCGCGGGCATGGCGGCCGTGACGCTGTCCCCGTGGGTGGGCGTCGCGGTCGTGGCCGTGATGCTCACGGTGGTGGCCTCCTACCGCCAGACGGTGCACGCCTACCCGTCGGGCGGCGGCGGCTACGCGGTGGTGCGCGAGAACCTGGGCTCGCGCGCCGGGCTGACCGTCGCCAGCGCCCTACTCGTGGACTACGTCCTGACCGTGGCGGTATCGGTCGCCTCAGGGATGCAGTACCTCGCGACGGCGATCCCCGCCGCCCACGGGCACGAGGTGGCCCTGGGCGTCGCCGTCGTCGCGGTGCTCGCGCTGCTCAACCTGCGCGGGGTGCGCGAGTCCGGGACCGCTTTCGCCATCCCTGTCTACCTCTTCATGGGCGCCATCGGGCTCATGATCGCCGTCGGGGCCTGGCAGGAGCTGACGGGGACGCTGCGCCCGGCCGCCTCGGCCGGGCTCGAGATCGCCCCCGACCCGGCGTTCAGCCAGGGCCTGACCGGAGTCGCCGGGGCGTTCCTCGTCCTGCGGGCCTTCTCCTCCGGGTCCGCCGCCCTGACCGGGATCGAGGCGGTCAGCAACGGCGTGCCCGCGTTCCGGCGCCCCAAGGCCCACAACGCCGCCACGACCCTCCTCCTGCTCGGGCTCATCGCGGCCACCATGCTCATGGGGATCCTCCTGCTCGCCGGGGCGACGGGGATCCGCTTCGCGCAGGACCCCGCGCACCAGCTGCTCCGCGCCGGCACACCGGTCGGGGCGGGGTACGTGCAGGACCCGGTCATCGGGCAGATCGCCGCGAGCGTCTTCCACGGCCTTCCCGCCCTGTTCGTGCTCGTCACGATCGCCACCGGGTTCATCCTCGTCCTGGCGGCGAACACGGCGTTCAACGGCTTTCCCGCGCTCGGCTCCATCCTCGCCCATGACGGCTTCCTGCCGCGGCAGATGTACACCCGCGGCGACCGTCTGGCGTTCTCCAACGGCATCATCATCCTGGCGGCCGGGGCGATCGCGTTCATCGTCGCCTTCAACGCCGAGGTCACCCGCCTGATCCAGCTCTACATCGTCGGCGTGTTCGTCTCCTTCACGCTCAGCCAGCTGGGCATGGTGCGGTACTGGACCCGCCACCTGGGCACGCAGATGGAGCGGCGGACGAGGGTGCGCATGCGTCGCTCGAGGGCCATCAACGGCTTCGGCTTCGTGATGACGGCGGTGGTGCTGCTCATCGTGCTCGTCACGAAGTTCGGCCACGGCGCCTGGATCACCCTGCTGCTCATGGGGGTGTTGTTCGTGACCATGAGGGCCATCCGTAGGCACTACCGGCAGGTCGCGCGCGACCTCGTCGTCGCGGACCCCTCTGCCTCGCGCGCCCTCCCCTCGCGCGTGCACGGCATCGTCCTGGTCTCGAAGCTGCACGAGGCCACGATGCGGGCCGTGGCGTACGCCCGCGCCACCCGGCCCTCCACGCTCGAGGCCGTCACGGTCGACATCGACGCCGAGGAGACCGCGGCGCTGCGCCGCGCCTGGGACGATCTCGGCCTCCCGGTCCCGCTGACCGTGCTGGACTCCCCGTTCCGCGAGATCACGCGCCCCGTGGTGGAGTACGTGCGCTCGGTGCGGCGGGCGTCCCCGCGGGACCTGGTCGTGGTCTTCGTGCCCGAGTACGTTGTCAGCCACTGGTGGGAGCAAGCGCTGCACAACCAGAGCGCCCTGCGGCTGAAGAGCCGCCTCCTGTTCACGCCCGGGGTGGTGCTTGCCTCCGTCCCCTTCCAGCTGCACGAGGTCGACCACCTCGACAAGCCGGTCCCGCAACCGCGTGGCGCGGAGGCCGCGAGGCGGGGGCTGTGATGCGCGGCGGTTCCGGAAGCGACGGGCCGTCTCCCCCGGACGAGGTCCGGGCCCCACGCCTTCAGGCGCGGGGCCCCGCGCCGAGCGCCCTGTTCTCGGCCTCTCGCGCCGCCCACAATGGCCTCGTGGGCACCGCCGAGCGGGTCGTGGTGGCCGTCTCGGGCGGCCCGGAGAGCGAGCGCCTCATCCGACGCGGGGCCCGCATGGCCCAGCGCGAGCGGGGCGGGGGGCTGCTCGCGGTCCACGTGCTCACCGGGGGTTCCTCCGCGGGCGCCCCGCCGGCGCCCCTCGCGACCCAGCGTCGGCTCGTCGAGGAGCTCGGCGGAACGTTCCACGCCGTGCTCGGTGAGGACGTCGCCCCCGCTGTTGCCGAGTTCGCGATCGGCGTCGGCGCCACGACGATCGTCGTGGGCCGCCCCCGCGGGGGGCGGGTGACCAGGGTGCTGCGGGCGGCCACGGGCAGCGCGATCGCGGGGCTCGCGCCCGGCATCGACGTGCACCTCGTCGGCGACGGGGCCGCGACCGGGCGGCAGCGGGGCGGACGGCGGCCCATGCTGTCCCGTCGCCGCACCGCCCTGGCGTGGGCCCTCGCCGTTCTCGGCCCCGCCGCCCTGACCGGCGCCCTGCACCGGCCCCACGCGAGCATCGGGCTCCCGACCGAGGTCCTGCTCTTCCTCGCTCTCACCGTGGCCGTGGCGCTCGTGGGTGGGCTTGCCCCCGCGGTCATCGGCGCGCTCATCGGGTTCCTGACGCTCAACTACTTCTTCACCCCGCCCACCGGGCGCCTGATCATCGCGGACACCGAGAACGTGCTCGCCCTGGCCGTCTTCCTGCTGGTCGCCGTGGCCGTCGCCTCGGTGGTCGACCTGGCCGCACGGCGCAGCGGGCAGGCCTTCCGCGCCCGCGCCGAGGCCGCAGCACTGGCCGAGGTCTCCCGCTCGGTCCTCACCGGGGAGGACACCGCCGTCGCGCTCGTGGCCCGGCTCCGCGAGACGTTCGCTCTGACGGCCGTCTCCCTGCTCGAGCGGGCGGCCCCGGCAGGTCCGTGGCGTTCCCTCGCCGAGGACGGCGCCGGCCCGGCGGGGGGCCCGGGGGATGCCGACACGGTGGTGCGCATCGACGACGACCGGGTGCTTGCCCTGCGTGGCCGCGTCCTGGCGGCGGGTGACCGCCGCGTCCTCGAAGCCTTCGCCTCCCAGGCGGGCATCATGCTGGAGAACCGCAGGCTCCGGGAACAGGCGGAGCAGGCGCAGGCGCTCGAGCGCGCCGAGGCCACCCGGACGGCGCTGCTGGCCGCCGTCTCCCACGACCTGCGGACCCCGCTGGCCACCATCCGTGCCGCGATCGACGGGCTGCTCTCGCCGGAGGTCCACCTCTCCGCCGCGGACACCGACGCCCTCGTCGCCACGGTGGGCGCCTCGACCGCGCGGCTGGAGCGGCTCATCGACAACCTGCTGGACCTGTCCCGGCTGCAGACGGGCAGTGTGAGGCCCGTGCTGCGGGCCACCAGCCTGGACGAGGTCGTGCCGCTCGCGACGGAGGGGTTCGGACCCGACGTCGTCGCCGTCGACGTGCCGGAGTCGCTCCCGCTGGTCTCCACCGACCCCGGCCTGCTCGAGCGCGCCATGGCGAACATCGTCGCCAACGCCGTGCGTCACACGCCGCCCGGCGCCAAGGTCCGGGTCACCGCGTCGGCCACCCACCGGCAGGTCGAGCTGCGGGTGGTCGACACGGGCCCCGGCCTCACCGACGACCTCAAGGCGCACATGTTCGAGCCGTTCCAGCGGCTCGGGGACTCCTCCCCCGACGGCCTCGGTCTCGGCCTGGCCGTCACCGAAGGACTGGCGTCCGCCGTCGGTGCCGGTCTCGCGGCCGAGGACACCCCCGGCGGCGGCCTGACCATGGTGCTGACGATCCCGCTCGCCGAGAAGGTGGCCACATGACCGGTCCACGCGTCCTCGTCGTCGACGACGAGCCCGGGCTCGTCCACGCCCTCGCCATCAACCTGCGCGCCCACGGCTGGGCGGTCGCCACAGCCCCGGACGGCACGCACGCCCTCGACCTCACGGCCAGCTGGCGCCCGGACGTGGTGCTCCTCGACCTTGGCCTGCCGGACCTCAGCGGCCTCGACGTCATCGCCGGCATCCGCGGCTGGAGCCACGTGCCGATCGTCGTGCTCTCCGCACGCCAGCACGGCGAGGACAAGGTCGACGCCCTCGACGCGGGCGCCGACGACTACGTGACCAAGCCCTTCGCCATGAACGAGCTGCTGGCCCGGCTCCGGGCGGCCGTGCGGCGGGCGGCCCCGGGCGACGGGGAGGAAGCCGTCGTCGAGGCCGGCGAGCTCACGATCGACCTGGCGCGCCGGCGGGTGCTGCGCGGAGGCGAGGAGGTCCGGTTGACGCCGACCGAGTGGGCGATGATCGAGGTCCTCGTGCGCAACCGCGGCCGGCTCGTCGGGCGCCACCAGCTGCTGCAGGCGGTCTGGGGCCCCGGCTACACCACCGAGACGGGCTACCTGCGGGTCTACACCGCCCAGCTGCGGCGCAAGCTCGAGCGTGACCCCGCCCACCCGCGCCACATCCTGACCCAGCCGGGGATGGGCTACATCTTCGAGACGACCTAGCTGCGGCGCGGCCCTCCGGACCGGTCCCGCGCCGGACCGCCCCGCGTCAGCGTTCCGGCGCGGGCCTGGCCCGCGGACGGTGCGTCCGCACCACCGCGACGACCGGGGCGCGGTGGAGGACTCCGCGGCTGACCGAGCCGACGAGGAGCCCGACGAGGTCGCCCCGCCCGCGGCTGCCCACGACGACGATGCCTGCCGAAGCCGCTGCCCTCACCAGGGCGTCGACCGGGTGGTCGCGGGTCTGCTCCAGGCGGGTCGGGACCTCCGGGAACCGCGACCGCCACTGGCCCAGGCGAGTCCTGGTCTCCTGCTCCGCGCGGGTGAGGACTTCGTCCAGCCGCCGCTGCACCGCGCGGTCGTCCCACGCCCGCCGGGCCCCCTCGACCTGGATGCCCTGGACCACCGTGACGCCCACGCCGCGCCGCACGGCCTCCTCGAACGCGTACTCGATCGCTTCGGATGCCCCGTCGTCGGGGTCCATGCCGACCACGACGGGCCCGTCCGGGTGGGGCGGCGCGTTCCTCACGACGACCACGGGCCCGTGCGCGTGGGCGACCACCTTCTGCGCGACCGAGCCGAGATGGCCCGCGGGCGCGTCCTGCCCGCCCGCGCCCACCACGACGACGGCCGCGATGGCGGAGGCGTCGACCAGGGCCGCGGCCGGGTCCAGCACGATGACGCGCGTGGTCACCGCGAGGCCGGGGTGCGCCGCCCCGGCCCGCTCGGCGGCGCCGCGCAGGAGGTGCTCGCCCGCCTCGAGCTCCTCCCGGGGCGGCTGGAAGTCCCACGTGCGCGCCCGCGCCAGCCACGGGTAGGCGTAGACGATGTGCAGGCCCACCCGCCGCCGGGCCGCCTCGTCGGCAGCGGCGTCGAGGGCCACCTGCGCGGGGGCGAAGCGGTCAAGGCCGACGACCACGGCGCCCTCGGGCGTCTCTGACTCCGCCATGGGAGGCCTTTCGCAGGACCGGGTTGAACCACTGCAGAGGCTCGAAGCAGCGTGACGCTACCAGCGGTTCGTCTCCCGGGCCTGCCGGAGGGATGCGTCCCGTCGGGCGTGCCGAGCGGCACCTCGTGCGGCCCCTGGCCGAGGCTCGGGAGTCCGCCTCGTGCGCGGTGAGCGGCCGCGGCCCGTGGGGCCGGGGTGAGGTCAGGGCTCGTAGGTCCGCAGCCGGGTCGTCAGCGCCACCAGCGTCCGGAGCTCCTCCTCGTCCAGCGCGCCGCCGACGTAGCGCCGGATGCTGCGCACGTGCTGTCGGCCGATGCGGCGCTGCATCGCGGCCCCCTCCGCGGTGAGGCCGACGAGGACGCCGCGTGCGTCGTCGGGCGCGGGGTCGCGGCGCACGAGGCCGCGGTTCTCCAGCCGCTCGACCATGCGGCTCAGGCTCGGCTGGCTCATGAGGATCTGCTCGTTGAGGTGACGCAGGCGCATCCGCCCCTCGTCGGCCAGGCTGAGCGTGAAGAGCACGTCGTACTCGCGCGACCGCAGCGGCGAGAAGTCCCCGCCGCGCTCGAACCGGCGCATGAGCGTGACCTGTGCCCGGAAGAGCGACTCCCAGGCCTCGGCCGCCACCCGGGTGCCGGCTGCGGGCGTCTCGGCGGCAATTTCATGCATTTGCATATTCTATCGGGCGCTTCCCGCCACGGCGCGGGGACGTGACCAAAGTCATGCAGGGTCGGCGACAGGCGCTGGATACTGGGCTATGGGCTACGACATCAACGAAGAGGTCACCACACTCACCGCCGACCAGTGCTGGGAGCTGCTGGGCACGACGAACATCGGCCGCCTGGCGGTCAGCGTCGGGGACCGGCCCGACATCTTCCCGGTCAACTACGCGAGCGACGCCGGCAAGCTGTACTTCCGTACGTCGCCCGGCAGCAAGCTGCTCGAGCTCACGATCAACAGGCAGGTGGCCTTCGAGACCGACAGTCTCGGTCAGGACACCGCCTGGAGCGTCGTGGTGCACGGCGAGGCCCGGGAGCTCAAGAACGACAGGGAGATCGAGGCCGCCGCGCGCCTCCCGCTCCGACCCTCGATCGGCACGTTCAAGCCCGTGTACGTGGAGATCAGGGCCACCGCCGTCGACGGGCGGAGCTTCGTCCTCGGGCCCGAGCCCGAGGTCGACTGAGCGGTCCGCGGCGGAGGCCGGCTCCGCCAGCCCGGCTCCCCGGGCCGGGCTCGCCCGGGACGAAGCCGGGCCGGCACCGCTCCGAGGAGCGGCACCGGCCCGGCGCCTGGCACCCACTTGCGGGACACCCGTATCAAGCCACGAGGGCGTGCCGCGCAGCAAAGAGTTGCCACGTGGAACGGGACCCGGGCGTCCCGGGCGTGCTCGGTGCTGTGCGCTCAGCTCTTCTTGGCGGTGCCCTCCAGGGCGAGGAGCTCGTCGGCCTTGGCCACGACCGCCGCGACGAGCTCGTCGTCGGGCAGGAGGTCCGGGCCGACGACCTTCAGGATCCCGGTCGTGGCCTCGGCGACCGTGCCCTGGGCGGCGGCGACGACGTCCGCCTCGCGGGCGTCCTTGACCGGGGCGCCGTGGCCCTGCAGGTGCAGGACCCACGCGGCGAGTGCCCGGACCGGGCCGTCGGGCAGGCGGCCGGCCTCGCGCTCGAGGCGCAGGGCCGGGAGGATCCGCACGGGGATCTTCTGCGAGCCGTCCGCCGCGATCTGCGCGAGGAGGTGGCGCACCCGCGGGTTGGAGAAGCGGTCCAGGAGGGCCGCACGGTACGCCTTGACGTCCTCCGCGCCGACCTGCAGGTGCTCCCCCGCGACGTCCCACCACTCCTCGACCCAGCCGCGGACGGTCGGGTCGGCGATGGCGTCGGCGACCGTCTCGTGCCCGACGACGGTCGCGGCGTAGGCCATGAGCGAGTGCGAGCCGTTGAGCATCCACAGCTTGCGCTGCTCGAAGGGGTGGACGTCGTCGACGACCGTGACGCCGGACTCCTCCCAGGCGGGTCGCCCGGCGGGGAACTCCCCCGCCACGACCCACTCGCTGAAGGGCTCGGTCGGCACGGGCGAGGCGTCGTCGTAGCCCTCGGCGGCGGCGACGGCCTCGCGCTCGGCGTCCGTGGTGGCCGGGGTGATCCGGTCCACCATCGAGGTGGCCCAGGAGACGTTGGCCTCCATCCACTCCTGCAGGGTGGGGTCGACCTCGGCGGCGAGCTCCTCGACCACGCCGCGGAAGGTGGGGCCGTTGTCGGGAAGGTTGTCGCAGGGCAGCACGGCGATGGCGCCGGTGCCGGCCGCCCGGCGGGCCAGGAAGCCGCCCACCACCTTGGCGGGGGTCGTCGTCGTCGGCGCCTCGGGGTCGGCCCGCAGGGCCTCGACGTCCCTCGCGACGGCGGGGTCGCCGAGCGCGAGGTGGCCGTCGGCGCCGCGCATGTAGCCGGCCTCGGTGACGGTGGTGGTGATGATCGCCGTCTCCGGGGCGCGCAGGTAGCCCAGGAATGCGGCCGTGTCGCTGGCCGGGTGCACCGCGGACAGGGAGCCGATCACCTCGAAGGTGTCCCCCTCGGCGTGGCGCGTGATGAGCGTGTAGAGGCCGTCCTGCGGGGAGAGGGCCTCGGCGGTGTCGGGCCGGCGCCCCGTGAAGGCGGCGATCCCCCACTGCGCGGCGTCCGGGGCGTGCTCGGTGTACCAGGCCTGGTGCGCGCGGGTGAAGTTGCCGATCCCGAGGTGCACGATGCGCACGGGCGCGGCGGGCCGGCCGTGGTTCTCGCGGGTCAGCCGGGGCAGGGTCGTGGTTTCAGGGCTCACAGCTTGAACGCCTTCCGGGGCTGGGTGACGACGAGGTCGTGCATGGTGTCGAGCGCCTCGTCCATGGTGAGGCGGTGCTCGCCGACGAGCTCGGCGACGTAGCCCGCGTCGAGCCGGCGGCTCATGTCGTGGCGCGCGGGGATGGACAGGAACGCGCGGGTGTCGTCGATGAAGCCCGACGTGCGGCCGAAGCCGGCGCCGGCGCCGGTGACGGCGCGGCGGTAGCGGCGGATCGCGTCCGGCTCGTCGATGAACCACCACGGCGCGCCCACGAACACGGACGGGTAGAACCCGGCCATCGGGGCGAGCTCGCGGGAGAACACGGTCTCGTCGATCGTGAACAGGACCAGCTGGAAGTTCGGGTGGGTGCCGAACGCGGAGAGCAGCGGCTGGACGTTCCGGGTGAACTCGGCCTGGATCGGGATGTCGCCGCCGACGTCGGCCCCGTACTTCTCGAGGCTGTCAGCGTGATGGTTGCGGAACACCGCCGGGTGCATCGTCATGACCAGGCCGTCCTCGGTGGCCATGCGGGCCTGCTGGAACACGAAGTCCCGGCGCAGCGCGTCGCCCTCCTCCGAGGTGATCTCGCCGGCACGGGCCTTGGCGTAGAGCCGCTCGGCCTCGGCGGCGTCGAGCTTGGCGGCGCCCGGGTCGCGGTGGGAGTGGTCCGAGGACACGGCGCCGTGGTCCTTGAAGAACGCGCGGCGGTTCTCCATGGCGGCGACCCACCCGGCGTACGTGCCGGTGTCGACGCCGGAGACCTCGCCGAGCGTGTCGATCAGGCCGTTCCAGGAGGGCGTGGCGGGCTCGAGGTACTTGTCGGGGCGGAAGGTCGGCGCGACCTTGCCGTCCCAGGTCGGGTCGGAGGCGAGCTTCTCGTGGAAGCGCAGGTCGTCGGCCGGGTCGTCCGTCGTCGCGATGAACTCGATGCCGAACTTCTTGTACAGGGCGCGGGGACGGAACTCGGGGGTGGCGATGGCGGCGGCGATCTGGTCGTAGATCGCGTCCGCGTTGGCCTCGGTCGGCGCGAGCTCGATGCCGAAGATGTCGGCCAGCTCGGACTCGAACCAGAACTTCACCGGCGTGCCGCGGTAGGCCTTCCAGTTCGCGCACAGCAGGCGGAAGGCGTTGCGCTTCTGCTCGTCGCTGAAGTCGGTCTGGCCCACGCCCAGGTCGGCGAGCGAGACGCCGCTGGCGTGCAGGAGGCGGTTGACGTAGTGGTCCGGGGTGATGAGCAGGGAGGTGGGGTCCTCGAAGGGCACGTCGTCGGCGAGCCACTGGGCGGGGACGTGACCGTGGGGCGAGATGATCGGCAGGTCCTTGACGGAGCCGTAGAGCTCCCGTGCGATCTTGCGCAGGCCGGGCTCCGAGGGCAGCAGCCGGTCGGGATGGACATGCAGGACGTCGTTGTCAGAGTTGGTCATGACGCCATCGTGCTGGTCCCGGACTTGCGAGGGCAATCTGTTGCCGCCAGTTGCCCACGCGGTGGGGCCGCTCGGCGACGGCGACGGGCCGCGGGCGGGCCGCCGACCAGCGGGGACGGCGCCCGGGCGGGCCGAGGGCGCTCGCTGGGGAGGGCGCCCGCCGGCGAGCGCTGGAGACGGCGCCCGACGGAGACGGCGCCCGCTAGAGACGCGGGCCGGTGCTCTCCCGCTCGACGAGCTTGACCGGGACGACGACCGGCGGCCCGACCCGGGGCTGCGCACCCCTGATCTGGGCGACAAGGTTGCGCACGGCGGCCGCGCCGAGCGCCCGGCGCGGCGTGGCGATCGTCGTCAGCGGCGGCGTGACGAGGTCCGAGGCGAAGATGTTGTCGTAGCCCACCACGGAGACGTCCTCGGGGACGCGGACGCCGCGGGCCGTGACGGAGCGGATGAACCCGATGGCGATGAGGTCGTTGTAGGCGATCACCCCGCTGGTCCGGGTCTGGAGCCACGCCTTCGCCGCCGCCACCCCGCCGGCCACGGTGGGGCTGAGCGGGCCCAGGCGCCGCACGTGCACGGACAGCTCGAGGGACGCCTCGCGAAGCCCGCGCCAGCGCATGCCGTCGGCCCAGGAGGCCTCGGGGCCGGCGAGGTAGGTCACCGGGTCGTGACCGAGCTCGCCGAGGTGCTCGAGCGCGCGCCGCACGCCCCGCGAGTTGTCGGGGACGACGGAGGGGATCTCGCGCACCGCCCGGTTGAGCGCGACCATCGGCTTCTGCTTCGCGATCATCCGGATGGCGGCGTCGGACATGCGGGAGGTGCCCAGCACGATGCCGTCCACGATCGGCAGCGCCCGTTCCAGCGCCTGCCGCTCGCGGGTGTCGGACTCGCGCGAGTCCACCAGCAGGACTGTGTAGCCCGCCTCGGCCGCCTCGTCCTGGACGCCGTTGATGATCTCGAAGTACACCGGGTTCGTGATGTCGGGCACCACGAGTGCGAGCAGGCCCGTGTGCGTGGTCGCCAGCGCCCTGGCCATCGGGTTGGTGCGGTACCCCAGCTCGGCGGCGACCTGGCGGATGCGGTTGGCCGTGTCGGAGTTGACCCGCCCCGGACGGGAGAAGGCGCGCGAGACGGTGGACGGGGCCACGCCCGCCGCCTGGGCGACGTCGTAGATCGTGGGGGCGCCGCGGCGCCGACGGACCACCGGCGACGGCGGCTCCTCCGGCGACGTCTCCGCCTCCGGGGCCGGCCCCGGAGGCGGCCCCGTGCGTTCCTCGTCTGTGTCGTGCCCCATCGGCGCGATCCTCCCGTTCGGATGCCACCACCGTACGGAGCGGGGGCAAGAAATGGCAACCGATTGCCGTATCGCGGACGTCACACCTAGGGTGCGCGCGGCCGCCTGCGCGCCGGTTCCTACGCGCCCTCTCCCGGGCCCGTCCTGCGCGTTCAGCCCTGCGCGCGCTGCCCGGCACGCTCCCGCACGGCCGTCCGCTGGGGCACCCGTCGCCGTCCGCTCGAGCACCTGTGCCATCCCACCACGCGCCCCCGGCCGCGAGCGCGACCTTGGTCCCGGCGCACCCCCGGCGGGGCCGCTCACACCATTGCCGCGACAGACACGTGGTGGGTAAATGGACGCACCATCTCGCAGCGAGACAACGGCACCCGCCGCGCGTGTGCCGTCAGGTCCAGCCATCAGGGAGAGGCCATGTCGACCACGACCAGCACCCTCGAGAACGCCGCGAAGCCGCACCTGAGACCGGCCACCGTCATCGGCTACGGGGCCGGTGACGCGGGATGCAACATCGCCTTCCAGATGACCGGCCTGTTCCTGCTCGTGTACTACACGAACGTGGCGGGCATCCGGCCCTCCGACGCCGGGACGCTCTTCCTCGTCGTCAAGGTGTGGGACGCCTTCGCGGACGTCTTCGCGGGGCGGATGGTCGACCGGACGATGACCAGGTGGGGGAAGTTCCGCCCGTTCATCCTCTGGTACTCCCTACCGTTGCTGGCGTCGAACCTCCTCGTGTTCTCGATGCCGGAGTTCGACAGCTACGGGTACAAGCTGCTGTGGGCCTATCTCACGTACGCGCTCCTGGGGCTGCTGTACTCGATGGTGAACATCCCCTACGGCTCGCTCGCCGGCGCCATGAGCCAGAACCCCGTGGACCGCTCCCGCCTCGCCTCGGCCCGCATGGTCGGGTCCGGCACCACGATCCTGCTGCTCGCCGTCATCCTCGCCCCGCGGATCAAGACGGCGGCGAACCTCCACCAGACGTTCCTCATCGTGGCGCTGATCTTCCTGGTCGTGGGCATGGCCATGTTCATGACGACCTTCCTCACGTCCCGGGAGACCGTCTACCGCGAGGTGGAACGGGTGAGCCTGCGGGAGACCTTCTCCACCCTGCGCAGGAACGGCCCGCTCATGCGGCTGTGCCTCTCCTCGTTCTTCTACCTCACCGGTCAGAACATCGTCTCGGCGCTCGCGATCTACCTCGCCAACGACGTGCTGGCCCGCTACGTCAGCGGGACCGCCGGGTGGCTGGCCGCGGTCGTCACGATCATCACCACCGGCGCCGTCATCTATGTCGGGCCCTTCGGGCCGTCCGTCACCCGGCGGCTCGGCAAGAAGCGCGGCTTCATGACGGCCGCCGTGATCTCCATCGTCGGTGGCCTGCTGTTCGCCTTCAGCCACAACCTCGGGGTGGCGCTGCTCGCCCTGTTCCTCATCGGCCTCGGGATGGCGCTGCTCAACACGATGACGTGGGCGCTGGAGGCCGACACCGTCGAGTACGGCGAGTACCAGACGGGCATCCGCACCGAGGGCGCCACCTACGCCGCCTTCTCCTTCACCCGCAAGGTCGGCCAGGCGGTCGGTGCCGCCATCGCCTCATACGCCCTGGCCTTCGTGGGGTTCCGTGCGTCCACCGCGGGCCATCAGGTCACGCAGACGACCGAGACCCTCAACGGCATGCAGGCCGCCGCGGCCTTCCTGCCCGCGGCGTTCTTCCTGGTCGCCCTGCTCATCATGGCGACGTACCCCCTGACCGAGGAGAAGTTCAAGGAGATCGTGCGCGGGATCGTGGCGAACCGTGCCGCGCGGCATGCCGCGCTCCACGGTGAGGACCCCTCGCAGGCCCCCCGCTAAGAGGACTGCACCGAGCCGTCCGCCGCACCCGTGCGGCGGACGGCTCTCGTCGTCGTCAGGTTGCGGGACAACGAACGGCAACCACCGTGCAACCGACGGCAAGTGTTGGCGCGCGCCTGGCCCGGGGGCGGATAAATGGTGCAACGCGTCTCGAGCCCCGACCCAGCGCCAACCGACGCCCGGAGCCGAGCCCCACCACTCAGGAGAGAACATGAGCACCGCAACGTCTGTCGCCGTGCAGGGGCGGCCAGCTACCAGCGCCGGGGGGCCCCACCTCACGCGCAAGACGATCATGGGCTACGGCGCGGGCGACGCCGGCTGCAACATCGCCTTCCAGATGACCGGCCTGTTCCTGCTGGTCTTCTACACCGACGTCGTGGGGATCAGCCCGGCGCACGCCGGGAGCATCTTCCTCTTCGTCAAGATCTGGGACGCCTTCGCCGACCTCTTCGCCGGCCGCATGGTCGACCGCACCATGACCCGGTTCGGGAAGTTCCGGCCGTTCATCCTGTGGTTCTCGTTCCCCCTGCTCGCCTCGAACCTCCTGGCGTTCTGGATCCCCGTCGAGAGCTACTCGATGAAGATCGTCTGGGCGGTGGGCTCCTACGCGCTCCTCGGGCTGCTGTACTCCCTGGTGAACATCCCCTACGGCTCGCTCGCCGGCGCGATGAGCCAGAACCCGGTGGACCGCTCGCGCCTGTCCGCGGCCCGCATGGTGGGCTCCGGCGCCACGATCCTGCTGCTCTCGGTGATCCTCGCCCCGCAGATCAAGGCCTCCGACAACCTGGCCACGACCTTCCTCGTCACCGCGGCGATCTTCCTCGTGGTCGGCATGGTCATGTTCATGACGACCTTCGCCACGTCGAGGGAGTCCGTCTACCGCGAGGTCGAGCGGGTCAGCTTCAAGGAGACCCTCCAGACCCTCAAGCACAACGGCCCGCTGCTGCGCCTGTGCTCGTCGTCGCTCTTCTACCTCATCGGCCAGAACATCGTCTCCGCCCTGGGCATCTACATCGCCAACCACGCCCTCGCGCAGTACGCCGGGGCGGGCAACTGGCTGGCCGCGGTCGTCACCATCATCACCACCGGTGCCGTCCTGTACGTCGGCCCGCTCGGCCCGGGCGTGACCCGCAAGCTGGGCAAGAAGCACGGCTTCATGACGGCGGCCGGCGTCGCCGTCGTCGGCGCGGCGATCTTCGGCATGGCCAACAGCCTGCTCGTCAGCCTCGCCGGCCTGTTCCTCATCGGGCTCGGGATGGCGCTGCTCAACACGATGACGTGGGCGCTGGAGGCCGACACCGTCGAGTACGGCGAGTTCAAGACCGGCATCCGCACCGAGGGCGCGACCTACGCGGCCTTCTCCTTCATCCGCAAGGTCGGCCAGGCGGTCGGCGCGGCCATCGGAGCCTACGCGCTGGGCATCGTCGGCTACGACGGCACGCTCGCCGTCCAGCCCCAGTCCGTCCTCGACGGCATCCAGACCTCCGCGGCGATCCTGCCCGCGGCGTTCTTCCTGGTCGCCCTGCTGATCATGTCCCGGTACCCGCTGACCGAGGCCAAGTTCCAGGAGATCATGGTCGGCATCCAGGCCAACCGCGCCAAGCGTCACGCCGAGCTCCACCCGGAGGACGCCGCGAGCTGACTCACCCCCGGGCACGTGCCCGGAAGTCCCCGGCGGGCGTCGACGTCGCAGCACCGCGGCGCCGGCGCCCGCACGCACCACCGCCCGCGGGAGGGCCGGGCACCCGACGTAGGGTGTCCTACTGCGGGAGGCACCGAAAACTGGAGGAAGACGTGTCAGCACGGTTCGACAACCTGGGCGGGGAGACACTCGCCCTCGCCGACGCCGTGGGCGCCGAGCTCACCGGCGCCGCCCCGCTGGGCGTGGCGTACTCCGGGGGCGTGGACTCCGCGCTGCTCCTCGCGCTGGCCGTGCGCACGCTCGGGGCCGAGCAGGTGGTCGCGCTGCTCGGCGTCTCCCCCTCGCTCGCCCGGTCGGAACGTGCGCTGGCGCACGAGACGGCGGCCTTCATCGGCGCCCGGGTGATCGAGATCGAGACCCACGAGGGCGAGAACCCCCAGTACGTCAAGAACGGCGTCGACCGCTGCTTCTTCTGCAAGGACGAGCTGTTCACCCGCATCTCCGACGACCTCGTCGCCGCCCACGGCCTGGCCGCCGTCGCGTACGGCGAGAACGCCGACGACGCGAAGCGCCCGGACCGCCCCGGCTCCCAGGCGGCGACCAACCACCGGGTGCTGCGCCCCCTGTCGGTGGCCGGCCTGACGAAGGCGCAGGTCCGCGATGTCGCGCGCGTGCTCGAGCTGCCCGTCGCCGACAAGCCGGCCGCGCCGTGCCTGGCCTCGCGGATCCCGCACGGCCAGGACGTCACCCCCGAGAAGCTCAGGCAGGTCGAGCGCGCGGAGGAGGTCCTGCGCGAGCTCGGGTTCTCCGATGGCCGAGTCCGCCACCACGGCGACATCGCCCGCATCGAGCTGCCGACGGCGGAGATCCCGCGCGCCGCCGAGGAGCCGGTGCGCGAGGCCCTCCACCGCGGCGTCACGGCAGCCGGGTTCCGCTACGTCGTCGTGGACCTGCGGGGCATCCAGTCCGGCGCCTTCACCCTCCCCCTCCTCCAGGTGGGCACCCGTGGCTGACGCGCACACCGGCGCCCTCCAGGCCACCGCCGACGGCGCCCCCGGGCCCGCGGCAGCGCCCGAGCCGGGCGGCGAGGTGCCCGGCGTCGCCGAGCTCGACCACGACCGCGCTGCCCGCCGCGGCTATCCCGAGGCCGTCTACTGCGAGGGCAAGACCCCCGAGCAGCTGCGGGCCATCGCAGCCGCCCTCGCCGAGCGCCACCGCCAGGACGCGGACCTCGCCGGCCATCCCACCGGGACGCTGTTCACCCGCGCCGACGCCGAGCGCGCCGCCGCCGTCCTCGAGGTGCTCCCGGACGCCCTCCACGTCCCCGAGGCCGGTCTGCTGGCCTGGCCCCCGACCCCGCCCGAGCCCACGGGGGGACTCGTGGTCGTGGCGTGCGCCGGCACGTCCGACCTGCCCGTCGCGCGCGAGGCCGAGCTGACCGCGCGCTACCTGGGCCGGCGCACCGAGCTGGTCGTCGACGTCGGCATCGCGGGCCTGCACCGCATCCTCGCCCGGGTCGACACGCTGCGGCGTGCGGCGGCGATCGTCGTCGTCGCGGGCATGGACGGCGCCCTGCCCGGCGTCGTGGCCGGCCTCGTCTCGGCACCCGTGGTGGCCGTGCCCACGTCCGTCGGGTACGGCGCCAGCTTCCAGGGTCTCGCGGCGCTGCTGACGATGCTGAACACGTGCGCGCCCGGCGTCGGCGTGGTCAACATCGACAACGGCTACGGCGGCGGCCACCTCGCGGCCCAGATCGCGGCGCCCCGCCCCTGAAGAGATCGGAGGCGCCCGCCCGCCGGCACGTCCCGGCCGTGGACGCGCCGACGTTCGTGGGCCGGGCCCGGCCCCGCCGGTGCCAGGATGGTGGCATGAGCACGGTCTTCAGCAAGATCATCGCCGGCGAGATCCCCGGGCGCTTCGTGTGGGCGGACGACGTGTGCGCCGTCTTCGGCACCATCGCCCCGATCACCGACGGTCACATGCTCGTGGTCCCGCGCGAGGAGTTCGCCCAGTACACCGACGCCCCGGACGAGGTGGTGGCGCACCTCGCCGTCGTCGCCAAGACGATCGGCCGGGCGCAGCAGTCCGCCTACGGCGCGCCGCGCGCCGCCGTCATCGTGGCGGGCTTCGAGGTGGAGCACCTGCACCTGCACGTGCTGCCGGCGTGGGACGAGCGGTCGCTCACCTTCGCCAACGCCCGGCACGACGTCCCCGGCCACGAGCTCGACGCGATGGCCGAGAAGGTCCGCCAGGCCCTGCGCGAGGAGGGCCACGGCGACCACGTCCCAGCGGCGCTCGCCTCGCCCGCCCTCGCCTGAGACCGGGCGCCGGGCGGGTGACCGCCCGCGAGGGCCGCGCCGGGCTCAGGCGAGCAGCAGGAGCCACTGGTCCCAGAACACCCAGGCGACGGCCAGCACGACCGCCGCGTACCAGGCCGCGACGATGATCCAGCGGTCCTGGACCAGCGTCCGGCGGAGGCGGTCCTGGACCAGCGTCCGGCGGAGGCGGTCCGGGACCCGGACGTGCCCCGCCTGAAGGCTGCGCGCCCAGACGTTGACGAAGATCGGGATCATCACGGTCCAGACCACGAGGCAGTAGGGGCACAGCCCCCGGATGCTGAAGAGGGCCTGGTACTGGAACCAGAACACCCACAGGATCGCCAGCGTGGCCGCGGCGGTCAGCGTGACCCAGAACCACCGCGCCGGGCGGGCGCGCGCCAGCAGCATCACGCCGACGGCCGTCAGCGCGGCGAAGGCGACCGTGCCCACCACCGCGTTCGGGATGCCGAAGAGGTGGGCCTGCCAGGTGGTGATGAACGTGCCACACCCGATCAACGGGTTGAAGTCGCAGGCCAGGGCCGCATCGGGGTCGCGGGCGACCTCGATCTCGGAGAGCACGAGCATGACGGCCGCCCACGCGCCGAGGGCGCCGCCGATGGTGAGCAGCCAGGCGAGCCCGCGCGGGGCCCCGCCGGCGAGCTGGTGCTCGGTGGGCCGCGCGGGGTCGAGGGCGGCGACCTGGGCCTCGAGCTCCTCGTCGCTCACGTCGAGGTCGTCGACGGCGGCGTCCGGGATCCCGGCGGTTCCGTCGCGCTCCCCGCCCAGCGCGCCCGGCGCGCCCGGACGCGCGACCTCCGCCGACATGCGTTTCCGGCTCACGAGACCTCCCAGGTTGGCGCCTTCAAGTATGCGACCCGCGGCACCGGCGCTCCCGGCTCACGGGACGTCCGTCGGCTTCTCGGTCGCCGTCCGGGACGCGGCGCCGCCGTCGGGCACCGGCGGCGCGCCGTCACCGCCGACCTGCGGGACCTCGGGGAACGTGTGCCACGGCCCGAGGGCCACGGAGGCGTCCGTCCCGACGTCGATCATGCGGTAGTCCATCGGCGCGCCGGTGGTGCGGTCCACCCGCAGCACCGTGATCGCCGCAGCCCCGGTAAGGGGGCCGAGGGTCATCCCGCCCCCGGCCGCGCCGCCGGTGGACGTGCTCACGTAGCGCAGCCCCCGGCCGAGGACCTCCGGTCCCTCGGTGCGGTGCCAGTGCCCGGACAGCTGCAGGCGGGCGCACCCGGCGTCCATTGTGGCCGTGCCGGCGCGGGGGTTGTGCACGAGGAGCAGGTCGACCCGGGCGCCCGCGTCGGTCGCCGCGCACGCGGCCCCCGCGAGCCGCTCCCCCAGCTCGGGGATGGACTCGGGGCGCTCCGGCCGGGTGCCGGCCCCGACGGCGGTCAGGGTCGGGTCCGTGTCGCCGAGGATGCTGATCCCGGCCACGTCGACGACCTTGCCGGACAGGACCGTCCACCCCACCGTCCGCTCCTGCTCCGCCGTCGTGACGGAGTCGTGGTTGCCGGAGGAGACGACCACCGGGACGCCGTCGGGCACCGCACCGGCGAAGGCGTCGACACAGTAGGACTCCGCGGAGGTCCCGCTCATGACGGTGTCACCCGCGTCGAGCAGCACGTCGGCCCCCGAGTGGTGCACGGCGGCGGCGATCACGCGCGCCATCCCGACGTTGCAGTGCAGGTCCGAGACGAGCACGAAGGTGACGGGATCGGGGGCCTCGCCCTTCGGGGCGGCCGAGGTGGTGGTCGAGCCCGGGCCGGGCGCGCCGGCCGGGGAGGGCGGGGCGTCCGACGGCGCGGGCGCGGCACCGTCCGGCGCGGGCGCGGCACCGTCCGGCGCGGGCGCGGCACCGTCCGGCGCGGGCGCGGCACCGTCCGGCGCGGGCGCGGCACCCTCCGGCGCGGGGGCGGCACCGTCCCCCGCGGCGTCCCGCGCAGCGGCGTCCTCCGGCGCGCGGGGGGCGGGATCGGCGTCGAAGGCCGCGGCGAGGTTCGCGGAGGCCTCGTTGTAGAACGCCTCGTTCTCGAGGTACGCGTCCTTGACGGTCCCGCCGTAGATGCTCACGAGGTCCGCCAGCCGCCCGGTGATCCTCGCGCCCGCCAGGGGCGTGCCGTCGAGGACCGCCGGGCTGTAGCCGGGGTCCTGGTCCTGCTCCATCGCGGGCACGACGAAGACCGCCGCCATGGCGAGCGTGGCCGCGGACCCGAGCGCGCCGACCCCGGGCCGGGCGAGCGCGGCCTTGAGCTCCTCGCGCAGGCGACCGTGGGAGGCGAGCCGGCCGGCGGCGAGGAGCACGAGCAGGACCGACCAGGCCACGACCGTGCGGCCGAGGGCGTCGCCGACCAGGCCGCGCACGGCGTCGGCGACGGCCGCCCGCGGCTCGCTGAAGAGCTGGCCGTAGGCGTGCAGGTCCGCGACCAGGCCGGGCGCCGGCGAGACGGTCTTCTCAAGGTCGCTGGGGATTTCCCCGACGACGACGTCGACGCCGAGCGGCCACGGGAGCGGCGAGTCGAGGATCAGGGCACCCAGGGGGCCCATCTCGATGGTGACCTGCCGGTCCAGGGTGACGTGGTAGTCGGCCACGTGGGGGCCGAGCGACGCGTGGGTACTCGCGGTGGTGACGCCGAAGACGAGCGCGGCCAGCCCGGTGACGAGGAGGGTCGCCACGGTTCGCAGCACCCGCCGGGTGGTGGTCGTCTGGCGGTGCCACCACTCCCAGCGGTGCCGCGCCCGTGTCTCCGCGCTCATCACCGCCCATTCTTCCCCCTGGCGTGCTCGCCGCCAGACCGGCCTGCCTGGCGCCCGGCGTGCGCGCCGGGCGCGGCCCGCTCATGCTGGCCTTGCCGCAGCCCCGCCATCAGCGAAGGAGGCCCAGATGGGCCAGGACGTCAGCGCGAAGGTGTACACCCGCGCCGACCACACCCGGTACCGCCTCGCGGTCCGGCGCTGCCTCGACGCCCTCGAGCGGATGCTGGACGCCGGGTCCTTCGTCGAGGACGAGTGGCGCACCGGCCTGGAGATCGAGCTCGACCTGGTCGACGGCGACCTCGGCCCGGCGATGAACAACACCGATGTGCTCGAGCACATCGACGACATGCGCTTCCAGACCGAGCTGGGCCGGTTCAACATCGAGCTCAACGTCGAGCCGCGGCGCATCGACGGGCAGTCGCTGCTCCAGCTGGAGAGCGCCCTGCGCAAGAACCTCAACCACGCCCGCGACCGTGCCGGCGACGTCGGCTCGGACATCGTGATGATCGGCATCCTGCCGACGTTGCCGCGGCCGGAGCCCGGCTTCTCCTGGTTCTCGGACAACGCCCGCTACCGCCTGCTCGACCAGGCGGTCCTGGCGGCCCGCCGGGAGGACATCATGCTGGACATCCCGGGCCCCGAGCGCCTGGAGATGTCCACCGACACGATCGCCGTCGAGGCCGCGTGCACGTCGGTCCAGCTGCACCTGCAGGTGCGCCCCGGCAGCTTCGCGCGGTACTGGAACGCCGCGCAGGTCCTCGCGGGCCCGCAGCTCGCCCTCGGCGCGAACTCCCCGTACCTGTTCGGTCACCAGCTCATGGCCGAGACCCGCACGGAGCTGTTCCTCCAGGCCACGGACACCCGCTCCCCTGAGCTGCGCAACCAGGGCGTGCGCCCCCTGGTGCCGTTCGGTGACCGGTGGATCAACTCGATCTTCGACCTGTTCGAGGAGAACGTGCGCTACTACCCCGCGCTGCTGCCGGAGGTGGGCGACGAGGACCCGCTCGCCGTCCTCGACGGCGGCGGCACGCCGACGCTGGCCGAGCTCCGCCTGCACAACGGCACCATCTACCGCTGGAACCGGCCGATCTACGACGTCTCGGACGGCCAGCCGCACCTCCGGGTCGAGAACCGGGTGCTGCCCTCCGGCCCGACCGTCGTCGACGTCGTCGCCAACGCGGCCTTCTTCTACGGCGTCGTCGTCGAGATGGTGGTGGACGAGCGGCCCGTCTGGTCGCGGATGAGCTTCGAGGCGGCGCGTGAGAACTTCCGCGCCGGCGCGCGCGACGGTGCGGCGGCGCGGCTGTACTGGCCGGGCGTCGGGCAGGTCGACTGGGACGAGCTCGTCCTGCGCGCGCTCCTGCCGATGGCCCAGCGCGGCCTGGAACGCCTCGGCGTGGCGGGCGAGGCCACCGACCGCTACCTCGACATCATCGAGTCCCGCGCCAAGCTGCGGGTGAACGGCGCCAGCTGGCAGGTCGCCGCCACAGAGTCGTTCGAGGCCCGCGGGCAGGCCCGACCGGACGCCCTGACCTCCATGCTCCGCGCGTACATGGAGCACATGAACGCCAACGAACCGGTACACACCTGGCCCGTGCCGTAGGGCGTGCCCGCGCCGTCCCCAGGCGCAGATGCCCGCGGTCATCCCCAGGTCGCCGGCACCAACCCCGCCGCCGCCGTCATCGTGAGGGCATGAGCAGCCCCGCGCCCGACGCGACCCACCGCGCGCCCCTGACCACCGACGCGGCGGTCGAGCGCCACGTCACCGGCCGCATCGGCCCGGCCCTGCGCCGACAGGTGTGGACGTTCTTCCTCGACGAGGCGCAGCGTCCATGCCCCCTCGTCATCCCCGTCGAGGACCTTCCGGCGCGACCAGGACCCGGGGACGGAAGCGCGTTCGCGAGACTCGTCGGCCACGCCGCCGAGCTGGCGGAGGCCCGTTCGGTCATCCTGGTACTCGAGCGTGACGGTGGCCCCTCGCTGAGCGCGGCGGACCAGCTCTGGCTGCGCACGCGCACAACGCCTGCGCGCAGAAGGTGGACGTTCGCGCCGTGCTCGTCAGCCATCGCCAGGGCGTGCGCTGGGCGAGCCGGGACGACTACGGCTTCTGACCACGGCGCGCGCTCACGCCAGGGCCTCCGCCCGTCTTGACGCCCGCCCGTCCGGGCGCCCGAGCCGGACGGCCGCTGCGCGAACCCGCCCGCGCGCCGGGCGGCCGGCGCCCGATCGGCCCAGGATGGGCCCCATGACTTCCAGTGCGAACGCAGCGCCCACCGACAACGGCCCCGACGTCCCCACCGGCAGGAGCCCCCGTGCCACGACCTCGGGCGGCAGCGTCGCCATCGTCGGCGGCTACGTCGTCCCGGTCGCCGGGAAGCCCATGGAGGGCGGCACCGTCCTCGTCGTGGACGGCACGATCCGCGAGGTCGGCACCGACGTCGCCGTCCCCGACGGCGTCCGCGTGGTGGACGCGACGGGCCGCTGGGTGCTGCCGGGACTCGTCGAGTCCCACGCGCACCTGGGCGTCTCCGAGGAGGGCGAGGGCTGGGCCGGGGAGGACACGAACGAGATGACGAGCCCCAACGCGGCCGCCGTCCGCGCCCTCGACGCGATCAACATCGAGGACCTCGGCTTCCGCGACGCCCTCGAGGGCGGCGTCACCTCCGCCGTCGTCAAGCCGGGCTCGGGCAACCCCATCGGCGGTCAGACCGTCGCGATCAAGACCTGGGGCGGCCGCACGGTGGACGAGCAGGTGATCCGCGCCTCGGTGTCGGTGAAGTCCGCGCTGGGCGAGAACCCCAAGCGGGTCTACGGCGAGAAGAAGCAGCTGCCCTCGACCCGGCTCGGCGTCGCCCAGGTCATTCGCGAGGCGTTCGTCAAGGCCCGCAACTACGCCGCCGCGCGCGCGCACGCCGCGACCGAGAGCAAGCCGTTCGAACGGGACCTCGCCCTCGAGACGCTCGCCCGCGTCCTGGACGGGGAGCTCGTCTGGGACCAGCACACGCACCGCCACGACGACATCGCCACGGCCATCCGCCTGTCGGAGGAGTTCGGGTATCGCCTGGTCGTCAACCACGGCACCGACGGCGCGAAGATCGCCGACGTCCTCGCTGAGAAGCACGTGCCGGTCATCTTCGGCCCGATGATCTCCAACCGCTCGAAGGTCGAGCTGCGGGACCGCGGCATCGCCAACCTCGCGCGCCTCGCGCAGGCCGGCGTCCAGGTGGCCATCACCACGGACCACCCGGTCGTGCCGATCCAGTTTCTCGTGCACCAGGCGTCCTTCGCCGTGAAGGAGGGGCTCGACCGGGACGTCGCCATCGCGGCGCTGACCCTCAACCCCGCTCAGATGCTCGGGCTGGACGACCGGGTCGGCGCGCTCCGGGAGGGGCTCGACGGCGACGTGGTCGTCTGGTCCGGGGACCCGCTGGACGTGTACTCCCGCGCCGAGGTGGTCTTCATCGACGGCACCGAGGTGTACTCCAGCGAACGTGGGGTGCGCGAGCGCGGGGAGCGCTTCTGACCGGTGGCGCAGACGCCGCGAGCGTGCGACGGCACGGCCACGGCCCGGCGGCACGACCATCACCCGGCGGCACCGACCCTCCGGCGCCGACCCGGCCGAGCCGCCTCCACAGCCCAACCCCGCTAGACTGGTTGAAGATTGCACTATAGACACGAGGGGACGTCCATTGAGCACCAACGAGGCCATCACCGACCGCACCGCCGGATCGGCGTCGGCGCCTGAACGGGGCGCCGCCGTCGGGACGGGCGCGGAGGAGCATCCCGAGCACCGCGAGGGCGGGAAGTACACGACCAAGGGCAAGGAGTACACCCGGGACACCCGGTACATCACCACCCGCATCACGGCAGACGGTCGTGACGGCTTCGCCGTCGAGGCCGGGCGGTACCGGCTCGTCGCGGCGCGCGCCTGCCCGTGGGCCAACCGCACCATCATCGTTCGGCGCCTGCTCGGCCTGGAGGACGCGCTCTCCCTCGGCACGCCGGGGCCCACCCACGACGCCCGGTCGTGGACCTTCGACCTGGACGAGGGTGGCAAGGACCCGGTGCTCGGCATCGAACGACTGCAGGAGGCATACTTCAAGCGCGACCCTGAGTACCCGCGTGGCATCACCGTCCCGGCCATCGTGGACGTGCCCACCGGCGCCGTCGTCACCAACGACTTCGCGCAGATCACGCTCGACCTCTCCACCGAGTGGACGGCGTTCCAGCGCGCCGGGGCGCCGGACCTCTACCCGGAGGCGCTGCGCGCGGAGATCGACAGCGTGAACAGGCGGGTCTTCACCGAGGTCAACAACGGCGTCTACCGGTGCGGGTTCGCCGGTTCGCAGGAGGCCTACGAGAAGGCCTACGACCGGCTGTTCGTCGCGCTCGACTGGCTGGAGGAGCGGCTGACCCACCAGCGCTACCTCGTGGGCGAGACCATCACCGAGGCGGACGTGCGGCTCTTCACCACCCTCGTGCGCTTCGACGCCGTGTACCACGGTCACTTCAAGTGCAACCGCAGCAAGCTCACCGAGATGCCGGCGCTGTGGGCCTACGCCCGCGACCTGTTCCAGACGCCGGGCTTCGGCGACACGGTCGACTTCCAGCAGATCAAGGAGCACTACTACATCGTCCACACGGACATCAACCCGACGCAGATCGTGCCCAAGGGGCCGGACCTGTCCGGCTGGCTGACGCCGCACGGCCGCGAGGCGCTCGGGGGTCGGCCCTTCGGTGACGGCACCGCCCCGGGGCCGGTGCGCCCCGGCGAGGAGGTCGACCCGGCGCACACCGCCGCACAGATGCGCGGCTGAGGCCGGCGGGTATCTGCGCGGCTGAGCCGGTGCGGTTCAGGCCTGTTCCGGGCCGGAAGCGCCACCGGCTCCGGGGAACTCGCGGCACCACGCGGCACCTTGCGGTGGTGTCGCTTCCGGCACCTCACTGTGGTGAGGATTTGCTGGTCATACACCAGCAAATCCTCACCGCAACCGCCGGACCGGGCGCTGATCCGCGGTGGGCGACGCACTCCACCGGGCGGGCCACCTCGCTGGGCAGGCCGCCCCACCGGGCAGGCCGCCCGATACGCCTAAGCCCACCCACGGACGGGATGCGCTCCCCCGCTCGCGAGGTGCGCCTCCCTCAGGCGCGCGCCGCTACTGGTAGCTGATGAAGTTCGGGGTGGGCTGGACCTGCATGGTCTGCTCCGGGGTGAGCATCGGCCGGTCCTCGTCGTAGAAGTTCTTCCAGCCCCACCATCCGATGCTGGGCGCGCTGGCGCGCAGGGTGCCCCACGTCCCCTGCTTGGCGGGCTGGGAGCCCTGCCCGTCGACGTGGACGAGGACCGCCAGCTCCGAGCGTGACTGGTCGACGCCGTCGACCCCGGGGATCATCCGGACCTGGAACTGGTGGAGGACGAGCACTTTCTGGGGCAGGTTGTTGGCCCGGGTGAGGTCGGCGAGCCAGGTGACCACCTGGTTGACCTCGGCGACGTCGACCTGGCCGATCTGGCGCAGGTGCACCTGGTCCGCGCCGAGGCGCCACTCCGGGTCGAGGGCGAGCCCGACGTTGGGCATGCGCAGCAGCTCCTCGTACGCCTTCGCCTGGGTGAGGAAGTCCGTACGGCCGGGCTGGAGGTCCAGGACCACGTACTGGCCGTGCTCGTGCGCGAGGTCGACGAGCGGGCGCAGCTCCTCGACGGGACGCTCGGCCGTGTAGTTGCCGTCGTCGCCGGGGCCCGCCGAGGCCACCGTGGCGATGATCTCCAGCGCGGGCACCACCTGGTTATCGGTCAGCGCCCGGTACTGGTCGGCGTGGTCGCGGGCGCGCTGGACGGTCGCGGGCCCGTCCTGCTCGCCGAGCACCCCCAGCGCCGCGGTCCCGGGGCTGCCGTACAGGGCCACGTAGGTCTTGCCGGGCAGCACGAGCTGTCCGCCACCGGGCAGCTCGGTGCCCGTGGCCGCCGTAGCGGTGCGCCAGGCCAGCGTCTCGGCGTCGCCGAAGGCCGTGCCGAGCCCTACGACGACGTCCGGGGAGCTGGCGGCGGTCGCCTGGACGGTCTCGCTGGTCGCGCGCGGGTCCCCCGTGGGGACAACCTCGACGGCCGCCCCGGCGCTGCGGGCGGTGGCCACGGCGGCGGTCTGGGCGGGGTCCCCGGTGCTCATCACGACGGTCCCGGCGGCGACCGGCTCGGGCCGGGCGGTCGACGGCAACGTGCCGTCGGCCCCGGCGCCGCCGTCGGACGTGGCGTCCTCGGGAGACGGGACCTCTGCGGCTGCGTCGGAAGGAGCGGGGGACGCGCCGGCGCCCTCCGGAGCCACCGACGGCTCCCCGGCCGCGGGAGCCGGCGCCGGGGACTCCGGGGCCAGCAGCGCCGGCTGCTGGGCGTCGAGCCCGGCGACGGCCGCCACCTCTCCCCCGGCGCCGACCGGCGTCGTCTCGCCGAGCTGGTCCGAGAGGAGGGACCGGAGCGCGTCGTCGTCCGCCGGCGCGGCCACGCTGACCACGTCCGCGACGCCCTCCGGCGGGGCGGCGTCACCCACGGTGAGCACCGCCCGGGCGGCGAGGCGGGTGATCTCGGCCGCCACCGCGGCGTCGTCACCGTCCAGCAGCACGGGGACCCCCAGTGCGGTCGCCGCCGACGCGGCACGCAGGGCGGCATCCGGCGACGCGAGGACGACGACGGGCGCGCTGGCGAAGAGGGTCTGGCTCGCCGCGACGGCGAGGGCGGCGGGGTCGTCCGTGGCCAGCACGGCGGGAGCCGCGGGCGTCGTCGGCTCGCTCGACAGGGGCTCTGGCGTCGGCGTCAGCGTCGGCGCGGAGCCGTCGTCGGCGGTGCAGCCGACGAGGAGCAGCGCGGCGGCCAACGGGGCGAGCAGGGAACGACGTCGCACGTGGTCTTCCTTCCGGCGGGCGGGGCGGGCCAGCCTGACACGGTACGTGCCGACCCGCGCCGCGGGACACCCGTGCAGGTGGCGGCCCCGCGAGGTGTCAGTGGATGACGGCGCGCACGGTGTGCAGCGACACGGGATCGGGCGGGGTCCCGTGACTTGCCTGGCTGGCGAGGGCCCAGCAGGCCCACGACGCCCCGCCCACGCCGTCGGCCGGGCCGCGGGCCGCGGCGCACCGCGCCAGCACCGTGAGCCCCAGCCACGCCGTGGCCTGCCGCGACTCCACCCAGGGCGCCCCCCACAGCGGGTCGTCGCTGATCGCGCGGGCCGCCACGTGCGCGAGGTCCTGCATGTCCAGGGCGAGCTCCAGCTGCGCGCGGCGACCGGCGGCCGTCCCCACCGTGCCGGCACCGATGTGGTCCAGCGCGTCACCGCAGGAGCGCAGCACGCGCTTGACGTAGGTGCCGAGGATGGGCACGGAGCTGTTCCGCCCGACCGTGAAGAGCACGAGGACCGCGACCGCCAGGCCGACGAGCGTGTCCAGGAGACGCTCGGAGATGATCATCCGCACGTCCGCCCCGCCGCCGGCGGTGCCGATGGTCAGCGCGAGGGGGGTGATCATGCAGACGGCGACGGCATAGTTGCGCGGGACCGCGAGCTCGATGCCACCCTGCAGCACGATGAGGATCGCGACCGTGACCCACTGGCTCGGCTCGGCGAGGTTGATCACGGCGAAGATCCCGAGGCCGATGACCGTGCCGACGAGGCGGTTGCGCGCGCGGGCCAGGGAACGGCGGCGGTCCAGGCCCTGGTACAGCACCAGGGCGGCGATCATCATCGCCCAGTACATGTGGTCGGTCCCGATGGCGAGGGCGATCAGGCCGGCCACCACGATGCCGAGCGAAACCCGCGCGGCGGCGTCGAGCGGCACGGTCGGGTAGCGGAGGCCGCGGTCGACGAGCCGGCCTGTGGTGGGCAGCCCGAGCGGGCTCTCCGCCTGGTCGGCGGCCAGGTCCGGGTCCGGGGAGGTCCCGGGGAGCATGCGCGAGGCGTACTCCTGGTGGGCGACCTGGAGCTCCGCCACCCTGGCCCGGGCGCCCGGGCGCCGCGAGGTGGAGTCGCCGGCGGCCCAGAGCACACCCCACGCGTGGTGCAGGGCCGCCGCGGCCGCGCGAGACAGGCCCGGCGCCTCGGCGGAGTAGCGGTCGGCACGCAGGTAGCGCTCGACGGCGGACCGCGCCGCCGCGACTGCCCTCTGCTGCGGGCCGACGGGGTTGAGCAGGAGGTCGGCGAGGGCGATCGGGACCGCGCAGCCCGCGCCGATCGCCGTCGCGGCGATCATCGTCGCCGGGGACACCGTGCCCTGGGCGGGGATGAACCCGGCGACGCCGGCGACCATGACGAAGAAGAACCCGCCGGGCGGCCCGGTCCGCAGGGCGAGGGTCAGGAAGGTGGAGACTGCACCGATGAGCGTGAGCAGGACGATCGCGGCCCACCCGACACCGGCGGTCAGCGCCCCGAGCGCCGAGGACAGCACGAGCCCCACGGCGACGGCGAGGAGCAGGCGCACCCGGTAACGCAGGGGCTGCCCGCGGCCGAAGAGCACCGTGAACGCCCCGGTGCTCGCCATGAGGCCGACGTCATGGCGCCCGGCGAGCGTCAGGGCGACGAGCGGCACGCCGATGGCCATGCTGGCCCGCGCGGCTGTCGGCCACGCCAGGGTGCGGACAGATTCGCGGAGGTCCTGCAGCCCGCCGACTGTCCGCTCGGTCACTGATGGCTCCTGGGGCTCGGGGATGGGTAGGGCCAACGGTAGCCACGCCCACCCACGACGGCGCAGGGGCGCCGACGTGGTGCCGCCCACGTCGGCCGGGGAACGAACCCGGCCGCAGGCGGGTTGCACAGGAAGAGCGCGCGACCGGCACGCCGCCGGGCGGCGTGCCACGGAACAGGAGGACCATGCCCGACTACGGCCATGAGATGCAGATGGGGGTCTTCCTCACGCCCGGCTCCCGCTCGCCCCGGCAGGTCGTCGACCTGGCGCGACTCGCCGAGCGCGCGGGCCTCGACATCCTCGCCCTGCAGGACCACCCGTACCAGCCCGCGTTCCTGGACACGTGGACGCTGCTGTCCTACCTCGGTGCGGCGACCGAGCGCATCCGCCTCACACCAGATGTCGCCAACCTGCCGCTGCGCCCGCCGGCCGTCCTGGCGCGCGCCGTCGCGAGCCTGGACCTGCTCACCGGCGGCCGCGTCGAGCTCGGGCTCGGCGCGGGCGGGTTCTGGGACGCCATCGTGGCGATGGGCGGCCCCCGCCGCACCCCTGGCGAGGCCGTCGGGGCCCTCGAGGACGCCATCACCGTCATGCGGGAGCTGTGGGACCCCACCCGCCGCCACGTGCGCGCCGGTGGCAGCTTCTACCGGCTCGACGGCGCCAAGCCCGGGCCGGCGCCCGCGCACGACGTGAGCATCTGGCTGGGCGCCTACCGACCCCGGATGCTGCGCCTGACCGGGCGCCTCGCCGACGGCTGGCTCCCCAGCTCCACGGGGATGCCGCCGGAGCAGCTGGCCGCCGCCAACGCCATCGTCGACGACGCCGCCCGCGCGGCGGGCCGATCCCCCGCCGACGTGCGCCGCCTGTACAACCTCGCCGGGTCCTTCGACGGTTCCGGGGCGGGCTTCCTTCAGGGGCCGCCGCACGTCTGGGCCGAGCAGCTCACCGACCTCGCCCTCACCGAGGGGACGAGCACGTTCGTCCTCATGACGGACGACCCGGGGACGATCGAGCGGTTCGCCGCGGAGGTCGCCCCCGCCGTGCGCGAGCTCGTGGCGGACGAGCGGGCGGCCCCCGCCCAGACCTCGCCGGCGCCCCGGGACCGGGCATGAGCGCCGCCGTCCGGCCGGGAGATGCTGTGCCCGTTCAGCAAGCTGAGGAACCAAGGACGGCGGGGGCGGCTTCGCGGCTCGGCCCGGGGGCGGCGTCGCGGCTCGGCCCGCGCGAGCTCGGCCTGCCGGCGGGCACCACGCTCGGCCGGAGGGCGACCGTAGTGCAGGTCTCCAGCGCCTTCTGCGCCCCCTGCCGCGCCGCGCGCACGGTCGCCGCCCGCGTCGCGGAGACGTCCGACGGCGTCGCGCACGTCGAGGTCGACGTGGCCGGGCACGAGCAGCTGGCGGCAGCGCTCGAGATCACGAGCACGCCGACGGTCCTGGTCCTGGACGCGGCGGGGCACGTCCAGGAGCGGCTCGAGGGCGTCCCCCGGCTGGCGTGGCTCAGGCAGGTCGTCGCGTCGCTCTGACGCGCCGCTCAGCGGGGTGGTCGCTGTGCCCGCGTCGCTCAGGCCTGCGCGACGACCAGCTTGGCGACGATCCCCTCGACCAGCGCGACGGTCTGCTCCCAGCCCTCGACGGCATAGGTCGGCATGCCCAGGCGGACGACGGGATAGTCGTTGCCGCCCTCGTCGAGGCGGTCCCCGACGAAGAGCATGTCCGCGACGTCGATGCCGGTCTGCTCGCTGAGCCGCGTCATCCCGTAGGCCTTGTCGACGCCGGCGCGGGTGATGTCGACCGACGTGGACCCGCCGGAGCGGACCTCGAGGTCGGGGACCAGCCTCGCGACGGCGTCGCGGAGCGCGCCCTTCTTCTCCCCCGTGGGGTCCCAGGCCTTCTTCGCCTCGAGCGGCGCCTCCTGGCCGAGGGCGGAGAACGTGATCTGGGAGCCGCGGTCCTCGAGGATCTCCCCCCAGGTCCGCTCCTCCCAGAACCCGAGGCGCCTGGCCTCGGACTCGACGGCCGCGCGTGCCTGCCGCCGCTCGGCGTCGCTGAGGTCGTGGGCGTAGACCTGCCGCCAGGACGCGTTCTCGTGGCGGAGGTAGCGGGTGCCGCACGTGGGCATGAGGTGCAGGCGCGAGAGCTGCTCGTCGCTGGCGGGCAGGTGGGCGAGGACCTGGTCGCGGAACTGGCCGAAATGACCGCCGGAGATGATGCACACCGGCAGCGAGTCCAGCAGCGCGGTCAGGGCGGCCCCCATGGGCGCCGGCATCGGGGACTTCGAGGGCGCCAGGGTGTCGTCGAGGTCGAAGGCGATCAGTCGCACGCGGTCCGTCACGGTGTCCAGGGTCTCCTCCTCGCATGGCCCGCACACACTGGCGGGTGCACGCCGGGTCCGGCGTGCTCGTCTGGCGATTATGCCCGGGCGTGGTCCGCGCGGGTGCGGATAGGCCCGCCGATGTGGGGAGCACCACCCGGGCGGGCGACGAGGCGTTGCGTTGGCCCACGACCAGGGCAGGGGACCCGGCGCTCGGGCACAATGTCCGCCATGACTGTGCCACGGCTCACGCTCAACGACGGCCACTCCCTCCCCGCGATCGGCCTGGGGACCTGGCCGATGGACGACGACGAGGCCCGCACCGCCGTCGCCGAGGCCATCCGGATCGGCTACCGCCTCATAGACACCGCCGCGAAGTACGGCAACGAGAGGGGCGTGGGCCGGGGCATCGCCGAGTCGGGGGTGCCCCGCGAGGAGGTCCTCGTCACGAGCAAGGTCCGGGGCAACGACCAGGGTTACGAGGAGACCATGCGGGCCTTCGAGGACACTCGCCGGGCACTCGGCCTGGAGTACCTCGACCTCTATCTCATCCACTGGCCGCTGCCGCGCCTGGAGAAGTACGTGGAGACCTGGAAGGCGCTCGTCGCCCTCCGGGAGGACGGCCGGGTCCGCTCCATCGGGGTCTCGAACTTCACCGCGGAGCACCTGGACCGGGTGATCGGCGAGACGGGCGTGACGCCCGCGGTGAACCAGATCGAGATGCATCCCGCGTTCCCGCAGAGTCAGATGCGGGCGGCGGACGCCGAGCGCGGGGTCCTCACCTCCTCCTACACGCCGCTGGGGCGCGGGCGGCTGCTCGACGCGCCCGCGGTGGTCGAGGCGGCCGGGTTCCACGGCGTCACCCCCGCGCAGGTGGTGCTGCGCTGGCACCACCAGCTCGGCGTCATCCCCGTGCCGAAGTCCGCGGACCCGGAGCGCCAGCGCGAGAACTTCGACATCTTCCGGTTCGCGCTGCGCGCGTGGGAGATGGACCGCATCACGGCGCTCGAGGGGAGCCGGTACGGCGGGGACCCGGAGTCTCACGAGGAGTTCTGAGCGGCGCCGCGCGCGAGCGGTCCGCGCTCCGGCCCCGCGCAGCTCCGAGGCGCCGGCACCGCGGGCGGGCGAGCGCCGTGCCCAGCTCCGAGGCGCCTGCGAGAGGACCCGCCGGTAGTCCCGCTAGTACTTGACCGCTCGGCCCTAGTGGTTGCGGTAGTAGTCGGCCAGGCGGGTGAACCCCTCGTCGAGGCTGACGGTCGGTTCCCAGCCGAGCGCCTCGCGGGTGCGGCGCAGGTCGAACCAGTGCGCCGTGGAGAGCTGCTCGGCGAGGAACCGGGTCATCGGCGGCTCGTCCCGGCCCGGGCGGACGGCCCACACCTTCTCGACGACGGCCCCGGCCGCCCGCGCCACCGCGCCCGGGACGGCCCAGCGCGGGGCGGGCACGCCGCCCGCGTGGCACATCGCGGCGAGGAGCTCCGCCACCGGCCGCGGCTCGCCGTTGGTGACCACGAACGCCTCGCCGTGCGCCTGCTCCGCCCGGTCCAGGCCGGCGACGATCGCGCTGACCGCGTTGTCGATGTACGTGGTGTCGATGAGCGCGGCCCCGGCGTCGAGGTTCGGCAGGCGCCCGGCGGCGGAGCGCTCCACGACGCGCTGGACCAGCTGGGTGTCCCCCGGCCCCCACACGATGTGCGGGCGCACTGCCAGGACGGCGAAGCCGAGCGCGTCCGCCCCCAGCGCCAGCAGCTCGGCGGCGGCCTTGGTCCGGGCGTAGTTCCCCCGGGCGCGCGCGGGCTGGGCCACCCCGGCGGCCTCGCCCACGATCGAGGTGCCGGTGTGCGCCACCGACGGCGAGGACACGAAGACGAACCGGCGCGCCCCGGCCTCGCGCGCCGCGTCCACCAGCAGCCGGGTGCCGTCGACGTTGGTGCGCTCGAACTCGGCGAGCGCGCCCGCGAAGGACACCTTCGCGGCCAGGTGGACGACGGCGTCCTGGCCCCGCGTGGCCTCCGCGACCACCCCGGGGTCGTCCACGGCGCCACGCACGTCCCGTGCGCCGGCGAGCGCGGAGGGGCGCCGCTGCAGCGTGGTGACCTCGTCCCCGCGCGCGAGCAGCGCGACGGCCACCTCACGCCCGAGCATTCCGCTGGCACCGGTGACCAGGACCTTCACGCGCGCCCCCCGGCGGGCTCGCGTCCGGCGCGGGTCCGGGCGGCCGTCACGGGTTGCCCGCCCGCTCCCCCGCGAGCATGCGGGTCGCCCAGGCGGCCAGCCGCCCGCGCTCGACCTTCGAGTTGTGCCGCACGTCGGTGGGCACCTCGGGCACGCGCAGCACGGCTGCCACCGGGACCCGGGCGGCCGCGCGCACGGCCCGGGCCAGCCCCTCCGGCGCGAGCGTGGCGGGGTGGCGGGCGCCGGCGTGCACGTCCGGGTCCGTCTCGACGACGACGACGACCTGCTGGGCGCCGATGGGCCCGACGCCGACCGCGGCCGCGCGGACCACGCCGCGGACCGCGAGGGAGTCGTTCTCGACCTGCACCGGGGTCACCACACCGGCGGCCGTGACGATGACGTGCGTGACCCTGCCCTCGATCCACAGGCGGCCCGCGGCGTCGAGGTGCCCGACGTCGCCGGTGCGGTGCCAGCCCGGCCAGGTCGCCGAGTGGTCCTGGGTGGCCCAGAGCCGGTCGTAGCGGTCCTTCAGGTTGGGGGCCGTCGCCAGGACCTCGCCGGTCACGCCGGCCTCGTCGGTCGGCTCGCCGGTGGCGCGGCCCTCGTCATCGAGCGGGACGATCCGCACGTGCGCGCCGGGCACGGGGGCGCCGACGCACGTGCCGTTGCCCGCGCCGGGGACGGCGCCCGCCGCGGCGTCGGCCTCCGCGGCGCGGATCTGGCCGAGCGAGATGTCCGTCAGCGGCAGCGCCTCGGTCATCCCGTAGGGCGTGTGCGCGTCGGCGGCCGGCATCACGTCCGTGACCCGGGCGAGGCGCGCCGAGGAGATGGGCGCCCCGGCGGAGAGGAACAGCCGCACCTCGCCCAGCGCGTGGCGCTGCGCCTCGGTGAGGTCTCCGGAGGTGCGCACCACGTTGTCCAGCGCCGAGGGCGAGGCGAAGACGGCGTAGGCGTCGATGGCCGCGACCGCGTCCGCCAGGGCGCCGGCGGTGAGGGTCGCCGGGGCGGTGACGTCCATGTCCGGGGTGGCGCTGGTTGCGCCGAGGGCGGTGCCCAGCAGCGCGAAGGGCGCGAACCCGGCGACGAAGCTGCGCTCGGGCGAGAGCCCGTAGGTCGCCGCCACGACGTCGCGCATCCCCGCCAGGCGGCGGTGGGTGTACACCACGCCCTTGGCCGGGCCGGTCGAGCCGGAGGTGAACAGGATCGCCGCGTCGGAGTCCGGGCCCGGCTCGGGCGGCAGCTGGGTTCCGGCCGCTGCGAGCGAGGCGCCCCGGACCAGGAGCTCGGGCACGCTGCCGTGGATGCCGAACACCCGTCGGCGCGAGTGCACCGTCCGGGGGGGGAGCATCTCGATGCCGGCGACGGCGGGGCGGGCGATGAACTTCCGGCCCGGCCAGCCGAACACGCGGGCCGCGACCAGCGCGCGCTCGATGCCGATGATGTGGTCCGGCGCGGCGCCGCGCACAGCCCGCGTCAGGCCCTTGATCCCCAGGCCGGCGTCGGCCAGCACGACGGTCGCCCCGACGCGCAGGCAGGCGAACAGGGCGGTGGTCAGGTCGACCCCCGGCGGGATGAGCAGGCTGACACGGTCCCCCGGCCGAACGCCCGAGTCCGCCAGCCCGAGGGCCAGGTGGTGCACGCGCGTGGCGAGCTCGGCCCAGGTCAGGCTGGAGGGTCCCGCCGCGCCCATGGCGACGACGGCGGCCGCGGCCGAGCCGGCCTGCTCGAGCAGCGCGGCGTACAGCGGGCGGTAGGGGGCGGTGGCGGCCGTCGGCAGCGGCCCCGGCGCGGGGCGCGGGCCGCTCCGGTCACCCCCGGGAGCCCGCGCCGCGGCGGGCGCCCCCGAGGCGTCGCGGCCGAGCCGGCGGCGGTCGAGCCACGTGACGACCGTCCCGGCCACGTCGGCGTCCTCGACGACCAGGTGCCCGGCGCCCTCGAACCGGTGCACGTCGGCGTGCGGCAGGCGCGTGAGGAGGTCGCGCAGGTAGCGCTCGTAGAAGACGGGGTCCTTCGGGCCCCACATGATGAGGGCGGGCACGCCGAGCGCGCCAACCCCGGCGGCGAGGCGCGCGAGCTCGGCGTGGCTGGGGTGCGCGGCGTCGACCGGGATGTCCTCGACGAACGCGCCGATGCCGCGCCGGTCGCGGACGCTGCGGTAGGGCGCCTTGTACGCGGCTCGCACGTCCGCCGGCAGCGGCGGTCGGGCCAGCGAGAGCGTCACGTCGAGGAACGCCGGGCTCAGCTCCGTCGCCGGGCCGTGGACGGCGCGGTGCCGGGCCAGGCGCAGCAGGTAGGGCACCTTCGTTCCCGCGGCCTGGAAGACGGCGGTGTTGGTCAGCACCAGCCCGGCGAGCTCGCGCGGGTGGTCCACGGCCCAACCCATGGAGACGACGCCGCCCCAGTCGTGCCCGACCGTCACGACCGGCAGGCCGTCCCAGCTCGGCCCGGACAGGCCGAGGGCGTCGGTGAGCCCGCCCAGCTGGCGCACCCGGTCCGCCAGCCGGTGGTGGGCGCCGGTGCGCTCGGAGTAGCCCATCTCGAGCTGGTCCACGGCGACCACCCGCCAGCCGGCGTCGGCGCCGGCGGCGAGCACGGAACGCCACAGGTAGGACCACGTCGGGTTGCCGTGCACGCACAGCAGCGTCCCGCGGGGCGTCGTCCCGGCCGGCAGGGACGCGGCGTTGTCGAGGTAGTGCCACCGGCGCCCGCCCACGACGGCGTCGCGGGACCACTCCGGGTCCACCCCGGGCCACGTCGTCGGGTCGGGGACGGGCCCGGCGGACCCGCGGACCCCTCCCGCGGCGTCGTCGGACGGCGCAGCGGGGACGGGCGCGGTCACCACGCCAGCTCGAGCATGGTCGTGTTCAGCCCGGAGCCCACACCCAGGCACATCACCCGGTCTCCCGCGGTGAGGGTGTCCGACTGCTCGGACAGGGTCATGGCGATGGCGGCGGGGCCCACGTTGCCCCACCGGTCGAAGGTGATCGGGACGACGTCGGGGTCGAGGTTGACCGCGTCGACGATGGCCTTGGTGTAGGGCGTGGAGATCTGGTGGGTGACGTAGCGGTCCAGCCCGGCCCAGTCCCAGCCGTCCCGCTCGGCCTCGTGCCACGCGTCGGTGACGAGCTTGAGGCCGTGGCGGAGCAGGTTCTTGGTGTCGGTCGTCATCTTGCCGAAGGAGCCGACGCACAGGGCGTGGTGCTCCGACCCGGCGCGTGAGACGCCGCCGAGGACGCGGTGACCGTCGGGCCGCTCCGAGGCGCGGCCGATGACGGCGGCCGCCGCGCCGTCGCCCAGGGTGAGGGAGGCGAACTGGTCGGAGTACTCCTCGCGGGTCACGCCGTCGGCCAGGAGGCGGGCGAGCGTGCCCTCCTGCGTGGTGCGGACGTCCTCGCTGTTGACGATGACGGCGTAGTCGATCTGGCCGGCGTCGACCATCGTGGCCGCCAGCTGGATGCCGTTGATGAAGCCGAGGCAGGCGTTGGTGATGTCGAAGTTCATCGCCGAGGAGGGCAGGCCCATGCGGTCGTGGACGCGGACCGCCACGGACGGCTCGAGGCTGCTGCGCGAGACGGAGGTGTTGATGAGCAGACCCACCTGCGAGGGGTCGACGCCCGCCTCCGCGAGGGCCTTGCTGCCAGCGTCGGCCGCCATGTCCTCGAACTCGGTGCCCGGCGCCCACCAGCGACGCTCCCGCACCCCGGACACGCGCTCGAGGAGGTTCGCGGGAAGACGCAGCCGCTCACGCGTCGGCGCGAGGCGCTCCTCGAAGTTCGCGGACGTCACCACGATCGGGGCCTCGATGTGGGACAGGCCGACGATGGCGCTGTCGCGGTACCGGAACGTCGCGTTTCCCTTGAGATTCACGACCTTAGGCTACGGAACCCGCGCAAGAGCGCGCATGCGGGGCCGCGGCCGGGCGCGCGGCACCTGCCGGGAACGGACCGGGCACCACCGCGGCGGGCGGGACCGCGAACGGCGAGAAGCCGCCACGGACGCGGCCGCCATACCGCACGCGGGGCCCGTAGTTCCAGCAATCGGGTGTGAGAAAGACGACCTGGCCAGCCGGTGGCCCGGGGAGCCGTCGCCGGGGCCGACGGGCACTGTCGCCCCAGGCGGCGAGGCGGGGTGCGCACGCGGTCAGCTCCGCAGCGCGAGCACCCGGCACACCGTCTCGACGGCGAGCCGGAGGTTGGCGGGCCCGTCGGCGAGCGCGGCCGGCAGGTCGGTGACCGACCGGACGATCGGGACCAGGGCGGCGAAGCCGTGGTCGTAGAGGACCTCGGCGCCGTCCCCGACGTAGCCGGCGAAGGCGATCACGGGCACGTCGTGGCGGCGGGCGGCGCGGGCGACGCCGAAGGGCGTCTTGCCGCGGAGGGTCTGGGAGTCCACGGCCCCCTCGCCCGTGAGGACGAGGTCGGCGCCGTCCAGCTTCTCCTCCAGGTGCGCGGCGCGGACGACCACGTCCACGCCGCTGGACATCGTGGCCGGGAAGAAGGCCAGGAACGCCGCGCCCAGCCCGCCGGCGGCGCCCGCCCCGGGCTCGTCCGCCACGGCCCGCCCCGTGGCGTCCGCGATGGCCCGCGCCCAGGTGTGCAGGGCGGCGTCGAGCTCGTCGACCACCCGCGGGGTGGCGCCCTTCTGCGGGCCGAAGACGGCGCTCGCCCCCTCCGGGCCCAGCAGCGGGTTGGTGACGTCCGAGGCGATCTCGACCGTGAGGCCCGCGACGCGCCGGTCCAGGCCGGATAGGTCCAGCGAGGCGAGCCGGGCCAGGGCCCCTCCCCCGCCGGGCAGGTCGGCGCCGTCGCCGTCCCGGAGCCGCACGCCCAGCGCCTGCATCATCCCGGCGCCGCCGTCGTTGGTGACGGAGCCGCCCAGCCCCACCACGAGGCGGGTGGCGCCGCGGTCGAGGGCGTCGAGGAGGAGCTCCCCCACCCCTGCGGAGCTGGCACGCAGCGGGTCGCGCTCGTGCGGGGCGACCAGGTCGATGCCGGCCGCCGCGGCGACCTCGACGATCGCGAGCCGTTCGGCGGCCACGTACCCGTACCGGGCCCGGATCGGCCGGCCCAGGGCGTCGTGCACGTCGGCCTCCACGAGCTCGCCGCCCGTGGCGGCGACGAGCGCCTCGGTGGTGCCCTCCCCGCCGTCGGCCATCGGCACGCGCACGCACTGCGCGTCGGGGAAGACGGCCCGCACCCCGCGCTCCATCGCCAGGGCCGCCTCGTGGGCGGACATGGACTCCTTGAAGGAGTCGGGGGCCAGGACGATCTTCATCCGTACGCCTTTCGCTGGTGGGGCTGTTCGAGCGGCTCATGATGATGGGCCCGCCCGGCGGTGTCGGTCGGCCACCGGGCGGGCCCGCGCCGGCCCGAGGGCGGCGCGGTGGCCCGGGGCCCCGCCGTCGCCGGACACGACGACCGGGCCCCGGGCCGGATCAGCAGATCCTTACCGGACCATCGACGGGCGCTTGTTGTCGAAGGTCCAGCCGGGGATCAGGAACTGCATGCCCTCGGCGTCGTCGCGCGCGCCCAGCGCGTGCTCGAGGTAGAGCTCGTGCGCGGCCAGGACCTGGTCCATGTCCACGTCGACGCCCAGCCCCGGCTTGTCCGAGATGGCGATCTCCCCGCCCACGATCTGGGGCGGCTCGACCGTGAGGCGCTCGATGCCCTCCTGCCAGATCCAGTGCGTGTCCAGGGCGTTGTACTCCCCGGGGGCCGCGGCGCCGCAGTGGGCGATCATCGCCAGGGAGATGTCGAAGTGGTTGTTGGAGTGGCAGCCCCACGTCAGGCCCATGTCGTTGCAGAGCTGGGCCACCCGCACCGACCCCTGCATCGTCCAGAAGTGCGGGTCCGCCAGCGGGATCGACACGGACTGCAGCGCCAGGGCGTGCGTCATCTGACGCCAGTCGGTGGCGATCATGTTCGTCGCCGTCGGCAGCCCGGTGGCCCGCCGGAACTCGGCGAGGACCTCCCGGCCGGAGAAGCCGTCCTCGGCCCCGCACGGGTCCTCGGCGTAGGCGAGGGTGCCCACGAGCGGCGTGCACAGCTCGATGGCCTCCTGCAGCGACCAGGCGCCGTTCGGGTCGAGGGTGACCCGCGCGTCGGGGAACCGGGCCTTGAGGGCCTTGATGGCCTTGACCTCCTCCGCGCCGGCGAACACGCCACCCTTGAGCTTGAAGTCCTTGAACCCGTACTTCTCGTACGTCGCCTCCGCCTGGCGGACGATCGCCTCGGGGGTGACGGCCTCCTCGTGGCGGATGCGGTACCAGTCGGTGTCCGAGCCGGGCTCGCGGACGTAGTCGAGGGTGGTCTTGTCGGGGTCACCGACGTAGAACAGGTAGCCCAGGGCGCGCACGGAGTCGCGCTGCTGCCCGTCGCCGAGCAGGGCGGCGACCGGCACCCCGAGGTGCTTGCCGAGCAGGTCCAGGTACGCGGACTCCACGGCGGTGACGGCGTGGACGGTGGTGCGCAGGTCGAACGTCTGCAGGCCGCGGCCGCCCGAGTCCCGGTCGGCGAAGCGGGCGCCGATCTCGCGGAGGATCCGCTTGTAGTCGCCGATGGAGGAGCCGACGATCAGGCCGATCGAGTCCTCGATGGTGCTGGTGATCTTCTGGCCGCCGGGCACCTCGCCGACGCCGGTGTTCCCGGCCGAGTCCTCCAGCACCACGATGTTGCGGGTGAAGTAGGGGCCGTGGGCGCCGGAGAGGTTCAGCTCCATGCAGTCGCGCCCGGCGACGGGGTAGACGTTCGCCTTGACGATGGTCGGGGTGTTCATGCCGACACTCTGGCTGGTAAGGGGCGTGGTCGTCACTTCTGCTCTCCTCCTCGAGAGATCTGGGTGTTTGCGGCGCGCTCGTAGTTCCGCAGCAGGGCGCTGTGGTCCTCGAGCTCGTGGCCTGCCGCTTTCAGGGCCGTCATCTGCTGGAAGACGGCGGCGGTCAGCGGCAGCGGCACGCCCACCTCGGACGAGGTGGACAGGACGTTGGTGAGGTCCTTGATGTGCAGGTTGATGCGGAAGCCGGGCTTGAAGTTGTGCTCGAGCATCATCGGGGCCTTGGCCTCCATGACGTTCGAGCCGGCCAGCCCGCCCCGGATGGCCTGGAAGACGGCCTCCGGGTCGACGCCGGCCTTGTGGGAGAGCACCAGCGCCTCCGAGACGGCGGCGATGTTGATCGCGACGATGGCCTGGTTGGCCAGCTTGGCGATGTTGCCCGCGCCGATCTCGCCGACCCGCACGACGGACCCGCCCATGATGTCGAGGACGTCCCGGTAGCGGTCGAAGAGCTCCTGGGGGCCGCCGACCATGAAGGACAGCGTCCCGGCGATCGCGCCGGGCTCCCCGCCCGAGACGGGGGCGTCCAGCATGGGCACGCCCGTGGCGGCCAGCGCGCCCGACACCTCGCGGGAGACGAGCGGGGCGATGGAGCTCATGTCGATGTAGGCCAGGCCCTCGTGGGCGCCCTCGATGACGCCGCCCTCACCGAGGACGACCTCCTTCACGTGGGGCGAGTTGGGCAGCATGGTCAGGACGAGCTCGACCTGGGCGGCGACCGCCCGAGGGTTCTCGCCGGTCGTGGCGCCAGCGGCGACCAGCTCGGCGACGGCGTCGGCGTTGTTGTCCCGCACGACGAGCTCGTGGCCGGCTGCGAGGAGGTTCTTCGCCATGGGCTTGCCCATGATGCCGAGTCCGATGAATCCGATCTTCATTGTTCTTCCCGTTCTTTCTTGTCCGGTTGGGAGGAGTTGGTCCGCCGGCGGTGGGGGGTGGCCCGCCACCGCCGGCGGAGGGATCAGGAGATGACCGCGTTGACGGCGAGGCAGCCGATGAGGCCGAGGATCGCCAGGGCGGTGGTGTAGGTGGTCCGGGACTTGATGGCGTCCATGACCGAGAGGCCGAAGTACTCCTTGTACATCCAGAAGCCGGGGTCGTTCACATGGGAGAAGGCCACCGAGCCGCAGGAGACGGCGAGGACCATGACCTCGGGGCTGATGCCGGCCGCCTGGACCAGCGGCAGGGCGATGCCCGCCGCGGTGACGACGGCGACGGACGCCGAGCCGAGGGCCACGCGCATGATCACGGCGATGGCCCAGGCCAGGACGATCGGGGAGACGGACCAGCCGCTGGTGAGGTTCGTGATGTAGTCGGAGATGCCGCCGTCGACGAGCACCTGCTTGAAGGCGCCGCCGGCGCCGATGACGAGCACGATCATCGCCATGGGCTTGACGGAGTTGCCGGCCGACTTCATGACGTCGTCCAGCGAGCGGCCGACCCGGGTGCCGAGCAGCCACAGGGACAGCAGGAGCGAGAGGAGCAGGGCGATCGGGGCGTCGCCGAAGAAGCCGACGTAGGTCATGACGGGGTGGTCCGGGCCCACGGCGAGCTCGGTGATGGACGCGCCGGCGATGAGGACGACGGGGAACAGCGCCGAGAAGATGGAGACGGCGAAGCTGGGCATCTCCCGGTCCGTGAAGGTCTTCTCGGAGACGAGGCCGGCGGGGATCTGCGGGTCCATCCGGCGGATGAAGGGCAGGCGCGGCCACAGCAGGGCGATGAGGCCGCCAGCGGGGATCGCGATGAACAGGCCGTAGAGCAGGGTCAGGCCGGTGGAGGCCTCGAACATGCCGGCGACGGCTGTGGGGCCGGGGTGCGGCGGCAGGAAGCTGTGCATCGTGGACAGGCCCACAGCCATGGGCAGGCCGACCCAGAGCAGCTTGACGCCGGTCTCGCGCACGATCGTGAAGACGAGCGGGACGAGGATGACGAACGCGACCTCGAAGAACATGGTGACGCCGAGCGCGAAGGCCGTCACGAGCATGGCGACCTGGACGTTCTTGACGCCGAACTTGTTGATCATGCTCATCGCGATGCGCTGGGCGGCGCCGCAGTCGGCCATGATCTTGCCGATCATGGCGCCGAAGCCGATGACGAGGATGAGGTCGTCGAGCTGTCCGCCGACGCCGTCGGCCATCGAGTCCATGATGTCCGGCAGGGGCATCCCCTGGGCGGCGCCGACGAGGATCGCGACGAGGATGAGGGCGATGAAGCCGTTGAGCTTCATCTTGGTCATGAGGAAGAGCAGGAGGACGACCCCGAGGCCGACGACGACGAGAGGCATGGCGACTACTCCGTTCCGGCCAGGGCGAATGTGGGTGCCGCGACGGACAGGTCGTCCGCGTCGACGATGTCCCGCACGACGGCGGCGAGCTGCGCGCGGTACGGCTCCGCCATGTCACGGGCGGGGGCGAAGCAGTAGCCGGCCTCGACGCCGGCGAAGCGCAGGCCCTCCTTGAGCGCCACCGGGAAGGTGGCCTTGTCGACGAGGCCCCGCAGCGGGGAGAGCCGGTACTGCAGCTCCAGGGAACGGGCGAGGTCGCCGCGGCGGTAGGAGTTGTAGATCTCCGAGACCAGGCGGGGCACGACGTTGGCGGTCGAGGCGATGGCCCCGGCGGCACCGTGGGAGAGGCCCGCGTGGATGAGGGTGTCCTTGCCGACCAGGACGGAGAAGCCCTCGGGCACCTCACGCAGGTAGTCCGTGGTCAGGGTCAGGTCGCCGCTGGAGTCCTTGACGCCGACGATGTTCGTCACCTCGGCGAGGGTGAGCACGGTCGTCAGGGGCAGGCTGACCTTGGTGCGCCCCGGGTTGCCGTAGAGCAGGATCGGCAGGTCCGTCTCCCCGGCGATGGCCGTGTAGTGCTCCACGAGCTCGGACTGTGTGGGCGTCATGAAGTAGGGGGTGAGGACGGACAACGCCGAGACCCCGCCGATCTCCTGGACCATCTGGGCGGTCTTGATGCAGTCGCGCGTGGTGATCTCGCTTGCCCCGGCGTAGACCGGGACGCGCCCGGCGACGTGCTCGACGGTGATCTCGATGACGCGGCGCTTCTGCGCGTCGCTCAGGCCGTAGATCTCGCCCGAGCTGCCCAGCACGAAGACCCCGTGCACGCCACCGGCGATCACGTAGTCGAGGACGTCGCGGAGGCCGTCCTCCAGCAGCTCGCCCTGCTGGTCGAGCGGGGTGACCAGTGCGGGAATGATCCCCTCTGGTGTGAACATCGTCGTTCCTTCCGTTTGTACGGCTCGCCCTGGGGTGGTGGCCGCTGTCCCACCGCCGGGCGGTGCTCGAGAGCCGTTGTCCTCATATGTGGACGGCATCCGTGTGTGTGAACAAGTAGGAGTCTGCTGGCGGCGTGTGGGGCCTTCCGAGGACGTTGGTCCCCCGAGCCGTCCGGAACTTCCGCGATCGTGGATCCCCAGCGGCAGGGCGCCCCGAGGCTCCGCCCGTCGAGAGCCGGGAGGCACGAGCGATGACCCAGACGAGCACCGGCGCGCCCGAGGTGAAGTCGGCGGCGCGCACCATGGAGCTGCTCGAGCACCTTGCCGCCCAGGTCGGGCAGCCCGTGCGGCTGCGCGACATCACGGAGGCGCTCGGCACGCCGCGCTCGAGCACCCATGCGCTGCTCCGCACGCTCGTGAGCCGCGGGTGGGTCCGCACCGACCGCACCGGCACCTGCTACGCCCTCGGCATCCGCGCCCTGCTGGTGGGCACCTCGTTCCTCGACGCCGACCCGTACGTGCGCGCGGTCCGCCCGGTCATGGTGGGGCTCAGCGAGCTGCTCAACGAGACGGTCCACCTCGCGCGCCTCGACGGCGACGACGTCGTGTACCTCGCGACCCAGGAGTCGCACCGGTACCTCCGAACGGTGTCTCGGGTGGGGCGGCGCCTGCCGGCCCACGCCACGGGGCTGGGCAAGGCGATCCTCGCCGAACGGCCGGGCGACGTGCCCGCGGACCTTCCCGGGGTCACCGCCCGCACGATCACGGAGCGTGGGGCGCTCCTCGCCGACCTCGCGGCCGTCCGCGAGCGCGGGTACGCCGTCGACGACGAGGAGAACACGCCCGGGCTGCGGTGCTTCGGGGTCGCGCTGCGCTACACCACGCCGGTGCGCGACGCCTTCAGCTGTTCCGTGCCGCTGGCGCGCCTCGACGCCGGCCGGGAGGCCGAGATCCTGGCCGCGATGGAGGACGCGCGCCGTCGGGCCGAGCAGGTGGCGCCCCCCGAGGCGATGTTCTGACGGCGGAGCCGGGGCAGCCCGCGCGGCCCGCGCCGCGGGCCTGCCCGCGCGGCGTGCGGGACCGCACGGCGGGGGCCCGTTCCCCGTTGTGCGCCGGTGTGATGTAGAGCACACTGCGGGTACGGAGCACACACCAGCAGGCGAGGTGAGGTCGAATGCGTAACGACCAGACAGACATTCTCCCGGTCCTGGGCCGTGGCAGGCACCGGAGCCCGAGACGGGGCGCATGCTTCATGGAGCTCGCCTCGTTCCTTGCGGGAGAGCGGTGGAGCGACCACCCGTCCTGCACCCATCCGCTGTTGGCCCACCTCGCGCGGCTGGTCAACGACTTCACCTCGGACGCCGCCCGGCCGCGGCTGGCCCCGCTGATCCCCTCGGTCATCGGGCTGCGGAGCGCGGACCCGCGGTGGGGCCACGAGATCGCCCTGCTCGCCGCCACCACGGCGCTGCCGCTCGCGCGCGAGCCCCGGCGGCCGACCCTCGCGGTCGGGATCCTCTCCTGCGAGCGGCTGCTCGCCGCGGAGGAGGGCCGCACCCTCGGGAGCCTCCGACCCGGGAGCCAGCAGGCGCTCGAGCAGGCGCCGGAGGCCGCGCGGTGGGCGCGGGAGTTCGCCGACAGGATCGGTTCCAGCCACGCCAGGAACCACCCCGGGCCCGCGATCCTCGAGTGCGCGGTGCCCGCCATCGCCGACGCCCGCGGGTCCGACGCGGACCAGTACCTGTTCGACCTCCTCGTCGCGGCCGTCGCGCTGTGCCAGGACCTCGCCGGCCGCGAGGTCAAGCCCGAGGCGGACCTCGCCGTCGACCGCCGGCTCGAGCAGTTCGCGCCCGCGGCACGCCGGTGAGCCACACCGCGGCGGCGCTCGGCTGACCCGCGGGGGGACGCGGTCCCCGCGTGCATGACGACGCCGGGGCCCGGCAGGCCAGACCTGCCGGGCCCCGGCGTCGTCATGCGTGCGGACGGGCGCGGCCTCGTTCCCGGAGATGGGAGCATGGGCGGTGCCGGCCCGCGTGACCGGCCCCGCACAGCCCGTCCGCCGCGCGCCGGGCGGGCGCCGACCAGAAGGAGCCTCATGGCCACCCCGCACATCGCCGCCGAGAAGGGCGACTTCGCCCCCGCAGTGCTCATGCCGGGAGACCCCCGGCGTGCCGAGCGGATCGCCGCGGCGCTCATGCCCGACGCCCGGAAGGTCTCCGACGTGCGCGGCATCGGCGCGTACACCGGCACGGTGGACGGCAAGCCGCTCAGCGTCATGGCCTCGGGCATGGGGATGCCGTCGCTGGGCATCTACGCCAACGAGCTCTTCGACCACTACGACGTCCAGCGCATCATCCGCGTGGGGACGGCCGGCGGGCTCTCGCCGAAGGTCAGGGTCGGCGACGTCGTGGTGGCGCTCGGCGCCCACACCGACTCGGCGATGAACGCCTCGCGCATCCCGGGGATCCACTTCTCCGCCGTCGCCTCCTACCCACTGGTCGCGGCCGCCGTGGCCGCCGCCGGCGAGGCCACCGACATCCACGTCGCCCCGGTGGTCTCCCGCGACCACTTCTACGGCAACCCCGCCGAGCAGATCCAGGCGCTCGCGGACTACGGCACCCTCGCCGTCGAGATGGAGGCCGCCGGCCTGTACGCCATCGCGGCGCAGTACGACCGGCAGGCGCTCGCCGTGCTCACGATCTCCGACCACCTGCTCGACCACACCCAGGACATGAGCGCGGACGACCGCGAGCGCACGTTTGACCGCGCCCTCGCGCTCGCCGTCGCCGCCGCGCACTGCTGATCCGGGGCTCCCGGGGACAGCTCGCGCCCGATCGCGGGGCCCCACCGGGACGGGCCGCGCCTGATCCCGGGGGGCCCCAGGAACGGGCCGCGCCGACGCGGCCGGTGCCGTGCCGGCCCCCTCACCGGGGGACGCGCCCGGCCCGGCGCTGCCATGCCGGGCGCGCGCGGGGGCGCCACCCGTTGCACAGGGTGCCGGTATGTCGCAGACTGGTGTGACGTCAACCACGTCACCCAGTGCCGAGGCCGGTGAGATCGTGATGCTTGGTACCGATCAGCCAGACATGCTCCCCATGCTCGCGCGCGGCAAGCACCGCAATCCGCGGCGGGGCGCGTGCTTCATGGAGCTCGCGTCCTACCTGGCGGGCGAGCGATGGAGCGACCGGCCCGCGTGCACCCACCCGCTGCTCGCCCATCTCGCCCGTCTCGTGAACGACTGCACGTCCGACGCCGCGCGCCCGCGCCTCGCGCCGCTCATCCCCTCGGTCATCGGCCTGACCAGCAACGACCCGCGGTGGAACCACGAGATTGCCCTCCTCGCGGCCCTCTCCGCCCTGCCCGTCGTCGCCGAGGAGACGCAGCGTGCGCTCGCGGTCGGCGTGCTGAGCGTGGACCGGATGCTCGGCGAGACCGACGGGCGTGACCCGGGGACGCCGCGGGCCACCACGGCGGCGGCCCTGGACGAGGTGCCCCTCGCGGCCGCGTGGGCCCGGGACTTCGTCGCGCACGGCGTGCTGGGCCCGGTGCGGTACCACCCGGGGCCGGTGATACTGGACTTCGCGGTCCCGGGGATCGCGATGGCCTGCGTGACCGACACAGACGACCGCCTTCGCTCGTTGCTGAGCTCGGCGATCCAGATGTGCCAGGACCTCGCTGCCGCGCACGACGCACCGGACCGGCGGGTGAGCGCGCCGTCGCTCGAGCCGGACCGGTGGCTCGACGTCTGCGCCCCCGTCCTGGCGCGGTAGGGACCGGGGAAGGCGCCCGCGGGCCACGACGGCCCGCGGGCGCACGCATGTGACCGCGCAGGGACCGGGCGCGCGGTCGCACGCAGGTGCACCCTGCGGCTGCCCGCACCCGACCGTGGGGCGGCGGGCGCGTCCTCTGCGGTGCCCGGCCCCCCGCTCTAGCCCTTGTCCGTGACCCGCTCGAGCACCGCCCGGATCCGTCCGGCCTCGTCTCCAAAGCGCTTCCGGCCGCCCGTCAGACGGTGTCCGCAAGGGCCGCCGACGTGCCCACCTGCAAGAACGGAAGGAGCCGCCGCGCGTGCGGCGACACCGCCGTTCCCCGCCAGCGACGACCCCGCCCCGCGCCCCCGACAGGCCCCGGAAACTCGTCATCAAATGCCGACGAAATCACCCCGCGGGCCCTTCGCACGCCGGTAATCTCGGGCGCAAGTGTTGAGGAGAGGGCTGGAGACATGACCGAACAGCGATCCCCCGCGTCCGAGCAAGAGGTACCCATGTCGAAGCCGCAGGACCCCGTCGGCCAGGTGGCGCCGGCGCCCGAGCAGCCCCCCGTCCGCCGTGGTCCAGGTCGACCCAGGCACGCCGACACCGAGGCACGGGCGTATCACGCCGTGCTCGAGCTGTTCGGCCGGAGGGGCTGGGCCGGGCTCAGCCTCGACGGCGTGGCGACCCACGCCGGCATCGGGAAGTCGTCCATCTACCTGAGGTGGAAGGACAAGCGCGACCTCCTCCTCGACGCGCTGCGCGACCTGGAGAGCCACCTCGCGGTGCCGACCGACATCGCCGGCGTGACGCTGCGTGACCACCTCGTCGCGCACGCGCGCGCCCGGGCCGAGCTCTACCTCGGCGAGCATGGGCCGGCACTGTCCCATCTGTACTCCGCGGCGCAGGCCAACCCGCTCGAGTTCGAGGAGATCCGTCAGGAGCGCATCAGCCGCGGCCTGCTCGTCCTGACGGATCGCCTCGAGAAGGCCATCGAGGAGGGCGAGCTCCCCAAGGACACCCCCGTCATGCATCTCCTCGATGCCATCGAGGGTGCGGTGCTCGTGCACGTCCTGTTCGGCTCTCCCGCCAGCAAGGAGCAGCTCCGCGCGGGCATCGACGGTTACGTGACGAAGCTCGTGGACATCCAGCTTCGTGGCATCGGTGCCACCACCTGAGAGGACGCCGGCACCGCTCAGAGATAGGACGCCCGCGTCCACAGGTGGGTGACGGCGTAGGCGCGCCAGGGCCGCCATCGCTCCGCCAGGGCGACGGCGGCCGCTGCGTCCACACCGCCGAGCGCCCGGCGTAGGACGAGGTCTCCGGACGGGAAGGCGTCACGGTCCCCGAGGGCGCGCAGCGAGAGGTAGTCCACGGTCCACGGGCCGATGCCGGGCAGCGCGCGGAGCTTCTGCCGGGTCCGGTCCAGGTCTCCCCCGGGCCCGATGGTCAGCCCGTCGGCGCAGGCGGCGGCCAGGGCCTGCAGGGTCCGCGAGCGCGCCCCGGTGATGCGGACCGCTCGCTGCAGCTCCTCGGGCGTGGCGGCGGCGAGGCGCTCGGGGCGCGGGAACGCGGCGAACCCCCCGGGGGCGGCGGTGCCGTAGGCGGCCACGAGCCGCCCGACGAAGGTGCGGCCCGCCGCCAGCGAGACCTGCTGGCCCAGCACGGTCGACGCCGCCGCCTCGAACCCGTCCACGTGCCCGAGGACGCGCAGTCCCGGGCGTGCGCCCACGAGGGGAGCCAGCGCCAGGTCGGTGCGCAGGTGCTCGGCGACGGCGGCGGGGTCCGCGTCCAGGTCCAGCCAGAACCGCACCGCGGCGAGGACGGCCGCCTCGTCGTCCGGGTGCGCGAGGTCGAGCGTCGCCTCGGCGTGCGTCTCGGCGAGGTGCACGATGACCAGGGCCGTGCCGTGTGGCGCGGGGACCGTGCGGGTGTGGCTCGCGGCCGCGAGGTCCGTGCGCTCGGCGCCGGGGACCGCGTGCGCGGCCAGGCCGCCCAGGGCCGCGGCGACGTCGAACGGTGGCGTCAGCGCAAGGCGCACGCGCCGCCGGACCACGCCCGGTCCGGCGCCCGATTCAGCGCCCGGTGCCGACGTCGCCGCCGGCAACGACGGCCTGCCCGGCGCCGAGGTGCGAGCCGGAGCGGCCGCGCCGACGGGCCCCGCACCGGTCACGACGGGCGCCGGGAGCCGTCGGGCGCCCACAGCCCCGAGACGCCGCGTCGGTGCGAGCCGACGAGGTGGACGTCGATCATGCCGATCGCCTCCATGAGCGCATGCATCGTGGTCGGCCCCACGAACGCGAACCCCCGGCGGCGCAGCTCCTTCGACAGCGCCATCGACTCCGGGCTCGTCGTCACCAGGTCCGCCACGGTGCGGGGCGCCGGGGTCACCTCGGGCTGGAAGGACCAGACCAGGGCGTCGAGGCCACCGTCCTCGCGGAGCGCGACCGTGGCGCGCGCGTTCGTGATCGCGGCGCGGATCTTCGCGCGGTTGCGGATGATGCGCGCGTCAGCCATCAGGCGCTCGACGTCGTCCTCGGTGAAGGCCGCGACGACGTCGGGCTCGAAGTCGTGGAAGACCTCCCGGAAGGCGGGACGCTTGCGCAGGACCGTCACCCAGGACAGCCCGGCCTGGAAACCCTCCAGGCTGATCCGCTCGTACAGTCCCTGCTCGCCGTGGACGGGCACGCCCCACTCGGTGTCGTAGTACTCCCTCAGCAGATCGTCCCCGGAGGCCCAGGCCGGGCGGGCGAGGCCGTCGGGCCCCACGGCGAGCCCGGCGGCGGCGTCCCGGCCCGCGGGCGTCGTGTCTGGTGCGCTCATGCGCCCATGCTTCCAGAGCCCGCGGACGGGCAGCGCCGCGCGGTGGACAGCTCCGCGAGCGCCGCCCGGTGGACGGCGCACGAGGCGCCGCCCGGTGGACAGCCCGGCAGCCCCGCGCGGTGGACGGCGCCCGAGGCGCGCACGCGGGGGGCGACGCACCTCGCGGCACTCACGGGGCGCGGGCCGACGCTCCACGCGCCGGGGCTACGCGGCACGCTCCAGGTCGAGGAGCAGCTTCTTGGCCTCCGGACCGCCGAGGTACCCGCCGAGCGAGCCGTCCGAGCGCAGCACCCGGTGGCACGGCAGGACCAGCGGCAGCGGGTTCGTGGCGCACGCCGTGCCGACCGCCCGCACCGCCCGCGGCCGACCGGCGGCCGCGGCCACCTGGGTGTAGCTGGCCGTGCGCCCGTATGGGATCTCGGGCAGGTGGTCGAGCACCTCGCGGCGAAACCCCGTCGCCAGGCGCAGGTCCACGGGCAGGTCGAACGCCCGTATGCGGCCGGCGAGGTAGTCGTCGATCTCGCGGGCGGCGGCGTCGAGGCGGGCGGGTGCGTGCAGGATGCGGGGGCTGACGCGCGCGGCGAGCGCCGCGAGGACGGCGTCGTGGCCCTCACGCGCGAACGCGACCCGGAGCAGGCCTTTCTCCGTCGCGGCGAGCAGCAGCGTTCCCAGCGGGGTCTCGAGGGTGCGGTAGCCGATGTCCAGGACACCGTGGGCGGCGGCGTCGGCGACGAGGCGCGCGTGCAGGCGCGCGAGGTCGCCGTCGTCGACGACGGCCAGGGGGCTCAGGGGGTCGGTGGGGCTCACGGGTCTTCCTCCAGGGTGGCGCGCAGGGCCTTCATCCCGTCGGCCGCGGCGCGACGGGCCGCGGCCTCGGTGCCGCCGAGGAGGCCCGCGACCTCCGCATACGGCATGCCGACGAGGTGGTGGTAGGCGATCGCCTCGCGCTGGCGTGCGGTCAGGGCGCGGAGCGCGCGCCACAGGTCCTCGCGCGGGGCGGCCGGGTTCCCGAGCGACGAGGGGTGTTCGGGCAGGTCGTCGACCGGGACAGCGCGGCGCCGCCGCGCCCGGTGGATGTCGATCGCCTTGCGCCTGGCGATCGTGACGAGCCACGCCTCCACGTTGGCCTCAGGCCCCAGCGCCGGGTAGGCGCGCAGCGCGGCGAGGAAGGTCTCCGACCAGGCGTCGTCCGCGTCGGCCACACCGAGCACCGCGCGGCACACGCGCAGGACCGTGGCGCCGTGCTCGCCGACGACCTGCTCGAAGGGCTTCACGATGGGAAGACGTCCTGACGGGAGTGGATGTGAGGTCTCGACCGTAGCTCCGGGGGCGGACATCGCGGCCGCGGAGGCCCGCTCCACCTGTTGACCTCGCCCTGTTGACCTCGCCGCGGGGCGAAGCCACGCTTGAGGTGCGGCGCCACCCGCGGCACCACCTCGGGGCGCGAAGGCCCCCGAGCCGCGAGGGCGCCCCGAGCCGCGAGGGCACTCCCGCTGCGCGAGGCACGCCCGAGGGGTCACGTCACACCCCGGCCGCGCAGCACCGCGCCGCCACCTTCCCCACACCGAAGGAGCACTCAGATGGACACGGTGGTCTCCGAGGACGGCACCGTCATCGCGTTCGACCGCTCCGGGGAGGGGCCGGTGGTCATCCTCGTCGGCGGGGCGCTCAGCACGCGCGAGTCCGCGGCCCCGTTGGCCGCCGCCCTCGCGCCGCACGTGAGCGTGGTCGCCTACGACCGCCGCGGCCGCGGCGCCAGCGGTGACACGCCGCCCTACGCCGTCGCCCGCGAGATCGAGGACCTCGCCGCCCTCATCGCGACGGTGGGCGGCTCGGCGTTCGTGCTCGGGCACGCCTCGGGCGGGGCGCTGGCCCTGGAGGCGGCGGCCGAGGGCCTGGCGATCGGCCGGCTCGCGCTGTACGAGCCGCCCTTCGTGGTGGGCGACCTGCGCGCCCCGGTGTCCGCCGACTACCTCGACCGGCTCACCGCCCTGCTCCGCGCCGGCCGCAAGGGCGACGCCGTGACGCTGTTCTTCGTCGAGGCGCTGGGCATGACGCCGGAGCAGGTCGCGCAGATGCGCGACGCGCCGCTGTGGGCCGCCACGGAGGAGGTGGCGCACACCTTGATCTACGACGCGGCCATCATGGGCGAGAACATGCACGGCGGGAGCTTCCCGCCGCGGACGTTCGCCAGCGTCCACGTCCCAGCCCTCGTGCTCGACGGCGGGGCCAGCCCGGCGTGGGCGCGGCACGCGGTCCAGGCGGTGGCGAACGCGCTGCCGCTCGGCCAGCGCCGCACGCTCGAGGGGCAGCACCACCGCGCGGACCCGGAGGTGCTCGCGCCCGTGCTGGTGGAGTTCTTCACCAACTGACGCTCGTCACCTCCCGGCGGGCCGGCGGCGAGCCGTCGCGCCGCTCCTCTGGCGAATCGTCCGCGCGCCGTCCACGCCGGTGGGCCGCCTCGACATCGGTGCGGACGAGCGCTGGACGGGCCTGCCCTACCTGCCTAGAGTCGCCATACCGCGTCTCCGTGCAGGCGCGCGCGATGTCCGTCGACGGAGAGGACAGTCGTCGTGGTGGACCTGTCCGCCTCAGGAGCCCGGAGCCGCACCCGCCTGCCCGGCGCGCCTGGCACCACGAAGGGTTCCCCATGATCACGTCCACGCTGGAGCTCACCCGCAAGGGGCAGGACGGCGGCTACGCCGTCCCCGCGGTGAACATCCTCGACGACCTGAGTCTGCGAGCGGTGATCGACGCCGCGGTCGAGAAGGCCTCGCCGGTGATCGTGCAGGTCTCGGTCAAGACCGTGCGGTCGATCGGCGTCGACCTGATGACCAGGACCTTCGCCGCCGCCGCGTCGCCGGCCCCCGTCCCGGTCGCGCTGCACCTGGACCACTGCCCCGACCGGTCGGTCATCGACGACGTCGTGGCGGCGGGGTGGTCCTCGGTGCTCTTCGACGCCTCGGACCGCGACCTCGCCCAGGCCGAGCAGGAGACCGGCGAGGTCGTCGCCCTCGCGCACGCGGCCGGCGTCGACGTGGAGTCGGAGATCGAGAACATCGTCGGGGTCGAGGACGGGGTCGGCTCCGACGTCGCCGTGCACGCGTACTCCGTGGACCAGCTGGCCGAAGTCGCCGAGCGCACGGGCGCGGACCTGCTCGCCCCCCAGCTCGGCACGGCCCACGGGCAGTACACGAAGGCCCCCGTGCTCCTCCCGGACCGGGTGCGCGAGCTCGCCCGGCTCACCGACCGGCCGATCGTTCTGCACGGTGGCACGGGCCTGAGCGACGGGGACTTCCGGACGTTCATCGACGCCGGGGTCTCCAAGATCAACATCTCCACCGGGCTGAAGCGGGCCTACATGCGCGCCGCACTCGAGCACCTGCGCCGGGCGGAGGAGCGCGACAAGTGGGACCCGCCGTCGATGTTCAAGGACATCTCCGCGGCCGTGACGACCGAGGTCGCCCGGTACTTCGACGTGTTCGGCTCGGCCGGGCACGCCGACGGCGCGGGGGCGAAGTAGTGGCCCCGACCCTGGTCTTCGACTGCGACGGCGTCCTGGCCGACACGGAGCGCTTCGGCCACCTGCCGGCCTTCAACGAGACCTTCGCCGAGGTGGGCCTGCCGGTGCAGTGGTCCGAGCAGGAGTACGCCGAGCGCGTCAAGATCGGCGGCGGCAAGGAGCGCATGGCGAGCCTGCTCACCCCCGAGCTCGTCACGGCGGCGCACCTGCCCACCGACGCCGCGGAGCAGCAGACGATGATCGCCGACTGGCACAAGCGCAAGACGGCCCACTACACCGCCAGGATCGGCGCCGGCGTCATGCCGCCACGGCCCGGGATCGCCCGGATCGTCGAGGAGGCGGCCGCCGCCGGCTGGGGCCTGGCGGTCGCCTCCACCTCCGCCGAGGTGTCCGTGCGCGCCGTGCTGGAGCACGCCGTCGGGGCCGCGCGGGCCGCGGACTTCGCGGTGTTCGCCGGCGACGTCGTGCCCCACAAGAAGCCGGCCCCCGACATCTACCTGCACGCCCTGCGCGAGCTCGGGCTCGACCCCGCCGACGCCGTCGTCGTCGAGGACAGCGAGAACGGCCTCCGCGCCTCGCTCGCCGCGGGGCTGGCCACCGTCGTGACGGTGAGCAGCTACACCGCCGAGGAGAACTTCGACGGCGCCGCGCTGGTCCTCACCTGTCTCGGTGACGACGCCGAGCCCGCCCGGGTGCTCGCCGACCCCCTCGGCCTGGGGGTGGGCGACCGAGTCCACCTCACGGACCTCAGCACGATCCTGGACCGGACAAGGGAGGCGCCCCGATGACCGCAGCGCTCGACCGCACAGAGCTCGTCGTGCGGACCGTCGCCGAGACGACCGTCGCGAACGAGAAGTACTTCGGCGAGCTCGACTCCGTCGTCGGCGACGGCGACTTCGGGTACTCCCTCGCCCGCGGCTTCGAGAAGGTGCTCGAGCAGTGGGACGACCTGGACCGCACCGACGCCGGGGGGTTCCTTCAGAAGGTCGCGATGGTCATCTCCAGCCGCATGGGCGGGACGTCGGGGCCGATCTGGGGCACGGCGTTCCTGCGCGCGGGCGCGGCCGCCAAGGGGAAGGAGGTGCTGGGCGGGTCCGACGTCGTCGAGATGCTGCGGGCAGCGATCACCGGCATCAAGGCCCGCGGCGGCGCCGACCTCGGCGAGAAGACCCTCCTTGACGCGCTCGTGCCGATGACCGACACCCTGGCCGACCTCCTCGAGCAGGGCGCCCAGACCCAGGTGGCCCTCGAGGCCGCCGCGGCCCGGGCGCGCGAGAGCGCCGAGGCCACCAGCGCGCTGCAGGCCAGGCGCGGCAGGGCCTCCTACACCGGCGAGCGGAGCATCGGCTCGCCGGACCCCGGGGCCCTCGCGATCGCCGTGCTCGCGGAGGAGGTCGCGCACCGGTGGCAGGACGGTTCCGCCGCCTCCTGAGCCTGCCACGCCGGCACCGACGCCAGCCCCGAGCCGGGGGGACCGGACCGAACATCACCGATCACTCACAACGATGTGGAGGACGCCGTGAAAAAGTTCGTCAACGACCCCAAGGACTACGTCCCGCAGATGCTCAAGGGCATCGCGCTGGCCAACCCGGACACCCTGCGCTACGTGCCCGACTACAACCTCATCATGAGGGCCGACGCCCCCCGCAACGACAAGGTCTCCATCGTCCAGGGCTCGGGGTCGGGCCACGAGCCCGCCCACGTGATGAGCGTGGGCAGGGGCATGCTCGACGGCGCCTGCCCCGGGGACGTCTTCGCCGCGCCCCCGTCGGACTACGTCTACGAGAGCGCCAAGCTGCTCGCCTCCGACAAGGGCGTGCTGCTGCTGGTCAACAACTACACGGGCGACAAGATGGCTTTCGAGATGGCCCAGGAGCTGGCCGAGGCCGACGGGCTCACCGTGCGCACCCTCTTCATCGACGACGACGTCGCCGTGCAGGACTCCACCTACACCGTCGGTCGCCGTGGGGTCGCGGGCAACTTCTTCGTCATGAAGGCCGTCGGCGCCGCCGCCGAGGCCGGGGCGGACCTGGACGAGGTCGTCCGCATCGGGGAGAAGGTCAACTCCGTCACCCGCACCCTCGGCATCGCCCTGACCGCCTGCACGCCGCCGGCCAAGGGGGCGCCGCTGTTCGAGCTCGGCGACGACGAGATCGAGATCGGCGTCGGGATCCACGGCGAGCCGGGGCGGCGCCGGGCGAAGATCATGACGGCGGACGCGATCGTCGACGAGTTCCTCGGCGCCGTGGTGCCCGACCTGCCCTTCGCCTCCGGCGACGACGTCGCCCTGATGGTCAACGGGCTCGGCGGCACCCCGATCAGCGAGCTGTACCTGCTTTACGGCATCGCCCACGAGAAGCTCGCCGCGCAGGGCATCAACGTCCGGCGCAGCTACGTCGGGGAGTACTGCACCTCCCTCGACATGGCCGGCGCCTCCCTCACCCTCGTCCGGCTCGACGACGAGATCACGAAGCTCCTCGAGGCGCCCGCGGAGATCGCCATCCGCGTGTTCTGAGGCGCCGGCCGCCGGCCCTGACCATGACGACGCCGGACCCCGCCCGCCCCGGGCGCGGTCCGGCGTCGCCCGTGCTCAGCGGCCTCGCCCCGGGCGCGGTCCGGCGTCGCCCGTGCTCAGCGGCCTCGCCCAGGGCCCGGTCCGGCGTCGCCCGTGGTCAGTGCCCCTGGGCGGCGGTCATGAACCGCCGCTGGTAGCTGATGACCTGGTTCGTGGACGTGAACCGCGCGAGATACCCGGGTTCCGCCGTCACGACCACGCGACGGCTCATGTCGCAGAACTCGTCGCTGGCCAGCAGCCTGTCGACCTCGGGGTAGTTCCGCTCACCCTCCATGGAGCACACGATCAGGCGAGTGTCGGGCATGTTCGTCTCGCGCAGCACCCGCAGGTTGTGCCGCACGGAGTCCAGGCCGTCGCAGCCCTCGGGCGTGCGGGTCCGGCGGTAGGTGACCACCTGCTCCGCCAGGCGCCGGCACTCCTGCAGGGGGAAGTCGGTGTCCGTCCGGGCCAGGTAGTCGGTTTGGATGAGGTAGTCGCGCAGCGTCACGAGCACGCCGTCGTCCTGGCTCTGAGCGAAGTCGTCGAGCAGCTCGATCATCCTCGTGGACTGCATGAGGCGGTGCCGGATGAAGCTGTTGATGAAGTAGGGCCGCGCCTGCAGCGCCAGCTGGGCCTGGTATGGCTCGAACATCAGGGTGAAGTTCACCCGGAAGCCGTGCTCGTGCAGCTTCAGGGCGAGGTTGTGCCCGCGGAGAGCGTCCGCCGTCGCCGGCTCCCACCACCGCCGGTCCAGGTGCTTGTCGCCGCTGAGGAGCTGGCCGACGTTGGCTTCGTTGACCGGTCCCGTGTGCGGCACCTTGATCACCACCCGCCAGCGCGAGAGGATCTGCCGGAACCGCTCGGCCTCCTCCAGGATCCTGCCGAAGTCCGGCTCGAACGGGTTGTTCAGCTCCACGCACACGTCGCTGCCCGGGCCCAGGATGCGGCCGATCTCCCCCATCACCTCCTCGCGCGTCCGGAAAGTGCCGCCGACGTTGGCCGCGGGGTTGTTGAGGAAGAGGTCGTAGATGATGCCGGGGTTGCACGTGAGGTTCGCGATCAGCCCGGCGATCGGCTCGATCTCGTAGGGGTTGGCGCTGTCGGCCGAGAACAGGACGTTGGTGGGGCGCAGCACGCCGTCGGTGTCGTAGGAGATGTCGCGGACGAGGTCGACCGCGAGGAGCCCGTCCGCCTCGAGGTTCATGGCGAGCCGGAATCCCGGGGGCGTGTGCCCCGGCGGCGTGCCGAAGTAGCCGACGACCTCTCTGAACTCCGCGGTCACGCCGATGTGCCGGGCGAGGCCCTGCAGCTCGCGGAAGGTCTCGGCGCCCAGGGGCTGGTCCAGCACCCGGTGGACGTGCTCCTCCTGGCCGGGCACGATCGGCAGGGCCAGCGAGCGCAGCCGGTAGGTGAGGGGCATGAGCGGTGTCTCGGCCATGGTGGCTCCCTGACGGGTGCAGGGCCGACGGCGGCATCCGCGGCGAGCGGCGGCAGAGGGCCCGCTGGGCACAACTGTACAAGGAGCCGTGGTCGGTGGCATGGCACTACGGGATGACGCCGACGCCTCGGGGGACGCCGCCGCTGGCGCAGCTCAAGCTGCCTCCGGCCGGGAGTCGGTACGGCGAATCCCGATTCCGCCGACCGCAGCGCGACGGCCGCACACCGGCTGTGTGTCCGCCCATTGTGAGACTCGGCTGCGCGACGTACAGGCTTTCCTCCAACTCGAAGCCACCGTGCACGACGGGGTCATCGATTCAGGGCACCGCACCCTGCGGGTCGGCATCATGGGCGTCAACATGCGCGACGCCGGTCCAGAAAAAGCAGTCGCGAAACCCGAGAGAGTCAAAGCTCAACCGTAGGTAGCGACCAACCTGGCACGACGCGAGACTCGTCCCCTGGCCGGAGACGGACCGGCGGCGACTGAAGCTGCCCTCGACCATCGCTGACCGGTACCTGTTTGCCACGTTCTTCTGTCTTCGAGAAGCTGTTGCTGGTGGGCGGCACCGACCGCGAAGGCGGTGCCGCCGGTGAGGTGAGGGATGTTGCTCGCGCCCTCGCCTCACAGTGAACGCGGATGCTACGCGGCAACCTCTTCGTTCGGGCGGAGTCGCACAGTCAGGCGACCGATGACGGCGATGACGAGTGCCGCAGCGCCAAAGATCGCAATCGGTACACCGATCGGAATCGTGGTCGACAGGCCCACGATCAGCACCGGGCCGATGAAGTGCCCGGCGAAGAAGCTCGATGTGAACCAGCCTGCGGCGCGACCGCGCTGCTCGAACGGGACGCTCTGAACCGACCAGTTCTGCAGGGTGGGAATGAGCAGGCCCCCACCGATGTTGGCGATGACTGCGCCGGTTGCCACCACCGGAATGCTCTCTCCGAGCCCGAGCAACGGGAGCCCGATGCCCAAGAGCCCGAAGCCCGCGAGCAGCAGCACGTTAGGTCGCCGCTTCAGGATGGACGCGTACGAGCCAGCGCCGATCGCGGTTGCGAACGCAGCGATCGCGCTCAAGCCGCCGATAACGGCTGTCGAGACGACACCGATCGTGTCCAGCTTGAAGGACAGCAGCCCGACCGGGATGTAGAACGCGATGCCTGCTGCGATCGTGAACAGCACCGGGTTGCGCAAGAGCTTCCAATCCACCGGGGAAAGCTTCACGCGCTTCACGCGCTCGCCGCCGGTCACGGGGAGGAAAGCCCACGCGAGCACTCCGAGCACGACGGCGATGGTGTACATCCAGAAGGGGATGCGCCAGTTACCGCTGCCGAGCACGCCGGCCAGGGCGATGAACACCACTGCAGACAGGCAGGTGGCGATGTTTTGAATGCCGAAGTACCGCGCTCGTCGGCCGCCAGTGAAGTAGTCGGCGAGGATCGTGGTGACTCCTGCGAAGATCGCCGCTTCGGTGATGCCCACGACGACTCGGCTGCCGAGAATCAGGGGTAAGTCGTGCAGATACAGGGGCATCGTCCCGAAGAACGCGTACAGGAATAGCGCAGCCACAAGCACGCGCTTCCGTCCGATCGCGTCCATGAAACGGCCGATCGTGAACGCAGTGAGCCCCATGACCAGCGCTGGCACGGTCAGCGACATGGCCACAAGCACTTCGGCTCCTGGCTGATCAGGGAACGCTGCGATCATCGACGGTTGCAGCGGCGCGATCGACGTGGAACCGAGTATAGGCATGCAGGCTGCGGCGATCAGGATCACCACAGGAAGCACGCCGACACGCGGACGCGCCACGGATTCCTCCACGCCTGCGGGATTGCTGGGTAGGGCAGCTGGTGAAAGCGTCAGGTCGGTCATGGGGCTCCTTTGCCTCGGGTCACGGCTTCATCGATTTTCAAGGTAGGGGCGACCGCAGAATCCGGTTATCAGCTTCCGTCAGCCAGAAGAAGCATCCCCATTCCCGAGTTGCCTGGGGTGCAGCACGGCGCCAGCGAACATGTCAGGAGTCCTGGACTCCGGGATTCGATGTCGCGCGCCGAGTCGAGCACCACACACGTCAGAGGCGGAATCGGTTGGGCATCCACGGATTCACCGGGCTCCCATCCCGACACGCGAGTGCTCCCGCGCCAGCTCCAGCCGTCTTATCGAGCCCGCCTGGCTGATCGCGTGAGCACTCGGTTGTCGACGAGCCGCTTGGCTACCAGTGCCCGGCCCCCTCTCTCTTCTGGTGACTACCAGAAGAGCCCCTGGGGCTCCAGGCCCAAGCGGACCCGCCCGTAGAGAACCGAGTTGTCGTCCCAGTTGAGGCCGATGTGGTGCGAGCCTGCGTGGACATCGCGGTGGAAGCGCTGCATGGGGTTGCGGTCGTAGATCGCGCCGCCGCCGGCTGCGTCATAGACCCTGTTGACTGCCTGGACGCAGAGTTTCGCGACGTAGGCGTGGTTCCGGCGCCAGGTCACACGGTCTTCGACCGAGAAGGTGTCGCCCGCCGCACCGCGCTTCATGAGCTCCGCGATGGTCGACCGTGCGAGGAGCAGTGCCGCATCAACCTCGGCCTCGGACTCGGCCAGACGCACCTGGATCGGTACCTGGTCGGCGATCCGCGCGCCGCCGGGGATCCGGCGCTCCATCGCCTGCTTCGCGAACGTGTCCACCGCGGCGCGGGCCGTGCCGAGCAGCACCGAGATCTGGGGGAAGGGCAGCATGCCCGCGACGGGCGCCCCGTATGAAGGCCGCTCGTACTCGTCACGCATCTCGAGGTTGGCATCGCCACCGAAGCGCGGGATCCACCGCCACTCGGGCACGAAGACCGGCTCGCTGATCCTCACCGTCTTCGACCCCGTGCCGCGCAGCCCGGCGACGTGCCAGTCATCGACGATCTCCACCGCGTCGCGCGGCACCATCGCGAGGACCATGTCACCCTCGACCACCGCACCACCCAGCAGGACCCATGTGGCGTGGTCGCAACCGCTCGAGGTGGCCCACGCCCCCTCGAACATCCACCCTCCGTCGACGGGCGTCACCTTCCCCATGGGGGCGAAAGCCGACGCGCTCATGGTGTCCGGCGCGCTGAAGTACGCCTCCTGCGCCTGCACCGACGCGCGACCGGCGGCGTAGTCGTGAATATGGGTGAGCCCGGTGATCCACGCGGTCGAGGCGCAGCCTTGCGCGAGGGTGTAGCCGACCTCGAATGCGGCGTCGTAGTCCAGACCCGGACCGCCGAACCGCTCAGGGCGTGCGATCGAGACGAGCCCGGCCTGCTTGAGGTCGGATATCGACTCGTCCGGGACCCGTCGCAGCTGCTCCGTCGCGGCCGCCCGCTCGGCGAGCACCGTGACGAGCGCCTCGGCGCGCCTGATGGCCTCCTGTTTGGTGAGACCGGTGGTGATGTTCGTTGCGGTCACCGTGGTGCCGTCCTTTCTTGATCTCCGGGAAGCACACTGCCACACCGGTACTCCCTTGATGGCCCGTCACTCCGTTGAGACAGGCGGCTGTGGTCAGTAGAAGAGCTCGAAGGGCGGCTCGACGCCCAGGACGGCCCGGGCATGGCGCGCATAGGTGGCGCGCTTGCTGATCGAGATGTGGGCTGCGGCGAAGTGGACGTCGCGCCAGACCTGCTGCGCGAACGCCCCCGAGGCGAACATCGATGTCCCGCCGATCTCCATCAGCTTGTCGATGGCCTCCAGCGCCAGCTGCGCCGCGAACGTCTGGGTCCGGCTGCGTGCAGCGCGCTCCTCCAGTGTGAGGTCACCCCCGGCGTCCGCTCGGTCGGCCTGCCCGTTGAGGAGCTCGAGGGCTGCGTCGAGCTTGGCCGCGATCAGGCCGACGTCGACCTGCAGGCCTTCGCTCTCGGCGACGCGAGCCCCTGCGGGAGTCCTCTTCTGGGCGAGCGCAGCTGCGACCTCCTGGTAGGCAGCCTGGCTCGCCCCGACGATCGTCGAGATGAAGCCGAGGCTCCCGATGGCCACCCATGGCTGCCGCAGAGCGGGGGTGTCGTGGATCTTCGATCCGGGACTGGTGCCGTCCCGGGCGTCGTCGTGGAGCATGCTGAAGCTCTCCGGGACGAACACGTCGTCGACGACGACCGTGTTGCTCCCCGTTCCACGCATGCCGACGGTGTCCCACGTGTCCTCGACCGTGTACTGCCCTGCGCGCAGGAGGAAGTACCGGATCTGGGGCGGGCCGGCCGGCTGCGGGAGCATGCCGCCGACGTAGACCCACCCCGCGTTGTTGGAGCCGCTGGTGAACGCCCCGCGGCCGGAGAGGCGGTAGCCGCCCTCGACGGGAGTGATGGTCATGCCCATGTGAGAGCCCGCGACCACGACGTCGGGACCGTCGGCCCACACCGCCTCCTGCGCCTCGAGCGGGAACATCGAGACGAGCTGCGGGTCGTGGATCATCAGCCACGACAGCCACGCGGTGGACGGGCACCCGTGGGCGACGGCGGTGGTCACCTCGACGGCGTCCCGCGTCGTGAGGGCGGAGCCCCCGAACCGGGCAGGGACGAGCATCCGTGCGAGCCCGGCGTCGACCAGGTCGTCGATCGACTCTCGCGGGATGCTGCGATCGCGGTTGCTCGCCTCGATCCGCGCGCGGAAAACCGGGACCAGCTCGGCGACCCGCTGCTTGATCTGACCGGCGGTGGACGGGATCGTCGCAGTGTCAACGTTCATGAGAACCTCCTTGTTTTCGGCACCAATGCCGGCACGGCGATGGGTGTTTGCCTTCTCGACGGAACCAGAGTGAGAGGGCCGTTCCGTTCTTTCGATTTCTTCCGGTGCCTAGAAGTGACCAGCCGATCACGGCCGTGATGTGCCGGCGGGACGGCTCAGCGCCTGCCGGTGCACCCGCCCTACTCGACCCTCGAGCCCTGGCCCAGGTGGTGCCACGTCCGGTTGTGGTACACGAGCGGAACCGAGGACTCGCGCTCCGCCGCGTCGACATCCGAGTCGCCGATCTTCGCCTCGAGGCCCTGGACGACGAAGACGATGGAGTTGCCGACGATGACCTTCTCGACGACGCGACCGCGGATCCAGACGGACGCCGACGGGAAGAACGGCTCACCGGTCGGCAGTCGCGACCAGAGGGTGGTGTCGGCGAACCTGTCGATCCCGCTGGTGGCACCCAGCTTCGCCAGGTCGAGCTGCTCGGCCCCGAGCAGGTGCACGACGACCGTGTCGGCTGCGCGCAGGACCGGCGCGCTCGACGAGAACTCCGTCACCGAGAAGACCAGCATCGGCGGGACCGCGCTCACAGAGATCACGGACGTCGCGGTGAGGGCGACCGGCCTCTCGCCGTCGTCGGCGGTGATCAGCGCGACGCCTGCGGGGTGATTGCGGAAAGCGGCCTTGAACTCGTCGGGCGACAGCCCGTCGCCGTTGCGAGGCGTCAGGTTCTGGCTGACGCCGGCGCCCGACGGCGAGGCAAACGTTCTGGGTGTCATTACCCGAAACCTCTCTGTTTCGTATGCTTTCGGCCGATTTCGGTTCGGCGATCGATCTCGCCATTGGCCGGGTATTGATTCACCCTGCCCGATCCGCGCCGAGCGATCCATAAACTTCTGATCTGAAGAAACGTCGAGAAATGCGAGCCCCGCGCGCTCGCGCGGTCGGCGCGGTTTCAATGAGCACAGCGTTCTCGAGCGTTTCGATATCACTCGGGGGCGGCAGGAAACGCGGACATGTCGACCGCTTCGTCGATGAACTTCTCCTCGAGCGCGAGCTCCGCGAAGCGCGCGACCGCGTCGACGTTGATGGCCGTGGTGAAGTGCTCCATCCGTGCGCTCTTCGCCAGCGCGGTATCCATCTCGAGCAGGTTGACCAGCGACTGCCGCGTGCCTTCGGCGTCCCCCTCGGCCTGCTCGAGAACGTCGGTGAGCGCCGTGGTGAACTGCTCGACGAGCGCAGGGTCGACGCCGGCTTCCGCCACCATGATCTGGGTGCTCACGCCGGGCGACGCCTCGAGGAAGTTCCACGAGACCACCTCCGCGCCACCGCGCTGCGCGATGGTGATGAACGGCTCGACCTCCCAGATCGCGTCGACGTCCCCGCTCTCGAGTGCCGCGATCGCGTTCGGGAACTTGATTTCGACAAACTTGACGGCGTCCGGGTCACCGCCGTCCAGACGCACGGCTTCCCGGATGCTCAACATCCCTGCGGAGTTCACCTGGTTGAGCGCGACCGTGCGCCCCTCGAGGTCAGCGGGCCTCGTGATGCCCGAGGCGGGCTTGGCGAGGACGGCGGAGATGTCCTCACCGTCGGCATCGCTCCACGCCTGCGAGTAGCCCGAGGTCACGGTGATCGGGACGTCCTTGTCGAGCGCCACCATCACCGAGACGGTGTTGACCGAGGCGAAGTCGAACTCACCGGCGACGAGGGCGGCGACGAAGTTCTCCGCGCCGGCGCCGGTCTCGAGGGTGACGTCCAGTCCGTGCTCCTCGAAGATCCCGTTGTCGACCCCGTACAGAAGTGCTGCCGTCGGCACGATCGGGAGCGCGCCGACGGTGACGGGAATCAGCTCTTCGGAGCCCCCGGCTGCGGCGGCGGTCTGCGCCTCGGCCGCGCCGGCGGAGTCGCCGCCCGCGCTCGACGAGCACGCGGCGAGCGCCAGGGGTACGGCGAGCAGCAGCCCCGTAAGAGGCCGTGCACGGCGGATGTTCGACATGGGACTCCTTGTTCTTGGTGACGACGGACCGGGCATCGTCCTCGAGCCGGCCGGCTCGTGCGTTCGTCACCGACGGTGAGGAACGCTTCCTCCCTGGCGACGCTATGCGCGCGCCCATGGCACCTCCACGAGATTCTGCGTCCCAGAAGTCACTGCCTCGGTGGAGGTCGACCGGCACTCGCGGCGGGGCTCACACCGACTGTTTCGGGTCGTCGGGAGGGCGATGCAGCACCCACCTCCACACGCCCGCGCGCTCACTTCTGACAGTCAGAATCCCAAAGGGATTCACCATCGGCCTGTGTCACGATGCAAACGTGATCAGCACCACTGACAGCACCTGTCTCCTGGTGCCGTCGCGACAAGCGCCCGGAAGGACGATCGAGACCTTCGAGGTGACGACCGGCGCCGACCGCGCCACGGTCCCACCGAGGGTTCGGCGTTGAGCCCCCGAGACCACGTCAAGCATCACCAGCAACCCAGGGCAGCTCGCCCGGATGCCGGGCGCTTACAGAGAGTGCCGGGCGCTCGAAAAGTGAGGAAGGAGTCTTCATGACCACCACGGAGAACCACACCAGCAACGCGAGGCTCGAGGCGTTCAACGAGAAGCTCGCCGGGAAGAACTGGAGCGGCCAGTGGGAAGCGGAGAAGTACCTGATGGCCTCCATCGGCGGCCCTCAGCCCGCCGGCGTCCCGCACCGCTGGGGCTGGGCGGAGACCAAGGAGGCGCTCGACGAGGCAACGGACGTCCTGGGCACGGTCGACACCGCCCGTCGGCACCTGACCTGCGTGAACCCGGGTCTGAAGGACCGCGGCGCCATCACGACCCACAACCTCGCAGCCGGGTTCCAGCTCGTGAAGTCGGGTGAGATCTGCTGGTCCCACCGCCACTCGCCCGGCGCGCTCCGCTTCGTGACCCAGGGACACCCCGAGGCGTACACCGCTGTCGACGGCGAGAAGCTCGTGATGGAGGACTTCGACCTCCTCCTCACTCCCCGTTTCTCCTGGCACGACCACCACAACCCCTCCGACAAGGACGTCTACTGGCTGGACGCGCTCGACGTCGGCCTGCTCCAGAAGCTCGGGGCGCTGTTCTACGAGCCGTACGGCGAGGACAGCCAGAAGCTCCGCCCAAGCACGTCCGAGTGGGTGGGCACGCGCAGCCACTGGCTGCGGCCGACGTGGGAGGAGGAGCGGACCACGCGACTCCCCCTGCGCTACGCATGGAGCGACGTCCGCGAGCGCCTCGCCCTGTACGGGAACGAGGTCGGATCGCCCTACGACGGGCTGGCGCTGCGGTATGCGAACCCGGTCACCGGCGGGCCGACGATGGACACGATCGACTGCTGGGTCCAGCGGCTTGTCCCCGGCTTCTCCGGCAAGACCCACCGCCGGACCTCCAGCGCCGTCGTCTACGTGATAGCCGGCAACGGCACGCTCGAGACCGACAACGGCACGATCACCTTCCAGGCCGGCGACGTCATCTCGCTGCCGAACTGGACGAACTTCCGGTGGACCAACGCCTCGGCCAGCGACGAGGTCCTGCTGTTCTCGGTGCACGACATCCCCGCCTACCAGAGGCTCGGCCTGCTCTACGAGGAGCCGGAGGCCATCATCGGTGCGACGCCGGCTCCGGCGAACCCCACGCCGCCGCTGAAGCCCCTGTACGCGCAGGGCGCGTTCTACGGCAAGGACGAGCGGTGAGCCGGCGGGTCACCGCCGACGACATCCGGGGCGTCGTCGGCATCATCCCGACGCCGGCGCTGCCCGGTGCCGACTCGCCCACCGCAGTGTCGACGGTCGATCTGGAGGAGACCGCCCGGCTCGTGGAGAACGTCGTCACCGCGGGGGTCAATGTCCTCATGACGACGGGCACCTTCGGCGAGGTGGCCACTCTTACCGAGGACGAGCTCCTCGCGTTCGCCGACACCGTCGTCAAGGTCGTCGACGGGCGCATCCCGGTGATGGTGGGCCCCACGGCACCCAACACACGCGACACCATCCGCCGCGGCGCGGCACTGATGGCTCTCGGCGCCGACGGCCTGTTCGTGGGACGACCGAGCTGGCTGCCCCTGGACGACCACCAGATCGTCGACTACTACCGTGCGGTGGCCGACGCTCTGCCCGACGCCGCGTTGGTGGCCTACGACAACCCTGGCGTCTTCAAGGGAAAAATCTCCACGACGGCGTACGCGGGCCTGGCGACGATCCCCCAGATCGTGGCGGCGAAGTACACGGGCGGAAAGTCGACCGAGACATTCGGGGCCGACCTCGCCGCCCTGGACGGCCGGTTCGCCCTCCTGCCCCTGGTGGAGAACTGGGTGAGCATGGTGAAGGCGTTCCCGGGGCAGGTCCACGCAGCCTGGACCGGCGACGCGGCCTGCGGACCCGAGCCGCTCGTCGCGCTCTCCGAGGCGCTGCGCACCAGGAACTGGGACGTCGCCGAGCGGATCGACGAAGAGCTGGAGTGGGCCCTCGAGCCCCTCTTCCCGGACGGCGACCTCGCCAAGTTCATGGCCTACAGCATCCAGATCGACCGCGCCAAGTTCATCGGGTCGGGATACAGCAACCCCGGGCCGACCCGTCACCCGTACACGACCGCACCCGAGGAGTACATCGCCGGTGGCACCGAGGCGGGCCGACGCTGGGCCACGATTCGGGCGCGCTACGTGGCCGGTGCTGCGACGGAGGGGGCGACCCTCGTATGAAGACCTCTCCCTCGCCCGCACCGTGGTCGATCGCGCAGTACGTCGACGACGACGGAACTCACCTGGGAATCCTCGCCGGGGACGTGATGCACGCGGTGCCATCCGGCTGGCCCGCGACATCGGCGGAGCTGTTCGACCGATGGGGTGAGTGGCGCGGCGCCCTCGTCGACCTCGACCCCTCCGACCTGGTGGTCGTCCCCGGTGCCACGCTGGCAGCCCCGATCACGTATCCGCGCAAGCTCATCTGCGCCGGCGCGAACTACTCCGACCACCTGGCGGAGATGAGCGACGGCAAGGTGGTCGGCCGTCCCGCGCCCTGGTTCTTCCTCAAGCCTCCGACAACGACGATCGTCGGCCCCGACGCCCACGTCCCGCTCCCGGGCGCGCCCGACCCGAACCTCGACTGGGAGGCCGAGATGGGAGTCGTGATCGCCGACCGGTGCGTCAACGTCTCCGTCGACTCAGCACTCGACCACGTCGCGGGTTACGTCGCGGCGAACGACCTGTCGGCGCGCGGGCTCTTCTTCCGGGACGACGCCATCGCACCCCCGTTCGCCTCGGACTGGTACGCCCACAAGGCGCTCGACGGCCTCTGCCCGCTCGGTCCCGGGGTGGTGCCCGCGTGGCTCGTCCCGGACCCCGAGGCGCTCTCCATCGAGAGCCGTGTCAACGGCGTGACGAAGCAGCGATCGAACACCTCCCGTCTCATCGCGGGCGTGGCGGAGCTCGTCGCGGCGGCGAGCCGCGACGTGACCCTCGAGCCGGGCGACGTCATCCTCACCGGCACCCCCGCCGGCGTCGGCATGCCGCGTGGTGAGTTCCTGCGCCCGGGCGACACGGTCACGGTCGACATCGAGCTCCTCGGCCGGCTCACCACCACCATCGCCCCACCGAGGGGCGCATGAGCATGAGCGGCACCGGCGTCCACACCCGGAACGACGACCCCGCGGCGCCATTCGTCCCGACCCACGTCGACGGCGAGGGCGCGGCCCGGCCGACCCTCCAGATCATCATCGGAGCCACCAGGCCCGGTCGGGTCGGCGCCGAGGTCGCGCACTGGGTGCACAGGATCGCAGCCGGGCACGGCGGGTTCGACGTCGACCTGGTCGACCTCGCCGAGATCGACCTCCCGCTGCTCGACGAACCGGTCGGCGCAAAGATGGGCCGGTACGAGCACGCACACTCCAGGCGATGGAGCGAGCGCGTGCAGCGGGCTGACGCCTTCGTGTTCGTCATGCCGGAGTACAACCACGGATACAGCGCCGCCCTGAAGAACGCCGTCGACTACCTGTTCCACGAGTGGTCCGACAAGCCGGCCGGGATGGTCAGCTACGGCAGCAACGTCGGCGCCGGGGCGCGCGCCGCCGAGTCCTTCGGGGCAGTCCTCGTGGCCGTCAAGGCGCTCGTGCTGCACGAGTCGGTGAACATCCCGTTCGTGCACCGTCACCTGGACGCGGGCGCGTTCCGGAGCACCGACGCCTTCGACGCGGCCGCGGTCGCGATGCTCGACGAGCTGTCCCGAGTGCAGATCGCGTCCCACGCTCTGCGCGCCACACGCTACGGCGGCAGCAGGCCGCGCCAGGAACCGGTGCCGGCGCACGCCGGCCCCACATCGTCAACAGGAGGAACCGATCGATGAGTGACGCCACGAACACAGCAGCCACGTCCACCACACAGATGCCTGGGAAGGCTGAGGACCCGGCCGTCCAGGTCGGTCGGCTGGGCTACGTCTCCTTCACGACGCCGGACGTCGACCGGCTCAAGGAGTACTACACGAAGACGCTCGGGTTCGCCCTGGTGGAGGAGTCGCCCGACCTGGTGTTCCTCACGACTGGGTCCGACCACCACTGCGTGGTGATCGAGAAGGCGGACGTCGCGTCCGGCCGCCAATCCATCGGTTACGAGATCGCCGGCTCACTGAGCGACGCACGGCGTCGTCTGTCCGCGATCGGCCTGGAGTCGGAGCTGCGCAGCGACATCGGTCCGGGCACGCCCCAGGTGCTCGTCCTCGACGAAGCCGAGACCGGGACGCCGGTTCACCTGTACGAGTCGCAGACTCCGAGCGGAGTGGGCGCGACGTTCGACCAGCGTCCGACCAAGCTGGGTCACGTGGCGGCGTACACGACCTCGACCGACAACATGCGTGCCTTCTACCAGGAGGCCCTGGGCTTCCGGTGGTCCGACACCGTGGGCGACTTCTTCGTCTTCCTCCGCTGCAACTCCATGCACCACTCGGCCAACTTCATCCAGAGCGACAACTTCTCGGGGATGCACCACATCGCCTACGAGGCCCGGGACATGAACCACCTCCAGACGATGCTCGACACGCTGGCTCGCGACGACTACTCACTGTTCTGGGGGCCTGGTCGCCACACCGCCGGTCACAACGTCTTCACCTACCACACCGACCCCGACGGCCACACCATCGAGCTGTACACACAGATGGACGTCATGACGAACGAGGAGCTCGGGTACTTCGACGAGCGGCCCTGGCACGAGCAGCACCCGATGTATCCCCAGACCTGGGAGGTCGACCTCGGCATGCTCAACAAGTGGGGACCGTCGCTCGGCGAGTTTCCCCGCTGACACAGGACGTCGCGCTCGCAGGTGCCAGCGCAGCGGTCCTGGTGGCACGACACCGCGCCCCCTCCTGGTCACCAGGAGGGGGCGCTGGTTTGTCGTGAGCTCGAATCTGGGACGATCAGATGGTGAACGCGCTCGCCGTGCTCGGCGCGAAGATCTCCTCCGGCGCATAGCGCCGGGCCGCGAGGCCCTGCTCGTGGGAGTAGCGCAGGAAGGTCTCGAGAACCGTGCGGTTCGCCTCGATGCCGTACGTCCAGTAGTCCGGGCCGAGGGCCTCCACCGTCTCCTCGACGTGGTCGGCGAGCCACGGCAGGGCCACCTTGAGCGAGCTGCGGTACAGCAGGCCGCGCATCGCGACTTGCAGCGAGGCGTCGAACGCCTTGACGAGTGAGCGGGCGACCCAGGGGTGTGCGTCGAGAACGCTCCGGCGGACGACGACACAGTGCATGATCGGGAAGATCCCGGTGCGGGCGAAGTAGTCCTTCTCGATCGCCTTGTAGTCAGGAAACAGGCGGACGACGTGCTCGTGCGCCCGGAAGGCGGACGGTTCGTGCGCGGTGAAGAGTGCGTCAAGCTCGCCGCCGGCCAGCATCTGGGAGAGCGTGTCCCGCGGTCCGATGGCCTGGACCCGGACGTCGTCAGGAAGCGAGATCCTGGACTTCTCCTCGCGGCCGGGCTCGTCGACGCCGCCCGTGTACCACTCGATGTCTTCGGGCCTGACCCCGAAGTCGTCACGGAGGATGCCGCGCTGCCAGACGCTGGCGGTGATCTGGTACTCGGGCACGCCAACCTTCTTCCCACGCAGGTCCTGCGGGGAGGTGATGCCGCTCCGTTCGTTGACGAAGATGGACTGGTGCCGGAAGTACCGGGACGGGAAGACAGGAAGGGCGACGTAGGGGAAGTCGTCGCGGCCGAGGTTGAGCACATAGGTCGACAGGCTCATCTCACTCACGTCGAACTCGGCGTACTTCACCTGTCGGTAGAACACCTCCTCGACCTCGAGCGGGACCAGTTCGAGGTCGATCCCCTCGGGGCGGACCGTCCCGCCACTCAGGGCGTGGAAGCGGTCGTAGTCGACGGCGGCCATGGTCAGGGGAAGAAGGCTCATGCTGTTGGCTCCTGTTGCGGATCGATCGGCGGCGCGACCGGGATCAGCCCCGGCCGGTGACCGGGGCTAGTAGACGACGTTGACGACTTTTTCCTCGGTGTAGGACAAGAGCTCCTCGAGGCACTCTTCCTTGGCCCCGACGCCGGAGCGCTTGACCCCTCCGTACGGGGTGCCGGGGAAGTGGGTGGACGAGTGGTTAACCCAGATGTATCCGGCCTCGAACTCCTCGACCACCCGCAGCGCCCGGTTGAGGTCCTTGGTCCACACACTCGCGGTCAGCCCGTAGTCCACGCCGTTCGCGATGCGGATGGCTTCGTCCTCGGTGTCGAAGGGGATGACGCTCATGATCGGTCCGAACACCTCTTCCTGCGCGATGCGGAACTCGGGCCGCACGTCGGTCAGCACAGTCGCCTCGACGAAAAACCTGTCGTCGAACCCCGGACCCTCCGGGCGTCCTCCCCCGACGACGACCCGTGCGCCCTCCTGCTTGGCGATCTCGATGTACTCCAGAGACTTCTCGTACTGGCCGCGGTCGATCATCGTGCCCTGCTCGGTGGCCTCGTCCATCGGGTCACCGATCTTCCGTGCCCGAACCAGGTCGACGATCTTGTCGGTCAGCTCCTCGACGATGCTGCTGTGCGCGAGGACCCTCGAGTTCGACCCGCACGACTGGCCGGACCAGGTGAAGTTCATTCCCTTAACGGCCCCCAGCGCGGCCTCATCGACGTCGACGTCCTCGAAGACGACCATCGCATTCTTCCCGCCGAGCTCGAGGGTGACGTGCTTGACGCCCGACTCGGCGGCAGCCCGCTGAATCGCTCGTCCGGTCGACTCGGAGCCGATGAACGAGATGCGCCGGACCGCCGGATGGCGTACGAGGCGATCGGGGACCGATGCGCCTGCCCCCACGACGATGTTGACGACGCCGGGCGGGAACTCGTCCACGATGAGCTCACCGAGGCGCAGCATCGACAGCGGTGCCAGCTCTGACGGCTTGACGACGACCGTGTTGCCCGCGAGGACGGGGGCAGCGAAGCGGCAGCCGAACATCAGCGGGTGGTTGAACGCGCTGATCTTGACGACCACGCCCTCTGGCTGCCGGATGGAGTAATGCAGACCGCTGCTCGCTGGGATCGTCTGGCCCTTAAGTTCCAGCGCGAGGTTGGCGTACATGCGGATCTGCTGGACCGCGAGCGTCACGTCCGCCCGAGCGTTCGAGATCGGTGACCCCGTGTCGACCATCTCGAGGAAGGCGAGCTCCTCAGCGTTGGCCTCGACGATGTCGGCGAGCCGATAGAGGTGCTTGGCACGCTCGAGCACCGGCACCTTCCGCCAGGCAGGCAGTGCCGCACGCGCCGCATCGACCGCTGCATCGGCGTCGGAGGGCGAGGCGTCAGGGACGTCGGCGAGCAGGCCGACGGTATACGGATCGATCACAGGGAACGTCCGGCCATCTTCTGCACTGCGCAAGGCGCCGCCGATGAGGAACGTCCAGTCCCGCTCTCGTACCGCCACTAGCTCGTCTTCGCGTCGTACGCGCTCGTTCACTGGATCGTTCCTCCGCCTGCGGGGCTCAGTCTTCCGTCGGTAGCGCTCTCATATTCGAGGGCGGTACGTCGGCGGGCAATACTCTTGTGCCATGCAGAAGTTGCCGGCGCCCAAGCGCCCCGCGTACGCAATCGCCTCGGTCGACAACGCCATACGACTGGTGCACATGCTGAGGGACCGCGGCGAGGTTCGACTGAAGACTGCGGCGATCGAGCTCGGGGTTGCTGAGTCGACAGTGCACCGGCTGATGTCGATGCTCGTCTTCCACGGCCTCGCGGTGCAGGACGACAGGCGGGTTTACGTGCCCGGTCCCACTGTGGGAGCAGTGCCGGTCAGGATGCCGGGGACAGAGTTGCTGCGCACCGCGGCAGCCACTCCCCTCGAGGAGCTATCACAACTCACCGGCGAGACGGTCAACCTTCAGATCCGCGTCGGCACCAAGCTGCGGTTCCTCGACAGCTTCGAGGGCGACAAGATGCTTCGGATCGTCGCCCGCCCAGGGGCCGTCGTGCCGGCAGCAACGGCGGCCGGCGGACGGGTACTTCTCGCTCATATCCCGGAGGACAGGGTAAGGACCATGTACCAGAGCCCCATGGTCCAGGCCCAGGGTGACGGACTGAGCGATCGTCAGCTGGACCGGCTGATCTCTCAGCTCCGCGTCTACCGCCAGCAAGGGTATGCGGTGTCGAACGGCGAGACAGAGTCCGGCGTAGCCGCGGTCGCGGTGGCGATCCACAACCCGGCAGGCCGGGTGATCGCAGCCCTCGCGATCGCCGCCCCGTCCGTGCGGTACGCGGAACTCGTCCAGGACGACGTCCTTACCGAGCTCCGGGCCGCACGGGACGACATCCAGGCGAACCTCGCGGACATCACGCCGACGACGACCGAAGGCGTCGACTAGCTGTACTGACCCGCTCGACCCTGATGCCGCGGGCGGCGAAGTGGTCCAGGGCGCGGGTCGTGAACGCCGCCGCGGTCTCCTTGGTCTCGTCGGTGAGGATCTCGGAGTAGACCATGCGCGAGTGGTCGCCCTGGGCGTGGTGGAGGTAGTCGTACCGCGGTCCCTCGCCGGCCGGCCGCAGGTCCACTTCCAGGTCCGCCTCGGGGAAGAAGTATTCGGGAACGTACGGGGCCTCCCACACCAGCAGCTGTGCCCGGGAGCACACGAACGAGCTCCCCTGAGCTGAATGCGCGCACGCGCTTCAGTCCCTGCTGCACCCTCGGGCGTGATCACGAACAAGTTGTCGACGATGTCAGTCATGAGACCAGTGCACTCCTGGTGGTCGGACGGCGCCCGGCGGAGTCCTCGGCTGGCGTGTCGTGGGCTTCGGGCAAGAAACCAGAGGGAGCGCACAACGAACGGCACGACTTCGTTGCGCGGCAACGGCTCGCCGGCAGTCCACGAGACGTCTCACCGCAGGCTCTGCCGTTGGGCCGTCGCCCTCTCTCTCCCCACGCGGGTGGGCACGCATCGTCTAACGAGCACCACCAGCCGGGGCAGTACATCTAGTGCTGGCGTTCCATCCGGATGTCGGTGACCCTGTCGCCAGGGACCCAGCCGAACATGAAGGAGCGTTCGTATTCCTCAAAACCAAACTCACGCGCCAGCGGACCCCAATAGATCCGGGGCTCATTAGTCTCGGTTTCGACGGCCAGCCGGCCCGCTCCGTCTTGGGCGATGATCCGCACATGGACCTGGAAGTCATAATCGCGGTCGTTGGTCATCGGCACGTAGCCGGTCGCGACGATGCAGTGTGCCTCGGAGACCTCCGCCTCGGGCACGTCGAGCCAGTAGTGGTAGGGAGTGCGGGCGAACCGGTTGGGGTAGAACACTTCCCGCCAATTCGGTCCGGGCCTCTCACCTCCGTCCTTTATCAAGCGGTGCTCGCCGTTCAGCGGCGTCCGACTCTTCAGTTCCACGTCGCGGCCGCGCCAGGTGCCATAGCAGCCGGTCAGCTTGCGTCCGTCACTCATCCACACGTTCCTCGGTCCTCATTCCTGGATCGCTGTCGCTCACGCACCGACCGCCTTCGCGGTCCCGCCCCTCGAACAACCGCATCTGGCAGGTGCCACCCGTACCGGCAGCTGACAGGCCTGTCCTGTCAAACGTCCGCCCCGCGCCTCTTTGCGGCGGAAGTGTCCGGATGGGCACGTTACCTTCTTCGCAGCCCTCGGGGTCGTGTGGATCGGGAGGTGCTGGCCTGTCGGTTCCGGTATGGCTCTTTGCCCCCAGTCGTCGATGATCCGGGGGGTGGAGGCTCTCGTTCCACGGAAGGATCAGAGTCATGGCGGCACTGCGGAAGTACAGCGAGGAGTTGAGGGACCGCGCTCGATGAATTTTCCGCGCCGCGTTGGTCTGTACGGCGAATACCGACTCACGGGAGGCTGACGCCATGCGGAAACTGGCGTTTGGCATGAACGTGAGCCTGGACGGCTACATCGCCGCGCCCGGCGACGACCTCGGCTGGAGCGTGCCGAGCGACGAGCTGTTCCAGTGGTGGTCCGACCGGGTGGGGGCGACGGGCCTGGCGCTGTACGGGCGCAAGCTGTGGGAGACGATGAGCTCCCACTGGCCGACCGCCGACCAGCAGCCTGGCGCCACACCGGCGCAGATCGAGTTCGCCCGCCGCTGGCGGGACATGCCGAAGGTGGTGTTCTCCTCGACGACCAGCGCGGTCGACTGGAACGCCCGCCTGGTCACCGGCGACGCTGTCACCGAGATCACCCGGCTCAAGACTGAGGACGGCGGTCCCATGGACGTCGGCGGCGCCACCCTCGCCGCGGCGGCCATGCGGGCCGGCCTGATCGACGAGTACGCGATCGTCACCCACCCGGTCCTGGTGGGCGGCGGCACGCCGTTCTTCACCGCCCTGGACAACTGGGTGAACCTGAACCTGGTGGAGACCCGGACGTTCCCCGACGGCGTACTCCTGACCAGGTACGAGACCAGGCGCTGAATACCCGACCTTGGACGGCGCGGGCTCGGGGCACCCAAGGATCTCGTGGCCGTTAGGGGATCGTCTTACGGTGTAGCGACTGTGCAGCGCAGGCCGGGTACGCGGCTGATGCGGCTGTCAAGGGTGACGATCGCGGTGCTAAGAAGTTCGGCAAGGGCGACGTAGCTGGCGTCGTAGGCGGTCAGGTTCTGACGAAGCTGCCAAGCTCTGGGCGCCAGGAGTTCGTACGGCCACTGCTCGATGGCCAGGTCCAGAAGATCGGAATGCGCCTGAGCAGCCTGGTCAGCGGTGATGAGCCCGGCGAGCTCGTGACGGCGGATGATGTTGGCCGCTTCGAACGGGAGCACAGTGGGAGCGGCAAGGTCCGCGCCAGTAAGGGCGTCGGTGGCCCACCGTCCATCTTGACCTGCGTCCAGCAGGACCGCGACCACCGCGGAGGCGTCGCAAACGACGCGTTGCCTCATCGCCGGTCGGCGTCGCGAGCGGCGATGATCGATTCGGCGTCGACCCGGACGCCGGTGGCCTCGACGCGGGAGCGAGCACGAGCGATGAGGTCGTCGACGGCGGGCCGACTGGCGCTCTGGATGAGCATGCTACGCAGGTACGCCTGCAGGGACATCCCGGCGCGGGCAGCACGCGCGGCCAGCTCGTCTCTCACCTTGTCCGGCACGTCCCGCACCGTGATAGCGACACCCATGCAGTCACTTTAACAGCATCGTCAGTGCTATGCAGGCACGCAGTCTCCGGCCGATAATCGGCGTGTCCCTGCCTCCCGACGTGCGCAAGCACGTGGCTCTAGGGTGCCCGAATCGTCACCCGGATGAGCCCTTCGACCTGGGGTCCTAGTCGTGGCTACGCACCGTCGCTGCTGCCGCGTACGACGCACTCCAGGCCAATCCGTCCCGAGCAGTTCCGGCCGGGATGTCCGGGCTCGCTTCGAAGAGAAGCGGGCCGCCCGTTTATGACCGGCCGGATCAACTTCACTGCCGAAGCCGGCAGCATCCTTGACGAACTCGGCGAGTGGATCACAACGCGGCGTCCGCTGACGTCGCTCAGCGATTCGTTCAGCGGTCCTCGAACACGTCGACAAGGATCCGCTGCGGTTCGCCGTCAGCGGCCAAGCCGATGAGCGTCCTGAAGCCCGAGCGAACTAGCTCGTGGCGAGTCGAGAACGGGCGCGTCCCTTTATCTCCTCGATGACCGCAGACTTCGCATCGGCGTATGCGTTCATGTCGGGCCAATCACGTTTCGTCAGATCGCGCTTGGTGGCCTCGTAGAGCTGGCGGTCCGCCTGGTCGATCCGCAGGTGGTCCCGCAGAAGGAGATAGTCACCAGCTGCGGGGTCGCCGAGCTCGAGGATGTGAATGTGCACATCGCGCTGCTCGGTACGAACCATTCGATGACCCGGCTCGCGAACGCGCATCACATAGCCCGATGCGACCAACGGTTCGAGGTAATCCTCTTCCGCGGTGATGTCGGCCACCGTGACCAAGATGTCGATGATCGGCTTGGCGGCGAGACCAGGGACCGACGTGGATCCGATGTGCTCGACCGCGACCGCGATGCTCCCCACCGCAGCTCGCACATGAGCCTCATGCACGGCGTACTGGCTCGCCCACGCTGGGTCGTATGCGGCAAGGAACAGCTCGCGCTTCTCCACGCCGCCAACGAGTTCAGTTGCGGTCACGTCGTCCCGACGTCGAACGCGGATCCTACGAGGTTCGCCCACCGGCATGAGGCTACTCAGCCAACTCCTGCTCACGAACTCCCGTCATTGCCAACTTACCGACGAAGGCAGGCTCGCGTTGGACGCGCAAGTCACTTGACCGCACAAGCGGCCCGCATCTCCTTGCGCAGCTGCAGATTGGTTGTCATGGTTCTTCCGAGAAGTCATCCATTGCCCCTAGCGAGAAATGCGCGGAATGCTTTGTTGCCCACTTCGCCACGACCTATGAGGTGCACTAGCCCCTTTACGAGCGAAACTCGCTCTGGCTGGCCATCATCTGCTGCTCTTGGTGGATCTCAGCGAGGTACGCGCCGCGCCCTAGACTAGGTCTCGGACATGCACACGGTGGGAGACACTGGCTCCGCGATGCGGGCACCGCCCGGACAATGTAAGCCGATATTCGGCAGGATGGAACGAAAACCTTGAAAACAATCAGAAGGGAGACGCGGCCATGACGGCGATAGCTGACCACGACACCTACATTGCCGCGGCGCCCGAGCCCTTCCAGCCCTCGCTGAAACGGTTGCGCGCCATACTGGCCCGCGCCCTGCCGGAAGCGGAGGAGATCGTTGCTTACAACATGCCGGGGTTCAGGATCGGCGGCTCGGTCGTCGCGGGCTATGCGGCGTTCAGCAAACAGTGCGGGCTGTATCTCCTTCCAGGCGCCATCTCCGAGCACGCCGAAGAAATCGCGGCCGCCGGCCTAAAGGCGACCAAGACCGGCATCACCTTCTCGCCGCGCAAACCGATCCCGGACGACCTCGTCGAACGGCTAGCGCGGGCGTCGCGAAAGGACGCCGGGGCCTGACGGCTCAGCCTGTCTTATCAGGCTCTTCACAATGCCGGCTGACGCTGCCGCCGATGCCGTCGGCGCTGCTCATCGTCAACCTCGGGGCGCCGTTCCGCATCCGCGCCGGCACCGACATCGAGACGGCCAAGTACGCCGACGGCTGCGTGGTCACCATGCCCACCCGCGCGTTGGAGTTCAGCCACCCACTCCGGCCCCTGTCCGTCGGCGTGCACTTCAAGCCGTGGGGCTGGCGCCGTTCCTGCCGATGCCCGCGGCCGAGCTGTGTGACGGGCCGGTGACGGTAGAGCAGGTTTGGGGCCGGCCCGCCATTGCTGAGGTGCGAGACACCGGGCGCACGCCGACCTGATACGTCGAAGTCCGGCGGCGGTTCCTGCGCGAACATCCCGGCCACGCGCTGGACGGCTGGCCGCTGCCGGCCGATTGATTTCTTACGAGATCGACAGCTCACGACACCCTAAACTGAGGGCACCTCAAAGCAGAGGAGAGAGCCCCGTGGGCAAGGTGGTCATGTACGGCTCGGTGTCGGTGGACGGCTTCGTCGCGGACGAGAACGACCAGCCCGGGCCGCTGTTCGACTGGCTGTCCAGCGGTGACGTCCCGTTGGACGAGAGCGGCGAGGTTAAGGTGTCGCAGACGTCCTACGACTACACCCGGCCGTACTGGGCCCAGATCGGGGCGACACTCGTTGGCCGCCACGTCTTCGACCTGACGGACGGCTGGGACGGGAAGCCTCCGAGCGGGATCGACCAGGTGGTCGTCGTGACGCACCGGCCGCAGCCCGAGGGCTGGGACCCCGAGGCGCCGTTTCACTTCGTCGACGGCGTCGAGGCAGCCATGGCCAAGGCGCAAGAGCTTGCGGGTGACCGCATCGTCGAGGTCGCCGCTGGCGACGTCGGTGGCCAGGTGCTTGCCGCGGGCCTGGTCGACGAGGTGCGCATGGACGTCGTACCCGTCGTGTTCGGGTCCGGCAAGCGCTACTTCGGGGCGGTCCACGCGCAGCACCTGTTGGAGGATCCTGACGTGGTGATTAAGGGCAGCCGGGTGCTTCACCTGCGCTATCGGGTGCGCCGTTGACCGACAGTCGCCGAGGCACAAAGCAGATCCCATACATAGATCGACCAATTTCTGACGGTCGTGAAGGGGGACGCGCCGTGACCTGTGCTGTTGCCGTGTCTCCCCTCGGGGGACGCTGGGAGGACGCGGCCAGGGGGGACAGGAAGGGGTACGTGCCGCCGCCATCGCTAGGTGTCCACAACTCCCCGAGACATGAAGAGGCCCGGATCCGCTAGATTCCGCGAATCCGGGCCTCTGACCAGGCTTAACGGCCGATTACGGCCGGGCGACCGACTAAAAGTTGATCATGTGCCCCATCAGCCCGTGGAAGGCCTCCTGCAAAGCCTCGCTCAGCGTCGGGTGGGTGTGGACGTTGCGGGCCAGCTCCGCGGCGGTCAGGTCCCACTTCTGCGCGAGGGTGAGCTCGGGCAGGAGCTCGGAGACGTCCGGCCCGATGAGGTGCCCGCCCAGCAGCTCGCCGTGGCGGGCGTCCGCGACGAGCTTGACGAAGCCCGTGGGGTCGCCGTAACCCTGCGCCTTGCCGTTGGCCGTGAACGGGAACTTCGCGACCTTGACGTCGTACCCCTCGTCGCGGGCCTGCTGCTCGGTGAGGCCGAAGCTCGCCACCTGGGGCTGGCAGAAGGTCGCGCGGGGCATCATCCGGTAGTCGCCGAGCTCCATGGTCTCCGCGCCGGCGATCGTCTCGGCCGCGACGACCCCCTGGGCCTCGGCCACGTGCGCGAGCTGGAGCTTTGCCGTGACGTCACCGATCGCGTAGATGTGCTCCACCGAGGTGCGCATGACGTCGTCGATGGCGATGGCGCCCCGCTCGGTCACGCTCACGCGGGCGTTCTCGAGGCCGTAGCCCTCGACGCGCGGGGACCACCCGATGGAGATCATGACGCGGTCAGCGGTCAGCTCACCCGGGCTGCCGTCCTTGCCGGTGTAGGTCACGGTGACGTTTGAGCCGTTGTCGGTGACGGTCTCGACCTTGGTCGAGGTCAGGATGGGGACGCCGAGCTTCTTGTACTGCTTCGTGATCTCCTTGGAGACGTCGACGTCCTCGTTCGGCAGGGCACGGTCGAGGAACTCCACGATGGTGACGTCCACGCCATAGTTCTTGAAGACGTAGGCGAACTCCATGCCGATCGCCCCGGCGCCGACGATGACCATCGACTTCGGCAGTCCACGGTCGAGGATCTGCTCCTCGTAGGTCACGATGTTCTGGCTCAGCTCGACGCCCGGCAGCATCCGCGTCGTCGCGCCGGTGGCGATGATGGCGTGGTCGAACGTCAGCGTCTCCGTCTCGCCGCTGGTCAGCGCCACGGACAGCGTGTGGTCGTCGACGAACGAGCCCCGCCCGTCGTACTCCGTGATGGCATTCTTCTTCATGAGGAAGTGGACGCCCTTGACGCGGCCGTCGGCCACCGTGCGGCTGCGCTCGAAGGCTGCGGCGTAGTCGAACTGCACCTCCCCCGAGATGCCGAACAGCTTCGCGTCGTGGTTGAACAGGTGGGCAAGCTCGGCGTTGCGCAGCAGCGCCTTGGAGGGGATGCACCCGACGTTGAGGCAGACCCCGCCCCAGTACTTCTCCTCCACGACCGCCACGTTCAGGCCCAGCTGCGCGGCACGGATGGCGGCGACATAGCCACCAGGCCCGGCTCCGAGGACGACGACATCATGGTGTGCGCTCACGTGACGACCCTAGGGGCCGGGCCCGCACGGCGCACCCCTTCCGGGGCCCGACGCCGGAACGCTAGGCAGCGGTGCGCGGACGTGCTTGGGTCGGGGTGTGACCGAGACCGGCGCCGCCGCAGCCGCCGAGGCCCGTCGCACGGTCGAGGCCGTGTGGCGCATCGAGTCCGGGAAGCTGGTCGCCGGGCTGAGCCGGATCGTGCGTGACGTCCCGCTGGCGGAGGACCTCGCGCAGGACGCCCTGGTGGCCGCGCTAGAGCAGTGGCCCGCCTCGGGGGTCCCGCGCAACGCGGCGGCGTGGCTCATGGGCACCGCCAAGCACCGGGCGATCGACCGGATCCGCCGCGACCAGCGCCTCCGGGCCAAGTACGCCCAGCTGGCCCGCGACCTGGAGACGGAGCAGGCCGCGGCCCCCGACCCGGTCGCGGCCCTCGACGACCACGTCGGTGACGACCTGCTGAGGCTGATGTTCATCGCCTGCCACCCGGTGCTCACGACCCCTGCGCGCGTGGCGCTGACGCTGCGCCTCCTCGGCGGGCTCACCACCAAGGAGATCGCCCGCGCCTACCTCGTGCCGGAGTCGACGGTGGCACAACGGATCGTCCGGGCCAAACGCGCCCTCGCCGAGGCCGAGGTGCCCTTCGAGCTCCCGGCCCCCGGCGAGCTCGCCGAGCGGCTCGCCTCCGTGCTCGAGGTCGTCTACCTGATCTTCAACGAGGGGTACGCGGCCACCGAGGGCGAGAGCTGGACGCGGCCGGAGCTGTGCGGCGAGGCGTTGCGCCTGGGGCGTGTTCTCGCCCAGCTCGCACCGACCGAGCCGGAGGTCCAGGGCCTCGTGGCGCTCATGGAGATCCAGGCCTCGCGCATCCGGGCCAGGACGGGACCCGCGGGCGAGCCCGTCCTCCTGCTCGACCAGGATCGTTCGCGCTGGGACCGCCTTCTCATCAACCGCGGTCTCGCGGCCCTCGAACGGGCCGAACGCCTGGGGGGTGCGCCGGGCCCGTACGTCCTCCAGGCCGCCATCGCCGCGTGCCACGCGCGGGCCCGCACGGCCGAGAAGACCGACTGGGCCCGCATCGCCGGGCTCTACGGGACGCTCGCGAGGCTGGTGCCCTCCCCGGTGGTCGAGCTCAACAGGGCGGTGGCCCTGGCGATGGCCTCCGGACCGGCGGTCGGGCTGGCGCTGGTCGACGAGCTCACGTCCGAGCCTGCCCTGGCGGGCTACCACCTCCTGCCCAGCGTGCGCGGAGACCTCCTCGCCAGGCTGGGCCGACACGGGGAGGCGCATGCGGAGTTCCTGCGCGCGGCCGCGCTGACACAGAACCAGCGTGAGCGCGCCCTCCTCCTCCAGCGCGCGGCGGGCAGCGAGGCGAAAGCAGCCGGGTCCGGTCCTTAGGACGCGTCGGCGACGCTCGAGAGCAGGGCGGGGTGGCGCGGGCCGTCGGCACGCTCCAGCCTGTCGCCCACGTGGTGCACGGCCTCGCGCAGGCGTTCCGTCTCCTCGTCGCCCAGGGTGCTCAGGGCGCTGTCGAGCAGCCTGACCTGCAGAGCCTCTGCCTGCTGCAGGGCCACGGCGCCCGCAGGGGTGAGATGCACCAGGGTCGGTTCCGAATACTCGTCCGGAGCCTCCGGGTGGTGGTGCGGGGCGAGCATGCCACGCCGCACGAGCCCCTCCACGGTGGCCGCGGCGGCCGCGTCCACCTGACCGGTGCGGCGTGCCACCTCGCGGTGGTGATCCGCGCCCGCGGACACCGCCGTCAGGGCCTCCAGCTCGCCGTAGCGCAGGTCGGTCAGGCGCTCGATGGTGCGGAAGACGTCACCCCTGGACCGGGCGACGGCGGAGAACGCCTCCACGAGCTCGAGCGTCTCGACCAGGCGCGGGCCGGGCTCCGAGTGCTGGACCGCGGTACGGGCGCGGCGCTGCTCCCCCTCCGGGGACATCCGCACGAGCGCTCGGTGATCAGGAGGAGCAGAGTCTCTGTTTCGTGTCACGTCATGACCAACGGAGGGCAACGTCCGGATGTTCCGAGATGCACACGATCCGGCACGGCGAGCTCACCGGTTCGGGGCGCTGGAGGCGTCCCACCGAGGGACAGGAGTCAGCCCTCGCCGCCGAGGCCCGATGGTTCGGCATCGACCACGGCCCCGCCGGCTCCGCCGCGCGCCGCGGGCGTGTCGATGTCGTCGCCCCCGCCGATGTCCGTGCAGTCCACGACGGCGGCACCGTGCGCGCGCAGGTACGCGCGGGCTCCGGCGTCGCCGCTCAGCTGTGCGGCCAGCGGCGCCCAGTGCCGCCGCCCGATGAGCACCGGATGGCCTGGCCTGCCCCCGTAGGCCGCCTGCCGCAGGGCGCCGTCGTCGGGATCGTCGTGGGCGCTGCCCAGCACCCGGGCCACCGCCTCCGGGCGCAGGTCCGGCAGGTCCACGAGGGTCACGAGCACCGCCGAGGCGTCCGGCGCGACGCGCGCCAGGGCCTCGAGACCGCGCCGCAGAGACTCACCCATCCCGTCGCGCCAGCGGGGCACCGGGACGACCACGACGCCGTCCCCCTCCGGGAGCAGCCGGGCCGCGGCTTCAGCCTCCGCGCCCAGGGCGGCGAGCACGGGGCCGCAGCCGGATGAGGCGAGCAGGGTGGTGGCACGCGCGAGCCACGCCGTGCCGTCGTCGCCGCGCACGAGCGCCTTGGGACCGCCCATCCGGCGTCCGCCGCCCGCCGCCAGCACCAGACCCGCGACCGTCACCATCTATCGTTGCCCTGTCCTGAGGAACCGCATACGCCATTCTCCCCCGCCGCGCACCGGTCTCCCCCGCGCCGCCGGTCTCCCCCGCCCGCGCCGCGGGTCTCCCCTGCCTCACCCGGCGGGCTCGGTCACCGGTGGCGGCGCGTCGTCGCACGTGACGGCGCGCGCGGCACTGACCGCCGGATCGTCGGCGGGAAGTGCCGTGCCCACCACGGCCGGGGTGCCGTTGGTGGCGGTCCGCCCGCGGTCGCCGAGGTCGATCGGGGTGCGAGTGACGTCGTAGGTGGCGCCGTTGTCGTGGGTGACGGCGTTGAGCCCGACGAGCTGGCGCCCCGATCCGACGTCGGCACACCCCACGCCGGTCCCGAAACCCGTGAAGCCGAGGTCGAAGGTGTACTGCTGGCCCTGGGCGTTCTTGGTGGGGACGATCGCGCAGTCGATCACCGCGTAGAGCGGGACCGCGCGCCCGGTGTTGAGCAGGATGATGACCGTGCCGTCGGCGAGCCGTTGCGCCAGCGCCGTGGCCGCCTGCGGCGCGCCGCTGGAGAACTCCGTCGAGAACACGGCGCCGGAGGCGGTCGAGACACCGAGGGTCCGCGGCAGCCCGGCGGAGAGCCACAGCGTGTCGGCGGCCCCGTCACCATCGAGGTCGACCGTGGGCGCCGAGCTCGCGCCGGCCGGCACCGCGCCGCCGCCGGGTGCGCAGCCCTGGGCCGACGGCGTCGGCGTCGGGCCGCCGGTGGTCCCTCCGTCGGTCACCGTGCTCGGCGACGGCGAGGGCGACGACCCGCCGCACGCTGCGAGGGCGAACACGGCGAGAGCGGTGGCGAGGACTCGGGCGACGGGCCGGCGGGTGGTGCTGCGCGCGAGAAACATGTCCTTCACCTTCCGGTGCGGCGCGGGCGGCGGGCCGCGCACGGTTCCGGTGTACCACTCGGCGAGCCAATGCGCAGCCCTCGCACCGGCGCCCGCATCGGGGCGTCGATCGGCGAGACGCGCGACGTCGATCGGCCGGACGCGGGGCGTCGATCGGCTGGACAGCCGACGTCGGTCGGCCGGACGGCGGTGAGTTAGCCGAGGACGTTGATGAAGAGGTCGTGCGCCTGGGCGGTGCAGTCGGTGGTGTAACCGATGTCCAGCTTAAGCGTGCCCAGCTCGAGATCCTGCCCCTCCGCCCAGTCGTAGATCGCCTGGAAGCCGCTCGCGATGTCCCCGACGTCGCCCTCGTGGCGGTGGGTGACGAAGAGCCCGGTGGCGAGCCGGGCCACTGACATGCCCCTCGGCACCGCCACGGACCTGGTCTTCGGCGGATGGACGAGGGCGACCCCCACGGTCTCCCGGTAGCGTCCGCCACCGAGCTGCACGCTCGCCTCCGCGTAACGGCCGTCCGGGGGCGCCGGCAGCTCGTCGCGCCGGGCGAACATCGCGTCCCAAAGCTCGGGCACCACGACGTGCAGGCGGTCGAAGCCCGCGACGACCTGCAGCCCCATGACGTCCGTCTCCGGACGGTGCACGAGACGCATGTCCTCACCCTCCTCCCGGGCGTGGCGGCCGGCTGGGCCAAGCATCGCGCATGTCCCCGGCCACCACGTGGGAACGGCGACGTGATCGGGCAGCGAGGTGGCGAGGCGGCACCCGGAGCGGCCACGCTGCACCAAACTGGCCGCTACGCGCCCGTGCCGGCGCCCGCTTGCGCCTCGTCGCCTGCGGCCCCCGACCGTGGCCGCGCGAGCCCCCCGACCGCCGCCACACCGAGGCTGAGGACCACGGCGAGCAGCATGCCCAGCCCCAGGTGGACCCGCAGCGCGAGCGCCCCGGTCGCCGCACCTGCGCCGATGAGGACGACGGCGCCCGCGCGGCGGCGCCAGGGTTGGTTCGTCCCGCCACCCAGCATGGAGTCCGCCGCCAGCCCGGCGATCGTGGAGGTGACGACGACGGTGGTGACGTCCTTGACGGACAGGTGGCGCGCGGTGGCCGCCTGCATCCCCATGGCCAGGCCCAGCGCCGCGGTGACGACGACGGGGAAGACCTCTCCCATGTCCTCCAGGGCGAGGGTCGGCACCGTGACCGCGAGGATGAGCATGCCCACGGCAGCCAGGAGCGCCGTCGTGCGGTGGGTCCAGCCGCTCGGCACGCCCCGCAGCACGCGGCCCGCGATGACGGCGCCGACCATGAACGCCGCGAGCGCCACGAGGGGTCCGCGCACGGGAAGGTCGTCCGCGCCGGTGAGCGCCATCCCGAGGATGACGACGTTCCCGGTCATGTTGCCGGTGAAGACCCTGTCCAGCCCGAGATAGCCGACGGCGTCGACCACGCCAGTGGAGAACGTCAGGACGAGCATGAGCCCGAGCGGGAGCGTGCCCGGGTCCGCACGCCGCCCCGGCGCGCGGTCCCCTGTCATCGGGCTGGCAGCTCGCCGCCGCGGCGACACCGCCCGCCGGGCCCGTCGGCGCGGGTCACTCCGGCGCGGCCGCCTGGGTCGCCGGGCGCCGCTCCTCGCGGCCGAACAGCTCGGCCATCGCTCGCAGCTTCTCGACGTCGATGGCATCCGCGGCCGCGACGGCGAGCCGCACCGGCGTCAGGGCCACGAGGGTGGAGGTGCGGGAGCCGTCGTCGAGCACCTCCCGCTCCCCCAGGACCGCGCCCGGCCCGACCTCGGCGATCTCGCTCCCGTCCACGCTGACCGTGAGGACGCCGTCGAGCACGAGGCAGATCTCCGAACACGGCTCGCCTTCGCGGGCGAGGACCGCACCGACCGGTAGCCGCCTGATCTCGGGCCTGTGGCCCGCACGCATCACGCCCTCGCTCAGCTGGCGCTCGACCGCCCTTTCGGCCTCGGCGACGACCGCCTCCGAGTCCCGCTCCCCCCACGGCGTGCGGGCCGCGAACGAGTGCGTCATCCACGCCTCCTGGTCCGTCAGCCCCGTCTTCATGGCCACCACGCCGTCCGGGCCGTAGACCCAGTGACGCGGGAAAGCGCTGGCACCGGGCATGGCGACGTCAGTGGAGCCGTCCGCGTGCAGGGTCAGCGCCAGCGTGGTCCAGACGATCGGCGCCTCCCACAGCACGGCGGAGGTGTTGCGCACCCGCTGCGGCAGGGGCACCCCGGTGCGCCCGCCCGCGGTCTGCGTGACGTGCACGCTGCCGGGCTCGACGGCGGGCTCCTGACGCAGCACCGGCAGCGGGTAGCCGCCGAAGGTCGCACCGACGGCGCCCAGCCGCACCGTCGTCGAGCCGACGACGACGCCGGAGTCCTCGCCGTAGCCCCAGGAGGTGGCGACGTCGCCGTCGAACTCCGCCCAGGCGGAGAGCACGTTGGCGAACCGGAAACGGTCGTCGGCCCGCAGCTGCTGGATGCGGTCGAGACCCGGGAGCGCCTCGACCGGCGGCTCGTCGTAGTGCGCGAGCCCGACGTCGAAGCCCCGGCGCATCCAGTCCACGGTGGAGTCCGACGGGATCCACGACAACGAGACGATGTGCGACTCGACCTTCATCGCAGCCTCCGGTGCTTAGGTGAGTTGCCGCCATTCAACACGAGACCGCCCCGGACGGGGAGTGGCACGCGGGTGTCAGCCCGGCAGCGCCGACCCCGGAAAGCCCACGCAGGGGTGCACCTCGAAGACGAACACGCCGGCCCGGACGCCGGGGTCGTCCGCCATGAGCGCCGCGGTCCTCTCGGCGTCGGTGGTGAAGATCCCGACGCCGCACCGGTCGCTGCCGTCCCGGATCGCGCAGACGACGGCGAGGTGCCCCTCGGCGCGCAGCGCGAAGTTGCGCCGGCCGTGCTCCCAGATGACGGCAGGCGCGTCGTCGCTGTCGTAGCGCGGCCCCCTGCTCAGGATCACCACGGAGTACGGCCGCGTCTTCTCCAGCATCTCCCGCATGTAGCTGTCGGTGATCGTCGTCATCGCGCGTGTCCCTCCCTCGAACGGTGGGTCCAGGGTTCCGCCCGGCGGGTAGACGGACAAGGGGGCGGCGACAGGCCGGGTCTGCCGCCGGGCCCGTCGTCGGACAGGGGGTGCCGGCCGGGTCCCGCCACCGGCCCTCGACCGGCGACCCGGGCGCATCCGCCGTAGCGTGAGCCGGGAGCCGCCGGCCCCGTCCCGCACCGGGCGGGCCGCTGCGCGACGCGAGGAGGCGGACGATGAGCGCGAACCTGCCCAGCCCCAACGGCACGGTCCTCACCCTCGCTGCCGGCGAGTACGAGGCGACGGTCTTCTCGGTGGGCGCGAGCCTGGCGCGGCTGACCTGGCGCGGGACGGACCTCGTGGTCCCGTCCAGCGAGGCGGAGATCCCCACCGGCTACCTCGGCAAGACCCTGGTGCCCTGGCCCAACAGGATCGCCGACGGGCGCTACGAGTTCGGTGGCGCCACCTACGAGGTACCCATCACCGAGCATGCGACGCGCACCGCGCTCCACGGCCTGGCGTGCTGGGTGGACTGGGACGTCGTGGACGCCGGGCCGGACGAGGTCACCTTGAGCACGATGCTCGTCCCCCAGTACGGATATCCCTTCCAGCTCCGCTCCGAGGTGACCTACCGGCTCGGCCCGGAGGGACTGCAGGTGGCCATCAGCTCCGCCAACGTGGGCGCCACGGCGGCCCCGTACGGCTCCTCCTCGCACCCCTACCTCTCCTGCGGGCTGGTCGCCGTCGACGCGTGCACCCTGCAGTTCCCCGCCCGGCAGGTCCTCACCGTCGACGAGCGCCTCCTCCCGGTCAGCGGCGTCCCGACGGCGCAGGCCGGCCTGGACTTCCAGGACGCCCGCACGATCGGCGACCGGCAGATCGACCACGCCTTCGGCGAGCTCCCGCCCGACGGGTGGGAGGTCCGCTTCCACGACCCCGGCAGCGGCCTCGGCGTGCGCCTGACGGCACGGGCGCCGTGGCTGCAGATCTACTCCGGCGAGCGCGTCGGGCGCCGGGGCGTCGCCGTCGAGCCGATGACCTGCCCGCCCGACGCCTTCAACTCCACGGTCGACCTCGTCGTCCTCCAGCCCGGAGAACGCCATACGCTGCGCTTCCGGATCGACGGCTTCCGGGCCGAGTAGGGCGAGCACGGCGACGGGCACGGGCCCGGCCACGGGAGACCGAGCGATCGACGAGGTGCGTGACATGAGCAACGCCAGGGTAGTCGTCGTGGGATCGGCGAACGTCGACGTCGTCCTCGACATCGACCACCGCCCCGGGCCGGGCGAGACCATCCTCGGCTCCGACGTCGTCGTCACGCCCGGCGGCAAGGGAGCGAACCAGGCGGTCGCGGCCGCGAGGCTCGGCGGGCAGGTCGCCTTCGTGGGCTGCATCGGCGGGGACGACCGCGGGCGGCTCCTGCGCGCCTCCCTCGCGGGTACGGGCATGGACCTGACGGGCCTGCGCGTCGTCGACGCCTCCACCGGCACCGCGATCATCATGGTCACCCCGGACGGGGAGAACTCGATCATCGTCTCCCCGGGCGCGAACCGGCACGTCACCCCGGCTCAGGTCGACGCGCTGCGCGCCGTGTGGGCCGGGGCGGCCGTCGTCGTCCTCCAGCTGGAGATCCCGCTCGAGACGGTCACCCACGTCGCGCGGCGCGCGCACGAGGGCGGCGCCCGCGTGGTGGTCAACGCGGCGCCGGCGGCCGCCCTGGGCGCCGACGTGCTCGCCGTGGCAGACCCGCTCGTGGTCAACGAGTCGGAGGCCGCCTACCTCATCACCCAGGGCGGCAAGGGCGACGGCGCGCCCCCGGTCGGCGCCGGCACCCCGATCGGCGCCGCCCCCACGGCCCCCGCCGGGGTCGCCGGCACGCTCCTTGCCCTGGGCCCCCGATCGGTGGTCCTGACCCTCGGCGCCGAGGGCGCCGTCCTCCTGGGGCGCGACGACGCCGGCCGGCCCGCGGCCCCGGTGCACGTCCCTGCGCACCGGGTCACCGCCGTGGACACCACCGGTGCGGGTGACGCCTTCGTCGGGGCCGTCGCCACGAGGCTGGCCGCGGGCGACTCTCTCGAGCAGGCCGTGCGCGAGGCCACCGCGGTCTCCGCCGTCGCGGTCACCCGGCGCGGCGCCCAGGACTCGTTCCCGACCCTGGGGGAGCTGGACACGCACTGACGAGCCACCCGACCGGGCGACGTCGTCCCAGGTCACGGCATGCCAGGTGACGTCATGCCGTGTCCGCTACTGCGCACCTTGCGCGCGCCCGCACGTCGCGACGCACAGCCACGCCCGCTGCTAGATTGCGCGTTCACACCGATGTGAGCCCGCCCACACCTGGGAGATGCGCGATGACCACCAGACATCCCGAGTCCCATGAGCCAGGGGGACCCGATCCCGAGGCACACCTGCCCCAGCATCACACGCCCCTGCCGGAGCTCGGTGAGGCGAACCCGTCGGAGCTGCGGGTGGCCACGGCTGAGGAGTTCATCGCCGTGCAGAAGTCCGCCGAGTTCGCCGACCTGCGGAGCAAGTTCCGCCGGTTCGCGTTCCCGATGACCGCCGCGTTCCTCCTCTGGTACTTCCTCTACGTCCTCCTCTCGACGTACGCCGAGGACTTCATGTCCACCCGCGTCATCGGGTACGTCAACGTCGGGCTGCTCATGGGCCTGGCGCAGTTCGCGACGACGTTCCTCCTGACCTGGGCCTACATCCGCCACGCCAACCGCAGCCTGGACCCCATCGCCGCGAAGCTGCGCACCGACCTGGAGGGAGGCGTCTGATGGACGTCGGCAACCCGTACCTCAACATCGCCATCTTCCTGGCGTTCGTCGTCGTCACCCTCGTCATCGTCTTCCGGGTCTCCCGGACGACGACGTCGGTCGGGGACTTCTACCACGGCGGCCGGGCCTTCACCGGGCGGCAGAACGGGATCGCCATCGCGGGCGACTACCTCTCGGCCGCGTCGTTCCTCGGCATCGCCGGGGCCGTGGCGATCTACGGCTACGACGGCCTGCTGTACTCCATCGGCTTCCTCGTCGCCTGGCTGGTCGCCCTGCTGCTGGTCGCCGAGCCGCTGCGCAACACCGGCAAGTACACGATGGCCGACGTCCTGAGCTTCCGGATGCAGCAGCGCCCGGTGCGCACCGCCGCCGCGATCTCCACCCTGGCCGTGTCGTTCTTCTACCTGCTCGCCCAGATGGCCGGCGCCGGCGGGCTCGTCGCGCTGCTGCTCGGGATCGAGAGCAGGGTCGGGCAGAGCCTCGTGATCGCCGTCGTGGGCGCGCTGATGATCGTCTACGTGCTCGTCGGCGGCATGAAGGGCACCACCTGGGTGCAGATCATCAAGGCCGTCCTGCTGATCATCGGCGCGGGCGCGATGACGCTGTGGGTGCTCGCGCTCAACGGCATCAACCTGTCCAAGGTGCTCGGCCAGGCCGTCGCGGTGCACCCCGAGGGTGACCGGATCCTCGAGCCGATGCTCCAGTACGGGGCCTCGGACACTTCCAAGCTGGGGTTCGTCTCGCTGGCCATCGCCCTCGTCTTCGGTGCCGCGGGACTGCCGCACGTGCTCATGCGCTTCTACACCGTGCCCACCGCCAAGGAGGCCCGCCGGTCCGTGACGTGGGCGATCGTCCTCATCGGCGCGTTCTACCTCTTCACCCTCATCCTCGGCTTCGGGGCGGCGTACCTGGTCGGCGCCGAGGCCATCCTCGGCTCACCGGGCGGGGCCAATTCGGCCGCCCCGCTCCTCGCCTACGAGCTCGGCGGGACGATCCTGCTGGGCGTCATCGCCGCGGTGGCCTTCGCGACCATCCTCGCCGTGGTCGCCGGCCTGACGATCACCGCGTCCGCGAGCTTCGCCCACGACGTCTACAACGGTGTGCTCAAGGATGGCAAGGCCGACCCGGTGCAGGAGGTCAAGGTGGCGCGCCGCACCGCGGTGACCATCGGCGCCATCTCGATCGTCGGCGGGGTCCTCGCCAACGGGCAGAACATCGCGTTCCTCGTCTCCCTCGCCTTCGCGATCGCGGCGAGCGCGAACCTGCCCTCGATCCTGTACTCGCTGTACTGGAAGCGGTTCAACACCCGCGGGTCGGTGTGGAGCATCTACGGCGGGCTGGTCAGCGCGCTGGTGCTGATCGCCTTCTCGCCCGTGGTCTCGGGCAGCGAGACCGCCATGATCGCCGGCGTCGACTTCGCGTGGTTCCCGCTGTCCAACCCCGCGATCGTCTCCGTGCCGCTCGGGTTCTTCCTCGGCTGGCTTGGATCGGTCACCTCAAAGGAGCACGACGCCGTCAAGCAGGCCGAGATGGAGGTCCGCTCGATGACCGGCGCCGGGGCGGAGCGGGCGATCGTGCACTGACGCTGTCGAAAGCACGGCCGGCCGGGCCTGGGACGCCCGGCCGGCTCTGGCCTTCGCCGCCCGGCCCGCAGCGACTCTGTCTCCGCCACCCAGCCGGCTGGCTCCGACGCCGCGCGCGTCCTGTGTCCTACCGGCTCCGCCGGCCGCCGGTGGCCTCGCCGGCCTTGGTACCGCCGCCGCGATCGGGCACGACCTCGGCGACCACGTCGCACGGGTCGGTGGCGGGCTCGATGTCGCGGACGTCGCAGGCGACGCGCCGCAGCAGCTCCCGGAAGGTCTCGCGCTCGCCGTGCTCGAGCGCGCCCAGCATCCGGTCCTCCGCCTCGCGGACGTCCCGCTCCAGGGCGCGCAGCGTGCGGGCGCCCACCTCCGTCGCGACGATCCGGCGGGCCCGCCGGTCGCTCGGGTTCTGCTGCCGCTCGACGAGACCGGCCCCCACAAGGTCGTCGATGAGGTAGGTCATCACCGTGCGGTCGATGCCCAGGTGCGCCGCCAGCGCGAGCTGGTTGGGCTGGTCGCCGTGCACGACGGCGGAGAGCACCTGGTACCCACGCGGGCCGTGCGGCAGCTCGCCCAGAACCGCGGCCACCGAGCCCTGGTACCCCCGCAGAAGGACCCCAAGGTGCCGGCCGAAGTCACCGTCCGCCTCGGGGAGAGGGGCGGTCGTGGCGCGCGTGTCGTCCATGGGGGAATCCTAGGCGCCGCCGCGATGTTGTCCCACTTGTCTGAGCCACATATGATCTGTCGCTCAGAACACTTCGGTTCGCGTCCGCGCACCTAAGGGGCGGCCACATCGCCCGTCGACCTGGCGGAAGAAGAGCAGTGAGCATGGAACTGGGTATCTACAGCTTCGGCGACGTCCAACGGGACCCGGCGACCGGCCGGCGGGCCAGCACGGCCGACGCCCAGCGCAACCTCCTCGAGGCGATCCAGCTGGCCGACCAGGTGGGCCTGGACTACTTCGGGATCGGGGAGCACCACACCCGCGAGATGCCCGCGTCGGCCGCGGCGGCAGTCCTCGGCGGCGCCGCCGCCACCACCGAGCACATCCGCCTCGGCTCGTCCGTGACGGTGCTGAGCACGGACGACCCGGTGCGGGTCTTCCAGCAGTACGCCACCATCGACGCGCTGAGCAACGGCCGCGCCGAGATCACCGCCGGCCGGGGCTCCTCGATCGAGTCCTTCCCGCTGTTCGGCTACGCCCTGGAGGACTACGACGCCCTCTACGAGGAGAAGCTGGCGCTGCTGATGCAGCTCAACGCCCTCGGGGAGGACGAGACCATCTCGTGGCAGGGCCGCTTCCGCGCCCCACTCACCGACGCCGTCGTCGTCCCCCGCCCTGAGCGCGGCCACCTGCCGATCTGGCGCGCCACCGGCGGCAGCCCGGCGTCCTCCATGCGCGCGGGCCAGCAGGGGCTGCCGATCGCCTACGGCATCATCGGCGGCCAGCCCGCACGCTTCGCGCCCCTCGCCGACCTCTACCGCGCCGCCGCGCGCCAAGCCGCGCGGCCCGAGGAGTCCATCAAGGTCGCCGTGGCCAACCTCGGCTTCCTCCACGAGAGCTCACGCACCGCCAAGGAGCTGTGGTGGTCCCACTGGGGCGCGATGATGCAGACCCTCGCGCCCACCCGCGGGTGGAGCGGCCCGGACCGGCGCGCCTACGACCGCGACACCGCCCCATCCGGTGCCTTCTACGTCGGCAGCCCGGAGGAGATCGCCGAGCGGATCGTCACCCTGCACGGCCAGCTGGGCCACGTGCGCCAGATCCTGCAGATGGACATCGGGCACCTCCCCCAGCGGGAGTTCCTCCACGCCATCGAGCTCCTCGGGACGCAGGTCAAGTCCCTCGTCGACGCCGCGCTGCCGACCGGCACCGACCTGCCGGCCGACACCGACCTGCCGGCCGACACCGACCTGCCGGCCGACACCGACCTGCCGGCCGACACCGACCTGCCGACCGACACCGACCTGCCGACGGGTGCCGCCGAGACCGCCGGGAACCGCGCATGAGCGCCCCCGTCGAGAGCACGTCCCCCACCACGGTCGGCGTGCTCGGCGCCGGCCGCGTCGGCACCGCCGTCGCCCGGCAGGCCCTGCGGGCCGGGTACCGCGTGCTCGTCGCCGCCTCCGGGGACCCCGCCGACATCGCCCTCATCGTCGAGGTCATGGCTCCGGGCGCCCTCGCCGTCACCGCGGCCGACGCCGTCCGTGGCGCCGACGTCATCATCCTGTCGATCCCCCTGCGCAAGTTCGACACCCTCGACCCCGACGCGCTCGCGGGCAGGGTCGTCGTCGACGCCATGAACTACTGGGCCGAGACCGACGGTGCGATGCCGGCGCTGCACGACGACGCCAGGTCCACGTCGGAGATCGTCCAGGCCTTCCTGCCCGGCGCCCGCCTCGTCAAGACGTTGAACCACATCGGCTACCACGAGCTCGAGACCGACCACTCCCCCGCCGGCACGCCGGGACGGCGCGCGCTCGCCGTCGCCGGGGACGACGCCGACGCACGCGCCGTCGTCCTCGACCTCATCGAGCGGCTGGGCTTCGACGGCGTCGACGCGGGCCCGCTCGCCGCCGGGGCCGCGCTCGAGCCGGGCACGGCGATCTTCAACGGCCGCCACGACCGGACGGGGATCGAGGCCCTGCTCGCCCGGGCCGCCGAGCAGCTGTCGCCCGCCGTGCGCTAGCTGTATGCCCGGGCCGGCCGGGTGCGCGGGCCGGCGCACCCCATGGCACCTCCGGGCGCATTCCGGCGCACGCACCACCCTTCGCTGACATCGAGGTATGCATGACCGACTACGGACACGACTTGATCTTCGGCTCGTTCCTCACCCCCGGCAACGCCGACCCCGCTCAGGTCGTCGCCCTCGCCAAGGAGTCTGAGCGGGCAGGCCTGGACCTGGTCACCTTCCAGGACCACCCCTACCAGCCCGGCTTCCTCGACACCTGGACGCTGCTGAGCTACGTCGCCGCCCAGACCGAGCGCATCCACGTCTCCGCCAACGTCCTGAACCTCCCGCTGCGCCCGCCCGCCGTGCTGGCCCGGGCCGCGGCGAGCCTGGACCTCCTCAGCGGCGGCCGCTTCGAGATGGGCCTGGGCGCGGGCGCGTTCTGGGACGGCATCGCGGCCATGGGTGGGCCGCGCCTCGCACCGGGGCAGGCCGTGGACGCCCTGGGCGAGGCCATCGACATCATCCGCGGCATCTGGGCGCCCTCGGCGGGACAAACCCTCACGGTGGAGGGCCGGTTCCACTCCGTGCGCGACGCCGCGCGCGGCCCCGCCCCGGCGCACGACATCGGCATCTGGCTGGGTGCGTACAAGCCGCGGATGTTGCGCCTGACCGGGCGCAGGGCCGACGGATGGCTGCCCTCGATCGCCTACCTGAAGACGCTCACGGCCTTGACCGACGGCAACGCCATCATTGACGAGGCCGCCGCCAACGCCGGCCGCGATCCGGCCGCGATCCGCCGCATCCTCAACATCGGCGGCCGGTTCGGCCCCACGGGTCGCGGACTGTTCGAGGGACCGCCCGAGGAGTGGGTCGACCAGCTCGCCGCACTCACCCTGGGCTACGGGTTCTCCGGTTACATCCTCGGCACAGACGACCCCGGGATGATCGCCCGCTTCGGCGAGGAGGTCGCCCCCGCCGTGCGCGATCTGGTCGCCGCCGAGCGGGCGACCACCGGGCCGGCGCCCGAGGGCACGCGTCCGACGCTCGTCACCGCCCCGGGCCGCGGCGGAGCGATGCGCCCCCCGAGCCCCGCACACGCCGACGCGGCGATGGGCACGGGGATCGACTACGCCGCCATCCCCGAGCTCCTTGCGGGCAAGACGTTCACGCCGCGCGACGCCGGCTTCGACGACGTGCGCTCGACGTACATGGCGGTCGGTAGGCCCGGCCTGGTCATCATGGCCGAGGACGCGGACGACGTGTCCGCCGCGGTAACCTTCGCGTCCGCCCAGGAGGTACCCCTGTCGGTGCGGTCGGGCGGCCACGGCATCGCCGGGCTGTCGACCAACGACGGCGGCATCGTCATCGACGTCTCTCGCCTGGACGCCATCGACATCCTCGACCCGCAGACCCGGCGGTTCCGGGTCGGGCCGGGAGCGACCTGGGGACACATCGCCGAGACGCTCGGCGCACGCGGATGGGCGATGACGTCGGGCAACTACGGCGACGTCGGCGCGGGCGGTCTGGCCACCGCTGGCGGCATCGGCTACCTCGTCCGCGAGCACGGGCTCACGGTCGATCATGTCGTGGCGGCGGAGCTCGTTCTCGCGGACGGGACCCAGGTGCGCGCAGACGCCTCCACCAACCCAGACCTGTTCTGGGCCGTGCGTGGTGCCGGGGCGAGCATGGGCATCGTCACCGCGCTTGAGCTCGACGCGCTCGAGCTGGGCAACGTCGTCGTCGGGACCTTCACGTACGACGCCACGGCGACCGCGGACTTCCTGCTGCGCTGGTCCCGCTACATGGCCGCGGCGCCACGCGAGCTGACGAGCTTCATGTTCGTCTCGCCCGCCCAGGCCGGGCAGGGAGCCACTGCCCAGGCCATCAATGTCTGGGCGAACGACGACGTCGACGCGGCCGTTGCGGCCCTCGAGCCCATGCTCCGCCTCGCCCCCGTCATCGATCAGCGGGCGCAGGTCGCCCCCTATGGTGCGCTCGTCCCGCCGGGCGACAGCCGGCACGCGGGCCAGCAACGCACCAAGATCCGCAACGGGTTCATCTCGCACGTCACCGAGGGAGACGCCGAGGCGCTGGCCGTCCTGCTCCACAGCGGCACGGTGGCGGTCATGGAGGTGCGCTCCGTCGGCGGCGCGATGAACGACGTCGACGCGACAGCCACGGCCTTCGCGCACCGGACCCAGGAGGTGTTCGTGTCCGTCGGGACGCCACCGGAGCTCGAGGATGCCCTCGACGCGGCCTGGTCGGTGTTCTCCCCGCACGTCTCCGGGATGTACGGCGCGTACTCCTCCGACACGACGCGGGAGCGCGCCCACGAGGCCTACCCCGGTGCGACCTACGAGCGTCTTGCCCAGATCAAGCGTCGGTACGATCCCGCGAACCTCTTCCGCCGTGGCCTCACCGTCGAGCCAGGGCGCGACGAGGGTTTCGCCGTCGGGTCCGCGGGCGACGAGGGTTGGGACGTCGGGTCCGCGGGCGACGAGCGTCCCGCGGCGGCGTTCGACAGTGTCGACGTAGACGAGCCGGTGACGTAAGGCATCTTGGTCCGACGCCGACCCCGAGCAGGTCCCTCCCGAGCCGACCCCGGGCCCGGTCGAGCCTGCCGGGCCTGATGCCGACCGCGACCACATCGCGCACGTGCCGCCAGGGCATGATGGAGAGATGACAGAGCAGAGCTCGTGGATGACGATGTCCCAGGCGAACCCCGACCACTCGGCCTGGTACATCCAGCGCTTCCGGTCGATGGCCGCCTCCGGCAAGGACCTGGCCGGCGAGGCGCGCCTCGTCGACGCGATGGCGGCGCGCGGCTCCCGCATCCTTGACGCTGGCTGCGGCCCCGGCCGTGTGGGCGCCTTCCTGGCCGCGGCTGGCCACGAGGTAGTCGGCGTGGACGTCGACCCCGTGCTCATCGCGGCGGCCGAGCAGGACCACCCCGGGCCGCGCTGGCTCGTGGGCGACCTTGCCGAGCTCGACCTGCCCGCCCGCGGCGTTGCCGAGAGGTTCGACGTGATCGTCTGCGCCGGCAACGTCATGACGTTCCTGGCCCCCAGCACCCGCGCCGAGGTCCTGCGCCGCTTCCGCGCACACCTGCGCGACGGCGGCCGGGCGGCCATCGGCTTCGGTGCGGGCCGCGGCTACGGCTACGACGAGTTCCTCGCCGACGCCGGCGCGGCCGGCCTGGTGCCGGACCTCCTGCTGTCCACGTGGGACCTGCGTCCTTTCACCCAGGACTCCGACTTCCTGGTGGCGCTCCTGCGTCCCGCGTAAGGACTAGACCGAAAGACGTGGATCGGGGGCGTCATGGAGCGTGGTGAGCTGCTGCGCCACTGCCTGGCCAAGCCCGGCGCATGGCCGGACCAGCCGTGGGAGGACGACGTCGTCGTCAAGGTCGGCCCGAAGATCTTCGCGTTCCTCGGCCCGCGGCCGGCCACGTCCATCGGCCTCAAGTGCGGCCGCACGCGGGAGGAGGCCGACGAGTGGCTCCTCCGCTACCCGGAGGACGCCCGCGTGATGGCGTACCTCGGGCGCTCGGGCTGGAACAGCCTCCGCATCGACGGCGCCATCCCGGACGAGGAGCTGCTCGAGGCGGTCGACGACTCCTACGACATCGTGGTCAGCCGGCTGCCCAGGCGGGAGCGCCCGGCGCCGTCGTGAGGACGGTGCCGGCGACGGACGCACCGCGGAACAGAGGGTGACCGCCGGATCAGAAGAGGGCGACCTTCGGCGTCCTCGGGAAGATCTCGTCGAGCTCGGTGAGGTCCTCCGCCGTCGGCGTCCAGCCGGCGGCGCCGGCGTTCTGGGTCACCTGCTCCGGCCTGGTGGACCCGGCGATCACGCTGGCGACGGCGGGCTGTGCCAGCAGCCAGGAGAACGCCACCTGCACCTCGCTCAGCCTCCGCTCGCGGGCGAAGGCGCCGAACCGCCCGAGCTGTTCGAAGTCGGCGTCCTGCAGCAGGTTTTGGCGGCTGTGCGTCAGCCGGCTCCCCTGGGGCGCCGTGCCGCGTCCGTACTTGCCCGTGAGGAGCCCGTTGGCGAGCGGGAAGTACGGCAGGACGCCGAGCCCGTACGCCTCCGCCGCCGGGATGACCTCGAGCTCGGCGCGGCGGTCCAGGAGGTTGTAGTGGTTCTGGGCGGAGACGAACGGCGTGAACCCGCCCTCGCGGGCGACGTGCTCGGCGTCGGCGATCTGCCAGCCGGCGCGGTTGGAGTGACCGACGTAGCGCACCTTCCCGGCCGTCACGAGGTCGTCGAGCGCGGCGAGCGTCTCCTCGACCGGGGTGAGCGGGTCGGGCGTGTGGTACTGGTAGAGGTCGATCCAGTCCGTGCCGAGGCGGCGCAGGGAGGCCTCGGCGGCGGTGACGATGTACCGGCGTGAGCCGCGCGCCCCGAAGTCGCGCCCGTTGGCGCCCCTCATGTCCATCCCGAACTTCGTGGCGACGACGGCGTCACCGCGCCGCTTCCCCAGCGCCTTGCCCAGCAGCTCCTCGCTGAGGCCGGGCACCTTGCCGTAGGTGTCGGCCGTGTCGAACAGGGTGATCCCGACGTCCAGGGCGGCACCGACGACGGCGGAGGCGCCCTCCGCCGTCTCGCTCGCTGTGCCCGCCCTGCCGAGGTTGTTGCAGCCCAGGCCGACGACAGAGACGGTGAGCCCGGAGCGGCCGAGTCGCGTGACATCCATGGAACGACAATAGGACCGGCCAAGACCCGTGCCCCCGCCAGCGCAGCCGCCCGGGGCGTGCCCGCCCGGAGCGAGCGGGCCCGGCACGCCACCGGATCCTCCGCCGCGGGCGGAAGGGTGGCACGTACCTGCACTGGCACCTACTGGCCTCGCTGGCCTCACCCACGCCCTGCGCGCGACCCATATAACGGAGAGCAGAGGCAACAAAGCCTCGTTGGTTCAGCAGCAGGTCGAGGGAGACCACCAGATGAGCACTCGCAGCACACGTGCCCGCCGTCGGGGCATCGCCGCCGCCACCGTCGCCGTCCCGCTCACGTTGGCGCTGGCCGGCGGCGCCTTCGCCGCCCCGCCCGCGCACTCGAGCGCCGGGGGCAACCCGCCCGCCCACTCCAACGCGGGAGGGAAGAACTCCCCGGACGTCGAGGCCCGGGTGAAGCCCGTCATCAAGAAGGGCCAGCGCGAGTTCCGCGACCTCAACGCCAACGGCAAGCTCGACGCCTACGAGGACTGGCGCAAGTCACCCACGGAGCGGGCCAAGGACCTGGTCTCCCGGATGACGCTCGAGGAGAAGGCCGGCCTCATGCACATCACCTCGGAGCGGCGCGGCGCGCCGGCCGGGACGGTGGTGGACGACCCGTACGGGCCCACCGTCGGGTACGTCGAGGACCGCAACATCCGCTACCTCGTCATCCGGGACAACCCCACCGCCTACCAGCTCGCGGACCGCGCGAACGACTACCAGGAGATCGCCGAGGCCTCCCGCCTGGGCATCCCGGTGGTCTTCACCTCCAACCCGCGCAACCACGTCAACCCTGACCAGCAGTTCGGCATCAGCGAGGCCACCGGGCAGTTCTCCCTGTGGCCGGGCAGCCTGGGGCTCGCGGCAACGCAGGACCCCGGCGTCGTCCGCGGGTTCGCCGAGATCGCCCGCGAGGAGTGGCGCGCCGCGGGCATCCACAAGATCTACGGCTACCAGATCGAGACAGCCACCGAGCCACGGTGGAACCGGGTCTCGGGGACGTTCGGGGAGAGCCCGGACCTCAACGCGGAGATCGCCCGCGAGCTCGTCCTGGGGTTCCAGGGCAAGACGCTGGGCGGCGAGTCGGTCGCACAGACGATCAAGCACTTCCCCGGTGACGGCGCGGTGCTGCGCGGGCTCGACCCTCACAACGAGCAGGGCCAGTGGGCGGTCTACCCGACCGCGGGCAGCCTGTACGAGTACCAGCTGCCGCCCTTCCAGGCGGCGATCGACGCCGGCGCCAGCTCGGTGATGTCGTACTACAACGTGCCCAACAACGAGCTCAGCGCGGACCAGCTCCCCAAGCACCTGTGGTACTCCGAGGACCAGCAGTTCGAGGAGGTGGCGGGCGCCTACAACAAGGCGATCATCGACGGCCTGCTCAAGGGCGAGCTGGGCTTCACCGGGTACGTCAACAGCGACAGCGGCATCCTGACGACGACGGCGTGGGGTGCGGCGATCCAGGCGCTCAGCCTCGAGCAGCGCTACGCCAAGGCCGTCGACGCCGGCATCGCGCTCTTCTCCGACTACAACGACCCGACGGGGCTCATCAACGCCGTCGAGCAGCGCCTGCTGGCCGAGTCCGACCTCGACCCCCACGTGCGGGCGCTGCTCGAGGAGATCTTCACCCTCGGCCTGTTCGAGAACCCGTACGTCGACCCGGCGGGCGCCCAGGCCGTCGCCAGCTCCACCGCGTCCCAGGCGGTCGCGGACGCGGCGCACCTGAAGTCCGTGACGCTGCTGCGCAACGACTCCGCCCAGCTGCCGCTGGCCGACGGCGCCCTCGCCGGGACCCGGCTGTACGTCGAGGTCTTCACCCGCTCGGGCGCCGCCGACCAGACTGCGGCTCTGAAGCGCGTCATCCGCGCGGCCGACCCGTCGATCCAGATCGTCGACACCCCGGAGGCGGCGACCGACGCCCTCGTCCTGGTCCGGCCGAACAGCTTCGAGCTGCCCGACGGGTCGGCGAAGTCCGTCGAGCTCGACGCCGACACGGGGGTGGACGTCGCCCGCATCCAGCAGATCGAGGCCGCGGTCCCGACCATCCTGGCCGTCAACACCGTGCTCCCCTGGGTCATCGAGGACATCGAGCCGGGCGCGGCGTCGGTCATCGCCACGTTCGACGTCAAGACCGAGGCGCTGTGGGAGGTCGTGCGCGGGCACTTCAACCCGACCGGCGGGCTCCCGGTCACGCTCCCGGCCGACCAGGCCGCGGTGGAGGCGAACGCCTCCGACGTGCCCGGCTACGCCGAGAGCTTCGACTACGCCTACACCAACGCCGTCGGTGACGACTACACCTTCGGCTTCGGGCTCGCCTACGACGAGTAGCCGGCTCGTGCCGCGCAGGTCCGCGCTTGCGCGCCGACCTGCGCGGCACGGAACCGCCGGCACGGCATGACGAGAGGCCGCCGCGCTCCCGCACCCGGGACGCGGCGGCCGCTCAGCGCCCGGCCGTGAAGAGCTGGGCCAGCCGCGGGTCGGCGAGCTGGAGCACGAGCCACGGGCTGAACGCCCACGGCGCGGCCGTCACCGCGGCCAGCAGGTCGGCGGGCGCGACCCACCGGTGCTCGGCCACCTCGTCGGCGCCGGGCGCCGGGTCGCCGTCGAACCAGGCCGTGTAGACCGGGCACACCTCGTTCTCCACGATGCCGGAGGCGTCGACCGCGCGGTACCGGAAGTCCGGCAGCACGACCGCCGGCTCGCCCACGTCGATGCGGAGCTCGAAGCGGCCCCGGCGCCGGACGGCGTCCTCGCTGGCCTCGCCCGGTGCCGGGTGCCCGCAGAAGGAGTTGGTCCACACGCCCGGCCAGGTCAGCTTGGTCAGGGCCCGCCGGGTGACGAGGACGCGCCCGGCGGAGTCGAAGACGTGGCAGGAGAACGCCAGGTGCAGGGGCGTGGCGGCGGTGTGGACGGCCGCCTTGTCGGCCGTGCCGACGGGCCGGCCGTGGTCGTCGAGCAGCACGACCTCCTCCGCACCGCCCGGTGCCCGCACCGCGGAGCCGCGCTCCTGTGACCCCAGATCCGTCATTCGGCGTCCCTTCGTCAGCAGCCGCGCCCACCATAGCCCGGGCGGACGCCGGCGCCCGGGCGGGGCTACATCGCCGGGCTCATGCCCCCCTCGGCGACGCCCGCGATGAGGTGGAGCAGCGGCGGGTAGGCCATCACGGCGAGCCCGATGACGACGAGGGCGGTCCCGACCACGCGGGGCAGGGCCCAGCCGCGCCGCCAGACCTTCTCGGCGAGGAAGACCAGCGCCAGCCCGGCCATCCACACGAGGTTCATCAGGCCGACGACGAGCAGCACCGCCATCAGGGCCCAGCAGCACCCCAGGCAGTAGGCGCCCTGCGCGACGCCGGCCCGGAGCGCGGCGCGCGTGCCGCCACCGAAGTCGTGCTGGACGAGGAACGCGAACGGGCTCCGGCAGGCGCCCAGGCAGATCGTCTTCCACCGGCTGAACTGGTAGAGACCGGCGACGATCAGCGTCGCACCCGCCACGAGGGGCAGCCAGGTCGCCCCCTCCGCAGGGACCGCGATCGCCCGGAAGGCCACGAGCGCGGCCAGCGGCACCAGCCCCGCCACCGCCCAGACGAGCAGGTAGCCGGCCACGAGCGCCAGGGTCGGCACGACGCCCTCCCCGCGGCGGCGCACCACCATGCGGTGCGCCGCTACGAGCGGGACCACGGTCGGGAACATCATCGCGACCATCATCCCGACCCACATGGCCAGGAAGAGCGGTGCCGCGACGGGCATGGGCATTGCGGTACCCACCTGCGCGAGGCCGCTGACCATGCCGTCCATCGCGCCGGACTGGCGAGCCACCAGCAGCCAGGCGAGCGCCGCGCAGGCCACCAGCCAGCACGCGACCACGACGACGATCCGCCGGGACAGCGTCGCCAGCGGGTCGCCCCGGACCGACGTTGCGCCCGTCGCCGGCAGCGGAGCGTCGCTCACGCGTCCGGTCCGCTCCAGCGGAACGGGAAGTGCTTGCTCGAGCGACCGCCCCACTCGAACGCGAAGGAGAAGGCCGGCGCGTCCACCCGGGCCGCGGTCCCCACGCCCCACGTCGCGGGCCCGCCGGGGCCGACCTCGGCGCCGGGCGCGTTGAACAGCTGGACACGCGCGCCCGGCGCCGCCGTGGGTCCGGTGAGCGCCTCGGCCTCCGCGGTGACGTGGCCGGGCACCTCCGCCCGCCAGCGTGACAGGTCCTCGGCGACCTCGACGCGCACGGACGCGTACTCCAGGCCCCGCATGTCCCCGATGAGCTCCGCGAAGCCCGCCGGCCACCCGCCGGCCCGCCCGCCGAAGATGGTCAGCATGGCGTCGCGCTGGGCCTCGTCCGCGCGCTCGTCCACGTACATCCCCATCGCGCACTTGGCGCCGGCCCAGATGTTGCCCTCGAACGCACTCACGGCGATGAGGTTCAGCCCGTCCAGGGCGACGTCGCCGTAGTGCCCCTCGCGCACGTGCCAGGCGAGCACGCCCTCGCACCGGTTGCGGCTCGGCGGCTGCGCGAACGTGCACGGGCACGGGACGTCGCAGCTGCAGACGTCGAACCAGTCGCCGGTCAGCGCCCACCCCGGAACCTCGGCCATGGCAGCTCGCCCCGTCTCACCGTCGTCACAGATGCTGCCTCGTCCCAGTACACGCCGGTGGGTCATGGCGAACAACCCCCCAGTGGGTGGGGCACGGCGGGCGGCGCCCGAAAACTCCTGGTTGATGTCACCGGGCTCGCGTAGCGTCTGCGACCATGACCTACGCGATCCGCGCCACCGGTCTGACGAAGCGGTACGGGGACGTCGTGGCCCTCGACGACGTCGACCTCGAGGTCGAGGCCGGCACGGTCCTCGGCCTGCTCGGGCCCAACGGCGCCGGCAAGACCACCTGCATCCGGATCCTCACCACGTTGTTGCGCCCCGACGCCGGGACCGCCGAGGTCGCCGGCGCCGACGTGCTCACCCAGCCGCGCGCCGTCCGCGAGCGCATCGGCCTCTCCGGCCAGTACGCCGCCGTCGACGAGTACCTCACCGGCTTCGAGAACCTCGACATGATCGGCCAGCTCTACCACCTGGGCCGACGGCGCAGCCGCGAGCGCGCGCGGGAGCTGCTGCGCCAGTTCCGGCTCGACGACGCCGGGGACCGCCCGGCCAAGACCTACTCGGGCGGCATGCGCCGCCGCCTCGACCTGGCCGGCGCGCTCGTGGCCGACCCGCCCGTGCTGTTCCTCGACGAGCCCACCACCGGGCTGGACCCCCGCTCGCGCACCGAGATGTGGGAGGTCATCCAGACTCTGGTGGGCGGCGGCACCACGGTGCTGCTGACCACCCAGTACCTCGAGGAAGCGGACCTGCTCGCCGACGAGATCGTCGTCATCGACCACGGGCGCAGCATCGCGCGCGGCACCGCGGACCAGCTCAAGGCCCAGGTGGGCGGCGAGCGGCTGGAGGTCGTGGTCTCCGACGCCACCCAGCTCCGCGCGGCGCGCGAGCTGCTCGACTCCCTCGCGGTCGGGGCCACCACCGAGGACGAGCGCACCCGCCTGCTCGTCGTGCCGACGTCGGGCGGGACCGGACCGCTCGTCGACGCCCTCCACCAGCTCGACGACGCGGGGATCTCCGTGGACGACATCGGCATCCGCCGTCCCACCCTCGACGACGTCTTCCTCGCCCTGACCGGCCACGCGGCCGAGGACGGCGCCGCCGCGCCCTCGGCCGACGGGCACCGCCCACACACCAGAGAGAGGGCCCGATGACCGTGCTGCGCGCCGTCAACGACGGCTACGTCGTCGCCAAGCGCAACCTCATCAAGATCAAGCGGGTCCCGGACCTGCTGGTCTTCACCACGATCCAGCCCATCATGTTCGTCCTGCTCTTCGCCTACGTCTTCGGTGGCGCCATCGACCAGGCCGGCGGCGGCGCGGGCTACCGGGAGTTCCTCATCGCCGGGATCTTCGCGCAGACCGTGGTCTTCGGCGCCACCATCACCGGCGCGGGCCTGGCCGACGACATCAAGAAGGGCATCATCGACCGGTTCCGGTCCCTGCCCATGTCGGGCTCGGCGGTCCTCGTCGGGCGCACCCTCTCCGACGTCGTGAACAACGTCCTCGTCCTCGTGGTCATGGGGCTGACGGGGCTCGTCGTGGGGTGGCGGATCCGCACCTCGCTCGGCGAGGCGCTGCTCGGGTTCGTCCTGCTCCTGCTCTTCTCCTACGCGATCTCATGGGTGATGGCGTGGATCGGGATGCTCGTGCCCACCCCCGAGGTGGTCAACAACGCCGCGTTCATCGTCATCTTCCCGCTGACCTTTGTCGCCAACACGTTCGTCCCCCTGGCCTCCCTGCCCGGTCCCCTGCAGGCCTTCGCCGAGTGGAACCCCGTCTCAGCGGTCACCCAGGCTGCCCGGGACCTGTTCGGCAACGCGGACCCCAACCCGCTCGCGCCGGCGCCCACGTCGTGGGCCCTGCAGAACCCTGAGCTGTACACGGTGCTGTGGGCGGGGGTGATCCTCCTGATCTTCGTGCCGTTGGCGACGTGGCAGTACCAGCGCTCCACCAGCCGGTGACCGGCCGGTGACGGGCCGGTGACGGGCCGGTGACCGGCCACCGGTCGTGGGAATCGCCGGGCGGGGGCACACTTCGGAGCATGAAGTGGTCTCGTGCCCTCATCCCGGTCGTCGGTGTCGCCGGCCTCGCCGCGCGGGACCTGCTGCAGCGCCAGCACGCGCTCGTGCGCAACTTCCCCATCATCGGACACGCCCGCTACGCGATCGAGTCCATCGGCCCCGAGCTGCGGCAGTACGTCGTCGCCGGCAACGACGAGGAGCGGCCGTTCAGCCGGGACCAGCGGCGGTGGGTCTACGCGTCCTCCAAGAAGGAGAACAACTACTTCGGCTTCGGCACCGACAACGACGTCGAGCACACCGAGGGCTACCCGATCATCAAGCACCGCACGTTCTCCGCGGTCGTGCCACCGTCGCACCCGGCCGCCGGGGAGAACGTGACCATGCCCTGCGCCAAGGTCCTCGGCGGGGCCCGCGGCCGGGCCAAGGCGTTCCGGCCGCAATCTATCGTCAACGTCTCGGCGATGAGCTTCGGGTCCCTCTCCCCGCAGGCCATCCAGGCGATCAACGCCGGCGTGGCCCTGGTCGGCGCGACGCACAACACGGGCGAGGGTGGGCTGTCGCCGTACCACCGCCAGGGCGGGGACCTGGTGTTCCAGATCGGCACCGCGTACTTCGGGTGCCGGGACGAGGACGGCGCGTTCGACCTCGAGCGCCTCAAGGCCCTGGTCGCGTCCGCGCCGGTGCGCGCCATCGAGATCAAGCTGAGCCAGGGCGCCAAGCCCGGGCTCGGCGGGGTGCTGCCGGCGGCCAAGGTCTCCGCGGAGATCGCCAAGATCCGGGGCATCCGGCAGGGCGAGGACTGCATCAGCCCGTCACGCCACGCCGAGTTCCACGACGTCGACAGCCTGCTCGACTGGGTCGAGCTCCTCGCCGACGAGACGGGCCTCCCGGTGGGCATCAAGTCCGCCGTCGGCGACATGCAGTTCTGGCACGACCTCGCCGCGCAGATGGCCGACAGGACGCGCGGCGTCGACTTCATCACCATCGACGGCGGCGAGGGCGGGACCGGCGCCGCCCCTCTGACGTTCACCGACTCGGTGTCGCTGCCGTTCCGGGTGGCCTTCCCCCGCGTGTACGGCGTCTTCGCCGAGGCCGGGCTGACGGACGACATCGTCTTCATCGGGGCGGGGAAGCTCGGGCTCGCCGACAACGCCATCGTCGCCTTCGCCCTCGGGTGCGACCTGGTCAACATCGCCCGCGAGGCGATGCTGGCGATCGGGTGCATCCAGGCGCAGCGCTGCCACACCGACCGCTGCCCGACCGGGGTCGCCACGCAGAACGCGTGGCTGGCCCGCGGGCTCGATCCGGAGCTGAAGTCCGTGCGCCTGGCCAGCTACATCCGCACGCTGAACCGGGACCTGCTCAAGGTCGCGGAGTCGTGCGGGGTGCTGCACCCGGGCCTGATCGACGTCGACGACATCGAGATCCTCCACGGCAACCAGTTCGGCCGGCCGCTGCGGGACATCGTCGGCTACGGGCCGGGCTGGGGGCAGCCGTCGGCGGCGCAGCAGGCGGAGCTGACCAGGGTCATGACGGCGGAGGCGCCGCAGGGCGGCACCGCCCCGAAGTCGGAGACCACGCAGTCCTGACGGCGGCCCTGGCCGCGGCCCCTCCGACGGCGGACCGGCGGCCCCCTCCGACGGCGGGCCCTCACCCGACCCGGACGTCCACGCGGTGCCACCCCGTGGCGCCGTCCGGCACGACGCCGGCACGCTCGCCGGTCTGCACGGTCCCGTCCCGGCCGGTCGCCCGCACCTCCAGGGCGTGCTCCCCCGCGTCGGCCGCCCAGTGCCACACCCACTGCCGCCAGGTGTCGACGCTGACCTCATCGGCGAGCTCGGCGGACTGCCACGCCCCGCCGTCGACCCGGACCTCCACGCCCGCGATGCCGGTGTGCTGCGCCCACGCCACGCCGGCGACGACGAGGTCTCCCGGAGCGAGCTGGCGGCGCCCGCGGGGGACGTCGATGCGCGAGGAGATCTTGACCGGCCCGTGCGCGGACCACCCGCGGTCGGTCCAGTACGCCGTCTCGTCGGCGAACCGCGTCACCTTGAGCTCGCTGACCCACTTCGTGGCGGAGACGTAGCCGTACAGGCCGGGCACCACCAGGCGCACGGGGTAGCCGTGCTCGGGCGGCAGCTGGGTGCCGTTCATCCCGACGGCGAGCAGGGCGTTGCGCTCGTCCGTGAGGACCGCCAGCGGGGTCGAGGCCGTGAAGCCGTCCACGCTGCGCGAGAGGACCATGTCGGCGCCGGCCCGCGGGCCGGCGCGGCGGAGCACGTCGCGCACGGGCAGCCCGAGCCACAGGGCGTTGCTCACGAGGTCCCCGCCCACCTCGTTCGAGACGCAGCACAGCGTCACCCACGCCTGCGTGAGCGGCTGGGCCAGGAGCTCGTCGAGGTTCAGGACCACCTCCTGGTCCACCAGCCCGTGCACGCGCAGCTGCCAGGTGGCGGCGTCCACCCGGGGGAGGACGAAGGCGGTGTCGATCCGGTAGAAGTCGGCGTTGGGCGTGCGGTAGGGCGCCACGCCGGGGATCTTCAGGTCCGCCCCGGCGGGGACGGGCGGCGCCGTCGCCGCCGGGGCCGGCAGCGTCAGGGGCGCGGCGGCCGGGGCGCGGCCCGCCGTCGTCACGCGCGCGACGCCCGCGCCGACGAGGGTGCCCGCCGTGAGGAGCCCGGCCCCCTTGAGCAGGCTGCGGCGGTCGAGCGTGCGGCGCTCGGCCATGGCGCGGGCCGCGTCCAGCGGCTCCGGCGGGGCCAGGACCGCGGCGAGGACCAGCGCCCCGATGACGGCGCACGCGAGCACGGGCCAGGTGGCCAGGAGGCCGCCGTCGGGCCGGTAGGCGGTGGCCGCCGCGGCCACGACACCCAGGACGACGACCACCCCGGCGCCCGACCAGCGCCGTCGCCGCTCCTCCAGGCCCGCGACGACCGCGAGCGCGAGCATGACGACGGCGATGCCGACCCCCAGCGCCAGCTTGTCCCGGGTGCCGAACAGGTCGATGGCGAGCTCCTTGAGCCAGCCAGGGGTGAAGTCGATGAAGGTCTCGGCCACCGCCTCGACCGGGCCCGGGCCGGTCCGTGCCAGCCGGGTCAGCACCTCGGCGAGGACCACGGCGCCGGCGGTGACCCCGACGCCGCCCGCCGCGGCCGCGGCACGGGTAACCATCAGGCCCCGGCCATCACCGGGCGGGCCGGGCGGCCGAGAAGGAGCTGGTCGATGGCCATCGGGCCGCTCCCTCCCCGCCACGCGCGTCCCGGCGCAGGGACGCCGCGCCGGCGATGCGCCGGCTGCGAGCAGTGTCCTCCTCGGCGCGGGGCGTGCCAAGGGGCCCCCCGCCGGAGTGGCCTACCCCGCTGTGGGGCCTCCGCGGGCGTCGAGCAGGTCGTGCAGCACGTTCAGCTCGGCGCTCTGTGACCGCACGATCATCAGGGCGAGATGCCGGACCACGTCCTCGTCGGCGTTGTCCGCCGCGTACTCGGCCATGGTCACGCCCGCCTCGTGGTGGGTGATCATCAGCTCGAGGAAGCGTCGTTCGGCGTCGGTGCCGGAGGACGCGGCGAGCTGGTTCAGCTGGGCCCGGGTGGCCATGCCCGGCATGAGGCCGCCGGCCGGGACGGCGGTGTGGCTCGAGTGGTCGGCCATCCAGGCCATCTGCGGGCCCGGGTCGGACTGCGGGTAGCCCCACTGCTCCAGCCACCCGAACATCTGCCCCGCCTGCTGCTGCTGGGTCAGCATGATGTCCAGCGCGACGCTTCGCACGGCCGGGTCGTCGGAGCGGTCGCGCACGAGTGACGACATCTGCACCGCCTGGACGTGGTGGGTCTGCATGTCCCGCGCGAACCCGACGTCGACCGACGCCTCGGGCGGGGGCACGTCGCCGTCGCCGCCCAGGCGTGAGCCGACGATGAGGCCGAGGACCGCGGCGGCGAGCGCCGCGAGCACCGCCGCGGCGACGACGACGGGCCGCGCAGCGCCGGGCGCCCGGGGGCCCGCGGCGCCCGGGGCTCCCGGGGTTCCCGCGGTGTACCGGGCGCCCGCGGTGCTACCGCGGCTGCCGGCGTCGTGCTCCTGGGTGCTCACGCTCAGGCGGCCGGCGTCCCGGTGCCGCCGAAGCAGGCGGCGCCCGGCTCCGGGGTCTGCTTGCCCTGGAGGTACTTCTTGAGGAACACGTCCACGCGCGGGTCCTCGGCGTCCTCCAGCGCGAGCTGCGAGCCCCAGGCGTTCATGACGATCGGGGACTCGAGGCCCTCGTAGGGGGTGAGCAACCCATAGTTCTGGTTCTCGATCTTGTCCCTGAGGAGGGCGAGCTGGTCGGCGGGCAGGTCCGGTGAGTAGGTGATCCACACGGCGCCGTGCTCGAGCGAGTGGACGGCGTTCTCGTTCGCCACCGGCCCGTCGTAGATGCCGCAGTTCTGCCAGACCGCGTTGTGGTCGCCGCCGACCGGCGGCGACATCGGGTAGTCGACGGCACCGGTGACGTGGTTCGCCGTGAGGCCGGGGAAGTCCTGCACGCCCTCGATGGGCCCTTCCGCCAGCTTCGCGATCTCGGCGTCCTGCGCCCGGGCCTCGGCGCGGCGCTCGGCCTGGCCGATCAGTGGCACGGCCACCGCGGCGATCAGGCCCAGGCAGACGAGCGCCACGACCCCGAAGATCCAGAGCTTCCGCCGGCGGTCCTTGCGCTGCTGCTCGGCGCGCATCGCCGCGATCCTGGCGGCACGTTCCTTGGTCTGCTGCTTGTTCGCCACGTGTCTCCCAGGGTCCGGCAGCCCACCGCTGTGGTTGCCGTTTCAAGTATCCAGGTCACCCTATCCCGGGGGCGGTTTCCGGAACCAGCCCACGCCGCCCGGCCGGGCGGAATAGCGCTTGCTCGCGGCCGGTTCCCTCGAGCAGTTCACCACCCCACCCGCAAGAACCGAAGGGCACCCACGTGGCACACACTCTTGAGCTCGGGCTTGACACCTTCGGCGACGTCACGGTCGACGCCGACGGGCTCCCGCTGTCCCACCCGGTCGTGATCCGCAACGTCGTCGAGCAGGCGGTGCTGGCCGACCAGGTCGGCCTGAGCTTCATCGGCATCGGCGAGCACCACCGGCCCGACTTCGCCGTCTCCGCGCCCGACGTGGTCCTGGCCGCGGTCGCCGGGCGGACGCGCACCATCCACCTCGGCTCCGCCGTCACCGTCCTCAGCTCCGACGACCCGGTGCGCGTCTTCCAGCGCTTCGCGACCCTGGACGCCGTCTCGGACGGCCGCGCCGAGGTGATCCTCGGGCGCGGGTCCTTCATCGAGTCGTTCCCGCTGTTCGGCTACGACCTCGAGGACTACGAGGTGCTCTTCGAGGAGAAGCTCGACCTCTTCGCGCGGCTGCGGACCGAGGGCGAGGTGACCTGGTCGGGGAAGACCCGCGCCGCGCTGCACGACCAGAAGGTCTACCCGTACACCGCGTCCGGCGCCCTGCGCACCTGGGTCGGGGTGGGCGGCAGCCCGCAGTCGGTGGTGCGCGCGGCACGCCACGGCCTGCCGCTCATGCTCGCCATCATCGGCGGGGCGCCCGCGCGTTTCGCGCCCCTCGTGGACCTCTACCACCGGGCCCTCGACCAGCTCGGCCAGCCGGCCCAGCCCATCGGGGCCCACTCCCCCGGCTACGTCGCCGCCACCGACGAGCAGGCCCGCGAGGAGATGTGGCCCCACCACGCGGCGATGCAGGAGCGCATCGGCCGCGAGCGCGGGTGGGGGCCGGTCAGCCGGGGCCAGTTCGAGCACGACGCCGGCCCGGACGGCGCGCTCTTCGTCGGGTCACCGGAGACGGTGGCCGCCAAGATCGCCGGCGCGGCCCGGGTGCTGGGGCTCTCCCGGTTCGACCTGAAGTACTCCACCGGCACCCTGCCGCACGAGAAGCTCATGACCAGCATCGAGCTCTACGGCACCCGGGTCGCGCCGCTGGTCCGGGAGATGCTCGCCTAACCCCCGCCCCCTAAGCGTGCGAGAGTCCCCTCGGTGAGACGTCACTTACTCACGGCAAGGATGTGACGTCTCACGCCCCGGGATCACCCGGCGAGCCTCTCCGTGACCCAGACGCCCTCAGCCGAGCGCGCATAACCCAGCCGGTTGCTCGGCCCTTGCGCGTCGCCCCGCCAGAAGACGAGGCGGTGGGGCGTGACCCGGTAGCCGCGCCACCACGGTGGGGGCGCCAGCGTGCCCTCCGGGTGCGCCGCGTCGAAACGTGCCCAGGAACGACGGCGCAGCTCGGCCGGGCGGGCGGCCAGCGCGTCGTCGTTGTGCCACGCGAGGAGCTGAAGGTACCGACTCTGGGCGCCGAAGGCACCGGCGGCCGCCTCGTCGTCCGCGGGGCTCACGCTGCCCTGCACGACCAGCTGGCGGAGCTCGCCGCGCCACACCACGGCCAGCGCCACCCGGGGGCAGGCCACCAGCTCGGCGGCCTTGCGGGAGCGGGCGTCGGTATAGAAGCAGAACACCTCCGCGACGTCGCTGAGCATCACATGCCGCGAGTCCGGGAACCCGTCCGCGTCGATGGTGGACAGCGTCATGAGCGGACGCTCCTCCCCCACCAGGTCACCCACCCACAACCGGGCGAGCGCCATGGGGTCGGCGGGCGTGTCATCGACGTCGACGTCGCCGCCGAAGCGGTTGACCACCGGCGCCGCCGCGGGCCGGGCGGGGGCCACCGGCTACTCGCCGACGTCCACGCCGAGGTACGCCAGCTGCGACCTGACGATCGAGCGGGACGCCCAAAGCCGGTGGCCCTCGACGGGGCCGTACACGGCCGCGACGACGTCGTCGAGCCGGGTGGTGCCGGTGTCCACGACCGCGCGGATCTCCTCGAGCCGGCGCAGCCGGTGCGCGTGGGCCTCGGCCAGCGCGGCGCCCGGGTCTGCCAGCACAGGCCCGTGGCCGGGCGCCACCTGCCGGGCCCGGCCGCCCCGGACCAGGCCGGCGAGCCGGTCCAGGCTCTCGAGATAGCGGCCGACGTCGCCGTCCGGCCACGGGATGATCGTGGAGCCGCGGCCCAGCAGGGTGTCGCCGGTGAGCAGCAGACGGTCGGCTGGCAGGAGGAAGCTCACGGAGTCCGGGGTGTGGCCCGGGGTGACCAGGACGTCGAGGTCGAGCCCGCCGACGCTGAGGCGTTCGCCGTCCTGCCAGGGCGCCCCCCGGCCGGCGCCGCGGACGGGCGCCCCGGTGAGCTCGGCGAACCTGTCCGCCGAGCCGGTGTGGTCGGCGTGGTGATGGGTGAGCAGGACCAGCGCGACCCTCCCGCCGTCCTGCCCGGCCGTCGCGAGCACCTCGGCGAGGTGGCTCTCGTCGGGCGGCCCCGGGTCGACGACGACGACCTCGCCCGCCCCCGGCTCGCGCAGCACCCAGGTGTTCGTGCCGTCGAGGGTCATCATCCCCGTGTTCGGGCACAGCACGCAGGTCGCGCGCGGGGAGACCCGCCCACCGGTCCACACGTCCGTCGTCGACGTCATCCGTCCTCCTTCGCCTGTCCGGGCACCCTAGCGAGCGACCGACCTGGGGGGCGACGCCGCCGGCACCGGGAGCGCGCCGTGGCTGGACCGTCCGCGGGGCCGGGGCCCCGTGCTCCGGGCCTGGTGGGGAGGGTACCCGGCCGTCGCGCCGGCTCCACGGCCGCCCGCATGTCCCGGTTGTCCCCAGGTGTGGGGCGCGGTGTGGGCGGCAGGCGGTTTGCTTCCGTCAAGGAGGCGACACCGATGTCCAAAGAGACCCTAGAGACGCTCAACACCCAGATCCTCATCGGGAACACTGCGCACCGGGGGACGGCCTGGCACTACCGGGCCGAGTTCCAGGGCGCGGAGCCCAACCACTACCCCGGGCCGATCCCCGTCGCGGACGTCACGCGGCGCCTGTTCGCCTGGCAGGCGGAGTCGTGGCCGTTCGCGATCGAACGGGCCGCCGACAAGCGCACGATGACGCACCTGAGCCGCGACGGCACGCCCATGAGGTGGGAGCGGGTCGAGGGCCGCCAGGCCATCGTCCGTTCCGACCGCAGCGACGGCAGCGTGCTGGGGGTCTTCACCGACGCGTACGTCCCGCACCAGTACGCCGACTACCTGCTCACCTCGCTGGGCAACATCCTCGACGACTCGTTGTCCATCAGCTCGGCCGGGCTCCTGCGGGACGGTGCGATCGCGTGGGTCGAGATCAGCGTGCCGGAGTCGGTCACGACCCCTGAGGGGGTGGAGTTCCGGCCCAACCTGCTCGCGACGACGACGCTCGACGGGTCGCTGGCCACGACCTACAAGCGCACGGTCACCGACGTCGTGTGCGACAACACCCGTAACGCGGCCCTGCTCGAGGAGGGGCAGGACCTCAAGATCCGGCACTCGCGGGGGTCGCGGCTCCGGCTCGGGTCGGCCCGCGAGGCGCTCTCGCTCGTCCACACCACCGCCGAGTCCTTCGCCGCGGAGGTCGCCGCGCTCTGCGCGATCGAGGTCGACCACCGCACGTGGAGCCGGTTCCTCGACGCGTGGATCCCGATGGAGGACGCCCGCGGCGAGCGGCTCGGGACCCGCGCGACCCGGTTCGCGGAGAAGAAGCGCGAGGCGATGGCGGGTCTGTACGTGCACGACCGGCGGGTCGAGCCCTGGGGCGGGACGGCCCACGCGGTCCTGCAGGCGGTCAACACGTACGAGCACCACGTCCGGCCCGTGCGGGGGCCGTCGCGTCCGCAGCGCAACATGTTCCGGGCCGTCACCGGCGACTTCGCGGCCGTGGACCGGACGGCGTGGCGGGTGCTGCAGGAGGTGCGTGCGGGGGCGTGAGCGCCTCGGAAGACGCGGGGACCCCGGTCAGAGCGCCCGGGGGCGGTACGCCTCGACGAGCGAGTCGAAGAGCCGGTCGAGGCGCTGGTCGACCACGCGGCGGGCGGGGTCGGCGTCGTACCAGGCCGTGATCTCGCGGGCCCCCTGCGAGAAGGGGACGTGCGCGGCGAAGCCGGGGACGATGCCGCGGATCTTGGCGTTGTCGAAGACCATCGAGTGCGCCTTGTCGCCGAGCAGCGAGGCGCCCAGCTCGGCGTCCGCGGCGGCGACGGCATCGGAGGGCACATGGACGAGCCGGGGCGTGGCGCCCGCGGCGTCGGCGACCAGGGTGAAGATCTGGTTCCAGGTGAGCACCTCGTGGGAGGTGATGTGGAATGCCTCGCCGATCGCGGCCGTGGCGCCCAGCAGCCCCACGAAGCCCGCGGCGAAGTCCGTGTGGTGGGTCAGCGTCCACAGGGACGTGCCGTCGCCGGGCACGACCACCTCGAGCCCGCGGCGCATCCGGTCCACCGCGGTCCAGCCGCCCAGCAGCGGGACCTTCGTCCGGTCGTAGGTGTGGGACGGGCGCACGATCGTCCCCGGGAACCCGTGGTCGCGATACTCCCGGACGAGGACGTCCTCGCCGGCGATCTTCCCGCGCGAGTACGCCCAGAAGGGGTTGCGCAGGGGCATCGACTCGGTCACGGGCAGCCGGCCGGGCGGCGTCTGGTAGGCCGACGCCGAGCTGATGAAGACGTACTGGCCGACCTTGCCGGTGAAAAGCTCGACCGCCGCGCGGACGTCCTCGGGCGCGAACGCGACGAAGTCGGCGACGACGTCGAAGGTCAGGTCGCCCAGGGCGGCGCGGACGGCCGCGGGATCGTGCGCGTCCGCGTGGAGCACGTGCGCACCTGGCGGGAGGGGGCGGAGCGAGGACTCGCCCCGGTTGAGGACGTAGACCTCCATGCCCTCCTCGACGGCGCGGTGGGCGCACGCCGAGCTGATGACGCCGGACCCACCGATGAACAACACCCTCAACGACATGCTCGTCCCGTCTTCCGCTCGTCCTGCCTGTCCGTCCGCCCGCGGCGACCGCCCTGCCACGACCCGCCGCGTCGACCGCCCCACCGCGGCCCCCGGGCGCGACCGCGCCTATCGTGGGCAAGGATCACCAACGTACACACCCAGGAGCGCCGATGGCCCCGACCCCGTCGCCCGTCGACCCGACCCCGTCGCCCGTCGACGAGGACCTGCTCCCCTGGATGGTCCGGCGGCGGCGCCACCTCCACCAAAATCCGGAGGTCGGGCTGGTCCTTCCTGACACGCACGCCTACCTCGAGGCCGAGCTCCGGCTCCTCGGCCTGAACCCGGAGGTCCGCACCGCGGCGGGCCTGACCGTCCGGGTCCCCGGGCACGGCGGCACCGGGACCACGAGGGTGCTGCGCGCGGACATGGACGCCCTCCCGCTGGAGGAGGCCACGGGGCTGCCCTTCGCCTCGCTGCGCCCGGGCGCCATGCACGCGTGCGGTCACGACCTGCACATGGCCGTGCTCCTCGGGGTCGCCCGCACGCTCACCCAGCGGCCGCCGCGGCACGACGTGGTCCTTGCCTTCCAGCCCGGTGAGGAGGCGGACCGGGGCGCGGTGGCGACGCTGCGGCACGCGAACCTCCGCGCGGCGGACCACGCCACCGCGTTCGCGCTCCACGTCAACGCGGTGCAGCCCGCGCACTCGATCAACTACCGGCACGGCACCTTCATGGCCACGGGTGACTGGTTCCGGGTCGCCTTCCACGGATCCGGTGGCCATGCCAGCGCCCCGGACCTGACCGGCAGCCCCGTGGACGCGGCGGCGTTCTTCATCACCGGCCTGCGGCAGCTCACCGAGACCCTGGCGGCGAAGGAGCACGTCGTCGCCACCGCGACGGAGGTCCTCTCCGGCGCCTCGGTCAACGTGATCCCCACCGACGGCTCGGTCCGGGGCACGATCCGCACGCTCGGCCCCAAACAACGACGACGGCTCCTCGCGGGGATGGAGCAGGTGACGGCCGCGGCGGCCGACCGGGCCCGGGTCACCGGCACGCTCACCGTCACCGAGGGCTATCCGGCCGTCGTCTCGGACGGGCCCTACCTGGACCGGCTGCTCGCGCGGCTCGCCGCCTCCCCGCTCCAGGGGCACGTCCGCGAGATGGCGGCGCCGTCGATGGTGATCGAGGACTTCGCGTACTTCCTGCACAGGTGGCCGGGGGCCATGGTCTACCTCGGCGCCAACGTCCCCGGGTCACGGGCGTTCAACCACTCGGCCGAGGTGCTCTTCGACGAGAGCGTGATGGGCACCGGGGTGGCCCTGCACCTCCTCGCCGCGGACCTCGACATGGCCTGAGCTCCCGACCTGGCCTGAGCTGTCGACCTGGCCTGAGCTGTCGACCTGGCCTGAGCTCAGGCGCTCGCCTCCCCCGGCCGCTCCTGCCTGCCGAGGGCGTCGATGCTGCCCAGCACCAGCTCCCAGTACCCGCGCACGTCCAGGGTCATGGCGACCTCCGCGTTCGCGGGCCGGCCGAGGCGGCCGAAGAGGTCGACGACCGTCGTGCCCCGGGTCCACCTCCCCGCCGTCTCGACCGCCACGAAGGCCTCCTGCCAGCGGACGAGGTGCGGGTCGATGAGCGCGGCGAGGGTGCACGGGTCGTGCACGGGTGGCGAGTCGAACTGCCAGACCTGGCGGTACGAGGAGCCGAAGAACCCCATCCACCCCGCCGCGACCCGGCCGAGGCGGTGGTCCATGGCGCGCAGGCGGTCCACCACGTCCGCGGTGGCCAGGGCCTGGTGGGTGAGGTTAAGGCCAACCATCCGCGGCCGCACCCCGGCCTCGAGCACGACCTCCAGCGCCTCGGGGTCGCTGTAGGCGTTGAACTCCGCCGTGGGGGTGTGGTTGCCGCGCTCGGTCGACCCGCCCATGAAGATCACCTCACGGATCCGGTCCCGGACCCCGGGCGCGCCCTGGAGCAGGCGGGCGACATTCGTGATCGGCCCGGTCGCGACGAGGGTGACCGGCTCCTCCGCGGCGGTGAGCACCTCGCCCATGAGGTCGACCGCCGACTGGGTCACGGGCCGGGTGACGGGTTCGGGCAGGTCCGGGCCGTCGAGGCCGCTGCGCCCGTGGACGTAGTTCCCGAGCTCGGCGGCGCCGGTGAGCGGGCCCGCGGCGCCGACGGCGACGGGCACCTGCGGGGCGCCCGCCAACTCGAGCACCCGCAACGCGTTGCGGGTCGCGTCCTCGACGGCGCAGTTGCCGAACGTCGTCGTCACGGCGCGCAGATCGATCCTCGGCGACTGCACGGCCAGGAGGATCGCGATGGCGTCGTCGTGACCCGGGTCGCAGTCCAGGACGACGGGGATCGGCCGGTCCACGGCCCTCACTCCGTCGCGCCGAGCCAACGGAGCATGCCCCCGACGACGCCGTCGAACCCGGGCCAGCGGAGGAAGTCCTCCGGGCACCAGTGCGGGCCGATGTCGGAGGTCCACACCAGCGTCCGCCCTTGCCCGACCTGGGCGGTGGCGATGAGCACGTCGCCGTTCACGGTGGCGACGACGTCGGCCCCCGGCTTCGCCTCCACCTTGTTGTAGCCGAGCAGCGGCGGGGCGCCGCCGGGCCAGCGCCGGCCGATGTCGTGGTCCGGGAGCGTGACGACGGGCCCGGCGCCCTGGGGCACCTCGACCCGGTCGTCGCAGTCGAGCATCGAGACCGGCAGGACGTCGGCGAGCGGGCTGCGGGCGAAGTTGGCGCGCGCCTGGAACCCTTGGAAGCTCAGGTACCCGCCGGCCATCATGAGCCCCCCGCCGGCCCGGACCCACTCGCAGAGGGCGGTGAGGGGGTTGTCGGACGCCTGCCCGTGGAGCCACGTCTGCGAGGGGAGGACGAAGGAGTTGTACCCGATGTCGGAGAGGATGATGACGTCGAACGGCGCCATGGCCTCCACTGTGCGGGGGAAACGCTGCGGGACGTCGTGGGCGTACATCTGCTCGACGCGGATCCCCTCCCGTCCCGCCGCCGCGATGAACTCGTCGGCCCCGGTCTCGAAGGTCACGCTCGTGAAGCTGTCGAAGCCCTTGAAGTGCGTCGCCTGGGAGATCCACGACTCACCGGCGAGGAGGACGCGCGCCATGTCTGCTCCTAGAGGCTCTCGAACACGGACCTGGGATTGTCGACGAGGAGGCGGTTCACGGTCTCCGGACCGATCCCCCACCGCTCCAGGCGGGGGACGAAGTACTGCAGGATGTGGGCGTAGCCAGGGCCGCCGTACCGGCGCAGCAGGCTCTTGAGGAAGACGTCGGAGGACAGGAGCAGCCGGTCGCCCCACCCGTCCCCGACGAGGCGGGCGATGTGCCGGGCGTTGTCCTCGTCCGAGGGGCACTGCGCGTTCTGGTCGGCGTAGAACAGCTCGGCCCCGATCATGTCGTACTGCACCCACGCCCCCCGGCGCATGAGGTCCTGCTGGTAGCCGGGATCGTCGCCGGAGGGGCCCATGTGGCACAGCACCACGTGGGCGGGCTCGACGCCCCGCGCCTCGACGAAGTCGAGGACCTCTCCCCCGAGCCGGAACCAGGCGGGCAGGTGGATCTGCAGGGGCAGCAGCGCCTCGCGCTGGGCGAGGCACGCCGCGGCGAGGCTCTTCTGCTCGGCGGGGGTGAAGCCCTGGCCCACGCCGATCTCGCCGATGAAGCCCGGGCGGATCCCGGCCTCGCCCTCGGCGATGTCCCGGAGGATGAGGTCGGCGACGGCGGTCTCGTCGAGGTCGGCGAGCGCCGCCGGCTGGGCGGCCTCGAGGTAGAAGCCCGTGCCGGCGACGATGTGCACGCCGGTGCGCTCGCTGACCTCCCGGAGTCCGGCGAGGTTGCGGCCGATCCCCAGGCCGGTGGCCTCCAGGATGGTCGACCCGCCCAGTGCGGCGAACCGCCGGACCTCCTCGACGGCGACGTCGACGTCGTCGAGGCGGCAGTTGTCCTTGTTCCCGAACGGGTCGTGCTTGAGGTCCCAGAGCAGCGGCGGGGAGACCGGCTGCTCGGCGAAGACGTCCGGGTCGAGCCCCGGCGAGGTGGAGCGCTGCCACCAGGACATCACGTCGCCCAAGATGTGCTCGTGCGTCAGGGTCGGTCCGAGCGCGGAGCTGTCGACCGGCCCGCGGACCGTCATCACCGCCGTCATGTGCGCCGGCCGAAGACGGAGGAGAACAGCCTGCTGTTCAGGATGATGGCGATGACCAGGATGATGCCCTGGGTGATCGGCACCCAGTAGACGTCGACGTGGAGCAGCACGAGCCCGTTGGAGATCACGCCGAGGGTCATCGCGCCGATCGCGGAGCCGATGATGGAGCCCCGGCCGCCCATGAGGCTCGTGCCGCCGAGCACCACCGCGGTGATGACCTCGAGCTCGAAGCCCGTCCCGGAGTTCGAGGAGCCGCTGGCCAGGCGGGTGGCTGTGGCGACGCCCGCGACGGCGGCGAACAGCCCGCTCATCGCGAGGGCCCACATCTGGACCCGCCGGACGTTCACGCCCGACCGGCGCAGCGACTCGGCGTTGGAGCCCAGGGCGACGACGTAGCGCCCGAACCGGGTCTGGGTGAAGACGTACCAGCACCCCGCGATTGCGGCGATGGCGATCCACGTGGGCGTGTACAGCCCGAGCAGGGTGCCCTGCCCGAGCGGGAGGAGCGCCGTGGACGTGATGGGGGTGCTGTACCCCTGGGTGATCAGCAGGGCGACGCCGCGCACGGCCGTGAGCGCGGCGAGGGTGACGATGAAGGACGGCAACCGGCCGTACGCGGTCAGCGCGCCGTTGACCAGGCCGATGCCCGCGCCGATCGCGAGCGTGACGACGAGGGCGAGCAACGGGTTGCCCGTGCGCGCCATGATGGCCAGGACCGCCGCCGTCAGGCCCACGATGGAGCCGACGCTGAGGTCGATCGCACCGGTCGTGATGACGAAGGTCATCGCCATCGCCACGATCACCGTGGGGGCGATCTGGCGGAGCACGTTCACCAGGTTGTCCGGGGTCAGGAACGCGTCGGCCCGGACGCTGAAGAACACGAACAGGGCCAGGAAGACCACGAGGATGGAGACCACGCCGAAGTGGTTGGTGAGGAACTCGCCGCCGGCGCCGGTGCGCCCGGACGGCCGGCGCGGGGCGCTCGCGGCGGGCGCGGGGGCGGGCGGGCCGGCGGCGGGCGGGCCGGCGGCCGGCGGGCCGGCGGCGGGCGGGCCGGTGGCGGCCATCACTTGCCCATCATCGCGGTGACGAGGCCGGCGAGGTCGGTCTCGGCGGGGGGCATCTCCCGCCACACGATCCCCTCGTAGAGCACGACGAAGCGGTCCGCCACCTCGAAGAGGTCCTGGAGGCGGTGGGTGATGAGCACGACGCTCACCCCGCGGGCGGAGACGTCCGCGATGAGCTGGAGGACCGTCTCGACCTCCTTCGCGGCCAGGGCGGCCGTGGGCTCGTCGAGCACGAGCACCTTGGGGTCGAAGGTCACGGCGCGGGCGATCGCGATCGCCTGCCGCTGCCCCCCGGAGAGCGTGCCCACCTCCTGCCGGGTCTTGGTGACGCGGATGTGGAGCCGCTGGAGGTGCTCGGAGGCGCTCGCGTGCATGCCGGCGTGGTCCAGGCGCCGGCTGCCGGGGTGGTACATCTCCCGGCCGAGGAAGAGGTTGGCGGCGACGTCCAGGTCGTTGCACAGCGCCAGGTCCTGATAGACCATCTCGATCCCGTGCAGGCGGGCCGCGCGCGGGGCGGAGTCCGACATCTCCTCGCCGTCGATGAGGATCCGCCCCGAGTCCGGCCGCACCGCGCCGGCGAGCATCTTCATCAGGGTCGACTTCCCGGCACCGTTGTCCCCGACGAGGCCGATCACCTCGCCGGGCGCGACCGCGAGGTTGACTCCCTTCAGGACGTCGAGCGCGCCGAACCGCTTGCGGATATCGCGCATCTCGACGCGGTAGGCCGGTGCGCGCGCCGCGCCGGCGCCCTCGGTCTGTGCCACGGCGACCTCCGTCAGGGGAAGACCGACCGGAACGGCTCGACGTTGTCCTTCGTGACGATCGTGATCGGCACGTCGATGAAGCCCTTCGCCGTGCCGCCGTCGATCAGGCTCTTCAGCTCCTGGACCGCCTCCACGCCCTCCTGCTTCGGGTTCTGCTGGACGACGGCGACCGCCAGCCCGGAGTCGATCGCGCCGATGACCTCCTTGGTGAGGTCCCAGCCGACGATCTTCGTGACGGTGTTGCCCTTGAGCGCCGCCGCCGCGCCGACCGTGGCGGGCTCCCCGGTGGTGTAGATCCAGTCGAGGTTCGGCTGTGCCGTCACGAGGTTCTGGGCCGCGGCCGCGGCCTTCTCCTGGACGTTGTCACCGTTGACGCTCTGCGTGTACGTCGCCCCGGCGGCGTCGACCGTCTTGCGGAAGGCGTCCTCGCGCTGGTTCTGGATGAAGGAGTTCTTGGCGTCGACCACCCCGTAGCTCTTGCCGGCGGCCAGGCCGTTGTCGACCACCCACTTGCCGATGGCCTCCCCCGCCTTGGCGTTGTCGACCCCGACGAACGTGTCGACGCTCCCCTCCTCCAGCTTCGCGTCGATGGCGACGACCTTGATGCCCTTGTCACGGGCCGCCTTGACGGCGGGCAGGACGCCGTTGACGTCGATCGCGACGACGATCAGCCCCGTGACGCCCTGCGACACGAAGGTCTCGATGTCGCTGTTCTGTTTGGCGGAGTCGTTGTTGGCGTTCGCGATGCTGAGGTCGCACCCGGCGTCCTTCGCCGCCTGGGTCGCGCCCTCGTTCATCTGCGTGAAGAAGACGGCGGTCTGGTTGATCTGCGTCATGCCGACCGTGCAGTCCGCCTTCCCGGCGCTGCCCCCCGTGCTGCCGCCCGCACTGCCGGTGGTCGCCGTCGGCGTCTCGTTCCCCGTGCTGCACCCGACCAGGGCCAGGCCCACCACCAGAGCTCCTGCGACGGCCCGGCGTACGCGCATCGATCGCTTCATGGCTCCTCCATCGGAGACGCACTCGCTCGGAACACCGATGGTGGACACCCTAGCGGTGCCCTGTGACATCGGTCACGGCGAAGCCCTGCGGCGGGTGCCGTCGGCGCTACAACGCGCGCGTGAGGCTGCGGCGGAGCACCCACGCGCCGAGCGCCAGGAGCGCCACGGCCATGGCCGCCAGCACGCCGAGCTGCGGGAGGACGTCGACCAGGGCGCCCTCATGGCGCTGGATCTGGGCGAAGGCGTCGTAGGCCCAGGCGTGCGGGGTGACGTGGGCGACGGCGCGCAGGGTGTCCGGGAAGAGCTCGAGGGGCAGCATCGACCCACCGAGGGCCGCGAGCACGAGACCGAGGCCGACACCGACGCCGGTCGCGGCCCCGTCGTTGTCCACCAGCGAGCCGATCACCATCGCGGCGCCGGCGGCGACGGCGGCGAAGGCGGCGAGCACCAGCAGCGACAGCCAGATGTTGCCCCAGCTGACGCCGAACAGCACCGCGGTGGCGACCATGATGTAGCCGCCCTGGAACATGGCGATGGTGAACCGCCCCAGCGCCTGCCCGGCGACGGCCTGCCCGGCGGAGACCGGGGCGGCCAGCGTGCGCGCCATGACGCCGAGGCGGCGCGCCTGGATGAGGGTGGCCGAGCCCGTCAGGGAGGAGAGGAAGACGAACAGCAGGGTCTGTCCGGCGGCGCCGAGGTCGAACTGGCCCAGCCCGGAGAGCTCCTGGGCGACCCGGTCGACGTCGGTGACCGCGAGGCTCGGCGGCGTCGCCGCGGACGAGGCGTCCGCCAACGCGGCCCTGGCCCGGGGCTCCGGCACGCCCGCCCCGGTCAGGGCCTCGAGCTGGCCCCGTTCCGCGGTGATGCGCGCGATGGCGGTCTGGACCCTCTGGAGCGTCGCCCTCGCGCCTTGCTGGGCGCCGGGGACCACGTCCAGCCGGGCGTCGTCGCCCGCGTCGAACGCGGCCGCCGCGGCCGGGGAGATGAGCAGGCCGACGTCCGTGCGGCCGCGGGCCACCTGCTCGCGCAGGGCCTCGGCGCCCGCGAGGGTGACGGCGACGCCGTCGTCCTCGAGCTCGCTCACGACGGCGGCGCGCAGGGCGCCGTCCGCCCCGGCGACGGCCACCCGGCCCTGGCCGCCGTCGCCGCCGAACTGCGCGCCGATCACCAGGACGAGGAGCAGCGGGAAGATGAAGACGAAGAAGATGGTGGAACGGTCGCGCAGGAAGCGGCGCAGCTCCACGCCGGCGATCGCGAGCGCCGCCCTCACAGGTCCCGGCCCCGGTCCGGCGCGAGCCGCGAGAGGGCCAGGACGACCACCGCGAAGCCGAGCATGATCACCACGGGCGGCCCGATGTCGGCGAGCCCGCCGCCACCCGCGGTGATGCCCAGGCCGCGGGTGAAGGCGGCGATCGGGTTGAGGTCCAGCAGCCGGCCGGCCAGGCCGGTGGCCGCGAGGGGGAAGAAGGCCCCGCCGGCCACCCCGAGCGTGATCGCGAGGATCGACTGGACCATGCCCGCCTGCTCGGCGGTGCGGGCCACCCGGGCGATGACGAACATCAGGGAGGTCGCGGCCGCCACGGCGCACAGCACGAGCACGGCGACCGCGAGGGGCGAACCGAACGAGACGTCGAAGAACAGCGAGCCGACGGTCAGCAGCACGCCGGTGGCGACCACGCCGAGGATGTAGCTGACCAGGCCCTTGGCGCCCACGATCAGCCCGGGCCGCATCGGCATCGACCGCAGCCGCGCCAGGGTGCCCTGCTCGCGCTCGGCCAGCAGCCCGAGGACCCCGAAGCCGACCGTGAACAGCAGGAACAGGCCGGCCTGCCCGGCCACGAGGGAGGCCGTCGCGCCGAGCTGCTCGGTGGCGGCGCGTCCCTCGGTCAGGGTGAGGGCCGGGCCGCCGGTGGCCGCCTCCTCCGCGAGGGCGCCGAGCCGGTCCGCGGTGACGCCCGCCGCCGATCCGGCGGCCGCGGTGACCGCCCCGGCGGAGAACTGGTCCAGCACCCCCTGCATGACCGAGAGGAGGATGTCGGTCTCGATGCCGGCACCGTCGCCCTCCGTCACGTCCACGACGGCGCCGTCGCCGCGCATCACCTTGTCGCTGAATCCCTCGGGGATGACGACGGCCAGCTCGGCCTGCCCGGACCGGGCGCGCTCCCGCGCCTGGTCGGCGGCGACCTCCTGGACGGTGACGTCGAGCCCGTCGACCTCGCCGAGCACGGCGACCAGCGCCGAGGCGAGCGCGTCGTCGGCCGGGGCGGACGCCGCGACGGTGACGGGCCGGAGCTCGAGGTCGTCCGAGCCGAGCGTGAGGCTGAAGACGGCCATCAGCGCCAGCGGCACGACGAGGCCGAAGATGAGGACCGACCTGTCCCGGACGCGTTGGCGCAGGTCGGAGGCCGTCATGGTCCACAGCTGGCGCATCATCAGTCCCGCAGCGCCTTGCCGGTCAGGTGCAGGAAGACCGACTCCAGGTCCGGCCGGGTGATCTCGACGTCGCTGAGGGTCATCCCGGCGGCCGTGGCGGTGGTGACGATGGCGGCCACGGCGGTGGGCGCGTCGCGCACGGTCAGGGCCAGGGTGTGACGGTCGGCGTCGACCCGTTCGACCGCGGGAAGCGCGCGCACCGCCGCCGCAGCGGCCGCCGTCTCACCCGAGCCGGCGAGGCGGATGTGGTCCACGCCGCCGGTGAGCGTGATGAGCTCGTCGCGGGTCCCCTCGGCCTGGATGCGGCCGGAGTCGATAATGGCGATGCGGTCGCAGAGGCGCTCGGCCTCCTCCATGTAGTGCGTCGTGTACAGCACCGCCATGCCCTCGACCGAGAGGGCCTCGACGGACTCCAGGATCGCGTTGCGCGACTGCGGGTCCACGCCGACGGTCGGCTCGTCGAGGATCAGCAGGGTGGGCTGGTGCAGCAGGCCGATGCCGATGTTGAGGCGGCGCTTCATCCCGCCGGAGAACTCCTTCGTGGCGTCCTTCGCGCGGTCGGCGAGGGCGATGAGGTCGAGGACCTCGTCGACGCGCCGCGTCAGGCCGGCGCCCCGCAGGCCCTGGAGCCGGCCGAAGAACGCGAGGTTCTCCCGGGCCGAGAGCTCGGGGTAGATCGCCAGGTCCTGGGGCACGAGGCCGATGTGGCGCTTGACGTCCACCTGGCCCGGCCCCATGGGCGACCCGGCCACGGTGACCGTGCCGGCGTCGGCGGGAACCAGGCCGGCGACCATCGAGATCGTCGTGGTCTTCCCGGCCCCGTTGGGCCCGAGGAGGCCGTAGGTCTCGCCCGCGGCGATGTGGAAGGAGACACCGTCGACGGCGGTGAGGTCGCCGTAGCGGCGCACCAGCCCCTGGGCGTGGAGCACGTCCTCGCGTGCGGGATCACCCTGCCTGGCCCGCTCGGTTACCACGTTGGTGCTCACGGCCCGCCCGTCGACTCCTCGTCCATCCCCCCGGCGGCACCATCGTGGCACAAGTAGGGGACGGGATTGGAGCCTTTTTCACACCGAGGTGTAGCCGCCGTCGATGAGGTGGTAGCTGCCGGTGATGAACGACGCCTCGTCGGAGAGGAGGAAGCAGACCAGGTGCGCGACCTCCTCCGCCGTGCCCAGCCGCCCGAGCGGGTGCTTGGCCATGAGGGCGCCGAGGAACTCGGGCGGGAGGCTCTGGAGGAGCGGGGTGTCGATGTAGCCCGGGCCCACGGCGTTGATGCGCAGGCCCTCCGGGCCGTACTCGGCGGCGGCGTTCTTCGTCAGGCCGATCACGCCGTGCTTCGCGGCGGTGTAGGCGCCGTTGCCGAGGGCGGCCACCACGCCGTGGATGGACGACATGTTGACGATGGCGCAGTTCTCTCCGCCGGCCTTCAGCATCTCGGGGATCTGGTAGCGCATGCCGTAGAGCACGCCCGAGAGGTTGATGGAGATGACCTTGTCCCACGCCGCCAGGTCCGTCTCGCCGACGGGCGCCTGCGGGCCGCCGATGCCGGCGTTGTTGACGGCCAGGTGCAGATGACCGTAGGTGTCGACCGCGTGGCGGACGACCTTCTCGGAGTCCTGCGCCCGGGCGGTGTCCTGCTCGATCGCGTCGGCGGTGCCTCCCGCGGCGGCGATCTCTGCGGCCACCCGCTCGGCCGCACCCAGGTTGATGTCCGTGACGACGACGCCGGCGCCCTTGGCCGCCAGCTCCTTGCTGATCGCCTCGCCGAGGCCCGAGCCCCCGCCCGTGACGATCGCGACCTTGCCCTCGAATGTCGACATCGTCGTCGTTCCCTCCGCCGTGAGCCGCCGTGTCTCCCATGATCCGACGGCGGCGGCCGTGCGCGCAGCCGAACGGCCTCAGACCTCGAAGTGCACCACGGCGATCTCGGCGTCTTCGGGCATCCCGGGGTAGTGCACGGTGGTGAGCTGCTCCACCAGCTCCGCGCGGTCCGCGAAGCCGGCGGCCTCCGCGTCGGCGTCGGTCAGGTCGCTGAGCCGACCCGGCAGGATCCGGGTGACCGTCGCGGCGACCTTCGACGTGGTCTCCTTGCCGACGAAGACGAGCGTCACCCGGCCTGGCGCGATGTCCTCCCGGTAGCGCACCGTCGTCGTCTTCGTGCCGGCGCGGACCTGCGCGAGGTGGTCGGGGGGGAAATCGATGGTCTGCATCAGCATCCTTGCTCGTGGTGCACGGCTCTCCTCGGCCAACCTAGCGGCTGCCCGTCGTTCGCCGTCGCCCCCACGCTGACCAGGGGCTTCCCCCGTCCGCAGGCGGATCGACGCGACATCAACCATCCTTGAGAGGGCCACCGACGAGGACGTCTTCCGCCTCGTCGTCCACATCCCGTGAGGAGCTGTCATGACCACGAAGGTCGAGAAGTCCATCCTGGTGAACGTCCCTGTCAGCACGGCCTACAACCAGTGGACACAGTTCGAGGACTTCCCCCAGTTCATGGGCGGCGTCAAGAGCGTCACGCAGCTGAGCGACGACCGTCTGCAGTGGGTCGCCGAGATCGCCGGGGTCAAGCGCCAGTGGGAGGCGAAGATCCTCGAGCAGGTCCGCGACCGCAAGGTCGCCTGGGCCGCCACCGAGGGCGCGACCAACGCCGGCGCGGTGACGTTCGAGGACGTGGGCGGGGGCCAGACCTCCGTGCACCTGAGCCTGGAGTACGAGCCCGAGGGCCTTGTCGAGAAGGTCGGCGACAAGCTCAACGTCGTCGAGAACCAGGCCGAGAAGGACCTGGACCGGTTCAAGGCGTTCATCGAGTCCGAGGGCTACGCCACCGGCGCGTGGCGCGGGTCCGTGGGCGAGGGGGCCGCCGTCGGCACGCCGGGCGTCGACGACGCCGCCGCCTCCCGCGGCGACAAGGGCAAGGCGGGCGTCTCGGGCAAGGTCGCCGCCGCGGCCGTCGGGCTGGCCGCCGCGGGAGCCGCAGCCGCCGTCGCCGGGGCCAAGAAGAGCGGGTCCGACGAGAGCGAGGAGGCGACGCCGGTCGCCGGCATGCCGCTGGAGACAGAGACGGTGGTCGTGGAGTCGGACGTCGTCACGCCCCCGGTCAACGCGACGCCGGCCGGGACGACGCCGGTCGCCGATGTGCCTGCGACGCCGGACGTGCCGGCGGGGGGCACGTTCGTCGAGACGACCACGCCGTTGGTGCCGCGCGACGACCTCGACGCAGGGGGCACCGACGCGTCGCTGACCGACGCCGACCGGGACGACCCGCTGCGGCCCTAGTCCGGTAACCCGGGGCGCGCACCCAAGCCCCGGTGGGGCATGGCGCCCCGCGGCCCTGGCCGGTGCGACGGCGCGCCGGCCAGGGCCGTCGTGGGCCCGGCTGCGAGTACTTGACCTCTCGGCGGCCAGGGGGTCACACCAGCACCACCCGCGGGCCGGCGTTCTCCACCTCGGCCGCCAGCTCGGCGTCGAGGCCGTCGTCGGTGATGATCGTGTCGACCGCCGTGAGCGGGGCGACGAGCGCGAACTCCTCCCGGCCGAACTTGCTGTGGTCGGCCAGGACGACGGTGCGGCGGGCGGAGGCGATGAGGGCCTTCTTCACGCTCGCCTCGGCACGGTCGGGCGTGGTCAGGCCCCGCTCGACGCTGATGCCGTTGGTCCCCATGAACACCACGTCTGCGAAGACGTCGGCGAGCTGGGCGATGGTCCAGTCCCCCACCGCCGCCAGCGTCCGGGGGCGGACGGACCCGCCGAGCAGGTGGAGGTGGATGTTGGGCCGCGTGACGAGGAGCGCGGCGATCGGGATGGAGTGCGTGACGACGGTGAGCTCGCGATCGGTGGGCAGCATCTCGGCCAGGCGGGCCGTGGTGGTGCCGGCGTCCAGGATGAGCGAGCCGCCCTCGGGCACCTCCTCGAGGGCGGCGAGGGCGATGCGCCGCTTCTCCGCGGCGGCGTGCCCCTCGCGCCGGGCGACGTCCGGCTCGACGCTCAGCCGCTCGACCGGGATCGCCCCGCCGTGCACACGGCGCAGCACGCCGCGGCGCTCCAGCGCGGTGAGGTCGCGCCGGACGGTCTCGGTGGTGACGGCGAACGCCTTGGCCAGGCCCGCGACGTCGACCCTGCCCTGGGCGCGGGCCGTCTGCAGGATTTCCTGATGCCGCTCCGGTGCGTACATGGGGCCCTTGTCCGAGGGACCGCGCACGTCCCCACAACGAATGTTGACTAGCGTTGATCCAAGCCCGGTCATGTGGGGTTGTCAAGGGCGTCAGGTGGGCCTGTCGCCGGGCCCGGGGCCGGCACGCCCCTCCAGGCGAGGTGCTCGGCGAGGGGTGCGACGAGGAGCAGGACGAGCCAGCTGAGCTTCCCGACGTACCCGCCCCAGGCCAGCGCGACCGGGATGGACGCCAGGAAGATCAGCGGCGTCGCGAGACTGTCGAGGACGTGTGCGACGTTCTCGCGGCGCGTCGTGGGCCTCACCTCGACACCGCGGCGCCTCGCCACCTCGTACATGGCGAGCTGCGCCAAGGACGCGAGCGCGATGTTGGCGGCGTAGATCGCCGTCGGCAGGCCGTACGCGGCCGCCGTGGGGTCGCTCATGCCCTGGGTCGTGAACGGGATGAGGATGACGAAGGCGGCCGCCACGAGGTTCGCGGTGGTGGTAGCGGGGTCCATCGCCGTGATGCGCTTGACGAGCGTGACGTTGACGCGCCAGAAGAGGGCGATCACGATGAAGCCCAGCACGAAGCCGCCGAGCTGGTGCAGCACGCCGGTGGCGACCAGCGCGCCCGGGTCCTCCCACGTCGCGTCCGGCGGGACGTCGACGTTCGTGATGAGCAGCGTGATCGCGAACGCGTAGATCGCGTCGAAGAAGGACAGCCCGCGGTCGAACTCGCTCGTCTCCCGCTCGAGGAGACCCGACCGCGGGCGCCTCGCCAGGCCGGGGACGCGGGGCGCGCCCGCCGGAGCTGCGCCGTGCTGGCTCACGGTCCCAGGGTGGCGAAGATGCCGGCCGGTGCGCAACGGCGTCGTCCTCGGGCGGCGTCCATCGCTCGGCCGGCCGCGGTGCCAGCCGTCATGATGTGGTGATGGGCGGTCAGCGCGGGGGTGTCAGCTCGACCGGCGCGGGCGGTCCCGGGCCGAAGGGCCCTCCGCGCGGGTACCGGCGGGTGGCAGCCACCGTCGTGCTGGTGCTCCACCGGCTGTTCTTCCTGCTCACGACGGTGCTGGTGGGCTGGGCCGTCTACGACCTCATCGTCACGGAGGTGGCCGACGACGCCCGCCAGCCCTGGCTGTTTCTCGTCATCTGGGTGCTCGCCGCCTACGTGCTGCTCCCCCGCCTGAACCGCCTGCTCACCCGGATCTACGTCCCCAGCTACTTCATCGGACGTGCCCGCACCGTCGACGGGCTGCTGGGCGATCCCATCAACCTCGCGGTGATCGGCACGCCGGAGGCGCTCACCTCGGCGATGCTCTCGGCGGGGTGGAGCGCCGCGGACCCGGTGACGTTCCACAGCGCGATGCGCATCGCGGTGGCGTCGGTGTTCCGCCGCAGCTACCCGGCGGCCCCGGTCAGCCCGCTCTTCCTCTTCGGTGGTAAGCAGACCCTGGCGTTCGAGAAGGAGGTGAAGGGCAGTCCCGCGCAGCGGCACCACGCCCGGTTCTGGGCCTGCCCGCCGGGGTGGAAGCTGCCCGGGGGCTTCGAGGTCGACCTCGTCGGCGCCGCCACCTTCGACCGCAAGGTCGGCCTGTCCCTGTTCACGTTCCAGATCACGCACAAGATCGCCGAGAACACTGACGAGGAGCGCGACGTCGTCGTGTCCGCGCTGACCTCGGCGGACGCGACGGTGCACCTGGTCCGCGACTTCTCCGCCGGCTACCACAGCCGCAACGGGGGCGGTGACGCGATCGAGACCGACGGCGACCTGCCCATCATCACGGTGCCGCCGGCGCACCGGGCGACCCCGACGTGACGGGCGCAACCTGACCGGCACGCCCTGACGGGCAGGACGTCGGGCCGGGTCGGCGCCTACCTTCCGAACGTCTCGTAGTACTCCCACGAGGCCGGGACCCGTCCGAGGAACACAGGCCGGGCGGGCCCGGCACCGGCGGGCGCCCCGGTGAGCATCGGCGCGATGCCGAGCAGCAGCCCGACCGCCATGGCGGTTGCGAGCACGGCGGCGAGCAACGGAATCACCACGCCCGAGGCCGCGAGGAGGAAGGTCAGGAGCATGCTTACGCCTAGGAGCCCCCACCCGCGTTGCGCACGGGTGCGCACGAACGGCCTGATACGGCGGGGACCCTTGAATGCCATGACGGTTGCCTCCGGTGCGTGACACGTATTGGCCTGGGACCTTAGTCCTGCCCGTCGTTGCAGAGCCACGGTTCGGCCGAAATTCTGGTGGGCGAGAAACCGGCGGAGACCCGCCTTACTCGCGGAGGTCGTGGGGCAGCCGGAAAGACACTGGCGGGGCGTCACCCGGACCGCGTCCACGCCAGCAGCTCGTCCACGTCCATGGCGTTGACGATCCGCTCCCGGCTCAGCCCCCGGGCCTGCGCGCGGGCGCAGCCGTAGTCCAGGAAGTCGAGCTGGCCCGGCGCGTGCGCGTCGGTGTCGATGGAGAACCGGCAGCCCATCTCGTCCGCCAGCGCGAGCAGGCGCGTCGGCGGGTCGCGCCGCTCTGGCCTCGAGTTGATCTCGACCGCGACGTCGAACCGCCGGCACGCCTCGAAGACGAGCTCGGCGTCGAACTGGGACTCCGGCCGGGTGCCGCGACCGCCGGTCACGAGGCGGCCCGTGCAGTGCCCGAGGACGTCGACACGGGGGTTCGCGACCGCGCGGGCCATCCGCCGCGTCATCGTGGCCGCGTCCATCCGCAGCTTGGAGTGGACGGACGCGACGACGACGTCGAGCTCCGCGAGCAGGTCGTCCTCCTGGTCCAGCTCACCGTCCTCGAGGATGTCGACCTCGATGCCGGTGAGGAGGCGGAACGGGGCGAGCTCGGTGTTGAGGTCGGCGACGACGCCCAGCTGGGTGCGCAGCCTGGCGGCCGTCAGCCCGCGGGCGACGGTGAGGCTGGGCGAGTGGTCGGTCAGGGCGAGGTAGTCGTGACCGGCATCGATGGCCGCCTCGGCCATCTCCCGGATCGGGCTGCCGCCGTCGGACCAGTCCGAGTGCGAGTGGAGGTCGCCCCGGAGCCAGTCCCGGACGGACTCGCCGCCGCCCGCCAGCGGGAACGCCGCGCGGGCCTCGATCTCGGCGAGGTACTCGGGCGTCCGCCCGTTCGCTGCCTCGGTGGCGACCGCGGCGGTCCTGGGCCCCACGTCGGGCAGCTTGGCCAGCGTGCCCGCGGCGATCCGCTGGTCGAGCTCGCCCTCCGGCAGCGCCTCCAGCCGCCAGGCGGCCTTGCGGAACGCCTTGACCCGGTGCGGCTCGGCGAGCTCGCGCTCGAGCAGGAACGCCACGCGCTTGAGCGCCGAGACCGGGTCCACGGGGGCGACGCTACGCGGCGACGACTGCGCCCGCCCCCGGGGACGGGCGATGCCGAGCCGTCCGGTAGACCGCCGTCGGCCCACTCCGGACGGCCGCCCGCGGCACCCTCCGGACGGCGACCCGTCGGGGTGAGGCGCCCGGTGCGTCAGGTTTGAGCGTCCGCGGCCGTCGCCGTCTGGGCGCCCGCGTCGTCGACGCCGAACGTGCCGACCTTGACGTCACCGACGGGCTCGTAGGTGTTGAAGAACGCGCCGGAGCTGGTCCGGGTGGAGTCCGTCAGTCGCAGCGTGCGGGCCGACGTCCCCTCGGCGAACAGCCGCTTACCGTGCCCGAGCACCACCGGGTAGATGCCCACGACGAGCTCGTCGACGAGGTCGTGGGCCAGCAGGGTGGGCAGCAGCTGGGTGCTGCCCCAGATGAGGATGTCCCCACCGTCCTCCTCCTTCAGCGCGCGGATGGCACCGGGCACGTCTTCGCTGATCACCGTGGTGTTGTGCCACTCCGGGTCCGTGAGGGTTGTCGAGACGACGTACTTCGGCAGCGCGTTGAGCGCCGAGGCGGTCGGGTCGTTCGGGTCGGTGACCTGGGGCCAGTACGCCGCGAAGATGTCGTAGGTCCGGCGACCGAGCAGGAACGCCCCGGTGCGAGCGAACAATCTGTCGGTGACCTCACCCAGCTCGTCGTCCGCGAACGGGAACTGCCAGCCGCCGTATTGGAAGCCCCCTTCGGGGTCCTCCTCCGGTCCGCCGGGCGCCTGCGCGATGCCGTCCAGGGAGACGAACGCCGCCATCACGAGCTTCCTCATCGGTGCTCCTCGGGTCAGGGCGTCTCGTGGTCGGGACGCGGTCGTACCCGTACGTCGATCGGGCTGACCCGGCATCGACACAACCGCTCAAGATCGTCCGCGCCGACGGCGGAGGCGGGCGGTGGGGCGCATACCGGCCGATCGGGGCCGGGCGACTGCCGGAAACCGGCGAACTTCGGCGGCCGGGGACCGGCGGTGAGGACGCGTCGGTCCGGCCGGTCGCCGTGGCGACCGGCCGGACGGAGGTGCGTCGTGCGGTCGTGAATCAGCGGAACTGCTTGGGGAACTGCGCGATGATCCCGCTGCTGAGCGTGTCGGCCATGTCCAGCATGTGCAGATGCGCCGCCTCATAGTCGGTGACACTGGCGGGATAGTTACCGGCAAGCTCGTCGGCCGCCTCCGCAAAGGTCTGCTCGAGGTGCGTAGCCATCGACGCTCGCATGTCCGCGGCTGGCCAGTAGCGAGGGTTCGCCGTCCCGAGGAAGTTCCCGATCTCGTCCCCGTTGGCGGACCAGCGCGCACGGGCGTCGGCGAGACCGGCGGTGTCCCCCGCCTTGGCGGCCTGGAGGATCTCGACCGCGATGGTGATGTGGTCGTGCAGGAGAGCAGTGAGCTGGTCGCCCGCCTCAGTGCCGTAGTACGGCTTGATCGCGTCCCCGATGTCAGCCTGGTTCTGTAGGAGCCGTTCTGCGGTCGCCGGGAACGCCGGCGAGCCGTCGGCGAACGTGACGATCGCGAGCCGCGTCCACGTGACGTGGTCCTCCCACAGCTTCCGCATCTGGTCGTGGAAGGCCACCTGGGAGGCCGTCCGCGGGACGGTCGCATGGCCGTGGCCATGCCCGTGGCCATGGGCCGACACCTGCAGATCCTGGGCCTGGGATGCGGCGTCGGCGCTCAGGCGGGGCAACCCCCAGGCGCCCAGGGCGACGAGGACTGCGAGGAGGAACAGCCCGACCGTCGTGACCAGGTGCTTCCTCGGGAGAGCAAGGCTACGGTTCATCTCAGTTGTCCTTTGTGATCTGCGGTCCGGGAGAGGCTGGGGCGCTGCGGCATGACACCAAGGTTTGCGTCGGCGGAGACGGAATCCTTACCGGGTCCCGGTGCGGTGAGGGCCGCGGGTCCCGGTGAGGCAGACGCCGTCGTGCTCGGGTTGGAAGGCCCGGAACACACCGGTCCCCACACGGGTGACGACTGGGTCCAGGCGCTGCGCCTGCGCGGCGCCGCCCGGGACGACGCACTCAGGCAGCTGCACGCCCTCATGGTCCGGGCCGCGTGGCACCAGGTCCGGCGCATGCGCGCCATGCTCCCGGACGCGAACGGTGACGCCCTCGGCGAGATCGCCACCGCCGCGGCTGACGGGGCGCTCACGGCCCTGCTGACGAAGCTCGACACCTTCGAGGGGCGCAGCCGGTTCACGACCTGGGCGTACAAGTTCGCGATCCTCGAGGCCGCGAGCGAGATGCGCCGCCGCGCGTGGGCGCATCGCGACGTCCGCCTGGAAGACGCCGACCGGTGGGCCGATCCCGGCCCGGGGCCGGCCGAACTCACCGAGGCGCGCGAGCTCGCCCGCGCGATCCGCGCCGCCATGAATGACGTCCTCACCGCTCACCAGCGGCGCGTCGCCGTCGCTCTGCTCGTCGACGGCATCCCGATCGATGTCCTCGCGGACCGCCTGGGCACCACCCGCGGCGCTCTGTACAAGACGCTGCACGACGCCCGCGGCAGGCTCAGGACCCGCCTGGCCGCAGACGGCTTCCTCTCCCCGACGCAGAACAGGACCGGCGCGCGATGACCGCGACACACCGCCAGCTCAGCCCTGAGACGGCTCGCCTCCTTACCCTCGACACTGAACCGTGGCTCTCGTGCGAGGACTGCTTCGCCGGCATGGACCACTTCGTCGAGGCGATTCTCAGCCAGCCCGGCACCGCGGCGTTCCCGGAGATGCGCGCCCACGTGGCCGGCTGCCCGGCCTGCGCCGAGGAGGTGGAGTCCCTGCTCGCGCTCGTGGCCGAGCAGGACGGCATCGACGCCTCCCCCGCCCTCGCCGCGTTGAGGAGCCGACCAGCCAACTCTTAAGAACGCCGAGCGGTCAAGTCCTAACCACGCCGAGCGGTCAAGTTCTGACGGGCGGGGCGGTCGGGTCTTGACGCCGCCGGGCGGTCGTGTGTCGGCGCCGCTCGGGGGTTTTGGGTTCCGGGAATGCAGAAAGGCCCCCACCGGTGGTGGGGGCCTTTCTGTTGATGGGTGTTCGGCGGTGTCCTACTCTCCCACACAGTCTCCCGTGCAGTACCATCGGCGCTGAGGGGCTTAGCTTCCGGGTTCGGAATGGGACCGGGCGTTTCCCCCTCGCTATGACCGCCGTAACTCTGTGGAGATATCGGCCCAACCCTTCTTGAAGGGGTGTGGGGCGTATCTCGGGAACCGTACAGTGGACGCAGCTTTTCTTTGATGCCTACCACCTTGGTGGTGTGTGGCAAGTTGTCGGCCAATTAGTACCGGTCAGCTTCACGAGTCGTTAGTCCTCGCTTCCACGTCCGGCCTATCAACCCAGTGGTCTGCTGGGGGCCTTCCCACCCGTGGGTGGTGGAAA